>CAVXSJ010000019.1:0-409601 GCA_963764385.1 uncultured Solirubrobacteraceae bacterium | reverse complement strand
CGCTCTACATCCTCGACGAGCCGACCACCGGCCTGCACTTCGCCGACATCCAGCGGCTGCTCGAGGTGCTGCAGCGGCTCGTGGAGGCCGGCAACTCGGTCGTGGTGATCGAGCACAACCTGGACGTGATCAAGACCGCCGACCAGATCATCGACATGGGCCCCGAGGGCGGCGAGGAGGGCGGCTACCTGATGGCCGCCGGCACGCCGGAGGAGGTCGCTGCGATCGAGGACTCACACACCGGCGCGTTCCTCCGCGGGCTCGTGGAGCCGAAGGCCAAGCCACGCCGCCGCGCCAAGAGCCGCGCGAAGGTCCCCGCGGCGGCCTAGGAGTCCGTTGAAGGATCCCGCCACGCCCGATGCGGCCATGGACGCTTCGCCGGATCACCACCCGAACCCTCGAAAATCCTAGGAGGATTCCCTTCGGATTCGTGCGGCGCCCGGCTCGATCCACGGTCGCCCCGGTCGGGCCGATCATCCTTCAACGAACTCCTAGCCGCCGCGGAGCCCCCGGAGGGCGCTAGCCGCCGAAGCGGCCGCGGAGCGCCTGCACGTTGGCCACGTACTGCTGCGTGTCGTCGTACATGCCGCGCGACTGGACCGAGCTGAGGCCCTGGTAGTAGCCGGCGATGGCCGAGGCCTCGTCGCCGCCCGTGTCGTTGAGCAGCCGCTTCAGGTACAGCACGCCCGCGTGGACGTTGTCGGTCGCCGAGTTGGGATCGAGCGTCCGGTCGGCGAGGTTGTCCTGCACGTAGCTCCACGTGCCCGGCATGACCTGCATGACGCCGCGCGCGTTGGCCGAGGACACCATGCCGTTGTTGAAGCCGCTCTCCTGCCAGGCGATCGCGGCCGCCAGCGAGGGGGAGACGCCGTGGGCCGCCGCCACCGACTGGATGTCGGCCGCGCCGAGGCGCGTGGAGGTGGGCTCGGGATCCGCCTGCGGGACCACGGTCTGGGCCGGCTCAGGCGAGGACGCCTGCGGCGGTGCGGGAGCGCCGGACGGCAGCTTCAGCACCGTGCCGATCAGCAGCGGGGCGGACGGGTCGACACCGTTCATGGCGGCCATCGAGTCGACCGAGACGCCGGAGTTCGCGGCCAGCCCGCCGAGCGTGTCGCCCGCGCGGACCTTGTAGTGGCCCTGTGGAATTGGACCCCCGCCCACCCCGCCGGCCGGAGCGGGCGCGGCGGTGGCCGCCGTGGCCACGGTCGTGGCGGGCGTGCCGGCGGCCGGAGCGGCCTGCGCCGGGTCGGCGGGGACGAGCCCGGCCTGCTGCAGCGACGCGTAGCCCTCGACCGTGGTCGGGACCTGGATGGTGGAGCCGAGCACGACCTGGCTGTCCTCGGACAGGCCGTTGTAGGCGGCGACGGTCCGGGTGGTCAGGTTGTTGGCCGCGGCGATGCTCCACAGCGTCTCGCCGGGGGCGACCACGTGTGGAGCGGCCGCGCCGGCTGGCGCGGCGAAGACGGTGGCGGCAAGGCCTGCCGCAAGCAAACTTGCAAGAACGGATTTGGGGCGAGTTGGGCGCACGTCTTTGTACCTCCCTGGTGGCGACGATCTGGGCCAGTCATAGCCCAGGCCCGCCGCTGAGAGGCATTGGCGCGCGCAGTTACGACGTCCTGCAAGACATACTGCGGGCCGCATGCAGCGCGAGGACCTCAAGTTGTGGGCCCAGAAATGGCGCTGGTACGAGCGCAACAGCCTGCCGTGGAACCGCGCTCGCATCCATTTCGAGTTCGCACGCCGCCGTTCCTTCTGCCGGTGGCCCGTGCACGGGAATGTGCTCGAGATGTTCCTCGACGGGCGGCTCGAGATGGGCGAGCACGTGGTGCTCGAGCCCGGCGTCTGGCTGACCGGGTCCGAGCACGCGCGGATCCGCATCGGGGGCGGAACGTTCCTCAACCTCGGCGTGCAGGTGGCCGCCGTCGAGCAGGTCGAGATCGGCGAGCACTGCATGTTCGCCAACGGCTGCTTCGTCACCGACGGCAACCACCGCTTCGACGACCCCGACCGGCCCGTGCCGTGGCAGGGGTTCAGCACCAAGGGGCCGACCCGGATCGGCGACAACGTGTGGTGCGGCGCCAACGTCGTCGTCACCAGCGGTGTGACGGTCGGCGAGCGGTGCGTGATCGGCGCCAACTCGGTCGTGACCACCGACCTGCCGCCGTACTCGATCGCCGCCGGCGCGCCGGCCAAGGTGCTCAAGACGATCACCTACGCCGACCCCGCCGACGCGGCGGACCCGGCCGGGGCCGCGGGCTAGCCCTTCGAGAGCATGATGTGCACGCTGTAGGCGACCAGCGCGCCGAAGGCGGTGAACGCCAACACGGACAGCGTCGCGTACACCATCGCGCCGGCGGCGCGGCTGCTCCGGCGTGACTCGGCCGAGCGGGCGCCGAACAGGACCACGAGCGAGAACAGGACGCTGACGACGATGCCCGAGAGGATCGAGACCCACACGACCTCCAGCAGCAGTCCGGCGTCGATGGCGGCGAGCACCGGCTAGCCCTCCGCCGTCAGCGTCTGGCCGGAGCCCACGCGGCGCACCATCGCGATCGCAAGCGCGATCAGCAGTGCGCCGCTGACCACCACTGGCCCCAGCGATCCGTCGCCGAAGAGGTGCACGACGAGGTAGGTGAAGGCGCCGACGAGCGCCGACGCCGGCAGCGTGAGCACCCACGCGACCACGATGTTGCCCGCGACGCCCCAGCGCACCGCCGACACCCGCTTGGCCGCCCCCGCGCCCATGATCGCGCCGGAGATCACGTGCGTGGTCGAGAGCGGGAACCCGGCGTGCGACGCCGACAGGATGACCGCGGCGCCCGCGCTCTGGGCCGCGAAGCCCTGTGCCGGGTCCATCTTGATGATGCGGCTGCCCATCGTCTTGATGATGCGCCAGCCGCCGACGTAGGTGCCGAGCGCGATCGCCGACGCGGCCGAGACGACGACCCAGCTCGGGATGTCGTCGCCGGGCTGCAGGTTCCCGTTGGCGACCAGGGCCAGGAAGATGATGCCCATCGTCTTCTGCGCGTCGTTGGTGCCATGGGAGAGCGAGAACAGGCTCCCGCTGACGATCTGCCCGAGCCGGAAGCTGCGCGAGACCGTGCTCGGCCGCAGGCGCCCGACGATCCGGTAGATGATGAGGATCCCGAGCCCCGCGACCAGGAACGCCAGCACGGGGGCGATCAGCGCGGGGAGGACGACCTTCTCCAGGAGCCCGTCCCCGAGCACGGCGCTGGCGCCCTCGGCCGCGAAGGCGGCGCCGACGACACCCCCGATCAGCGCGTGCGACGAGGAGGACGGAAGCCCGAAGTACCACGTCAGCAGGTTCCAGGAGATCGCGCCGATCAGGCCGGCGAACACGATCGGCAGCGTGACCAGCTCCGCATCGACGATCCCGCTGGCGATCGTGGCCGCCACCGCCAGCGACAGGAACGCGCCGACGAAGTTGAGCACCGCCGCAAGGCTCACCGCGACCTTCGGCGCCATCGCGCGCGTCGAGATCGACGTCGCGACCGCGTTGGCGGTGTCGTGGAACCCGTTGGTGAAGTCGAACGCGAGCGCCGTCGCGACGACGATCCAGAGGACGACGTCGTTCTCCATAGCCAGGTCCAGACGCCGCTAGGCGTTCTTGATGACGATGCCCTCGAGGATGTTGGCGGTCGTCTCGCAGGCGTCGATCGCGTCCTCCAGCCGTTCGAAGATGTCCTTCCAGCGGATCACGAGCATCGGATCGATGCCTCGCTCGAACAGCGAGGCCAGCGCCTGGCGGACGACGCGGTCGCCGTCGTTCTCGAGCCGGTTGATCTCGACCGTGTAGTGGCTGATGTCGTCGAAGCGGCGAAGGCGCGGGATCGCGCCGGCGACCTGACGGGCCGCCTGGTGCAGGATCCGCGCGAGGTCCTGGGCCTGTTCCATCGGCGCCTCGATGCGGTACAGCGCGAGGAAGTCCGCCACCTCCTCGATGAAGTCCACGATGTCGTCCATGCCCGAGGCGAGGGCGTAGATGTCCTCGCGGTCGATCGGGGTGACGAACGTGTGGTTCAGCCGCTGGATGATGTCGTGCGTGATCCGGTCGCCCTCCTGCTCGCAGACGATGACGTCGCGGCCGATCTCGCCGTGGTCGGGCCATTGGTCGAGCATCTGCTCCAGCAGCGCCGCTGCGCGGACGATGTTGGAGCCGGCCTCCTCGAACAGGTCGAAGAACTCGCGCTCTCGGGGGGCGAACAGCTGGGACAGACGCGCCATGCCCGGCCAGTGTAGGTAACGAAGTCGTTAAAGCTGCATCAGGCGATGGAGCGCGGCTTCCCGCTGACCAGCGCCCTGAGCCTGTCGAGCTCCTCCGGAGCGATGCCGTAGGAGTGCTCGGGGCCTGGGAACACGCGGCTGCGGACTTCCTCGGCGTAGGCGCGGACGCCGCGCACCATCTCCTCGCCGACCGCCGCGTACTCCTTGACGAACTTCGGCTTGAAGCCGGAGTGGATGGCCAGCAGGTCGTGCAGGACGAGGACCTGCCCGTCGGTGCTCGCTCCCGCGCCGATGCCGATGATCGGCACCTCCATGAACTGCATGATCACGTCGGTGACGTCGGCGGGGATCGCCTCGAAGACGATCGCGAAGCAGCCGGCCTCCTGCAGCGCCAGCGCGTCGTCGAGCACGGCGCGCGCCCGCTCGGCGGTGCGGCCCTGGGCGCGGTAGCCGCCCAGCGCGGTCGCGGTCTGCGGGGTGAGGCCGACGTGGCCCATCACCGGCACGCCGGCGCGGACGATGGCGCGCGCACGGTCGGCGGAGGCGCCGCCGCCCTCGAGCTTGACGGCGTCGCAGCCCGCCTCCTTGACGAAGCGGTGCGCGGTCTCGATCGCCCGCGAGTCGGAGGCCTCGTAGGAGCCGAACGGGAGGTCGCCGACGAGGAGCGCGGTCTTCAGCCCGCGGTGCACGGCCGCCGAGAGCATCAGCAGCTCCTCGACGGTGACGGGCACGGTGTCGGGGTAGCCGAGCACGTTGTTGGCGGCCGAGTCGCCGACCAGCACGATGTCGACGCCGGCCGCGTCGACCGCGACGGCGCTCGGGTGGTCGTAGGCCGTCACCATCACGATCGGCTCGCCGAGGGCCCGCTTCTCGGCGAGCTTCATCAGCGTGATGGGCGGGCGGGATGGCTGGGCGTCGTCATGCCGGGGAGCGGAGGACATGCGATCAGATCTCCTTGGTCGTGGTTGACGCCCCGACTGGGGTCGCCACCGGTCTCGAGGTCACTTCATCTTGCTGCAGGGTGGGGTCAGACCCCTGAAGTACGGCGTTGTCGATCAAGCGGGTGTCTCCTACCCGCGCGGCGACCGCGAGGAGCACGCGGCCGTCGACGCGCTCGACGGGCTGGAGGCTGTCGGGGTCGACGAGGGCGAGGTACTCGGGCGTGACGTCGTGGGGTGTCATGGCGTCCAGGGCCACCTCGCGCAGGCGGTCCGTGTCGCGCTCGCCCGCGCGGAGGGCGGCCTCGGCGGCACGGAGCGCCTGTGACAGCGCCACCGCGCGGGCGCGCTCGCCCGCGTCGAGGCGGACGTTGCGGCTGGAGAGCGCCAGCCCGTCCGGCTCGCGCACGGTGGGGATGATCTCGAGGCGCACGGGGATGTCGAGGTCGGCGACCATGCGCCGCAGGACCGCGACCTGCTGGGCGTCCTTCTGGCCGAAGTAGGCGAGGTCGGGGGCGACGATGTTGAGCAGCTTGGCCACGACCGTGCACACGCCGGCGAAGTGGCCCGCTCCCCGCTCGGCGCCCTCGAGGACGTCGCCGAGGCCCGCGACGCGCACGCTGGTGGCGAAGCCGTCCGGATAGACCTCGTCCGGGGAGGGCGCGAAGAGAACGTCGACGCCGAGCGCCTCGGCCTCGGCGAGGTCGCGCGCCTCGTCGCGGGGGTAGGCGGCGAGGTCGCTCGCCTCGTCGAACTGGGCGGGGTTGACGAACAGGGAGACCACGACCTCGTCGCACGCCTCGCGGGCGGCGGCCATCAGCGCGTGGTGGCCGGCGTGGAAGGCGCCCATGGTGGGGACGAGCCCGACCCGGCGCCCGGCGGCCCGGGCGGCGAGCACGTGCCGGCGCATCTCGGGCTTGGTGCGGATCGTGATCACGCCGGGGCCTCCTGCGCGGCGAGCGCGCGGGTGGCGTCCGCGAGGGCGTCGAACAGCGGCGCCAGATCGGGGGTCCGCTCCAGCACGGCCGCGCGCTGGCGCTCCACGGTCCCCTCGTCGCCGCGGGCGATCGGGCCGGTCAGCGCGCGCTCGGCGCCCAGGTCCACCCACGTCTCGACGGCGGCGCGCACGAGCGGGGCGAGCTGCTCGCGGGAGACGCCCGCGGTCGTGGCGAGGCGCTCGGCCGCCCACTCCAGCGTGACGAGGAAGTTCGAGGCCATGGCGGCGGCCGCGTGGTAGGCGATGCGGTCCTCGGGGGCGACCCGCGCGGGGCGCATGCCGAGCCGCTTTGCCAGCGCGGTGGCCACCTCCAACCCGCGCGGCGTCGAGCCGTCGACGGCGGCGCCGGCGCCCGCGAACACGCTCGGAGGGGAGCCCGCGGGGACGGTCATCAGCGGGTGCAGCGAGAACGCCTCGTGGCCGGCCAGCGGCTCCAGTCCCGTGGCGCCGGAGCAGTGGCCGACGAGCGGTCCCGATGCGATCGCGGCGGCAGCGGTGGCGATCTCCCCGTCCGGCACGCAGAGGAGCACGACCGGCGAGCCGGGCACTGCGCCGCGGGCCAAGGGGCCCTCGACGGTGGCGCCGGAGGCGCGCAGAGCCGCGGCCAGGGCGGTGCCCAGGCGGCCTGCGCCGACGACGGAGATGGAGTCCAGTTCTCGCATGAGATACCGGCTTCAGGAAAGGGGGACGGAAGTTGACGAGGTCCGTTCCGGGAACGCCCGGTGACGGCCTCGCCGAACAGGATACCCCTAGGACCGCACACCCAGGCCGTGACGAGGATCACGCGGGCCTGCCTCGGCGACCCGCCGCGGCGGCCTCTAGAGTTCGAAGGGTGAGCGTTCCAGCGACGGAACGGCGCGAGGAGCTGAAGGCCGTATGGCAGCAGGCAACCGGCTGCCAGCGCTGCCCGCAGCTCGCCGCCACGCGCAACACGGTGGTGTTCGGCTCGGGCAACGCCGACGCCGACCTGATGTTCGTCGGCGAGGCGCCCGGCGCCCGCGAGGACGAGCAGGGCCTGCCCTTCGTGGGCCAGGCCGGCCGGCTGCTCGACCGCCTGCTCGAGGAGATCGGCCTCACCCGCGCCGACGTCTTCATCGCGAACGTCCTGAAATGCCGCCCGCCGGGCAACCGCGACCCGCTGCCGCAGGAGATCGACAGCTGCCAGGACTACCTGTTCCGGCAGCTGGAGCTGATCGAGCCCAAGGTGGTCTGCAGCCTCGGGAACTTCTCCACCAAGCTGCTGCGCCGCGATCCCACCGGCATCACGCGCCTGCATGGGCGGGAGGAGGTCCGCGCGATCGGGCCGCGGACACTGCGCCTGTACCCCATCTTCCACCCGGCCGCGGCGCTCTACACGCCGGCGATGCTGGAGACGCTGCGCGCCGACTTCGCCCGCCTGCCCGACCTGCTGGCGCTCGACGCGCCGCCGCAGCCCGAGCCGGAGGAGGCCGAGCCCGTCGTGCCCGAGCCGGAGATGGTGGCCGCCGCGGTCGAATCCGGGCCCGGCGCCGAGCCCGAGGAGCCGGCCGCGGACCAGCTCGGGCTGTTCTAGACCCGGTCGTCGGCGGTGATGGCGTAGCGCTCGTGGTCGCGCCACTGGCCGCCGATCAGCAGGTAGCGCGGCGAGAAGCCCTCGAGGCGGAACCCGGCGGAGCGGGCGAGCGCGACCGACGCCCGGTTGGCGGGCTGGATGTTGGCCTCCAGGCGGTGCAGCCCGACCGCGCCGAAGGAGTGGGCGACGGTCTGGGCCATCGCCTCGCGCATGTAGCCGCTCCCGGCGTGGCGCTGGTGGGCGTAGTAGCCCAGGTAGGCGGACTGGAAGGCGCCGCGCACGATCTGGGAGACGATCAGCACGCCGGCGATGTCGCCGCCGTCGCGCAGGCAGGCCAGCAGGCATACGCAGTCGTCGCGCCGCGAGCGGGCGTACAGCTCGTCGAACTGGTCCGGGTGCTCGGGCGGATAGGTCCACGGCCGGTGCAGGCCGCGGCTCTCGGCGGCCAGGCGCAGGAACTCGTCGCGATCGGATCGCCGGAGGACCCGCAGCGCGACGCGATGGTCCTCGGGCGGCTCGGGTACCGGCGCGTCGCCAGGGCGCGTGGTCACGCGGGGCATCGCCCCGCGCCGCAGCAGTGCGCGCCTCATCACCGAGTGCCCCTCGCGACCATCACGCCAATCAAATCAGCACCGGGCCAGGAAGGTACGTCGGTAGCCCACTCTGGGATAGTCCGCGCCGCTGACCGGTCCGATCGCCATCGACGCCCGCGCCGCCGCCCGCCCCGAGCTCGGCGGCGTCGAGCGCTGGGCCCGCGAGATGGCGGCCCGGCTGCCCGCGCTGCGCCCCGGCGGGTACGTGGTGCTGCGCCCGCGCCCGCGGCTCGTGCATCGCGCCGGGCACGCCTGGGAGCAGTTCGTGCTCCCCGCCCGCGCTGCGCGCCTGGGGGCGCCGCTGCTGCTGTGCCCCGCCAACCTGGCGCCCGCGGCGTCGAGCCGGACCGTGCTCGTGCTCCACGACGCCGCGGCGCTGCGTCATCCCGGCTGGTACTCGCCGGCCTACGTGGCGTGGCAGCGGCGCCTGCTGCCCGTGCTCGTGGCCCGCGCGCGGCGGATCGTCACCGTGTCGGATTTCTCCCGCGGCGAGCTCGCGGAGTTGTTGGGCGCCGACCCGGGGCGGATCTCCGTCATCCCCGGCGGGGTTGACGCCCGCTTCACGCCCGGCGTCGATCCGGAGCCGGCCCGGCGCGCCCACGGCCTCACGCGCCCGTACGTGCTGTGCGTCGCCTCGCACACGGCGCGCAAGAACCTCGCCGCGCTCGTCCCCGCCGCCCGCGCGCTGGCCGCCGAGGGCGTCGAGGTGGTCGTGGCGGGAGGGCACCGCCCGCAGTTCGCCGCCGAGCAGGGGCTCGGCGACCTCCGGCTGCTCGGCCACGTCGAGGACGAGCTGCTCCCGGGCCTGTACGCGGGCGCCGAGGCGTTCGTGCTGCCGTCGCTCTACGAGGGCTTCGGGCTTCCCGTGCTGGAGGCGATGGCGGCGGGCACTCCGGTCGTCACCACGCCGGCGCTCGCCGATACCGCCGGCGGAGCGGCGAGGCTCGCGGAGCCGGACGAGATCGCCGACGCCGTCGTCGCGCTGCTGGCCGACCCCGCCGAGCGCGCCCGGCTCCGCGACGCGGGCGTCGCACGCGCCCGCGCATTCACGTGGGACCGCACCGCCCGCGAAGTCGACGCCCTCCTCCAGACTTTGCTTGTCGGGTTTCCCCCGTCAGACGGGGGAGAGGCGACAATCGACGTGGGGGTCAGCCGCCCTGGAGGCGCCGCGCCGCCGCGCGGAACACCGCCAGCGCCGGCGCGCTGATCACGCGCCCGTCGCGGACGCGGCGGAGGCCGGAGTAGTCGAACGAGTTCGGCGAGTCCTCCTGGGAGAGCCACGTGTACCAGAACACGCGCTCGATCCGAAGGCGCTTGCGGGCGCGGGCGAGCAGCCGGATGCCCTCGCGCAGGCGGCTCGCCTGGCCCTTGTCGGTCGTCTCGAAGCCGGTGGTGTTCTTCGTCTTGCCCTTGGCGGCCGGCCACGAGAGCTCGGTGATCCAGATCGGCGTCCGGCCGTCCTTGAAGCGGCGCATCTCGCGGCGGGCGAACTCGGCGAGGCGCACCACGTTGCGCGGCTTGCCCGTGTACGGGTGCAGCGCCACCGCGTCGAAGTAGCGCTTGCCGCCCGCCTTGTAGACCTTGCGCAGCGCGATCCAGCTCTCGTTCGGGAGCCCGGCCAGGATGACCTTGGCGCCCGGGTCGGCGGCGCGGAGCGCCCCGTGGGCGGCCCGCAGGAGCTTCACGTAGGAGCGCGCGAAGGGCTGCCGGGCCCAGTAACGCGTCAGGTTGGGCTCGTTCCAGATCTGCCACGCCCGGATCGGCCGCGCCGCGACCTCGGGGTGCTCGGCCCACAGCGTGCCCTGCCGCCCGTAGCGCGCCACGAGCGAGCGTAGGAAGTCGGCGTACAGCCGGGCATCGCGCGGCGGCGAGGTCTCGTCGCCCCGCTGGCGGCCCGCCCAGCCGGGCGTGCCGGTCACGATCGGCAGGACCCGGAGCCCACGGCCCGCCGCCGAGAGTACGACCGCGTCGAACCGGGAGAGGTCCGGCGCCACGCCCCGCTGGGGCTGCGCGTGCGGCCAGTAGAACGCGGTCCGCACCGACTCCGCGCCGCTGGCGGCCATCAGGTCCCACTCGCCGTCGACGGCCGCGCCCGGGCGCGTCATCGGGCCGTCGGCGATCACGCCGAGCCAGCCCTCCGGCACGCTGCGCTGGGCCGCTCCGGCGGCCGGCACCGCGATCAGGCAGAGGC
The DNA here is from genome assembly GCA_963764385.1 of uncultured Solirubrobacteraceae bacterium. Classification (GTDB taxonomy): domain Bacteria; phylum Actinomycetota; class Thermoleophilia; order Solirubrobacterales; family Solirubrobacteraceae; genus DATFQI01. The sequence goes on along the minus strand of CAVXSJ010000019.1, from coordinate 399,085 downwards.
ACGCGAGCAGAAAGAGGGTCAGACGGTGCATTGGACGAGTCTTGCAACCGGCGACGGACCCTCGGGTTGCGGACCCGCCGTAGACTCGCGGACTCGCATGGCCTCCCGCGTCGCTCTCGTCCACGATTTCCTGCTCGACCTGCGCGGTGCCGAGCGCGTGTTCGCGGCCATCTGCGACGCGTGGCCGGACGCCGACGTCTTCACGGCGGTCTACGACGAGAAGGGCACCGAGGGGCGGTTCGCCGACCGCTCGCCGCAGAGTTCGTTCCTGCAGCGCCTGCGGCCGACCTCGCGCACCTTCCGGCCCCTGCTGCCGCTGTACCCGCACGCGATCGAGTCGCTCGACCTGCGCGGCTACGACACCGTCATCTCCTCCTCGAGTGCGTGGGCGCACGGCGTGCTCGTGGACCCCGGCGCCGTCCACGTGTGTTACTGCCACAACCCGTTCCGGTACGCCTGGTCCGAGCGCGAGGCGACCCTGCGGGCCCGTTCCCCGCTGGTGCGAGCGCCGCTGCGCCTACTCCTCAACCGCTGGCGTCAGTGGGATTGGATCGCCGCCCAGCGCGTCGACGCCTACGTGGCCAACTCGCGGCTCACCGCCGCTCGCGTGCGCCGCTACCTCGGGCGCGAGTCGACCGTCCTGCACCCGCCGGTGGAGATCGAGCGCTTCGCACCGGTCGCTCCGGAGCAGGTCGGCGAGCAGTACGTCGTGCTCGCGGAGCTGATGGCGCACAAGCGCATCGACGTCGCCGTGCGCGCCTTCAACCGGCTGCGCCGGCCGCTCACCGTGATCGGCGACGGGCCCGAGATGCGGCGGTTGCGCCGACTTGCGGGGCCGACGATCACGTTCACCGGCCGCGTGCCCGACCGGAAGGTGGCCGAGCTGCTCGCCTCCGCGCGGGCGCTCGTGGTCACGGCCGCCGAGGAGTTCGGGATCGCCGCCGTCGAGGCGCTCGCCTCGGGGCGCCCGGTGATCGCGCTGGGCGCGGGCGGCGTGATGGAGAGCGTGCGCGCGGGGGAGACCGGCGCGTACTACGAGCGCGATGACCCGGACGAGCTCGCGCGCGTGGTCGAGGCCTTCGATCCGCTCGCCGTGAACCCGCAGGCGTGCGTGGCGGCCGCGCAGCGCTTCGGAACCCACCGGTTTCAGGCGCAGCTACGCGCCATCGTGGCCCAGGCGGTCGAGGCGGAGCGCGCTCCGCGGCCCGGCGATCGGCCCACCGTGGTCACCGGCTTGCTGTCCCGGCGCGCCGCGTCCGGTTAAGCCGCCGTTCACGTTGCGCATGCAGGATTACCCGGCCGGGCGTAAAACCTCGGATGATGGGGCACAAACAGCGTAACCCTGTGGGCATTCAGGGGTTGAAGTAAGCGCGCGTCGCCCGAAAGGGCATCGCGCAGCCTGATCCACGGTTGCTCCCCATAGCGTAGCCGTAGTCAGGTGAAGCACTCCAGGGCGCCGTCCGACCTCCCCCGGACGGGTCCGCAAAGAAGGCCTGCCGAGCACCGCTGGATGGTGGTTGCAAAGGCAATTGGATCCCCGTATAATTCCTACCTGAACAGTTGGTTTTAGATATGCCGAAAGGACTGAAAACGAGCACCATCACCGAAACCCCACGTCCGCGTAAGAACGACACCGAGGCCGTTGCCGATCCCACGATGGATTCGCTGCAGCTGCTCCTCCGCGAGGCGGGCCGCTACCCGCTGCTCAAGCCGAGCGAGGAGATCGAGCTTGCCAAGCGCATCGAGAAGGGCGACCTCGACGCCAAGGACCGCATGATCAACTCGAACCTGCGCCTCGTAGTGGCCAACGCGCGCCGCTATCAGGGCCAGGGCCTCGCCCTGGGTGACCTCATCCAGGAGGGCATGCTCGGCCTGATCCGCGCGGTCGAGAAGTTCGATTGGCGGAAGGGCTTCCGCTTCTCCACGTACGCGACGCTGTGGATTCGCCAGGCCATTCAGCGTGGCCTCGAGAACACCAGCCGGACCATCCGGCTCCCGGTGCACGTGGCTCAGCGCTCCCGGAAGGTCGGGCGCATCGAGCGTGAGCTGACGACGAAGCTCGGGCACGAGCCGAGCGACGAGGAGATCGCCTCCGCGGCGGACCTCCCCCTCGCCGACGTGATCGAGATTCGCAAGGCAGATCGCGCCGTCGTGAGCCTGGACAAGCCGGTCGGCGACGAGGGTGACACCTCGTTCGGAGACCTGCTTGCGCTGGAGACTCCCGCGGTCGACGAGGAGGTCCACGAGGCAATTCGCTCGGAGACCCTCCTGACGGCGATCCAGGAGCTTCCCGCTCCGGAGCGTGACGTGATCGAGATGCGCTTCGGCGCAGGCGATCAGGAGCCGCAGACGCTCAGCCAGGCCGGGCGCAAGCTCGGCGTGTCGACCGAGCGGGCCCGTCAGATCGAGGAGCGCGCCCTCAAGCGCCTCTCCCAGCGGCCGGAGCTCATGGCTCTGCGCGAGGCCGCCTAAGGGGAATCCCTACGCCGGCATCCGGCGGCGCTCTGATGTGAACGGACGCCATCCATGGCGTCCGAACGGCACCCGGCCTCCGCCGGGTCGTCGTTTAACGGTCCATCTGCCGCACGTCGCCCGAGCCCTCGAGGCGCGAGCTGACGATCGGCCGGCCGTAGTACACGACGTCGCCGGATCCCTCGAGCACGAGCTCGAGCGACCTGTGACACGGTCAGCACGCTGTCGCCCGACCCGTCGATGCGGACGTTGGCGTTCTTCGTGGCCAGCTCCCGCAGGTTGGTGTCCGCGGAGCCGTCGACCTCCATCTCGAGGTCGTCGACGCGGCCGCGGGCCTGGATGTCCCCGGACCCGCTGACCCGCAGGACGAACTGCTTCGCCGAGAGGCCGCTGAGCATCACGTCGGACTTGCCGTCCACGCGCAGGCCGAGGAGCGCGGGTACGCCGAGGCTGACGCTGACGTCGCCGAGCGGGTCGGGGCCGATCGTCAGGCCGCGCGACTTGGTCGTCACCTTCAGGGTGTCGCCGTCCACCCGGGTGCGGATGCGGTCGATCGAGTTCGCGCCGGCGGTGATCCGCACGCCCGGCTCGGGCCGGTTGGACAGCGCCACGTTGAGGTCGATGTCGCCGGACACCTCGAGTTGCGTGAAGGCGCCGAGCTCGCGCGTCTGGGTGACGGGCGGGCCGTTGTCGCAACCGGGGAGGGTGACCAGCGCGGCGGCGCCGAGGATCGCCGCCACGAGGCGCCTCACGGGCGCTCCAGCGGCAGCTCGGCGATCACGGTGGTGCCGCCGCCGGTGGGCGAGAGGACCTCGAAGCGGCCGTCGAGCGCCGCGACGCGGTCGAAGAGCCCGCGCAGGCCGGTGCCCAGGATGGCGTCCGCGCCGCCGATGCCGTCGTCGCGGATCGTGACCCGCAGGCGCCCGCGGTCCTCCGACAGGTTCACGGACGCCGACGAGGCCTGCGCGTACTTGGCCACGTTGGTCAGCGCCTCGGCGGTGATGAAGTACGCCGTCGCCTCGACGGCGGCGGGGAGCCGATGGTCGGGCACGCCGGTGATCTCCACCGGGAACGGCGCGCGGGCGGCGAGCGCCTCGAGCGCCGCGATCAGCCCGCGGTCGGCGAGCAGCGCCGGGTGGATGCCGCGCGCCAGCTCGCGCAGCTCCTTGACCGCCTCCGTGGCCTCCTCGCGGGCGCGGGCCACCAGCGGCGCCGCCGAGGCGGGATCCTTCTCGAGCTTGGCCTCGGCCACCCCGAGCAGCACGTTGAGCGCCACGAGCCGCTGCTGGGCGCCGTCGTGGAGGTCGCGCTCGATGCGGCGGCGCTCGTCGTCGGCGGCGGCGAGGATGCGCGCGCTGGCGTCGCGCAGGCCCTCGACGCGCTCGCGCAGGTCGACCGTGCTCGGGCCGAGCATGACCCGCGCGAACACGCCGAACAGCCACGCGACCCCGTTGAAGAGGTGCAGGGACAGCAGCACGAGCACGGTCCCCAGCAGGACGCCGGGGAGGGCCGTCAACGGGTCGTCGACCTCCCACCCGAAGAAGATCACCGGCGTGAACAGGACGAGCACGGGCGCGAGCAGGATGAGCAGCGAGGTCGCTCCGAGCACGGTGAGCGCGGAGAACGCCACGATCCCCATCGGCAGCTTCGCCAGCAGGTAGACGAGGCTCTTCCACGTCACGGGATCTCGCAGCCACAGCTGGACGCGCTGGCGCCAGCTCATACCGATCCCGCCCTCGATCGGCGGGTGGATGGCGATCCGCAGCAGATGGCGCGCCAGCGCGCGCTCGATCGCGGCCAATCCGCGGACGGCGAACAGCGTCGCGAGCAGTAATGCGAGACCGATCAGGATCACCGCGAGGCCGGTGCCGGCCGACAGCCCGACGGCCAGGATGGTCACGTAGGCGACACCCAGGGGCAGGGCGAGCGCGAGGTAGAGCAGGTTGCGGTAGCTCTGCGGGTCCCACGCGGTGCTGGCGAAGCGGGCCAGGGAGGCCGCGGAGAGGCGGCGTCGCCGGCGTCCGGTGACAAGGACCCCGGACGTGCTCATAGGGCCAATCTAGCCCTGGCGCGCCCCGCGCCGCTACGGCTAGTACCCGACATGCCTGCGGGCGGCCCCCAGAGCGGCCAGCTGGGCGCGCTCGCGGGAGGCGTTGCGGCCGAGTGCCCCACGGGCGGCGATGCGTGTCGCGAAAGTGACCGCCTGGGCGGCGTCGTCGAGCGTGCGGGCGCGCGCTCCGAGCGTGGTTTCGATCGCCTCGCGGCGCCGGCGCGCGAGCAGCTCGTAGGGCTCGCCGTCGCGCAGCACGGCATGGCCGCCGGTGTGGCGAATGTGCAATTCGGGGTGCAGCACGGTCGGGATCCCCAGGGCGCGGGCGCGCAGGCCGAGCTCCATGTCCTCGGCGAACAGGTGCACGGACGGGTCGAACGGCCCGAGCCGGCGCAGCGTGGGCGTCGCGGCGGCGAGGCACGCGGCGATCGCCCACCCGACGCTGCGCGCGCCGCAGGCCCGGAACGGCTCGGCGCGGTCGCGCAGCGGCCGGGGGAGCAGCGGCGCGTGCACGACGGCGGGCAGGAACGCGCCGAAAGTGCCCGGGAGCGGGTGGGCGGAGCGCTGCACGGAGCCGTCGGGCTCGAGCAGGCGGGGTGCGTGCAGCGCATGGGGGTGGATTCGCGCCAGAGCGGCCAGCTCATGCAGGGAGTCGTCGACAAGCTCGGTGTCGGGGTTGAGCAGGACGGTCACGTCATGGCGCGCGCGGGCGACGCCGGCGTTGTTGGCGGCGCCGAATCCGGGGTTGTGGGTGAGCTCGATCAGCTCGGCGCCGTGGGCGCGGGCGACGGCCGGGCCGTCGTCGCCGGAGCCGGTGTCGACCACCACGAGCTGCGGCGGCTCGGGCAGGTGGTGTAGCGAGGCGAGCAGGACCTCCAGCTCGGCGCCGGAGTCGTGCAGCACGACGACGGCCGTGAACGGCGTCATCGCGCCACCTGCTCGACGGCCGCCGCGAAGCGCGCGGCCGACGCCTCGACGGTGAACGACTCGGCGCGGGCGCGTGCGGCCGCCGGTGCGGCACGGTCGCCGAGCACGGTCCGCACGGCGTCGGCGGCGGCGGCCGCGCTGCCGGGCGCGAACAGCGCTCCGGCGCCGCCACCGACGATCTCCAGCGGTCCCGCGGCGGCGGGCGCGACGACCGGGCGCCCGCTCGCCATCGCCTCCACCAGCACCATCCCGAACGGCTCGGCGTCGGCGCAGTGCAGGAGCAGGTGCGCGGCGGCGAAGGCGCCGTGGGGGTCGACGGTGCCGGGGAAGTCGACCCGGCCGGCGAGGTCCGCCGCCGCCGCGCGCTCGCGAAGCCCGGCGGCGTAGGCGGGCTCGTCGCCGGGCAGCGGCGCGCCCGCCACGGTCAGCCGCAACTCGGGGATGCGGGCGGCGGTCTCCAGCGCGAGGTCGGCGCGTTTCCACGGGACCAGCGCGCCGAGGACCAGCGCGTGCGGCGGCCCTTCGGGGGGCTCGAGCACGGGCCAGGCGCACAGGTCGACGCCGGGGTGCAGCACCGTCGCCCGGCGCCCCAGCGCGCGTTCGACCGCGTGGGAGGTCGCCACCACGCCGTCGGCGCGGGCGGTCGCCCGCCGCAGCGCCGCGGCCACGCCCGCGCTGGGCGGGAGGTCGTGGTGCACGGCCAGCACGGGGGTGTCGGCGGGCGGGGTGGCGGCCACCGCCAGCACCGCGCGCGACCCCCACGCGACCAGCGCGGCGGGGCGGACGCGGCGGGCGAGCCGCGCGGCGTCCAACGCCAGCCCGCCGAGCCCGCGCAGCGCGGTGAGGCGCTGCCCGCGCATGCGCAGCGCCCGGGTGGGGATCGGCGCGACCGGCAGGCCGGCGGTGCGCGCCGCGGCGGTCAGCGGGCCCTCCGGGCAGGCGACGAGCACCGGGCGGTCGAGGCGGGTGGCGCAGTCGAGCAGCACGCGCTCGGCGCCGCCGAGCGCGCCGGAGTACGACAGGAACAGGACCGGGTGGTCGTCCATGACGCGGGTAGCATCGCGCCCCATGCCACGGTCGAGCGGCGCGCCCTCGCCCCGGGGCGCAGGCACGGGGCGCGTCGCGGCGCTGTGGCTCGCCGCGGCGCTGATCTCCGCATTCACGATGCGGCGCTACCTGGAGCCGTTCGACGAGGGCTTCCTGCTGCAGGCCGCGACCCGGATGGCCGACGGCCAGTGGCCGTACCGCGACTACGGCTGGCCCTACGGGCCCGGCCAGGTGTCAGCCATCGCGTTGGCGTTCAAGGCGTTCGGCCCGTCGGTGGTCTGGTGGCGTCTGCTGCGCGTGGTCGCCGACGCGACGGTGGCGCTGCTCGTGTACGCGCTGGCGCGCCGCGAGGCCGGCGAGCGGTGGGCGCTGGCGGGGTGGCTCGCCGCCGCGGTCACGGTCGCGCAGCCCACTAGCGCCAACCCGTTCCCGATCGCGCTCGCGTTCGCGCTGGCCGCCGTGCTCGCGGCGGCGCACCGCAGGCCGGGCACCGCGGGCGTGCTGGTGGCGGTGACCGCTGCGTGGCGGCTCGACCTCGGCGCGGTCACGCTGCTCGCGGCGGCGCTCGCCGCGCACCGTGGGGCGGGCCGGCGGGTGTGGGCGGGCGCCACGCGCTCGGTGAGCACGCGCCCGCCGCCCCCCGGCGGGCGGCAGCGCCCGGCGCTGGCCCGCGGCGGCTATCCGCAGCCCGTCGTCAACCGCCGCCGCTCCTTCGCGCGGGAGCGTCCCGCGGCGGCGGTCGCCGTGGTGGCGGCCGTCGCGGTGCTCGTCCTCTTCCTGCCGTTCGCCGTCGCGGCCGGGCCGGGACGGCTGTACGACGAGCTGATTGCCACGGCGGCGGGCGACGGCGGCTGGTGGCGGCTCCCGTTCCCCTTCCTCTACGACGGGCCGCTGGCAGGATGGCCGCCGCGCGCGTTCGCCGAGGACGCCAAGGACATGCTCGGCTACGAGCTGCCGCTGATCGCCGTGCTGGGCACGCTGCTGGCCGCCGCCGCCCTCGCGCTGCGCCGACGGATCCCGGCGGAGGCGGCGGGGCTGCTCGTGCTCGCCGCGGGGAGCGCGCTCCTACCTGCTCTCGCGTCCCGACGAGCTGCACGTGCAGCCGCTCGCGGTGTGCCTGTGCGCGCTGGTCCCGATCACCGCCGCGGCGGCGCGCGGGAAGGGCCGCGCCGGGCTGCGGGTGGCGCTGACGGCCGTGCTCGGCCTCGTCCTGCTGGCGGGCGCGGCGAACCGCCTCTCGGCGCTCCTGTTGCCGCCGCACCTCGAGGCCGTGCGCCTCCCCGGCGTTCCCGGCATCCGGGTCCCGCCCGCCGAGGCCGAGGCGCTGCCTCCCATGGTGGCGCGGGTCCAGCAGCTCGTCCCGCCGGGGAGGCCGATCTACGTCGCGCCCCGCCGCTCGGACCTCGTCACGCTCACCAACCCGCTCGTGCACTTCCTCACGCGGCGCCCGAACGTGCTGCGGCGAGACGTGATCGTCCAGGCCCGTCCTGAGGAGCAGGCGCGGATCGTGGCGGCGCTGCGCCGCGCGCCGCCGCGCGCGATCGTGCGCTGGACCGACCCGCTGTCCTCGCGGCTCGAGCCGAACGCGCGCGGGCGCCCCAGCGGCTCGCGGGCGCTCGACGAGTACCTCGCCGCCGAGTACCGGCTCGACCGGCGGTTCGGCGCCTACGACGTGCTGGTGCCGCGCTAGCCGCTGGTCGTCGCGGCGGTGGTCGCGACCATGGTGGCGGCGATCACGGCCGTCTGTGTCGCCTGCAGCGTGTCGCTCACCGCGTCGCCGGCGATCCCGCCGTCGGCGACCTCCTTGGCGCGCGCCTTGGCCGCCTTGCGGTCCTCCTTGGGGACGAGCTTGCCGATCTGGTCGTAGCTCTTGAGCAGGGAGATGAGCAGCGCCTCGCGCGGCGTCGGCTGGCGCTGGGCGCGCAGCACGGCGACGACGCCCTCGCGCACCGCGGCTTCGGCGGAGCCGTCGGCCTCCGGGTACTTCGTCGAGTTGAAGAGCCCGAGCACCTTGCCGTCCTCGCGTCGCAGCACCCCGCGCTCGACGAGCCCGTCGGCCAACCGGTCGTCGAGCGGCTTCAGCTCGCGCGGCAGGCGGTCCACCCAGCCCTTGACCTTGCGCGGCTCTCCGAACCCGCGATCGTCGCGTGCGCCTCGCGCAGCAGCGGGTGCCGCAGGCGGGCGTCCGGCGCCGCCACCAGCTTGTCATCGGTCACGTGGACGGCGCCAAGGGCGGCGAGGTCGAGCAGCAACGCGCCCGCCAGCCCCGGCTTGGCGTCCTGCCCGGAGAGCTTGAGGGAGCCCTTCTCGTCGTCGAGGGCGAGCAGGAGGAGCTCCTCCGCGAGGATCAGCTTGTCGTCCGTCATGCGGGGATGACTACCCGCTGGCCGCGCTACGCTCGCCGCCGATGAGGGGCTGGATCGCGGTAGGGACGCTGCTCGGGAGCCTCGCGCTCGCCGCTCCCGCGAACGCGGGCACCTACGACGTCGTCAGCTGCGGCGCGCCCGGAGCCGGCGGCGCGAACCGCGCGTGGACGGCGCGGTGCGGACGACGCGCCAGCTCCGAGGAGGTCACCGGCTGCGGCACCGCGCTGTTCGGCGGATCCGTCGTCCCGCAGCGCACGGCGCCGTTCTTCACATCGGCCTCGTGGACGTTCGCCGCCCCCGCCGGGACCCGCATCACGCGGCTCGTGGCCTGGCGCTGGGGCCGGGTACTTCGGCAACGGCTGGCGGGTCAGCGCTCGTCAGGGCGACGGGAACATCATCGCCGGGCCGTTCGGCGAGACCTGCGTGCAGCCCGTCGGGTCAGCTCGGATGCCGAGTTCGGCTCCAACACCGGCGTCAGCGCGGCATCGCGCGCGCGAGTACGCGAACTCAACACGAACAAGATCTTCTACTACGCCGGCTGCGGGCGAGCGCGGGCTGCCCGACCTCCAACGGCAGCGGACGCGCTACGCCGAGTTCCACCTGTACGGCACCGCCGTCACGTGCGCGACGACGCCGCCCCCGCGCTGAAGCTCTCCGGCCCGCTCACCGCGCGCCGGCTGGCGGAGGCCGAGCGAGCCGCAGCGGCTCGTTACGCCGCCACGACGCCTCCGGCATCCGCCGCCTCGCGCTGACCGGCGCCGCGACGCAGGGCGGCGACCGCGCGTGCGACTTCACCCGGCCGGTCCCGTGCTCGAACGCGACGGGTGCCTTCACGACGCAGCTCGGCGACGGCGTGCACCCGCTCACCGTCACCGCCTCCGACGCGGCCGGCAACCCGACGCCGGTCACGCAGACCGTCCGGATCGACGGCACGCCGCCGACCGCCCGGATCGCCGTGGCGCGCGGGCAGGACGATCCTCGTCGACGTCGGCGACAACGTCTCGGGCGTCGCCTCGGGCAAGATCGCCGTGCGCGGCAGCACCCGGGAGGCGTTCCGCGAGCTGCCGACGACGCTGCGCAACGGCCGCCTGCGCGCGCGGATGGACCGCGGACGCGCGCAGCGCTCCGACATCCGCGTCACGCTCGACCGACGAGGCAGGCAACCGCCGCGAGGGGCTGGGGACGAAGCTGCGCATCACCAGCGCCCGGGCCGGGCGGCGCCACCCGCGCGTGCGCGGCGGCCGCGTGACCGTGCCGTTCGGGCGCTCCGTGCGGCTCACGCGGTCGGCTCAGCCTGATCCGCGGGGCGTCGGTGCCCGGCGCGCAGGTGATCGCCACCACCACCGTCGTCGCGCGGCGGCTCGCCGAGCCGTGCCGCTGGCTCGCGTCGACACGAGCCGCAGCGGTCGCTTCACGCTGCGCGTGCCCGCGGGGCCGAGCCGCGTGCTGCGCCTCTCCTCGCCCGACGCGGGCCGGACGACCGGCGCCACGGCCGGCTGTCGGTCCGCGTGCCCGCCGTCGAGCACGATCCGCGCCTCCCGGCGCTCGCCTGTCCGGCCCCGGCCGGGTGACTTCTCCGGGCCGCGTGCGCACGCTCGGGCAGGGGCTGCCGACCCGCGGCGTGGTGATCGCGCTGCAGGCGTTCGACGCCGGGCGCTGGCGCACGTTCGTCGACACCCGCACCGACCGCCGCGGGCGCTGGAGCGCCTCGAACCGCTTCAGCGGCCGGCCCGGCACCTACCCGGTCCGGCTGCGGATCCGCCGCCAGGCGCGCTTCCCGTTCGTGCTCGGCGTCTCGCGCACCGTCCGGGTCACCGTCCGGTGATCGAGCGCGCCGCGGTCGCTGGTGGTCGCCGTCGCGGCGATCGTGTTCCTGGGCGCCGGGCTGAGCGGCGCCCGCGCCGAGGACGCGCTGTTCCGGCTCGGCTTCGGCAAGCCCGACGGTCGCGCAGGCGGAGCGGCTCGAGGCGAAGGCGGGGCGCGGCACGCCGGGGGAGCGGCGCGTGCTGCTGCTCGGCCGGGTGCGCAGAACGCGGGCGACGACGCCGGCGCCGCCGAGCTCGCCCGCGGGGCGATCGCGTCGCGAGCCGGAGAACGCCGAGGCGTGGCTGCTGCTCTCCCGCACCGCCCAGGGCGCGGAGGCGCGCCGCGCCGCTCAGCGGCTCCGCGAGCTGGTCCCGCCCGTCCTGAACCACGCGTGAGACGAGGTACAGCGGCCGCTGCAGCGTCTGCTCGTGCATCCGCGCCACGTAGCGCCCGAGGATGCCGACGCTGATCAGCTGCACGCCGCCGAGGAACAGGATCGAGACGAGGATCCAGACGCCGAGGCTCGCGGTCACCCAGCCGAACATCGGTGCAGACGAGGATCACCGCCGCCGCCAGGCTCGACAGCACGGCGGTGACGATCCCGAAGTAGGCGGCGAGCGCGAGCGGGACGTCGGAGAACGACGCCAGCGCCTCGACCGCGAGCCGCAGCAGCTGGTGGTACGAGGCGCCGCGCCCCGCGGCCCGCCCGGCGCGGCGGTACTCGATCGGCACCTGCTCGTAGCCCACCCACGCGACCATCCCGCGCAGGAACCGCCGCCGCTCGGGCATCCCGCGCAGCGTGTCGACGACGCGCCGCGACATCATCCGGAAGTCGCCCGCCTGGCCCTGGTAGGGCGTGCGCGCCAGGCGCTCCATCAGCGAGTAGAAGGCGGTGGCCAGCGAGCGCTTGAGCCAGCTCTCGTCGCGGCCGATCCGGCGCGCGTAGACGACGTCGGCGCCCGCGCGGGCCGTCTCGAGCATCTCCGGGATCAGCTCCGGCGGGTCCTGGAGGTCGGCGTGCATCAGCACCACGTGGTCGCCGGTCGCGTGGTCGAGGCCGGCGGACATCGCGACCTCCATCCCGAAGTTGCGCGACAGCTGCACGAGCACGATCCCCGCGTCGGTCGCGGCCAGCTCCTCGATGATCTCCACCGAGCGGTCCGTGGAGCCGTCGTCGACGAACACCAGCTCGTGGTCGATCTCCTGCGAGGGCCGCGCTCACGCGGCGGTGCAGCTCCGGGAGCACGCCCTCCTCGTCGAGCACGGGGATGACGACCGAGACGGTAGGAGCCACCGGCAGGATCGTATGCTCTCGCGCGCCGTGTCGTCCGCTACGAGCACCAGGCGAGCGCCGAGGGTCCGCGCTCGCCGCCGCACGGCGGCGGCCGGCGCTCGTCGCGGCCGCCCTGCTACGCGCTGCTCTCCGTGCTGTTCGTCAGCCCGTCGCTGCTGCCCGGGCACACGCTGTCGGCCTCCGACTACCTGTGGACCGGCGCGCCGTGGACGGCGGCCAAGCCCGCGGGGGTGACCGGGCTCGGCTCCAACTACGAGGAGGCCGACGCGGTCCTGCAGTTCCAGCCCTTCATCGAGTACGCCCGCGCCCACTTCCCCGGCGTCCCGCTGTGGAACCCGCACGTGATGGCCGGGCGCCCGTTCGTGGCCAACAGCCAGTCGGCGCTGTTCTCGCCGTTCACGTGGCCGTCGCTGATCCTGCCGTTCTGGTGGTCGCTGGGGATCGCGGCCGCGCTGAAGCTGTTCTGCGCCGCGTTCGGGGCGCACCTGCTCGCCCGCGCGCTGGGCATCCGCTGGACGGGCGCGTTGCTGGCCGGGCTCGTGTACGCGTTCGGGCTCTACTACGTCGTCTGGCTGTCGTGGCCGCTGAGCAGCGTGTGGGCGTGGCTGCCGTGGCTGCTGCTGTGCGTGCACCACGTCGTGCACCGAAGAGGCGCCGCGCCCGTGGCGGCGCTCGCGCTGGTGGTGGCGCTGCAGTACTTCGGCGGGCATCCCGAGTCGAGCTTCCACGTGCTGGCCGCGGGCAGCCTCTTCGCGCTGCTCGCCGCTGTCGCGCGTGCCGGGGGAGGAGCGGCTGCGCGCGGTCGGGCGGCTCGCCGCCGGGCTCGTGGCGGGGACGCTGCTGGCGGCGATCGCGCTGCTGCCGTTCCTGGAGCTGCTCGCGCACTCGGGCGACCTCGAGAACCGCGAGGGCAAGGTCGCCGGGCACCTCTCGTTCGGCGCGCTCGTCGACCTACGTGCTGCCCGACTACTGGGGGCGGCCGTCCGGCGCGCAGACCGAGGGCTTCTCGGTCGTGCGGGCGTTCTACGCCGGCGCGCTGCCGCTGATGCTCGGCATCTGGGCGATCGTCGTGCGGCGCACGCGGGAGCGCGTCGTGATCGCCGGCGGCGGCCTGCTGGCGATCGCGATCGTGGTCGGGTTCCCCGGGATCTTCCAGGTCGTCACCGCCATCCCGGGGTTCAACCACGCCTACAACCAGCGGCTGATCGTGGTCGGGCTGCTGGCGCTCGCGCTGCTGGCCGGCTGGGGTCTCGACGACGTGATGGACGGCGTCCGCCGGCCGCGGCTGCTGCTCGGCGGCGCGCTGGCCATCCTCGTCGTGCCGGTGATCTGGGTGCTGGCCCACGCCGACGTCGGGGCGGTCGGCGAGGGGCTGAAGGTCGCGTGGACGTGGGCGACCCCGACCGGCGAGATCGGGGACGTCCTGCCGTTCGCGTCGCTGTGGGTGTGGCTGGTGATGGCCGGGCTCGCGGTGGCGTTGCTGGCGCTGCGCGGGCGGATGTCCGCGGGGACGTTCGCGCGTGCTCGCGCTGGCGCTGGTCGTCTTCGACCTGTTCCGCATGGGCGTGGGCCAGAACCCCGCGATCCCGGTCGAGCACGCCCGCCAGCCGGTCACGCCCGCCATGGAGCGCCTGCAGGCGGCGCGGCCGGCGCGGTTCGTGGGGCTCGCGCCCGCGGCTCGGGCTGCAGCCGCTCGTGCCCAACCTCGCCATGCGCTACGGGCTCTACGACGCGCGCGGCTACGACTTCCCGGTCGAGCGCCGCTACGACCGGCTGTGGCGCAGCCAGATCGGCGGGACCGACGACACGCTTCACGCCGCCGACGATGCTGGCCGCCACCACCGACGAGTCGCTCCGCGCGCTCGGCCTGCTCGGCGTCACCGATCTGCTGCAGCCGCCGGGTGAGGCGCCGCTGGACCTGAAGGAGACCTACTCCGGCCCCGACGCGCGCATCTACGCCAACCCGCACGCGATGCCGCGCGCGTGGGTGGTCGGCGAGCAGCGGGTCGTCGAGGGCGAGGACGCGCAGCTCGCGGCGATCACCGACCCGGGCTTCGACCCGCGGCGCGAGGCGATCGTCGGCGCGCCGGTGGACGCCGAGGGGTCGGGCGGGACCGCCGAGGTCACGCAAGATCGAGGCCGACCGGGTCGAGGTGACGGCCTCGGGCGGCGGGCTCGTGGTGCTCTCCGACGTGTACTTCCCGGGCTGGAAGGCGACCGTCGACGGCGAGGACGCGCCGATCGAGCGCGTCGACTACCTGCTGCGCGGGGTCGCGGTCGGCGCCGGCGAGCACGAGATCGTCATGGAGTACCAGCCGTGGAGCTGGCGGATCGGGTGGATCGTCAGCTTCCTCACCGCGGTCGGTCTAGTCGCCGCGACGATGTGGAAGGCTGGACGGCGATGGCGCTCGTGAACCGCCTCCGCGCCCTGGCCGACCCCTCCGCGCTCGGCGCCGTCGTCCAGCGCGGCCTCAAGCACGCCGACCGCTCCCGCAGCGTCTACCCGTCGCTCACCGAGCTGGCGGCCCGCTACCGCGGCGTCTCGGACCCGCCCGACCTGACCGCGCACGAGCTGCGGGTCTTCTCCCAGAACGGCGAGGACGGCGTGCTGGCGGAGATCCTGCGCCGGATCGGCGTCACCGGCGCCGGCTTCTGCGAGTTCGGCGTCCAGGACGGCACCGAGGGCAACACGGTCTTCCTCGCGCAGGTGCTGGGCTGGCGCGGCGCCTACCTCGAGGCCGACGACGCCGCCGTTCGAGGCGCTGGAGCAGCGCTTCGCCGGCAACCCCCGCGTGGCCACCGTGCACGCCGCGGTCGAGCCGGACACGGTCGAGTCGCTGTTCACGGTGGCCGGCGTGGAGGCGGAGCCCGACGTCGTCTCGATCGACGTCGACGGCAACGACTACTGGATCTGGATGGCGCTCACCCGCCGCCCGCGGGTGGTGGTGATCGAGTACAACGGCGCGCTCGACGTGACGTCCAAGCGGGTGATGCCGTACTCGCCCGGCCACGAGTGGGACCACACCAGCGGGTACGGCGCGTCGCTGGCCGCGCTCGAGGAGCTCGGCGCCCAGAAGGGCTACACGCTCGTGCACACGGAGCTGGCGGGCGTCAACGCGTTCTTCGTGCGCGACGACCTCCTCGGGACGCTCCCGACCGGGGACGCCGTCCCGCGCCGCAGCGTCAGCCACGCGCTCATGGGTCTGGACCACCCGGCGCCGCGCGGCGATCTCGGCTGGTGAGGACCAGCCCGGCGAGCACGACCGCCACGAGCGTCAGCGCGGGGAGCTCCCAGTCCCAGTCGACGCCCGCGTGCAGCGCCCACGCGGCCAGCGCGGCGGCCGGGCCGGCCTGGCGGGCGGTGACGGCGACGCTCCCGATCAGGAGCGCGAGCAGCGCGAAGCCGACCAGCCCCAGCTCCGCGAGGGTCTCCAGGTACAGGCTGTGGGCGTCGCGGACGGGCTCGCGGAACGGGCGCTCGCGCAGCCATTCGGCCTGGAAGCCGCCGCTGCCCACGCCGCGGATCGGGTGGTCGGCGAAGCTGCGCAGCGCGACCTTCCAGTACGCGTAGCGGTTGCTCTGCACGGAGGCGAGCCGGCCCGGGCTGGCCTCCGGCGCGTCGCTGCCGCCGCGGCGCTCGACCTGCGAGACCGCGACCGCGGTGGCGACCAGCGCGAGCGCGAGGCCGGTGAGGGCCAGCAGTCGCACGCGCGGGAGCTCGCCGGTGCCGGCGGGGCGGAGCGCGAGCCACGCGGCGGCGGCCGCGACGGCGAGCACCAGCGACGAGCATCGCCGCGCCCTGCCCGGCTGCCGCTCTGCTCCTCGGTGACGGCCGGGAGGGCGAGCGTGGCGGCGGCCGGGACCGCGCCCGCCGCGGCGACGAGCGCCGCGGCGCGCAGCTGCGGCCGGTTCGGCGCGAGCGCGAGCAGCACGGCGAGGCCGGCCGCCGCGGCGCCGAGCGCGCC
The DNA here is from genome assembly GCA_963764385.1 of uncultured Solirubrobacteraceae bacterium. Lineage (GTDB taxonomy): Bacteria > Actinomycetota > Thermoleophilia > Solirubrobacterales > Solirubrobacteraceae > DATFQI01. The sequence continues at coordinate 383,158 of CAVXSJ010000019.1, read as the reverse complement.
GCGCGAGAACGTCAGGTACAGCGCGAGGCCGAGCGCGGGCGCGCAGGCCGCGGCGGCGGCTCTCAGGGTCGCCGGGCGGGCGGGGTCGCCGACGAGGCCGGCGGCGAGGATCAGCCCGAGCGCGGCGAACACGCCGGTCGCGTTCCAGTAGGTCAGCGGCTGCGCGAGCCGGTCGCCGGCGCTCAGCACCTGCGCGAGGTCGACGAGGCCCGGGAGCAGCCGCTCCGACAGCCCGTAGGCGATCGCGCCCGTGATCCCGGCCAGCAGCAGGGGCTCGGCCAGCCGCGCGGCCGCGGGGTCGCGCAGCAGCGCGATGGAGGCCGCCAGCGTGCCGAGGTAGAGCAGCAGTCGCTGGACGTCCTCGCCGGCCGGCTCGCCCAGCGGCGCCCATGTCAGCGACAGCGCCGTCCACGCCGTCAGCCCCGCCAGCGCGGCCAGCGCGACGATGGCCGGGCGGGAGCGCGGCAGCGGTTGTGGGATCGCGACGGCGACCACCGCGAGCAGCGCCCAGGCGGCGATCCCCGCCGTGATCCGGGCGGTGTCGTCGTAGCCGCCCGAGAAGAGGGCGACGATGCCGGGGCCGAGCAGCAGCGGCACGGCGAGGATGGCGGCGCGGGAGCGCATTGGCCGCGGGACTCTAAGCTCCTCGACCGCGTGCGCGGGCAACGCCTCATCACCCCGGGCCTTGCGGTGCTCGCGTTCGCGCTCGCGCTGATCCAGCGCCCGGGCGAAGCCTCTTCGGACACGAAGATCGGCCTCCACGTCGATCCGATCGGCTTCCTCGGCGACGTCGCGGCGGCGTGGTCGCCGACCGAGGACCTCGGGCATGTCCAGGGCGGCCAGTACGGCGGCTACCTGTTCCCGATGGGCCCCTTCTTCGCGCTCGGGCGGCTGATCGGGCTGGAGCCGTGGCTGGTGCAGCGGCTGTGGCTCGGCGCCGTGCTCGCCTTCGCCGCGTGGGGGACGGTGCGGCTGCTCGACGCGCTGCTCGAGCGCCGCGGCGCCGCGCAGGTGGTGGCGGGGGCGCTGATGCTGCTCAACCCCTACGTGGCGGTGTTCACGGCGCGCACCTCGGTGACGCTGCTCGGCTACGCGGCGCTGCCGTGGCTGCTGCTGTGCGTGTACCGCGGGCTGCGCACGCCGCGCTCGTGGTGGTGGCCCGCCGCGTTCGCGCTGGTGGTCGCGTGCACGGGCGGCGGCGTCAACGCGGCGGTGACGGCGTGGGTGCTGCTCGGGCCGGTGCTGCTCGCGCTGTACACGTGGGCCGCGCGCGACGTCGACTGGCGCGGGCTGCTGGCGTTCGGGTGGCGGACCGCGCTCGTCACCGCGCTGGGGGCGATCTGGTGGGTGGTGCCGACGCTCGTGCAGGCCCGCCACGGCGTCGACTTCCTGCGCTTCACCGAGCAGCCGGGGACGATCTGGTCGACCACGAGCCTGCCCGAGTCGCTGCGGCTCATGGGCTACTGGATCTCCTACCTCGGCGTGGGCTACGGCGGACGGCTGCGGCCGCTGTTCGGCGACGGTGGCGTGCTGCTGTTCTCCTGGCCGGTGCTGCTCGCGGGGCTGCTCGTGCCGGCGCTGGCGTTGAGCGGGTTCGCCGTCGCGCGCCGCAACCGCCACGCGGCGTTCTTCCTGGGGATCGCGCTGGTCGGGCTGCTCGCGATGGTGGCCGGCTTCCCCGAGGGGACCCCGCTGCGGCGGGCGATGAACTTCACCTACAACCACGTCGTCCCGCTCCAGTTCCTGCGCACCACCTACAAGGCGGGACCGCTGCTGGCGCTGGGGATCGCGTGCCTGGCGGGCCTTGCCGTGGCGCAACTGCGGGCGCGGTGGCTGCTCGGGGCGTTGGTCGTGGGGCTGGCGGCGGTCTCATGCTGGCCGCTCGTCCGGGGCGAGGCGCTGGACTCGCAGCTCGGCTGGGACGAGATCCCCGCCGAGTGGCAGGCCGCCGCCGACCACGTGGACAGCACGGCGGGCATCGACGGGCGCGCCGTGGTGCTCCCCGGCCAGCTGTACGCGTACTACGACTGGGGCGGGACGGTGGACGCGATCCTGCCCGCGTTGGCGAAGCGCCCGGTCGCCGTGCGCTACGCCGTGCCCTATGCGGACCTGCGGGCCGTCGACCTGCTGTGGACGGTCGACGGGCTCGTGCAGCAGCGCCGCGCGCTGCCGGGGCAGCTCGGACCGCTGCTCGACCTGCTCGGCGCCCGGACGGTCGTGTCCGGCGCCGACGACGACCGCACCCGCAGCGGCGCCGTCAACGCCGCCGATGCCGCCGACGTGCTCGACCAGCTCGGCCCGCCGCAGGAGGCTTGGGGGCCGCGTGCGCCCAGAGCCGCGGGCCGCGGGCACGTTGGGCGGGCCCCGGCCGCTGCCGCGCGTGCGGGCGTGGGACCGGCCGGGGGCGCGGGCGATGGTGCGCGTCGAGGCCGACGCGGGCGTCGACGGTGCTCGACGGCTCCGCGGACGGCCTCGCCGGGCTGGCGGCGTTCGGCGCGCTGGGCAGCGGGCGGATCGCGTTCGCGGGCGACGCCGGCGCGGACGAGGTGCGCAAGGCGGGGGAGGTGGTGATCTCCGACTCGAACCGCCGGCGGGTGCTGGCGGCGGCGCGGATGGCGCAGAACCACGGGGCGACGCTGGCCGCCGACGATCCCTTCTCGCCCGACGCGGCGTTCGTCGACCCGTTCCCGGGGCTGGGCGCCGACGCCCAGACGGTGGCCGTCTACGACGGGATCCGCTACGTCCGCGCGCCGTTCTCGCCCGCCTACTCGCAGTTCCCGGAGCGGCGGCCGTTCGCGGCTCTCGACGGCGACCCCGCCACGCACTGGCAGGCCGACCGCGCGCTCACCGAGGACCGGCACTGGCTGGAGATCGGCTTCGACGCGCCGCGCGACGTGGGGGAGATCGAGGTGCTGCCCTACTCGGACCGGCGCGCGCGGGTGGTGGCCGTCGAGGCGGGCGGGAAGCGGTTCCCGGTGCGGCCGGGCTGGACCACGCTGCGGCTCGGGCTGCGCGACGTGCGCTCGCTGCGCGTGCAGGTCGCGAGCGTGCCGGGGATCGACGCGGCCGGGCCGACCGCCGCGGGCGGCATACGCGAGTTGCGCATCCCGGGGCTGAGGGCGCGTGAGGCGCTGCGCCCGCCCGTGCTCGCCGAGCGCGCGCTCGCCGGGCGGGACCTCGAGGCGACGGGCCTGACCTACCTGTTCGAGCGCACCACCGGCGACGATCCGTTCCGGCGCGACCCGCGCCGCGGCAGCGCGGGCGGCACCTACGTCCGCGACCGGCTCGACGGCGAGCGCGGGCTGGAGCGCGAGATCGCGCCGCCGGCGGCGCGCGAGTGGGCGGCCGACGCGTGGGGGACGGTGGCGTCGCGGGCGCCCGACTCCGCGATCGACGCGTTGGTGGGCGGCGCCGCCGATCGGCCCGGCGGCTCCTCGCAGGTGGGCGGCGCGCGTGACCGGCGAGGCGGCGCCTCGCTCGATGCGTCGACGGGCGGCGGAGCGGAGGCGCCTCGCGGCGGCGCCTCGCGGTTCGACTCGTCGGGCCGGTTCGAGGGGCGGCCGGCGTTCCGGGCGTCGAGCGCCTTCGACGGCTCGCCTCGCGCGTGGATCGGCTCGTGGCTCGACGGGCGCACCGCCTGGCTCGAGTGGCGCGTGCCGCGCGAGGCGACCGTGCGGCGGCTGCGTGCTCACGCCGCCGCAGGAGCGCGTGCGGCGCCCGACGCTCGTGCGGCTCAACGCGGGGCCGCCGATCCGGGTCGGCGCTGGCGGAGAGGTCGTGCTCCCGGCCCCGCTGACCGGGCGGACGTTCCGCCTCGAGGTCCTGCGGGCGGCGTTCCCGCCCGGAACGCCCGGCGTGGTCCGGCAGCGCCGCGCCGTCGGGATCGGCGAGATCACCGGCGACGGCATCCCGAGCGTGCGGGTCCGGCGCGAGGGCGCCGTTCGCGCGCGCTGCGGCGACCTCGAAGGGCGGCTCGGCGCGGCTTCGGTGCAACTGCGCGCCGACGCGACGGTCGCCGACCTCGAAGCCGGGCGGCCGCTGCGCTTCCGCTCCTGCGGCACGACGGAGCTCCCGGAGGGCCGCGCGCGGCTGTCGATGCCGGCCGGGACGTTCGCGCCGTACCTGCTGCGGCTGCGCTCGCCGGCCCCCGATCCGCCGGTCAGGGCCGCCGCCGTGGCGGGCCGCGTGGTCGATCCCGGGGACCCGTCGCGCGACGCCTGGAAGAACGTCAAGCTCGACGTGCGCGAGCCCGCCTGGCTCGTGCTCGGCGAGTCGTACTCGGACGCGTGGCGGGCGAGCTGCGACGGGCGCGACCTCGGCGCTCCCGAGCCCGTCGACGGCTACGCGATGGGCTGGCGCGTCCCCGCGGGCTGCCGGACGGCGGAGATGGCGTTCGCGCCCGACCGGCTCGTCCGCGCCGGCTACCTCGTGTCGGCGCCGGTGCTGCTCGCGCTGCTCGCGCTCCTGCTGTTCCGGCGCCCGCCCCGCGACGAGCCCGCCGCGCACGAGGCGCCGGCCGACGCGCCGACCCGGCCGATGCCCGTCCGGCGCGCCGCCGTGTTCGCGCTCGTCGCCGGCGCGGTGCTCGGGTTCGTGTTCGCCGCCCGCGCCGCCCCGCTGATCGCGCTCGCCGTGTTCGTGATCCTGTGGCGCGGGATCGGGGTGCGCGGGCTGGTGGCCGCCGCCGGCGCGCTGCTGCTGGTGGCGGTGCCGGTGCTCACGCTGGCGATCGGGGTCGAGGATCGGGGTGGCTACAACCCTGAGTACGGGCAGGAGCGGATGGCCGTGCACTGGGTGGCGGTGGCGGCGGTGATCCTGCTGATGCTGGCTCTGGCCCGGGCGCTCGGTGCGCTGCGACGCCGGCGATCACCAGCATGACCCCGACCGTCTCGGCGACCGACGGGACCTGCGAGAGCACGATGACGCCGATCACGGTGGCGGTGGCCGGCAGCAGCGACACCATCAGCGCGTACGTCGCGCGGGTCAGACGCGCCATCGCGAGCTGGTCGAACACGTAGGGGATCACCGAGGAGGAGATCCCGACGCCGACGCCCGCCAGCAGCGCGATCGGGTCGTCGAAGGCGGGGACGGCCGCCCACCCGGCCAGCGGCGTGACCACGACGGCGGCGATCAGCATCGAGGCGCCGAGCGCGTCCACGCCGCCCGCCTGCGCCGAGCGGTGGGCGAGCACGATGTAGAGCGCGAACAGCCCGGCGTTGGCGAAGGCGAGCGCCACGCCGAGCGGCTCGCCCTCGATGCGGATGCCGGTGAGCATGTACACGCCGGCCACGGCGAGCACCAGGGCGGCGACGTTGCGCTTCGAGCGGGCGCCGAGCGCGGCGAGCACGATCACGGGGAGGAACTCGATCGCGGCCACGGTGGCGAGCGGCAGCCGGTCGATGGCCAGGTAGAAGCAGCAGTTCATCGCCGCCAGCACCGCGCCCCACGCGAGCAGGGTCCCGTCGAGCTTCAGCACCCGCCACGGCCGGCGCCACACTGCGAACACCAGCGCGGCGGCCACGATCCGCAGCCACGCGACGCCGAGCGCGTCGACACGGACGAACAGCAGCACCGCGAACGCGGGGCCGAGGTAGTGGAAGACGGCGCTGCCGACGAAGTAGGCGTGGGGCGGGATGCGTTCGGACTTCACGTCACACAGGTTCGCCGACGATCTGCGACGATCCCATGGTCAACCGCAGGGAGAGCCGGCGAGATGCTTACGAATCAACGGCAGAACGGCCGTTTCGCCGTTCTCGACGAAGTGAACCTCCAGCTGCTGGCCGAGTTGCAGGAGGACGCGCGGCTCGCGCACGCCGAGCTCGGCCGTCGCGTCGGGCTGTCGGCGCCCGCCGTCGCCGAGCGGCTCGCGCGCCTGCAGGAGACGGGCGTGATCACCGGCTACCACGCGGCCGTCGACCCCCGCGCGCTCGGCTACACGCTGTCGGCGATCCTGCGGATCCGCCCGGCGCCGCGCGAGCTGCCGAAGGTCGCCCAGCTCGCCCGCGACACCCCCGAGGTGGTCGAGTGCCATCGCGTCACCGGCGACGACTGCTTCTTCATGAAGCTCCACGTCCGCGACGTGGTCCACCTCGAGACCGTGATCGACGCGTTCGCCTTCTACGGGCAGACCACGACGTCGATCATGCAGACTTCCCCGGTGCCGCGCCGACCGATCGGAGCATCCGGATGAGCCTTCCGCAGATCGCGACACCCGAGGACTGGCGAGCCGCCCGCGTGGCGCTGCTCGAGGAGGAGAAGGCGCTGACCCGGCAGCGCGACGCGGTCAGCGCGGCGCGCCGCCGGCTGCCGATGGTCGAGGTCACGAAGGACTATCGGTTCACCGGGCCCGACGGAGAGGTCGGGCTGTCCGACCTGTTCGAGGGCCGCCTGCAGCTGATCGTCGGGCACTTCATGTTCGATCCCTCCTGGGAGGACGGCTGCCCGAGCTGCAGCGCGGGCGCCGACGAGGTCGCCCAGGGCCTGCTCGACCACCTGCACATGCGCGACACCACGCTCGCGTACGTCTCGCGGGCGCCGCTGGAGACGATCGAGCGCTACAAGGCCAAGAAGGGGTGGGACTTCCCCTGGTACTCGTCGCACGGCAGCGACTTCAACTACGACTTCCACGTCACGCTCGACGAGGCGGTCGCGCCGGTCGAGTACAACTTCCGCGGCGCCGACGAGCTGCCGGATTCGTTCTCCGGGACCGAGTCGTTCGAGATGCCCGGCACGAGCTGCTTCCTGCGCCACGAGGGCCGCGTGTTCCACACCTACTCCTCCTACGCGCGGGGCGCCGAGTGGACGGGCGGCTCCTACGCCTTCCTCGACCTCACGGCGCTCGGGCGCCAGGAGGACTGGGAGGAGCCGAAGGGGCGCTCGGAGTCCGCGCGCGTGGCGCAGCCGGACTTCGCGACCTAGTGGCCGACGACTTCGAGCGCGTGGAGGTCCGCTCCCGGGCCGAGTGGCGCGCGTGGCTGGCCGAGCACCACAAGAGCCGACTCGGCGTGTGGGTGGTGACGTTCAAGAAGCACACGGGTGACAAGCACGTGCCCTACGGCGAGGTCGTCGAGGAGGCGCTCGCGTTCGGGTGGATCGACTCGCTGGGCCGCCGGGTGGACGAGGACCGCTGGATGCTCCGGCTCAGCCCTCGCAAGCCTCGGAGCAAGTGGTCGGCGCCCAACAAGGAGCGGATCGAGCGGCTGGAGGCCTCCGGGGCGATGGCGCCTCCGGGGGCGGCGGTCATCGCGGCCGCGAAGGCCGACGGGAGCTGGGACAAGTGACGTCGCTGGAGCCGCTGGTGGGCGAGTGGGAGGCCGCCTCCGGCGGCGACGTCCTCGGCCGCGCCGTGTTCTCGTGGGACCTGGACGGGCGCTACCTGGTCCAGCGCACCTCCGCTCGACGCGCGGAGGCCGACTTCTCGCCGCTGTCGTTCAAGCAGCGGTTCGTCGGCGAGCTCGCCGACGGCGTCATCGCCGCTCGGTGGGAGCGCGACGATGGCGACGGCTGGAAGCTCGACTTCGAGCTGACCTACCGGCGCGTCTGACGTCGCTGCAGCGCGGCCCGCTCGGCTTCGTTGTCGGTGAGCGCGATCGCGCGGGCGTACGCGGCGTCGGCGCCGGGCGCGTCGCCGGCGCGGCGCAGCAGCTCGGCGCGGGCCGCGTACAGCGGCTGGTAGCGCTCGAGCCGCGCGTCCTCGCCGAGGCCGTCGAGGATCGTCAGGCCGGCGTGCGGCCCCTCGGCGAGACCGACGGCGACCGCGCGGTTGATCTGCACCACCGGTGAGGGATCGAGCTCGGGCCAGCTCGGCGTACAGGGCCGCGATCTGCGGCCAGTCGGTCGCCTCCCAGGTGGGCGCCTGCGCGTGCAGCGCCGCGATCGCCGCCTGCACCGCGTACGGGCCGGGCCGCTTGAGCCGCAGCGCGCGTTCGAGCGTGGCGGTCCCCTCGGCGATCTGGTCGGCGTCCCAGCGCTCGCGGGCCTGGTCCTCGAGCGCGACCAGCTCGCCGCCGTCGAGGCGAGCGGGGCGGCGGGCGTCGGTGAGCAGGAGCAGGCGAGCAGGCCGAGCGCCTCCGCCTCGTCGGGCATCAGCCGGGCGAGCAGGCGGGCCAGCCGGATCGCCTCCTCGCACAGCTCCCCGCGGACGGGCGTCTCACCGCGGGTGGCAAGTGGCCCTCGGTGTAGACGAGGTAGACGACGCGCAGCACCCCCGCCAGCCGCTCGGCGAGCAGCTCGTCGGGCGGCACCCGGAACGGGATCCGCGCCTCGCTGACCTTGCGGCGCGCCCGGAGAGCCGGCGCTCCATCGCGCTCTCGCTCGACAGGAACGCACGGGCGATCTCGGCACCGTGAGGCCGGCCACGCTGCGCAGGGTGAGCGCCATCCGCGCCTCGGGCGCCAGCGCGGGATGGCAGCACGTGAACAGCATCCGCAGCCGGTCGTCCTCCAGCGAGGAGCGCTCGAACTCGGGCTCGAAGTCGTAACTCACCGGCGACACCAGCTCGGGGGCACGGGCGGCGGCGACGCGGTCGTGGCGCAGGCGGTCGAGCGCCTTGCGCCACGCCGTCGTCGTCAGCCACGCGCCGGGGCTGTCCGGGACGCCGCGGCGGTCCCACTCGACCGCCGCGGCGACGAACGCGTCCTGGACGACGTCCTCGGCAAGAGCGAGGTCGCCGTCCAGGCGGCGCGTGAGCGTGGCCAGGACCGCGGCCCGCTCCTCCCGGAAGGCCCGTTCGAGCGCTCTCGCTCAAGCGAACTCGTGGTGGATCATGGGGTGGATCTCGACCGAGCCGTACTCGGCGGACGGCGCCTTCGCCGCCCAGGCCGTGGCCGCGTCGAGGTCCTCGACGTCGAGGATGTAGAAGGAGAACAGGAGCTCCTTGGTCTCGGCGTAGGGACCGTCGGTGATGGTCACGTCGCCCTTCGGTGCCCGCACCGTCGTGACGGAGTCGAGGCCCAGACCGCTGGCGCCGACCACGACGCCCGCGGCGCGCAGCTCCTCGTTGAGCTCGCCCCAGCGGCGCATCTCGTCGTCGAGTTCGGGCGTGCCCTCCTGCGGGACCGGCACCTTCGGGGAAGCGGAGCATGAGCAGGTAGTGCATGAGGTGACCTCCTGGGATCGTTGTTCATTCACCCGACGCCTGGGGTCGCCTGGACCCGACACCCCGTCGTGATTGTGGCGCGTTGCCACTCGTGGGGTTGGTGCGCCGCCGGCGTCTACTGCGGCTGGGTGGGGAGGTGGAGGGACCGACGGTTTCTGTCCACTACGGCGCGCCCTTCAGATCGACTGGACAGAAACCGTGGGCCACCCGCGGTTTCCGTCCACTCGATTCCCGACGAGGCTTGTACTGGACAGAAACCCGCGATTTCCGTCGAGTCGATTCCAAGAGGGGTGCGTACTGGATGGAAAAGAGGGTCCTCACCGCCGCCGGCCCTCCCCCACCCAGCCGCAGTTGACCTCCGGCGGCGCAACTCCCCGGCCCGAGCCGGCTAGTACGGCCAGTGCATCCCGGCGGGCAACCCCAGCCGGTGCGCCACAGGCCGCAGGCGGGCCAGCACCAGCGCCTTGAACAGCAGGTTGCGAGCGAACCACGGAAGCTCAACGAGCTGGCGCCCCGCGTCCCGAACGCGTGCCAAGCCGCGCAACGGAACCCGCTCGTACTCCGCCAAGGACCCCGTCCGCCCCGCATAGCGCCACCCACCGCGCACCACGCACTCGACCAGCAGCGCGCCCGTCACCCCAACCGAAGAGAACGAGTCGTGGACCAGCATCGTCCCGCCAGGCCGCACCCGAGCGCCCCAACGAGCGATGTCCTCCCGCGCCGGGCCGAACCGATGCGCGCCGTCCACGTAGAGCAGCGCGATCGAACCGGTGACCTCCCCGTGGGCGTCAGCACTCCCCCGCCGCAGATGGCGCACCCGATCCGCCACCCCCGCCGCGGCGAGGTTTGCGTGGAAGGCCGCAAAATCGGCCTCGCCGCGCCCCGCGTCGGCGCCGATCTCCTGCGGCCCGCGGTCGGACCCGGCGTGCGGGTCGATGGCGACCACGTCGCCGCCCGAAGAAGCCAGCACGATGGTCGAGCGCCCCCGGAACGACCCGATCTCCACGATCGGGCCCCCGGCGCGAACAGCGCAGGCTCGGAGCCGCTCCGACTGCGCGTCGGTCAGCCAGCCCTCGGGCTGAACGCTCACGCCGCGACCGGGTCCGGGCGCCGTGCGAGGCCGAGCGCGAGCACGGCCAGAGCCGCGACGGCCTGCAGCACCAGCACGACCGTGGCGAACCCGACGATGCTGCTCAGCCCCGAGCCCGACAGCAGCACGACCTCGGCAGCCGCGGCCACGCCGAGGGCGATCAGGAACCGGACCTCGCGCAGCGCGAGCATGTACTGCACGCACAGGTAGCCCGCGGCCAGCAGCGTCATCGCGATCCCCAGCACCAGCAGCGCGCCCGCCGCCGGGACCGTCTCCTCCCCGAACGCCAGCCGCAGCACCGTCGCGGGCGCGACGGCGTAGACGATGAGCATCGGGATCGCGACGGCGGCCACGACGGCCAGCGCGCGCATCAGCACCGGCCGGGGGTCCTCGCCGGCGCGGGCCTTGCGCGTGGCCTCGGGGAGCAGGTACAGCCCGACGCCGATCGCCACCCACACGACGGCCTTGGCGGCCACCGCCGCCGCGGCGTACGCGCCCGCCTCGTCGCCGCCGATCGTTCGCTTGACGAGGATCACGTCGACGTTCTGGAGCACGGCGACCAGGAACAGCCCGATCACGGCCGGCCACGCACCGGCGATCAGCCCGCGCAGGCGTGCCGCGGCGTGGGCGGAGTGCGCGACGCCGATCCGCCGCCGGCTCACCAGAGCGAGCGCGACCGCGGTGATCGCCATCGACGCCGGCGTGCCCAGGTACGCGCCCGTCACGCCCAGCCCAAGCGCCACGAGCAGCAGCCCGGTGACCAGTCGCCCGCTGGCCTCGAGCACGATCGACCAGCCGACCTCGCGGTAGGCGTGCACGCCCTGGAGCGCGCCGCGCTCGATCGAGAGCAGCAGCCACAGGCAGCCGGTCGGCAGCGTCGCCGCGGCCGCCCATTCCTGCTCGACGGACAGCAGCGAGGCGATCTCGGTGCGCAGGAGGACCGAGGCGACCGTCACGGCCACCAGCACGGCCAGCAGCATGCGTCTCCACGCCGCGAGCGTCGACGCCAGCCGCTCGCCACTCCCGAGATGGCCGGTGGCGGTCTCGCGCGCCACCATCACCTGCAGCGCCGAGCCCGGCACGGCCAAGATCAAGAACGTCGAGATCAGCGCGGCCAGCGACCCGTAGCCGTCGGCGCCGAGCAGCCGGGCGAACAGGACCGTGAAGAGCAGCGCGATCGCGTTGGAGGCCAGCGTCGCGGCGGCCAGCCCGGCCGCCTTGAGCGTCTCGGAGCCGCTCAGCGCCGTGCGCAGCCCGGCGCGCTCGGTCGCCGCCTCGGCGTCGAGCACCTGGAGGTTCTCCTCCGCCGTGCGGTCCCACGTGAACTCGCGGGCCCGGTCATGGGCGGCCTCGCCGAGCCGCTCGCGAAGCGAAGCATCCTCCACCAGAGCGCGCACGTGCTCGATCAGCCCCGGGCCGTCGTCGGCGAGCAACCCGGTGCGCCCGTCGGCGATCGACTCCGGCAGCCCGCCGACCGCCAGCGCCGCGCTCGGCGTGCCGTACATGGCCGCCTCCATCACCGTCAGGCACCAGCCCTCCGCCGAGGAGGCCGTCAGGTTCACCCACGCGCTGGAGAGCAGCTGCGCCTTGTGCTCCTCGGTGACGTGTCCGTGCAGCGTCACCCGGTCGCCCAGGCCGCGCCGCGCGATGTCGGCCTCGAGCGCCTCCCGGTGGTCGCCGTCCCCGGCCAGGTCGAGGTGGACCGACGGAAGAGCGTCGGCGACGTCGAGCAGCCGCTCGACGCGCTTGTACTGCTTCAACCGCCCGAGGTAGAGGAGGCGCGGCTCGGGGCTGCGCGGCGATGCCGGGAACTCAGGCTCCTCGACGCCGAGGTAGGCGACGTGGATGCGGTCCTCCGGCAGCCCGAGCTCCCGCAGGTCGCGGCGACCCGCGTCGGAGATGGTCAGGAACGTCGTGTCGCGGTAGAGCAGGCGGAGCGGGAGCGTCTCGGCGAACAACGCCGCCACCGCGCCGGCGCGGCCCAGCTCGGTCACGTAGTGGTCGCGGTGGACGTGGTGCACGAGCGCCACGCGCGGGCGGCGCAGCCACAGCGGCGTCAGGAAGGTGATCCCGTTGATGACCTCGAGGACCACGTCGGCGTCCTCGCCGACGCCTCGCAGGCAGGCCCACGCCGCGCGGGGAAAGACGGTCAGCCGCGAGCCCATCCGGTAGCACGGTCAGCTTCGAGGAGAGCGCCTCCTGCGCGACCGCGCCCGGGTAGCTTCCGGCCACCACCGTGACGCGGTGGCCCCAGGCCACCCAGCGGGCGACCTGCCCGTACAGGTTGGTCCCCGTCCCGCCGCCCTGCGGGTGGGTCCAGTCGCGATCCGTGAGTACCAGGATGTGCATCCGGGCGCCACGGTAGCGGGGGATACACTGGCGCGCTCGATGGCATTGAGGACCCTCATGACGCTCGCCGCGCTGGTGCTCGCCCTGGCCCTCCCGGCCGCCGCGCTCGCCCAGGGCGCCGGCGACGAGCAGTACCAGGACCCGTTCGGCGAGGAGCCGTCCCAGCAGCAGGAGGAGCCCGCTCCGGCCCCGACGGCGGCGCCCGCCCCGGCGCAACCCGCGCCCGCGCCGGCGCAGCCGAGCCAGGCCGCGCCCGCTCCGGCGCCCGCCGCCCCCTCGAGCGGCGCCCAGCTGCCCTACACCGGCGTCGACGCGGGGTTCGTCGCGCTCGCCGGGGCCGTGCTGCTGGCCGCCGGCCTCGTGCTGCGCCGCCGTGCGAACCACCAGCGCTGACGCGACCGGGCGGGCAGGCGCTGAGCTCGCGGGCCGGCTGCGCCCCGGCGACGTCGTGCTCGTCTCGGGCGAACTGGGGGCCGGCAAGACGACGTTCGTGCGCGGCGCCCTGCGCGCGCTCGGTGTCGAGGGCCCCGTGACGAGCCCCACGTTCGTGGTGGGCGTCGCCTACGAGGGCCGCGACGGGCCGCTCGCGCACCTCGACCTGTACCGCCTGGGCGGCATGGAGGCGGAGGACCCGGGGCTGCTCGACCCGTTCTTCGCCCCCGACACGATCGCCTTCGTGGAGTGGCCGGAGCGCGCGCCCGGGGCGTGGCCGGAGGACCGGGTGGCGCACCGGGTCCACCTCGAGCACGCCGGCGGCGACGCGAGGGACATCGCGTGATCCTCGGCATCGACACCGCCACCGCCTCGACCGCCGCCGCCGTGTGGACGCCCGGCGGCCTGGAGCGCGAGGCGCGCGACGACCCCGAGCCCGGCGCCCGCCCCAACCACGCCACCAAGCTGCTCGCGCTGGTCGAGGAGGTCGTCCAGGACGACTGGGAGCACGTGACGCGGATCGCCGTCGGCGTGGGCCCGGGCGGCTTCACCGGCCTGCGCCACGGGATCGCCACGGCCCGCGCCCTCGCGCAGGGCCGCGACCTCCCGCTCGCCGGCGTGTCGAGCCTGGAGGCGCTCGTCGCCGGTGCGAGCCACGACGGCCCCGTCTACGCCGTGATCGACGCGCGCCGCGGCGAGGTGTTCGCGTACGCCGCCGGGCTGCTCGAGCCACAGGCCATCGCCCCCGCCGATCTGGCCGCCCGCCTGGTCGCGGGCGCCCAGGCGGTGGGCGACGGGGCGGTACGATTCAGGGAGGAATTCGAGCGGGCCGGGGCCAGCGTCCCGGCGGACGACTCTCCCGTCCACCGCGTGAGCGCGCTGCACATCTGTCGGCTCGGCGCGGAGGGGGAGCCGGCCGGGCGCGATGCGCTGGTCCCCGACTACCGACGCGACCCCGACGCCTCCCCAAGATGACCGCCCCTCCCGCCTCCGCCATCGAGGTCCGCCGCCTCACCTACGCCGACCTCCCGCAGGTCGTGGCCGTCGAGCGCCGCTGCTTCACGACTCCGTGGTCGCTGGCGATGTTCGTGCTGGAGCTCTCCAAGCCGAGCGGGGTGTGCCTGGCGGCGTACGTCGGCGAGGAGCTGGCCGGTTACCTCGTGTGCTCGCGCTACGACCTCGCGTGGCACATCATGAACGTCTCCGTGGACCCCGACCGCCGCCGCCGCGGGATCGCCACGGCGATGATGGCGGCGCTGTTCGAGCGCGTCGGCGACCCCGACGCGCAGTTCACGCTCGAGGTGCGGCGGTCCAACCAGGGCGCCTTCGAGCTCTACGAGGGACTCGGGTTCAAGGGCGCCGGGATGCGCCGCCGCTACTACGCGGACAACGGTGAGGACGCAATCGTCATGTGGCGCACCGCGGGCACCAAACGAGGCTCGCTCGACGACGTGCCCAACGCGCAGCCGCTGTGATCCTCGCGCTGGAGACGTCGTGCGACGACACCTGCGCCGCCGTCGTGACCCGCGCAGGGGAGGTGCGCTCGAACGTCGTGTCCTCCCAGGGCATCCACGACCGCTACGGCGGCGTGGTGCCTGAGATCGCCTCCCGCCATCACCTCGAGCTGGTGAACGCCGTCGTCGACGATGCACTCCATCAAGCGGGCGCCACGCTGGACGACGTTGAGCTGATCGCCGTCACGCAGGGGCCGGGCCTGGTCGGGGCGCTGCTGATCGGCGTCGCGACCGCCAAGGGCCTGGCGGCGTCCCGCAGACTCCCGCTCGCGCCGGTCGACCACCTGCAGGGCCACGTCGCCGCCAACTACCTCCTGCCCGACCCGATCGAGCCGCCGTTCCTGTGCCTGCTCGCCTCCGGCGGCCACACGCTGCTGGCGCGCGTCACCGAGCACGGGTCCTACGAGCGGCTCGGCGGCACGCTCGACGACGCCGCCGGGGAGGCGTTCGACAAGGGCGCGCGGCTGCTCGGCCTCGGGTACCCGGGCGGCGCGGCGCTGTCCAAGCTGGCCGCCGGCGGCGACCCGACCGCGTTCTCGTTCCCGACCGCGGCGCGCGTGAAGGGGCTCGACTTCTCCTTCGCCGGGCTCAAGACGGCGCTGCTGTACGCCGTCCGCGACCTCGGCCCGGAGGCGACGACCCGCCGCGCCGCCGACCTCGCGGCGTCCTACGAGCACGCGATCGTCGAGGCGCTGATCATCCGCGTCGAGCGCGCCCTGAAGGCGGAGCCCGGCGCGCGGTGGCGATCGGCGGCGGCGTGGCGGCCAACCGGCGCCTGCGCGAGCGCGCCGCCCAACTCGGCGTCCCGGTGACGATCCCGCCGCCGCAGCTGTGCACCGACAACGCCGCCATGATCGGGTCGGCCGCCCGCTGGGTGGAGCCGGTCGCGTTCCCGGGCTACCTCGGGCTCGACGCGTATCCCACCGCGGCATGACCCGCACCGTGACGCTGTACGGGCGGCCCGGCTGCCACCTGTGCGACGACGCCCGGGACGTGCTGGAGCGCCTGCGCGCCACGGCGCCGTTCGCGCTCGAGGAGATCGACATCACCGCCGACGACGCCCTGCACGCGCGGTATCTCGAGCGGATCCCGGTGATCGCGCTCGACGGCCGCGAACTGTCGGACTTCTTCGTGGACGAGGCACGACGCTCGGGCCCGCATCGGGGACTATCGTGGATCCGGCCGGCGATGAGCTTCGGTGACGTGGCCACCCAGCGGGGGGAGGGCGAAGCGGGCATCGGGCCTCTGTCCGATCGCCTGTCGCTCGGCGTCGCCGCGCGACTGTCCCGTTACCTGCAGGTCCTGACCCAGGCCCGCAAGATGGGCAAGGAGACGATCTCCTCGCAGGAGCTGTCCGAGTACACCCACGTGAACTCGACGCAGATCCGGCGCGACCTGTCGGGCTTCGGCAAGTTCGGCAAGCGCGGGGTCGGCTACAACGTCGACTCGCTGGTCTCGCAGATCCGCAAGATCCTGCGCACCTCCGGGCAGCACAACATCGCGCTGTTCGGCGCCGGCCACCTCGGCAAGGCGATCGCGTCCTCGGACATCTTCGCCGACCACGGCTTCCGCGTCGTGGCCATCTTCGACTCCGACGAGGACAAGATCGGCGAGAGCGTCGGGCAGACCACCGTGCGCCGTCCCGACGAACTGCGCCAGGTCGTCGAGGAGGAGGACATCGTGGTCGGCGTGCTCGCCGTGCCGACCGCCGCCGCCCAGGAACTGGCCGACCAGCTCGTCGACGCGGGCGTGAAGATCATCTTCAACTACTCCGAGGCGCTCCTGCACGTGCCGCCGGAGGTGACGGTCCACACGTCCAGCCCCGCCGTGGACCTCCTCTACGCGCTCTACTTCTATCTGACCTAGATGATCGACCTCGCCGCCGCGCGGGAGACCTTCGAGAGCTCGGTGGACTTCACCGTCGGGATCGAGGAGGAGTTCGCGCTCATCGACCCCGACACGCTCATGCTGGTCCCGCGCTTCGAGACGCTGCGCGACGCCGGTCAGGACGACCCGCAGCTCGCCGAGTCGATCGCGGGCGAGCTGATCGACTCCGAGATCGAGATCCGATCGGGCCGCGGGGAGAGCGTCGAGGACGCGCGCGCCCGCCAGGCCGACCGGCGCCGCCGCCTGTTCGCGCTGGCCGGCGCCCACGGCGTGGCGCTCGGCTCGACCGGCACCCACCCGCTGTCGGACTACCGCGACCAGCACGTCATCGATACCGCGCACTACCACCGGGTGGAGGACGGCCTGAAGTACGTCGCGTGGCGCAACAACACGTTCTCCATGCACGTCCACGTGGGCGTCCAGGGCGCCGACCGCGCGGTCCAGGTCAGCGACCGGCTGCGCCCGATCCTGCCGATGCTCCTGGCCATCTCCGCCAACTCGCCGTACGTGGACGGCATGGACTCGGGCCTTCACACCGCCCGCACCCAGACCTTCACCAAGTCGTTCCCGCGCTGCGGCATCCCCGACCCCTTCGGCACCTGGCAGGCGTGGGCCGACTACGTCGAGCTGCTGGTGCGGACCGAGTCGATCGTCGAGTTCACCCAGCTGTGGTGGTCGGTGCGCCCCCACCACGACTTCGGGACCGTCGAGGTGCGGATCTGCGACGCGCAGACCACCGCGCAGGAGGCCGACCAGCTGGCCGCGTTGATCGTCGCCTGCGTGCGGCGCGCCGCCGAGGAGGTCGACGCGGGCGAGACACCGCCCGACCTGCCCGGCCGCCTGATCGAGGAGAACATGTGGCGGGCGATCCGCTACGGGCTCGACGGGAAGCTGCTCGACCTCACCGCACCCCGCGTCGAGCCCTACCCCGCCTCCGAGGCGCTGGACCGCCTACGGGCGTGGACCGGCGCGGATGTCAAGCTGCCCGACCTCAACGGCGCCCAGCGCCAGCGAAGGATGATCGACGCCGGGGCGACCCCGGCCGAGGTGTACGCCGCCACCGTGCGCGAGACCCATGCGAGCTATATGCAGGAGGAGCCAGTCCCATGAGCGCCCAGCCACCCCCCAACGACCTCTCCGAGGAGCAGCTCCGGCAGATCGAGGCCGAGATGGAGCGGATCACGGTCGACGACGTGCTGTTGCAGACCCTGGTGACGCTGCTCAACCTGGCCGCCCGCAAGGCGGGCCTGGCCACGCCTCCCGGCGAGCAGCCGCCCCCGCCCGACCTCGGGCAGATGGGCCAGGCCATCGAGGGCGCCCGCGCGCTGCTGCCGCTCCTCGAGCAGCGCCACGCCGAGTCGCTCGGCCCCGTGCGCGACACGCTGTCGCAGCTGCAGATGGCCTACTCGCAGCTCGCCAAGCGCGGCGGCGAGGAGCCGCCCGAGGGCGGGGACGAGGGCGGCGGAGGAGACCCGCCGCCGGAGCCCGGCGGACGTGGTCCGGCGCAGTCGTCGGGTCGCCTGTGGGTCCCCGGGCAGTAGCTCGCCGGACCAGGTTGTAGACTCACCGCGTTCGAGCGGCGGCCCTCTGGGCGGCCGCTCATCGCGTTTCGCAGGCATTGACGACGGATGGCGCGACGCCAATCCCCCCGTCGACTACCAGAAATCCAGAGGGGTTACCTACCTTGCAAGATCTCCTGATCGACCACGGGGTCGTCATCGCCCTCGTGTGTGCCTTGTTCGCCGTCGCGTACGGCGCCGTCACCAGCCGCGCTCTGCTGGCCCTCTCCCCGGGCAACGAGACGATGCAGAGCCTCTCGCTGGCCATCCAGGAGGGTGCTTCTGCTTACCTCCGCCGCCAGTACAGAACGATTGCCATCGTCGGCGCCGTCCTGTTCGTCGCGCTGATCTTCCTGCAGGACATCGAGGTCGCGATCGGCTTCCTGATCGGCGGCGTCGCGTCCGGCGCGGCGGGCTTCATCGGCATGAACGTGTCGGTTCGCGCGAACACGCGCGTGGCCGAGGCCGCTCGTGGCGGCATCGGCCCGGCGCTCGACGCCGCCTTCCGCGGTGGCGCCGTCACCGGCATGCTCGTCGCCGGCCTGGCTCTGTTCGGCGTGGCCGGCTACTACGGCGCCCTGACGTGGATCTTCGACGTCGAGTCCAAGGACGCCGTGGACGCGCTCGTCGGCCTCGGGTTCGGCGGCTCGCTGATCTCGGTGTTCGCCCGGCTCGGCGGCGGCATCTTCACGAAGGGCGCCGACGTCGGCGCCGACATCGTGGGCAAGATCGAGGCCGGGATCCCCGAGGACGACCCCCGCAACCCGGCCGTGATCGCCGACAACGTGGGCGACAACGTCGGCGACTGCGCCGGCATGGCGGCCGACCTCTTCGAGACCTACGCGGTCACCGCGGTGGCCGTGATGCTCCTCGGCGTGCTGACCTTCGACGAGGCGCAGGCGACCGCGGTCATCCTGTACCCGCTCGTCCTCGGCGGCGTGTCGATCATCGCCTCGATCATCGGCACCTTCGCCGTCAAGTCCTCCAGCGGCAACGTGGAGCGCGCGCTGTACCAGGGCATGGTCGTCGCCGGCCTGATCGCGGCGGTCCTCTTCTACCCCGTGACCATGTGGATGATGGACGACCTCAGCGGCGGTGGCGCGCCGAGCGTCGGCGACATCTACCTGTGCTCGCTGATCGGCCTCGGCGTCACGGCGCTGCTGTTCGTGATCACCGACTACTACACCTCGACGCGCTTCTCGCCGGTCAAGAAGACGGCCAAGGCGTCGGAGACCGGCCACGCGACGAACATCATCCAGGGCCTGGCGTCGGGCCTGCAGGCCACCGCGCTGCCCGCGCTGGTGATCGTGCTCGGCATCTTCCTGGCCAACGAGCTCGCCGGGATCTACGGCGTCGGCGTGGCCGTCATGGCCCAGCTGTCGCTGACCGGCCTGATCGTGGCGCTGGACGCGTTCGGCCCGATCACCGACAACGCCGGCGGCATCGCCGAGATGGCCAACATGCCCGAGGACGTGCGCAACGTCACCGACCCGCTGGACGCGGTCGGCAACACCACCAAGGCCGTCACCAAGGGCTACGCGATCGGCTCGGCCGCTCTGGCCGCGCTGGTGCTGTTCGCGGCGTTCAAGATCGAGCTCCAGGAGGAGCTCGGGAGGCCGTGCTGTTCGCGATCGACGACCCGGACGTCCTGATCGGCTTGCTCATCGGCGGCCTCATGGTCTGCCTGTTCGCCGTCCCTCTCGATGGAGGCCGTCGGCCGTGCCGGCGGTGCCGTCGTGGAGGAGGTCCGGCGGCAGTTCCGCGAGAAGCCGGGGATCATGAAGGGCACCGACAAGCCCGACTACCGCCAGTGCGTGGACATCGTGACCCAGACGGCGCAGCGCGAGATGATCATCCCGTCGCTGATCCCGATCGTGTTCACCGTGATCGTCGGCGTGCTCTCCTACAAGGCGCTCGGCGGCATGCTCATCGGCGTCATCGTCGTCGGCCTGTTCTTCGCCGTCCTCATGACCGCCGGCGGCGGTGCGTGGGACAACGCGAAGAAGCTGATCGAGGACGGCGCCCACGGCGGCAAGGGCTCCGACGCCCACGCCGCCTCGGTGACCGGCGACACCGTCGGCGATCCGTTCAAGGACACCGCCGGCCCGGCCATCAACCCGATGATCAAGGTGGCGAACATCGTCGCCCTCCTGATCATTCCCGCTCATCGCCTAGTCACTCGGAGCGACCGCGGGTTCGCCCCCGGGGCGAACCCGCAAGGGAACCTGGCCCCCCAGGGCCAGCGTTCCCCGCCCAATCGCGGGCCAGGAGGTCCATGCGCTCACCCGCGGGCCGGCGAACGCGGTCGCCGTGCCGGTCGGGCCCGCTTCGACGAGGCCGGCGAGGTGGTGGGCGCAGCCGCCGCGAACGTGACATCTTCGGGGCATGCCACGCCAGATCGCGCTCCTGCGAGGGGTCAACCTCGGTCCGAGCAAGCGGGTCAAGATGGCCGAGCTGCGCGAGGTGCTGACCGCGGCGGGCTACGAGGACGTCCGCACGCTGGTCAACAGCGGCAACATCGTGCTGACCTCCCGCAAGAAGCCGGCGTCGGTGGAGAAGGAGGTCCACCAGCTGATCCTCGACGAGCTCGGCGTGGACACCTCGGTGATGGTCCGCACGCGCGACGAGCTGGCCGACGTGATCGAGCGCTGCCCGTACCCGGAGGCCGACGAGCGGCCCAAGCACGTGCACGTCGCGTTCCTCAAGGGCGACGTCGACGAGGAGCGGGTCGCGAAGCTCCAACAGATGGACTTCGGCGACGAGGCGTTCGAGATCTCCGGGCGGGAGCTGTTCGCCTGGCATCCCCGCGGGCTGGCGGACTCCGACCTCGCCAAGGAGCTCCAGAAGGGCGCGGGCGCGGACGCCACCTCGCGCAACTGGAACACCGTCACCAAGCTGCTCAAGCTCGCCGACGACTGAGCACGACGGCGCCCGCCGACGCGACCAGCACAGCGGCCAGCGACGCCGTCTGGGCGACCGCGTCGACCGTCGCGAAGCCGTCCAGGTTGGCCGAGTGCCACGCCAGGTGCAGCGCGGAGAACACCGCGAACGCCGTGCACAGCGGCACGACGAGCTCGCGGGACGGGCGCCATGCCGCCCACGCGAACATCAGCGCGAAGCCGAGGTAGAACGCGCCGACGTCGGTCACGAGGTGCTCGTTGTAGGCAGGCAGCCCCGCGGTCCAGTGGTGGCCCGCGCCCGGGAAGGTGTCGAAGAAGGAGCGCGGCGCCAGCACCGCCCAGACGCCCGGGTACGCCGCCGACGCGGCCAGGGCCGCGAGCAGCGCGCGCATCAGCCGGCGAGCTCCTCCCACCAGGCGCGCCAGCGCGCCGAATCGGGCTCGCCGCCGTACGCGCTGACCGTCAGCGCGGCGGACCCGTCGGGCTCGGCCGCGACGAGCACCAGCGCGCCGTCGGCCACGGATGCGGACTGGTGCTCGGTGCGGAAGTACGGCTCCCCGGGCAGCTCGGCCGGCATGCGGCCTCCGGTCAGGCGCAGCGTGCGGCGGTCCTGACCCTGGTGCTCGAGCGCGAAGCGGAGCTGGTAGGCGAACGAGATCCAGCCCTCGGCGATCGGGTCGAAGCCCGCCGGGGCGTCCTCGCCGCGGAACACGCGCACGATCGTCTCCACCGCCGGCGTCGGCGAGCTCGATCCGGTCGCCCTCCTGGATCCCGTCGCCCCACTGCAGGACGTGGTCGGCGTCGTCGACCGCCGCCTCCTGGAGGAAGATCACGTCGATCTCGTGCTCGAGGCCGTCGTAGTCCCAGCCGAACCAGCGGCGGATCAGCGCGGGATCGCGCAGGTACGGCCAGGCGTCCCCGATCTCGGCGGGGAGGGTGAGTTCAATGAGCGGCATCGCGTGTCAGGTTAAGGGTCGATGTCGACGCTGACCCACCTCGAGGGCTCGGAGTCCGGCCGCACCTACTCGGCGGACGACCTTGCTCAACCTCGATCCCGTCGACGACCGGCCGCTGCTGGCGCGCTACGACCTCGAACGCGCCGGCCGCACGCTGACGCGCGAGGCGCTGGCGGAGCGGCGCAGCGGCGGCCTGTGGCGATGGGCGGAGCTGCTGCCGGTCGCCGACCCCGCGCAGCGGCTGCACCTCGGCGAGGGCTCCACGCCGCTGCTGGCCGCCCCGCGCCTCGGCGCCGCGCTCGGGGCGCCCAAGCTGCTGGTGAAGGCCGAGGGCCTGAACCCGACCGGCTCCTTCAAGGCGCGCGGGATGGCCGTGGCGGTCAGCCGCGCGGCCGAGCTGGGCGCCACCGCCCTCGTGGCACCATCAGCGGGCAACGCCGGCGGCGCGCTGGCGGCCTACGGGGCCCTCGCCGGACTCCCCGTCACCGTCGTGATGCCCACCGACGTCCCGGCCGTCAACCGCGAGGAGGCGCTCGCCATGGGCGCCCGCGTGCTCCTGCTCGACGGCCTGATCGACGAGTGCGGCGCCGTCGCCCGCCGGATCGCCGCCGACGAGGGCGCCTTCGACGTCTCGACCCTGCGCGAGCCCTACCGCGTGGAGGGCAAGAAGACGATGGGCCTCGAGCTGGCCGAGGACCTCGGCTGGCGGCTCCCGGACGCGATCGTCTACCCGACGGGCGGCGGCACCGGCCTGATCGGGATGTGGAAGGCGTTCGACGAGCTGGAGCAGCTCGGCTTCATCGGTGCCGCGCGCCCGCGGATGATCTCCGTGCAGACCGAGGGCTGCGCCCCCATCGTGCGGGCGTTCGAGCGCGGCGAGCGCCGCGCGGAGCGCTGGGAGAACGCCGCCACGCGCGCCGGCGGCCTGCGGGTGCCCGCCGCGGTCGGCGACACGCTGATCCTCGACGCGCTGCGTGCCTCCGGAGGGACCGCGATCGCGGTCTCCGAGGACGCGCTGACCGAGGCGCAGGGGCTCGCGGGGCGGCTGATGGGCAGCTACGTGGCGCCCGAGAGCGGGGCCGCGTTCGCCGCCGTGCGCGCCCTGCGCGAGCGCGGTGACCTCTCCGAGGGCGACGAGGTCGTGGTGTTCGATTGCGGCATCGGCCAGAAGTACCCGCCGCCCGCCGGGCTGCCGGAGCCCGAGCGCGCCTAGAATCGCCGTCTAGCGATGGCAAGACGCCGCCTGGAGGGCCTCGAGCGCGTACTCGGGGTCAACGCGCTCTTCTCGACGGCCTACGGGAACGTTGGATCCTCGATCTACTACGCGCTCGGCCTCGTGGCCGCGCTGGCGCTGGGCTGGACGCCGATCGTGTTCATCCTCACCGGCGCGCTCTTCTACGCGACCGCGACCACCTACGCCGAGGCCACGGCCATGTACCCCGAGGCGGGCGGGTCGTCGCTGTTCGCACGCCAGGCCTTCAACGAGTTCTGGTCGTTCTTCACGGCGTGGGCGCAGATGCTCAACTACGTCATCACGATCGCCATCTCGGCCTTCTTCGCCGCCCACTACGCGGGCGGCGTGTCGTGGAGCTACTTCTCCACCTCGCCGGGCGACATCGTGTTCGGCGTCGTCTTGATCGCGCTGCTGGCGCTGGTCAACGTGCGCGGGGTCAAGGACGCGGTGAGCGTCAACATCGTGCTCGCCGTCATCGACTTCATGAGCCAGCTCGCGCTCGTCATGGCCGGCGTCTTCCTCGTCCTGAGCCCGGAGATCCTCGCCCGGAACCTCGAGCTGATCGGGACCGCGCCGACGTGGCGGGACTTCCTGATCGCGATCCCGCTCGGGACGGTCGCCTACACCGGCATCGAGACGATCTCGAACATGGCGGGGGAGGCCAAGGAGGAGGCCAAGACGATCCCGGCCTCGATCAAGCGGGTGATGATCGCCGTGTTCGCCATCTACTTCACGCTCCCGTGGATCGCGCTGTCGGCGCTGCCGGTGCGCTGTGACGCGGCCGGGGACAACTGCACCACGCTGCTCGGCGTCGCCAAGGTGGACGGCGGCTACGCCTCGGACCCGATCCTCGGCATCGTCAAGAACATGGACCTCGGCTTCGCGCAGGCGACGGCCGAGTTCTACGTCGCGATCCTGGCGGTGACCATCCTCGTGGCGGCGACCAACGCCGGCGTGCTCGGGGTGTCGCGGCTCGTGTACTCGATGGGGATGCATCGCCAGATGCCGGACGCGCTGCGGCGGCTGCACTCCCACTACCGCACGCCCTACCTCGGCATCCTCGTGTTCTCCGGCCTGGCGTGCGTCGCGCTGCTGCCGGGTCAGGCCGAGTTCCTCGGGCTGATCTACGCCTTCGGCGCGATGCTCTCGTTCTCGATGGCGCACCTGGCGCTCATCCGCCTGCGCGTCAAGGAACCGGACGTGCCGCGCCCCTATCGCAGCCCCGGCCACGTGCGCGTCCGCGGCCACGACCTGCCGCCGTTCGCCATCCTCGGCGTGGCGGGCACGATGCTCTCGTTCGGCGTCATCGCCGCGCTCAACGTGCCCGTCGCGATCGCGGGCACCGTGTGGCTGACGCTGGGGATGATCGTCTACATCGTCTACCGGCGACGGCAGGGCCTGGACCTCGTCTCCACGTACAAGGTCGCGATCCCGCAGCCGGTCGTCGACCACGAGGCGGAGTACGACTCGGTGCTCGTCCCGGTCTCCGACGGCTACGACGAGCACGTGATGGCCACCGCCGCCAAGCTGGCGGCCCGCAAGCGGCGAGGGATCCACGTGGTGGCGTTCGTGACGGTGCCGTACGCGCTCGCGATCGACGCGCCGATGGCCGACGAGGAGGCCGCCGCGCAGTCGATCCTCGAGCAGGCCCAGATCCAGGGCGGCCGCCGCGTCTCCGGCCACACCGAGCGGATCCGGCCGGGCCAGGGCGGACGGCGGATCGTCGAGGAGGCCATCGACATGCGCGCCGCCGCGATCGTGTTGGCGCTGCCGCGGCGCGTCGGCGGCGCGTCGCTGTTCGGCAAGACGCTCGAGACGGTGCTGGCCGAGCGCCCGTGCCGGGTCGTCATCGAGTCCACGCCGGCGGCCGACGAGGCCGGGCGGCGGCAGCTCGCGCTGGAGCGGGCGGCGACATGAAGGCCCTGACGCGGCTCACCTCCGGGCTGCTGATGTTCCTCGGCGTGGCGATCGTCGTGCGCACGATCGACGCGGGCGGCGGGGCGACCGCGTTCGGGATCCTCGTCGGCGCGCTGTTCGTGGCGGCCGGGGCCGGCCGCCTCTACCTCACGCGCGGGCGCGGCGAGGAGGAGGACTGATGCCGCGCGTGGACACGGCCCTCCCGCAGCTCAAGCGCGGCCTCGGCTCGCCGGCGCTGTTCGGGATCGTGCAGGGCTTCGTCGGCGCCTCGATCTACTTCGCGGTCGGCGTCGTCGCGGCGCGGGCGCTCGGGCTGACGTGGCTGGTGTTCCTGGCCGGCGCGCTGTTCTTCGCGCTGCTCGTCCCCTGCTACGTGGAGGGCACCTCGCTGCACCAGGAGCGCGGCGGGGCGACGGTCATCGCGCGCTACGCGTTCAACGAGCTGTGGAGCTTCGTCGCCGGCTGGGCGATCTGCCTCGACTACCTGATCCTGATCGCGCTGACCGCGTACGCGACCACGGACTACGTGGCGGTGTTCTGGGAGCCGGTCGACTCCGGCGCGCCGGAGTTCCTGGTCGCCGCGGCGGTGGTGATCGGCGTCGCGGTGATGAACGTCCGCGGGAGCACGCCGCGGCGCTTCGAGCGCGCGGCGCTGATCGTGCTCGCCGACCTCGCCCTGCAGTTGGTGGTGCTGGCGTTCGGCTTCGCGCTGCTCTTCGAGCCCGAGGTCCTCACCAACCCGGCGGCGATCGCGGGCAGCCCGTCGTTCGAGGACTTGATGTTCGCCTTCCCGCTCGTGCTGGTCGCCTTCAGCGGGATCGACGCCTCCTCGGGGCTCGCCGGGCAGGTGGCGATCGGCCGCCGCGGGCTGAAGCGGCTGATGGCGGTGCGGCTCATAGGCGCGCTGGTGCCCTACCTGGGGCTCGCGCTGATCGCGTCGTCGGCGCTGCCGCCGCAGCCGGGGACAGAGTGGGTCGAGGCTCCGATGGTGGGCGTGGCCGACGCCTTCTCGCAGGAGTGGGTCCGAGAGCCCATGCGCTACCTGCTGGCCGTCTCGGGCGTGGCGATCCTCACGGCGGCCTGCAACGCGTCGATGCTCGGCCTCTCACGGCTTGGCTACTCGCTGGCGCTGAACCGCCAGATCCCGTCGCTGGTCGGCTACCTGCACCCGCAACGCTCCACGCCGGTGGTGGTGATCGGGATCGGCACGCTGCTGGCGATCGCGCTGCTGCTGCCCGCCGACCTGGACTTCCTGGTCGGCATCAGCGCGTTCGGCGCGACGCTGGCGTTCGCGATCGTCGCCGTGGCGGTGATCCGGCTGCGGTGGAAGGAGCCCAACCGCGACCGGCCCTTCAAGATGGCCTTCAACGTCCGGATGGCCGGCGGCGACCTGCCGCTGCCCGCGGTGCTCGCGGCGCTGATGTCGCTCGCCGCGCTGCTGTCGCTGCTCGTCTACCACGGCGCGTCGCGCTGGATCGGGATCGGCTGGATGGTGTTCGGCGTCGCCCTCTACGTCTACTACCGGATCTCGGAGGGCAAGCCGGTCTTCAAGCGCGTCACGGTGCCGGAGAAGTCGCTCACGCGGCCGCGCCAGGACGCCGAGTACGGCTCGATCCTGGTGCCCGTGCAGGGGCGCCCGCTCGACGACGACATCGTGCAGACCGCGGGGCGCCTGGCGGCCGAGGAGAACGAGGACCTCGGCGAGGGCGGCGCGGTGATCGAGGCGCTGTGGGTGTTCGAGGTGCCGATGTCGCTGCCGCTGGACGCGCGGATCCCCGACGAGGAGCTCAAGCGCGCGCGGCGGGCCCTGGCGCGGGCGAAGGCGGTGGGGGAGGAGTACGAGGGCGTCGAGGTCGCCACCGCGGTCGTGCGGGCGCGCAAGGCGGGCGAGGCGATCGTGCACGAGGCCAAGCGCCGCGGGGTGGAGGCGATCGTGCTGGCGGCCGAGGAGAAGGTCCTGACCCGCGGCGGCATGGTGATGGGCGGCAGGGCGGGCATGCGCGACACGTTCGTGGGCGACACGACCCGCCACGTCGTCAACAAGGCGCCCTGCCGGGTGATCCTGACCGCGGCGCCGCCGCAGGCCGCGGTGGAGCCGGCGTCGGTGGACGGCTCGGCGCCCCCGCCGGCCGCCGACCCCGCGCGGCCCGACGTCAACGGCAGCGGCCAGCTCCTAGTCCCGCTAGAGTCCGCGCCGATGTTCGTCCTCGTCGTCGGAGCCGGCCGTGTCGGCTCCTCTGTGGCCACCTCGGCACTCCGCGCCGGGCACACCGTGTCCGTGCTCGACGAGGACCCGCTCTCCCACGAGCGCCTCGACGTCGAGCTCGGCAAGGGCTGGGAGGAGGCCGGCGGGCGCTTCACGATCGGCACCGCGCTGGAGATGGACGCGCTGATCGAGGCGGGCGTCGAGCAGGCGCAGGTGTTCATCGCCTCCACCAACGGCGACAACACCAACCTCGTCGTCTCCCAGATCGCCCAGCGGCGCTTCGAGGTGCCGCGCGTCATCGCCCGCGTGCTGGACCCGCGCCGCGCCGCCTGGTACCGCGAGCAGGGACTGCAGACCATCTGCCCCACCCAGATCGCGATCGAGCAGCTCGAGAGCGCAGCGTTCGCCGAAGTCTGATGGAGGGGCTCTACGTCATCATCGCCGGCGCCGGCAAGGTCGGCTGGAACCTCGCGCGGGAGCTGCTCGAGAAGGGCCACGAGGTCACCGTGCTCGAGCAGGACCGCCGCCGCTACCTGACCGTCGAGCAGGAGCTCGAGCACGCCGTGCAGTACGGCGACGCCACCGAGCTGTGGGTGCTCGAGCGGGCCGGGATCCAGCGCGCCGACCTCGTGGTGGCCGTCACCGGCGACGACGAGGACAACCTGCTGATCTGCCAGGTGGCCAAGGAGAAGTACCTCTGCGAGCGGATCATCGCCCGCGTCAACAACCCGCGGAACCTCGAGCACTTCAAGCTGCTGGGGATCCAGCCGGCGGTGTCGGCGACCGACCTGATCCTGCGGCTGATCGAGCACGAGGTGCCGCGCTACGGGCTCGTCCACCTGCTCGACCTGCCCGAGGAGCGCCTGGAGATCATCGAGCTGGTGGTCTCCGAGGGCGCGCCCGCGGCGGGCCAGC
The DNA here is from genome assembly GCA_963764385.1 of uncultured Solirubrobacteraceae bacterium. Lineage (GTDB taxonomy): Bacteria > Actinomycetota > Thermoleophilia > Solirubrobacterales > Solirubrobacteraceae > DATFQI01. The sequence goes on along the minus strand of CAVXSJ010000019.1, from coordinate 355,102 downwards.
GGGTGTCGGACATGGAGCTGCCCGAGGGCGCGCTGGTGATCTCGGTGCTGCGCGACGGCAGCGGCTTCGTGCCCAAGGCCGACACCGTCGTGGAGGCCGGAGACGAGGTGCTCGTGGTCCTCGACCCGGGCCTCGAGGAGGACATCACCGACCAGTTCGTGGGCGACGACGGGCGTGGCTGACCGCGAGGTCGACGTCCTGATCGTCGGCGCGGGGGCGGCGGGGTCCGCGTGCGCCGAGGGCCTCGCGCGCGACCGGTCCTTCGACGGCTCGATCCTGCTCGTCGGGCGCGAGACCGACCCGCCCTACGAGCGCCCGCCGGCCTCGAAGGCCTACCTGCGCGGCGAGATCGACCGCGAGGCGACGTACCTGCATCCCCTGCCGTGGTGGAAGGAGCGCGGCGTCGAGCTGCTGACGCGCACCAGCGCGATGAAGCTCGACACCGAGGCGAAGGTCGCGAAGCTGTCGACCAAGGAGGAGGTCGGCTACGGCGCGGCGGTGCTGTGCACGGGCGCGAACGTCCGGCGGCTGCGGGTGCCGGGCGCCGAGCTCGACGGCATCCACTACCTGCGCGCGCTCGGCAACGCGGACGCCATCCGCGACGACGCCGCCTCCGCCGAGCACGTGGTCCTGATCGGCGGCTCCTACATCGCCTGCGAGGTGGCCGCGTCGCTGACCGCAGCTCGGCAAGCGGTGCACGATGGTGATGGTCGAGGACGCGCCGCTCGCCACCCACTTCGGCCCGGCGGTCGAGCGGCTACTTCGCCGGGCTGCTGCGCTCGCACGGCGTCGAGCTGGTGACGGCCGACCCGCTGGCCGCCTTCGAGGGCGAGGGCCGCGTCGAGCGGGTGCGGACGGAGTCCGGCCGCGCGGTCGACGCCGACCTCGTCGTGATGGGCACCGGCGCGGTGCCCGACGTGATGCTCGCCCGCTCGGCCGGGCTGGAGCTGGGGGAGACGGGCGGCGTGGCGTGCTCCTCGCAGCTGGCCACCTCGGCCCCCGGCGTGTGGGCGGCCGGACGACTCGTGCGAGTACGAGTCGGTGCTGCACGGCGGCCGGGTGCGGATCGAGCACTGGGAGGTCGCCCGGGCGCAGGGCAAGGCGGTGGCCGCCGCGGTGGCGGGCCGGCCCGCGGACTTCGCCGAGGTGCCGTACTTCTGGTCGGACATCGCCGACTGGGCGACCCTCGAGTGGGTCGGGCACGGGGAGCGAGTGGGACCGCGAGGTCGTGCGCGGCTCGGTCGAGGACGGCGAGTTCGCCGTCTTCTACCTCGCGGGCGACAAGCTCTCGTCCGCCGTCACGGTCGGGCGTCCCGAGGACCTCATGGCGGCCCGCCGGGTCCTGACCGGCGAGGCCGACGCTCGCGTCGATCGTCTACTGAGCGGCGAAGCGCAGCGGCCCGCTCTGCTGGCCGCCCTCGACCGAGCGCGGCTCGGGCGGGTCGCCGCGGAGGAGCCAGCCGCCGTCGGGGCGGCGCTCGATCTCGTTGCGGGCGATCAGCTGCCCGAGCGCGGTGGTGACCGACGGGCGGCGGGCGCCGACCATGCCGGCCAGCGTCCGGTGCGGCAGCCGCAGGCTCGACCAGCACGCCGCCGGGCACGACGCGGCCCCAGCGCTCGGCCAGGCACCACAGCAGCGCCAGCAGGCGGTCGTCGACGCGGGTGAGGTGGGCGATGGCCTGCATCACGACGAGCCGCTCGGCGCGGCGCGCGGCGCGCTCCACCAGCCCGGCGAAGATCTCCGGCCACTGGGCGGCGCGGACGGCCAGCGCCTGGTCGATGATCGCCATCCGGGAGTGGATCAGCGCGGTCCACTCGACGGTGCGCGGCAGCAGGATCTCCGCGTCGCGGTCGTCCCACGCGCGCAGGAGGTCGCCGGGGCCGAGCAGCTCGGCGCACGGGTGGTCGCCGACCGTGGCCTCGCGGACCAGCAGCCCGTCGAGCACGAGCAGGCCGATCGGCTGGCTGCCGTGGTTGAGCGAGCGCCCAGGGGTCCACTGGCCCCGCGGTGCGTCGATGGTGCGTACGAACAGCCGCTGGCTGACCTCGCGAACGCGCCGGGGGTCGAGCCCCCGTGCGAGATCCGGGTCTGCTTCGAGGAGCTGTACCGAGCCGCCGACCGCCTCAGGCATCCGCCAACACGTCCTTCTTGCGTCATTTGCGTCTTGTGCGGGGCGGGGCCGGGTGGGCCGGCGCTGGTCGTCCCGACTAGAAGAGCATGGCAGGGGTCACCCGAATACATCGGTGGCGCCTCAAGCCACCACCCAGACTATCGCGGACGGGGGCGGACCGGAAGGTGCCAGCCGGGCGCAATGCCGGTTGCCTCGCTAGACTGGCCGTTCGCACTGCGGGGTCGTCTAATGGCAAGACGCGGCCCTCTGGAGGCCGTTATCGGGGTTCGAGTCCCTGCCCCGCAGCTCGCTGCTAGCGCCGCCGACTGCTCAGCCCAGTCGCGGTGCAGGCGCCAGTAGGCGCCCTCGGCGGCCAGCAGCTCCTCGTGGGTGCCCTGCTCGACGATCCGGCCGCGGTCGAGCACGACGATGCGCCCCGCGCGGCGGATCGTGGACAGCCGGTGGGCGATCACGATCGCGGTGCGGCCCGCCAGCAGGCGGCGCAGGCCGGTCTCGATCCGGCGCCTCGGTGTGGAGGTCCACGTTGGAGGTCGCCTCGTCGAGCACGAGGATCCGCGGGTCGGCGATCAGCGCCCGCGCGAACGCCACGAGCTGGCGCTGGCCGGCGGACAGCTGCGCGCCGCGCTCGCCGGCCGGCGTGTCGTAGCCGTGCTCGAGCGCCGCGATGAACTCGTGCGCGCCGACCGCGCGGGAGGCGGCCTCGACCTGCTCCGGGGTGGCGTCGGCGCGGCCGAAGGCGATGTTCTCCCCGATCGTGCCGCTGAACAGGAACGCCTCCTGCGGCACGACGCCCATCTGGGTGCGCAGCGAGGAGGCCGAGACCTCGCGCAGGTCGTGGCCGTCGACGAGCACGCGGCCCGAGAGCGGGTCGTAGAAGCGCGCCACCAGCTTGGCCATCGTGGACTTGCCGGCGCCGGTGGCGCCCACCAGCGCGACGGTCTGGCCCGGCGGCACGTGGAGGGAGACGTGGCACAGGGCGTCGCCGCCCGCGTCGCCGTAGGCGAACGTCACGTCGTCGAACTCGATCTCGCCGCGCACGCGGCCCAGCTCGATGGCGTCCGGCGCGTCGCTCAGCTCGGGCTCCTCGTCGAGCAGCTCGAAGATCTTGTCCAGCGCCGCCATCCCCGCCTGGTAGGTCGTGTAGAACTGCGACAGCGACTGGATCGGGTCGAAGAAGTTGTTCAGCGCGGCGATGAACGCCACCAGCACGCCGACCGTGACCTCGCCCTCGACCGCCTGGTAGCCGCCGTAGAGCAGGATCCCGGCCGTCGCGAGGCCGCTCATCAGCTCGACCGCGGGGAAGTAGGCCGCGTTGAGGTTGACCGTCTTCATGTTCGCGTCGCGGTTGGCTTCGTTGAGCTCGGCGAACCGCGCCAGGTGGCGGTCCTCCTGGGAGAACGAGCGGACCACCCGGATGCCCGAGAGCGTCTCCTGCAGGTAGGCGGTGATCGCCGCCACCTTCTCGCGCGTGAGCCGGTAGGCGTCGGCGGACACGATCCGGAAGGCGAGCGAGCCGACCGCCAGCAGCGGGAACACGAGGAACGTCAGCAGCGCGAGCTCGAGGTCGAGCACGATCAGGATCACCGCCGTGCCGATCAGCATCAGCGTCGAGCCGAACAGCGTCACCACGCCGTCGGAGACGAGCTGGTCGAGCGCCTGCACGTCGTTGGTCAGCCGCGAGATCAGCACGCCCGCCTGCCGGCGCGAGTAGAAGCCGACCGACAGCGTCTGCAGGTGCGCGAACAGCTGGATCCGCAGGTCCTGCAGCACCCGCTGGCCGACCCAGCCGGTCAGGTACGTCTGCGCGTAGGTGGCGGCCCAGTAGATCAGCGCCGAGGCCACGAACGCGACCACGATCCACGTCAGCGCGGTGAAGTTGCCGGGGCTGATCCCGGAGTCGATCGCCAGCTTGGCCAGCGGCGGCGGCGCGAGCGCGGCGGCGGTGGCCAGCAGCAGCGAGCCGAACATCAGCATCGTCTTGCCGCGGTAGGGGCGCAGGAGCTCGACGAGGCCGCGCAGCTTGCGCCCGCGGCCGCTGGTCGCGCTGCAGGCGGCGGCGCAGCTCGTCGAGGCGGCGGTGCTCGTTCACAGGCCCGCCACCTTCCGCTCCTCCTCGACCACCGGCGCGGCGGAGCCCTTGGCGGCGATCTCGGCGTACAGCGGGCTGATCCGGACGAGCTCGTCGTGGGTGCCGCGCGCCGCCACGCGGCCGTCCTCGAGCACCACGATCTCGCTCGCCAGCGAGACGGTCGAGAGGCGATGGGCGATCACGAAGGTGGTGCGCCCGGCCATGACCTCGCGCAGCGCGTCCTTGATCGCCTGCTCGGTGCTGGCGTCCACGCTCGAGGTGGCGTCGTCGAGCACGAGGATCCGCGGGTCGACGAGCAGGGCGCGCGCGATGGCCAGCCGCTGGCGCTGGCCGCCGGAGAGCGTGAGCCCGCGCTCGCCGACGCGGGTGTCGTAGCCCTCGGGCAGCTCGGAGATGAACCCGGCGGCCTGCGCCCGCGCGGCGGCCGTCTCGATCTCCTCGCGCGTGGCCTCCGGGCGCCCGTAGGCGATGTTCTCCGCCACGCTCGCCGAGAACAGGAACGGGTCGTCGTCGACCACCGCGATCGCGCGCCGGAGCGCGACGAGGTCCAGCTCGCGCACGTCGGCGCCGTCGACGAGCACCGAGCCCTGGTCCGGGTCGTAGAGCCGCGCGATCATGCGCACCAGCGTGGACTTGCCCGAGCCGGTGCCGCCCACCAGCGCCACCGTCGAGCCGCCCTCGACCACCAGCGAGACGTCGCGCAGCGAGGGGACGGCGTCGTTGTAGGCGAACGTGACGTCGCGCAGCTCGACGCGGCCGTTGCCGGGCGGCAGCGGCCGCGCGTTCGCGGGCGCGAGCAGCCGCGGATCGCGGTCGAGCAGCTCGAACAGCCGCGCGCCGGACGCCGTGGCGCGCTGCGCGAGGCCGAGGGCGATGCCGAGCTGGCGCATCGGCGCGATCAGCATCAGCAGGTACGCGTAGAAGGCGGTGAAGTCGCCCAGCGACAGCGTCCCGTTGATCACCTGGCGCCCGCCGACGAGCAGGATCACGGCGAGGCCGACGTTCGGCAGGAAGGCGATGAAGGGGTTGTAGAAAGCGCGCAGCCGGGTGGCGTCCATCGACTGGTCGAACACGCGGCCGACCTGCCCGCGGAAGCGCTCCAGCCGCCGCGGCTCGGCCGCGAACGCCTTCACCACGCGCACGCCGCTGATGTTCTCCTCGACGTCGGCGGTCAGCTCCGCGATCCGCTGCTGGACCTCCTGCAGCGACGGGCGCGAGCGCTGCCCGTAGCGGACGGCGACCAAGCACCACGAACGGCACCGGCACCAGCGACAGCGCGGCCAGCTCCGGCTGCAGCGCGAACATGGCGGCGGCGGCGAGCAGGATCGTCAGCGCGCTCTGGGCGATGAAGATCAGGCCGTAGCCGAGGAAGAACCGCACCGACTGGAGGTCGACGGTGGCGCGCGACATCAGCTGCCCCGTCTGGGTGCCGGCGAAGAAGCCGAGCTCGAGCGTCTGGAGGTGCGCGTAGACGAGGTTGCGCAGGTCGACCTCGACGGCGAGCGAGACCCGCCCGGCCACGAGCCGCCGCGCCACCGAGAGCACCACGCGCACCAGCGACACGCCGCAGATCGCCAGCGCGAGCGTCGCGAGGCCGTCGCGATCGCCCCGGGTGATCTCGTCGACCGCCCGGCCGGTCAGCCACGGGATCGCGACCGTCGCCGCCATCGCCAGGCCCGCCAGGACCAGCGAGATCACGGCTCCGCGCGTGTACGGTTTCAGGAAGCCAAGGAGCCGGACGAACGTGTGCACGCGCAACAACGATAGGACTCGTCCGCATCTGCAACACTCGCGCCGCCTATGACGGATCCGATCGCGCTCCGAAACCGCTTCGCCATGGTCAAGGGCGCCTGGGACGAGCATCTCCGAGGCGTCCCGTTCCCGCGTTCGCTCGGGGACGGCACGGCGGAGGAGAAGATCGAGCGGCTCGAGATCGCGCTGGTCGACGAGATGCGCGGCCGGGCGACGCCCGAGACCGCCGAGCAGGTCGCCGACGCCATGTGGGGCCTCGTGCACGCGCGCGGCGACGGCGACGCGGTCAAGGAGCGCGTGACGCACCACCACGAGGAGCTCGCGCGCCTCAGCCACCGCGGATTGTGACCCGCCCCCCGGCGGGGCTGTGCGACTCCTGCCGCCACCAGAAGCTGATCCGCACCGGGCGCGGATCGGAGTTCTCGATGTGCCTGCGCTCGAAGACCGAGCCGGGCTACCCGAAGTACCCGTCGGTGCCGGTGCGCGCCTGCCCGGGCTACGAGGGGCGCTCGAGCACGAGGTAGGCGCGGCCGTCCTGGCTCTGCGCCCGGCCCCACTCGAACAGGTTCGACATCGTCAGGCTGTCGATCCGGCGCGCCTCCTCGCCCTTGAAGTGGTCGATGGCGGGCGGGCTGAGCGCCATCGTGAACTTCAGCGGGACCTGGAGCTGCGGCTTGAGGTCGCCCGGGGCGGTAGAACAGCGCCTGGCGCTGCGGCTCCGCGCCTTCTTCGCCGCCGCCTTGGCCGGCTTCGCGCCGATCCGCTCCTCCTTGGCCGACGCCGGCGGCAGCAGCGTCACGACCATCGACACCTCGGGCAGGTAGCGGAACGAGTACAGCGCGAGCTCGAGCGCCTCGCGCCGCAGCAGGCGGTGGCGCTCCTTGCCGGGCTTGGAGTCCTTGAGCTTGCCCTCGTCGCCGATGCCGCCGAGCGTGTACTGCACCCCGACGCCGTCGAGCACCTCGAAGCTGTCGCCCTTGGGGATCGCGACCTCCAGCGGGATGCCCCGGATCGCGATCGGGCCCGTCCCGACCGTGGCGAGCTGCTTGCGCTTCTCGTTGCGGTAGGTGCGCTCGATGTGGTCGGCGATCTGCTCCGCGCCGCTGATCGCAGCCCGTGCTGGCCGGCTTCCACGTCGACCAGTCGCGCGCCAGCCCCTCGCGCTCGGACGGCCCGCCGGTCGTGAGCAGCGTGAGCAGGAGGACGCCGGCGGCCAGCAGGCAGCCGACCAGCGCGCCGGCCACGAACCCGAACCGCGTGCGGAACGGGGACGGGCCGGGATCGGCGGCGCGCGGCGGCTCCGCGGGCGCCTCGGGGATCGGCTCGAACGCCGCGGACGAGTCCGGGTCCGGGGTCGGGCGCCCGGCGGGCGAGGGGGGCGGGATCAGATCGCCGGCCACGTCGCCTCGTCGGTGAGGTCGATCTCGGGCTTGCTTCAGCCGGGCGGAGTCCAGCAGCTGCGTGACGTCGTCGCCGTACAGCTCGCCGGCGGCGATCAGCCGGTCGGCGACCCGCTCGGCGCCCTCGCGGTTCACGAGCACGGTGTTCCAGGCCACCACGAACGCCTGCCCCATCAGGCCCGCGATCAGCCGCCGCTTGTCCGGGTCGCCGAGCGTCGAGCCGTAGGCGTCGTCGTCGAGCATCCCGCCGCCGGAGCGGTGCATGAGCTGGAAGCCGAGCCGCTCGAAGCGCTCCATCGCCTTCTTCTCGGCCTCCTCGCGGGCCTCGGGATCCTCGATCCGGTCGGCGAGGTCGATCCGCGCCGGCGCCATCCCGTGGACGCCCACCATGCGCGCCGTCTGGCGCGTGACCTGGCCGAGGTCGCCGCCGACGCCGGTCGTGTTCTGCCCGTAGAAGACGTACTCCGCCGCCATCGCCCCGAGGCCCCAGATCAGGTCGCCGACCTGCTCGGAGCGCCAGTGGCCGAAGCGGTCCTCGATCTCCATCGCCTGGTGGTGGCCGCCCGAGGAGCCGCGCTTGCGGATCGAGAGCCGCGTCGAGAGGCGGTTCTCCATGTACACGTGGCCGCACACGGCGTGGCCGGCCTCGTGGATGGCGGTCGCGCGCTCCTCGTGCTTGGGGTAGGGCTGGCCGATCGCCACGCCCGCCTCGACCGTCGTCATGGCCTGGACGAGGTCGTCGCGGGAGAAGCGCTCGCGCCCGGCGGAGTGCGCGTAGGTCAGCGCGAGCGAGCAGACCTGGTCGATCATCGCGGGGGAGTAGCCGTTGGTGATGCGCGCCAGTTCGTCGCGGCGGTGCTCCTCGTCGAGCTCCTCGTCGTGGGAGACATTGCCCAGGTAGAGGTCGAAGATGTCGCGCCGGTCCTCCCAGCTGGGGGTGCGGAAGTAGATGTGCCGCCCCATCCGGCCGGGGCGGGTGAGCGCGGGGTCGAGCCGCTCGAGGCGCACGTTGCACGCCCCGATGAAGTAGATCTCCTCCTTGCGGGGGCGCGGCGGCTTGAGGCGCAGGCGGACGCGGCCGATCCGCTGCGGGACGACGTACAGCGCGTCGAGGAAGGTGTTCCAGCGGCGGGTCAGGAAGCGCTTGGTGGCGGGCGGGTCGTCGATGCCGTCCATCACCACGAGCAGCTGGTTGAGCGCGAGCCCGCCGCCCTGCCCGCCCATGCCCGGGACCATGAAGCGCTTGATCGCGCCGGCCAGCTTCACGACCGGCGCCGGGTAGGCGAGCGCGGCCGGCTCTTCACGACGCTCGAACAGCCACTCGCGCCACTCGGCCGTCTCCAGGATCAGGTCGCCGTCGGGCGACAGCGCGCCGCGCGGGCCGTAGAAGGCGGGCTCGGGCGAGAAGCCGGAGCCCAGCGACTGGCGGCGCATGCCGACGGCGTCGATCTCGTCGATGAACACGATGCACTGGCCGCCCCACTTGGCCGCGAGCTTCTTCGCCTTGCGGGCCAGGAACCGCACGAGCACCGCGTCCATGCCGATGAAGGTCTGCGCGAAGCCCGAGCCCGGGATCGACACGAACGGGCAGTTGAACGACGTCGCGATGCCCTTGGAGAGCATCGTCTTGCCGGTGCCGGGGGCGCCCAGGAACAGCACGCCGCGCTCCCGCTTGCCGCCCGCCTTCTCGAACTCCTCGCCGGACTGCCACAGCGACACGACGCGGGTGATCTCCTGCTTGGCCTCGACCTGGCCGCGGACGTCGTCGAGCTTGACGCCCCAGTCCGCGTCGCCCGGCTCGTAGCCCTTGATCTGCTGGATGCCGAGGAGCAGCAGCGGCCCGAACAGGATCAGGAAGTTCGCGAAGAACAGGACGCTGATGATCGGGATGTACTGGAGCAGCATCGGGGCGAGCGCGGTGAATACGTCGCCGATCGTGTCGATGCTCCCGTCCACCGACGCGTCGCCGCCGAGCACGGCGGAGAGCAGCATCGTGATCAGGACGACGACGGCGAACAGCGCCGCCAGCCAGACGAGCTGGCGGTAGCGGCGGCGCCAGTACCACAGCCTCCGCCGCGACAGGACGTCCTGGTCGCGCAGCTGGTCTCGGCGCCGTACAGCGACGGCGCCGGGATCAGCTTGTGGGCGAGGACGTCGATCAGCCCGCGGAAGGCGGCGACCCCGAGCAGCGTGCCCAGAGCCAGCGCCCAGCCGAGCGGCCATTCGAGGCGGTCCTCGAGCAGTACGAACAGCGCCGGGCTGGTGAGCAGCGCGACGGCGGTGGCGGCGCGGCCCAGCCGCTTCCACTCGCGTGCCAGCGCGAGGCTCTGCTCGTTGACCCTCCGGTGCTCCACGCTGTGCGCGAGTCTAATTCTCCCGCCACTTCACCGAGCAACCCTGCGCGGGGGTCTCGGCGCGTTCGACCTCCTCGCCGGCCAGCACCGCGTCGAGCGCGGCGTGCAGCCATCCGGCGCTGTCGTGGTCGGCGCCCGGCGCGCCGCGGTAGGCGAGGCGGTGCTCGCCGTCGAGCACGTAGACGTGCGGCGTGCGCTCCGCGCCCAGCGCGCGGGCGACGTCCTGGCTCTCGTCGTGCAGGTAGGGCATCGGCCACGCCTGCTCGCGGACGAAGCGGCGCATGTGCTCCGGCGAGTCGGCCGGGTAGCGCTCGGCGTCGTTGGCGTTGATCGCGAGGAAGCGCACGCCGCGCTGGTGGTACTCCTCGGCCGCCGCGCGCAGCCACGGGTTCCACGCGACCACGTGCGGGCAGTGGTTGCAGGTCACCAGCAGCACGGTGGCGGCGGGCGCCTCGTCGGCGGGGACGGCGTGCTCGGCGCCGTCGGTGTCGGGCAGCGTGAAGGCCGGGACGGTGTCGCCCAGCCCGAAGGTGGTCACGGGCATGGCGTAGAGCTTGCCAGCCGCGGTCAGCGGGCGAGGTCGCGCTGCAGCGCCACCACGCGCGCGGCCGACTCCCGCACCCGCTCGCGGAACGCCGGGTCGCGCCGCGCCTCGGCGAGCAGCGCGCGGTAGACCTGGATGTAGGAGCCGCGGCCGGTGGTGAGCACGATGTCCACGCCGGCGCGCACGTTGCGCACGGCGGCCTCGCGCACGTCGGTGACCGCCTGCACGGCGGCGGCCTCGGTGGAGTCGGTGATCACGACGCCCTCGAAGCCCAGCTCCTCCCGCAGCAGGCCGTCGATCACGGGCTTGGACTGCGAGGCGATCCGGTCGGGGTCGATCGCCGGGTAGACGGCGTGGCCGGCCATCACGAGCGGGACGCCGGCCTCGATCGCGGCCCGGAACGGCACGAGGTCCTCGTCGCGGATCTCGGCGGCGCTGCGCGAGATCGTGGCGGGGCCGTCGTCGGTGTTGACGGTGGCGCCGCCGAGGCCGGGGAAGTGCTTGACGGTCGCGGCCACGCCGCCCGCGCGCCAGCCGCGCACCGACTCGGTGACCTGCTGGGCGGCCGCTTCGAAGTCGGTCGCGAACGCGCGGCCCGCGAGCGCGGCGCCGGGCACGCTGGCCACGTCGGCGACCGGCGCGAGCGAGACGTTGACGCCCGTCGCGCGCAGCTCCTTCGCCGCCGCCTCCGCGTCGGCGCGCACCGTCCCGGCCGAGGCCTGCGCGGCCTGCGAGCGCTCGGGCGGCGCCCACGGGAGGATCCGGATGTCCCCGCCCTCCTGGTCGACGCAGATCAGCGGCGGGCCTTTGGCGCCGCGCCGCAGCTGCGCGGTCAGCGCCTTCGCCTGGCCGGGGTCGGTGAGGTTGTCGCGGAACAGGATCGCGCCCGCCGCGCGCCCCTCGCCCAGGACCTCGCGCACGTAGCCGGGCGCGCTCGTGCCGGCGAAGCGCAGGACGACCAGCCGGCCGATCTGCTGCGAGAGGGGCAGCTCCTCCGCGGCCTTGCGCTCGGCCGGCTCGGGGGCGGTGGCCGGGGGAGAGGACGATGAGGGCGCGGGGTCGTCGCCGCCGCCGTCGCCGCTCCCGATCGCGCCGCCGACGACGAACGCGAGCGCCGCGGCCGCGAGGAGGGCCGCCAGCCGGCGGCGCGCGACGGCCCTCCGGCGCGCGTCTCGCTTCGCGGCCCGGCGCCGCTGGGGGTCATTCTGGGTGGCTCGATGGCGCTAGAGGGTAATGGCGCGTCGGCGCTGTATTGTCAGAGCCCGAACAAAGGGGAAGGGACGGCATGAGGGGGCTGGCTCTCACCATCGAGCAGCTGGAAGGGAACGCGGTCCGCATCGCGCTGCGCGGCGAGCTGGACCTCGAGCACGCGTACACGTTCGACGAGGAGCTGCGCAGGATCGAGGCGCTCGAGCCCGAAGTGCATCTGCATCGACCTCCGCGAGCTGAGCTTCCTCGACTCGAGCGGGCTGTCGCGGATCGTGGCCGCCCGCCGCCGCGCCCGCAGGGGAAAGTGGAGGCTGGTGCTGGTGCGCGGCTCGGCCGCCGTCCAGCGCGTGTTCCAGCTGACGGCGCTCGACGAGGCGTTCGAGATCGTCAACGCCCCCGAGAAGCTCCAGAAGTAGCTACAGCGTCTTCTCGAGCACGTAGTCCTGGCGCTCGCCCTCGCGCGGGGTGTCGACGATCCGGTAGCCGGCGACCTCGTAGAGGGCGCGCGCCTCGCGCAGGACGTCGGTGGTGATCAGCCGGATCCGGCGGTGGCCGGCCGCGGCGGCGCGGGCCTCCAGCGCGGACAGCAGCCGCCGCCCGAGCCCGCGGCGGCGCGCGGGGGCGGTCACGAACATCCGCTTGATCTCGCCGACCCCGGGGGCGAGCTGGCGCAGCCCGCCGCACGCCACCGCGCGGTCGGCCTCGTAGGCGACGAGCCACGCCGAGCCGGGGCCGGAGAAGGCCTCGGGCGTGGCGAAGATGTCCTCGCGCTCGCCGACCTGCACCTCCAGCCGCGCGGCGATGAGCGCCATGTACTCGGCCCACAGGGCCTGCGCCGCCGGCCCGTCGGCGGGCTCGTCGCGCAGCTCGGCGTTCACCGCCGCGCCCGCACGGCGAGGATGACCAGATCGTCCTGGCGCTGCGGCGCCCACCGCTCGGCCTCGTCGCGCAGCAGCCGCACGAGCGCCTCGGGGTCGAGCGTGCGCCCGTGCTCGGCGAGCAGCGGGCGCAGCCGGGCGTCGCCGAACTGCACGCCGTCGCGCCGCGCCTCCCAGAGCCCGTCGGTGGCGGCGACCAGCACGTCCCCGGGGGCCAGCTCGCACGAGCGCTCCTCGTAGGCCGGCGGAGTCGTGGATGCCGAGCGGGAGGCCGGTCGTCTCCAGCTCGATCGCGCCGCCGTCGGCGCACAGCAGCTGCGGCGGGGGGTGGCCGGCGTTGCACCAGCGCAGCTCGTGGCCCTCGAGCACGGCGAGGAAGGTGGGCACGAACAGGGCCTCGGGGAGCCGGCCGCGCAGGATCGCGTTGGTCTGGGCGAGCACCTCGGCCGGGTGCGGGCAGTCGAACGTGCGCGCCTCGACGAAGAAGCGGACCATCGCGGCGGTCGCGGCGACCTCGAGCCCGCTGCCGCTGACGTCGCCCACGATCAGCCCGAGCCCGCCGCCGGGGAGCGTCCACACGCCGAAGATGTCGCCGCCGCTGGCCTGCTCGCCGGCCGGCTCGTAGACGATGCCGACCTCGTGGTCGTCGAGCCGCGGCGGCCGCTGCGGCACGAAGCCCGCGGTCATGGCGCGCACGACGCGCCGCTCGCGGTCGTAGGCGAGCGCGTTGGCGAGCGCCGCCGCGGCCACCGGCGCGAACGCGGTCAGCCGGTCGAGGCCGCCGTCGGCGAAGCCGCCCTCGGCGGCCTTCGCCGACAGCACGCCGAACACCCGCGGGCCGAGCCCGACCGGCACGTGGGCGTCCAGCTTCGCCGAGGTCGGGCTCGCCCGTCTGGGCGACCCGGCCCACCGGGCCGGCCCCGATCCGGTGCAGCAGGAACTCGGGCTCGGCGTCGCCGCAGCGGGCCACCTCGCGCAGGACCGCGCCGCCCGGCTCCGTCCGCCGGCAGCCGCATCGCGACGGCGCCGCTCAGCAGCGCCGCCTGCGCGCAGATCGTCGCCGCGACGTCGTCGAGGTCGAGCGAGCGCCCGACCTCCTGCGTGGCGCGGTTGAGCGCCTCCTCGTCGCGCGCCCGGCGCTCCTCGCGGTCGAGCAGCTCGGAGCGCTCCAGCGCCAGCGCGGCGAGGTCGGCGAGCACGCGCGCCGCCCGCATCTCCTCGGCGTCGAACGCCGGGTGCGGGCAGCGAGCGGGCGATCGCCAGCACCCCGAGGATCCGCCCGTCGCCGGTGCGGACCGGGACCGAGAGGAACGAGGCGGAGCTGTACCAGTCCCACAGCCGCTGCGGCGACGTCGGGCGCCAGGCTGTCGCGGAGGCGCTCCTCGAGCCGCTCGGCGCCCGGCCAGTCGACGATCCGCTCGATCAGCACCGGCGCGCCGCCCTCGATGGCGGCCTCGGTCACGCCGGGGCGCGCGGGGTCGTAGGGGCGGTCGAGCACGGGGACGAACGCGTCGCGCACGGCGTCGGACTCGAACCACGACGCGGCCGGGTGGATGTGCGACTGCTCCGCGGTTGACGACGAGGAACGAAACGCCGGTGACGTCGAGCAGGCGGCGGACCTGGGAGACGATCTCCTCCAGGGTGCCGCGCAGCCATACCTGTGACCCCGCGGCATGCTCGACGCCGCGCTCCTCCAGCATCGGGCGAGCCTAACCGCCCGGTGGCGCGAGGGGGGCGGTGCGCCACATAAGCATCCGGAATCGGCGGCCGGCGCGCAAGCACATGGGCAACGAACACCGATGAAGGGAATCACACCATGAAGTCTCGCGCCACCGCAGCTCTCGCCACCGCCGCCATCCTTCGCTCTAGGCGCCTCCGCCTGTGGCAGCGATGACAGTTCCAGCGCTCTCGAGCGCGAGCGGACCAAGACCAAGCCCGAGCCCGTCGCCAAGATCGACGCCCTGTCGGGCAAGTCGACGGCCGTCACGCTCGACGGCGGCTTCGTCAAGGCCCTGACCTACGCTCAAGCTCACCCCGAGCCCCGTCGGCGACGCGACGATCTCCACCGCCGGCGTCGCGAGCTTCCCGATCACGGGCGGCAACGTGACCTACTACAAGCCCGGCACCGTCTCCCCGTTCGTGCAGGGCGAGATCGACCATGAAGGCTCCGGCCTGCAGCTCAAGGGCGGCGGCAAGACCGTCCAGCTGACGAACTTCGTCGTCGATCCGGGCGGCTCCGTGCTGACCGGCAAGGTCACCGTCGACGGCAAGGAAGCTGCCGCTTCCGCTCCGCTGTTCTTCCTCGACGGCCGCACCCTGAAGCCGCTCGAGGCCAAGGACGACGGCACCGCCGTGCTCGAGGGCACGACCGTCAAGTTCAAGGACGAGTCCGCGAAGCTCCTCAACGACACCTTCGGCGTCGACGCCCTCAAGGGCGGCCTCGAGGTCGGCATCGCGAAGATCACCGTCAACACGGGCGCCGAAGCCCGCGTGTCGTCTCGTCGCGCGCCGGGGTAGTACTCACCCATGGCGCGACGACGACGACGACTGGGTGGGCGAGCCCCCTGAGGGCCGCCACACCCGCGACCAGGCCAAGCCCGGCCACTGGAGCAACCAGTGGCAGGCGGCGGCCGCCGGCTCCGTGCTGGCGATCCTCGTCCTCGCGCTGGTCCTGATCCTCGTGCTCTAGCCGAGGGCCTCGAGCACCCGCTCGGCGGTGCGCTCGGCGGTCTCGCCGTCGGGCACGTCCACGTCGACGAACTCCAGCTGCGCGACCGCGTGCAGCTCGCGCGCCTGGCGGCGCACCTCGGCCGCCGCCGACGGGAGCCCGACCACCGCGACCGCGCCGCTGTCGGCGAACAGCCGCGCCAGCGGCCGGGCGGCAGGCCCTGCTGGGCCAGCCCGCCGTCGATCAGGTACGCGGACCGGCCGGACTCCACCAGCGCGCGCTCCGCGGCCGCGGCCGCGCCGGCCGAGCCGCTCGGGGTGCCGCGCAGCCACACGGTCGCGCCGCGGGCGCCGAGCGCGTCCCAGCGCTCGTCGCGGGGCAGCGGCGGCTCCTCCCACGCCGAGCTCGGCGTCCATGCCCCTCCGCGGTGCCCTCGGCGGCGTTGCGCGATCATCCCCGCCGCCACCGTGTCGCGGGTCTGCTCGTCGACGAGGATGAACGCGCCGGTGATGCGGTTGGTCGGTCGTACGGTCGGCCATCACCGGCGCGGCGGCCAGCAGCCGGATCCGCCCGATGTCGTTGAGCGCGAGCTCGTCGGGCTCGGGCTCCTCGTCGAGCGTCGTCACGTCGGTCCGCGCCAGCAGCGCCTCGACCGTGGCGCGCACCGTGCGCGTGGTGTGGCGCAGCGCGCAGCTTGCGCGCCCGGGCGCAGCGGCGCGTCGGCCATCCAGCAGATCGTCGCCTCCAGCTCGCGCGCCACCGTCGGCGCGCGCGTCCGGGCGTCGCAGACAGGTCGCCGCGGCCGACGTCGAGGTCGTCGGCGAGACGCACGAGCACCGACATCGGCGGGAACGCCTCCTCGAGCGGGCCGTCGGCCGTCTCGACCGACTCGATCTGTCGTCCGCGCGCCCTCGGGGAACGCGGTCATCTCGTCGCCGGCGCGCAGCACGCCGGACGCCACCTGGCCCGCGTACAGCCGGTGCTCGCCGGGCTTGGCGTCGCGCGGGCGGACCACCCACTGCACCGGGAGCCGCACGTCGTCGAGGTTGCGGTCGCGCGCGATCTCGACGGTCTCCAGCAGCTCCAGCAGCGGCGGGCCGTCGTAGTAGGGCGGTGCGGTCGGAGCGCGAGACGACGTTGCCGCCCTCCAGCGCGGAGATGGGCACGACGTGCGCGTCGGGGATCTCGAGGCGCTCGGCCAGCTCGCAGCGCCTCGCCCTCGATCTCCTTGAACGTTCCTCGTCCCAGTCGACGAGGTCCATCTTGTTCACGCAGAACACGACGTGGCGCAGCCCGAGCAGCGCCGACAGGCACGCGTGGCGCCGCGACTGCTCGACCACGCCGTTGCGCGCGTCGATCAGCACCACGGCGAGGTCGGCGGTCGAGGCGCCGGTGACCATGTTGCGCGTGTAGCGGACGTGGCCGGGGGTGTCGGCGATGATGAACGAGCGCTTCGGGGTCGCGAAGTAGCGGTACGCGACGTCGATCGTGATGCCCTGCTCGCGCTCGGCGCGCAGGCCGTCCGTCATCTGCGCCAGGTCCACCTCCGCGTCGGCGACCTGGTCGGTCATCAGCGACTTCGAGTCGTAGAGCAGCCGGCCGATCAGCGTCGACTTGCCGTCGTCGACCGAGCCGGCCGTCGCGAGCCGCAGCAGATCGCTCACTAGAAGTATCCCTCGCGCTTGCGGTCCTCCATCGACGCCTCGGACGCGCGGTCGTCGGCGCGGGTCTGCCCGCGCTCGGTGAGCCGCGTGGCCTTGGTCTCCTCGATCACGGCCTCCACGTCGGCGGCCTCGGACTCGACCGCGCCGGTGATCGTCATGTCGCCCACCGTGCGGTAGCGGACCGACTTCGACGACTCCTCGCCGTCGCGCGGCTCCAGCCACTCCGAGACCGCGAGCAGCATCCCGTCGCGCTCGAACACCTCGCGCTCGTGGCCGAAGTAGATGCTCGGGATCTCGAGCTCCTCCTCGCGGATGTAGTTCCAGACGTCGAGCTCGGTCCAGTTCGAGAGCGGGAACACGCGCACGTGCTCGCCGCGCGCGACCGCGCCGTTGTAGACGTTCCACAGCTCGGGCCGCTGGCCGCGCGGGTCCCACTGGCCGTGCTCGTCGCGGAAGGAGAAGATCCGCTCCTTCGCGCGGGCGCGCTCCTCGTCGCGCCGGGCGCCGCCGAACGCCGCGTCGAAGTTGTGCGCGGCGATCGCGTCGAGCAGCGTGACCGTCTGCAGCCGGTTGCGCGACTCGCCCTCCTCGGTGGCGCGGCCGGTGTCGATCGACTCCTGCACGGAGGCGACGATCAGCCGCTCGCCCAGCTCGCTGACGCGGCGGTCGCGGAACTCGAGCACCTCGGGGAAGTTGTGGCCCGTGTCGACGTGCATGACCGGGAACGGGAAGGCGCCCGGGCCGGAACGCCTTCTCGGCGAGGCGCAGGAGGACGATCGAGTCCTTGCCGCCCGAGAACAGCAGCACGGGGTGCTCGAGCTGGGCGGCGACCTCGCGCATGATGTGGACCGCCTCGGCCTCCAGCGTGCGCCAGCTGCGAGAGGCTGGGGGACGGTGGTCGGTGCTCATGCGGGCACCTCTTCGCGGTAGCGCTCCGCCCATTCGCGCGAACAGCCCGTCGGACTGGCTTGCGCATCGGGGGATCGGGGATCGGCACGTCGGTGGGGAGGCCGAGGTGCGCGAGCACGCGGCAGACCGTGCCGTGCGGGTCGCGCGATGAAGGCCTCGTAGCCGATCGTCGAGCGGCTCGATGCCGCGCTCGGCGAACCAGCGCGCGCCAGCCCTGCGGCCTGCTCCTCCAGGCGGCGCTTGAGGTGGGCGATCGCGCCGGCGTCGAAGACCGGCTCGTCGCTCGCACGCCCCGTCGCTCCTCGGCGCGCCACTCGCTCGTCTGGATCGCGCGCCACAGCGAGATCGCCTGCTCGAGCTTGTCCTCGCGGTCGACGTGGACCCAGCGCAGCGGCGCCGAGCGCTCCTCCGGGTCGCCGTGGGCGAGGAAGTCGTGCGAGGTAGGCCCACATCATCTTCGCCCCGAACACGCCGTTGGGCGTCGTCCCGCGCTCGAGCGCGTCGGCCAGCCGCTCCTGCCACGTCGGGCTGCGGCGCGGGCGGCGAGCAGGGGAGGGAGCTGGTCGGCGATCTCGGGGTCCCCGTCGAAGTACTCGCGCGGCTGCCGCGGGCGTCCGGTCGCGGTGAGAAACTCGAAGAACTCCTCCGGGCGCCCGGCGACGCCGGTGCCGGACAGGAGTTCGCACAGCAGCGTGCTGCCGCTTCGCTCGGTCGCGCAGACGAGATAGGAAGAACGCACGTTCCCGAGCTTACCGGTCGACAAAGGGTATAAACCAAGTGGTGAAGAAGCCCAACATCCTTTACCTGCATTCCCACGACACCGGGCGGTTCATCCAGCCGTACGGGCATCAGGTGCCGACGCCGAACATCCAGCGCCTGGCGGACCAGGGGCTGCTCTTCCGCAAGGCGTTCTGCGCCGCGCCCACGTGCTCGGGCAGCCGCTCGGCGCTGCTGACCGGCCAGTTCCCGCACACCAACGGGATGATGGGCCTCGCCCACCGCGGCTTCGAGCTCCACGACTACTCGCCACCACCTCGTGCACACGCTGCGCGAGGCCGGCTACTGGTCGGCGCTGGTCGGCGAGCAGCACCTCTCGCGCGACCCGGCGCATGCTCGGGCTACGACCACGTGCGTCGACATCACGCACCACGCACGTGGAGACGCGTCGCGCCCGCCGCCGTCAACCTGATCTGGACCGGCTGCCCGACCAGCCGTGGTTCCTGTCGGTCGGCTTCTTCGAGACCCACCGCGAGTACTTCGAGCCGACCTCGGTGCGCGACACGCTGTACTCGCTCCCGCCCGACAACCTGCCCGACGCGCCCGAGACGCGGCGCGACATGGCCGCCTACAAGGCGAGCGCGCGGTCGCTGGACCAGGGCGTCGGCGACGGTGCTCAACGCGCTCGACGAGCACGACCTCGCCGACGACACGCTGGTCATCTTCACCACCGACCACGGGCTCGCGTTCCCGAACGCCAAGGGCACGCTGTACGACCGCGGGATCGGCGTGCTGCTGATCATGCGCGGCCCCGGCGGCGCCCACGGCGGGCGCGTCTCCAACGCGCTCGTCTCGCAGGTCGACATCTTCCCGACGATCTGCGACCTGGCCGGGATCCCGGCGCCCGAGCGCCTGCAGGGGCACGTCGCTGCTGCCGGTGATGGCCCGCGAGGTGGAGGAGGTCAACGACGCCGTGTTCGCCGAGCTGACCTTCCACGCCGCCTACGAGCCGGTGCGGGCGGTGCGGACCACGCGCTGGAAGTACATCCGCCGCTTCGGCGACCGCCTGCGCCCGGTGCTCCCCAACGTCGACGACAGCCCGACCAAGGACCTGCTGCTCCAGTCCGGCTGGGGCGATCGCGAGCTGCCGCGCGAGGCGCTGCACGACCTGGTGCTTCGACCCCGTCGAGGCGCACAACCTGATCGGCTCGCCGCACTCAGCGGAGGTCGAGGCCGAGCTGCGCGAGCGCCTGGACGCCTGGATGGTCGAGACGGAGGACCCGCTGCTGCCGCGGCCCGTGGTCCCGCCGGAGGGCGCGGAGCTCAACAGCCCCGACCAGATCTCACCCGCCGAGCCGGCCAACGGCCACGTGCTCGACCCGGCCGGGTCAGTCCACTAGGACGGGCTTGCTCGCGCGCGCGGCGTTCTCGACGATCGCGCCGATGATCTGGGGCCAGGCGCCGCGGGGGAGGTCGTGGCCCATGCCGTCGACCTTCACGAGCCGGGCGCCCGGGATCGCCTTGGCGGTCGCGCGGCCGCCGGAGGGGCTGACGAGCTTGTCGCGGGTGCCGTGGATGACGACGGTCGGCATCCTGAGCCCGGCCAGGCGCTTCGTGCGGTCGCCGGCGGCGATGATCGCGGCGAGCTGGCGGCTCGAGCCCGCCGGGTTGCGGCCGCGGTCGTAGCTGAGCCCGGCGATCCGCCGCAGGTCGTCCTCGTCGCGGTCGAAGTCGGGCGAGCCGATCACCTTGTAGACGGCGACCACGTTCTCGATGAACGCGTCGCGCTCCTTCGGCGGGGTGCCGAGCAGCGACGCGGTAGGTGGCGAGCCGCGGCTGGCCGGAGAAGCGGGCGCCGGTGTTGGACATGATCGAGGCGAGCGAGAGGACCCGCTCCGGGTGCTCGATCGCCATCGTCTGGGCGATCATCCCGCCCATCGAGGCGCCCACCACGTGCGCGCGCTCGATCCCGAGGTGGTCGAGGAGACCGAACGCGTCGTCGGCCATGTCCGAGAGCGTGTAGCTGGCCGCCTTCTTCGAGCGCAGCGCCAGCTGCCGGAGCGTGGGGACCGGCAGGTCGCGCAGCGCGGAGGAGCGCCCGATGTCGCGGTTGTCGAAGCGGATGACGAAGAAGCCGTGGCCGGCCAGCTCGGCGCAGAAGTCGTCGTGCCAGGCGATCATCTGCGTGCCGAGCCCCATCACCAGCAGCAGGGCGGGATCGCCGGGGTCGCCGAACGTCTCGTACGCGAGCTCGAGGTCTCCAACGGGGGCAAGGGCTTCAGGCATGGCGGAGCACCCTAGCGACGGCGACGCGAGCGAACCCGCCGAAGATGGCCTCCGACAGCGCCCGCTGCCCCGGGAGGTGCTCGCGGTCGGCGGCCCGGGCGGCGGCCTCGGTGACGCCGGCCTGCTCGAGCGCGTCGTGCCAGTCCACGTACCAGTCGCCGAGTGACGCGTCGTCGAGCTCGGGGTGGAACTGGACGCCCCAGGCGCACTCGCCGGCCCGGAACCCCTCGCCGGACCCGGCGGGGGAGCGCAGCAGCTCGGTCGCCCCGGCCGGAAGTTCGAAGCCGTCCTCGTTCCAGTGGATCCCGTGGGCGCCGGGCGGGAGCGCGCCGAGCACCGGGTCGCCGTCGGCGGCCGGCAGGGGCTGCAGCGCCAGCCAGTCCACGTGGCGGCGGGCGAGCGTCCACACGCGCCCGCCGAGCGCGTGCGCGAGCAGTTGCGCGCCGAGGCAGACGCCGAGCACCGGGACGCCGCGCTCGACCGCCTCGCGCAGCAGCGCCGCCTCGTCGGCCAGCGCCGGGTCGAGCGCGTTCTGCTCGCCGCCGAGCGAGACGATCCCGGCGACCTCGTCGAGGCGCGGCAGCGGGTCGCCTTCGCGCACCCGGCGCTCGTCCAGCGTCACGCCCGCGCAGCGCAGCGCGGGGCCGGCGTGGCCCAGGAAGGATCGCTCGAGATGGTGCACGACGGCCACGACGGGGGAGCCCATGGCCGTCCGAGGCTACCCGTACGGCTGGGTACGGTTGCCCGCACTGCCGATTCACCTGCCCGCCGTACGCAGGTCCGGGTGGGGCGGTGAAATCATCCGTCGCGTTCCCCCCACACACGAGACGGCCCTCACGGATGAGGAAAATTCGTCTCGGCTCCGGCCCCGGAACGTCTTCTACCTCCCTTCGGCGACCGCCGGCCGGAAGCGACCCTGACGGGGCCGCCGCGCACCTCCCCTGGGCGCGGCGGCGCCCCGTTTCGGCGGAACTACCGGGCCTGGATCGACCGATCATCGTGGATGACTCGGCGCCGTGGGCCGACTCTGGCGAACGGCCACGGTGGCGAGGCGCCGCGAGAATCGGTGGATGCAGGGCCCTAGACTGCCGAGCTTCGTGCCGGCTCCTCCCCGTCGTCTCGCCCTCGCCGCCCTGTGCGCGCTCCCGCTCTTCGCCGCCGCCTGCGGGGGCGGGTCCGATGACCCGTCGGCGTCCGTGCCGGGGGAGACCGAGTACCGCCGCTACGCGTGCGCGGGCTGCCACTCGCTCGACGGCAGCGAAGGCGCCGGCCCGACCTTCAAGGGGCTGGCCGGCTCCACCGTCACGCTGGCCGACGGCAAGACGGTCAAGGCCGACGCGGCCTACCTCGAGCGCGCGATCACCAAGCCCGACGCCGACGTCGTGAAGGGCTACAACGCGGGACTGATGACGGCGAGCATCGACGGCTTCGACCTCCCGTCGAAGCCCGAGGACGTCAAGCGCCTCGTCGCCTTCATCGAGGGCGTCGACTAACTCAGTTCACCGCGGGCCGCAGCAGCAGCGAGAGGTTGCGCGCGATCGACCGGCCGGGGCCCGAGGGCCGGAACGCGACCCGGACCTTCACGCGCAGCGTGCGGCGCTGGCGCTTGAGCCCTTTGCGGGCCTTCTTCGTGAGCTTGAGCGTCACCGTCACGCGGCCCGACTTCCTCGCCGTCTTCGCTCCCGTGCCGACCTTGCGCTTGCGGCCCAGCCGCAGCCGCTTCGCGGTCGCCTTGTCGACGGTCGCGGTGGCCGTCAGCCGCCCGGCCTGGTTGACCGTCGCCCGGAACGGCAGCTTGCCGGTGCGCGCCACCCGCGCGATGCGCGGGAGTGTGCCGAACCCGAGCCGGAGCGTCGGCGTCAGGACCGTGGGCGTCGGCGGGGGGCCCTGAGGCCCGGGGGTCGCGGTCGGAGTCGGAGTCGGGGTCGGAGTCGGGGTCGGCGTGACCGGCGGCGCGTTGCAGTCCTCCTCGGCGGCGTCGGCCTCGGCCTCGGCGAGCTCGCCGGCGGTGACGCTGGTGCGCTCGGTCACCGTCACCGGCACGGATGCGTTGTCCTGCGTCCACACCCAGTCGCCGGACCCGAAGCCCGAGTTCGCGGTGGAGCCGTTGACCACGGCGGCGGTGATGCGGTCGAAGCGGCTCGGGTCGGGCAGCACGACGGTGCCGGGGCCGCCGTTGGGGAGGTGGGTGATCACGCGCGTGCGCGTGGCGCCCGAGCGCCCGACCAGCGCGATGGTGCCCGCGGTACCGGTCGGCAGCGTGGCGGTCAGCTGCACGCCGGCCGCTGTCGAGGTGGGCACGCTGAGCAGCTGGTACGCGGTGTGGTTGACGGCGCGTACCGCGGTGGTGCCGAAGGTGAGCGTGTTGGAGCGCACGACGTCGGGGAACGCGGCTCCCTCGCGGATGCCGCTGTCGGCCAGCTTCCACTCGGCCGTCGCCGCGGCGAAGTCGCCGAACTCCTTTGCGAACGTCGTGGCAGGCCCGCCCCGCTCCGTGAGCGCGTCCTGGTAGGCGCCGGGCGCGAAGCCGCCGCCGCCGACGCTGTTCGCCACCGAGAGCTCCCACGCCCGGCGCACCACGTCGGGGCCGCAGCGGCGGTCGAGCCAGTGGTTGAAGATCGCCGTGCCGTACATCTTCAGGTCGTCGGCGGTGGACCCGGTGCCGTCGCCTGCGCTCGTGATCGGCTGGAACGGCCGGTTGGCCCAGTTGGCCATGTAGAGGTACCAGTCGTTGTCGGCGTCGAAGACCTTGTCCTCCGACCATGTCGCGGTCGATTCGAACATCCAGCTGTCCTGCGCGACGTCGTAGGCGTACTGGAGGATGTGGTTGTACTCGTGAGCGGCGGTCACCTCGAGCGGGATCCGCGGATCGCCGCCGTAGGTGGGGAACTCGCTCTCGGCGTAGTCGTCGTCCATCACCTGGAAGCCGGAGCGGGTGCGGGTCGTCTGGCCGGGGTCCGTCGCCGCGTAGCCGTACAGGCCGTCGTCGCCGATGTCCTTGATGTAGATGTCGAGCCGTCCGTCGCCGCCCCTGGTGCCGTCGGAGAGCGGCTCGCGCCAGCCGAGCTGGGTGTTCTCCACGTTGTAGGCCTGCTCGAAGGCGGAGCGCATCATCTCGACGTAGTCGGGGAGCGCGTTGCCGTTGGCGTCGGCGAGCGGGGGCGCGTCACCGGTCGTGGGGACCCAGTGGATGCAGAAGCGCGCCGTGCAGTTCTCCACGGAAGCGACCGTGTAGGGCCCGCCCGGCTGCCCGGTGTCGCTCGGGTCGGTGGGGCGGGCGAGCAGCTCGTCGGCCTGCTCGCGCTCGGTGCGGCTCAGCGCCGAGCGGCGCGTCGCGAGCTCCAGGAGCGCGCCGGTCAGCTCGCGGCCGGTGCGGATGCCCTGGCCCCCGGAGAGGTCCTCGGCGCGCTCCAGGGCCTGATCCGCCGCCACGGCGGCGCGGTCCTGCGCGGCGGCCGGAGCACCGAGGAGGAGCGTGACGACGAGCGCCGTGACGGCCGTCGCCGGGCCGCGGTGCGAGAACACCCGGGCATGATGACTCGCAGTGGTGAGATTTCCAACCCCCGGGGCGCGCCTTTCCGGCGCGCCCCCGGGGGCTCGCTCACTTCTTGAGCTTCAGCGGGACGGTACGGGTGGTCGCACCCGCGGCGCTCTTGAACGTGATCCGAACGTTGATCGAGACGGGCTTGCGCTGCGTCTTCAGGCGCGCGACCGCCTTGCGCGTGAAGCGGACCTTCAGCTTCGCCGAGCCGGGCTGGGAGAGCGTCACCTTGCCGGTGCCGATCGTCACGGCGCGCTTGCCGAGGCCGAGGCGCTTCGCCGTCGCCGCGTTGATGGTGGCCCTGGCCGAGAACGTGCCCGCCTCGCCGGCCTGGGTCGTGAACACGAGCGCCTTGGCCTTGGCCAGCTTCGGCAGCTTGGCCGCGTCGACGCGCAGCAGGGTCGAGCGGGCGTCGCCGCCGCCGGTCAGCCCGCCTCCGCCCGAGGCCTGGTCGCCGAGGACGCCGCCCGTGTCGGGGTTGCCGCCCGTGTCCGGATCGGGATCCGGGTCCGGGTCCGGGTCGGGGTCGGGATCGGGGTCGCCGCCCGTCACGGCCTTCGCCGCGATCTCGATCGGCGCCTGATCGTGGCTCCACGCCCAGTCGGTGCCGTTCCAGCCGGTGTTGACCGCGCTGCCGTTGACGACGACGGCGCTGATCTTGTCGTAGCGGCCGGGGTTGTCGATGTCGATCGTGTCACCGCCGCCCGTCGGCAGCGTCCCGACGACCTTCCACACCTCGTCGCCCTTGACGCCGACGAGCGCGATCGTGCCGGGCACGCCCGACGGCGTGCCGCCGGAGAGCTCGAGCTTCGGCGCGTTCGTCGTCGCCACGTCGAACACCACGTAGCCGGTGTGGTCGAGCTTGCCGCTCACGACCGAGCCGTCGGTGGGGAGCACGATGCCGGCGCGCTTGACGTCGGGGAACGCCGCGCCCTCGTGGATGCCGCTCCCGGCCGCGTGCCACGCCGCCGTCGAGGCCGCGAAGTCACCCAGCTCGTAGTTGAAGCCGGGGCCGTGGTCCTCGCGGATCGCGCGGTCGTACGCGCCGGGGGCGAAGCTGTTCTGGCCGATCGACAGCTCCCACGCGCGGCGGACGATGTCCTCGCCGTAGGCGTCGTCGAGCCACCGGTTGAAGATCGCCGAGCCGTAGACCTTGTCGCCGTTGGTGCGGTCGAAGCGGGTGATGGGCATCGTCGTCCGCTGCGACCAGGGGCCGACGTACTGGTGGTAGTCGTCGATGTCGGGGAAGACCTTCTCCTCCATCCACGTCGCCGTGGACTCGAACATCCACTTGTCCTGGAGGACGTCGTAGGCGTACTGGAGGATGTGGTTGTACTCGTGCGCGGCGGTGACCTTCAGGGGCTTCTCGTGGTCGCCGCCGTACTCGGGGAACTGGGCCGCCGCGTAGTCGTCGTCCATGACCTGGAACGCGTACCGCGTCTGCCCGGTCTGGCCGGGGTCGGGCGACGCGTAGCCGTAGAGGCCGAGCTTGCCGACGTCCTTGACGTAGACGTCGGTCAGGCCGGGGCCGCCGTCGGAGCAGCCGCCGATCGACCCGTCCATGATCGGCTCGCGCCATCCCAGGCCGCCGTCGGCCGTGGCCTTGTGCTGGCGGTCCCACGACTCCTCGAAGGCGTCGGCGAGATCCTCGATGTAGTCGGGGAAGCCGTTGTCGTTGGCGTCGACGAGCGAGGGAGCGTCTCCCGTCGACTCGACCCAGTGGTAACAGAAGTGGGTGGTGAAGGCGGCCACCGAAGCGACCGTGTAGGGCCCTCCGGGCTGGCCCGTGTCGCCGCCGTCGGTCGGCCGCGCGAGCAGCTCGTCGGCGGCCGCGCGGTCCTTCTCGGAGAGGGCGGCGGAGCGGCCGGCCAGCGCGGCGAGCGCCGGGCTGAGGTCGCGGCCGCTGCCGCTGCGGGCGATGGACTGGGCCTGGCGCAGCGCGCGCTCGGCGCCGGGGCGATCCAGGCGCAGCCGCTCGGCGTGGTCTGAGGCGGCCTGCGCGGGGGAGGCGGCGAGCAGGCCCAGCAGCACCGCGCCGGCGGCGAGGGGGAGTCGTCGCAGGAGAGGGGAGGAGGGGAGGTTCATGGTGCCAGCGATGTTCTCGGGGCGGCACCCGCGCCGAAATCCGGTGAACTCCACAACGAGGTTCGGGGACCCGCACCACGCGCGGGGTCTCGGTCGGCTACCGGCGGGGCGCGCGCTCGGGCGGCCCGAGCACCTTCATCGCCGCCCGCAGCACGGGCTCGGGCATCCGCTGCGTGGACTTCAGCGCCGCCATCCCGGCGCGCGAGCGGCGCTGGGTCCCGCGGCCGAGCTGGCGCGAGAGCGGCGGTCCGTCGGCCGGGAAGCCGTGGTGCAGCGGCGGCTCGCCGACCGTCTCGCCGAGCGTGCGCCCGATCACCATCCGCTGGATCTCGCTGGTGCCCTCGAAGATCGTGTAGAGCTTCGCGTCGCGGTACCACTTCTCGACCGGCAGGTCGGAGATGTAGCCCCAGCCGCCGCACACCTGGATCGCCTGCTCGGTGGCGCGCTGGGCGACCTCGGACGCCTTGAGCTTGCTCATCGAGCCCTCCGCGTGCTGGAACGGGACGCGGTTGGCCGCCATCCACGCGGCGCGCCAGGTCAGCAGCCGGGCGGCGTCGAGGTCGGCCGCGAGGTCGGCGAGCGGGAACGAGATGCCCTGCTTGTCGATGATCGGGCCGCCGAACGCCTCGCGCTCGGACGCGTAGCCGGCGGCGTACTCGAGCGCCGCGCGGGCGATGCCGAGCGCCTGGGCGGCGACCATCGGCCGGGTCTGCTCGAAGGCGCCCAGCGTCGCGGACTCGCCGCGGCCCTCGCGGGCCTTCTCCAGCCGCGCCTCCAGCTTGGCGTCGCCGCCCAGCAGGTGGTCGCGGGGGATGCGGACGCCGTCGAGCTTCAGCTCGGCGGTGTGCGAGGCGCGGCAGCCGAGCTTGTCGAGCTTGCGGACGAGCTCCAGCCCCGGGGTGCCGCCGGGCACGATGAACAGCGCCTGGCCGCGGTGCCCCAGCTCGGGGTCGACGGTCGCGTTGACGACGTGGACGCTGGCGATCCCGCCGTTGCCGATCCACATCTTGTGCCCGTCGATCACCCAGTCGTCGCCGTCCCGGCGCGCCCTGGTGCGCAGGTTGCGCACGTCGCTGCCGCCCTCGGGCTCGGAGATCGCCAGCGCCGCCAGCTTGATGGCGCCCGGCTCGCCGAAGCACTCCGGCGCCCAGCGCAGCAGTTGCTCCGGCGTGGCCGCCTGGGCGAGCGCGGACAGCGCGAGCCCCGGCATGACGACCGCGAGACCGATGCCCGCGCAGCCCCAGAACAGCTCCTCCATGAACAGCGGGAGCGACAGGCCGGTGGGGTCGCCGATCAGGTCGCGGTAGAAGAGCGGGTTGTAGAAGCCCTCCCGGGCGGCGGCCTCCAGGACCTCCCACGGGAACGCCTGGTCGCGGTCGTAGCGCGCCGCGACCGGGCGCACGACCTCCTCGGCGAAGCGGTGGGTGCGCTCGATCAGGTCGTGGTGCGCGGGCGTGAAGGAGAGGTCGAAGCTCATCGCTCCATCACCGCCACCACGCCCTGGCCGCCGGCGGCGCAGATCGAGATCAGGCCGCGCCCGGACCTCCTGCCTCGCGCTGAGCGCTCGTCGCCGCTTCGCTCGTCGGCCAGCAGCTTGGCCAGCGTGGCCACGATCCGCCCGCCGGTGGCGGCGAACGGGTGCCCGGCCGCCAGCGAGGAGCCGTTGACGTTGAGCTTGGAGCGGTCGATCGGCCCGAGGCCGTTCTTCTCCCACGCCGCGAGCGTCGCCAGCACCTGCGAGGCGAACGCCTCGTGGATCTCGTAGAAGTCGAAGTCCTGCAGCGTGATCCCGGCCTTCTCGAGCAGCTTCGGGACCGCGTACACGGGCGCCATCAGCAGGCCGTCGTCCCCGTCGACGTAGTCGACGGCCGCCGTCTGCACGTGGGTGAGGTGCGCGAGCACGGGCAGGCTGTGCTCTTCGGCCCACTCGTCGCTGGCCAGCAGCACCACCGCGGCGCCGTCGGTCAGCGGGGTGGAGTTGCCGGCCGTCATCGTGTCGCCGAACACGGGCTTGAGCTTCGCGAGCGTCTCGGCGCTGGAGTCGGCGCGGAGGTTCTGGTCGCGCTCGACCCCGGCGTAGGGGGTGATGAGGTCGTCGAAGAAACCGCGCTCGTACGCGGCGGCCATGTTCCTGTGGCTCGCGGCCGCCAGCTCGTCCTGCGCCTCGCGCGAGATGCCCCACTGCTTGGCGGTGAGGGCCGCGTGCTCGCCCATGCTCAGGCCGGTGCGGGGCTCGGCGTTGCGGGGGATGTCGGGGACGATCTGGGCGGGGCGCAGCTTGCCGATCAGCTTCAGGCGCTGGCCGGTGGTCTTGCTGCGGCGTGCCTCCATCAGCACCTTCCGCAGGTCCTCGTTGAGGCCGACGGGGGCGTCGGAGGCGGTGTCGGCGCCGCCGGCGATCCCGACCTCGATCTGCCCGAGCGCGATCTTGTTGGCCACCAGCACGGCGGCCTCGATGCCCGTGTCGCAGGCCTGCTGGATGTCGTAGGCGGGGCTGGACGAGGCCAGCGCCGAGCCGAGCACGGACTCGCGCGTGAGGTTGAAGTCCCGCGCGTGCTTGAGCACCGCGCCCGCCACCACCTCGTCGACGCGCTCGCCTCCCAGCGAGAAGCGCGCGGCCAGCCCGTCGATGGCGGCGGTGAGCATGGCCTGGTTGGACTCGGTGGCGTAGGGCCCGTTGGCGCGGGCGAAGGGAATCCGATTGCCGCCGAGGACGGCAGCGGGGCGCGGGGAGGTCATGACTGCATCATTTCATGTAACCTCGTTTGAGGTCGCAATGCCTTCCGATCGATACCAACAACTCACAGCCACCCCTCCCGGCCGCTTCGTCGCGAAGCGCCTCGGCCTCCCCGAATCGCGCCCGCTGCGGCGCTACGAATCCGGCCAGCCCGCGCTCGCCGGGCCCGCGCTGGTCGGTGGCGAGGGCCGTCTCGGCGGGATCCTGGCCGCCGTGCTGGCGGCGCTCGGCGCCGAGATCCGCCAGGCCGGGCCCGACGACGACGGCGTCAAGCTGGGCGCGCTCGTCTACGACGCCACCGGCATCGAGGACACCGCGGGCCTGAAGCCGTTGTACGAGTTCTTCCACGCCGCGATCCGGAATCTTGGCCCGGGCGGCCGCCTCGTCGTGCTCGGCACGCCGCCGGAGCTCTCCGCCGGCCGCCGCCAGGCCGTCGCGCAGCGAGCGCTGGAGGGCTTCGTGCGCTCCGCCGCCAAGGAGCTGCGCCAGGGCGCCACGGGCCAGCTCGTCTACGTCGCGCCGGGAGGCGAGGCGCAGGCGGGGTCCACGCTGCGCTTCCTGCTGTCGGCCAAGTCCGCCTACGTGTCGGGCCAGGTGATCCGGATCGGGGCGGGGGAGTCCACCGATCCTTTGGACTGGGACAAGCCGCTGAACGGGCAGGTCGCGGTCGTGACCGGCGCCTCGCGCGGGATCGGCGCCGCCATCGCCCGCGTGCTGGCGCGCGACGGCGCGACCGTCGTCGGCATCGACGTCCCCGCCCAGGGCGACGACCTGGCCGACCTGGTCAACGAGCTCGGCGGCTCCTCGCTCCTGCTCGACATCACCGACGTGGACACCCCGGACAAGCTCGCCGCGCACCTGCGCGAGCGCCACGGCGGCGCCGACATCGTCGTCCACAACGCCGGCGTCACGCGCGACCGCACGCTCGGGCGGATGTCCGAGGACGAGTGGGACCTCGTGCTCGACATCAACCTGATCGCGCAGGAGCGCATCAACGAGATGCTCGTCGACGACGGGGTTCTGCGCCACGGCGGGCGGATCGTGACCGTGTCCTCGATGAGCGGGATCGCGGGCAACCGCGGCCAGGCCAACTACGCCGCGTCGAAGGCCGGCGTGATCGGCACCGTCGACACGCTCGCGCCCGTGCTCGCCGAGAAGGGCCAGACGATCAACGCCGTGGCCCCGGGCTTCATCGAGACGAAGATGACCGCCGCGATGCCGATCGGCACCCGCGAGGCGGGGCGGCGCATGAACTCCCTGGCGCAGGGCGGGCTCCCCGTCGACGTCGCCGAGACGATCGCCTGGATGGCGAGCCCGGCCTCGGGTGGCGTCAACGGCAACGTCGTGCGCGTCTGCGGTCAGAGCATCATCGGCGCATGACCGAGCTGTCGGCGCCGCCCAGCCTCGGCGCGCTCTACCCACGCGCGCTGGCCATGCCGCTGCTGCGGCGCGTGCCCGGCCTGGGTGGGGGCGGCTCGCTGCCCGACACGGAGTTGGCGGTCCGCGACCTCGTCGGCGACCCGGACCGCCTCACCGCCTATCGCGAGGTGTGCGGGTTCGCGCGCGCGGACCGGCTGCCCGCGACGTGGCCGCACATCGCGGCGTTCCCGCTGGCGATGCGGATCATGACCGAGCGCGCGTTCCCGTTCGCTCTGCTGGGGCTCGTGCACATCGGCAACGAGATCTCGCAGCTCCGGCCGATCGCGCCCGACGAGCCGCTCTCGCTCCGCGTCCACGCCGCCGACCTCCAGCCCCACGACCGCGGCACGCAGTTCACCATCCACGCCACGGCCCGGGTGGGTGAGGAGGTCGTGTGGAAGTCGCGCAACGTGTACCTCAAGCGCGGCGGCTCGTCCGGCGGCTCGCGCGACGGCGCCTCCTCCGGCTCTGGCGGCGGCGCCTCCTCCGGCGGCGGCGGGTCTTCGGGGTCTCGCGGCGGGGGTGAGCGGCCCGCGCCCGCGCCGGCCCGCGCGCACTGGCGCGTCCCCGAGGACGTCGGGCGCCGCTACGCCGCCGTGTCGGGCGACCGCAACCCGATCCACCTCCACCCGCTGAGCGCGCGCCTGTTCGGCATGCCGCGCCCGATCGCCCACGGGATGTGGCTCAAGGCGCGCTGCCTCGCCCAGCTCGAGGCGGAGCTGCCCGACGCGTTCTCGGTCTCCGTGGCCTTCAAGCTGCCGCTCTTCCTCCCGGCCCAGGTCGCGTTCGGCGTACGGGACGGCGGCGGCTTCGAGGTGCGCGACGCGGCCACCGGCAAGCCGCACCTCGCGGGCACGCTGACGTGATGACCGCGGCTGCCCGGCTCACGATCGGCGAGCTTGCCGAAGCCGCCGGGATGACGGTCCGCAACATCCGCAACCACCAGTCGCGCGGGCTCCTCCCGCCGCCCGAGCTGCAGGTCCGGACCGGCTACTACGGGCGCGAGCACCTCGAGCGGCTGCGGCTGATCCAGGCCATGCAGGCCGACGGCTTCAACCTCGAGGCGATCCGCCGCCTGCTCAGCGGCTCCGAGCTCCGCCGCGCGGCGACGATGCCCTCCGAGGCCCCCGTCACGCTCACCCTCGCCGAGCTCGAGCAGCGCTTCGGCGGCCACGACGACGCGGCACTCGCCGAGGCCGAGCGGCTCGGCGTCCTCGTCCCGCTCGACGGCGACCGCTACGAGGCTCCCAGCCCGGCGCTGCTCCGCGCCGCCGAGGAGGCCGTCGCCCGCGGAGTCGGCCTCGCCGCCGCGTTGCGAGTCGTCGCGGAGGTGCAGACGGGTTGCGAGGCGATGGCGCGCGCGTTCGTGGCCACCTTCACACAGGAGCTGATCCGGCCGGGGCTCGAGGAGTCCGAGGCGGTCGCCGCCGTCGAGCGCCTCCGCCCCGTCGCCGCCCAGACCGTGCTCGCGGTGCTCGACCAGGCGATCGCCGCCGAGGCCGGCCGAGCGATGGAACGCCACCACTAGAGGGTCAGACCCCTTTGCGCAGGCGAAGCGAAGCGAGGGGTCTGACCCCGAAGCGCAGCGACGTGAAGCGAGGGGTCTGACCCCGGCGGGGGTCAGTCGCTACGGGTGAGTACGGCTCGGATGAGCTCGGTGGCGGCGCCGGCCAGCTCAGCGAGACCCTCCTCGCGGCCGTTCTCGACCGCCTCGGTGAGCAGCTCGTCGAGCCCGCCGACGACGGCGGTGGCGAGCGCGGGTGTGAGGGGGCGGACGTGGGGGTCGTCGGAGGCCGCGGCCTCGGAGAGCATCGTCAGCAGCCCGGCGTAGCGGCCCTGGACGTCGCGGCGCAGCTCGCGTGCCCGCGGGCCGGCGGCGCGGATCTCGAGCATCGAAGCGCGGATCAGGGCGGGCTCGGCGGCGAGCGCTCCGTAGTAGGCGCGCGCGGCCGCCTCGAGCCGGGTCTGCCACGCGCCCTCCCCGCCGGCCGCGCCGGCGATCAGCGTCAGCAGCTCGTCGGTCGTCCGCGAGTACAGCGCGAGGAAGCACGACTCCTTGTCGGCGAAGTGCTCGTAGAACGTCCGCTTGGACACCCGGGCGTGGCGCACGACGTCGGCGATCGTGGCGCGGGTGTAGCCCTTCTCGCCGATGGCGGCCGCCAGGCCGGCGGTGAGGCGTGCGCGGGGGTCCGTCGCGGCGGCCGGCGAACTCGTGATGGCGCTCGAGTCTGTGGCGGCGGCGGGCGAACTCGGCGAACTCGCGCTCACGACTGGAGCTTCTCGCGCTCCTCGACCGCCGCCGGCGGCGTGATCGCCGCGCTGGAGCCGCCGAAGTGGCGCCCCAGCTTGGTGACCTCGGCCTCGAGCTCGGGGACGATGGTCTTGACCTCGCGGCGGATGATCCACGACGCGATCGGCCCGGTGAACACCGTCCGCAGCGCCTGCACGAAGCCGATCGCCCTGGGGATGTAGACGCGCGAGCGCCGCCGCTCCATGCCGTCGACGATCGCGTCGGCACAGTCCTCCACCGAGGTCGTGGCGTTCAACGGATACGGGAACTTGTCCATCGCCGCGTCGAAGGTCTTCAGGTCCGCTCGCTGGTCGCGCACGAGATCGGTGTCGATCCAGCCGGGATGCACGGACCCGACGCGCACGCCCTTGTGGGCCACCTCGAGCCGCAGGCAGTTGGCGAACTGCTCGACGCCGGCCTTGGAGGCGGCGTAGGTGGACATCCCGGGCATCATCGTGAACGCCGCCGTGGAGGAGACGAGCATCACGTAGCCGCGGCGCTCGGTCACGTGTGGCAGCGCGGCGCAGACGGTGCGCACGACGCCGTTGAGGTTGACCTCGAGCGTGCGCACGAGCGCGTCGGCGGGGCTGATCGCGACCGTCCCGTTGTTGGCGATGCCGGCGTTGGCGAGCACCACGTCGACGCCGCCGAACGCGGCCACCGTGCCCTCGACCGCGCCGTCGATGGCCGCCTGGTCGGTGACGTCGGCCTCGAACCACACGGCGCGCTCGCCGAGCTCGCCGGCCAGCGCGGCCAGCCGGTCGGGCTCGAGCCCCACCAGGGAGACCCGCGCGCCGCGGGCCACCAGCCGTCGAGCGGTCTCGGCGCCGATGCCGCGCGCGGCGCCCGTGATCAGCACGACCTTGTCGTTGAGCTTCTGCCTCATGACCGGGAACCTACCCGCCTGGTACCGCCGCGTACCACCAGTGTGCGGCGACGCACTCAGCGCTTGAGACGACGCGCCGACGCGGCGGCGGAGGCAGCGCGCCCTGCGAGTGCGCCGAGCCGGCGCGCCTCCGACTTCGAGAGCCGGTTCGGCCGCCCCTTGGACTTCACGAGCAGCTGGCGCACCTCCTCGCGCTCGGCGGGCGAGAGCGCCGACCACCCCGCCTGCAGCCACATGAAGACGATCGTCGACCGGCGCCGCAGCTCAGACCACGGGATGTCCTGCGGGACCGGCAAGGGGCGGCGGCGGGGGAGGGGCATCGCCCGCCCCAGGGTAGAGATCAGCTCAGCATTGGTCGCGCATGTTGGGGTTGCGCTCGAACGGAACGAGATCGTTGCCCACGTACACGTTGCCGGGATCCTGGCTGGCGAACGCGAGCACGTCGTCGGCGGTCTGGCCGCCGGTGGTGATCGCGAGCTTGACCACCACGCCGCCGCCGCGCTCGGGGAACGTGTAGCCCTCCTTGAACGCCCATGTGCCCTCGCGGCGCGCCTCGGAGTCGCAGATCTCCCCGGACACCGAGTTCCAATCGGCCTTCTCGAACCGGTAGACGCCGTTGGCGTAGAGGAACAGCCGCCGGTAGGTCATGACGACGTTGCCGGCCTCGGTCTTCTCGAGCAGGAGGTCGCCGCCCGCCAGCGCCTGCTGCCCCGCGGCGTCGTCGCGCGTCAGCGTGAGCCCGGGCGCGGTGGCGCCCGGAGCGCCGCCGCCGGGCGGGGGCGTGGGCGGCGCGCTCCCACCACCGGGAGCGGGCGCCGCGGCCGGCACCGAGCGCTTCAGCGCGAGCTTGCCGGCGCGCGTCTTGATGCGGATCCGGACCTGCTTGCCGCCGAGCGCGGCCAACCGGTCGGCGGCGAGCGGCTTGGAGCGCCAGACGCTCTTGCGCTTCCCGGTCGAGACGCGCTTGAGCTTGTACGTCGCGGCGCCGAGAACGACGCTCACCGACCGCGGGCGGGTCTGTGGCGTGAGCTTCTTCTTCGACGTCAGGGTGACGACCAACCGGCCGGACGTCAGCGACGGCGAGGCCTTGAGCTTCGGCGCGGCGGCCGCCGCGCTCGGGACCGCCAGGGACGCGAGCGCCACGCAGGCGAGCAGGGAGAAATACCGGTTCATGGAGCGACGCTACCAGCGCCGCAAGCCCGCACCAAGCGGGCCGCCGTCCGCGCTGGGGACGACGGCCCGAAGCGGCTACTGGACCTCGGCGGCGACCGGCTCGCCGGCGTCCGCGGTCGCCTCGCGCGAGCTCTCCGCGGCTGCTGACGGCTCGGGCTGGCCGGCGATCATCGGCCCGTCGCCCGACGGGTCGGCGACGCCCTCCTCGACCCACGTGTAGCGGCCCGCGAGCACGTCCTGGGCCGCCGCGTAGTTGGCGTCGTCGTTGTTGGACCACAGCTCGCCGAACAGCGCGCCCGCGCGGGCCCGCGCCTGCTTGCAGAACAGGTCCGCGAGCGCGTACGCCGAGTCGCCGCGCTCCGGGTGCTCGGCCTTGATCGTCGACGCGTACGTGCACGCCGCGGAGATCGCGAACAGCTCCGCGCCGATGTCGACGATCCGCCCGAGGAACGCCTGCTTCTTCTCGAGCTTCGCCTGCCAGCGCCCCATCGCGTAGAACGTCGTGCGCGCCAGCTTGCGCGAGTTGCGCTCGACGTAGCGCAGGTGCGTGGCGAGGTCGCCGAACTCCTCGTAGGAGCCGGGCTTCATGCCCTCGCCGACCACCAGCTGGGGGAGCCACTTGGCGTAGAACTTGCTGGCGCCCACGGCGACCTTGGCCTTCGAGGACAGGTCCCCGTCCCCCTCGAGGATCTCGCCGGCGACCTGGAGGTGCTTGTCCACGGCCTCGCGGGCGATCAGGAGGTGCATGATCTCCGACGAGCCCTCGAAGATGCGGTTGATGCGCATGTCACGCAGCGCCGCCTCCACCGGGACCGGCTTCTCGCCGCGGTCCTTCAGGGACTGGGCCGTCTCGTAACCCCGCCCGCCGCGGACCTGCATCAGCTCGTCGAGCACCAGCCAGCCGAGCTCGGACGAGTAGAGCTTGGCGATCGCCGCCTCGATGCGGATGTCGGACTTCTTGTCGTCGGCCAGGCGGGAGGAGACGTCGAGCATCGCCTCCAGCCCGAACGCGCTCGCGGCGATGAACGCGACCTTCTGCGCCACCGCGTCGTGCTTGCCGACGGGCCGGCCCCACTGGATGCGCTCGCTCGACCACTCGCGCGCGATCTTGGTCGCCCACTTGGCGTTACCGGTGCAGATGGCCGGCAGCGCGAGGCGACCGGTGTTGAGCGTCGACAGGGCGATCTTGAGGCCCTGGCCCTCGCGCCCGATCAGGTTCTCGGCGGGCACGAACACGTTGTCGAGCCGGGTCACGGAGTTCTCGATGCCGCGCAGCCCCATGAAGGCGTTGCGGTGCTCGATCGTCACGCCCTCGCTCTTGTAGTCGAGCACGAAGGCGCTGATGCCGCCCCGGTGGCCGTCGCTCTTCGGGACCTGCGCCATCACGACCACGATGTCGGCAATCGCGCCGTTGGTCGCCCACAGCTTGCGGCCGTCGAGGACGTAACCGCCCTCGGTCGGCGTCGCGGTCGAGCCCAGGCGGGCCGGGTCCGAGCCCACGTCTGGCTCGGTGAGCAGGAACGCGGAGATGTGGTCCTTGGCCACCAGCGGCAGCCACTTGGCCTTCTGCTCGTCGGAGCCGAACAGCATCAGCGGCTCGGCGACGCCGATCGACTGGTGGGCGGAGAGCAGCGTGGCCAGCGAGGAGTGCCAGTTGCCGGCCAGCGCCAGCGCCCTGTTGTAGTAGACCTGCGAGAGCCCGAGCCCGCCGTACTCCTCGGGCACCTTCATCCCCAGCGCGCCGAGCCGCTTGAGGCCCTCGATGGCGTCGTCCGGGATCTTGGAGTCGCGCTCGATCTGGAGCGGATCGACGTTCTCGGTGAGGAACGCGCGCAGCTTCGCCAGGAAGCGATCGCCGGTCTCGACCTTGTCAGCGGGCAGCCGCGGCTGCGGGTGGATCAGATCGAGCCGGAAGTTGCCGAGGAACAGCTCCTTGCCGAAGCTCGGGAGCTTCCACTCCTGCTCGCGCGCCGCTTCCGCGACTTGGCGGGCCTGCTGCTCGCTGACTTGGGTCGCCACGTTTCAGCCTCCAGGGTCCATGGTTGGGGGACCCATTCTGGTACCCAGGGGCTGAAGGGTCCTAAATCAGCGCGGTGTCGCCGTTCTCGTGCAGGAGAAAGCCGGCGGCGTCGAGCACCTGGCGGTCGCGCAGGCGGCCGAGGCGGCCCGCGCAGGCGGCGTCCGGGTTCCAGGCCGCCACCGCGGCGGACTCGGGGAGCGGGTGCAGGCCGTTGTTCTCCGGCTCGTCGAAGGCCTGGCGCAGCCACGCCAGGTCGTCGGCGATGCGCCGGGGCCGGCCCTCCGCGTCTGGCTGCCAGGGATCGTCCTCCCGGCGGCGCTCAGGCACGCCGGGCGGTCGGGTGAGCGCGACGCCAAGGGCGGCGAGCCAGTCTGGTGTGGCACGGACAAGCTCGAGCATGTCCCTGAGGGTAACCGTCCTCCGCTGGACGAAACGGCTGCATATACGCTCACGCGACCATGCGCTCGCGCTTCGTCGACAGCGACCGGCTCCGGATCAAGCTCGTCGAGTCCGGTCCCGAGGACGGCATCCCGGTGGTTCTCGTCCACGGCAACCTCTCCACGGGGCGCTTCTTCGAGCACCTGTTCGAGGGCGCGCCGGAGCGTTATCGCCTGCTGGCGCCCGACATGCGGGGGTTCGGCGACACCGAGCGGCTGGCGATCGAGGCCACCCACGGCCTGCGCGACTGGGCCGACGACGTGTACGCGCTGGTGCGCGCGCTCGGCATCGAGCGGCCGGTCCATCTCGTCGGCTGGTCGACGGGCGGCGCGGCGATCGCGTCGTACGCGATCGAGCGCGCGGTGTCATCGCTGACCTTCATCGACCCCGTGTCGCCGTACGGCTACGGCGGCACGCTGCCCGACGGAACGCCCTGCCACCCGGACTTCGCGGGCTCGGGCGGCGGCACCGGTAGCCAGGAGTTCGTGCAGCGACTCGAGGCCGGCGACCGGAGCACCGAGGCGCCGACCTCGCCGCGCAGCGTGATGCGCGCGTCCTACTGGGCGCCGACGCACACCGTGGCGCCCGAGCACGAGGAGATGCTGCTCGACGAGGTCCTCAAGTCGGTCACCGGCGACGAGGGCTACCCGGGCGACTCGACGCCCTCCGAGCACTGGCCGGGCGTGGCGCCGGGCACGCGCGGGATCCTCAACGCGCTCTCGCCCAAGTACTGCAACTGGACGGGGATCGTCGACATCGACCCCAAGCCCCCGGTGCTGTGGACCCATGGCAGCGCCGACATCGTGGTCGCCGACGGGTCGCCGTGGGAGATGGGCACGCTGGGCCAGTTGGGCGTGGTGCCGGGCTGGCCGGGCGACGACGTGTTCCCGCCGCAGCCGATGGTGACCCAGATCCGCACCGTGCTGGAGCGCTACGCCGAGGCGGGCGGCCGCGTCGAGACCGAGATGTTCGAGGGGTCGGGGCACGGCCCGCCGCTCGACGCCCAGGAGCGCTGGAGCGAGCGCTTCTTCGGCTTCCTCGCGTCGGTCGAGTAACCGGCGCATCGCGGCGGCGCATGGCGTAGGACTCCGGGCCATGCGACCTGTCTCGGCCGGAGGCCTCACCACCGCTTCGCTAGCGATCGCCGTGCTCGCCCTGCTCGTCCTCGCCCCGGCAGCCGCCGCCGCGCCCAACGTCGAGATCCGGCGGACGAGCCACGGCATCCCGCACATCAAGGCGAAGTCGTTCGAGGGCCTGGGCTACGGCTATGGCTATGCGTTCGCACAGGACAACCTGTGCGAGATGGCCGAGACGTACGTGACGGTCGCCGGCGAGCGCTCCCGCTACTTCGGCCCCGACGCCACCTACTCGAGCCGCGGCAACAGCACGGAGCCGAACAACCTCAACTCGGACTTCTTCTTCCAGCGCATCAAGGACGACCGCACCGTCGAGCGGCTGCTCGAGCAGCCGGCGCCGCAGGGGCCGCTGCCGGACGTCCGCGCGGGGGTCCGCGGCTACGTGGCCGGCTACAACGCGTACCTGCGCGACACCGGCGCCGACCGGCTGCCCGACGCGCGCTGCCGCGGTAAGGCGTGGGTGCGGCCGATCACCGAGATGGACGCCTTCCGGCGCTTCTACCAGCTGGCGCTGCTGGCCAGCTCGGGCGTGGCGATCGACGGGATCGGCGCCGCCCAGCCGCCCGGCCCGGGGACCGTGACGCAGCCGCCGCCCGGCCTGCCCGAGCTGCCCGACCTGCCGCTCGGCGACCTCGGCTCCAACGCCGTCGCACTGGGCAAGTCGGCCACCGGCGACCACCACGGGCTGCTGCTCGGCAACCCGCACTTCCCGTGGGACGGGCCGGAGCGCTTCTACCAGGCGCAGCTCACGATCCCCGGCAAGCTCGACGTGTCCGGCGCCTCGCTGTACGGCATCCCGATCGTGCTGATCGGCCACACGCGCAACCTGGCCTGGAGCCACACCGTCTCGACCGCGTTCCGCTTCACCCCGTACGAGCTCAAGCTCGTGCCCGGCGCGCCCACCCAGTACCTCGTCGACGGCCAGCCGCGCGAGATGCGCGCCCACACCGTGACCGTGCAGGCGCGCAAGGCGGACGGGTCGCTGGAGCCGCGCTCGCGCACCCTCTACACGTCGGACTTCGGGCCGATCTTCACCTCGCTCCTCGGCCAGCCGCTGTTCCCGTGGACCCCGGCCACGGCGTACGCGATGGGCGACGCCAACGCGAGCAACTTCCGCCTGCTCAACCACTTCTTCGCGGTCAACCAGGCGCAGAGCACCGGCCAGCTCGACGCCGTCGAGCGCCGCTACCAGGGGATCCCGTGGGTCAATACGATCGCCGCGGATTCCGCCGGGAAGGCCTACTACGCCGACATCGGGACCGTCCCGCACGTGACCGACGAGGAGATCCAGGCCTGCAACACCACCGCGCTCGGCCAGGTCACCTTCCAGGCGCTCGGGCTGCCCGTGCTCGACGGCTCGCGCGCGAGTTGCACGTGGGGCAGCGACCCCGACGCGGTGGTGCCGGGGATCCTCGGCCCGTCCCGGATGCCGTCGCTCTTCCGCGACGACTACGTGACGAACTCCAACGACTCCTACTGGCTCGCCAACCCGGCCCAGCCGCTGGAGGGCTTCGACCGCATCATCGGCGACGAGCGGACCGAGCGCTCGCTGCGGACCCGCACGGGGCTGCGGATCGTGGGCGACCAGCTGGCCAAGGGCCAGTTCACCCTGCGGCGCTCCAGGACGCCGTGTTCAGCAACCGCTCGCTGGCGGGAGAGCTGATGCGCGACGACCTCGTGACCCTGTGTCGCACCCGGCCCGACCTCGGCGAGGCGTGCGACGTGCTGGCCGGCTGGGACCTGCACGAGAACCTCGACTCCAACGGGGCGGTGCTGTTCCGCCGCTTCGTGTCGCGGCTGCTGGAGACGGCGCCGGCGGGCGTGTGGCGCGTGCCCTTCGACGCCAACGACCCGGTCAACACGCCGCGCGGGCTCAACACCGACAACCCGCTCGTCGAGGCGTCGCTACGCGGCGCGGTCGACGACGTCCGCGGGCTGGGCAAGGGCCTCGGCGTCACGCTGCGCGAGGTCCAGTTCGAGCGCCGCGGCGACGAGAAGATCCCCATCCACGGCGGGCCCGGCGACCCGGAGGGCGACTTCAACGCGATCAACGTGCCGTGGGTGCCCGGCGAGGGCTATCCCGAACGTGCCGCACGGCTCGAGCTTCGTGATGGCCGCGCGGCTGGACGGCTCCCGCTGCCCGGCCGCCCGCTCGATCCTCACCTACTCGCAGTCGACCAACCCGGCGTCGCGCTTCTTCGCCGACCAGACGCGGATGTTCAGCCGCAAGGCGTGGGTCCCGATGCGCTTCTGCGAGAAGGACATCCTCGCCGACCGGGATCTGACGATCACGCGGTTCGGGCGCGTCGCCTGCACGAGCCGGCGCGCGATCACCTACCGGCTGCCGCTCCGCAAGCACGAGCGGCTGCGGAAGCTGCGCGTGACCGTCAACGGCAAGCGGGTCAAGGTCCGCCGCGCCGGCCGCCGCGGCGTGCGCGTGTCGCTGCGCGGGCGCCCGAAGGCGCGCTACCGGATCCGCCTGGTGGCGAAGACGACCAAGAAGCGCACGATCCGCGTCAACCGCCGGGCGCGGACCTGCGCCGGACGCAAGACGTGAGGATCGCGCTCGCGGTGTTGATGGCGCTCGCGTGGGCGACGCCCGCGCTCGCCTTCGACCCCGCGTACGAGGCGAAGAACTTCTCCAAGACCAACGAGCGCGCGGCGATCCACTCGACGCCCGAGTACAAGGCGCTGCTGGTGCAGGTCAGCGCCGCCAACGCGGCGGAGGCCGCCCAGCAGCAGGCGGCCGATCCCGAGCGCCGGTTCGCCGGACTGGACCTGTGCTGGAGCTGGGGCGAGGGCTGCGCGGGCGACGCGCGGCTGTACGACTGGGTGGCCAAGGGCTATGGCCGCGTCGAGCCGGTGGTGTTCACCGCCCGCAACGGCGCGACGCTGTCCGGGCGCATCTGGTCGACGGCGAGCGGCCCCGCCAAGCGCCCGGCGTGGTGATCACCAACGGCTCCGTGCAGGCGCCCGAGACCCTGTACTGGTTCGCCGCCCAGGCGCTGGCCAAGGCCGGTACGTGGTGATGACCTTCGATCCCCAGGGCCAGGGCCGCGCCGACCAGATGGGGGAGGGCGCCGACGCGCGAGGGCTTCCCCGCCCAGAGCGACGGGCGGCCCTTCTTCGACGGCTCCCAGGACGCGCTGGACTTCTTCCTCTCGACGCCCGCCGTCCGTACGCGCTGCGCCCGAGCTGCAACTCGGGCACCAGCCACCAGGCCAAGCAGGACCGGCGCGTGCAGGAGGGTCACAACAACGCCTTCAACCCGCTCGCCGGCCTGATCGACACCGCGCGGATCGGGATCGCCGGGCACTCGTACGGCGCGGCGGGCGTGTCCTACGTCGGCCAGCGCGACCCGCGCGTGAAGACCGTGGTGGCGTGGGACGCGCTCAAGCGGCCGACCGCCGAGGGCGTCGCCGGCGACATCGGCGCGTGCGCCGACCCGGCCCAGCGCGCGCCGGCGCCGATCACCAAGCCGGCGCTGAACCTGACCGCCGACTACTTCCTCCCGCCACGCCGAACACGTCGGACCCCGGACTTCGAGGCCAAGGCGGCGGTGTCAAGGACTACAGCGCGGCGGGCGTCGACACGGGCTCGATCGCGATCCGCGGCGGCACGCACTACGAGTTCTCCTTCATCCCCGACCCGGCGTTCCCCGCCGCCCTGCGCGGCGCGGACCTGACCACGTGGTACACGACGGCGTGGTTCGACGCCTACCTGAAGGGCGACCCGACCGCGTTCCGCAGGCTGCGCACCGACCGCTGGCGCCACGACGCCGCGTCCGCCGCCGTGGACCCGGACGCCGACGCGAACATGATGTCGCGCTACTACCGGTCGCGGCTGGACATCGGCCGCGGCGGGGAGCGCTTCGTGTGCGAGGACCTGCGCGCCGGCTGCGCGGGCCTGGCGGCCGACGACGGCGAGCCGCGCGACTACGACTACCTGTCGATCGTCACCCGGCCGGACGCGGGGACGAGCGGGAGCGCCGGGCGCCGCCTCGTGCGCCGCCACGGCGGCGGTGCGGGGCGCATCGGTGCGCACCCAGGGGCGCCGGCTGCGGGTGAGCGCGCCGGCCGGCGTGAAGGCCGAGGTGCTTCGCGTCACCGCGCGCACCCGGCAGCGGGTGAAGCGCCCGCGGCGCGACGGCGTCTACACGGTGCGGTTCCGCGCCGCCACGGCGCCGTCAAGCACGTCACGGTCGTGCGCCGCCACGGGCGGTGGTCCAAGCGCCGGCCGTTCCGCTCGCTGTCGAGTTGCGGGGCGATCCGCTTCGCCTCGCTCGGACGGGCGGCGTTCGGCGGGCGGCTGCGCGTCTACTACCGGCTCAACGTCCCCGCGCGCGTGACCGTCACCGTGCGGCGCGGGAACCGGGTGGTGCGGCGCATCGCGGCGCGCGACCGCGCGGCCGGCCCGACGTTCCGGGTGCGCGCGCCGGCGCGGCGCGGCGAGTACCGCGTGACCGTGGAGGCCAACCCCGCGGGCGCGCAGGCGAGGCGCGTGACCGTGGCCGCCCGGCGGCTGTAGCGAGCGGCGGGACCGCTTGGATGAGCCCGGAAGCTCTAGCCGCGCAGCCGCGCGAGCTGCGAGACGGCCTGGCTGCGTCGCGGGTCGTGGAAGTCGAGCCTCCCCAGCGCGAGCTTCCACGCCGCGCGGTCGTCGTCGCCGGCGGGCGAGCCGACCCATGCCCACAGCGCCTCGAGGTCGCCCGCCGTCATCACCGCGTGGCGCACCCAGCCGTCCAGCGCGTCGCGCTCGCGCTCGACGCCCGGCGCGTCGGAGCTCGGCAGCAGCGGCCCCGTGTAGCGCTCCGCGGCCTCGCGCACGTCGCCGCGCCGCAGCAGCGCCTGCACGGCGCCCGCGTCGCTGTACAGCGGCGCCGCCAGCCGGTACGGCTCGGTCGCGATCGTGACGCCGAGCAGCTTGCGCAGCCGCGAGACCTCGCCGCGCACGCTGCTCGCGCTCGCGAGGTCGCCGTACAGCGCCTCGCGGAGTTGCTCCGTCGAGAGCCCGCCGGGATGCAGCGCCAGCAGCGCGAGGATCTCGGCGTGGCGCCGGCCGACCGGCACGGTGCGCGCGCCGACGGTGACGCGGGCGTGGTCGCCGCCGAGCAGTTGCAGGCCGACGACGGCGTCCTCGCGAGCGCCCGCGGTCGCGTGCATCCCGCGCACCAGGAACGCGCCGCCGTGCTCGAGCGGCTCGGCGAACGCGGTGGTCCCGCCGGGCAGCGTGAGCGGCCCGCCCCAGGCGGGAATCTGCAGCCGAGCGGTGCCCGCCCAGCCTTCCGGTTGGGAGGCGATGACGCGGCCGCTGCCGGTGACCAGCGCCCGCTCGCCGTGGCCCTGGGCGATGCGATCGCTGTAGCGGGCGCGCAGCCGCGCGTCGCGCTCGTGCATCTCGCAGCGCAGGTGCGCCTCGACCGCGCCGGCGGTGGTGACCGCGACGGCGAAGCTGTGCGGGTGGACGGTGCGCATGTGCCCGGTCAGATCGATAACGCCGAGCAGCGCTCCGGTCTCCGGGTCGTGCACGGGCGCGGCCGCGCACGTCCACGCCTGCACGACTTCGTTGAAGTGCTCGGCCGCGAACACCTGCACGGCGTGGTCGGCCGCCAGCGCGGTGCCGATCGCGTTCGTGCCGGCGCCGCCCTCGCTCCACAGCGCGCCGATCGAGAAGTTCATCGAGTCCGAGGCGGCGAGACGGACGCTCGGCTCGCCCTCCAGCCACAGCAGCGTGCCGTCGGCGTCGCTGACCACCATCAGGTGCCCCGCGTCGTCGGCGATGCTGGCCAGGCACTCCTTGATCAGCGGCGCGGCCGGACAGCAGCGGGTGGACCTCCCAGCGCGCGGCGGCCTCGTCGTCGTCGGCGACCACCGGCGCAAAGCTGGCGCGTGAGGGGTCGACGCCCGCGGCGGTGGACCGTTCCCAGGAATCGGCGATCGGCGCCCGGACGGTGTCCGGGCAGTGGCCGCACTGGTAGTCCTCCCACGCGCGTCTCACCTCACGCGCACGCAGCGCAGGCGGTGTCGACGCGTCGATCGCCAGCCAGGGGTTCTGCATGCTCCTCCTCGGTGCAGACCAGCTCGGGGCCCGTGTTCAAACTAGCGCGCCCGTGGCGGTTGATACAAGCAATTTAGGAAGTGCAGCGCAGTTGCAGCGCCCCGTCGTTTAAACCTCTTCCATGGGGGTCCCGCATCCCGCCAGGAGAGGGCTGACGACGGCCCGCGCCGTACTGCAGGTGCTCGCGTATCTCGAGGCGCACCCGGACGGCGTGCGGGCCGACGACGTCGCGCAGTTCGTGCGCAAGAGCGCGTCGACGGCCTACTACCTGCTCGCGAGCCTGGTCGAGGAGGGGTTCGCCACGCACGAGGGCGGGCTCTACCTGCCGCGTCCACATGACCGGTCCGCGGCCGGCGGCCGGACGTCAGGGCACGGACTCGAGGACGCGGTCGACGATCTGTTCCTGCGCACCCACAAGCGCTGCTACCTCGGCGTGGTCCGCACGGGGGCGATCGAGATCGCGGTCGTCCGCGGCCGCCAGGGGATCGCG
This sequence comes from uncultured Solirubrobacteraceae bacterium, assembly GCA_963764385.1. Classification (GTDB taxonomy): domain Bacteria; phylum Actinomycetota; class Thermoleophilia; order Solirubrobacterales; family Solirubrobacteraceae; genus DATFQI01. The sequence continues at coordinate 310,228 of CAVXSJ010000019.1, read as the reverse complement.
AAGATGCCCGGCCTCGGCACCCAGATCCGCGAGAACGCCCACGCGCTGGCGATGGGCAAGGTGGTGCTCTCGCGCCTGCGCCCCGACGCCATCGCCCGCTACGCGGGGCGCGGGATGCCGCGCTACACGGCGCACCACGATCACCACGCTCGCAGGTGCTCGCGCGGGAGCTCGCGACGGTCCGCGAGCAGGGCTTCGCGGTCGACCGCGAGGAGTTCGACGAGGACTTCTGCTGCATCGCGGCGCCCGTCCTCGACGACCGCGGCCGGCTCGCCGGGGTGCTCGGGCTGTCGGCCTCGACGCGGGCGTTCGACGCCGAGCACGACGAGCTCGCGGACGCCGTCCGCGACGTCGCGGCGGCGACCGTCGCGACCCGTTTCCAACATCGTGCGGAAACACACGACTTTCTTGCCGGGCCCCGCAACGGCGACGTAGGTTCCGGCCGCTCCCGAGGAACGCAATCGGAGGTCACGACGTGAGCAGGGCGAGCATCACGAAGGCGCATAACAAGATCCAGGAGCTCTCCTGGGATCCCACCTACGTCACGCCGGTGGAGAAGTACGCCACCGACTACACGTTCGAGAAGGCACCGAAGAAGGACCCGCTCAAGCAGGTCCTCCGCTCCTACTTCCCGATGGAGGAGGAGAAGGACAACCGGGTCTTCGGCGCGATGGACGGCGCGATCCGCGGCAACATGTTCCGGCAGGTCCAGGAGCGCTGGATGGAGTGGCAGAAGCTCTTCCTGTCGATCATCCCGTTCCCCGAGATCTCCGCCGCCCGCGCCATGCCGCTGACGATCGGCTGCGTGCCCAACCCGTCGATCCACAACGGGCTGGCCATCCAGATGATCGACGAGGTCCGCCACTCGACGATCCAGATGAACCTCAAGCGGCTCTACATGAACCACTACGTCGACCCGGCCGGGTTCGACATCACCGAGAAGGGCGTTCTCGAACTGCTACGCCGGCACGATCGGCCGCCAGTTCGGCGAGGGCTTCATCACCGGTGACGCGATCACGGCGGCCAACGTCTACCTGACGATCGTGGCCGAGACGGCGTTCACGAACGTGCTGTTCGTGGCGATGCCCGGCGAGGCGGCCGCCAACGGCGACTACCTGCTGCCGACCGTCTTCCACTCGGTGCAGTCCGACGAGTCGCGGCACATCTCCAACGGCTACTCGATCATCCTCATGGCGCTCGCCGACGAGCGCAACCGCGAGCTCCTCCAGCGCGACCTGCGCTACGCCTGGTGGAACAACCACGCGGTCGTCGACGCGGCGATCGGCACGTTCATCGAGTACGGCACCAAGGACCGCCGCAAGGACCGCGAGTCCTACGCCGAGATGTGGCGGCGCTGGATCTACGACGACTACTACCGCTCGTACCTCGTGCCGCTGGAGAAGTACGGGCTCGAGATCCCGCACGACCTGGTCGAGGAGTCCTGGAACCGGATCTGGAACAAGGGCTACGTCCACGAGGTCGCGCAGTTCTTCGCCACCGGCTGGTTCGCCAACTACTGGCGGATCGACGGCATGGACGACGACGACTTCGAGTGGTTCGAGCACAAGTACCCGGGCTGGTACGACAAGTACGGCAAGTGGTGGGAGCGCTACGGCGAGTTCTCGAAGAAGAACGGGCACAACCCGATCGCGTTCGAGCCCGGCGCCGACTACGAGTACCCGCACCGCTGCTGGAGCTGCATGGTCCCGTGCCTGATCCGCGAGGACACGGTGGTCGACGAGGTCGACGGCCAGGTCCGGACGTACTGCTCGGAGACCTGCCACTGGACCGACGCCGTCGCGTTCCGCCCGGAGTACAAGGGCCGCCCGACGCCGGCCATGGGCAAGCTCACCGGCAAGCGCGAGTGGGAGACCCTCTACCACGGCATGGACGTCGCCGAGATCATGCAGGAGCTCGGGTACGTGCGCGACGACGGGCACACGCTGATCCCGCAGCCGCACCTGGATCTGGACCCGAAGAAGATGTGGACGCTCGACGAGGCGCGTGGCAACACGCTCCAGAGCCCCAACATCCTCCTCAACGAGATGTCGCCCGAGGACCGCGAGGAGTACGTCGCCAAGTACAAGCGGGGCGGCCCCGCCGGCCGGCCGGCGGCGGCGTAGGCGTAGGCGCGACCATGGCCGAGCCGGACCGCGTGACAGATGGGTGAAAAGCACACGGTCCGGCTCGAGCCGGTCGGCATCGAGTTCGAGGTCGACGAGGACGAGACCGTCCTCCGGGGGGCGTTCCGCAACGGCCTGCAGCTGATGCACGGCTGCAAGGAAGGCCAGTGCTCCGCCTGCAAGTCGTTCCTGCTCGACGGCGAGGTCGACCTCGACCGCTACTCGACCTTCGCGCTGCCCGACTTCGAGGAGCAGGAGGGGTGGACGCTGCTGTGCCGCGCCCACGCCCTCACCGACCTCGAGGTCGAGCTCGTCAACTACGACGAGGAGGTCCTCAAGAGCGGCGTGCCGCTCCAGTCCGCCACCACCAAGGTGGCGGCGGTCGAGGAGCTCACGTCCGACATCCGGCGCCTGGTGCTCGAGCTGCCGGACGACCCCGGCGAGCTCGAGTTCCACCCGGGCCAGTACGTCGACATCTCGATCCCGGGCGGCGGCGACGGCGACCACCGGTCGTTCTCGATGGCCAACCTGCCCTCCGACAAGGGCAAGCTCGAGTTCATGATCAAGCTCTACCCCGACGGGCGCTTCTCCGGCCTGCTCGGCTCGGGCGAGATCTGCGAGGGCACCGAGCTGGAGATCCAGGGCCCCTACGGGGTCTTCACCCTGCGCGACCAGTCGCCGCGGCGGCTGCTGTTCATCGGCGGCGGGGCCGGCATGGCGCCGATCCTGTGCCTGCTGCGCTCGCTCGTCGAGCGCGAGATCGATCGCCCGGCGGTCTACTACTACGGCGCCCGCACGGAGGCCGACCTGTTCCACCGCGAGGAGCTCGAGGCGCTGGCGGAGCAGCTGCCGTCGTTCCGCTTCGTGCCCGCGCTGTCCGAGGCCGAATGGGAGGGCGAGACCGGCCTCATCACCGACGTCGTCGAGCGCATGGAGCCGGACTTCGACGACGTCGACGCCTACGTGTGCGGTCCGCCGCCCATGGTCGAGGCCGCCCAGGGGCTGCTGATGGCCAAGGGCATCCCGGAATCCCGCATCTACTTCGACAAGTTCACGACCACCGAGACGGAGGAGACGAGCACGCGCATGAGCACCGAGACGCCCCCCAAGGAACGCAGCGTCCCCAAGCCCGTCTTCACCGACGCCGAGGCCGGCTCGAAGGAGTTCCCCTCCTCGACCAGCCGCACGTTCAACTACTTCACGCCGGCCAAGCGCCGCGCCACCGTCTACGAGGACGTCACCGTCGACGTCCAGCCCGATCCCGAGCGCCACCTCACCCAGGGCTGGATCTACGGCTTCGCCGACGGCACCAGCGGCTACCCGCAGGAGTGGACGAAGCTCAAGTCCTCCAACTGGCACCTGTTCCTCGATCCCAACGAGGAGTGGGAGCAGACGATCTACCGCAACAACGCGAACGTCGTCCGCCAGGTCCAGCACAACATCGCCAACGCCAAGGCCGCGCACTCGTTCGCGCAGTGGAACCGCCAGTGGATCGACGTCGTGGCCAAGCACGTCGAGCGCGTGGGCGCACGCCGAGCACGGGCTGGGCATGCACGTCTACACGCCGGCCAACCGCGACGCGCCGACGAACATGATCAACAACGCGCTGTCGGTCGGCGCGGTGCACAAGCTGCGCTTCGCGCAGGACGTGATCCTCTACAACCTCGACCTCGACGACGAGATCGAGGGCTTCGACGGCGCAGGCCCACCTCGCCACCTGGCAGGAGGACCCGATCTGGCAGAAGACGCGCGAGAACGTCGAGCGCCTGACGGCCACGCGCGACTGGGCCGAGGCCTTCTTCGCCACCGCGGTCGTGTTCGAGCCGCTGGTCGGCGAGCTGTTCCGCAGCGGCTTCGTGATGCAGGTCGCCGCGCTGCAGGGCGACTTCGTGACGCCGACGCTGTTCGGCTCCGCCGAGTCCGACACCGCGCGCGAGCAGAAGGGCGCCCGGCGCCTGTTCGGGATGCTCGCCGACGACGAGGAGCACGGCGCCGAGAACAAGAAGACGATGCAGGGCTGGCTCGACCGAGTGGACGCCGGTCAGCATCGAGGCGGCCCGCAACGCTGCAGCCGATCTGGTCCCAGCCCGCCGAGAAGGCGATGCGGTTCGAGGAGTCGATGGAGCGCTCGCAGCAGCGCTTCGCCGACCTCCTCTCCGACATCGGCCTCGAGACCCCCAAGGAGGCGTGAAGCATGAGCGAGAACGACCGCTTCAAGTCAGACCGCACGTCGTCCAACCGGGCGGGCGTGACGCTGATGAACAACCAGGTCGGCCACGTGGTCGCCGACGTCATGCGCCAGCACGACAACGTCCAGGTCGAGGAGCTGCCGTCGATGATCCGCGTCGACGGCACCGGCCAGTTCGACTTCGAGTACGAGGAGATCGCGGAGGCGCTCGGCTGGGCCGACTTCGGCAACGACGACTTCGAGGAGATCATGTCCACCCACTACGGGCGCATGGTCGTGCTCGACGACCGGGTGATCATGTTCGCCAACCCCGAGGACGCGGCCGAGTACATCGATTTCGACCTCAAGGAGGTGGTGAAGTAGATGTACGAGAACGACGGCGAGAAGTACTTCGTGCTGGACACGCACACGCACTTCTGGGACGCGAGTCCCGGAGAACTGGGTGCCGGGCGCCGAGGACTACGCCAAGGGCTGGATCGAGTGCTTCCACGCCTACCAGGGGCTCGGGCCGCCCGAGACGCACTGGTCGATCGAGGACTTCATGAAGTACTCCCCGGAGCGCTTCGAGAAGGACATGTTCGAGGACGGCCACGTCGACGTGGCGATCTTCCAGCCCACGTACCTGAAGGAGTGGTACGCGAAGGGCTTCAACACCACCGAGGCGGACGCCGAGATGGCGGCCCGCCACCCGGACCGGCTGATCGTCAACGGGCGCTTCGACCCGCGTGACGGCGACCCCGGTCTCCGCCAGCTCGAGGAGGACCACGCGAAGTTCGGCTTCAAGGGCGTCAAGCTCTACACGGCCGAGTGGAACGCCGGGTCGCGCGGCTACAAGATCGACGAGCCGTTCGTGGCGCCCTTCTTCGAGAAGTGCATCGAGCTCGGCATCACGAACATCCACGTCCACAAGGGCCCGACGATCTGGCCGCTGGACAAGGACGCCTTCGACGTCTCCGACGTCGACAAGGTCGCGACCCGCTACCAGGAGCTCAACTTCATCGTCGAGCACGTCGGCCTGCCGCGGATCGAGGACTTCTGCTTCATGGCGACGCAGGAGCCCAACGTCTACGCCGGCCTGTCGGTCGTCATCGGCGGGCTGATGCACGCCCGCCCGCGCTTCTTCGCCAAGGTGATGGGCGAGCTGATGTTCTGGGTCGGCGAGGACAAGATGCTGTTCGGCGCCGACTACGCGATCTGGGAGCCCAAGTGGCAGGTCGAGGGCCTCGTCGACTGGGACTACCCGGACGAGACGTACTCGGACTTCCCGGCGATGACCACCGACGGCGAAGAAGAAGATCCTCGGGCTCAACGCCGCCAAGCTCTACGGCGTCGAGGTCCCCGCGGAGCTGCAGCTGAGCGCGAACGGCGACGCGCCGGCCTCCCGCGACGACGCACAGCTCGTCGAGGGCGCCGCGTGACAGACCGCGCGCGCGTCCTCGGGGCGCTCGGAACCGTGTACGACCCGGAGCTCGACGAGCCGATCACGACTCGTTGCGCTTCGTCACGTCGTGCGACGTGTCGGCGAGTCCGGCGACGTGGCCGTCCGGCTCCGGCTCCCGACGCCCCAGTGCGCGCCGAACTTCGCCTTCCTGATGGCAGCCGACGCGCGCGACGCCGTGCTCCGGCTGCCGGAGGTGGGGGAGGTGAGCATCGTCCTCGAGGACCACTACACGGGCGAGGAGATCAACGCCGCGGTCGAGAGCGGCGACGGGCTTCGCAGGGCGCGTTCCCCGGCGAGACGGAGGGCCAGCTCGACGCGCTGCGCACGCTGTTCCACCGCAAGGCGCTGGTCGCCCGCCAGGCGCGGCTGTGCGAGGCGCCTGCCTGGCCGGCGGCGCGTCCGCCGAGGAGGTCGCCGCGCTGCGGCTCGGCCGAGCTCCCGACGACCCGGACGCCCGCCGGTGCGCTCGAGCTGCGCCGCGTGCTGGGCATCGAGTCCGACGCCGGCGTTCGTGACGGGCGACGGCTCGCCGGTCGCGGCCGAGGCGCTGCGCGCGCTGGCTGCGCATGGGGGGCCTCGTGCGCACGAGCCTCGAGGCCAACGGGGGCATCTGCCGGTCCCTGCTGGCAGTCCGGTACGGCGATCCCGACCGGAGGAGGTGGCGGCGTGAACGCGGCCAGGCTGCACGAGTACCACCAGTCGCTGAAGCTCGAGCAGGTCGACGAGCCGAAGGCCACCGGCCCGTTCGACGTCGTGGTGAAGATCGGCGCGGCCGGGCTGTGCCGCACCGACCTCCACATCCAGGAGGGGCAGTGGGCGGAGAAGTCCGAGGTCGTGCTCCCCTACACGCCCGGCCACGAGAACGCGGGCTGGGTCCACGAGATCGGCTCGGCGGTGAGCAACGTCGAGGTCGGCGACACCGTGATCGTGCACCCGTTCATCTCCTGCGGGCTGTGCACGCCGTGCCGCCGCGGTGACGACATGCACTGCGTCAACGGCTCGTTCCCCGGCATCAACCGCGACGGCGGGTTCGCCGAGCTTGCTGCTCACCAGCGCGCGCTCGGTGGTCAAGCTCGACCCGTCGCTGGAGCCGGCCTCGATCGCCGCGCTCGCCGACGCCGGGCCTGACCGCCATCCACGCGGTCAAGAAGGCGATCCCCGTGCTCGGCGCCGGCACCAAGGCGGTCGTGATCGGCGCCGGCGGGCTGGGGCACATCGGCATCCAGTGCCTGAAGGCCTACACGCCGACCGAGATCATCGTCGTCGACCCCAACGAGAAGGCGCTCGCGCTGGCCAAGGAGATGGGCGCCGACCACACCGTCAAGGTCGACGGCTCCAAGCACATCGAGGCCGTCCAGAGCTCACCGACGGGATGGGCGCCGAGGCGATCATCGACTTCGTCGGCGAGAAGGGCGCCGTCGAGGACGGCGTCGCGATGATCCAGGACGGCGGCTTCTACTACGTCATCGGCTACGGCCAGAACATCGACATCCCGACCATCGACGTCATCTCGCGCGAGATCTCCTTCATCGGCAACCTCGTCGGCACCTACGTCGACCTGCAGGACCTGATGACGCTGACCGCGCAGGGCAAGGTCACGCTGCACACCACGCACGTATCCGCTCGACGCCATCAACGACGCGATGGCCGATCTCGACAACGGGCGGCTCCAGGGCCGCGGAATCCTGGTTCCGGCCTAGGAGGCAGTTGCATTCAGCACTGGGAGGCCTGATGGGCAAGATGCTGCACTTCAACCACGATGCGCGCCGGCGGCTGCAGGCGGGCGTCGACGAGCTGGCCGACACCGTCAAGGTCACGCTCGGGCCGAAGGGGCGCAACGTCGTGCTCGAGCGGCTGACCGGCGCGCCGACGATCACCAACGACGGCGTGACGATCGCGCGCGAGATCGAGCTGGGCGACCCGTTCAAGAACATGGGCGCCCAGCTCGTGCGCGAGGTGGCCAGCAAGACCTCCGACCTGACCGGGGACGGGACGACCACGGCGACGCTGCTCGCCCAGGGGCATCGTGCGCGAGGGCATGCGCACGATCGAGGAGGGCGCCAACCCGATGCTCCTGCGCCACGGCATCGAGGTGGCGGTCGAGCGGGTGGTCGCCGACCTGCGCGGCCAGGCGCGGCCGGTGAGCGGGATCGACGACCTGCGCACATCGCGACGATCGCCGGCAAGGAGGACGAGCGGATCGGCGCGGCGGTCGCCGAGGCGCTCGACCACGTCGGCGACGACGGCGTGGTGACCGTCGAGGAGTCGCCGCTGCCCGGCATGAACGTCGAGTTCGTCGAGGGGATGCTCGTCGAGAACGGGCTGATCTCGCCGTACATGGCGACCGACCAGACGCGCATGGAGACGGTGTACGAGAACCCGTACATCTTCATGACGACGAAGCCGATCTCGGCGTCCCGGACCTGATGCCGCTGCTGGACGCGGTGATGAAGGAGCCGCGGCCGCTCGTGATCCTGTCCGAGAAGGTCGACGGCGCCGCGCTGGGCATGCTCGTGCACAACGCCGCGCACGGCACGCTCGAGGCGATCGCCGTGCGCGCGCCCGGGTTCGGCCACCGCCGGATCGCCCACCTCAAGGACCTGGCGGCGTTCACGGGCGGCGAGGTGATCACCGACGACGCCGGGCTCACGCTCTCCAACGTCAAGCGCGAGTACCTCGGCTCGCGCGCGCCGCGTGATCGCCGACCGAGCACGGCTGCACGTTCCTCGAGGGCGCGGGCACGCGCGGAGTCGATCGAGACGCGGATGTCGCAGATCCGCAACGAGGCCGAGCGCGCGCCGCACGAGAACGACCGCGAGATCGCGCGCGAGCGGCTCGCCAAGCTCTCGAGCAAGCTGGCCGTGATCCACGTCGGCGCGGCCACCCAGACGTCGTGCTCGACGAGAAGCGCCACCGCACCGAGGGCGCGCTGTCGGCGACCCGCGCCGCGATGTCGGAGGGGATCGTGCCCGGAGGGGGGACCGCGCTGCTGCGCGCCGAGCGCGCGCTCGACGACCTGGAGCTCGAGGGCGACTACGCGATCGGCGCCGACCTGGTGCGCACGGTGCTCTCCGAGCCGCTGTACTGGATCGCCACCAACGCGGGCTACGACGGCGCCGCGTCGGTCGACCAGGTGCGGGCGATGCCGGAGGGCGCGCGGCCTGAACGCGCTCACGGGCGAGTTCGGCGACCTGATCTCGGGCGGGGTGATCGACCCGGTCCGGGTCACCCGGCTCACGATCGAGAACGCGGCGTCGGTGGCGGCGCTCCTGCTCACCACCGAGGCGGTGGTGGCGGAGGAGCTGATCGCCCAGCCGGGCGCGATCATCGCGCCGGGCTTCGGCGACCTCGCGGAGGGCCTGGCGCGGCCCTCGTCGCCGGTCTAACCTAAGCCCGAGAGGCGTCAGAGCATCGGGGTCGCGCCCCGATACGGGCGCGGCCCGGCGCGGGGTAGGGTCGGGCCGCATGGCCGTGCATCCCCTCAAGCCGTCGCCGGCGTTCCCGAATCGGACCTCCCCGACGCGGACGCCGCGCGCCTGCCCGACGCGTCCGCGCCCGCCCCGTGGGCGACCGTGCTCGACGCCGTGGTGTGGTTCCACCGCGCGGCGCCGGGCGCCGCGGGGCGCCTCCCGAGGCGCGCGGCCGCCGCACGCTCCCGCTCACCGTCGGGGCGCATGATCCGCTACCGCGACACGCCGGTCGGGCCCTACCACGAGGTGCTCGGCTCGCCGGTCCTGCTCGCCGAGTGGCCGCTGCCGGCCGCCGCGATCCCCTTCATCGCGGTCGACTCGGCGGCGTCCGTGCACGGCGGGCGCGCGAACTGGGGGCTGCCGAAGTCGCTGGCGCGCTTCGCCTGGCCCGCGTCTCTGGGCGGCGGCTTCGAGCTCGACGCCGAGGGCGCCGGCTGGTCCGTGCACGCCACCGTCCACTCGCGGCCGCGCGCGTTCCCGGTCGCCGCCGTCGTCCGCACCCGGCAGGGCGAGCTCGCCTTCTCCACGCGCGCGCGGGGCCGCGCGCGCGTGGCGTGGGTGAACGTCGAGACGCGGGGCACGACGCTGCCCGGCTGGCTGCGCTCCGGCCGCCACCCCGCGCTGGTGCTCGAGGGCGCGCGCGTGGTCGTCGGCGCGGCGCGCTCGGCGCCCTCGGACAGCTCCCACAGCCGCTCCGCCGCGGCCGGGTCGAGCGCGTAGGCGGCGACGCCGGACTTCGGATCGTCCGGCACCTCGGCGCGGCGCCCTGCTCGATCGTCTTGAACCCGAACTGCCCGACGCCGATGCCCGACGAGCCGCCGGTGACCACGGCGCGCTTGCCGGTGAGGTCGCTGCCCGCCGCGACCTCGGCGGCGGTCGAGTCGAAGCCGAAGGGGGTGTGGATCACCGTGGTCGTGCACCGACCTCGGACCCTCCCGCCCGCGGCCAAGAGGATCTCTCGAGCATTGGAGTGGCAGGGCCGGGACGTCCTGGCGTCAAACGAGCTCGCCACCGCGCCGGCGCCGTACTACAGGCCGGGCGTGAAGCTCGCCCGCGCCACGTTCCTCGACCCGCGCGTGCGCGACCTCTACGACGGCGACTGGGACCGGGTCGCCGAATCCTCCGTCGCCGGACTGCGCGCCCTCGTCGGCCCCGAGGTCGACGACCCGCGCTTCGACGAGCTCGTCGGCGAGCTGTCGGTGCTCAGCGACCGCTTCCGGCAGCTGTGGGCTCGGCACGACGCGCGGCCCAAGCGCAGCGGCACGGCACGGCTCGACCACCCGCTCCTCGGCCCGCTGGAGCTGGGCTACGAGAAGCTGCCGATCCCGGGCGCCGACCGGCAGACGCTGGCCGTGTACCACGCGGAGCCGGGCAGCCCGAGCGCACGGGCGCTGGCGCTGCTCGCGAGCGAGCTGCTCACGCCCGGTGCGCGTGCACCACGACGCGACCCTGCTGGGCGCGGAACCTCGGCCCCCTGACGCGGCGGTAGGCGGCGCGGGCGAGGCGGTAGGCACGCGGCTCGCGGTGCACGACCTCCACGCGCGGGAAGCCCTCCTCGCGCAGCATCGCCCGCAGCGCCGCCACGTTGGGCCCCCACCAGTTCGACGCGTCACCGGCGATCTCGTCCCCCGGGTACAGCGCCATGGCGGGTCGGGGCAGGTCGAGGAGGTCGGCGTGGGTCTCGAGGATCAGCAGCCCGTCGCACGTGCTGGCGACCCGCTCCAGCGCCGCCCACGGATGCTTGAGGTGGTAGAGGACGCCGAGGAAGAGCACGACGTCGAAGCGCCCGACGGTGTCCGGCCCGATGTCGTCGAGCTCGATCGTGCGGTCCTCGACCTTGGAGTCCAGCGCCCGCCGCGCCAGCTCGAACCCGGCCTTGGTCCCGAACCCGCCCGGGCCCCACGCCGGTTCGCTCCACGCCGGGCCGTCGACGGCCAGCACGCGCTCCGCTCCGCGGCGCTCGGCCTCGAAGGAGAAGAACCCGTCCCAGGCGCCGACGTCGAGCACGGTGCGGCCGGAGAGATCCTCGGGCAGCGATAGCCATTCGAGCTTGCGGGCCGACTCGTCGCGCCCGGGCGTGACGATCCCGTTCCCGAGGTCGATGCTGTGGAACCAGCTCTGGGCCGCGACGGCGGCGCGGAGGTCGGAGTCGTCCACGGGTGGCCGCGCAGGCTAGCGGTCAGTCCTCGGCGACGCGGCCGAACAGGATCCCGTCCTGCCACGCGCCGCGGCGGTCGTACGCCGCGCGGCGGACGCCCTCGCGGGTGAAGCCCGCCCGCTCGAAGACCCGCTGGCCCGCGGCGTTATAGGCGAGCGTCTCGGCCTCGACGCGGTGGACGCCGTCCGCGAAGAGCCGCGCGACGAGCTCGCGCACCGCCGTCGTGGCCAGGCCGCGCCCGTGGGCGGCGGGGGAGACCATCAGCGTGCGGATGGTCACGATGCGGCTGCGGCGGTTGACGTACGCCCACCGCAGCGCGCCCGCCATCGCACCGTCGTGCTCGATGACGAGCAGCTCGCCGTCGTCGCCGGGGTCGCGCAGCGCGCTCGCGATCTCGTCGGCGGCGAAGACGGCCAGCGCGTCGGCGACCTCGGGCTCGCGCGCGAGCGCGAGGAGCGCGTCGAGGTCGGCGGGGACGGCTGGGCGCAGCAAGGTCCGGCATCATCGCGGAATGCTCCGCAACCCCGTCGACGTGCTGCTCGAGCTGGTGCCGCCCGCCGGGCGCACCGTGGTCGACGTCGGCTGCGGCGAGGGCGCGGTGGTGCGGCGCTTCGCGGCGGCCGGGGCGACCGCCATCGGCGTCGAGATGGGCGCGGAGCCGCTGGAGCGGGCCCGCGGGCACACGCCGGTCGGGGGGGAGCGCTACCTGGAGGGCACCGGCCAGGCGATTCCGCTGGACGACGCGAGCGCCGACGCGGTGCTGTTCGTCCAGAGCCTCCACCACGTCCCGCCGGACGCGATCGACGCCGCGCTCACGGAGGCCGCGCGGGTCGTCGTGCCGGGCGGCGCCGTCGTCGTGCTCGAACCGGTCGCCGACGGGCCCTTCTTCGCATTGGTGCGGATGGTCGACGACGAGACCAGCGTGAGGGCGCTCGCGCAGGAGGCGGTCGCGCGCGCGGCGCTGCCCGTCGTGCGCGAGCTGCGCTTCGACGCCCCCGTGCGCCTGCCGTCGTTCGACGCCTTCCGCGACCGGATCACGCTCGCCGACGCGTCACGGGCTGCCGCGTTCGCGGAGCGGGAGGCCGAGCTGCGCGCCGCCTACGACGAGCGCGCCGGCGCCGACGGCGTGTTCGAGGCCGCGAGCCCGTACGTGGCGCAACTGCTGCGGCGGAACGGTTAGGTTGCCGGTCTATGCCCACGGCCGACTACGTCATCGTCGGTGCCGGCTCGGCCGGCTGCGTGCTCGCCAACCGGCTGTCCGAGGACCCGGACGCGCGCGTGCTGCTGCTGGAGGCGGGCGGGCGCGGGCTGCACCCGAACATCGCGATCCCCGCCGCGTTCGCCAAGCAGTTCCACACGAAGCTCGACTGGGACTACGCCACGGAGCCCGAACCGCACTGCGACGGCCGCTCCCTGTACCTGCCCCGCGGCAAGGGCCTGGGCGGCTCGAGCGGCATGAACGCGATGCTCTACGTCCGCGGCCGCCCGCTCGACTACGACCTGTGGGACGTCCCCGGCTGGCGCTGGGACGACGTCCGCCCGTACTTCCTCAAGGCCGAGGACAACGCCCGCGGCGCCTCCGAGCACCACGCCACCGGCGGCCCGCTGCGCGTGATGGACGAGCGCTCGCCGCGCCCGCTCACCCGCCGCTTCCTCGCCGCCGCGGAGGCGACCGGGATCCCGTACGTGGACGACTACAACGGGCCCGAGCAGGACGGCGCCTCGCTCGTGCAGGTCACCCAGAACCGGGGCCGGCGCTGGAGCACCAACGACGCCTACCTGCGCCCGGTCCGCGACCGCGAGAACCTCACGATCGTCACCGGCGCCACCGTCGAGCGCGTCGTGCTGGCCGGCGGGCGCGCCACGGGCGTCGCCTACCGCGACCGCCTCGGCCGCTCCCGCACCGCCCACGCCGTCCGCGAGGTGATCCTCTCCGCCGGGGCGTTCGGCTCACCGCACATCCTGATGCTCTCGGGCATCGGCCCGGCCGACCAGCTGCGGGCGAGCGGCGTGGCCGTGAACGTCGACGCGCCCGAGGTCGGCGAGAACCTCCAGGACCACCCGTTCATCACCGTCGTCTGCGAGGTCTCGGAGGGCTCGCTGGTCGACGCCGAGCATCCCCGCCACCTGGCGGAGTGGCTGCTGCGCCGCAGCGGGCCGCTCACGTCCACGGTCGCGGAGGCGTTCGCCTTCGTCCGCAGCCGCCCCGGCCTGCCCGCTCCCGACCTGCAGTACCACTTCGCGCCCGCCTACTTCGTCAACCACGGCGAGGAGGACTACGACCGCCACGCGCTGACGGTGGGGCCTGTGCTGATCACGCCCCGCAGCCGCGGCACCGTGCGGCTGCGCTCCGGCGACCCGGGCGACAAGCCGCGCATCGTCACCAACTCGCTGGCCGAGCCCGAGGACGTCCGGGCGCTGGTGGCCGGGATGCGGATCGCGCGCGAGATCGTGGCGGCCGGCCCGCTCAGCGAGGTGGTCCTGCGCGAGATCTACCCCGGGCCCGAGGTCTCGGACGGCGACCTCGAGGCCGACCTGCGCAACCGCGTGGAGATGCTCTACCACCCGGTCGGCACGTGCCGGATGGGGACGGACGACCGCGCGGTGCTCGACGAGCGGCTGCAGGTGCGCGGCGTCGAGGGGCTGCGGGTGGCCGACGCCTCGATCATGCCGCTGATCACCGGCGGCAACACCAACGCGCCGACGATCATGATCGGCGAGCGCGCCGCCGACCTGATCCGGGCCGGGGCGGCGGTGCCCGCGTGAGCCACTCGAACCCGGTGCACCCGGAACTGCCCGATCCCGCCACCCAGGCGGCGATGGCGCGCGTCTGGGCCATCTACGAGGCGGTCTACGAGGAGATGCAGGTCGAGCTCCGCGAGCGGCTCGCGACCGACCCGGACTTCGGCCCGCTCGTCCGCGACGTGCCGCCCGATCTCGAACAGGAGGCCAGGGCGCGCACGCTGCAGGCCGCCGCCATGCAGCGCGGCGACTGGGAGCCCTACTGGGAGAACATCCGCCAGCAGTCGGCGGGCTACGCCAACGCGGAGATCTCGCTCGCCGCCTGGATCCGCCTCGTGCACATGTTCCGGATCGACCTGATCGAGCGGATCTACGCCGCGCACGACGGCGATCGCAGCGACCTGCATGTCGTGATGAAGTCGCTGCACCGCTGGCTCGACGACGTCATCGCCGTGTTCGCCCAGACGTTCGTGACCACCAACGAGCAGGTGATCGCCCGCCAGCAGGCGGCCATCCGCCAGATCTCGACGCCGGTCCTGCAGCTGCGGGTGGGGCTGTTGATCCTGCCGATCGTCGGCGCGCTCGACCGCGAGCGCCTCGAGGCGATGCGCGTGCTGCTGCTCCAGGGCATCCGCGATCGCCGCGCCCGCGTCGTGGTGCTCGACGTCACCGGTGTCCCGGAGGTCGACAGCGTGGCCGCCAACCAGCTGATCGCCGCCGTCGTCTCCGCGCGCATGATGGGCGCCGAGGTGATCGTCAGCGGCCTCTCAGCCGAGATCGCGCAGACGCTCGTCACGATCGGGATCGACCTCTCGCAGGTGATCTCGGCCGGCGACCTGCAGGGCGGCATCGAGATGGCCGAGGGCATGCTGGCGATCGGTTCGCCCTCGGGGTGAGGATCGCCCGCGGGTCTTTCGACGCACGCCCGCTCGTGGCCGAGTGGCGCGCCCTCATGGCGGTCGAGGCCCCACCACGAGTCCTGGCGGTCGGAGGCTGACCTATCGTGAAGGGCATGGATCCAGCCCTCATCATCTCGATCATCGCGATCCTCGTCGTCGCGGCGATCGCGCTGCGCGCCTTCGGCGCTCGCAGCTAGCCCACGCAGTCGGCGAGGGCGTCGGCGGCGGCCGCGCAGTCGGCGGCCGTCACGTCCAGGTGCGTCACGGCGCGGATCGTCCGCGGCGCGAACGCCATCAGGAGCACGCCGCGCTCCCGCGCGCGGTCGACGACCGTGGCCGCGTCGGGCGGTCCGTCGCCGAGGCGGGCGATGACGATGTTGGTCTCCAGCCGGTCGAGGTCCACCGTCACGCCCTCGCACGCGGCGAGGCGCTCGCCGATGGAGCGGGCGTTGGCGTGGTCCTCGCCGAGCCGGTCCACGTGGTGGTCGAGCGCGTAGAGGCCGGCGGCGGCGAGCACGCCGGCCTGGCGCATCGCGCCGCCGAGCATCCGCCGGTAACGCACCAGCGCGGCGACGTCCGCGGCGCCGCCCGCCAGCACCGAGCCGGCCGGGCAGCCGAGGCCCTTCGAGAGCGCGATCGCGACGAGGTCGAAGGGCGCCGACAGCGCGGCCGGGTCCTCGCCGCGGGCGGCGGCGGCGTTGAGCAGCCGGGCGCCGTCCAGGTAGGACGCGGCGCCGTGCTCGCGCGCCACCGCCGCAACCGCCTCCAAGTCACCGCGCTCCCACACCAGGCCGCCCATCCGGTTGTGGGTGTCCTCGACCTCGACGAGCGTCGTCGGCGGGAACAGCAGGTGCCCGCGCGGCTTCATCACGGCCGCCAGCTGCGCGGCGGTGAACAGCCCGTCGGTGCCGGCCTCCGTGAACTGGATCCCCGCATTGGCGGCCGCCGCGCCGGTCTCGTGCCACACCGCGTGGCTCTCGACGCCGACCACCACGTCGTCGCCCGGCGAGCAGTACAGCTTGAGCGGCAGCTGGTTGGCCATCGTCCCGGTCGGGACGAACAGCGCCGCCTCCTTGCCGAGCAGCGCCGCCACCCGCTCCTGCAGGCGGTTGACGCTCGGATCCTCGCCGAACTGGTCGTCGCCGACCTCCGCCTCGGCCATCGCCCGGCGCATCGCCTCGGTGGGCTGCGTAACCGTGTCTGAGCGTAAATCGACGATCGCGGGCACACTACCGGCCGTGCCCGGCACCATCCCCGAGCTGTTCGACGCCGCCGCCGCGGACGCGCCCGATCGCATCTGGCTGCGCTACGAGGACGACACCTACACGTACACGCAGGCGCGTGGGCGGATCGGCGGGGCCGCCGCGGCGCTCGCCGAGCAGGGCGTGGGGAAGGGCGACCGCGTGCTGGTCGTCGCGCCCAACGACCCGGCCACGGTGTTCACGTGGCTGGGGCTGGCCTACCTCGGGGCGATCTGCGTGGCCACCAACCCGAAGGGCAGCGCCGCGGAGCTCGAGGGCCTGACCGAGCAGATCGAGCCGAAGCTCGTGGTCGAGGCGCCCGAGCTCGCGGGCGAGGCGGAGCCGGACGGGGTCGGGCCCGCCGGGCCCGGCGACCCGGTGGTGCTGATCCCGACCTCGGGCACGACCGGGCGCTCGAAGCTCGTCACCCAGACCCACCGCGCCTACGTGATGGCCGGCGAGGGCTTCCCGTGGTGGATGGGGCTGACCTCCGAGGACCGGCTGATGACCTCGCTGCCGCTCTTCCACGTCAACGCGCCGGCCTACTCGCTGCTCGGCTCGGTCGCCGCCCGCGCGGGGTTTGCACTGCTCCCGCGCTTCTCGGCCAGCACGTTCATCGATTCCGCCCGCCGCCACGGCGCCACCGAGTTCAACGCGATCGGAGCGATGCTCGAGATCCTGATGCGCCAGCCGGAGCGCGACGACGACGCCGACAGCCCGCTGCGGCTCGTGTACACGGGCCCGTCGCCCCCGCGCGAGCGCCAGCTGGAGATCGAGGCGCGCTTCGGCCTGCGGATCGTGTGCGGCTACGCGATGTCCGAGTCGCCCTACGGGATGGTCTGGCGCCACGGCGAGCGGCCCTACGGCACCCTCGGCAGCCCCCGCCAGCATCCCGGGCTGGGCCACGTCAACGACGCGCGGGTGGTCCGCGACGGCGAGGAGGTCTCCACCGGCGAGGTGGGCGAGCTGCAGCTGCGCAACCCCGCGGTGATGCTCGGCTACTGGGGCATGCCTGAGGAGAGCGAGCGGGTGCTGCTCCCGGACGGCTGGCTGCGCACCGGCGACCTCGTGCACGCCAACGACGACGGCACCTATACCTACGTCGGGCGCGAGAAGGAGATCATCCGCCGCAGCGGCGAGAACCTCGCGCCCGCCGAGGTCGAGGAGGCGCTCGAGTCGCACCCCGACGTCGCGGAGGCCGCCGTCGTGGGCGTGCCCTCCGAGCTGACCGAGGAGGAGGTCAAGGCGTTCGTGGTGGTCTCCGAGGGCGCCGATCTGACCGCCATCCGCGAGCACGCCGCCGAGCGCCTGGCCGCCTTCAAGGTGCCGCGCTACGTCGAGGCGGTCGCCGAGCTCCCGCACACGCCGACCGGCCGCGTGGCCAAGCACGAGCTGACGCGCGACCGCACTGATGACGAGGTGGACTTCACCGCATGAGCGACTGGCTACGCACGAGCGTCGGAACCTCCGACCCCGATTCGATCACCGTCATGGGCCGCAACGTGGCCGACGAGCTGATGGGGCAGGTCACGCTGACCCAGCTCGCGTTCCTGCTCGTCCGGAGGCGGATGCCCACCGACGGGGAGACGCGGCTGCTCGACACCGTGCTGGTCTCGCTCGCCGACCACGGCCTCACGCCGACGGTGCTGGCGGCGCGGATGACCTACACGGGCGCGCCGGAGTCGCTGCAGGGCGCGATCGCCGCCGGGCTGCTGGGCTCGGGCTCGGTGTTCCTGGGCGTCGTCGAGGACACCGCGCGGTTCCTGGAGGCGATCCTGGCGGACGAGCCCGGCGACCTGCGCGCCGCCGCCGAGGCGGCGCTGGCCGGCCACGAGGGCCGCGTGCCGGGCCTCGGGCACCCGGTCCACAAGGTGCAGGACCCGCGCACCCCGCGGCTGTACGCGATCGCCGAGGAGACCGGCACGCTCGGACCGCACCTGGAGCTGCTCCGCCACGTCGCGGACGCCCACGGGCGCGGGCTCCCCATCAACGGCGCCGGCGTCGCGGGCGCCGCGCTCGCCGACCTCGGGTTCCGCTCCGAGCTGCTGCGGGGCTTCGCCGTCCTGGCCCGCACCGCCGGGCTGCTCGGCCACCTCGCCGAGGAGATGGAGCGCCCGCTGGGCATGCCGCTGTACCTCGAGATCGACGAGCGCGCGGTCTACGAGCCGCCGCCGGGCTGAGCCGCCACCGACGCCATCGCCTCCACGGCGCGCGCGTAGTGCTCGGGGCCGATGCGGATGTGCGACTGCTGACTCATGGAGCGCGCCGCGACGCCAATCGCCTCCACCGGAGGAGCCGCGTCGAGCACGGGCACGACCAGCAGCGTCTCGATCGCCACCGTCCACGGCCAGCGCGGGTGGTCGCGCGGCTCCGGGTCCCCGACGACCTCGGAGATCGCGAACACCCGCCGCCACACCGACGCGTAGAGCACCAACCGGTCCCCGGGCATGATGCGGGGGCGCCGCGGGAAGCCGGTGCGGCGCAGGAGCTCCGCCCGGGTGTCGATCCAGTCCTCGGCCAGCGGCCCGCGCGCGTGGCCGATCGCCTTCAGCCAGTAGCCGGCCATCGGGGAGTAGCTTCGCAGCCGTGAGCGCGCGGCTAGAGTCGCAAGGACCCGCGTGACCCGCACCGTTGATACCGAGCGCCACCCGGACGCGCCCGCCGAGACGCCGGAGCCCGCCGCCGGGCCCGTCGCGCCGACGGCGGTCGCGGCCGTGATCGCCGCTCAGCGCAGCGCGGGCAACCAGGCCGTCGGGCGGCTGCTCGCGCGTCAGCCGCACCCCGCGCCCGCCGGGCCGGCGCAGGTCCCGTCCGGGCCGCCGCCTCCGCTGCCGCCGCAGGCCGCCGCCCCGCCCGCGGGCGTGGACGCCGCGCTCGCCGCGATCTCGCAGGCCGACCCGGTGCAGCTGCAGGCGGCCGCCGAGTCGGTGCTCGTGCACCGCGCCGACGCCGACGTCGCGGTCGCGCTCCCCAGCGGCGACATGACGCTCCCGCAGGCCGACGCCCAGCGGGTGCTCGAGGCGGCGATCGTGCGCCGGATGCAGCTCTTCTCGGACTGGCGCAAGGCGCAGCTGGCCGGCGTGCCGATCGAGGTGGCGGCGTCGCTGGGCGCGACCAACACGCAGGGCGTGCGCGGCGGGACGGTCGTGCCGGCGCGCCCCCCGCAGCCGGTGGCGCCCGACGGCGGCGCCCCGCCCGCCGCCGTGGCGGGCGCCGGCGGCGTCCCGCAGGCCGACCTGGACCGCTACGCCGCCCAGCGCACGCTCGCCGAGCGGCTGCGCCGGGAGGCGGCGCCGGGCCTGGCCGCGCTGCGCCACATGACCGAGCAGCGCGCCGACCGCTGGCGCCACCCCAACCCCGAGGTCGCCGACGCCGTGCTCGCGTCGATCCAGCTGGAGGCCGTCGGCCTCGCCGAGGCCGACGTGGGGGCCGCCACCGACTCGGGTGCGGTGCACGACGCCGCCGCGCGCGACGCCGGCATGAGCCGCGACCTCAACTGGTGCGGGTTCTACGCCCGCTGGAGCTACCGGTTCGCCGGCACTCCGCCGGACCTGCGCGCCGCGCTGTTCCACGTCGACAACGTCGAGGCGCTGTTCCGCTATCGCAACGGCGACCGCACGCCCGCTCGCGTGATCATCAACGGGACGGCGCAGGAGCTCCAGCAGGTCCACAACGACCGCGGCATCCCCCGCCAGTGGTGGGACGCGGACGCGATCCGGGCGGCGGGGGCGGCGCTCCCGCTGCGTCCCGGCGACATCGTGCTGGTCGACAACGCCGGCGCGCCGGGACCCAACCACATCCAGATGGTCCGCTCCTGGGATCCCGCGACGCGGATGCTGTTCACCATCGACGGCAACGGCGGCGGCTACGTGGTCGACGACCGCGCGGGCGCCGACACCGCCGCGCCCGCGTCCGACAAGGAGGCGCGCGTGGAGGCCAGCACCGGCCTGCGCCTACGCGAGGGCCCCGCCGGAGGCCACGTCGGCGTCGGAGCGGCCAACCTCGGCGACCAGCCGCTGGAGGCGGACGTCGAGGCCGCCTTCCAGCGGGACCGCGCCACGCCGCCGTGGCAGGAGTACGAGCGCGCGCACCGGGAGTGGGCGAACACGCCGCGGGCCACCCGCGGGGAGGAGCCGCAGGCGCCGCCCACGCCGCAGGCCAACGCGGCCCGCACCCGCGGCGGCGTGCGCTCTCGCGTCTACGGCATCGGGCGCTTCTCGATCATGGACTTCGAGGCCCACGACTACACGACGGCCCCCGCCGGAAGCGCCCAGGCCGCGCCGCGGCGATGATACCCTGTAGGGGTATGGCGACAGGACGGAGATGGGTGCTCGACACCGAGACGAAGGGCACCGGAGCCCACGTGGTGCCGCTCGACAGCGTCGAGGGCGACCCCGACGCCAAGCCGCGCGCCGAGATCCCGTGGTCGCCGCCGAAGAAGTCGCCGCGCGAGCCCAAGCCCGAGCCGCCGCGCGTCCCGCGCCGCTTCCGCGTCGTCGACGTCCTGACCCGCGCCGTGCTGCTCGAGGACGGTGTGCTGCGGGAGGCGCTGGCCGTCCTCAGCGGCGTGGAGCGGATGAACGACGTGAACGTGTTCATCTGGGAGGCCGACGAGGAGCGCTGGCGGCTGTTGAGCTTCAGCGAGCAAGAGGTCGTCTGGAAGCGCCGCCCCACCGGGTAGGCGCAACGGCATGAGCCTTCCCGCCCCAGCGCTCGACACCCTCGGTGCGCTGCTCGGCGACCGCTTCGCGACCTCGCCGTCGATCCTCGGCCTGCACGCCCGCGACGAGTCGCGCTTCGCCCCGCGCGAGCCCGACGGGGTCGCGTTCCCGCACACCACCGAGGAGGTCGCCGCCATCGTGCGCGCCTGCGCGGCGGACGGCGTGCCGCTGATCCCGTGGGGCGCGGGCAGCTCGCTGGAGGGCCACGTGCTGCCGGTCGCGGGCGGCGTCACCGTCGACCTCTCGGGCATGGACCGCGTGCTGGAGATCAACGCCGGCGACCTCGACTGCCGCGTGCAGGCCGGGGTGCACCGGGTGGCGCTGGAGGAGAAGCTGGGGCAGGCGGGCCTGTTCTTCGCGGTCGATCCCGGCGCCGACGCCACGCTCGGCGGCATGGCGGCGACGGCCGCCTCGGGCACCCGCACCACCCGCTACGGCACGATGCGCGAGAACGTGCTCGGCCTGGAGGCCGTGCTCGCCGACGGCTCGGTGGTGCGCACCGGCTCGCGCGCCCGCAAGTCCTCGGCCGGCTACGACCTCACCCGGCTGCTGCTCGGCTCCGAGGGCACGCTGGCGATCATCACCGAGCTCACGTTGCGCATCCACGGCATCCCCGAGGAGATCGCCGCCGCTCGCTGCGTCTTCGAGGACCTCGACGGCGCGGTGGCGACGGTCACCGAGGCCGTCCAGCTGGGGATCCCGCTGGCCCGCTGTGAGCTGCTGGACCCGGCCGCGATCGCGGCCGTGAACGTCCACGAGGAGCGCAGCGACCCGGAGGAGTACACGCTGTTCCTCGAGTTCCACGGCGGGCCCGAGGTCGGTCGCCGAGCAGATCGAGCAGGTCCACGAGCTCAGCGCCGGCCACGGCGGCGGCGAGTTCGAGTGGACCTCGACGACCGCCGAGCGCAACCGGCTGTGGCGCGCCCGCCACAACGCCTACTTCGCCGTCACCGCGACCCGCCCGGGGACGCGCGCGCAGACCACCGACGTATGCGTGCCGGTCTCCCGCCTGGCCGAGTGCATCACCGAGTCGGCCGCCGACGCCCGCGCGCTGCCGTTCCCGGCCGCGATGGTCGGCCACGTCGCCGACGGCAACTTCCACTGGATCTGCCCCGTCGACATGGAGTCCGAGAGCGAGCAGGCCGCGCTGCGCGAGTTCGTCGACCGGATGGTCCACCGCGCGCTCGGCGCGGGCGGGACGTGCACGGGCGAGCACGGCGTCGGCATGGGCAAGCGCGAGCACCTGCTCGAGCAGTCCGGCCCGGTCGTGGTCGAGACCATGCGCGCGATCAAGCAGGCGCTTGATCCACAGGGCATCCTCAACCCGGGCAAGGTGCTCCCCGATGAACGCTGAGTCCCCCGCCGACGTCCGTGCCGCGATCCGGCGCGAGGAGTGGACCGCCCCGACCGCAGGGCTCGCGCCCGGCTTCACCCAGGCCAACCTGGTCGTGCTGCCCGAGGCCGACGCGCTCGACTTCCTGCGTTTCTGCGTGCGCAACCCGAAGCCGTGCCCGGTGCTCGACGTCACCGACCCGGGCGCGACCGAGCCGGACGCGCTCGCCCCCGGCGCCGACCTGCGCACCGACGTGCCCCGCTACCACGTGTGGCGCGACGGCGAGCGGACCGAGGAGCGGACCTCCGTCGACGAGCTGTGGCGCGACGACCTCGTGGCGTTCCTGATCGGCTGCTCGTTCACCTTCGAGCGCGCGCTGCTGGCCGAGGGGCTGCCGGTCCGCCACGCCGAGATGGACGTCAACGTCCCGATGTACCGCACGTCGCGCGACTGCATCCCCGCGGGGAGCTTCTCCGGCCCGCTCGTCGTCTCGATGCGCCCGATGACGCCCGAGCAGGCGATCCGCGCCACGCAGGTCACGGCGCGCTACCCGGCCACGCACGGGGCGCCCGTGCACGTCGGCGAGCCGTCCGCGCTCGGCATCGACGACATCGCCGCGCCCGACTACGGCGACCCGGTCGAGATCCGCGACGGCGAGGTGCCGGTGTTCTGGGCGTGCGGCGTGACCCCGCAGGCCGTCGCCGTCGCCAGCCGGCCGGAGTTGATGATCACCCACGCGCCGGGCCACATGTTCGTCACCGACATGCCCGACGCGCAGTTGTCCGGCGCCTAGTTCGGGGCGGCGATCGCGGCCGGTCGGGGAGCCGCAGCGCCGTGCCCGACTCGCGAGAGCTCCTCGACCGGTCCCGTGTGCCGTCCCCCGGGCTCAGGGCAACCTGACACGGTTGCGTTCAGGGCACCCCGATTCGCTCGACGAGCGCGATCGGGCGCACCGGCGAGCCGGTTCCGCCGCGCAGCTTCAGCGGCAGGCAGACGAACGCGAACTCCCGCACGCCGTCGGCCGCGAGCTCCTCGAGGTTCAGCGACTCGATGATGTAGACGCCGGCCCGGACCAGCGCCAGCACGTGGCCGGGGAGGGTGGTGCCGGTCTCCGGGTCGGTGTCGTCGCTCGGCACGTCCCAGGCGAGGTTGTCGGCGCCGACCGCGACCGGCTCGTGCTCCACCAGCCAGCGCGTCCCCTCGGCCGAGACGCCGCCCGCGGCCTCGTAGGCGGGGCGGTCGCCGAACAGGGCGCCGGAGCCGAGCCGGACCAGCACGGCGTCGCCGCGCCGCAGCTCGACGCCCGCGGCGGCGCGCTGGAGCTCGGCGGCGGTGACGGCGTGCCCGTCGGGCAGCCGCGGCACGCCGAGCGCCCCGGCGACGTCGAGCAGGACGCCGCGGGCGAGCAGCGGCGCGATCGTCTCCGCGCCCAGTTCCGTGAAGCCGGTCGAGGTCTGGACGGAGGCGTCGACCTCGACGCCGCCGTGCAGGTGGAGGTCCTCGGCCTGGTGGCACAGCGCGTCGATGTGCGTGCCGGAGTGCTCGGTCATGACCAGCAGCGCCGACGCGCTCGTGCGCGCCTCGCCGAGGCCGGCTTCATGGCGCCGGTGCAGGCTGAGGACCAGCCCCGGCTCGTGGGCGGGGAACACCGGCGCCCCGGCGTAGCGGGGCTGCTCGAGGTCGTAGGCGCGAGCGCCCGCGAGTGCGTCTGCGAGATCCATCGGCCTGGGCTGCCGCCTACCCGCTTCGCCCGGATACCGTGCGGTGGGTGCTCGACCGCGGGATCAACCTCGGCAACGTTCTCGACGCGCGACGCGGCACCAAGCCGCTCCCGTGGCCGGGGGCGGCGGCGCTGGAGGCGGCCGGCTTCTCCACGGTGCGCGTCCCCGTGTGCTGGACGGACCATCTCGGCGACCCCGCGTTCCCCGTGCGCGTGGACGCCGTGGTCGACGCCCTGCTCGCCCAGGGGCTGCACGTCGTCGTCAACGTCCACCACTTCGACGACCTGCAGCCCGACGTGCTGCACGCCCTGTGGACGCGGATCGCGAGCCGGTACGCGGACCGGCCGCCCGCGCTGCGCCTGGAGCTGCTCAACGAGCCGCGCATCCCGCCGGACGCCTGGAACGCGCTCGCCGCCTCGACGCTCGCCCGCGTCCGCGAGGCCGACCCCGAGCGGGAGGTGCTGATCGGCCCCGCGGCGGCCAACACGCTCGACGCGCTCGACGACCTCGTGCTGCCCCGCGACGGGCACCTCTCCCTGACCTTCCACTACTACGAGCCGTTCGCGTTCACCCATCAGGGCGCGTTCTGGGAGCCCGGCTCGGAGGCGTGGCTCGGCACCGGCTGGGGCTCCGACGCCGACCGCGCGGCCGTCACCGCCGACCTCCGGCGCGCCCGCGCGTGGGGCGAGCGCCATGGGGTCGCGGTGTTCATGGGCGAGTTCGGCGCGATCGACCGGGCGGAGCCCGCCGCGCGGGCGGCGTGGACGGCGTGGGTGCGGACCGAGGCGGAGCGGCTCGGGATCGGCTGGTGCTACTGGGCGCTGGGCACCGAGTTCGCTCTCGACGCCGACCTGCGGTCCGCGCTCGGCGTCAGCTGAGGATCGCGCGCACGGTCTCGACCGTGTCGGCCTCGGCGGCCGGCTTGTCGTCGCGGTAGCGCTTCACGCGCGCGAACCGCAGCGCCATGCCGGACGCGTAGCGGCGCGAGGACTGGACGCCGTCGAAGGCGATCTCGACGACCTGCTCGGGGCGGACGAACACCGCGTGTCCGTCCCGGTGGGTCTCGAGCGCCAGGAAGCGCTCGGTCTGCCACGCCAGCAGCTCGTCGGTGAGGCCCTTGAAGGTCTTCCCGAGCATCGCCCAGCCGTCGCCGTCGCGCGCGCCGAGGTGCAGGTTGGACAGGTAGCCGCGCCGGCGGCCGTGGCCCCACTCGACGGCGAGCACGACCAGGTCGAGCGTGTGCACGGGCTTGACCTTCAGCCACGCCGCGCCGCGTCTGCCTGCGGCGTAGGGCGTGTCGAGCCCCTTGACGACGACGCCCTCGTGGCCCGCGGCGAGCGCGGCGTCGAACGCGTCCTGGGCGCCGGCGGCGTCCTCGGCGACGACGCGCGGGACGCGCAGCCCGGCGGGCGCGAGCGCCGCCAGCGCGGCGGCCCGCTCGTGCAGCGGCGCGTCGAGGAGGTCCTCTCCGTCTCGGTGCAGGAGGTCGAAGAACAGCACGCTGAGCGGGATCTCCCGCTGCAGCCGGGCGAGGTCTCGGCGTGCCCCGAAGCGCGAGGCGGTGATCTGGAACGGATGCGGCGTCCCGTCGGCGCGCAGCGCGATCGCCTCGCCGTCGAGCACCAGCGAGCGGGCGGGGAGCGCCAGCGCGGCCGCCACGACCTCCGGCACCCGGGCGGTCACGTCGTCGAGCGTGCGGGTGAACACGGCCACCTCGCCGCCCTCGCGGTGGACCTGCACGCGCGCTCCGTCGAGCTTGTGCTCGACCGCGGCCGGACCGGTGCGCTCGAGCGCCGCGCCGACGTCGGGCGCGGTGCCCGCGAGCATGGGGGAGAGCGGGCGCCCGACGCGCAGGCGGACCCCGGCGAGCGCCTCGCGACCTCCGGCCAGCGCGAGCGCGGCGGTGCGGACCAGGTCGCCGTCGAGCGTCAGCGCGCGGCGCACGTCGGCGACCGGCACGCCGGCGGCCTTCGCGACGGCGGCCGCCATCACGCCCGCGAGCGCGCCCTGGCCGAGGTCGCCGAGCAGCAGCCGGGTCAGGAAACGCTGCTCGTCCGCGTCCGCGCGGGCGAACAGGGCGGCGAGCGCCTCGCGGCGCGCCGCCTGCGAGCCGGGCCCGCCGAGCTCGCCGATGGCGCCGAACGTGGCGTCGACCTCCGCCACCGTGAGGGCCGGCTCCGGGGCGGGCGACGGCAGCTCGCGCAGCTGGGCCCAGCCGACGCCGATCTGGCGCTGGGTCAGCCGCCCGGCCAGGAACGCGACCGCGGGGGCGACCTCCTCGGGCGCCGCGGCGGCGAGCAGCCCGGCGATCGCCTCGGTCTTGGCGGTCCGCGAGCTGGTCGCGGTCACAGTGGCGGAGACGTCGACGATGTCCTGGAGCAGCATCCGCCTCACATCCTCGCCGACGCGCCTGTTGGATCATTGCGCCATGCCCCTGCGCAACCGCGTGACCCCTACCGGCGAGATCGTCGCCACGCCGCACCGCGGGACGCTGATGGGCAACCGCGGCGTGATCCACGACGACGACGGCCGCATCGTGCGCGAGTTCAAGGTCCGCCGCTGGATCGCGTGCCGGCTGGAGTTCAAGGGCCGGCGGCGGGCGCTGCTGCAGCCGGGCCGCTGGACCGAGCTGTTCTTCCTCGACGAGGCAACGGCGCTCTCGGCGGGGCATCGCCCGTGCGCCGAATGCCGCCGCGAGGACTACCGTCGCTGGCAGGCGGCGTGGGCAGCCGCCTTCCCCGGTGCTCCGACCGGCGCCGACGCCATGGACGCCCGTCTGCACGCCGACCGCCTGGCGGACCGATCGCGCAGCACGGTCGCCGCGCTGCCGGCCGGGGCGTTCGTGCTGCGCGCCGGCACGCCCTGGCTGGTGACGGATGACGGACTCCTGGAGTGGACCCATGCCGGGTACGGCGAGCGCCGCGCCGCCACGCCGCGGGAGCGGCTCCCCGTGCTCACCCCGGCGGCCACCGTGGCCGTGATCGCGGCCGGATACACGCCGGCGCTTCACCCCAGCGCCGTGGCTGCATAGACTTCCAGGGGTGCTGCTGTGGGGCGCGTTCGCCGTCGAGTTGGGGATCCTCCTGGGCCTCCAGCTGCAATGGCGCTTGGCCGAGCGCCGCGGCGGCGGCGGATGGCTCGAGCGCATCGCCGAGGCGCCGATCGAGCGCGCCGAGGCGATCGGCGCGCGGCGCCGCGCCGGTGATCCGCGGCTCCCGCTGGCCGATTCGCTGATCCGGCGCCGCGGCTACTGGCTCACGCTGGTATTCGCGATGATCCTTGCCGCGCCCGCCATCGCCGCCGTGGTGCTGGCCGGGCTGCGATGGGCGGTCGCGTTCGTGGCGTGGTTCGCGACCCTGTGGTTCGGGCTCGACGTGCTGGTGCTCGCGGCCGGGATCGTGATGCTGTGGCGCGGCTGGCTGCCGCCGTTGGACGGCGGCGAGGGCCCCGAGGACCCGGATCCCGCGCCGGAGCCGAGCGACCCCTGGTCGCGCGCCCACCTGTACCGGCTCGGCCGCTAGACCTCGAGCCCGCCGGCCGCGACGCGGTCGCGGCCCGCGTGCTTGGCCTCGTAGAGCCGGAGGTCGGCCGCGCGCGTGAGCCCGTCGATGTCGGCCGCGTCCGCGGCTGACACCACCCCGACGCTCGCCGTGACCCGCAGGCCCGGCGCGATCCGCTCCCACGGCTCGTCGCTCACAGCCGTCCGCAGCCGCTCGCAGCACACCGCCGCGGCGGCCGGCGGCGTGCCCGGCATCAGGACGACGAACTCCTCGCCGCCGGCTCGCACCACGATGTCGCCCTCGCGGACGTGCTCGACGAGCAGGTCGGCGATGCGGATCAGCACGCGGTCGCCGGTGTGGTGGCCGAAGCGGTCGTTGATCGGCTTGAAGTGGTCGAGGTCGACGACCGCGAGGCTCACGGGACCGGCGAGGCGGCTGGTGTCGCCGTCGTGCGCCCGGGCGAGGTAGCGGCGGTTGTGCAGGCCGGTCAGCCAGTCGCGGTCGGCCTGCTCGCGCAGCCGCTCGGCCTCGCGGCGGGCGGCGGCGACCTCGAGGCGGGTGCGCTCCAGCCCCAGGTGCATCTCGCTGAACTCACGCATCGCCTCGCGCTCCAGCGCGGCTCCGCGGGCCAGCGCCTCGTAGGCCTCCTCGAAGCGGCCGGCGTCGCGCAGGGCCTCCGACATCGTCACGAGGATCATGCTGCGCGCCTGCGGGACGCGGTCGTCAAGACGCGCCAGCGCCGCCTCGCCCGCGGTCCGGGCGTCCTCGACGCGGTCCATCGCGAGCAGCGTCTGCACCTTCGCGAGCACGGCCATGCCGAGCAGGTACGGGTTCGGGTCGGCGGCGGCGACCAGGTTCCCGATCGCGGCGTCGGCGTCGGCCAGGCCGTCCGCGGGGCGCCCGGTGCGCGCGCCGAGCTCGCTGCGGGTGCAGAGCAGGACGCCGAGGGCGAAGCGGTTGGGCCCTGAGATCCCCTCGGCGATGGCGATGGCCCGCTCGAGCTCGAGCGCGGAACCGGCGTGATCGTCGCGCTCCATCAGGTTCTGGGCCAGGTCGTTGCGCGAGAGCGCCTCCTGCCAGGGCTCGTGAGCCTCGACAGCCAGCAGGAGCGTCTCGTGGAGGCGGCTGGTCAGGTCGGGGACGCCGAGGTTGCCGAACGCCAGGCAGCCCATCCGGCGGGCGAATAGGCGCAGCGACGGGTCGCCGGTGCGGTCCGCGAGCGCGACCGCGCGCTCCGCCTGCTCCAGCGACGCCGCGTAGGAGCCGGAGAAGAAGGTCAGGTGCGACATCAGCGCGGCGAGCTCGGCGCCCGCGTGGGCGTTGTCGCCTGCGTCGCGCTCGGCCTCGGCGGCCAGCGAGAACGCGCCGCGGAGGTCGCCGCGGTGCAGCGAGACGCAGCCCTGCAGCACGAGCGAGCGGCTGCTCAGCGGGCCGTGCTGGAGGCTGAGCGACTCCGCGTGGCAGGCGATGCCGACCTCGAGCGCGCCGCTGGGGTCCTCCCAGAAACCGCGGCGGGCGGCTTCGAGCGCACGCGTCAGCCGCGCGGGGTCGTCGCGCGCGGCGCGCGTGCGGGTGGGCGAACTCACACCCCCTGTCTTCGGGTGGGGGGTTGCGGGACTTGAGCCGATTGCCGATAGCATGGTCAACGGAGGCGATTGCTGACACGGCTCTCACGCCGGCGCCTCCAACCGGTCGTCAATGACGGCGGCCGCCAAGGACCGGCACGCAGGCGCGCAGCGCCGCGGCCGGAGAGAAAGGAGTGAAGCCCAATGATGAGCTTCATCTGTCAGAAGTGCCTGCGGCTCTGGGACGGGGGACAGGTGTCACACACCGCCTCGTGCCCGTACTGCGGGGGCGCGCTCAACACGCGCTAGCACCCACGGCCCGCCTCACGGCGGGCCGTTTCGCTTTCTAGGGTCCATACTCGACGGCGTGAAGGCGATCACCCAGGATGCGTACGGCTCGGCCGACGTCCTGGCGCTCAGGGACATCGAGACGCCCACGATCGGCAGCGACGAGGTGCTGCTGCGCGTCCACGCGGCCGGCGTGGACCGCGGCGTGTGGCACGTCATGACGGGCCTGCCGTATCCGCTGCGCCTCGCGGGCTACGGGCTCCGGGCGCCCAAGCAGCCCGTCCTGGGCACCGACGTCGCGGGCGTCGTGGAGGCGGTCGGCGGCGACGTGAGCGGCTTCAAGCCCGGCGACGCGGTGTTCGGCGCGGGCAAGGGCACCTTCGCCGAGTTCGCCCGCGCACCCGCGGACGTGCTCGTGGCCAAGCCGGACACCCTCACCTTCGAGCAGGCCGCCGTGGTGTCCGCCTCCGGCCAGACGGCCCTGCAGGGCCTGCGCGACCACGGGAAGGTGCAGCCGGGCCAGAGGGTCCTGATCATCGGCGCGTCCGGAGGGGTCGGGAGCTACGCGGTCCAGTTGGCCAAGGCGTTCGGGGCCGATGTCACCGCCGTATGCAGCACGCCGAAGGTCGAGCTGGTCCGCTCCCTCGGCGCCGACCGCGTCATCGACTACACGCAGGAGGACTTCGCTGGGAGCGCGGCGCGCTACGACGTGATCCTCGACATCGGCGGGCACGCGACGCTGTCGCGCCTGCGGAGCGCCCTCACCCCGAAGGGGACCCTGGTGATCGCGGGCGGCGAGACGGGTGGGCGGTTGCTGGCCGGCTCCGATCGCCAGATCCGGGCGCTCGTGCTCTCCCGGTTCATCGGCCAGACGCTGACGACGTTCGTCTGCAAGGAGACCGGCGAGGACCTCGCCGTCCTCGCCAACCTGATCGCGTCCGGGAAGGTCACCCCGGCCGTCGACCGCGCGTGTCCGCTCGCCGAGGTCCCGGAGGCGATCCGCTACCTGGAGCGCGGCCAGGCGCGCGGCAAGGTCGTCATCGTGGTTTAGGGCAGCTCCCAGCCGAGCTTGGCGGCGATCGCGCGCCCCAGCGCCTCGTTGGGGTCCGGGCCCGCCTCGACACCGGCGTGAATCAGCTCCCGGCCGTCGATCCGGACGTCCATGCCGCCGCAGTGCAGCTGCCACAGGTGCACGCGGGTGGCCTCGTCGAAGCGCTCGGTGACCTCCAGCTCGGTGGCCGCCGGGTCGAGCTGGAGCAGCTTCGCGCGGACCGGGACCGACGCGTCATGGAGCGCCGCCATCGGGTCGCGAGGCGAACACGAGCAGTGCCGCGTCGAGCAGCACCACCATCACCGGCCCGCTCGGCGTCTGCCCGATCCCCGTGAGCCGGTTGTCGGGCGCCAGCTCGCGGATCGTCCGGGAGACCGGGCCTCGCTGCTGGGAGACGGACTCCGGATCGTCGTGGGCGATCGCCCAGAGGTGGACGAGCTCTCCGGCCGCCTGGGGGTTCATGGGCGGGAGCCTAAAGCGCCCGGAGCGCCGCGGCCACCACAGCGGCGGCGACGACGGTGACCAGCAACGGCGCGCCGCGCCACACGCACACCCCGGCCACGGCGAGGGCCGGCAGGCGGGCGTCGAGCACGATCTTGTCGCCGTCGCCGAGCACGAGCGGCCCGATCGCCTTCCGCACGTAGGTGCCCGCCGCCGGCGCGAGGAGTGCGGCCCAGCTCACGGCTTCACCCGCAGCGCCACGAGCACGCCCAGCGAGGCGGCGATCACCGGGATCCCCGCCGGGGTGAGCGGGAGCAGCACGACGGCGATCAGCGCCCTCGCCGGCGCGGCCGCCGGGGCGCCCGGCTGGCGCAGCTGCGGCGCCAGCAGCGCCAGGAAGGCGGCCGGGAACATCGCGTCGAGGCCATGTAGGCGTTGCGCGCGCCCAGCAGCAGCGCGTTGACGACCGCCGTCGTGGCCGCGCCGCCCGCTCCCAGCACCCCGATGGCGGCGAACTGCGAGCCGCCGGTGAACACCGGGATCGACATCATGCACGCCTGCAGCTCCGACGGCCCGGCGCCGACCGCCAGCACGCCGAACGACACGCCGTAGACGCCCGTGGCGACGCCGATGCTGACCGCCGTGGCGGCGTAGGGGGCGCGTGCCACCCGCGGCAGATTAGGCTCCCCGGCATGGTGGCGGGCGCCGTCGAGCTGTCGGAGCGGATCGCCGCGCGCGAGGTGAGCTGCGTGGAGGTGATGCGCGATCACCTGGAGCGGATCGAGCGCGACAACCCGCCGCTGAACGCCATCGTCTCGCTCCAGGACGCCGACGGGCTGCTCGCGCAGGCCGCGGAGCGCGACGCCGAGCTGGCCCGCGGCGAGCGGCGCGGCTGGATGCACGGGCTCCCGCACGCCGTCAAGGACCTCGAGGAGACGGCCGGCATCCTCACGGTGGCCGGCTCGCCGTTGCTGCGCGACAACGTCCCGGCCGCCGACTCGTCGCTCGTGCGCGCGATCAAGGCCGCCGGCGCGATCGTGATCGGCAAGACCAACGTCCCCGAGTTCGGCTTCGGGGCGCAGACCTACAACCCGGTGTTCGGGCCGACGCTGAACCCCTACGACCGAACGCGGACCCCCGGCGGGAGCAGCGGCGGCGCGGCGGCCGCGCTCGCCGCGGGCCTGGTCCCCGTGGCCGACGGCAGCGACTACATGGGCTCGCTGCGCAACCCGGCCGCGTTCTGCAACGTCTACGGGTTCCGCCCGTCAGCCGGGCGCGTCGGCGCGGTCCCGACCGACTCCGCGTTCCTGTCGCCGATCGCCACCCAGGGCGCGATGGGCCGCAGCCCGCGCGACGTGGCGGCGCTGATGGCCACGCTGGCCGGCCCGGCGCCGGAGCTGCCGCTCTCGATCCAGGAGGACCCGGCGGTGTTCAACGGCCCGCTGGAGCGTGGGTTCGCGGGCGCCAGGATCGCCTGGCTGGGCGATCTCGGCGGCCACCTCGCCACCGAGCCCGGCGTGCGGGAGCTGTGCGAGGAGGCGCTGCGCGCGCTGGCCACCGTCGGCTTCGAGGTGGAGGGCGCCGAGCCCGGCTTCGACCCCGAGGCTGTGTGGCGGGCGGCGGTCACGCTGCGCTACTTCGACGCCACGTGGCTGCTCGAGCTCTACGAGGACCCGGCCAAGCGGGAGCTGCTCAAGCCCGAGCTGCAGTTCGAGGCCGAAGGATCGCTGGCCGTCACGGGGCGCGAGGTCCACGCCGCCCACGCCGTCCGCACCGGGCTGTTCGAGGCGTTGCGGGCGCTGCTCGACCGCCACGACTTCATCGCGCTCCCCGCCGCGCAGGTGTTCCCCTTCGACGCCGGCAGTCCGTGGCCGAGCGAGATCGCCGGCCGGGCGATGGACACCTACCACCGCTGGATGGAGGTGGTCGTGTACGCGTCGCTCGCCGGGCTGCCCGCCATCAGCGTCCCCGCGGGCTTCAACGAGGCCGGGCTGCCGATGGGGCTGCAGCTGATCGGCCGCCCCCGCGGCGACCTCGCCGTCCTGCAGGCCGCCCACGCGTACGACGCCGCGACCGGGTGGGTGCAGCGGCGCCGGCCCGCCTAAGGTGGTCCCGATGCAGGGGGAGCTGATCGTCGAGGATCCCGCCACCGGCGGCGAGCTGGCCCGCGTGGCCGAGGCGGGCGCCGACGCCGTGGACGCCGCCGCGCGGGCCGCGCAGGCCGCCTTCGAGGGCGACTGGGGCTCGGCCTCCGGCGCCGAGCGCGGCCGCGTGCTGCTCGCGATGGAGGCGGCGGTGCGCGAGCACGCCGACGAGCTCGCGGAGCTGGAGTCGCGGGACACGGGCAAGCCGCTGAGCCAGGCGCGCACCGACGTCGGCGGCGCCGCGCGCTACCTGGAGTACTTCGGCGGCGCGGCCGACAAGCTGCTCGGCGAGACGATCCCGAGCGCCGACGGCGCGTTCGTCTACACGCTGCGCGAACCGCTCGGCGTGGTGGCCCACATCACGCCGTGGAACTCGCCGCTCTCCCAGATGGTGCGCGGCGTCGCCCCGTCGCTGGCCGCGGGCAACACGGTGGTGGTCAAGCCGTCCGAGGTCGCGCCGCTGTCCACGCTCGCGATCGGCCCCATCTTCGAGGCGGCCGGACTGCCCTCCGGCGCCTGCGAGGTGGTCGTCGGCCGCGGCGAGACGACCGGCGCCGCGGTGGTCGACCACCCGCTCGTCGCCCACGTCACCTTCACCGGCTCGGTCGCCGCCGGCGCCGTCGTGATGGCCGCCGCCGCCCGCCGGATCGTGCCGGTCAGCCTCGAGCTGGGCGGCAAGTCGCCCACCATCGTGCTGCCCGACGCCGACCTCGACGCCGCCGTCTCCGCCGCCGTGGCGGCCGTGACCCGCAACGCCGGCCAGTCCTGCTTCGCCACCACGCGGATCCTCGTGCACGACTCGATCCACGACGCCTACACGGAGCGGCTCACCGAGCGCGTCGGCGCGCTCACCGTCGGGCCCGGCCTCGAGGACCGCGACCTCGGCCCGCTGTCATCCCGGGCGCAGCGCGACCGCGTGCTGGGGCTGCTCGAGAGCGCGGCCGCCGAAGGGGCCACGACGGCGTGCGGCGGCGCGCCGCCCGACGACCCGGCGCTGGCGGACGGGCACTTCGTCGAGCCGACCGTCCTCGTGGACGTCGACAACGGCATGCGGATCGCCCGCGAGGAGGTGTTCGGGCCGGTCCAGTGCGTGCTGCGCTTCTCCACCGAGGAGGAGGCGGTCGCGATCGCCAACGACAGCGAGTACGGCCTCGCGGCCGGCGTGTTCACGCGCGACTTCTCCGCCGCGCACCGTCTCGCGCGGCGCCTGCAGGCCGGCCAGGTGCAGATCAACCGCTACCCGGCCGGTGGCGTGGAGGCCCCGTTCGGCGGCTACAAGCGCAGCGGGATCGGCCGTGAGAAGGGGCTCGAGGCACTGCGCCACTACACGCAGGTCAAGACCGTCATCGCGCACGTCGAGGACGGGCCCGTTTGCTGACCATCGTCGCGCTGGCGGTGCTGGCGGGCGGGATCCTGCTCTTCCGCGCCGGCGTGAAGATCCTCGGCGCGGTGATCGGCGTCGTCGGCTTCGTCCTGCTCGGGGCCGTGGTCCTGCTCGCCGTGCTCGGAGAGCCCTACCGGATCCCGAGCGAGTCGATGGCACCCACGCTCGAGGTCGGCGACCGCGTGGTGGCCGTCGACGTGCGGGACCCCGCCGTCGGCGACATCGTGATCCTCAACCCTCCGACCGGCGCCGAGGACGGCCGCTGCGGCGTCCGGCCCCGCGAGGGCGCGATGTGCGCGCGCCCGACGCCCGAGCGCTCGCAGATCACCTTCGTCGAGCGGATCGTGGCGCTCGCCGGCGACAAGGTGACGATGCAGGGCGGCGTGGTCATCCGCGACGGCCAACCGCTGGCGGAGGCCTACGCCCGCCCGTGCACCGGCGCGACGTGCGAGTTCCCGGTTCCGATCACGGTGCCACGCGGCCACGTCCTCGCCCTCGGCGACAACCGCGGCGCCTCCGACGACGGCCGCTTCTGGGGACCGGTCCCCGTCGAGTGGGTGAAGGGCCACGTCGTCGGCCGCTACTGGCCGCTCAAGCGGGCCGGCCGCCTGTAGTGGCGTGGGTGTTCGGGTACGGCTCGCTGGTGGCCGGCGACGCCGTG
Source organism: uncultured Solirubrobacteraceae bacterium (assembly GCA_963764385.1). Taxonomy (GTDB): domain Bacteria; phylum Actinomycetota; class Thermoleophilia; order Solirubrobacterales; family Solirubrobacteraceae; genus DATFQI01. The sequence continues at coordinate 275,157 of CAVXSJ010000019.1, read as the reverse complement.
CCGTGCTCGCTGCCCGGGTGGCGGCGCCACTGGGGCGTGGCGATGGACAACCGCGTCGACCTCCCCGCCTACAAGCACTTCCTCGACGCGGGCGGTGACCGTCCCGCCGTGTACGTCTGCTTTCTCGACCTCCGCCCCGATCCCGGCGGTTCGGTCAACGGCGCCGCCGTCGAGGTCGAGGACGGCGCCTTGCCCGAGCTCGACGCCCGCGAGCGCAACTACGACCGGGTCGAGATCACCGGCGAGCTCGACCTCGACGGGCGCGCGTACACATACGTCGGCTCCGAGGCGGGCCGGCGCCGGCTGCGCGAGGGCCTCGCCGCCGGCACCGCGCGCATCAGCCGCCAGTACGCCGAGGGCGTCGAGGCGGGCTTCCGCGCGCTCGGCCAGGAGCCCGCCTACCTGGCGAGCACCGATCCCGACCCGTGCGAGCGGGCCGATCTTCGCGTGGTCTACGGCTACTAGGGGAGGGGGCGGAGGCCGCCGCCGCGCTGGCGCTCGCTGCGGTAGTCGACCTTCTCGCAGTTGCGGAACTTGTAGCCGGCCTTGCGGGTCTTGGCGACGTGGTAGATGTCGCGGCCCGGGCCGCAGTCCACGTAGCCGCGCCCGTAGTGCACGGAGATGGCGTCGTTGCCCTTGCCGCCGAAGATCACGTTGCGCCCGTGTGAGCCGTAGATGAAGTCGTTGCCACCGTTGCCGTAGATGCGGTCGCGCTGGCTGGTCGGCTGCCCGACGCCGTCCCAGTCGCCCCACAGCACGTCGGACTTCGCCCCGGCGCGGAGGATGTCGGAGCCGTGGTGGCCCATCAGCTGGTCGGAGCGATCGGTGCCGGTCAGCGTCCCGCCGCCGTCGGGCGCCTTCTGGACCTTGCCGAGGATCGTCGGCCACGCATCATGGTCGGAGCAGTCGTTGCATGGCTGACCGGGGATGTGGTTGGCGACCGCGACGGCGGCCAGTGAGGCGAACGCGAGTACGGCGAGGAGAACGGCTTTCCGGAACATGGTGCGACCCTAGCCCACGTGCTGCTGGAGCCACAACTCCAGCAGCCCGAGCTGCCACAGCGCCGAGCCGTCGAGGTTGGTGCGGTCGGCGTTCGGGTCGGCCAGCATCGCCTCGGCGACCTCGGGCCGGAACAGGCCGCGCTCGCGCGCCTCGGGGGCGAGCAGCGCCTCGCGCACCATCCCCAGCACCGGCTCCTCCAGGTCGGTCAGCGCCGGCACGGGGAAGTAACCCTTCTTACGGTCGATCACCGCATCCGGGATGAGGCCGCGGGCCGCGCGCTTGAGCACGCCCTTGCCGCCGTCGGACGAGCTTGAGCTCCGGCGGGCAGGCGGCCGCGAGCTCGACGAACTCGTGGTCGAGAAACGGCACCCGGGCCTCCAGCGCGTGGGCCATCATCATGTTGTCGACGCGCTTGACCGGATCGTCGACGAGCATGATCCTCGCGTCGAGCCGCAGCGCCCGGTCGACCGGCGTGTCCGCACCCGGACGTTCGAACCACTCGGCGGCGAACGCGCGCGACACGTCCTCGTCCGGCACCGCGCCCGGGCACACGAGCCCGCGCACCGCGTCGTGGTCGCGGTCGAAGAACTCCGCCGCGTACGTGTCGAGGCCGCTGCCGGCGGCGCCCAGCATCGGCGGGTACCAGCTGTAGCCGCCCAGCACCTCGTCGGCGCCCTGCCCGGACTGCACGACGGTGCGGTCGCGGCGGACGGCCTGCGCCAGCAGCCAGAACGCCACGCAGTCGTGGGAGACCATCGGCTCGCTCATCGCCTCGATCGCGTGGGGGAGCGCGGCGACCAGCTCGTCGACGCCCGACGCGGATCTGGCGGTGGTCGGTGTCGAACGCCTGCGCGACGGCGTCGGAGAACTCGAACTCGTCGCCCTCGCGCTCGCCCACGTCGGGGAAGCCGATCGAGAACGTCGCCAGCCCGCGCTGGCCCTGCTCGGCGAGCAGCGCGACGATCACGCTCGAGTCGATCCCGCCGGACAGCAGCACGCCGACCGGGACGTCGGAGACCATCCGCCGCCGCACGGCGACGCGCAGCGCCTCCAGCAGCGCCTCGCTCCAGTCCTCCGGCGACCAGCCCGCCTCGGCGCGCGTGTGCGGCGGGTCCCAGTAGACGCGCTCGCGGCGGCGGCCGTCCGCCTCGATGGTCAGGACCGTGGCGGGGGCGAGCTTGCGGACGCCGCGCAGGATGGTCCGCGGCGCCGGGACCACGGAATGCCAGCTGAGGTAGTGGTGCAGCGCCACCGGGTCGATGCTGGTGTCCACGCCGCCCGCCGCCAGCAGCGCCGGCAGCGTCGACGCGGCGCGCAGGCCGCCGCCGGGCAGCTCGGACAGGTACAGCGGCTTGATGCCGAGGCGGTCGCGGGCGAGCACGCAGCGGCCGCTGCGCTCCTCCAGCAGGCAGAAGGCGAACATGCCCGCCAGGCGGTCGAGCACGCCCTCGCCCCACTCCTGCCAGCCGCGCAGGATCACCTCGGTGTCGGAGTGCGAGACGAACGCGTGGCCGAGCCGCTCGAGCTGCGCGCGCAGCTCGCGGTGGTTGTAGATGCAGCCGTTGAAGGCCACCACGAGCCCGAGCTGCTCGTCGCGCATCGGCTGCGCGCCCAGCTCGGAGAGGTCGATGATCGCCAGCCGCCGGTGCACGAGGCCGGCGTGACCGTCCAGCCACGTGCCGTCGCCGTCGGGGCCGCGCGGCGCGAGCGCGGCGTGCATGCGCGCGAGCGCGTCCCGGTCGGGCGCGTCGCCCGGACGCACCTCGACGCCGAAGCCGCACATGCTCAGCGCACTCCCGCGAGGGCGCGCAGGCGGCATGCTCGGCGAAGGCGCGGAACAGCTCCCCGTTCGGCGGCGTCCACCTCGTCGAGCGTCTCGGCGTGCCACTGGACGCCGAGCACCAGCCGGTCCTCGCCCTCGCCCTCGACGCCCTCGATCGCCCCGTCCGGCGACCACGCGACCGCGAGCAGTCCGGCGCCGAGCCGCTCGACGGCCTGGTGGTGGAAGGAGTTGACGGCCAGCGCGTCGCGCCCCAGCGCCTCGGCGAGGCGCGAGCCGGGGGTGACGTCCACGTGGTGGGTGGTCACCCAGCCGGGATCGGTCTGCCGGTGGGCGATCGAGCCGTCCACGACGTCGGGGAGGTGCTGCACGAGCGTGCCGCCGCGCACGATGTTCAGCGTCTGGCAGCCGCGGCAGATGCCCAGCAGCGGGAGGCCGGCGGCGTCGGCATGGGCGGCGACGGCGACCTCGAAGGCGTCCAGGCTCGGCTCCACGGGGCCGAGCTCGGGGTGGGCGACGGCCCCGTAGGCGGTGGGATCGAGGTCCGGGCCGCCCGACAGGCACAGCCCGTCGAGCGAGCGCATCAGCGCGGGGACGAGCGCGGTCGCCACCGGCGGGAGCACGATCGGCACGGCGCCGGCGCGCTCCAGCGCGCGCACGTAGGGCATGCCGAGCGCCATCTCGTGCTGCCGTGGCTCGGCCTCCGGGATCTGCTCGATCACGTCGGCGCGGCGGATCTCGGACGTCGTGACGCCGATCAGCGGCAGGCTCATGCGGCGGCACCGTAACAAGCCGTCCGGGGGTCACCCGGACGGCGCTGCCGCGTCAGCCCTCTCCGGGCCAGGGCGGGTGCGGGGGCGCGGACATGATCTCGATCAGGTTGCCGGCCGGGTCGCGCACGAACGAGCGCGGCGCGTCCCACGCGTTCTCGCCCTCGCGGACCTCGAAGCCCCGGCCGCCGAGCGCGGCGAGCGTGCCCGTCGTAGTCCTCGACGACCACGGCGGCGTGCCCGCGCACGGTCGTGTTCGGGTCCTCGCCCGGGATCAGGTGGATCTGCGTGCCCTCCCGCTGGACCCAGATGAAGCGGTTGCGCAGCAGGGGAGGGGGCTCCATCGGCTCGAACCCGAGCTGTTCCCAGAACGCGACGCACGCGTCGACCTGGTCGGCACGGACCTCGAGCGAGACGTGCTGGAGCATGTGCGAAGGCTACCGGCGGTGCAGCGCCGTGCCGACGGCGAACACGACCCACATCACGGCCTCGACGCGCCCCGGCTCGGTGGAGAGCGGGGCGGGGGTCTGCCAGCCGTGGTCGACGATCTCCGGCGGCTTGCGGAAGAAGCCGATCTTCTCCTCCGTCAGCGGCCACAGCCAGGCGATGCCGTCCTGGTAGGTGTCGGCCGCCAGGTGGCCCCACAGCGACACCACGCCGAGCCGCACGGCGCCCTCGTGCCGTGTCCCGCGCGCGAGCGCGAGCGCGAGGACGGTGGGAGGGAACCAGCCGACGAAGCTGTGGCTGACCCAGCGATGGTGGTCGCGGCGGCGCGACGCCGAGCCGGCGGGCCACGGAGCGATCGAAGTCGGGCAGATGGCCGCACACGAGGCAGACGGGCGCCTGCCAGAGGGGGCGCCGCCGGGCGCTCCAGAGGGCGAGCGAGGCGGCGGTATGGGCCTGTGGGCGCACGTTAAGGGATGCTATCCCGCGGCCGTTTTGTCCAGTCTTGGCCGTATGCTGCCGGGCCTTGCTGGTCGCCAGTCATCGAGCCGAGGACCGCCCCGAGGTTGCCCGTTTGGGTGCGTCGGTCTGGGCGTTCTTCGTCGCGCCCGCCATCGCGGTCGTCGCCCTGGTGGTCACGATCGTGTGGGGCGACTACTACGGCATCGGTCTACGCGACCCCGACGGCATCATCGGCCGCCGCGCCGTGCTCGTCTTCGGGCTGATCGGCATCTTCTGGGCGCTTGACGTCCTGCCACGCGCGCGTGCGCGGCACCGGCGGCGTGCGGGGCCTGCCGAGGCGGCTCGTGGCCGTCGCCCGCGAGCGCTGGCCGCTACGGCGCGTCGTGTTCGTGCTCGGCTCGATCGTCGCGTTCTACGTGACGTACCTCTGCTACCGCAACGTCAAGAGCTACCTGCCGCTGGCGCGCCCCGAGCTGTTCGACACCCAGCTGCTGGACCTCGAGCGCTCCGTGTTCGGCACCGACCCCGCGCGGCTGCTCCACGAGCTGCTCGGCACCGGCATCTCCGCGCACGTGCTCTCGGCCGTGTACCTGCTGTTCCTGACCTTCGTGCCGATCTCGGTCGGCGTCACGCTCGTGTGGTCCAGCGACCGGGCGAGCGCGCTGTGGTGGGTGAGCGTGCTCAGCATCAGCTGGATCCTGGGGGCCGTGAGCTACTTCCTGATCCCGTCGATGGGCCCCGCGTACGCGGACCCGGCGCTGTTCAGCTCGCTGCCGTACACGCCCACCACGGGGCTGCAGCAGGCGCTGCTCGAGGAGAGACAGAACTTCCTGGCCGGTCCCGTGACCAGCGGGGCGCTGCAGAGCATCGCCGCCTTCGCGTCGCTGCACATCGCGATCGTGTTCGCCGGCGCGCTCATGACCCACCTGCTGCGCGCGCCGCGGCTGCTGCGCATCGCCATGTGGATCTACCTGGCGCTGACGACGCTGGCGACGGTCTACTTCGGCTGGCACTACGTGATCGACGACCTCGCGGGCTTCCTCATCGGCTTCCTCGCCGTCTATCTCGGCGCGCTGCTCACCGGATGGCGGATCGAGCGCAAGCGCGGAACGCAAGCTCTGAGGGTGCAGCGCGCCTGACCGGCGTGCCCGCACGCGAGGGGTTGACTCGACAAGTCGCACGGGTACTTGACCATCGTGCCGCTGAACGCTCCAAATCTGCTCACGGTCAGTCGCATTGTGATGGTGCCGCTGATGCTCGTGTTGTTGTTCGGTGACCAGGTCGGCGCGCTGCCGTTCGCGGCCGCGGTGTTCGGCGTGGCCGCGCTGACCGACGCCGCCGACGGCCACGTGGCCCGCAGCCGCAACATGATCACCGACTTCGGAAGCTCGCCGACCCGTTCGCCGACAAGCTCCTGGTCGGCGCCGCGCTCGCCTCGCTGGTGTGGCTCGACCGCCTGCCGCTGTGGATCGCGCTCGTGATCGGCGCCCGCGAGATCGCCGTGACGGTGCTGCGCTGGCACGCCGCCCGGCGCGGGGTCGTGATCTCCGCGAGCCCGCTCGGGAAGGCCAAGACCACCGTCGCAGATGTTCGCCATACTCGCGTTGATGCTCGTACCCAACCCCGGCGCCGGCTGGATCGACGTCGTCCTGTTGGTCGTGGTGGCGCTCACCGTCGCCTCCGGCGTCCAGTACGGGTACGCGTACGCGCGCCGCCGCGCGGCCGTCCCGGCCGGCGCGGTGGGCGTCCCCGGGTGACCCAGTGACCTCGCTCGTCGAGCCGCTCGTCCTCGATCCCGCGCGCGCCACCGGCCGGCGCCACGTGCGGCTGCTCGTGAACCCGACCGTCAGCCGCCTGCGCGACGGCGACGTCGAAGCCGTGACGCGCGCGCTCGAGCCCGTGTTCTTCGTGACCTCGGTCCACACCGAGGCGGGCGGCCACGCCACCGAGCTCGCGCGCGAGGCCGCCGAGGAGGGCTGCGACATCGTCGCCGTGCTGGGCGGGGACGGGACCGTCAGCCAGGCCGCCAGCGGGCTGGTCGGCACCGCGACCGCGATGGCCTGCCTGCCCGCCGGGGTCACCAACGTCTTCGCGCGGGCGATCGGGACGCCCGCGCGATCCGGTCGTGGCCGCCGAGCGCCTCGCCGCGACGCGCCGATCCGCTCGTCCGCCAGGTGGACGTCGGGACCGTCAACGGCCGCCACTTCCTCTACACGGCCGGCGTCGGCTTCACGGCCGCGATGGCCAGGTCGGCCGAGCGCGAGCCGGACCGCAAGGCGAGCCTCGGCCAGCTGCACTTCGCCATCACCGGCCTCGCGGAGATCGCCGGGCGCTACCTGCGCAACCCGCCGCGCATGCGGGTGCAGGCCGATGACCTCGACGCCGTGGGCGTGACCGTCATCGTCCAGAACTGCCACGCGCTGACCTACTTCGGCCCGCGCGAGATCCGCCTCAGCGAGGCGGCCGGCCTCGACACCGCCGCCCTGTCGCTGACCGCGCTCCAGCAGGCGCGGCCCGGCGTGGTGGCCAACATCATCGCCCGCCTCGTGCTCGGGCACGCCGGCGCGCTGGCCCGCCACCACCGGGTCGACGCCGCGCCCAGCCTGCGCGAGGCGATCGTGACGCCGCTCGACGGCGAGCTGCTCCCCGTGGACGCCGACGGCGAGTACCTCGGCGAGTTCGGCCGCGTCGTGTTCGGCGTCGAGCCGGGCGCGCTGCGCGTCGTCGCCTGACGGCTCAGACGAGGTGCAGCGGCGGCCGCGGCTTCCCGTCGCGGCGCTCGACCAGCCAGTCGCGCAGCTCCCCGGCCGGCAGCGCCGGGCTCAGGTGGAAGCCCTGGGCCTCCGTGGCGCCCAGCTCCCCCAGGCGGTCCCAGATCGCCTTGGTCTCGACGCCCTCGGCGACGATGGCGAGGTCCAGGTTGCGGCCGAGGTCGATGATCGAGCGGACGATCACGGCGTCGTCGGGCGCGGTGAGCATGCGCATCACGAACGCGCGGTCGATCTTGAGCTCGCTCACGGGCAGCCGCGTCAGGTAGGCCAGCGACGAGTAGCCGGTGCCGAAGTCGTCGATCGAGACGGTGACGCCCAGCGAGGTGAGCGCCTCCACGGCCTCCCTGGCCCGGAACGGGTTGGCGAAGATGGTCGCCTCGGTGATCTCGAGCTGGAGCACGGAGGCGTCCAGCCCCGATTGCTCCAGCAGGTCGGCCACCTGGCCCGGGAACTGGACGTCGAGCAGGTTGCGGGTCGCCACGTTGACGGCGATCGCCAGCGTGACCCCTTCGGAGCGCCACGCCTTCACCTGGCGGAGCGCCTCCTCGAGCACGTAGAGCGTGAGCGGCTTGATCACGCCGGTCTCCCGCGCCGCCGGGATGAACGCGTCGGGCTCGATCCAGCCCTGGTCGCGGTGCTTCCAGCGCAGGAGGGCCTCGACGGAGCGCACCTCGCCCGTCTCGAGGTCGGCCTTGGTTGGTAGAAGAGGATGCAGCTCGCGGTCCGCGATCGCGCGCTCCAGATCGGCCACCAGCGTGGCCGGCGGCGAGTTGTGGACCTGGTGCCGGGGGTCGTAGAAGGCGTGGCGCCGGTTCTGCTCCTTGGCCGCGTACATCGCGACGTCGGCGTGCTCCAGGAGCGTCCCGATGTCGGCGCCGTGCTCGGGGAACACCGCCACGCCGATCGATGCCTCGACGGCCAGCGACATCTCCTGTACGACGATCGGCCACCGGTTCGCCTCGGCGATGCGATCGATCACCGCCACGATGTCGGGCTCGCCCGTGATCGCGGTGAGGAGGATCCCGAACTCGTCGCCCCACAGGCGGGCGACCGCGTCGCAGGCGCGCAGGGATCGCTGGATCCGGTGCGCGACCTCCTGCAGGAGCGCGTCCCCGGCCAGGTGACCGAGCGAGTCGTTGACCTCCTTGAAGCGGTCCAGGTCGAGCATCAGCACGGCGACCGCTCTCGCCGGCGCCGGGCGTCGCGGATCGCCTGGTCGATGCGCTCGGCGAACAGGACCCGGTTCGGGAGGCCGGTGAGCGCGTCGTGCGTGGCCTGTTCGCGCGACACCAGCGCCTGCCGCGCGAGCTCGTGCTCGCCGCGCTTGCGCTGCGTGATGTCCTCGATCATCGTCACGGCGGACGCCGGGCGGCCGTCGGCGTCGCGCTCGACGGCGGCGGTGTGCTGCGCCCACATCACCTCGCCGTCGCGGTGGCAGTAGCGGAGCTCCGCCTGGTAGGACTCGCTGCGCCCGGTCATCATCCCCGCGAACAGCGCCGCGCTCCGCTCCTCGTCGTCGGGGTGGGTGTAGAGGCGGAAGCCGGTGACGGCCAGCTCGGCGGGCGAGCGCCCGAGCATCTGCGCGATGGCGGGGTTCGCCTCCCTGGCGCACCCGTCGTGGCCCAGCACCATGATCCCGATCGACGCACCGTCGAACAGCGCGCGGAACCGGCTGATGGCCTCGAACTCGGCCGCGTTGCTCATCGCGGCGGAGAGCACCACGGAGAGCATCTCCATCGTCTCGCGGTCGCCCTCGGTGAGCCGGGCGGTGGCCGAGCGGCTCATCACGTTGAGCGCGCCGGTCACGCGGGAGCCGTGGAACAGAGGGACGCAGATCAGCGACCGGTCGCCCACCCGCTTCTGGAGCTCGCGGTTGACGCGCGGATCCGTCTCGCAGTCGGCGATCAGCAGCGGCTTGCCGTCCGAGATCGCGTAGCGCGCCACCGATGTGGCGAGCGGGCGGAGCGCGCCGAGCACGGACGACGCGCACCCCGTCGCGGCGGTGGTGAGCAGCATGTCGTCGCCCTGCAGGAGGCTCACCATCGCCCCGTCGGCCCCGGTCAGGACCTGGCAGCGCTCGGCCATCCGGCGCATGACGGTCTCGACGTCACCGCCCGTCGCGGTGAGGTCGCGCTGCGTCTCGATGACGCGCGCGAGCCGCTCGGCGCCATCCGCCCGGAGTTGTTGCATCTGTCACTTGCGGACTCTAGAAGAATCGGCCCGCAGGTCCCGCGCGAGCAGCGCCATCTGCGAGAACGCCTCCACGAAGTCGCGCGGGCCCGGCGGGCGGGCGGCGCCGCGGCGGTGCGCATCGATGGTGCGGACGCTGATCACGGCCCGCTCGGGATCCAGCCAGGCGGCGAACGGGCCGGCGGCGAGCTCGTCGCCCAGCACCAGCTCGCGTGCGACGTCGCCCGGTGACGCCCCGGCGGCGAGGCGCGGCCGCGCGGCGCCGTCCAGCCAGCGCCAGTAGTCGGCCAGGAGCTCGACCTCCGCGGCGCCGCAGACCGGACCGTGGCCGGGCACGAACGTCTCGGCGCCCGTGTCGAGCAGGCGCTCCAGCGCGGCCAGCCAGCCCTCCACCGGGCCGGCCCACATGACCGGGGTGACGCCGACGAACAGGACGTCGGCGGCGATCACCGTGCGCGCGTCGGGGACGTGCACGACGAGGTCGCCCGCGGTGTGCGCCGGCCCGACCTCGATGAGCCGGACCTCGCGCCCGCCGGCCTCGAGCACGAGCTCGCCGCTGAAGCGCCGCGTCGGGCGGACCAGCCGCACCTCGTCGAACCGGAACGGCCCCAGCGCCTCGCCCACGAAGGCCCCGACGGCAGCGGCGTCGTCGTGCCTGGGGAGAGGGAGCGTGCCGGCGCGGCGCAGAACCGAGCCGAGGCGGGCGAAGCGGATCATCTCGCCCGTCGACTGATGCGCCATCACGCCCGCGGCCGCGTCGGTGGTCACGATCTCGCGCGCCCGCGACGAGCTGGTTGCCCCACCAGTGGTCACCGTCGGAGTGGGTGTTGACGACCGTGGTGATCGGCGCCGCCTCGACGAGCGGCTCCATCGCGGCGAGCATCCGGGCGGTCAGCCGGACGTCCCACAGCGTGTCGACGAGCAGCGAAGCGCCGTCGCCCACGACCAGGCAGGCGTTGCTCTCGCCCCACGAGCCGTTGGGCTGCAACCACGCGTGGACGCCCGGCGCCACCTCTCGCAGCCCGCCTTCGAAGCGGGCGGCGACGGGGTGCAGCGGCTCGACCACGCCCGCAGCCTACGCCCGCAGGCGCCGCTCGAGGTTCGCGAGCGTCTCGCGCACCGCGCGCTCGGTCGCCCTGCGGACGACGTGGCGGTCCAGCGGCGCCCGCCATCCCGGCCGCGCGTCGTACTCGACGACGATCCGGTAGCCGAACCCGCCGTCCGTCCGCGTCGAAGTGGCGCGAGTGGCGGGCCACGGGCAGGCCGCGCTGCTCGCTCGTGTACTCGACGAGCCGGTAGGGCTCGATCCGCACGAGCGTCATGTCGAGCTCGATCGCGCCGCCCGAGCATCCGCAGGACGACGCCGGGCCCGGTCGCCCGGCTCGCGCCAGCGCGTGTCGGGGTCGACGCCGACCGCCCGCGGCCAGTACTCGAGCCAGTTGCCGGGTCGGTGATGTAGTCGAACCCGTCGCGTACCGGGACCGGGAACGACCTGCCCGGCCTCGATGCGGACCACGGTGCTCGCTCCGCGTCGGCCTCACGTTCTGGCTCGTGCGGAAGACGTTGCCGGGGTCGTAGGTGTCCTTGAGCGCCTGCAGGCGCCGGTAGCCCTCGGCTCCGAACGACGCGACGACCCGCTCCTCGCCCTCGTCGCCGATGAAGTTGACGTAGACGCGGCCGGTCGTGAACGGCCTGATCGCCGCGCTGAACTCGCGCGTCCAGGCGATGTTGGCGTCGTCGTCGGCGGGGTCCTCCCACAGCGAGGTGATGTGGATGTTGAACGGCGCGTCGCGCTGCCCGATCGCCATCGTGCCGTCGGGCACCCGCGCGCCGGCGCCGCCGCCGGGGAGCAGCAGGATCTCCGGTGCCCGGGCGACGGCTTGGACAGGTGGAAGCGGCACAGGACCTCGATCGCCTCGTCCGGGAGGCCGGTGAGGAAGTCGCCGGTCCAGTAGTTGCGCATCCCGTGCGGGTAGTCGGCGTCGAACAGCTGCTGGAGGGCCACGTAGGGCATCGGCTCGACCATGTCGAGCGCCGGCGGGCCGAACTCGCGCAGCGGGCGCAGCGCCTCCTCGGCCTCCTCGACCGGGCCCGGCGTAGGCAGACGATCACGCCGACCACCGGCTGCCCGCGCACGGGCTCCGGGACGAACTCCTCGAACGGAGCGGTGAGCAGCGCCGCCGCCCGAGCCGACCTCGTCCGGGGCGTCCGCCATCACCGCGGCGAAGTTCCGCAGCACCGCGGCCGCCATCGAGCGCCGGGTACAGCAGCATGCCGCCCAGGACCGTCGGGCCGATCGGGTGCAGCCGGAGCACGAACCTGGTGGCCACGCCGAAGTTCCCGCCGCCGCCGCGCGTGCCCCAGAACAGCTCCGGGTGCTCGGTCTCCGACGCGGTGAGGATGCGCCCGTCGGCCGTCACGATCTCCACCGAGAGCAGGTTGTCGACCGTGTAGCCGCAGCTTGCGCTCGATCCAGCCCGAGCCGCCGCCGAGCGCGAGCCCGCGACGCCGGTGGTCGACACCCGCCCACCGGTCACCGCGAGCCCGTGCTGCTGGGTCGCGGCGTCGAGCTCGCCCCACGTGAGCCCGGCGCCGGCGCGGCAGGTGCGCGCGTCGGGGTCGACCTCGATCGCCTTCATCGGGCGCACGTCGATCGTGACGCCGTCGTCGCACACCGCGTTGCCGGTGACGTTGTGACCGCCGCCGTACACGGACACGGCGCAGGCCGTCGTCGCGGGCGAAGCCGACCGCCGCCGCCACGTCGTGCGCGTCGGCGCAGCGCGCGATCAGCGCCGGGCGGCGGTCGACCATCCCGTTGAAGACGCGGCGCAGCTCGTCGTAGGCGGGGTGGGCGCGGCCGACGATCTCGCCCGTGCCGAGGCCGTGCAGCGCGGTCACGAACGCGTCGGGCTGCTCGATCGGCGGGATCGTCGGCGCGAGCCCTCGATCACGTGCAGCGGCCAGCCGTGGCGCACGCTCAGCGCCTCGGCGACGCGCAGCCGGCGTCGCGAGGTCGTGGCGGCCCCAGATCAGCGTGGTGGGGACGCCGATCCGCGCGAGCTCCTCCGACGGGATCGCCGGCATCCCGAACTCGCCCATCAGGCTGCCGAGCGCGGCCAGGCGCTCGGCGTGCGCGCCCGGTCGAGGTTGTAGGCCTCGAACGGCTGTCCCAGCGGTCGCCCATCCGGCCGCGCAGGCCGTCGAGGTCGAGCGCGCACTGGCGCCACAGGCCCTCGTGCGTCTCCTCGTCCGGCTCGCGCGAGGAACGCGTGCAGCGCGGCGCCGAACGCGGGGTCGGGCTCGAAGGGCGCCAGGCCCGAGCGCGTCGACGAGCACCAGCCGCGACCCGGTCGCCGTGCACGGCGGAAGCGCGCGGCGATGGCGCCGCCGAGCGCGTAGCCGACGAGCATCGGCGGGGAGGCGCAGGTCTGCTCGATCAGCTCGCCGAGCCAGGCGAGGACGCGGTCCGCGTCGAGCTCGCCGTCCACGACGGTGGCGCCGTGGCCGGGAAGGTCGGGGGCGATCACGCGGTGGGTCGTCACGAGGTCCGCGAGCACGCGCACCCAGTGCGCGGCGTTGCCCGCGGGGCCGTGCAGGAGCACCATCGGCGGGCCGTCGCCGCCCTCGAGCGACGGCGGTCGAGATGCCCGCCAGCGGCAGGCGCCGCTCGGTGACGGGGAGCCCCGCCAGCAGTCGGTCGCGGGGTGCTTCGATCGTCGGTCGCCATGTGGTCGCTCCTTGCGGTCGTCGGGCTTGGCGACCGACGCTACGGACGGCGATGGCGGCTGCCATCGCCCGAAATCACCAACTTGCACGGCGCGCGGCGCGTGGTGATTTCTGACCACGTCAGACGAGATCGTGCTCGAACGCGAAGGCGCCCGCGGCGGTCCGCGACGACACGCCGAGCTTGGCGAACATGTTCTGCAGGTGCCGGGCGACGGTGTGCTCGCTGATCACGAGCGCCGCCGCGATCTGCCGGTTGCTCCGGCCGGCGGCGACCAGGCGCAGCACCTCCAGCTCGCGCGCCGTCAGCCCGTGCGCGTCGGCCGGCGCGGCTCGTCGATCCGCGCGACGTCGGGCGCCGCGCCGAGCCGCGCGAAGACCTCGCGGGCCGCGTCGAGCTCGAGCGCCGCCGTGTCCTCGTCGCCGAGCGCCCGGCAGGTCAGGCCGACCAGCACGCGCGAGCGCGCCGCCTCGTACGGCGCGTCGAGCTCCCGCCACGCCTGCGCCCGCGTCGCGCAGCGCGACGAGCGCGGCCGGCGCGTCGCCGCCGGCCAGCTCGACCGCCCCGCGCGCGTGCGCGGCCATCGCGCCGACCATCCCGCCCGCCCAGGTCTCGGCGATCTCGCCGAGCTCCCGGCAGGCGTCGCGCGGCGGCCTCGACGTCGCCGGCCGCGAGCAGGATCTCGACCGCGGCGGGCAGCAGCCCCGCCCGCCGCGAGCCGCCGGGCGTCTCGCACGAGCATCCGGCGGATCGCGGCCGCCGCCGCGTCGCCGTTGCCCTGGGCCAGCCGCAGCAGCGCCAGCCCCGGCTGCGGCTCCCATCCGCCCTGGCGCGCGGCCTGGTACGCCTCCTCCGCCGCGGCGAACTCGCCCCGCAGGCGGTGCAGCTCGCCCTGGCGGTAGAGCGCCTGCGCCCCCGCCGAGCGGTTCATCGCCAGCTCGCACCGCTCGCGCGCCCGCCGCGCCTCCTGCAGCGCGTCCGTCCACGCGCCGCGCAGCTGCATGATCTCCGACCGGTGCACGAGGCACGCGCCGGTGAAGCTGACCATGTCGGGCTGGCGCTCGCACCACCGGCTCAGCGCCGCGGTCCACTCCTGCGCCCGGCGCGGCTCGTACGCGGCCTGGCAGCCCATGATCACGCCGCAGTACACGAACCCGTTGACCATCGGCGACAGCTCGCCCGCGGTGACCGCCAGCATCGCCTCGTCGAGCAGCCGGAGCCCCTCCGGCACGCGCCCCTGCGCGATCAGCAGGGCGCCCTGGTCCTGGGCGGCGAGCGCGAACAGGTCGGCGTCGCCGAAGCGCTCGCCGATCGCGGCCGCCTCGGCGGCGGCGGCCACCGCGCCGTCGGGGTCGCCGGCCGCCGCGCGCTCGAACATGACCGGCATCAGCAGGTAGCCGCGCTCCACGCAGTCCGAGCCGTCGCGCTCGACCAGCCGCCGGGCCCGCCCGAACCAGCCCGTGGCCCCGCCCGTCTCGCCCCGCAGCGCGAGGTTGAGGCCGATCCACACCGCGGCCCGCGCGGCCCGCAGCGGCTCCCCGCGCCTCCAGATGGGCGCGATGCGCGCGCTCCATCGCGCGCGACGTACTCGTCGTCGCGGCCGAGCATGTAGGCCGCCGTCGCGAGCCGGTCGAGGTCGTCGGGTCCTAGCGGGCTCGGCGCGCGGACAGCGCGTCGTGGGCGTCCGACCACGCCTGTCTCGCGTAGGACTCACGGCCTCGCTCGATCTGCTCCACCGGGACGCACAGCATCCCACCTCAGCCCGTGCGGCCGATGGCCTGGAGGTGCGCGGGCAGGATCGGGAGCTCGGGGATCGCGACGTGCTGCGGGAGCGCGGCGAGGAACGCGCACGCCTCGGCGACGTCCTCGGAGGTCAGCATCTGCGTCCGCTGCTCGGCGGACGGCGGCGCAGGGCGGAGGTCGAGCAGGGGCGTGTCGACCACGCCGGGCTCGATCACGGAGAACCGCACGCCGGTGCCCGCGTCGTGCTCCTCGAGCTGCGCGCCGCGGGCGAACGCCAGCGCGCCCGCCTTGGAGGCCTGATAGCCCGGGCCGGACTGGTCCGGCCAGCTCCCGGACACCGAGCCGATGATCACCACGAGCCCTCGCGCGGCGCGCAGCGCGGGCAGCGTCGCGGCGATGAGCGCGTACACGCCGGTCAGGTTCGTCGCGGTCAGCTTCGCCCAGTCCTCGGGCGAGAGCTGCTCCAGCCGGCGGCCGGTGACGTTCGTGCCCGCGGAGAGCACGAGCACGTCGAGGCGCTCGACGTCCGCGAACGCCTCGCGGGCCGCCGCCACGTCGGTGACGTCGAGCTGACGCGCGTCGACGCCGGGGCCGAGCTCGGCGGTCATCACGTCGAGCCGGCGCGCGAGCGCGGTCACGTCCGCGCCGAGCTCGTGCAGCCGCTTCGCGGCGGCCAGGCCGATCCCGCTGGACGCGCCCGTCACGGCCGCCGTTCGTCCCTGCAGGGCTCCGTCGGCGACGATCATGGGGCGAGGAACACCTTCAGGCGCGCGGACGGCCCGGCGGCCAGCTCGGCGAACGCGTCCGGGCCCGCCTCGAGCGGCCCGACCGCCTCGAGCTCGCCCAGCCCCGCCGTGCCCTCGAGCAGCAGCGCCAGCGCCTCGTCGTAGTCGGCGTCGGTGTACGCGTAGGCGCCGCGGATGGTGAGGCCGCGGCGGATGACGTCGTGGAAGGGGATGGGGTGGACGTCGTCGGCCAGCCCGATCATCACCGCGCACCCGCCGGGGCGCAGGAGCTCGAGCGCGAGGCGGCGCGTCGCCTCGTGCCCCGCGGCGTCGAACACGAGGTCCGCGGCGCCCTCCAGCTCCTCGGGAGCGCCGAACGTCGCCGAGGCGCCCAGCGCCGCCGCCGCGTCGCGCCGGGCGCCGTGGGGCTCGATCACGCCGACCCACTCCGCGCCGCCGGCCAGCACGGCCTGCAGCGTGAGCAGGCCGATCGTCCCCGCGCCGATGACCACCACACGGTCCGTCGGGCCGCCCTCGACGCCCGCGCGCCCGATGCGCGCGGCGTGGACGCCGTTGGCCAGCGGCTCGGCCAGCACGCCGAGGCGGGCGTCGGCGCCGTCGGGCAGCGGCCGGAGCCGGTGGGCGGGCACGCTCACGAGGTCGGCGAAGCCGCCGGGGCGGTGCACGCCGATCAGCTGGCGGTCGGTGGCGAGCTGCTCGATCCCGGGCAGCGCGCCGGGCGCGTGGACGAGCGGGTTGACGGCGACCCGGCGGCCGGCCCACTCGGCGTCGACGCCCTCGCCGAGCGCGACGACCCGCCCTGACAGCTCGTGGCCCATGACGAGCGGCGGCGTGCGGTTGGCCTGCTCGCCGCGGTAGCCCTCGACCTCCGAGCCGCACACCCCGACCGCCTCGGGGGCGAGGAGCACCTCTCCCGCCGCGGGCTCGGGCTCGGGAACCTCCTCGACCGACATCTCGTTGGGGCCGTGCCAGACCAGCGCGCGCATTCCGGAGTTGTACCGGCTCACGCCGGGAGCCAGCCGGGCGGGACGAACGACGGCACCGGGGCCCGCCGCGCCGCGACGAGCCCGGCGAGCCGGGCCGCCGGCCGTCCGGCGACGAGCGGGCGGAAGTCCTCGAACGCCAGCAGCGACCACATCGTGGCGCCGATCTGGAAGTCCGCGGCGTTGGGCGCCGCTCCGCCGATCGTCCCGGCGGCGATCAGCGCATCCACGTGATCCAGCTTGTCCGGCAGCGTCGCGAGCTCGCTGCGCACCCGCGGGCCCGATGCGCGCTTGAGGACCGCGAGCCCCACGGCCTGCGGGAACGCGGCGGCGCCGGCGAGCGGCTTGGGCAGCGTGACGCCCAGTGGAAGCTTCAGGCCCGCGCGCAGGTCGTTGCGCCGGACGAGGGCATGGCGGAGCGCGCGGCGGTGGATGCCCTGCAGCTCACGCTCGCCCCACTCCTCCGCCTCCTCGATGGCCAGGCGCTCCGCGGGGTCGGCGCCGAACAGCGGCGGATCTGGCTGCAGCGCCTCGAGACGGCGGGAGATCCGCGTCGAGCCCTGCACCTTCTCGCCATCGATGTCGAGCGCGGGGACGGTCGTGCCGGGGAAGCCCTTGAGGCGCAACTGCATGGCGTGCGGGCCGGCCCGCAACTCGACCGCCTCGTACGGCAGGCCCTTGTGTTCGAGCATGCCGCGCACGGCCTGCACCGGGTGGGAGTTGTGGACCCCGTAGAGCGTCACCCGCACGCCGCCAGATTACGGGCCACGCGCTTTTCCCCGCGGCGCCGTCGAACCGGATAACGTCAGATTGTGAGAGCGGTATTAGCGACCGGGCTCGTCGTGCTGATCGCCTTCGCGGCGGGCGAGGGCGTGGCGCCGGCCCGGACCGCGGACATGGCGGCGGTCGCACAGGCCGAGCGCTGCCAGGCGCAGACCAAGAAGCTGAACGCGTTCAAGCGCAAGATGGCCCCGCGCAAGCGGGCGTTCTTCCGCTCCCATCGCTCGCGCAAGGCCCGCCGCGCGTTCGTGAAGAAGCAGGCCAAGCAGCTCAAGGCGCTGAAGCGGGCGCGCAGCCGCTGCCTGAAGCCCGCCGTGCCGCCGCCGGCCGGGGGAGGGCCGGCGCCGCCCGCCCCCGCGCCCCCGGCGAACCCGCCGGCCCAGCCGCCGGCCGTGGTCTCCGACACCACGCCGCCCGCGCTGTCGATCGGCTCGCCCGGCGCCGGCGCGTGGTTCGACGCGCCGGTGGCCACGCTGCGCGGAAGCGCCAGCGACGCGGGCTCCGGCGTGGCCGCCGTCAGCTGCGGCGGGCAGAGCGCCGCGCTCGCGGGCGAGGCGTTCGCCTGCGACGTGCCGCTCACGAGCGGGGCGAACGCGATCGCCGTCACCGCGCGGGACGGCGCGGGCAACGTGAGCACGGCCGACATCGTCGTCAACCACGGCCCGGGAGGCCTCACGGGCGAAGGCGGCGCCGCGGCCGTCGTGCCCGCCGTCGACGCCGACCCGCGCCACGCCGACTCGGAGCTCTCGGCCACGCCCGGCGGCCGTCGCGTGGCGCGCACCGAGATCGCCCTGCACATCGAGCCCTCCGCGACCGTCGAGCAGGTCAACGTGGCGCTGCGCTCGGTGGGCGGCCGCATCGTCGGCGCCGTCCCGGCCTCACCCCAGTTGGCCGTCGCGATCCCGGACCCCGGCGACCTCGCCGCGCTCGAGACGCTCCTGGCGGGGCTCCGGGCGCAGCCGGGCGTCGACCGTGCGGGCGTGGCGGACATGCCCGTCACGGACGAGCTGCCGGCGTTCGCGACGCCGCCGTCCGTCGCCGAGGCCGGGCAGCTCAGCCACCTGCTCGCCATGCGCATGCCGGCCGCATGGAACGCCCGGCGCGCGATCGACCTCGCCCAGCGGCCGACGCTGCTGATCGCCGACCTGTTCGGCAACGGGCCGCTCTCGCCCCAGGTCGACGCGACGTACAACAACGCCGACCTCATCGTCCGCCCCGGGGCCAACGAGCACGGCTACCACGTGGTCGGGATCGCCGCCTCGAGCTTCGCGAGCAACGGGACCGCGGCGGGCAACGTCACCGGCGTCTTCGGAGCCAACGCCCGCCTGCACGTCATCGACGCGCTCGGCCTCACCACCCAGATGACGGGCCTGCGGATCATCAACGAGGCGAGGGCGCGCGCCGGCCGGGTGGTCGTCAACACCAGCCTCGGCGCGCCGGGGACGGACGCGGAGTCGCAGGAGAGCGGGTCCGACTGGGTCGCAGCTCGTGCGCGGGACGGCCGGCCTGCAGGACCGGATGCTGCACGCCGCGTCGGCCGGCAACGAGGCCGCCCCGGCCGCCCGCAACAGCCGGTGGGCGGCCGCCGGGGTTCGCACGGACCTGACCGACGCTGCCGACGAACCGATCGGGCCACTGCGCAACACGCTGGTCGTCGAGAACCTCGGCGACAGCGGGTCGCCCGCCTACGAGCCCCGCTGCCTCGCGATCGCCTCTAACCGCGGCGGCACGATCGCCGCCGTCGGCGAGAACGTCTTCTCGCATCGCTTCGGATCCCTGGCGGGCGACAAGAGCGGCACGTCGATGGCCTCGCCCGAGGTCGCGGGGCTGGCGACGTTCCTGTGGTCGATCGCGCCCGACCTCACCGGCCCCCGGCTGCGCGACCTGATCGTCGCGACCGCCCGTCCGCCGCTGTCCAACGACCCCGGGACCTGCGGGACGGACGTCCCTTCGGCGCCGCGCCTCGACGCCTACACGGCGGTGCTCAGCCTCGACCGGGCCGCCGCGCTCACCCCCGCGACCGCGCCCGTGCGCATGGCGATCGCCGACCGCGACGGCGACGGGACGTTCGACGAGGAGGACCTCGAGAACTTCGCCGCCGCCGCGCGCCCCGACGCCGGCGCCCGCGACTGGTCGCGCTCGGACCTCAACGGCGACGGCTTCACGGGCGGCACCGGCGCCGTCCCGCTCGACCTCGATCCCACCGGCGGGACGCGAGGAGCAGCCCCGCGGCTCGAGACCGTCGAGGCCTCGATCGAGGGCATCGCCGTCGAGTTCGACGAGCACGCCGTGTCCGACCTCGACGCGCTCTGTTACCTCGCCTACTCCGATCTCTACACCGGCAGCGTCGACCAGCGCGCCTTGCTGCTCGACCCGCGGCGCAACTGCCGCGCCGTGGGCGCCTTCACCAACGGCAAGCTCGTGGTCACCGGCAGGGGCACGCGGGCGGCCGGGACGCTGTTCGGGCCGGAACGCCTGTGGCTCGTGGACCCGCCCGGGGAGCCGGTGCCCTTCACCCCCGAAGGCGTGTCCCCGGGACGGGCGGCGTGGTCGCCGGACGGGACGCGCGTCGCCTTCGCCAGGCGGGCCACCGGCACCCCGTCGGGCATCTGGACCGCCGGAGCGGGAGGCGAGACCCCGACGCACGTGGCCGGCACGACCGAGAACGACCTCGACCCCACGTGGTCGCCCGACGGCCGGAGGATCGCGTTCGTCAGGCGCCAGCGGCCGTCTGAGGGGATCTTCATCGTCGATGCGGCCGGTGGCGAGCCGGTCCTGATCCCCGGGACCGTGGGCTTCGAGGATCCGTCCTGGGCGCCGGACGGCCGCAAGATCGCGGCCGCCAGAATCGCCGTGCGTGCCGACGTCATGGTGTTCGCGCCCGACGGCACCGGCATGGTCAACCTGTCCGACGACACCCCCGGCGGGGACCTCGCCCCCGACTGGTCCCCCGACGGCTCCCGGATCGTGTTCGTGAGCGGCCGCTCCGTCCCGGGCGACACCGACCGCGCGCGCCTGTGGATCATGGATGCCGACGGGTCGGACGTGACGCAGTTCACCGCCGTGATCGCGAACAACCCCGGCGGCACCAGGGTGGAGGACTTCAACCCGTCCTGGTCGCCGGACGGGCAGAAGATCGCCTTCCACCGCACCCACCAGAACGGCAGCCGCATCGTGATGACCAAGGACGTCGCCGGGGGCGCGCTCGCGGTGGCCGTGACGCCGGTCCCGACGGCCACCACCGACGCCACGTTCGCGGACCCCGACTGGCAGCCGATCCCTACCGCGCCGTGAGCAGGTTCGCGTCGAAGAACGAGACGACGCGCTTCTCGTAGGCGTCGGGGTACTGCCGCAGCGCGGCGGTGTGGCTCGCCTTCGGGAGGTGCCAGGGCTCTGACCGGTCGCCGCCGGCCCCGTCGTAGAGCTCGCCCCACTCCTTCTCCGGCTTGCCGGCGGAGACGACCAGGTGCGGCGCGCGGCTGCGGGCGTGCGGGACATCCCGCTCGCCGCGATCACCGGCACCCTCGAGCCCCATCGCGCGGTCCAGTTCGACCGCGAGTTCCGTCCGTCCGCGCGGAACCGCGGCCGCTGGCTGAACGTCTGGCTCGCCGAGCAGCGCGGCACGGTGCTGCCGCCCATGTCCGTCGTCCCGGTCGGGGACGGCTCCGCGATCCGCGACGGCCAGCACCGCGCGTCGGTGGCCCGCGCCCGCGGCGGCGAGAGCATCACCGCCATCGTCGGCTGAATCCGCACGGCGCGCGGCCGTTGCGGTTAGGGTCGGCGTGTGCGACGTCTCGGCTCCGCGCTCTGCGTCGCCCTCCTGACGGGGATCGTCGTCGGATCGGCGCCGACCGCCGGCGCCCAGGCTCCGCCGCCGTGTGCGCCCGACACGACGAGCGCGGTGACGCTGACGACCCAGGAGCGCAGCGAGGACGCCAAGCCCGTCGCCACCCACCCGGTCACCGTCAGCGCCGAGGTCGACGGCCAGGCCGACAACGTGACGGTCGCGCCGCCGCCGGGCACGACGGTGCTCGCGGGCGGCGAGGGCGACGGCGGCGTCCACATGATCGTGCCCGCCGCCCCGAGCGTGGCGATCACCGTGACGTGGCGCCAACCGGTCGAGCCCGACGCCGAGTGCTTCGCGACGCGGGTCGTCACGCTCCCCGTGCTCGCCGCCCGCCCCAGCCACACGGTCCGCACGCCTGGCCCTCGGTACGGCGCCACGGTCGCCGTGGTGCCGGCGCTCACGCGCCCGGACCTCTCGCCGGTCGAGGTCTCGGTCGCGGCGGTGTCGAAGCCGCGCCTCCCGCCGCCGTCGGGCAAGCCGCGCACGATGGTCGTGCCGCTGCGCGCCGAGGACCAGGTGGAGTACGACAAGAAGCTCCCGAGCCTGTCGTTCATCAAGACGCGGGCGCTGTGCCGTGCCTACTACCTCACGTGCGGCACGGTCACGAGCATCGTGGCGGCGCTCCAGATCGACGACGACGCGCTGGGCCGGGGCATCGTCCGGGGCGATCCCAGGGGCCCCGTCTCGCTGCTCGCCCGCACCCAGCCCGCCCTGCGCTCGGCGCGGTACGGGCTGCACATCGACGCGGTGCCGGCCAAGAACAAGATCTACGGGCTGGACCTCCAGATCCGCCAGTCGGGGCGGCTGCTCGGGCGCGTCCGCCGCGCCGGACGGTGCCGCTCCGGGCGGGGCCCGACCGGCACCACCTACCGCTGCACGCTGACCCGCTCGAAGACCAAGCTCGGCTAGCTCGTCCGCTCCCTGACCCGCCCCACCGCGGCGGGGGGAGTGGTGGCGCGCACGGGCCGCGGGGATGCAGGGTCGCACGCCGCCGCGGGGGCTTGACCGGGTGGGCGTGTGCCTCCAGCATCGGGGGTGCCCCGTCTGCTGTGGCGCGAGCGCGAGCCGCGCCAGACCAGCGACCCTGGGCCCCTCCCCGAGGAGACCCTGCACCGGGCCGCCGGCCGGGAAGCGGCGGGTCTGCCCGGCGGTGACGTGCTCTCTCTCCAGCGCAGCGCCGGCAACGCGGCCGTGGCACGCGCCCTCGCCGCGACCCTCGCACGCTCCCGCCATCACGTTCCTCGAGGCGCTGGACGCGATCACCGCGCCCGGTGCACTTCTCCTACGGCGGCGTCGGCGCGCCGCCGGCGTTCTCTCCTCAGAGCCCCGAGGAGGAGGTCGTCGGCGCGCCCGTCTCGACGCCCTAGGACGCGTGCCGCGGCGGGACGTTCTGGTTGAGCCGGAAGCGGTTGTCAGGGTCGTAGCGGGCCTTGACCGAGGTGAGCCGGTCCCAGGTCGCGCCCGGGTAGGCGGCGCGGACGCGCTCCGCTCCCTCGTCGCCGAGGAAGCCCGCGTAGGCGCCGGTGTCGCCGGTGTGCAACGCGGCGGCGAGGCCGCCGACCCACGCCTCGTGCTCCGGGCGGTCCTCCGGGCGCTCGTACATGGCGGCGACGTTGAGCAGCACGCGGCTCTGGCGGTGCGCGAAGGCGGTCGCGTCCGCGGGCACCCGCGCCACGGCACCGCCGAGGACGCGGATCTGCACGACCGGCATGGCGGCGGTCGAGGCCTGGAGGCCGTCGACGATCTCCTCCGCCGCCCGGGGCTCGATCGTGTCGGCGAACATCGTGCGGGCGACGGCGACCGGCCGGTAGCCCTCGGCGCCGGGCGGGAACAGCTCGGGGTAGAGCATCGGCCGGACCATGTCCGCCAGCGGCGTGGCGAGCGCCCGGAACGGCGCGACGGCGCGCTCGCCGTCCTCGACGGATCCGGCGTGGGCGAGCATGGCCATCACGACCAGCCGGCCGTGGTGGCGCGGGTCCAGGAACGGCAGCGGCGGTGCGGGCATCACGCCGGCGATCGTCGAGAGCTCGTCCGGCGCGGCCTCGGCCTCGGCGACGAACGCCGAGATCACCTCGGGCGTCGCCGGGAGCACCAGCGGCCCGCCGACGATCGTGCGGACCTCGTGGAGGCGGAAGCGCACGCGGGTCAGGACGCCGAAGTTGCCGCCGCCGCCACGGATCGCCCAGAACAGGTCGGGGTGCGTCTCGGCGTCGACGGGAAGGAGCTCGCCGTCCGCCGTCACGATCTCCGCCTCGACGAGGCTGTCGATCGTGAGCCCGTGCTTTCGCGACAGGAACCCGGCGCCGCCGGCCAGCGTGATGCCGCCGATGCCGACCGAGCCCGCGTCGCCGAACCCGGTGGCGAGGCCGTGCGCACCGGCCGCGATCGTGTACTCGCCCGCGGTCAGCCCGGCGTCGGCCCACGCGGTCCCGGTCGCGGAGTCGATCTCGAGCGAGCGCATGTCCGACAGGTCGATCACGATGCCGCCCTCGGAGACGCCGTGGCCGGCCGGGCTGTGGCCGCCGCTGCGGACCGCGAGCTCCAGCCCGGTCTCGCGCGCCAGCGAGACGACGCGCGCGACGTCGGCCGCATCCGCGACCCGGACGATCAGGCGCGGGCGGCGGTCGACGTCGCCCATGAAGACCGTGCGCGCCGCGTCGTAGTCGGGGTCGTCCGGGCTGATCACACGGCCCTTGATGTCGTCGGTGCGGAGCGGCGTGGAGAGCATGCAACCGAGGCTGGCAGCGGAACGCGGCCGCTCCGATACGGGTTTCCTCAGCGTGTGATTCGGCCAGCCCCACGGTGCGCTCCGCGGCGCCCTGACCGACACGTTCGTGTCCTGACGTGCGCCCGCCGAGGTCGGTCGGGCCGTTCGCGGCCGACCGTCACAGCGCACCTTCTGATGGAGCGCTCACCGCGTTGACCGTGACCCGGCGCCTCGGCGCGCATCGCCTTCATCGCCCGCGGGAAGATGCCGGTGTCGGTGCCGTGAGCCGCGAGCTGGTCGTCGGCTACCGGGTGCTGCCGGCCGGCTCGGGGATGCGCGCGTGGGCCGACGGCGCGGTGGAGCTCAACACGGCGCGGGGGGATGGCGAGGGATCCGCGCGTTCGACGCCGCGGACGTGGCGCGGATCGCCGAGCGCACGCGCGCGGCGCGTATCCCTGAGCTCCCGGCCGAGGTGCCTGCCCCGCGCGGGTTCCACGGCGGCAACGACCCCGAGTGGACGACGGATCTCGGCGGGCACCGTGCGGCCGGGCTGATCCGGGGATGGTTCGACGGGAACGCCGCCGCCACCGCGTCCAGGGTGCTGGTGCTCGAGCTCTCGGAGCTGGTCGGCGCGGCTCAGGCGCGCTAAGGGCATGTCGCGCGCTCCGGCGGCGCCAGCCCGACGATGCGGCGCCAGTCGGCGGCCGTCAGCCCCGCCCCCGCCGTCCGGCAGGCGGTCTCGATCATGCCCGCGGTCGAGAGGTCGCGGTCGACGAGGGTGCCGCCCGACCGGTACCTCGTCTCGCTGGTCACGGTGACGAGTCGCCGGCCCTCATGCGAGAACGCCACGCCGGTCTTGGCGATGCCGGACCCGGCGTTGCGCGGGACGACGCCCAGCGTCGCCCCCGATCCGACGTCGACCAGTGAGATGTCGCCGTTCTGCCGCTGGCGGGCCAGCAGGGTGCCGCGCGGGTTCGGGACGGGCGGCCAGATGAAGCTTGGGTCGCCCGCCAGCGTGCGCTCGAGGCGGGTGGTGCCCGCGGCGCGCACATCCAGCGTGCCATCGTCCTTCTGCACGAACAGCCGGTCGCCGGCGAACGTCAGAGAGGACGCCTCCCGGGCGGAGAAACGCTTCGCGGTCCGGCCGGAGGCGACGTCGACGATGGAGACGCGGCCGTCGAGGAGCGTCGCGACCCGGTCACCCTCCGGGGCGACGGCCGCCGCGGTCAGCGCGTCGTCACCGAGCTCGAGGTCGCGGTGGGCGCTGATGGTCTTGGCGATCGCGCCGTTCTGCAGGTCCTGGACGGAGATCCTGCCCTGGCTGTCGACGATGACGGCGGAGTCTCGCGTGGTTCCCGACGCGAGCACCGGCTGATCGCTGGTCCCCGCTCTCCATCGGCGGACGTCGCGGGGGAGAGCCGTCGCCGTGCCGGCGGACCCTCCCTCGAACGGGAACACGACCGTCCCGTCGCGGCTCCACAGCGGCGGGCCGCCCGCGCCGCCTGCCGACACCCGCTCGCTCCGGCCCGTCCTCAGGTCGACGATGGCGCCGTCCGAGCCGAAGCCGTCGAGGATGGCCACGCGGGAGTCATCCGGAGAGAGTGCCACGCGCGGTCCCCCGCAGGCGCCGCAGTCGCCGCCGATCGGAACGCGGGCCGACGTCCCGAGACGGTCCCGTTGGGTGAGGTCCCACAGCACCACCTTCCGGCCCGAGGACGACAGCAAACGGGAGTTCCCGCCGAAGAACCGCAGATCGGCCACGTCGCCGTTGCCCGTCAGCGTGACCGGCACCGGCGTCTCGGCACCCGGTCTCGTGGTGTCGGCGACGTAGATCGTGCCCGTGTCGCTCACGGCGAGACGCGAGCCGTCCGGGCTCAGCGCGAGCGCGTCGGGGTTGCTGATCGGGGCGGAGCCCGTGAGCGTCGGGCGCTCGTTCACCGGGCGGCCGCGCATCCGCCACACCGGGATGTCGGGGAGACCGTTCGTCGCGGTCATGAACTCCCCGTCCGCCGACGGGTGTCCCGCGATCTGCTGGGTGCCGAACGCGACGTTGCCGCTGTCGATCGTCTCCCAGTTCGCGATCGCTCGGCGCGTCCAGATCCCGTAGCCGCTGTTGAACGACACGACCTCGTCGTCGGACGGGAAGATGAAACGCGACGGCGCGACGATGTCCGTGGCGGCTCGCACGCGCCTCGCCTCGCCCGTCCGGCCGTCGACGACCGATACGCTCTCCTCCCCGCCGTCGATCGGGGCGCTGCCGTAGACCAGCACCGTGCGACCGCTCGGGGAGATCCCGACCGCGCTCGGCGCTTGTCCTTCCGGCACGGCGATCCGCTCCGCTCGCCCGCCGGCGCGGACGATCAGCGCCGTCGAGTCCTCCGTGAGGATCGTTCCGTCCGTCGCGACCAGCGTGTCGCCGTTCGCGTCGATCGCCACCGCGGTGACCTCGCCTCCCAGCTTCGCGACCTCGCGCGGCGTCCTCGTGCGTGCCTCCCATCGCATGACCCGGCCGTCGGCCAGTCCCGCGGCGACGATCCGGCCGTCGGCGGAGCCGTCGAAGGCCGTCACGGGGGCCGGGAGCGTGAAGTAGCGGACCAGGTGCGGGCTGGCCAGCGACACGGTCGTCAGCGCGGCGGCGCTCTGCGGGTTGGCGTCGCGCTTGTAGGCCTCCACCGCGAGCAGCAGCGCGACGTCGACGTTCGACGACGCCTCGCGGTTCGCGACGGCGGCGAGCTGACGCGACACGGCGAGGTTCGCCTGCTCGCGTGCGGTGTTGCGCTGCACGTAGGCGATGACGCCGCCCGCGACGGCCGCGACCAGAAGGATCGCGAGGGAGACGAGCGCGAGACGGGCGAGACGCATCGTCCGGCGGTGCTCGTGCACCGCCGCGGCGTTCAGCTCGTCCTTCGGCACGTCCTTGATCGGTGAGGCGAGCGAGGCGGCGACCTCCTCGAGGCCGGAGGCGTCGTGGCCGGGGTCCCGCGACCAGCGCGCGTCCACCCAGCTCGGCTCCGCGGCGAGCCGGCCGCGAAGTGCCGGCGGGACGGCCGCCGTGGCGCCGAAGTCGTTGGCGGCGTCGTCCCAGTCCAGGTCCCCGGCCGTGTGCACGATGAGCAGCCGGTCCACGGACCTGTGCTCGAGCCACCACTCGACCTCGCGGTCGACCCATGGCGAACGGGCCGCCTCCGGCGAGGCCAGCAGGACGAGCCACGACGACTTCTGCAACTGCCGCTCGATCGACGTCCACAGGCCCGACTCGGGGGCGAGGCTCGACACGTCCCGGAAGACCTTCATCGCCCGGACCTGGTTCCACGGCTTCGCGAAGCGCTCCAGCGCTCGCTGCAGGTCCGCCGCGAACCGCAGATCGACGTGGCTGTACGACAGGAACGCGTCGTAAGCGGCGTAGTGCTTCTGGCGGCGGGTCCTCAGCCGCTCGCGCAGCGTCGGCGGCTGGGGGGCGACGGCGGTCACGACGACGGCGGTTCGAAGCGGCGAAGGAGATCCGCCTCGGGGTCGGTGATCCACAGTGCCCCGTCGCCGGCCTGGGCAATGCCGTACAGGTTCGACGCACGCGGGACGGGCCACGTCTCCACGTCGCCCTTCGTCGTGATCCGCCCGACGCCGTGGTCCGTGGTGAACCAGATCGTCCCGTCGCGGCCGGCGATGATGTCGGACGGGACGGTTCCCGGCTTCAGCGCGAACTCGTCGAAGTCCCCGTCTCTCGAGACGCGGCCGATCGCGTACCGCGCGCGCTCCGTGAACCAGATCGAACCGTCGGGTCCAGCCGCGATGCGTCCGAGGCCGGGACGGGCGTGGGGGAGGCGGAAGCGCTCGTAGCCCGTCCGGAGGTCGAGGCGCCCGACGACCTCTCGGGTCTTCTCGAACTCGTCCACCTGCGTGAACCACAGCGCGCCGTCCTGGCCGGTCGTGATGCCGCCGACGGCGAAGTCGTCGCCGTCGACGGGCAGCGGGTAGGTCCGGATGACGCCGTCGGCGGTGACGCGCTTGATGGCCGGCTCCCTGCCCTCGGCCGCGTACCACGCGTTCCCGTCCGGGCCTTTGGCCATCGCTTCGGGGTGTCCCACCTCGGGGCGGTCGGAGCCCAGCTCATAGCTGGAGACCTTCCCGTCCGGCGTGATCCAGCCCACCAGCTGGAACCCCTGGAACCACAGGTTCCCGTCGTCGCCGGGCACGAGGTCGCCGACGCTCGTCTCCGTCGCCTCTCCAAGCCGGTGATGGACGAGGCCGCCGTCCGGCTTGCGCTCCGCGATGGCGTCGGCGGACGTCTCGGCGATCCACAGCGTGCCCGCGTCGTCGAACGCGAGGCCGCGCGGCCAGGTGCCGCGCGGCAGCTTGACCTCAGTGAACCGCGGACCGTCCGGGGTGGACGTGGGCTCGCCGGTGGTCGCCGTCCCGCCGCCACACGACGTCACCGCGATGACCGCCGCCGCACCGGTGGCGCACGCCAGAGCGCGACGCCGGCGCGTGCGTGCCGGCAGCTTCGCGGGGCGCCCGCGAGCGGGGTTCGGGCTTGGAAGAGACACGACGTCGTCGGCGCGTCAGAGGCGGCTTGCCCTGGCACGTTCGATCGTCGCGGGCTCGGGGTCCGAAGGTCAAGCTAGGGCACGGCCGTGTCCACCTTGACGTCCGGGCTCGCGTAGAGAGCCTTCGACGAGCACTCGCATCAGCGTGACGGCTTCGTCGTCGGTGAGCCCCTGGTCGCGGGTCAGCGATTGCCACGTCGGGAACGCGAGCGCGTGCCCGATCGCCGCTCGCGTGCGCCGCGCCGCGCGCCCCCGCGAGCTGCGGCCGGCCATGAGGATGTCCTGGATGGCGAGGAGGTAGCCGTAGAAGTCGCCCATCCGCTGGTGGACGACCGGGACCAGGGGCTCGTCGCGGAGCAGGCTCGTGTACATCTCCTCGGTGCGGCCGTAGAAGGCGTAGAGCTCGGCGAGCGCGGTTCGCAGGCGCTCGGCGGAATCCTCGATCGAGGCCCACGTCCGCGGGTCGGGGGGCGGGTTCGCGGCGCGCCAGTGCGACGAGCACGCGTCGAAGAGGGCGTCCTCGTCAGGGAAGTGGCGGTACACGGTCGAGCGGCGCACGCCGGCACGCTCGGCGATCGCACTGATCGAGGTCCGTGCGGGGCCGAGTTGCTGATGGAGCGCGACGGCGCTCTCGGTGATCCGCGTGCGCGTCTGCTCCTCGAGCTCGGCTCGCTTCTTCATCCGGTACGGGCGCTTTTGATCGGACATAGCTGTCCGGTGGATATTGACACACGCAGCGCACGCCGTTACGCTTTCCCGCGACACTACTGTCTAATCAAATGGAGCACGGCATGGACGTCACCACCGCACCCCCCAAGATCGTCGGTCCTCGCGACGCGCAGGAAGGCTTCCTCGGCAGCATCGGCGTCCGCTTCATGCTCGACGGGTCCGAGGCCGCCGAGCGCTTCGCGCTCGTCGAGCACCCGATGTCCCCGCGCGCGCTCGCCGCGCCGTTGCACCGGCACACGCGCGAGGACGAGTACAGCTACGTCCTCGAAGGCCGCATGGGCGCGCTGCTCGGCGACCACGTCGTCGAGGCCGGCCCCGGCGACCTCGTCCACAAGCCGCGCAACCAGTGGCACACGTTCTGGAACGCCGGCGACGAGCCCTGCCGGATCCTCGAGATCATCTCCCCGGCCGGCTTCGAGCGCTTCTTCGCCGAGATCGTCGCCATGGGCGGCGTCGCCCAGGCCGACCCCGAGTCGCTCGCGCGTCTCAGCGACCGCTACGGCCTCGAGATGCAGCCGGAGACCATCCCCGAGCTCGTCGAGCGCTTCGGCGTCCGCATCGGGGAGCCGCTCTCCGGCGGCTGGACGCCCTAGCGCTCCGCGACGGTCGGCTTGCATCGCCACCAGGATCTGGGAGATAGTGGGAATCCCACCCGGAGATGGCGATGCGAGCCCTCGTCGTGCTGTCTATCGCTGTGTGCGCCGCTGCGGCGCTGCCCGCCGCGGCCCAAGGCGCGGAGGCCTGGCTGAAGGCGCAGGAGCTGTCCCAGCCGGGGACGGCCAACGACACCGCTCGCATCGCGACCAACTCGCCCGGGGTCGCGGCGCTCATCTGGACCGAGTTCGCCAACGGCCGCACGCCGCGCTTCCGGATCCGCGCTTCGACGCGCGAGCCCAACAAGGCATGGGCGCCATCGCAGCAGCTCTCGGGAGCGGGGGAGAGCGGCGCCGGAGATGTGGGCGTCGATCCGCAAGGACGGATGACCGCGGTGTGGGACGAGGCGGGAGCCGTGATGTGGGCGGACAAGGCCGAGGGCCAGCCGTGGACGGAGGGACAGCCGATCCCCGGCGGAGCCGGTCAGAAGCCCGACCTGTTCGTCGCCTCCGATGGCACCGCCACCGCCGTCTGGCAGATGGGCACGACGGCCGACACGCTCGTCATCCGCACCGCCCGCCGCCCGCTCGGCGAACCGTGGTCCGAGGTCGAGACGATCTCGCCCACGTGGTCCTACCGGCCGCACATCGAGGGTGACACGGCGGGGGACGTGACCGTGTCGTACACGCACGAAGGCGCCGGCGGTAGCCAGCGCTACATCTACGCCGTCGACCGGCCCAACAGCGGCCCGTGGGGTGCTCAGACGCCGGTCGCCGGCCCGGCCATCACGGACAACATCTCCGACCTCGTCGTCGCTCCCAACAGCGGGCGGGCCGCCGTGTTCTGGCAGAACGGATCGACCAGCGCACCGCTGGCCGCACGCACGAGGCCGGCGGGCACGGCCTGGACCAGCGCGGTCACCCAGGACATCTCGGGCGGCACGGCGGGCCGGCTCGACCTCGAGGAGCGCGACCGAGCGGCGGTCGACGGCATGGGCCTGATGACCGCGGCCTGGATCGCCGGCAACAAGGTCCTCACCGCCTACCGAGCCGAGATGGCGACCGACTGGACCGCGCCGACCCCACCCGCGGCCATCGACCCCGGCGACGGCACGCTCCTCCACAGCCTCCAGATCGCCTCGAACGCGTTCGGCCGGGCCGCCGGGACCTGGACGGCGACCGGCGACGCCAACCGGTGGTCGCTGCGCGGACCCGGCCCCGGGGCGCCGTGGTCGGCTGTGAAGCCGATCGACGGCGTACCGGCCGACGCCGTCGGTCTCGACCTCGCGATCGACGACACCGGCCGGGTCGCGTACGTGTGGGGAGCGGAGACGGACTTCAACGTCTCGACGCTCGCCGTCTCCACCTACGGCGACCCGCTCAGCAGCCCCGAGCCGGCCGCTCCGTCGGGTCCGGCGCCGCCGACGGGCGGCGGCGGCGGCGGGCCCGAGCCGCCGACGGGGGGCGGTGGGAGCGGCGCGCCGGCGAGGGCCAAGGCCTCCCTGAGCGGGACGCCCACCACGGCGCGCGGCGTCACCTTCGTGGTGAGGATGCCGGCGCGCGGGAGCGCGAAGATCGTCATCGCGCGGGCGCGCGGCAAGGCGGGACGTTCGGCGCAACCCGCGGCGAAGTTCCGTCGCGTCGGGACCGTGCGCGTGACGCTGAAGAAGGGCCGCAACGTCGTGCGCGTGAAGCGCGTCAAGCGCCGCAAGCTCGCCCGCGGCTCCTACCGCGCGACGATCACGCCGAAGGCCGGGGGCAAGGCGCTCGCGCCGCTCGGCGTCAAGTTCAGGATCCGCCGCTAGGACGTCCAGCGCGGGCCGGTTAGCATTGACCGGTGGCCGAGCATGCGACGACCGAGACCGCGGGCGCGGAGGAGGAGCTCGGGGCGCCGCCCGCCGCCGTTGCCGCGCCGGCGACGGTCGGCCTCTCCGCGGTGGCCGGCATCCAGGGCCTGCGCGGGTCGGGCATGGCCGCACAGCTCGCGCGGTCCGCCGTACGCGGGATGGGCAACCACGCCGTCGGCCGGATCCTCGCTCGCAGCGCGCTCTCGGACGAGCTCAAGGACGTCCTCGACACCCAGGG
The DNA here is from genome assembly GCA_963764385.1 of uncultured Solirubrobacteraceae bacterium. Lineage (GTDB taxonomy): Bacteria > Actinomycetota > Thermoleophilia > Solirubrobacterales > Solirubrobacteraceae > DATFQI01. The sequence continues at coordinate 243,257 of CAVXSJ010000019.1, read as the reverse complement.
CGAGGCGGCCCTTATCGCCCGGCTGCGTAACCTCGGCGTGTCCGACCCGGACGTCGAGGCGCTGGTCGAGGCCGAGCTGAGCGGGGACGCGCTGGCGCTCGGCCGGCTGCTGGTCCGGTACGGCGACGAGAGCATGTGGCCGGCCCCGGTCGAGGAGTACCAGACACCGTTCGACAACGCGCCCCAGTCCTCGCCCGGCGAGCGGATCATCATGAACGGGCGCTTCCTCGTCGTCCCGGACGCCGTCGCGCACCACCACGAGCTCGTCTACACGGCGACGAACGGGAGCTTCGACACCCAGGGCGGACCGGCGTCGAAGACGTTCACCACCGGCCGCGACGTCAACCGGATCGACACGGGCAACCTCTCGTTCTTCCTGCCCGACCAGTTCGCGCTCACGGATACGGCGAGCGTGACGGCGGAGATCAAGATCCGCTCGACCGGGCGGATCGTGCACACGCGCACGTGGAACTACACACCGCGCGGCGACGCGCCGACCGAGGTCACGCAGAAGGAGCCCGGTACCGAGCGCGCGCTGCCGAGCTCCTACACCTACGACGTCGGTCCCGCGCTGATCCCGCTCGCCGCGCCGTGGTACGAGCACCAGACGGTGCTGGAGGAGTTCTCGGCGCGCAGCGGCAACCTCGACATCGCCGACATGGACCCCGCCTGGCTGACCGCCGAGGGCATCACCGACAAGGCGGGAATCGACGCCAAGCTGTTCAGCGGCGGCAGCAACAACGGCACCTTCGTCGTCGACGCCGACGACCGCTTCTACGACCAGCACGGCGGCGGAGAGGCGATGCTCGACGAGGCCGCCGCGCACCTGAAAGCGCCGAAGGAGATCCACATCGATCTCCCGCAGGTCTACACGGCCGGCCCCGGCAACGTGCTCGGCAACTTCATCGTCCGGCGGATCCGCCGTGCCGACGGCACCTACGGATTGCGCAAGTGGAAGGTGTGAACGCCCGCATCGCGGCCCATCCGGGCCCGCGGCCGAGCATCAGCCTCGGCATCGCGCTCTCGAATCCGGGCGAGAGCGAGTGGAGCGGGACGGTCTTCGAGCCCGTCGTGCCGTGGGACCTGCGCGCCTGGGTCGACGGGCAACCGGTCACGGTACGCAAGCCCCCGCTCGACCTCTCCGTCCGGCCCCGTCGGGAGAGCCTGGCGCCCGGCGAGGAGCTCGAGCTGCCTTGCCCGATCGTGCTGGTGTTCGACGTGCAGGACGAGGATCCGTTCGTGTGGGTGCTCGACACGCCCGCGCCCGCTGCCGTCGAGCTCGAGGCGTCGATCGAGGTCGACGGGGAGCCGGTCGCGATGCCGCGGATCGAGGTGCAACTCCCGCCCGTCGCGTAGCCGCGCCGGCCGCGGAGGTCCGTCCGCCACGGCCGGCTCAGGCCTACGACCGCATCATGTGTAGGACGGGCTCCAGCCACGGACGCCCCTGCTCCTCCTCGACCTCGAGCGGGGGGAGCGCGACGTGCGTCCTGGACGCCTGGAGGCCGTCGCTCCCCGGCCGGTAGATGCGCCGCTCGGGGGCCTCGCCCGAGTCCGGGCCTCCCGGGCGGTGCCATGCGATCACCTGCGCGACGCCGTCGATGATCTCGACGCCCCAGAGGAGGTTGCCGAACCGCCCCGCGGAGCCGCTGTTGAGGTAGTGCCCGGCCGGCTCCTTCCTGGCCGGGTCCCACGCCTCGTGCCGCGGTTCGTGTGAGTGGCCGAGGATGAGGTACGGCACGCTCTTGCGGAACAGGTCCTCGAGCCGGTCGTTGATGAACACCTCGTCGAGATGGCGCATCTTGAACCAGCGCTCGCCGCAGAACACCTCGTTGAAGACGGCCTCGGCGGCGTCCTCGCTCTGGAAGTAGTCCCAGGCGATGTTGCCGTCGAAGAGGTCCTCCCACAAGCTCTCCTTCGAGAGCTCGCCCGTGAGGATCTCGATGGCGCCGGCCAGGCCGCCAATGGCCTCCCACGGGTTGATCAGCCCGAGCGAGGTGAGCCACGTGAGCAAGAGCTCCTCGACGTCGATGTCGATCGGGATCGGCTTGTCGGGGTCGTCGGTCACCAACGTGTTGAGGAAGGCCTCGCCGCCGTCCGCCCAATGCTGCACGCCGTCGTTGCCGTCCCACCGCCACACGCGGTCCGCTCCCTCGTACGCCCAGCCGAGGCACTCCGAGAGGACCTCGCCGATCTCCTTCGAGAACTTCGGCGTGGCGGACTTGTCGAAGTGGTGGCCGTGGCCGATCACGTACCGCGCGCCGTGCACCCCCGCCTCCTCCAGGACCAGGAAGTCGTACACCTGCTCCAGGCTCGGGTAGACCGAGCGCAGCACGTCGAGGAACCGCTCGTCCTGGAGGTCCTGGTCGTGGTTGCCGGCGAGGCGGACGTACCGCCCGGTCTCGACGAACTGCTCGTTGATCTGCTCGTACAGGCTCTGGTGGTTGGCGATCACCTGCGTGAGCTGGACCAGGCGCCACTCTGCCCGCACCGGGGCGGGCGTGAGCGGCGAGGGCAGCGACGGCTCGTGGATGATGAGCTCCTCGACGTCACCGTTCTCGACGAGCGTGAAGCCCGTGTCGGCGTACTGGGTCAGGATTTCCGCGTACAGCTCGCTGTTCCCCGACGTCTTGAAGAAGTCCTGGCGGCTGCCGGGGAAGGCCATGTGGTGATCGGAGAACACGACGAAACGGCCGCTCCCGGGGACGCGGGCCACGTGCCGGTACCCGACCTCGGTGTGCTCCTCGTGCCGGTCCACGATCCCGGCGACGCGGTCGAACGCCGCCTCGATCTCCTCCTGGGCCGCGACGGCGTGCTCCTTGTCCTTATGCAGCTTCCTGGCGCCCGCGGACAGCGCCCACCAGCCGTCGAAGACCGGGAACTCGGCCTCGTCGAGGCCGAATCGCGACGCGGAGGCTTTGGCCAGCATGCGCGGCGGGTTGAGCCAGTTGTTGATCTTCCCGGTGGGGATGAGGTCGAGCGGACCCGGGATGAACGGGTCCAGCGCTGCCTTGAGGCAGTTGATCGAGATGGGCATCCGAAGGCTCAGATCGTCACGAGCGACACGATGCGCAGCGGGGCGTCGTCCTGCTGTGCGGGGAGGCCGATCAGCGGCAGCGCGTAGGTGAGGTCGACCTTGTGCCGGTCCAGCCAACAGGCCAGCAGCGTCGAGAACATCGCGTTGTAGTTCGGGAGCGTGGCGGCGAGCAGGTACCGCTGCTGCTCGATGCCGAACTGCACGGTGCAGCCCTCGTCGTCGACCGTGAACCAGCCGAGGTAGTCGAAGCCGCTGCTGCCGGTGGTGGCCATCTCGATGGCGCCGCCCGGCTTGATGGTGGTGGTGCCGGTCGTCTGCGCGCCCTGCGGGGGCTTGGCGACGGTGCCGTTGCCGACGGGATCGGTGGTCGCCGCCTTGCGGCCGGCGGCCTGCTTGACCTTGCTCATTGCAGTGCTCCTCGTCCTCCGTGGGAGTGGTTCCTCCCGGAATCGGTGTTGGGTGCCACGGAGGACGCCGGGTTCCGCGGATCATTCCAGGAGGTTCGGACGCGGACGCCACGGTGGAGCGGAACAACCCTTGGGGCACCGCCCTTCGTCAGTGGCGCGATGGCTACTCCGGAGGGCCGGTCGAGCGCGCGTCTTAGGCAGAGTCGAGCCTCAGATAGGTCGACTAATGTCATCTATCAGACTTCACGACGTCAGCGTCGCATCGGGGTGTCGCAACCCCAGACGCTGGGGCTTTTAGTCAGTTTCCAGGACTATTGCGCGTCGCGGGAGCAAACCCGGCGACGGGCCAGTGAGTACGTCTCACCAAAGTTCGCTGCGGCGCGTAGGTTCGCCCTGGGCGCCACGAATGGCGCACGGAAAGGGGAGGACGTGTCTCGTGGCTGGGTTTGCGCAGGTTTCTGCTCGCTGGGCGTGCGTGTTCGCACTGCTTTCGGCGCTTTGTCTCGGTAGCGCCGCTGGGGCCGAGACGGCCTGGTCGTCGCCGTACTACGGCGGTGACGATTCCGACGCCGCTCAAGTCGTGATCTCGAGCCGGTTGTTCGTCGTGTACCGGACGCCGACGTATGGGCTGATGGGCAAGGAGCGGCGGTCTGATGGCGTCTGGGACGCGCCGTACACGATTGCGGGACCCAACACGACCTACTCGAGTCCCTCGCTTGCGGTTGACTCGGGCGGCACGCTGTTCGCGGCCACGCAAGGACCCGACCGGAGCCTGTATATCTCGGTTCGCTACAGCAACGGCACCTGGCAGGGGCCCTACCGGATGGCCGAGCCGGGGACCGTCTACTCAACACCGGATCTCGAGTTCGCGCCCGACGGCACGCTGTACGTCACGGCGCAGGGCCCCGACCGCCGGCTCATGGTCCATGTGCGCTACCCGGACACCACTTGGCATGGTCCCTACCTGCTGACGGCAAACAACACCGTGTACGGCACCCCGTCGCAGGCCTTCGACACCGACGGCACGCTTCACGTGGCGATGCGAGGCCCCGGCAACTCGCTGTCCACGATACTTCGCCGGCCCGACGGAGCCTGGGTCGGCCCCACCCAACGATCGGGCGCCAACACCACCTACTCCGACCCCAAGCAGGTCCGTGATCCCGATCGGTTCATCTACCTCGCGTTCCAGGGACCGTCGAACTCCCTGCGCGTGGCGAGCCGCTACCCGAACGGCACCTGGAACGGCCCGTTTGAAATCGCGGGCGCCAACACGACGTACTCGACGCCGACGCAGGTTGTGTCCTCGAACAAGACGCTGTTCGTTGCGGCGCGAGGCCCACTCAACTCGCTCAGGGAAACGGTCCGCTACCCGGACGGCAGCTGGAACGGACCATTCGCCATCGGTGGGAACAACACGACGTTCTCGGCGCCAACGCAGGTTTTCGACGCGCAAGGCCAGTTGTTCGTCGCAGCCCAAGGCCCCGCGAACAGCTTGATGATCAGCCACCGCACACCGGACACGGCATGGTCCGGGCCGCATCAGATGCCGGCCCGGGCATGGTGGGCATGGTCTTCTACAGCACCTCGATCACGTACGGCGGCGAGGACCGCGCGGTCACCAGCACCGGCTGAGATCGACGCTGTGGACGCCGCGATTCAAGCCGCAGCCAGCGACGCAGCCGCTGCCTCGCTCATCGACAACCTCGACCCGTCCGAGAAGGCAGTCGTCGAACGGGCACTCGGCGACAAACTCACCGACGGCCGACTGGTGCGCGACATCCGCACCGGCGCCGTTTACAACTATGCCGCCGGCCAGATCCGGTGGATCCCATCGCCGAGATCGCCAACGCTGTTGGAGTGGACGTCTGTCGGCACGGCGCGCCACGACCGCCGCGCTGGCGCCTGGTCTCGCGGGGACCTGACATCGGTCCGTATAGGACCTCGTGGGTTTCCGGTGGCGCGAACCGCACGGTCGACACGACCACAGAAATCGGTGATGTTCGCGAGGCGATGGCCGCGGCGGACGATGATGGCTGGATCGATCTCGGAACGGCCTCAGCCCGGCGGATCAGGAGCGGGTCATTCCGGCCGGTCAGCGCGTAACAGACGGTGGCGAACCTACGCGACCGTGGCGAAGCGCCGCGGGTGGCACTGGGGCTGGTGGCACAAGAGAACTGGTGGACACCCAGCATGGCGCGAAGCCTGGCGAGCGACTTCGAAGATGTCGCTGACGGAGCCGCGGCCGTCACACTCCTCCTCGGTCCGGTGAGCGCGCCGGGCGCGATCGTCAGTGGCCTAGCTCAGTATCGGCTACAACTTCTGGATAGCGCGGAACTCGAGGACGTCGGCCGGCAAGACCGACTCCGCGTGACCGCCGTACTGGGCTTCTGGTGTTACGACGTGATCGGGGTCGACCCGTGCTACCCACGGTTGAAGATACGCCCGTGACGTTGCCGCTGATCGTGGTGCTGCCGACGGCAGCGCTCTTGCTCGCTCTGTCCACCGCCGGCGCGATCGTCGATCGCGTCGGCGGCGGCGGGCGGCCGGTGGCTGTCGAGCGTATTGTCGCGGCGATCACTCTGGTGCTGGCCGTGGCGCTCGATGCCGCGTAGGCGCCGTTCGCGCTCGTCGTGGGGGTGTGTGTCGCCGGGCTCGCGACGATGGACTCCACCGCCGCTTAGCCCGCTGAGGCGCCCGCCTTTCCACGCGCGGGCAATCTGCGAGGAGGGTTTCACACTGGTGTGGGTCGGCGCCGGGCGCCGGGGGCGCCAGTCGTCGGGAGCCAGGCGCCGCCGTCGCGTTCTGCCTGGCCGGGGCGCATCGCTTCTCGACGCTCCAGCCAGCCATCAGGGTCGGTGATCGACGTCGGCGCCGATTCGGCGGGCCAACAGCCATCAGCTCAGCGCTACCAGCGGATGATCGACCCGTAGTCGCGAAGCGTCGAGGGTTTGAGGCGCCGGTCCGACGCCTTGTGGGCGAGGTAGTCCTCGCACGCCTCGGCGAAGGTCACGCCGGTCTGCCTGAGACCGGGCAACGTGCCCGCGCGGGCCTGGTCGAGAACATCGCGCAGCCAGTCCTCGGCGAGCGCCTCGTGTAGTAGCCCGCGCGGGGTCGTCCGCGCCCGGTCCAGGCGGGGCCGATCGTCTTGTGCGGACGCCGGCCGTCGGGTAGCCGGTAGTGCGCTCGCCAGACGGGCCCGCGGGCGCCTTCGTGGAGGTATACGCGGCCGCTCAGCATGCAGAAAGCGTACAGATCCTGGCACACAGTTGGCACACAGTTTGCGATCCGGCCGAGGCGCTGGTGAGCGGAAAGGGCTCATATGCAGGCGCTTCGTGATGCCGGAGGAGGGACTCGAACCCCCGACACGCGGATTATGATTCCGCTGCTCTAACCGACTGAGCTACTCCGGCGAGGGAGGCAGGCAGTGTAGTAGCGGCGGGCCGTCTGTGGCCCTCTCGCGCCGTAGGATTCCGGCCCGCAACCATGCTGCTCCGCAAGGACACGCTCGAGGGGATCGCGGCTGGGCGGGTCACGCTCCAGTTCCGGTGGTGGAAGCGGCCGACGGTCAAGGCCGGGGGGACGCTGAGATCGCGGGTCGGGGTGCTGGCGATCGAGTCGGTTGACGTGATCGACGAGCGGGAGCTCACCGACGCGGAGGCCGAAAGCGCCGGCTACAAGGACCGCGCGGACGCTCTCGCGCAGCTCGAGCGCCGACGGGGACCCGACCGAAGGCTCTACCGGGTCGCGTTCACGAGAGCCGGCGAGGACCCCCGGATTGCGCTTCGCAACGACGACCAGCTCGACGCCGCGGACCGACAAGCCCTCAACAACAGGCTCAAGCGCCTCGACGCCCACTCGAAACGCGGCCCGTGGACGATGCGCACGCTTGAGCTGATCCGCGACAATCCTGAAACCCGTGCAGTCGACCTGGCTCACCAAGAAGGCCTGGAGAAGCTCCCCTTCAAGCTGGACGTCCGGAAACTCAAGGAGCTGGGCCTGACGGAGAGTCTCGTGAGGGGCTACCGGCTCTCGCCCCGCGGCGAGGCGTACCTCGCCGCGACGACCGAGCCGCTCAGTCCTCGAGCGCCGAGCGCTCCTCGGCGCTGAGCTCCCGCGAGCGGCGGGCCTCCGGGTCCCACGCCACGAGCACGGCTCGGCCTTCGGCGGCGACGGTGCCGTCGGGAAGCTCGATCCGCTCCTCGAGCGTGACGCTCGTGCGGCCGACGGCGGCCACGCGCGTGGTCAGGACCACCGAGGCGTCGTCCTTGCGTACCTCGTGGCGGTAGTCGAGCTCTATGCGGGCGAGCACGAACGGGAAGCCGTGGCCCTTCAGCCTGGCGAACAGCGCGCCTCGGCCCTCCTCGAGCAGCTCGTGGTAGACGGCCTGGTTGAGGTGGCCGAGCTCGTCGAGGTCACGCCAGCGCAGGGGGATCGTGGTACGTACCTCTCGGCCGGTCATCGGGCGCGGCACCATACATCCACCGGATCGCGGCGGATCACCCGGCGACCGACCGCGATCACGATCCGCGCGACGTCCTCGTCGCCCGCCACGACCAGCCAAGGCCCGCGGCTGCTGGACGCCGTCGCGGCCGCGAGCGACGGGCGGGAGCCCAGCACGGCCAGTTGCTGGGCGGAGAAGGAGTCGTCCTGCTCCCAGGCGAAGCCGATGGCGGCATCGTCGACGCCCTGGATGAAGGCCGCCACGCCCGTCCCGCCGCCGGGACCGGCCCGACGTGGAGCACACGCGCCACCCGTCCACTGGTCTCCAGCCGGGCCTTCCGGCGGGCGTAGTCGAGCGCGTTGATGGTCACGATCCCGTCCCCCGACTCGAACAGCGCCCGGCGCATGGCGGGCATGTCGGCCGCCTCGACCACGAGCTCGGCCGGCTTCCCCGTCTCGGGGACGAGGATCAGCGGCACCCGGTCGCCGCCGTTGTCGGAACGCAGCGCCATCGGGTGGCCGGGCTCGGCGATCAGGCGTTCGCGTGCCTCCACCTGCTTCCTCTCGACGTCGCCGTTGCTCGCCTCGAACACGGCGGTGTAGCTCGTGGGGGCGGCGGACGCGAGGAGAAGCCCGCCGGTGACGCTCACCACCCGGTCGATGCCCGGCTTGGACAGGCTCTCGTTGCGGACGCTGCCGTCGGAGTCAGGGGAGCTGAACACGACCGACGCGACGGTCGCCTGGTGGCGGACGACGACCATGCGGCGGCCCTGCCACGGCCCGGCCCAAGCAGGAGCACGACCGCAACCGCCGCGGCGCCCGCCCCGATGGCGATCTTCTTCACGATCCCACCGCCCGGACGACGCTCCCGTCGGCGAGGCGCCCGCGGACGTCGGACGCCGTCCGCTCGCTGCGCTCCACCAACGCGAAGTTGCCGCGGTGCACGGAGCCGCCTTCGATCTCGATCCGGCGCACGTCGGGGTCGCCCGCGGCGACGAGCCACGGCCCGCCCTCGGCGTCGCGCGTGGAGGTCAGCGAGCGCGCCGCGAGCGCGGGCCTTCGGCCTGACGCGACCCCGAGCAACTCGGAGAGCGGCTCGACCGCCCGCCCGCTCCCGAAGCCGATCAACGTCCGCGAGCGCGCCGAGGCTGAGGCGGCGACGCCGATGTCGCCGCCGGGGACGTCGCCGACGTGAAGCAGCCGGACGTGGCGGGCGACGTCGAGGCCGATGCCGAGATCTCCCACCACGGCGGCGACCGCAGCCGAAGCGAAGGGCGCGAACAGGCCGTCGGCCATCGCGTCGCGGAACCGGGGCCAGTCGGCGTTGTCGATCTGGATGGCCGTCAGCGCGCCTCGGTCGCCGGCGATCGCGTTGACGGTGCCGCCGTTGGTGCCGACGGGGATGAGCGCCAGCAGGGAGTCGTCGATCTCGACCGCCAGCAGCCCCTCGCCTGCGGTCGCGACGGCGGTGCCCGCGAGCCCGTCCTGACTGGTGCGGAAGTCGAGGCTGACCGTCGTCCAGCGCCGCGGGAGGCCCTCGGCGAACAGGACGCCGGCCGGGGTGACGATGAAGCGGTCGCCGACGGCCTTCGCGCTCCCGAGCGCGCCCTCCTCGTCCCTGCCGGAGAACTGCACGGCCCGGAAGTCACCGCGGCTCTGCAGGATCACGGTGCGGCCCTGCGGCAGCTCGCCCGCCCACAGCGCGCGCACGGGGTCCGCGAGGTCGTCGCGCGACTCCCGCCAGCGGTCGGCGGCTCGCTCGAGCAGGTCCTCGTCGTCGATCAGGTCGCCGCGGCCCGGGAAGTTGCCACCGGCCACGTCTTCAACGTCCGCGCCGCCGATCGCGACCGGCGGATGGGTGTCACGCGTGAGCAGGAAGACGGCCACCGCGGCAACGCCGACGGCCGCGAGCGCGAGAAGCCACCGTCGGGACACCGGGCGGCAGTCTAAACCGTCCCGCGGCAGCTACGCCGGGCGGTGCTGAATCGCGGCGACGCCGCGCCTGGCACGGCGCCGCAGGGCGTGACGGTCGACCGCGGCGATGGGCTCGCCGACCCGCGCGAACGCCGCCCGGGCGCCGACGGCGGTGACCAGCGCGGCGACCGCGCCGACCACGAGCCCGATCCGCGGGCCGGCGACCTGGGCGAGCCAGCCGACGAGCGGCGCGCCGATCGGCGTGGAGCCGAGGAACACGACGGAGTAGAGCGCCATCACCCGCCCGCGCATGGCGGGCTCGGCGGCCAGCTGCAGCGTCGAGTTGACGCCCGCCGCGAAGGTGACGGTGACCATCCCGAGCGGCACCAGGGCGGCGACCTGCAGCGGGAGGGTGGGGGCGGCGGCGGCCGCCAGCATGAACACGCCGAACGCCGCCGCGGAGCCGACCAGCAGCTTCGAGTCGACGCGGCCGCGCGCGCCCGCCGCCAGCGCGCCGAGCACGGAGCCGACGCCCATCGCGGTGGTGAGCAGCGCGTAGGTGGTCGCGGTGCCGTGCCAGGTGAAGTCGGCCAGCAGCGGCAGCAGGATCTGGAAGTTGTAGGAGAGCGTCCCGACGACGGCCATCATCACCAGCGGGATCATCAGCGCCGGGGTGTGGCGGACGTAGCGCAGGCCCATGCGCAGGTCGCCGGGGCGCCGCGGGGCGGGCTCGGGGGTGTCGAGCTCGCGCGTGTTCATGCCCCACAGCGCGAACAGCATCGCGCCGAAGGAGAGCGCGTTGACCAGGAAGCAGGGGCCGACGCCGAAGAGCGCGATCACGCGCGCCCGCCGCGGCGGGGCCGACGATGCGGGCGGTGTGCACGATCACGCTGTTGAGCGCGACGGCGTTGACGGTCCGCTCGGGGCCGACGAGCTCGGTCACGAAGCTCTGACGCGCCGGGTTGTCGAGCGCGTTGACGGCGCCGCGGGCGAAGACGAGCCCGAACACCATCCAGACCTCGATGTGCCCGCCGACGGTCAGCCCCCACAGCGCCAGCGCGGGGAGCGCCATCAGCGCCTGGGTGATCATCAGCAGCCGCCGCTTGTCCACGCGGTCGGCGAGCAGCCCGCCGGCGGCGCCGAACACAGAGCATCGGCAGGAACTGCAGCGCGGCGGTCAGGCCGACCGCGGTGCCGCTGCCCGTGAGCTTCACGACCAGCCACATCTCGGCGACGATCTGCATCCAGTTGCCGGCCAGCGAGATGACCTGGCCGCTGAAGTAGCGCCGGTAGTTGGGGACCTCGAGGGAGAGGAAGGTGCGGAGACGGCGGCGCTCACCTACTCGCCGCCCTCCTTGAGCATGCGCTCGAGGATCGCGGCGGCGCGGTCCAGGGTCGCGCGGTCGTCGGCGTCGAGCGCGTCGAGGCGCTGGGACAGGTAGGCGTCCTTGCGGGAGCGGGCGGCGGCGAGCAGGGCGCGGCCGTCGGGGGAGATGCTCACCAGCGAGGAGCGCCGGTCGGTGGGATCGGCGGCGCGGGTGATGAGGCCGGCCTCCTCGAGGCGGCCCAGCACGCGGGTGACGGTGGGGCGCTGCACGCGCTCGCGGTTCGCCAGTTCGCTGGGGGTGAGCGGCCCGTGCTTCTCGATCGTGGCGAGCGCCGCGGTCTGGGACGGGCTGAGCTCGGCACCGGCCTCCTGGCGCAGGCGGCGCGCCATGCGCGAGATGTCCAGGCGCAGGCGTGAGGCGAGGTCCAAGGGGGTCGTGAGCATTGCTAATTAGTTTAGCGAACCACTTCGTGCACGGTAGCCTCGACGCACCGTGTCGCGCCTGCCGCTCGCCCTTCTGCTCGCGCTCGGCGTCGCGGGATGCGGCGGCGAGGACCGCCCGCCGCCCGATCCGCCGCGCGGTGCGCCTGACGATCTCCGCGCCGAGCGACCCGTCGACCGTCAGGACCGACTCGGTGGAGCTGAAGGGCCGCGTGTCGCCCGCCCGCGCCTCCGTGCTGGTGCTCGGCAAGCCCGCCAGGGTGTCGGGCGGCGCCTTCACCGCGGACGTCTCGCTGGACGAGGGCGTCAACGTGATCGACGTGTCGGCCACGATGCCCGGCCGCTCGGCGGCGTTCGCGGCGCTGCGGGTGACCTACGACCCGCGCATCGCGATCCCGGACCTCACCGGCGTCACCGACGAAGAGGCGGCCGACCGGCTGTCCAAGCTGGGCCTGGACGTGAGCCTGGACGCGGTCGGGGGCCTGTTCGACGAGCTGCGCTCGGGCCCGCGGGGCGTGTGCGAGAGCGACCCGCCGCCCGGCACCCTCGTCGAGCCCGGGACCGAGCGTCACGCTCAAGACGGCCAAGCGCTGCTAGTTCGGATCGGCGGCGATCAGCGCGACCCTCGGCTCCCCGCGCGAGCGCTTGACGCCGAGGACGATCCGCCCGCCGGTGTCGTCGCGGCCCTGTCGCGAGAGCTTGTAGGTGCCGCTCGCCCGGCCCGAGCGCCCGCCGCTGACGTCGAGGTCGGAGATCTCGTAGCCGGTGATCTTGTTCCCGCGGAACTGGCCCTGGTAGGTGGCGACCACGGAGGCGCGGCCGGCCTGGGAGTCGCCCGGGAACACGCGCTTGACGTCACGCGTGACCGCGCGCATGAGGGCGGGCGGTGTCCTCGGAGGCGATCGCGTCCGCGAAGCCGGCGACCGCGGAGCGGACGTCGTCGTCGGAGAGCTGGGCGGAGGCGCCGGCGCGGTCCGGGTCGCCGCTGCATGAGCATGACCGCGGCCACCGTGGCCGACAGCGCGGCGACGAACAGCAGCGCGAACGGGCCGCGACGGGGGAGGAGCGTGCGCTCGCGCTTCAACGCGGGGGCGTGCTCCGGTGGCCGCCAGTCGGTCGGCGGGGCGGGCGCGAGGAACTCCGTCGGCATCGCGGTCGTCGAGCTCGGTGGGGGCGGCGGCGCCGGTCGCCACCGTGCGCTCCTCGACCGTGACGTGCTCGCCGGCGGCGGCGGCCAGCGCGGCGCGGCCGAGGTCGCCGGCCGACGGGTAGCGGTCCTCCGGGTGCTTGGCCATGGCCCGCTCGATCACCGCGTCGAACGCCGCCGGCACCTCCGCGTGCTCGGACGGCCGCGGCGCGGTCTCGTGCAGGTGCGCGCTCATCGTGGCCGGCACCGTCTCGCGCCGGAACGGCGCGCGGCCGGTCAACGCGGCGAACAGCACGCAGCCGAGCGCGTACACGTCCGAGCGGGCGTCGCACGGCTCGCCGCGCAGGTGCTCGGGCGACATGTAGTCGACGGTGCCGACCCAGGCGCCGCTCTCGGTGATGCGGTCGCCGGAGTCCTGCAGCCGCGTGAGCCCGAAGTCGCCGAGGTAGACGTGCTGCTCGGCGAGCAGGACGTTGGCGGGCTTGACGTCGCGGTGCACGAGGCCGGCGGCGTGGGCGGCGTCCAGGCCCGCCGCGACCTGCGCGACGATGTCGGCGGCGCGCGTGCACTGCAGCCGCCCGCGGGCCTTCAGCGCACGGTGCAGGTCGGTGCCGGGCACGTAGCGCATGACCAGGTACAGGCGCCCGCCCTCCTCGCCCGCGGCGTGGATGGGCACGAGGTTGGGATGGTCGATGGCGGCGGCCAGCCGGGCCTCGAGCGAGAAGCGCATCCGCAGCCCGGGGTCGCGCGCCCGGTCGGCGGCGATCACCTTGACCGCGACGGGGCGGCCGAGGTTCAGCTGCGTCGCGCGGTAGACGATCCCCATGCCGCCGCGGCCCGCGATCTCCTCGATCCGGCAGCCTGCGATCACGCCACCGGGCGCGAGCTCCAGCGTCGTATGCGTGTCGGTCGTGGGCGGCAGAGTGCACAAATGGTAGGACTGCTGGGTAATGAACGAACTGGATCAGGCCGTTGACACCGTCGTGGGTCGCTGCCTGGGGGTCCGCGAGGGCGAGCAGGTCGTCGTCGTGGCCGACCCCGGGACGCGCTCGATCGGCGAGGCGCTGCGCGACGGGGCGGCCCGCGCGGGCGCCGACGCCGTGCTCGCGCTGATGGACGCGCGCGAGGAGCACGGGCAGGAGCCGCCCGCCTCGATCGCCGCCGCGCTGGCCGCCGCCGACGTCTTCATCGCACCCACCAGCAAGTCCCTCTCGCACACGAAGGCGCGTAAGGCCGCCTCCGACGGCGGCGCCCGCGGCGCGACGCTCCCCGGCGTCACCGAGGACATGCTCGCGCGCCTCATGACGTGCGACTTCGAGACCCTCCAGCGCCGCTCCGCGCGGCTCGCCGAGCTGCTCACGCAGGCCGATCGCGCGCACGTCAGCTGCCCGCGCGGCACCGACCTGGAGCTCGACCTCACCGGCCGCGACGGGCATCCCCGACGACGGCGACCTGACCGGCCACGCGGCGTTCGGCAACCTGCCGTGCGGCGAGGGGTTCATCGCGCCGCTGGGCGGCAACGGGCGGATGGTCACCGGCTCGCTGGCGGGCATCGGCATCCCCGCCGAGCCCGTCGCGCTCACGATCGACGACGGGATGCTGAGAGCCGCCACGCCGCCCGAGGGCGAGCGGCTGCTGGCCACGCTGCTCGCCGCCGGCGAGCAGGGCCCCAACCTCGCCGAGCTGGGCATCGGCACCAACGAGCGCGCCACGCTCACCGGAAACGTCCTCGAGGATGAGAAGATCCTCGGCACCGTGCATATCGCCTTCGGCGCCAGCGCCGGGATCGGCGGCACCGTGTCGGTCCCCGTCCACCTCGACTGCGTCGTCCTCGACGCGACGCTGACGATCGGCGACACGCCGGTCCTGGAGCGAGGAGCGTTCCTGCTGTGAAGCGCGTCGCCCTGCTCACGCTCGCCCTGCTGCTGTTCGGCGCCGCGGCCGCGCTCGGCGCGCCCGGCGGCGGCTCGTCGGGCTTCGGCGGCGGCGGGGGCGGAGGCGGCGGCGGGTTCTCGGGCGGCGGCGGTGGCGGCGGTGGCGTCGGCGGCGGCACGAGCCCCGGCGGCGGCATCGCGATCGTGATCTTCATCGGCCTCTTCCTGGTGCTGTTCGGCATCTCGACGATCGCTCGCCCTGTGGCGCTCGCGGGTCCGGCGCAAGCGCCGCCGCGCCCGCGCCCGCCAGGTGGAGCTCGCCTCGGCCGAGGCGGCGGACGACGATCCGGCCTTCGCCGCCGACGCCGTCCGCAGCGCCGCCACGCAGCTGTTCGTCTCGATCTTCCACGCCTGGTCGACGCGGCGACCGCGAGGCCCTGCGCGCGCGGCTCGGCCCGGACCTGATGGTCGAGTGGGAGCGCCGGCTCGACGACTTCGGCCGCAAGGGCTGGCACAACGTCTGCGAGATCAAGCGCGGGCCCGTCGTCGAGTACCTCGGCCTCGTCAACCGCAGCCGACGACGCCGACGACCGCGTGACCGTGCGCGTCGACGCCTGGATCACCGACTACGTGCTCGACCGCGCCGGCAACACGATCACGCGCAACGACGCCAGCTCGACGACCACGCGGCTCGCCGAGTACTGGACGCTCGGCAAGCACGGCGCGCGAGTGGATCCTGCTCTCGATCGAGCAGGACCTCGAGGGCGACCACCACCTGGACGCCGAGATCGTCGCCTCGCCGTGGGGCGACTCGCGGCTGCGCGACGAGTCGGTCACCGAGCTGGCCACCGCCGACGCGGTGCCCGACGCGCAGATCGCGGGGATCGCCGACCTGGACTTCGACGGCACCGCGCGCGCCGCGGCGCTGGACCTCGCGATGGTCGACGGCCGCTTCGCCCCCGACGTGCTGGAGGCTGGCGACCCGCCGGGCGGTCGAGGCGTGGGCGGAGGCCGTCGACGGCGACGACGCCCCGCTCGAGCGCGTCGCCAGCCCCGCCGCCGTGCGCGAGCTGCTCTACGGCGGCGACGAGAGCGCGCGCACGCGGCTCGTCGTGCGCGGGCCGCGCCTGAAGGCGCTGCGGATCACCGCCCTGCACGCCGACGCGACGCCGCCGGCGATGAGCATCGAGGCCGACGTGAGCGGCCGCCGCTACCGCGAGGACCGCGACACCGCGGCCGTGCTCGAGGGCAGCAAGGAGCGCGAGGTGAGCTTCACCGAGCGCTGGACGATGACGCTCGACGGCGACGAGCGCGCGCCGTGGCGGATCGCGGCCACGAGCCTTGCTGCTCGCGGTTCCTAACGTCTCCGAGGGCCGGGACCTCGCGGTCCTCGACGCGATCGGCGCCGCCTTCGAGGCCGGCGGCGCCCGGCTGCTGGACCGCCACGCCGACGCCGACCACCACCGCGCCGTGTTCACCCTCGCCGGCGAGCCGGGCGCGCTCGCGCCCGCCGTGCTGGCAGGCGCGCGCGAGGCGATCGCCCGGATCGACATCGGCCGCCACGCGGGCGAGCACCCGCGCGTGGGCGCCGTCGACGTCGCCCCGATCGTCTACCTCGACGAGGCCGACCGCGGCGCCGCGTGCGCCGAGGCGCTCGTGCTCGCCGACGCGCTCGGGCCTGCTCGGCCTGCCCGTCTACCTGTACGGCGCCCTCGCGGGCGGCCGCGCGCGCGCCGACCTGCGCCGCGGCGGCCCCGAGGCGCTGATCGAGCGCACGCGGCCCGACTACGGCCCGCCGCGGCTGCACCCGACGGCCGGGCGCCACGCTGGTCGCCGCGCGGCCGCCGCTGATCGCCTTCAACGTCGAGCTCGCGCCGCCCGCCACGCTCGAGGACGCCCGCGCGATCGCCGCGCTCATCCGCGAGGGCGGCGCGGAGGGGCTGCCCGGGCGTGCGCGCGCTCGGCATCCAGCTCGGCCACGCCGCGCAGGTCTCCACCAACGTCGAGGACCACGCCGCCGCCTCGCCCGCGGACGTGGTCGCGGCGGTGCGCCGCCACGCGGCGGTGGCGGCCGCCGAGCTCGTCGCCCTCGCCCCGCGCGCGGCGCTCGAGGGCTTCCCGGCCGACGTCCCGCTGCGGAACCACGCGCTGATCGAGGACCGGCTCTATCCTCGTTAGCCCCATGGCCCAGACCAAGCGCAAGCGCCGGAGCAAGCACCGCGGCAACGCCGCCGGCTCGGTCGAGGCGCGCGGGCGCACCAGCCGCCCGCAGACGCTCACCAAGGCCGAGCAGAAGAAGGCCGACCGCGAGAAGGCCCGCACGCAGCGGATGAGCAAGCCGCCGACCTGGAACAGCGCGTTCGTGAAGGCGGCCGCCGATGGCCGGCCTGCTGTTCGTGTTCACCCAGATCGGCCTGTTCGGGCAAGGACACGCCGATCGGCCAGTCGCTGTTCCTGGCCCTGTTCGCGATGGTCCTCTACACGCCGCTGGCCTACGCCACGGACAAGTTCGTCTACACCCGCGCCCAGAAGCCGCCGCGACAAGGGCTGATGGACACCCGCTTCCTGACCGTCGGGATGGCCGCGGAGAACACCTGGATCGCGCGCCGCGACGGGTCCGACCGCGCGCTGCTGATCGACCCGGGTGACGAGCCCGCGCGCATCGAGGCCGCCATCGAGGAGATGGGCGTGACCGTCGAGGCGATCCTCATCACCCACTGCCACTTCGACCACGTCGGCGCGGTCGCCCCGCTGGCGCGCGTCCACCGGCGCGCCCGTGTACTGCCCGAAGCTCGAGGTGCCGGTGCTCGCCGACATCATGGCCTGGGTGCCGTGGCCCGGCATCGGCCCGTTCGAGTCCTACGACGCCGACCACACCCTCGAGGGCGGCGAGAAGCTGGAGCTGGCCGGCTTCGACATCGACGTGGTGTTCACGCCCGGGCACTCGCCGGGCCACGTGACCTACTCGATCCCGGCCGAGCAGGCGATCTTCTCCGGCGACGTGCTGTTCGAGGGCTCGGTCGGCCGCGTCGACCTGCCCGGCGGCGACTGGCCGACGCTGGCGCGACTCGATCGGCCGCGCTGCTGGAGGCGCTGCCCGACGAGACGCGCGTGCTGCCCGGCCACATGGGCGAGACGACGCTGGGCGCCGAGCGCCACAGCAATCCGTTCCTGCACGAACTCGCGTGAGCCAGCAGATCCAGGCCCCGCGCGGCACGTTCGACGTGCTGGGCGACGACGCGCTGGCGCGCGACCGGCTCGTCGACGTCGCGCGCGGCGATCCTCGAGCCCGCCGGCTACGCGCGGATCGAGACGCCGACGTTCGAGTCCACGGCGCTGTTCGCGCGCGGGGTGGGGGAGTCCACCGACGTCGTGCAGAAGGAGATGTACACCTTCGACGACGGCGGTCGGCCAGCTCGCTCACGCTGCGCCCCGAGGGCACCGCGCCGGTGTGCCGCGCCTACCTCGAGCACGGCATGCACAAGCTGCCCGCAGCCGGTGAAGCTCTGGTACCTGTCGAGCTTCTTCCGCCGCGAGCGCCCGCAGCAGGGCCGCTACCGCCAGTTCTGGCAGATCGGCGCGGAGGCGATCGGCTCCGACGACCCGGCCGTCGACGCCGAGCTGATCCTGCTGCTCGCCGAGATCCTGCACGCGATCGGCGCCCGCGGGCTGCGGCATGCGCCTCTCCAGCCTCGGCACGCCGCACACCCGCGCCGCCTACCGCGAGGAGCTGGCCGGCTACCTGCGGCGCCACGCAGGACCGGCTCTCCAGCGAGGTCCGCGACCGGATCGACCTCAACCCGCTGCGCGCCTTCGACGCCGACCACCCCGGCACGCGCGAGGTGATGGAGGACGCGCCGCGGCTGCTGGACCGCCTCAACGACGAGGACCGCGCGCACTTCGACGAGGTCAAGGCGCTGCTCGACGCCGCCGGGATCGCCTACGAGGTCGACGCCAAGCTCGTGCGCGGGCTGGACTACTACACGCGCACGGTGTTCGAGTACACCTCCGACGCGCTGGGCGCCCAGAGCGGCGTCGGCGGCGGCGGGCGCTACGACGGGCTGATCGAGCAGATCGGCGGCGCGCCCGCGCCCGGGATGGGCTGGGCCGCCGGCGTCGAGCGGATGCTGCTCGCCTCGCCGCCCGCCCCGGTCGCCGCGCCGCCCGTCGACCTGTACGTCGCGTTACGCGGACCCCGAGCTGCGCCCCGCGGCCTTCAAGCTGGCCGCCGACGCGCGCCGCGCCGGGCACGCGGCAAGACTCGAACTCGCCGGGCGCTCGCTCAAGGGCCAGCTCAAGCAGGCGGACCGCCTGGGAGCCCGCTACGTTGCGATCTTCGGTGACGAGGGGCTCTCGCTCAAGGACATGGAGTCCGGCGAGCAGAAGACCGTGGAGGCCGAGACCGTGATGCACCACATCCGAGGAGCGCCTGTGAGACCGCCGCGCGCCAACGGCTACCGCGACGCGTGGGCGGGCGAGCTGGACGCGCAGCGCGCGGGGGAGACCGTGCGCGTGGCCGGCTGGGTGCACCGCCGCCGCGACCTCGGCGGGCTGATCTTCATCGACCTGCGCGACCGCACCGGCATCCTGCAGCTCGTCTTCCATCCCGAGACGGCGGCCGAGGCGCACGCGCTGGCCGAGACGCTGCGCTCCGAGCACGTGATCACGCGTCTCCGGCGAGGTCGTCCGCCGCGAGGAGCGCACCGTCAACCCGAAGATCCGCACGGGCGAGATCGAGCTGTCGGTGGCGAGCGCCGAGCGCCTGGCCGAGTCGCCGACGCCGCCGTTCCCGCTCGACGAGGACGTCGAGGTCGACGAGCTGCTGCGGCTGCGCCACCGGATGCTCGACCTCCGCCGGCAGCCGATGCAGGACGTGATGATCCTGCGCCACACGATCATCCGGGCGATCCGCGACTTCCTCAACGCGCGCGACTTCCTGGACATCGAGACGCCGATCCTCACCCGCTCGACGCCGGAGGGCGCGCGCGACTTCCTCGTGCCGTCGCGGCTGTCCCCGGGCGCCTTCTACGCGCTGCCGCAGTCGCCGCAGCTGTTCAAGCAGCTGCTGATGATGTCCGGCTACGAGCGCTACTACCAGATCGCCCGCTGCTTCCGCGACGAGGACCTGCGCGGGTTCCGCCAGCCCGAGTTCACCCAGCTCGACCTCGAGATGTCCTTCGTCGAGGAGGACGACGTCATCGAGGTGATCGAGGGGCTGATGAGCCGCGTCTTCGAGGACGCGGGCTTCGAGGCGCCGGCGCCGCCGTGGCCGCGGATGCCGTTCGCGGAGGCGATGCTGCGCTACGGCAGCGACAAGCCCGACGTGCGCTTCGGCCTCGAGATCTCCGACCTCGGCCACGCGCTGCAGACGACCGAGTTCAAGGTCTTCCAGAACGTGCTCGGCTCCGGCGGCGTCGTCCGCGGGCTCAACGCCGGCGCGCGCGAGGTGCCGCGCTCCGAGCTCGACGCGCTGACCGAGCTCGCGCGGCGCTTCGGCGCCGGCGGGCTGGTGTGGGCGTTCGTGCAGGAGGACGGCGCGTGGCGCTCGCCGACGGCCAAGTTCCTCACCGACGCCGAGCGCGCCGGCGATGACCCAGGCGCTCGCCGGACGAGCCCGGCGACCTGCTGCTGATCGTGGCCGACACGCCCAAGGTGGCGGCGGCCGCGCTCGGCGAGCTGCGCCTCGAGCTCGGGCGCCGGTTCGGGCTCGTGCCCGAGGGACGCCACAGCCCGCTGTGGATCGTCGACCCGCCGATGTTCGAGTACAACGAGGGCGAGGGGCGCTGGGACGCGCTGCACCATCCGTTCACCGCGCCGCTGGGCTCCTTCGACGACCCGGGGGCGCTGAGCTCGCGCGGCTACGACATCGTCCTCGACGGCGTCGAGATCGGCGGAGGGTCGATCCGTATCCACCAGCCCGAGGTCCAGCAGCAGGTCTTCACGGCGCTCGGGATGTCCGAGGAGGAGGCCGAGCGCGCGCTTCGGCTTCCTGCTCGACGCGCTCCGCTACGGCGCGCCGCCGCTCGGCGGGCTCGCGCTCGGCATCGACCGCATCGTGGCGATCCTGGCCGGCCGCGAGTCGATCCGCGACGTCATCGCGTTCCCCAAGACGGCGAGCGGAGGGGACCCGCTGACCGGCGCTCCCGCGGCCGTCGATCCCGCGCAGTTGGCCGAGTTGGGGATCCGGCTCACGGTGCCGCCTCCCGAGTAGCCAAGTCCGGGTCCGCCCCATCCGGGCTAAGGATCGGGGGCATGCCTGCCGATATCCGGGACTGTGAGCCAGATCTCCCCGCCCATCAGGATCCTCGTCCTCGCCGTCATCGGCCTCGTCACCGCTTACATGCTCGTCCTGCGGCCCAAGGAGGAGCCCATCGCGGCCTCTCCCACGCCCGCCGGCAACGTGCAGACCGGTGAGCCCGCCGTCACCGGCGCCGGCAAGATCGCCGAGGCCGCCAAGAAGGCCGCCGAGGCCTCGAACGCCAAGAGCCAGCAGACGGAGGAGACCGCCGGCGCCGAGACTGGCGCGGCCACCGCCCCCGCCGCCAAGGCCGCGCCGGGCGCGAAGGCTCCCGCCGCCGTCACGACCACCAAGGAGGGCGTCAGCCTCAAGGGCATCCCGCGCCCAGTCGCCAAGGCGCTCGCCGACAACAAGGTGCTCGTCCTGCTCTTCTGGAACAAGGATTCCGCCGACGACCGCGCCGTCCGCCAGGACCTGCGCGACGTCGACCAGCTGGGACGGCGGCGTCCGCGTCCAGGTCGCCCCGCTCAAGAAGGTCTCCAAGTACGGTCGCATCACCCGCGGCGCCGACGTCTCCCAGACGCCGACCACCCTGGTCGTCGACCGCAACCTCAAGGTCACCTCGCTGGTCGGCTACGTCGACACCAGGACGATCGACCAGGCCGTGCTCGACGCCATGCGCAACTCGGGCGGCTACCTCAACGACCCGTACCTGGCCAAGGTCAACCAGGTCTGCAACCACGCCGGCCGCGCCGTCTTCGCCGTCGGGCGTCCCAACAGCCCTGCCAAGCTCGGGACCTGGGTCCGGACGAACAAGCGCATCGTCGCCAGCACGAGCGCCAGCTTCGCCGCGATCAAGTCGCCGAAGAAGTGGCGCGGGTTCAAGGCCGCCACGGTCCGCGACCACAAGGCGATCGCGAGCTACTACGCCGCCTGGGCCGCCTACCTCGGCACCAGCCCGTCGGCGTCCCGTGTGATCTCCGGCGTCAGCAAGTTCTCCGGTCGCGAGGCCGGGTTCGCCCGCATCGCCAAGCGGTACAACCACCGCATGGACGAGCACCACGTGCTCGCCTGCGGCTCCAACGCCTAGAGGGTCACGCGGCGAGCCGCAGGAAGCTGCGGCCCGCCGCGGAGCTGGTCCGGCGTCTAGCCGAAGGTGATGACCCGGATCGGGAAGTCGGTGATCGCCGCCATCGTGGCGCCCGACAGGTTGCAGACCTTCATCGTCACGGTATCGGCGCTGGGGACGCGGGCGCCGTAGATGACGATGCCCTGCGGGAGGGCGGCCCGGTTGGAGATCACGACCGCCTCGCCGGGGGTGGACCCGGGGACTGTGATCCCGAAGTCCTCGCAGCCCCCGTTGGCCACCGCTCCCGTGCTGAGCGAGATCGCGCCGTTGACGGCGGCGCCGGCGATGTCGGACGTGGTCAGCGAGTTGTTGGAGACCTTCGCGCCGTCGATGGCGTTGCTGCCGACCTTCGCGTTGGTGACCGCGCCGGTCGCCAGCGCCGTGGTCCCGACCGCGCCCGATGCGAACTCCACGCCTCCGAGCGAGCCGTTGACGATCTCGCCGCCGTCGATCGCGTTATCGACGATCTCGGACGCCCCGACGGCGTCGGTGGCGATCTCCGAGCTGTTGACCGAGCTCCCCCCGAGGTCGTCCGAGGTGAGCGAGTTGTCGAACACGGCGGCGCTGTTGACGGCGCCGGCGGCGAGGTCGGCGTTGGCGATCGCGCCGTCGAGCACCTTCGAGCCGTCGACCGCGTCGGCGTGGATGTCGCTGGTCGTGACCGCGCTGGGCTTGATCTTCGCGTTGCCGATCGAGTTCGGGCCGAGCTTCTCGTAAGTGACGGCCGCGTTGGCCAGATCGGCCGTCTTGACCTCGCCGTCGACGATGTCGGTCGAGAACACCGTGTTCGCCGCATAGGCGCCACCGGTCCCGAGAGCGACCGTCAGGGCGATGAACGAGCACACGTTCGCGAACGTGAGGGAACGGCGAAGCCGACTGGCCATGAAGGTCTCCTTGCTACCGGGGGCTCGACCCTAATGCGCGCCGCTCGACGAAAGCAGTGTCATTGGACGAACATTCGGGCAGTCCCGAACGCCCGAATAGACTCGACGGCGTGGATCGCGAGCGCTTCGCCGAGCACCTGAGCGCGCCGGCCGGCCTCGGCGCCGCGCCCGACGACGCGCACCACGGCAGCGCCGGCGGCGCGGTGTGCGGCGACGTGATCCGGATCTCCCTGCGGGTCGAGGGCTCGCGCGTCGCCGCGGCGGGCTTCGAGGCCTCCGGCTGCGGCGCGCTGACCGCCGCCGGCTCGGCCGCGGTCACGCTCGTCGAGGGCGAGCCGCTGCTCGACGCCGCGCGCGTCGGCGCGCACGCCATCGCGGAGGAGCTGGGCGGGCTGTCGCCGGGCAAGTTCCACGCCGCCGACCTGGTCGCCGACGCGCTGCACTCGCGCGCTCGGCCGCGCCGCCCGCGCGCAGGCGGCGGTGCCCGCCGACCCGGCGCGCACGCTGGTGGCGATGAGCGGGGGCGTGGACTCCGCGGTGGCGGCGCTGCGCTGCGGCCCGGACGCCGTCGGCGGTGACGCTGGAGCTGTGGGCGGACCCGGCCAACGACGCGGAGGCGTCCTGCTGCTCGGCGCACGCCGTCCGCGTCGCGCGCTCGCTCGCGCACGGGATGGGCATGGCGCACTTCACGCTCGACCTGCGCGAGGAGTTCCGCGCGGGCGTCGTCGACCCGTTCCTGGCCGGGCACGCCGCCGGCGTGACGCCCAACCCGTGCGTGGGCTGCAACGGCCACGTGCGCCTCGACGCCATGGTCGACTTCGCCGACGCGCTGGGCGCCGCCACGCTGGCCACCGGCCACTACGCGCGCGTCACGCCCGACGGGCTGCTGCGCGCCGCCGCCGACGACGCCAAGGACCAGACCTACATGCTCGTCGGCCGTTTCACGTGCAACGCTCGCGCGCCTCGACTTCCCGCTCGGCGAGCTGACCAAGCCCGAGGTCCGCGCGCTGGCCGCCGAGGCGGGGCTGCCGGTCGCCTCCAAGGCCGACTCGCAGGACCTGTGCTTCCTGGCCGGCACCGGCAAGGCCGCGTTCCTCGCCCGCCACGCGGGGCTCGAGGACCGCCAGGGGGAGATCGTCGACGCCGGCGGGCGCGTGCTCGCGCTGCACCGCGGCGCGCACCACTTCACGGTCGGCCAGCGCAAGGGCCTCGGCGTGGCCGCGCCGGAGCCGCTGTACGTGCTCGCCACCGACATGCGCGCCAACCGCGTCGTGGCCGGCACCCGCGCCGAGCTGGAGACCCGCGAGGTGCGGCTGCGCGGCGCGCGGCTGCACCGGGACGCCGCCGAGGTCGACCGGGTCAAGCTGCGCTACCGCTCCCGCGGCGATCCCGTGCCGGGCGCTCGAGAGCGGCCGCGGGCGGGTCGAGCTGGAGCTGCTCGAGCCCGTCGACGGCGCCGCGCCGGGGCAGACCGCCTGCCTGCTGCGCGGCGACGTGATCGTGGGGTGGGGGACGATCAGCGCCTAGCCTGAATCCACCGATTCTCGCGGTGTCTCGACACCGTGGCCGATCGCCTCTGACTCGGCCCACGGCGCCGAGTCATCCACGATGATCGGTGGATCCAGACTTCGACACGCGGTGCCACGCGGCCACCGAGGCCGCGTCGGCGAGGTCGCCGCGGGCGATCATGGCCTCCAGCTCGGCCACCGGGACGCGCTCGACGCGCAGCCCCTGCTCGGTCTCCTCGAGGCGCTGCGGCCCGGGTTCGAGTCCCGTGGCCAGCCACAGGTCGACCCGCTGGTTGGTCATGCCGTAGGCGAAGTACAGGCGCCCGAGGTGCTCGACGCGACGCGGCGCGCAGGCCCGTCTCCTCGGCCAGCTCGCCGCGGGCGAGGTCCTCCGGCGCGGCGCCGGGCGCGTCCTCCCAGGCGCCCTGCGGGAACTCCCAGCAGCGCTCGCCCGACCGTGTAGCGGTACTGCTCGACGAGCCAGACGTGCCCGTCGTCGAGCGGCACGATCAGCGCCGCGGGCGGCCTTCTCGACCCAGGCGTAGAGCCCGGGCTCGCCGTCGGGACCCTCGAGGCGGTCCTCGTGCAGGCGGATCCAGCGGTTCTCGTAGACGACGCGGGTGGAGGTGACGCGGTGCGAGTCCAACCTAGACTCCAGACTGACATGGCGATGACCAGCGACGAGATCCGCGAGCAGTTCTCTCTCCTACTTCGAGCCGCGGGGCCACAAGCGGCTGCCGTCGGCGCCGCTGGTGCCGCGCAACGACCCCTCGACGCTGCTCATCAGCGCGGGGATGCATCCGCTCAAGCCCTACTTCCTCGGGCAGGAGGAGCCGCCGCAGCAGCCGGCTCACGAGCTGCCAGAAGTGCTTCCGCGCCGTCGGACATCGACCAGATCGGCTCCACCTACCGGCACCTGACCTTCTTCGAGATGCTGGGCAACTTCTCGATCGGCGACTACTTCAAGCAGGGCGCCGTGGAGATGGCGTGGGAGTTCTCGCTCGACGGCTTCGGCTTCAAGCCCGAGGACATCTGGGTGACGGTGTTCGAGGGCGACGACGCGCTCGGCGTCGGCCTCGACGAGGAGGCGGTCGAGGCGTGGCTGTCGGTCGGCGTCCCGCGCGAGCGGATCGTCGCGCTGCCGCGGTCGGAGAACTTCTGGCAGGCCGGCCCGACCGGCCCGTGCGGGCCCGTGCTCGGAGCTCTACCTGGACCGCGGGCTGGACTTCGGCAAGCCCGACGACCTGCCCGGCGGCGAGAACGAGCGCTTCCTCGAGTACTGGAACCTCGTGTTCATGCAGTACGACCAGAACCCGGAGGGGACGCTCACCCCGCTGCCGGCCCAGAACATCGACACCGGCCTCGGCCTCAACCGCCTCGCGGCGGTCCTGCAGGGCACCACGTCGGTGTTCGAGACCGACCAGCTGCGCCCGCTGATCGACCTCAGCGAGGAGCTGAGCGGCAAGGCCTACGGGACCGACTTCCCGACCGACCGCGCGATGCGGATCCTCACCGACCACACGCGCGGCATGTGCTTCCTGATCGCCGACGGCGTCGTCCCGTCCAACGAGGACCGCGGCTACGTCCTGCGGCGGCTGATCCGGCGGGCGATCGTGCAGGGCCACCGGATCGGCATCGAGGGCGAGTTCCTGCGCCGCTACCAGTCGGTGGTAGAGGAGACGATGGCGCGCGCCTACCCCGAGCTGCATCAGCAGGCGGACACGATCGCGACGTGGCTGGGCAACGAGGAGCGCGCGTTCAACGAGACGCTCGAGCAGGGCATGCGCCGGCTCGGCGAGGTGATCGAGCGCGCGGTCGCCAACGGGGAGGAGGGCATCGGCGCCGACCAGGCGTTCCAGCTGCACGACACCTTCGGGTTCCCCTTCGACCTCACGCTCGAGCTCGCGGCCGAGCAGGGCCTGGGCGTCGACGCGCAGGGCTTCGAGACGCTGATGCAGGCCCAGCGCGAGCGCGCCCGCTCCTCGAGCGGCCGCGGCGGCCACGACGGCGACCGCGACGCGATCGCCGCGTTCGCGAGCGGCGCGGGCTTCGAGACCACCTTCACCGGCTACGAGACGACCGAGCAGTCGACGGCGGTCGGCGCCGTCACGCTCACGGACGGGCGCGTGCTCGCGAAGCTCGTCGAGTCGCCCTTCTACGCCACCGGCGGCGGCCAGGTCGCCGACGTCGGCGACATCCGCTGCGAGGACGGCCGCTGCGCGGCGCGCGTGCTCGACGTCGTGCGCCTCGGCGACGACCAGGCGCTCGTGCTGGAGCCCACGAGCGGCGAGCTGCACGAGGGCGAGCGCGTCATCGCGACCGTCGACGCCGGCGCCCGCCGCGCCACGCAGGCCAACCACACGGCCACCCATCTGCTCCACGCGGCGCTGCGTGAGCGGCTCGGCCCGCACGTCCGCCAGGCCGGCTCCTACGTCGGCCCCGACAAGCTGCGCTTCGACTTCACCCACGGCGCGCCGCTGAGCGACGACGACGTGGCGTGGGTCGAGGACCGCGTCAACGAGTACGTGCTCGCCAACGATCCGGTGCGGGCGCTCACCACCACGCTCGACGAGGCCAAGAGCCTCGGCGCGATGGCGCTGTTCGGCGAGAAGTACGGCGACGTGGTGCGGATGGTCGAGGTCGGCGACGGCAACTGGTCGCGCGAGCTGTGCGGCGGCACGCACGTGCGCTCGACCGCCGAGATCGGCGTGTTCAAGCTCACCACCGAGACCTCCAGCGCGGCCAACGTGCGGCGGATCGAGGCGATCACCGGGCCGATCGCGATCCAGACCCTGCGCCGCCACGACCACCTGCTGGGCGAGACCGCCGCGGCGCTGCGCACCGCGCCCGAGAACGTGCCCGAGGTCGCCGCGGCGCGCGAGCAGGAGCGCCGCGCGCTGCTCAAGGGCGCCCAGACCGCGGCGCCCGTCGACGACAGCGTCGGCGAGATCGTCGAGCTCGACGGCGTGCGCGCCGTGTTCGAGCTGCGCGACGTGCCCAACCCCAAGCTGCTCCCCGACATCGCGGACCGGATGAAGAACCAGCTCGGCGACCCCGCCGTGGTGGTGCTCGGCGCCGGCGGGGACGGCCGCGCCAGCCTGCTCGTGGCGGCGACCCCCGGCGCGGTCGAGCGCGGGGTCAAGGCGGGCGACATCGTCAAGGTCGCGGCCAAGGTGGTCGGCGGTGGCGGCGGCGGCCGCGACACGATGGCCCAGGCCGGCGGCCGCGAGCCCGACAAGCTCCCGGAGGCCCTCGACGCCGCGCGCGCGGAGATCGCGAGGGTCCTCGGGACGTAGGAGGCCGGCTCCTAGATGAGGGTCCTCGCCCTCGACTACGGCAGCGCCCGCTGCGGCGCCGCCGTCAGCGACCCGACCGGCACGCTCGCCACCCCGCTCGAACCGGTCCTGCGGCCCGCCAGCCGCAAGGGGTTCAGGCGGCTGCTGGCGGTCGTGGGGGAGACGGGCGCGGAGCGGGTGATCGTCGGGCTGCCGCTGTCGCTTTCCGGCGCGGATTCGGCCCAGACGGCGGAGACGCGGGCGTTCGCCGAGCGCCTGCGGGACGCCGTGGAGGTGCCGGTCGAGCTCTACGACGAGCGCTTCACCACCCGGCTCGCCGACCAGGCGGGAGGGTCGGCGTCGCTCGACTCCCGCGCGGCTGCAGTCCTACTCGACGAATGGTTGACGGTCTTTGGAGATCTGCCGATAGAAGAACCATGAGCATCCACACGTCCAGTGGCCCCGGCGAGATCCTCTCGTCGGCGGCCGAGAGCGCGCCCGTGGAGCCGCTCGACGTCCTGCTCAAGCAGATCGTCGAGGGCTACTTCGTCCTCACCGACGGCCAGGGATCCGTCTCGAAGTGGTCCGAGCCCGCCGAGCTGCTGTTCGGCCGCGACGCCCAGGACGTGCTCGGCCAGTCCTTCTTCGACTCGCTCATGTCCGGCCCGCTGACGCCCGACGCGGAGCAGTGGCGGCGCTTCCTCGCCGCCGGTGACGCCCCCGCCGCGCCCGGCCGCGTCGAGGTCGACGCGCGCCGCCTCGAGGGCGGCACGTTCCCGATGGAGGCCGTGTTCGTCCCGGTCAAGCTCGACGAGGGCTTCGACTTCTCGCTGTTCCTGGAGGACCTCGGGTTCGAGCTGCCGTTGAACCTGATGCTGCTGCGCATGCGCCAGCAGCACCCGGTCGTCGTGCGCGCGCTGCGCGCCGCGATCGAGGCCGAGCCGCAGCCGTGGGAGGGCTGGCGCACCGCCGGCACGCTGGTCGTGTTCCGCCCGCTGGAGCCGACGCCGTGGGTCGAGGAGGAGCTGGCCGAGCGCGCCGCCGCGCGCGCCGAGGCCGACGCCGACACCGAGGAGCGCATCACCAACCCGGATCCGGGCATCCAGGGCGAGTCGGTCAACGACCTCGACGACGCCGCCGCCGTGGTGGCGCGCCTGCTGTCGGCGATGGAGCGCATCGACGACCTCGAGCGCATGGCCCAGGCGCTGCCCGCGCAGGTCCAGGAGGCTCGCAAGGACGCCGAGATCAGCCGTACCCAGGCCGAGGCCGCCGAGCGCGAGGCCGCGCTGCTGCGCGAGGACCTCCAGCTCGCGGTCGCGGACATCAAGGCCGGCGGCGGCGACGAGAGCCAGAACCTCGAGCTGCTGGCGCGCATGGAGCGCCTGGAGCGCGCCCGGCTCGACGAGGACAGCGCCCACGCGTCCGCCCTGGCCGCCGCCGAGGCCGCCCGCGGCGAGCTGGCCCAGCGGCTGGAGCGCGCCGAGGCCGAGCGCGCACGCGCCGCCGAGCTGATCGAGGCCCGCGTCTCCGACGCGGTCGCCGAGGCCCACCGCCGCGCCGAGGAGGCGCTCGAGGAGGCCCGCACCCGCGCCGACGGCGCCCGCAGCGAGTTCGAGTCGCGCATCTTCGGCCTGGAGCAGCTGCGCGACGCCGAGCCCGAGGTCGACTTCGCCGCCCAGCTCGAGCTGGTCCGCGGCGAGCACGAGGAGGCCGTCCAGGCCGCCCGCCACGAGCTGGCCGAGACGCTGGAGCGCATCGAGCGCGAGCGCGAGCGCGACGCGGAGGCCGCCGGCGCCGAGCTGAAGGCCGCCCTGGAGCGCATCGAGCACGTCCAGCGCGAGTCCGACGCGCTGCGCGAGCAGCTCACCCAGGTCACCGTCGAGCGCCACGAGGCCGAGGGCCTCGCCGGCGAGGAGCGCCGCCGGCTCGCCGAGCTGCAGCGCGACGCCGAGCAGGCCCGCGTGCGCATCGACGCGCTGCGCGAGAGCGGCGAGGAGCTGCGCCACGAGGCCCGCGAGGAGGTCGCCGCGCTGCGCGCCGAGCTGGCCGCCATGCAGCCGGGCTCCGAGCTCGAGGAGGTCGCCGCCGAGCTGCGCCGCGAGCAGCGCGAGATCTTGACCGCCCAGCACGAGCTGAGCGAGGCGCTGCGGCGCTCCCAGGAGGAGGCCGCCGCCCCCGCCGAGATGGAGGCCCTGCGCGGCGCGCACGCCGAGCTGGCCGAGCGCATCGCGGAGCTGGCCGACGGCCGCGAGCACGCCGGGGCCGCCGAACTGGAGGAGCTGCGGAGCGCCACCGCGGCGCTGCGGTCCGGCCAGGAGGAGCTCGCCCGCGCCCTGCGCGAGCAGACCGAGCACACCGCCGAGCTGGCCATGGGCGGCCACGACGCCGCCGAGCGCGCCGCCGCCGAGGTCGAGCGCCTCGGGCGCGAGCAGGCCGGCCGCCTCGAGGAGCTCGAGCGCGCCCAGGAGCGGCTCGACGAGCGCAACCTCGACATCCTGCGCTCGCAGGAGGACTTCGCCCAGCGCCACGACGAGGTGCTGCAGGCGCAGGCCGAGATCGTCCGCCGCAACGACGAGGTGCTGCAGGCGCAGGCCGAGATGGCCCGCCGCACCGACGAGCTCACCGCCGCCCAGGCCGAGTTCGAGCGCGTCCAGGCCGACATCGCCCGCCGCGGCGACGAGGTCGCCGACGTGCAGGCCGACATGGCCCGCCGCAGCGACGAGGTCGCCGCCGCCCAGGCCGAGATCGCCCGCCGCAACGACGAGGTCGCCGCCGCCCAGGCCGAGCTCGAGCGCGCGCAGCGGGAGACCGCCCGGCGCGCGGACGAGATGGCCGCGGCGCACGCCGAGATCGCGCAGCGCACCGACGAGATGGCCTCCGCGCACGCCGAGATCGCGCAGCGCACCGACGAGGTCACCGCCGCGCACGCCGAGATCGCCGCAGCGCACCGACGAGGTCGCCGCCGCGCAGGCCGAGATCGCGCAGCGCACCGCGAGCTCACCGCCGCCCAGGCCGAGATCGCCCAGCGGGGCGACGAGGTCGCCGCCGCGCGGGCCGAGATCGCCGAGCGCACCGACGAGGTCGCCGCCGCGCGGACCGAGTTCGAGCGCACCCGGGAGGAGATCGGCGCGCGCCACGAGGAGCTGGCCCGCCGCCACGACGAGGTCGAGGGCGCCGCCGCCGAGCTGCGCGCCGCCCAGGAGGCCTTCGAGGCCGCCCAGCGCCAGGTCATCACCGAGCAGGCCGAGCTGCGCGAGTGGGCCGAGTCCTCCCGCCAGGAGCGCGACCAGTTCCGCGCCTCCACCGAGCATGCGCTCTCCCAGCTGGCCGAGGTCCGGGCCGCGCTGAACGAGCAGGAGAACTCGATCTCCGTCCAGATCCCGTCCGACGCCGTCGAGCACGAGGAGCTGCTGCGCGTCACGGGTGAGGTCCGCGGGGAGATCAGCGCCGCGATGAGCCAGGCGCGCGGCGAGATCGCCGCGCTGCGCGACGCCGAGGAGGCGCTCCGCGCCCGGCTCGAGGCGATCGCCGGCGCCGGCGAGGCCGCCTCAGCGCGCGTCGAGGGCCTCGCCGAGGCCACCGCCGAGCGCCTCGAACAGCTTTCCGGCGCCACCCACGGCGTCGACGCCCGCCTGCAGCGCGTCGAGGACGCCGCCGCGCGGATCGACGCGCTCGAGGCCGCCACGGCCCGGATCGACGGCCTTGAAGCGGCGACCGCCCGGATCGACGGCCTGGAAGCGGCGACCGCCCGCATCGACGGCCTTGAAGCGGCGACCGCCCGTATCGACGGCCTCGAAGCCGCTACCGCCCGTATCGACGGCCTGGAGGCCGCGACCGCCCGGATCGGTGCCATCGACGACCTCGCGACGCCGCCTCGACGCCGTCGAGGGCGCCGCCGGCGAGGTGTCGGGCGTTGCCGAGCACGTCGAAGGCGTCGCGGGCGACCTGTCGTTCCTCGCCGCCCGCGTCGAGCACGTCGAGGGCGCCGCCGGCGAGGTCTCCGGCCTGGCCGCCCGCATCGAGCGCGTCGAGCACGTCTCCGGCGAGGTCGCCGGCCTGGCCGCGCGCGTCGAGCGCGTCGAGCACGTCTCCGGCGAGGTCTCCGGCCTGGCCGCCCGCGTCGACCAGGTGGAGCACGTCTCCGGCGAGGTGTCCGGCCTGGCCGCGCGCGTCGAGCGCGTCGAGCACGTCTCCGGCGAGCTGTCCGGCCTGGCCGCGCGCGTCGAGCACGTCGAGGAGATCGCCCCGCGCGTGGATGACGTCTCCGAGCGCGTCGAGCGGGTTGCCGAGCACTTCGGCGCGCGGCTCGGCGAGGTCGCCGGCGCCAACGGGCGCATCGACGAGCTCGGTGCCCGCCTCGAGGAGATCACCGCCGCCGCCGAGCAGCGCGCCGCCGCCGCCGACGCGCTCGCCGCGCGCCTCGAGGAGGTCGAGGCCTCCGGCCCCGCCTCCCAGGCGGAGCTCGTCGCGCTCCGCGAGCAGGCCGCCGCCGCTCAGCGCGCCGCCGCCCAGGCCACCGCCGCCAAGGATGAGCTGACCGCCCGCTTCGGCGAGGCCACCGAGCAGATCGACGAGGCCCGCGCCGAGCTCGGCGAGCTGCGCGAGCAGGCCCACGAGGCCGTCCGCGTCGCCCGCGAGGCCGCCGACCGCGTCACCGACATCGACCGCAGCGCCGGCAACGTCCTCGCCGACGTGCGCGCCTCGCGCGACCGCATCGACGAGGTCGCCACGATCGCCCGCACCGCCCAGGAGTCCGCCGACGCGGGCCGCGCCGACACCGACGAGCTGCGCACCGCGCTGGCCCGCCTGACCGGCGAGCTGCAGGTCGCCCGCGGCGAGCTGGAGCGCGCCGGCGAGGAGTCGCTCGGCGCCCGCGAGCAGGCCGCGACCGCCCACCAGGCCGCCACCGCCGCCCGCGAGGACGCCGGCCGCGCCCGCGAGGAGACCGCCGCCATCCGCCGCGAGGTCGAGGCCGGCACGGAGCGCGTCGTCGCGCTCGGCACCGGCCTCGAGCGCCTCGGCGAGACGCTCGCGCACACCGCGCAGGCCGCCGAGTCGGCCCAGACCGAGGCGACCGCCGCGCGGCGCACCGGCAAGGAGCTCGCCCAGCTCGTCTCCGACCTCGACCAGAAGGCCACCGCGCTGCGCAGCGAGATGGGCGCCGGCCGCGACCGCCTGCAGGCCATCGACACCGCCGTCGACCGGCTCTCGATCGCCGCCGCCGACGCCGGCGAGCAGGCCTCGGCCGCCCGCGCCATCGCCGAGGGGCGCAGCACCGAGCTGCGCGCCGAGCTCGCCGAGGTCCGCGCGATCGCCGAGCAGGCCGCCGCCGGCATCGAGGCGATCCGCGCCGACGTCGAGACCGTCCGCACCCACGCCGAGCGCATGGTCACCGACGCCGCGGCCAGCCACCGCACCGTCCAGGCCGGCGCCGAGCGCCTCGAGGCGATGGGCGCCGAGGTCACGTTCGCGCTCAAGAGCCTCGACGAGATGAAGGCCGGGCTCACCTCCGCCGGCCAGGCCGCCGTGATCGCCCGCCGCGAGGCCGAGCAGGCCAAGAAGGCCGCGCAGACCGTCGGGGGAGGGCTCCAAGGACAACGTCCACGAGGTCTTCGCCCAGCTGCTCGGGCTGGCCGCCAAGAAGGGCAACAGCGGCGTCCACCGGCGCCCCTCGACCCCGTCGGTCAAGGAATCGGTCACGGCACAGCGCGCGCCCCGGCACGGCTTCGACGACGTCGAGCGGCCGCTGGCCATGCTCGGCCTCGACGGCAAGTTCCGCGAGCTCAACCCCGCGTTTGCCAAACTGGTCGGCTACCAGGAGCAATCGTTCGGGAAGGCGGCGTGGCCGTCGCCGCACGATCGCTCCGTCTACAAGCAGCAGCAGGAGGAGCTGACACAGCTGGCCTCCGGTGAGATTGAATCCGTGACCGTGCAGAGCACCTACATGCATGGCCAGGGCCTGATGGTCCCGGTCATAGGCAAGCTGACCGCCGTCCCCGGCGAGGATGGTCTGCCCGTGCACCTGCTGCTGGAGGCCGAGGACCGCCACCACTCACTAGTTTTGGCGCGGCCCGTCGACGAACGCACTCCCGAGGAGCGCGCGGCGGCCGCGGCCGAGCGTGCTGCCCGCCGGGCTGCAAGGGGAGACGGCGACGGCCCGACCGCGCCGCCGCCCGCCGCGACGTTCACCGCCTCGCCCCGCCCGGCGCCCCCGCCGCCCGAGCCCGAGCCCGAGCCCGAGCCGCCCGAACCAGAGCCGCGAGCCCGAACTCGAACTCGAGCTCCCGCCCGAACCCGCCCCCGCCGAGCCGGAGCCTCGTAGGCTGTCCGCGATGGCCGCCCGCGCTCCCCGCCGCCCGCGCCGCGCTCCCGCTCGCCGCCCTCCGGCCCCGCGTCGCCCCACGCGAGCGGCTCGCACGGCCGCCGCCGCGTCGGCGCGCTGGTCGGGCTGGTGCTGATCGGCGTCGGCGCTGTACGCGCTCAACGCGACCTTCCAGCCCTTCCACGGCGAGGGCTCGGGCTCGGTGCGCGTCAAGATCCCGCCGGCGCCGACGCGGGCCGCATCGGCAACATCCTCGACGCGCGCGGCGTGATCGACTCCGGCGCGTTCTTCCAGATCAACGCGACCATCACCGGCCGCCGCGGGAAGCTGCGCCCCGGCGAGTACGTCGCTGCGCCGCGGGATGACCAACGCGCGCCGCGCTCGACGCGCTCGTGGAGGGCCCGCAGGCCAAGGTGACCAAGACGATCCAGGTCGGGGTGCCCGAGGGCCTCTCGATCCGCGAGGCCGCCCCGCGCGTGGACGAGACCCCGCTCGAGGGCAGCTACCTGAAGGCCGCCCGCAGCGCGCGGACGGTGCGCAAGGTGCGCGAGCTCGGCGCCCCGCGCCGCACCCGCACCGCCGAGGGCTTCCTGTTCCCGGCCACCTACACGCTGGTCGACGGCGCGCCGGCCCGCAACCTCGTGGACCGCCAGCTCGCCGCCTTCGACGAGAACTTCTCCAAGCTCGACCTCGCCTACGCCAAGCGCAAGAACCTCACGCGCTACGACGTGCTGATCATCGCCTCGATGGTCGAGCGCGAGGCGCAGCTCGACAGGGAGCGCCCGCTGGTGGCGGCCGTCATCTACAACCGCCTCAAGGACGGGATGACGCTCGGCATCGACGCCACGATCCGCTACTACGAGAACAACTGGAGCCGGCCGCTGCGGGTCTCCGAGCTGGAGCGCCCCAGCGCCTACAACACGCGCCTGAACCGCGGGCTGCCGCCGACGCCGATCGGCAACCCCGGCCTCGCGTCGCTGAAGGCCGCCGCCAACCCCTCCCGCAAGGGCTACCTGTTCTACGTCCGCAAGCCGGGCAAGTCGGGCGAGCACGCCTTCTCCTCGACCGACGCGCAGTTCCAGCGCGACGTCGCGCGCTACCAGGCCTCGCGCGACCCGGACTGATGCCCTACCTGGGCGTGTGCGGCTGGCCGGTCGCACACTCGCGATCGCCGGCGATGCAGAACGCCGCGCTCGCCGCCGTGGGGCTGCACGACTGGCGCTACCTGCACCTGCCGCTCCCGCTGGAGCTGTTCGCCGAGACCGTCCGCGCGCTCCCGGCGGCCGGCTTCCGGGGCGTCAACGTGACGATCCCGCACAAGGAGTCCGTGCTGGCGCTGGCGAGCACGGCCTCGCGACGCCGCCCGCGCGATCGGGGCCGCCAACACGCTCACCTT
Source organism: uncultured Solirubrobacteraceae bacterium (assembly GCA_963764385.1). GTDB lineage: Bacteria > Actinomycetota > Thermoleophilia > Solirubrobacterales > Solirubrobacteraceae > DATFQI01. The sequence goes on along the minus strand of CAVXSJ010000019.1, from coordinate 207,921 downwards.
CGAGCCCGACGGCGCGATCGCGGCCGACAACACCGACTGGACCGGCCTGCTCGAGGTGCTGCCCGATCCGGCCGGCAAGACCGCGCTGGTGCTGGGCGCGGGCGGCGCCGCGCGGGCCGCCGCGTACGCCTTGCGCGAGGCCGGAGCGGCGCGACGTCGCGGTCTGGAATCGCACGCCGGAGCGGGCCGAGGCGCTGGCCGCCGCGCTCGGCGTGCAGGGCCGTCCGCCACCCCGGAACGGCGCAGATCATCGTCAACTGCACGTCGGTGGGGCTTGCCGAGCGAGGTGCCACGTTCAAGGCACTACCCCTGCAGGCCGATAGTTTGGGTGTCGGAAGCTGCGTGGTGGACATGGTCTACCGGGACGGCGAGACCCGACTCCTCGAAGCGGCAAGAACGCGAGGGGCCCTGGTGATCGACGGTCTGGAGATCCTGGTCGCACAAGGCGCTGCGTCATTCGAACGCTGGACCGGCCGAGCGGCTCCCCGACAGGCGATGCGGGAGGCCGTACGAACCATCGCCAGCACATGAATCCGCCAACACAGACCGGGGCACCACCGAACGCCAAACGGCCCAAGAAGGGCAATGGCGTCACCACGCCGTCACGACGTGGCGGTTCCGGACGCGTGCTCACGGACGTGATCGTCGACCTCGGGTTCGTCAAGCGCGGCGAGATGGACGAGGCGATCGAGCGCGCCAACGGCAACGGCTCGCTCCCCGAGCGGTTGCTGCTCGGCGACGGCACGCTCAGCGACGAGCACCTCGCGCGCGCGGTCGCCGAGCGCTTCGGCCTCGACCACCTCGACCTCGGCGTCTACAAGGTCGACCCCGACGCGGCCAAGCTCGTCACCCCGGCGGCGGTCAAGCGCTACCAGGCCGTGCCCGTCTCCTTCGCCGGCGACCGCATGCTGCTGGTGGCGATGGTCGACCCGGCCAACGTGCTCGCCGTCGACGACATCGCCGTCATGACCGGCTACGAGGTGCGCCCCGCCGTCGCCTCGGCCCACGACATCGACGCGCTGCTCGAGCGCCTCGAGGATCCCGACTTCGGCACCGGCGCCACCGCGCCCGACCTCGAGGACGACGACGAGGACACCGAGGCGCAGCAGCAGTACGAGCCGCCCGACTCCCTCCGGGCCGATGTACGACGTCCGCGACAACGACGCCGATCAACTTCGGCGCCGGCGGCGAGGACGCGTCGGTCATCCAGCTCGTGCACCGCGTCATCAAGGAGGCGGTGGAGCGGGGCGCCTCCGACATCCACTTCGAGCCCGGCGACGAGGAGATGCGCGTCCGCTACCGCATCGACGGCGTGCTCCAGGAGGCCGCCACGGTCCCCAACACGGCCGTGCCCGCCGTCGTCTCCCGCGTGAAGATCCTCTCCGACCTCGACATCGCCGAGCGCCGCATCCCGCAGGACGGCCGCATCTCGCTCCAGGTCGAGAACCAGCCCCATCGACCTCCGCGTCGCCACGCTGCCGTGCGCCTACGGCGAGAACGTGGTCATGCGAATCCTCGACCAGAGCAAGGTCATGATCGAGCTCGAGCAGCTCGGCATGCTCCCGCAGGCGCTGGAGCGCTTCACGAAGGCGTTCGGCCAGGCCCACGGCGCCGTGCTCGTGACCGGCCCGACCGGCTCCGGCAAGTCGACCTCGCTCTACGGCGCGCTCAACCAGCTCAACACGATCGAGAAGAACATCATCACGATCGAGGACCCGGTCGAGTACCAGCTCGACGGCATCACCCAGGTCCAGGTCAACCCGAAGGCCGGGCCTCACGTTCGCCAGCGGCCTGCGCTCGATGATGCGTGCCGACCCCGACATCATCATGGTCGGCGAGATCCGCGACCGCGAGACGGCCCAGATCGCCATCGAGTCCGCGCTCACCGGCCACCTCGTCCTCTCCACGCTGCACACCAACGACGCGCCGGGCGCCGTCACGCGTCTGATCGAGATGGGCATCGAGCCCTTCCTCGTCGGCTCGGCGGTCGACTGCGTCGTCGCCCAGCGCCTCGCGCGCCTGCTGTGCGAGGAGTGCAAGCGCCGCACCACGATCACCGCCGACGTCATGCGCCTCAACGGCTTCAACGTCGGCCTCGACCTCGAGGCCTACGAGCCCGTGGGCTGCGCCCGCTGCGGCGGCTCCGGCTACAAGGGCCGGATCGGCCTCTACGAGGTCATGTGGGTCTCCGACACCATCCGCGCGCTCGCCGTCGCCCGCGAGCCCGCCGAGACGATCGCCCACGCGGCCGTCCACGAGGGCATGATGCGCCTGCGCGAGGACGGCCTCGAGAAGGTCCGCCGCGGGCTCACCTCGATCGCCGAGATCGCCCGCGTCGCGGGCACGCGCTAGGGCCCAGACCCGACTACAGGGACATCCGGCGCGAGCCGTGCCGATGAAGGAGGTCGATGAACTTCGACTTCTCCGACATCCTCATCGAGGTCGTCAAGCAGAAGGCCTCCGACCTTCACCTGACCGCCGGCGCTCCGCCGATGATCCGCCAGCGCGGCGCGCTCATCCCGCTCCCGGGCATGCCGAAGCTGACCCCCACCGACACGCGGGAGATCATCTACGCGATCCTGAACTCCTCGCAGCGCCAGCGCCTGGAGACCGACTGGCAGATCGACTTCGCCTACTCGGTCCCCGGCCACGGCCGCTTCCGCGTCAACGCCTACCTGCAGCGCGGCACGCTCGCCGCCGCCTTCCGCCTGATCCCCTCCGAGACGGTGCCGATCGAGAAGCCTCGGCCTGCCGCCCGTCATCCGCGAGTTCTCCAAGCGCCCGCGCGGCATCGTGCTCGTCACCGGCCCGACCGGCTCCGGCAAGTCGACCACGCTCGCCTCGCTGATCGACGAGATCAACGCAGACGCGCGACGAGCACATCCTCACCATCGAGGACCCGATCGAGTTCCTGCACTCGCACAAGCGCTGCATCGTCAACCAGCGCGAGCTGGGCGCCGACGCACCGAGCTTCGCGCTCGCCCTCAAGGCCGCGCTGCGCCAGGACCCCGACGTGATCCTCGTCGGCGAGATGCGCGACATGGAGACGATCGGCACGGCCCTGACCGCGGCCGAGACCGGCCACCTCGTCTTCGCCACGCTGCACACCCAGGACGCGCCGCAGACCGTGGACCGCATCATCGACGTCTTCCCGCCCGCCCAGCAGGGCCAGATCCGCGCCCAGCTCGCGATCGGCCTCCAGGGCGTGGTCACCCAGACGCTGCTGCCGACGGCCGACGGCCAGGGCCGCTGCGTCGCGGCCGAGGTGCTGATCCCCACGGCGGGCGTCCGCAACCTCATCCGCGAGGGCAAGACCCACCAGATCTACTCGCTCATCCAGACCGGAGGCGCGCACGGGATGCAGACGATGGACACCTCGCTCGCCGGCCTGGTCCGCGACGGCAAGCTGACGCTGGCCGTCGCCGAGTCGCGTTCCAGCCACCCGACCGAGCTGCGCCGGTTGCTGCAGGGCGAGCCCCCGAGCTCGATGGCCGCCTGATGTCGGTCGCCACCTTCACCTACAAGGCCGTCGACGGCGCCGGCACGCCCTCCAAGGGCGAGGTCAAGGGCCCGAGCAAGAGCGTCGTCACCGAGGAGCTGCGCGCCCGCGGGCTCCAGGTCATGGAGCTCGCCGAGAAGAAGAGCGGGCTCCAGGTCGAGCTCAAGATCATGCCGAAGCGCGTCAAGGCCGCCGAGCTGACGGTCATGACCCGCCAGATGGCGACCATGATCTCCTCGGGCATGACGCTGCTGCGGGCGTTCTACGTGCTGGAGGACCAGCTCGAGAACCCCAAGCTCAAGGAGACGGTCGGGCTCGTCCGCGAGGACATCGAGTCCGGCATCTCGTTCTCCGAGGCGCTCGCCAAGCACCCCAAGGTCTTCAGCCCGCTGTACGTCGCGATGGTGCGCGCCGGCGAGGCCGGCGGCGTGCTCGAGCAGTCGCTCGAGCGGGTCTCCGATCAGCTCGAGAAGGACGACGCGCTGCGCCGCCAGGTCAAGTCCGCCATGGCCTACCCGATCGTGGTGCTCGCCTTCGCGATGATGCGTCCTGCTCGGCCTGATCGCCTTCATCGTCCCGGTGTTCGTCAAGGTCTTCGCCGACTTCGGCGGCGACCTGCCGCTCATCACCAAGTTCACGGTCAACCTGTCCGAGCATCGTCACGGGGTACTGGTACCTCCTGATCGGCGGCACGGTCGGCGTCGTCGTCGGCTTCAAGAAGTGGAAGGCGTCGCCGTGGGGCCGCCGGCAGTGGGACAAGTTCCGCCTGCGCATCCCGTTCAAGATCGGCCTGACCGTTCAGAAGATCTCGCTGGCCCGCTGGTCGCGCACCTTCGCCGCGCTGTACTCCGCCGGCGTGCCGATCATGCAGGCGATCGAGGTGACCGGCCAGACCGCCGGCAACGCCGTCGTCGAGGAGGCGATGGACGAAGGTGATCGAGTCCGTCAAGTCCGGCGGCACGATCGCCGAGCCGCTCAAGACCACCCCGATCTTCCCCTCGATGGTCGCCCAGATGATCGCCGTCGGCGAGGAGACGGGCAACCTCGACGCCATGCTCACCAAGGTCGCCGACTTCTACGAGGACGAGGTGGCCGCCGCCGTCAAGGCGCTGACCTCCATCCTCGAGCCCATCATGATCATGTTCGTGGGCGGGATCGTCGGCTTCATCGTGGTCGCGATGTACATGCCGATGTTCAAGGTCTACGACGCGATCCAGTAGCTCGCACTCTCTTTTCCTGACCGAGGGCCGCCGTCTGGCGGCCCTCGGTCGTTAAGTGCACCGCCCGTGCGGGTAACGAGTCCCTTCCAGGGGCTATCGAGGGAGGCACCGTGGGGGTTGGGCTGCTCGATCGCGATCGTACGGTCGCGCCAAAGGGGTACGCACGCTGGCTGATTCCGCCCGCGGCGCTTGCGGTCCACCTGTCGATCGGACAGGTGTACGCGTTCAGCGTGTTCAAGGAGCCGCTGGTCGAGCACTTCGACACGAACCTGACGCCGATCGGGTGGATCTTCAGCATCGCGATCCTGATGCTTGGCCTGTCGGCCGCGTTCGGCGGCACCTGGGTCGAGCGCAACGGGCCGCGCAAGGCCATGTTCGTCGCCGCGTGCTTCTGGGGGTCGGGCTTCCTCGTCGCCTCGCTCGGTGTCGCCACCGACCAGCTGTGGATCGTCTACCTCGGGTACGGCGTGCTCGGCGGCATCGGCCTCGGCATCGGCTACATCTCGCCCGTCTCGACGCTGATCAAGTGGTTCCCGGATCGCCCGGGCATGGCCACGGGCGTCGCGATCATGGGCTTCGGCGGTGGTGCGCTGATCGCCGCGCCGCTGTCCAACTGGCTGCTCGACACATTCGGGACCTCGCCCTCGGATGCGATCGCCCCGGCGTTCGCCACGCTCGGGATCGTCTACTTCGTCGTCATGACGCTCGGCGCGTTCACCGTCCGGCTCCCCGCCGACGGGTGGAAGCCCGAGGGCTGGAACCCCGAGGCGCAGGCCGAGAAGCGCATGATCACGACCGCGAACGTCACGGCGGCCAACGCGACCCGCACGCCGCAGTTCTGGCTCCTGTGGGTCGTGCTGTGCTGCAACGTGACGGCCGGCATCGGCATCCTCGAGCAGGCCTCGCCGATGGTCCAGGACCACTTCGACTCGGTCAGCGCGGCGGCGGCCGCCGGCTTCGTCGGGCTGCTCTCGCTCTGCAACATGAGCGGGCGCTTCGGGTGGTCCTCGACGTCGGACGTGATCGGGCGCAAGGCGATGTACATGTGCTACCTCGGGATCGGCGCCGTCCTGTACTTCCTGCTGGCCTCGACGGGCACGGCCTCGCTGCTGTGGTTCGTCCTGCTCACCGGCGTGATCCTCTCGTTCTACGGCGGCGGCTTCGCGACCGTGCCCGCGTACCTGAAGGATCTCTTCGGCACGATCGAGGTCGGCGCCATCCACGGGCGGCTGCTGACGGCCTGGTCGGTCGCCGGCGTCGCGGGCCCGTTGATCGTCAACGCGATCGCCGACCACCAGGGCGCGGCGGGCAAGTCCGGCGCCGACCTCTACACGCTCTCGCTGTACATCATGGTCGGGGTGCTCGCGGTCGGCTTCATCGCGAACCTGCTGATCCGCCCGGTCGACGAGCGGTTCCACGAGGAGACCGAACGACCCACCTCGCGGTTCGATCGCGCGGAGGAGCCCGCGCGCGCCGAGATGGCCACGACGGAGAGGAGCTAAGCCATGGACAGCTTCGCAACGCGCGCGATCACGCTGTGGGTGCTGGTGGTGGCCGCGCTCGCGTACGGCGTGTTCAACACGATCACCAAGGTGGTGGACCTCTTCAGCGGCTAGACGCCGAGCACGTGCGCGATGGCGTCCAGCGCCGGCCGCTGCTCGGTCCGCTGGACGCCGATCGCGAGGCGCCCGCCCTCGAGGTCGATCGCGAAGAAGGCGCAGCATGCGCGCTCGATCGCGAGCGTCGCCTCGAGCAGGTCGCGGTCGACGCCGTCGTCGAAGTCGACGACGAGCTCGCCGGCACGCCGCTCGGCGGCGCCGACGTGGGCGGCGAGCGAGGCGTAGCGGGCGCGCTGGGCCTCTAGGCCGGCGGCGTCGAGGCTGCAACCGAGGACGGGGAGCTCCTGCACTTCCTCCATTGTTGCGCTTCAGCCCCTGCGGCCGGGCAGGCGCTCGGCGATCCGGCCGATCGGGCTGAGCGCCTCGTGGAGCGAGCCGACGTTGTCGTCGAGCCGGTCCAGCGAGGCGAGCAGCTGCTCGAGCAGGTCGCTGACGCCGCCCATGCGGGCTTCGAGCCGGTTCATGGTCTCCGGCAGGTTCGCGAGCTGGCGCTGGACGTCGACCAGCACGGGCATCGCCTCCTCGATCGCCGTCATCCGCTCGTACATCGGGGGCAGCACGCCGGTGGCCTCGGCGACCTCCGGCAGCGGAGCGGTCGCCTCCGCGACGCTTGCCATGTGCTCGCTCAGCGCCTTCAGCGCGACCGTGTCGTCGGCGACTCGCGCGATGTCGGCCTCCATCCTCGGCAGCGAGCGCGTCGCGTTGGCGATCGCGTCGATCTGGGAGAGCAGCCGGGGCAGGACGCGCAGCGCGCCGGCGACCTCGGCGGGGATGGCCGTCAGCAAGCCGAGCACGCGCGGGACGATAACCACAGAAGCGGGGTGGCGCGCCGGTCTGGAGCACTGCGGCGCCCATGCCGAGGCGACTCCGCCGCCTGATCCTCGCCGGCTCGGGCTGTGCTCGCCGTCGCCGGCCTGTTCGCCGTGTTCCTGGTGGCGGTGGCAACGAGCCGCAGCCCGAGCCGGACGCCACGCCCGAGCCGTCGCCGTCGTCCTCCCGTGCGCGAGCCTGGGCGGTCGAGGGCGGGGGAGAGACGTTCGTCGGCGACCGGGTGCGCGAGCGCTGCGCGACCGCGCGATCGAGACGACCGGTTCCACACGGGTCCGCGGCCGGCGGCTCGGATCGGCACCCGATCGAGTTCGCCCGCCGAGCCGCCCAGCGTGGCCGGCTTCGTGACCGTGCGCGACGCCGGCGCGCTCGAGTTCAAGCTGCGCCTACGCGCCCGCTAACGCCATCCGCGGCTTCAGAGCCCGGGGGTAGGTGCCGATAACTTCGTCCATGAGCGTCGCCCCTCCTCGCTCCGTTACGCCGTCCGCCGCACGGGAGTTCGTCGTCCCGCTCGAGGGCGGCCGCTCGCTGCGCCGCCGCCACGCCGACGGCTCGCTGACGTTCAGCGGCACCGGCGTCGTGCTCGACTGCGAGGCGATCCTCCACCAGCCGCTGCGGATGTCGCTCGCCCAGCTCCAGCTCGGCGCCATCGACCCCGGCCCCGCCCGCCCCGGTGGCTACGCCGGCCGCTTCCCGATCCTGCGCCGACTCGGCCCCACGGCGGTCGTGCCCCGCCAAGAGGGCATCGAAGGCTGGCTGTGGACCACCATCGGCGGCTCGGCCATGGTCAGCGTCGGCGACGAGGGGGACGCGCCCAACGCGGCGCTGCTACTCACCAAGCCGCTCGGCGAGGAGACCGTCGCCCGCGTGTTCCAGCGCGACTTCCTCGAGGATCTGGCGGAGCGCTCCCCGCTGGGCGCCCCGGTCGTCCTCGGGTTCGTGTTCCGCGCCGCAGAGACCATGAGGCTCGAGAACGTCTACCGGCAGTTCGCGCTGCTCAAGCCGCTGACCGACCGCGAGGTCCCGCCGACGATGCGCCGCGCGCTGCCGGGCGACCACAGCGCCGATCAGCGCCTCGAGGTCGACGAGCACGCCCGCGCGGCCACCTCCGTGGCCCCACCCGGCCTCGGCTAAGCCTGGATCCACCGATCCCCGTGGCGTCTCGCCACCGTGGCCGTTCGCCAGAGCCGATCGGCCGTAAACCCAGGTGGCCCACCACATGAGATTGCGGCCGATCGTCTTTGCTCGGCCCACGGCGCCGAGCCGGTCACGGCTCATCGGTGGATCCAGGCTAAGCCTGGATCCACCGATCCCGGCTAACGTGGAGGGCGATGAGCGCCCTCGACGACCCCGCCACCTGCCGCGCCTGCCGCGGAACCGGCCAAGTGATCTCCGGCCGCGGCGAAGCGCCGCACCCGGTCACGTGTCCGTGGTGCGAGGGTTCAGGCACGTTCATCCCGGCTCACGACGCGCAAGAAGCGGCGCGTGCCGGCAAGGCGCCCGACGCCTGACCTATTGATTCGTCCAGACGCTCAACCCCGGAGGGGCGGCGGTCGATGTAGGCGGTGATGAACCATCTGCGTGCTTCCGCTGCGCCGCGCTCCTCCGAGGCGGGCTTCGCCCTCATGGAGGTCGTCGTCGCGGCCGCCGTCCTGGCGATCGTCTCCTTCGCCGTGCTCGCCGGCATCAACGGCGCGAGCGGCAGCACCGGCCGCGAGAAGGCCCGCTCCGTCGCGGCCAGCCTCGGCGAGCAGGACCAGGAGCGGCTGCGCTCCATGCAGCTCGACACCCTCGCCGGCTACGTCGAGGAGCGCAAGGTCAACCTGGACGGCGCCGACTTCACGATCTCCTCCGAGGGCAAGTGGATCTCGGACTCCACCGGCGGCACGCCGAGCTGCCAGAACGACTCCGAGCAGGCCGACTACCTGCAGATCTCCTCCAAGGTCGTCTCCAGCCAGGTCGGCACCAAGACCAAGCCGGTCACCATCGACAGCCTCGTCGCTCCTTCGGTCGTCTACTCCTCGACGCGCGGCTCGCTCGCCGTGCAGGTCAACAACCGCGACCACGTCGGCGTCGAGGGCATCGCCGTGAGCATCTCCGGCCCCGCCGCCGACTCCGCGCTCACCAACGAAGAGGGCTGCGCGATCTTCCAGTACCTGCCGGTGGGCAACTACGGCATCTCGCTCAACCGTCTGGGCTGGGTCGAGCACTACGGCGTCCAGAACGCGATCGGCAACCAGGACGTCACCGCCGGCACCCTCAACGTGCGCACGATGGACTACGACCAGGCCGCGACCGCGCTCGCCACGATCGGCACCTACAAGCCGGGCTCCACGACCGCCTCGACGGCGAACCTGCGGGCCTCCAGGGCGTACCGCGTGTCGGCCACCAACGGTGGCGAGCCGGGCATGGTGCGGGTCTTCCCCGACGTGGCCCCGGTCGTCCCGGCCCCCGCGGTCACGCTCACCAAGCTGTTCCCCTTCGAGGCCGAGTACGGCGTCTTCACCGGCGTCTGCGGCGAGTCGAACCCGGTCCTCTACGACACCGACTACTACCCGAGCTACACGGGCGCGGTGCAGACCGACCCGGCCGGCACGCACACCGTCACGGTGCGCCAGCCGCCGCTGAACATCCAGGTCCGGAGCCCGGCCTCGGGAACGCCGCTGACCAACGGCATCCAGCTGCGCGCCACGCAGGAGACCGCCGAGTGCGCGGTCGCCGATCGCAACTTCACGCTCATCACCGTGTCCGACGGCTCCACCAACGGCTGGGTCAGCCAGCCGCAGCTCATCACCGCCGGCGTCCCGATCGCCGGGACGTTCGACCCGGGCCTGCCGTTCGGCACCTACGACATCTGCATGTGGGACCCGACGAGCCGGCGCAGGCGCACCCTCTCCAACTACGACAACACGAACCCGCTGGGCAGGTCGTCGACGACCACGGTCAGCGGCAGCACCGGCGGCAGCAATTGGACCGGCACCTACAGCTCCCTCAGCCAAGCGTGCCCGATCGCATGAGACCGGTGCGCCGCGAAGACGGCTTCACGATGGTCGAGATGCTGACCGCGCTCGTGATCGGGTCGCTGCTCATGGTCGTCGCCTTCGGGCTGATGGGGTTCACGATCAAGCGCACGGGCGAGATCGCCGGCCGCGTCGAGGCGACCCAGAAGGGCCGCGCGGCGATGGACACGATCACCCAGCACCTGCGGTCGCAGGTCTGCCTGAACTCGACGACGCCGCCGATCGCCTCCGGCGACGGCAACTCGGTGAGCTTCTACGCCGACCTCACCGACGGCAACGCGGGCAAGCCGCCAGAGCGCCACGTGATGACCTACGACCCGGTCAAGCGCACGCTCGCCGAGCAGGACTTCATCGGGATCCGGTCCGGGACGACGATCACCTATTCCGCGACCGCCGATCGCAAGCGCGCGCTGGCGGAGTTCGTGGTCCCCGAGACCCCGACCACGCCCATCTTCCGCTACTACGCCTTCGATCTCTCCGTGCCGCCGCGTCCCGCGCTCCTGCTGCCGACGCCGCTGAGCGCGTCCGACCGCGCGCGCACCGTCCGCATGGAGATCACCTTCCGCGCCCTGCCGCCGAACACCAAGCTCACGGCGACGAAGAGCCGCGGCGACGCGCTGTTCCGCGACGACGTGTACGTCCGTGCGGCGGATCCCGACGATCCCCGCGACGTCAAGCCGACTGACCCTACCGACCCCGTCCCGCCGGTGTGCACATGACCCAGTTCCGCAGCATGACGCGCGACGAGCGCGGGTTCTCGATGTTCATCGTCATCGTGGTGATGCTCGTGACGTCGATGTCCGTCGCCGCCGCCTACGCCGCGGCGCGGAACGACCTGCCGATGTCGGGCAACTCCAAGGACCGCAAGTCCAGCTACGCGTCGGCCGAGGCAGGGCTGAACTTCTACAGCTACCACCTCAACCAGGACAGCGACTACTGGACCAAGTGCGACGCCGTCCCGAAGCCGAACCCGACCGAGCTGAACCCGGTCAACCAGGTCTGGAGCGGGGCCGGAGCCGATCCGCGCCGCTGGCGCAACGTACCCGGCTCGACCGCGCAGTACACGATCGAGCTGCTGCCGGCAGCCGGCTACACGAAGTGCATCGTCGGCGACCAGAAGAGCATCGTGGACATGGCCACGGGCACGTTCCGGATGCGTTTCACCGGCCGCCCGTCGCCGACGAGCAAGCTCCGCCGCAGCGTCGTCTCGACGTTCCGCCGCAGCGGGTTCCTGGACTTCCTGTACTTCACCGACTTCGAGGACAAGGACCCGCAGGCCTACGACACGCTGAGCGATCGCACCACCGCCCAGACCAACTGCGCCGACCGCTACCGCGCGGCGCGCAACCCGAGCATCTGCGACGAGATCCAGTTCGTCACCGGCGACAAGGTCAACGGCCCGTTCCACACCAACGACGACCTCCTCGTGTGCGGCACGCCCGTGTTCGGTCGCAACCCGACCGACAAGGTCGAGATCTCCGGCGTCGAGCCTGGCTGGAAGAAGACCAGCTCGGGCTGCAGCGGCTCGCCGAGCTTCCTCGGCACCCGCAAGGCCGGCGTCAAGAAGCTCATCCTCCCGACGACCAACGGCGAGCTGCTCACGGCCGCCACGGCCAACGGCATCGTCTACACCGGCACCACGCACATCCGCCTGAACTCCGGGAACACGATGGACGTCAGCACGTGGAACGCGCGTCACCAAGAAGTGGGTCACGACGACCGGCGCGGCCCTGCCGACCAACGGCGTCGTGTACGTCAAGGGCGGCACGGGCGGCTGCACCGTCCCGAACCCGCCGACGATCGCCAACTACGACGCCGAGCCGAAGTCGTGCGGCACCCTGTACCTGACGGGCACGTACTCGTCGAGCCTCACGTTCGGCGCCGACCAGGACATCATCATCGGCTCCCAGATCGATTCCAACCATCGCGACCTGATCCGCAACCCCTCCAGCGACGGCGTCGTCGGCCTGATCGCCAACAACTTCGTCCGCATCTACCACAAGGTCAACCGCGCGAGCACCAGCTGCTCGAACGCCGACAGCAAGTCCGACGTGACCGTCGAGGCAGCGATCCTCTCGCTGCGCCACTCCTTCATCGTCGACAACTACGGCTGCGGCGACGACTACGGCCAGCTCCACGTCGACGGCGCGATCGCCCAGAAGTACCGCGGTCCCGTCGGCACCGGCTCCGGCGGCTCGATCAACACCGGCTTCCTCAAGGACTACACGTACGACGACCGCTTGCGGTTCCGCAGCCCGCCGTACTTCCTCGCTCCGGTCGACGCGGCCTGGACCGTGCTGCGCCGCAACGAGCAGATCCCGGCGCGCTAAGCGCGCTACTCCGAGATCTCCAGCGTCCCGATCGTCCGGTCTGCGTCGAGCAGCCGGATCGGGTAGCTGGCCGGCTCGTCGGCGAGCAGCTCGAAGAGCGCCGGCGAGTCCGGGTCGATCGCCTCGACCTCGAGCTCGCCCAGCTCGACGCTGTCGACCTCGTCGCCCTCGACCGTCAGGCGGACGGTGTCGCCCACCGTGGCCTTGATGCGGCGGTCCGACCCGCGCGCGCGGGTCGAGAGCGTGCGCTCGACCTCCATGCCGGAGGTGTCCGTAGGAGGGGACGCTTGCGCCGCGTCGTCGGAGGACGGCTTCGGCTCCGGGGCCACGCCGGCGGCCAACGCCGTCACCGCGATCAGGACGGCGAGGGCGATCAAGAGGCGGCGACCAATCATCCGTCGAGACTAGCCCCCGCGCCCCTCAAGAGCGCTTAAGGATTCCCCTCACCGTGCCGATACCCGGATTGCCAGTACCAAGGTGTCAAGGGCAAATCGTCTGCGAGGACGAGACGCAAAACCACGGGGCTCTACCAGGAGTAGAGCACGCCGGGTTGCCACCGACGGTGGTGGACCACGGGACCGAGGACCTGGCCAGCACTACTAACAGGCCCAAACGATCCCTTCAGGAGGGTTCACTCACATGCTTCACAAGCTCCGCGCGCGCGCCCAGGACGAGAAGGGATTCACCCTTATCGAGCTTCTGGTCGTCATTCTCATCATCGGCATCCTTGCCGCGATCGCCCTGCCGGCTTTCCTCAACCAGCGTGAGAAGGCTCAGGACACCGAGGCCAAGACGTCGGTCCGTACGGCGCAGACCGCCGCCGAGACCATCTACACGGACGAGCAGGACTACCTCAAGTCCACCGACGCCAAGATCCTCGAGATCGAGCCGACGCTGGCCGACGCTCAGGCCGCGGCTCCCGCCGGCCTGGGTCTGAAGATCGTCCCCGCCGCCACCGGCTACACCATCACGGCGACGTCCAAGGGCAAGAACAAGGTCGTCTACACCCTGGTGAGCACCGACGGCAGCACCGCTCGCACCTGCCTGCCCGTGGGCAAGGGCGGCTGCAAGTCCGACGGCAAGTGGTAGTCAGCTTCCGCTGAACGCCGACATTCCGCGAAGCGGGCCTCCGGGCCCGCTTCGTCGTTTAACGATCGCTTATGGCACTAAAGACCTCGCGCCTCGCGTGCCGAAATATGGCGCAAGGTCGGCCCCGGCCTCAGGACAGACGATCCCTTCAGGAGGGTTCACTCACATGCTTCACAAGCTCCGCGCGCGCGCCCAGGACGAGAAGGGATTCACCCTTATCGAGCTTCTGGTCGTCATTCTCATCATCGGCATCCTTGCCGCGATCGCCCTGCCGGCTTTCCTCAACCAGCGTGAGAAGGCTCAGGACACCGAGGCCAAGACGTCGGTCCGTACGGCGCAGACCGCCGCCGAGACCATCTACACGGACGAGCAGGACTACCTCAAGTCCACCGACGCCAAGATCCTCGAGATCGAGCCGACGCTGGCCGACGCTCAGGCCGCGGCTCCCGCCGGCCTGGGTCTGAAGATCGTCCCCGCCGCCACCGGCTACACCATCACGGCGACGTCCAAGGGCAAGAACAAGGTCGTCTACACCCTGGTGAGCACCGACGGCAGCACCGCTCGCACCTGCCTGCCCGTGGGCAAGGGCGGCTGCAAGTCCGACGGCAAGTGGTAGTCAGCTCCCGCTGACCGACGTACCGCGAAGCGGGCCTCCGGGCCCGCTTCGTCGTTAAGGACCCGCGAGGCCTCAAGGAGCGGGTGGGGGCTGCCGATCTAGGACACGTGTTCCTCAAGAAGAAGCGCGCCCCCAAGAACAGCGTGGTCGGCCTCGAGCTCGACCCGGGCCACGTCGCCGCCGCCCAGGTGACCGCGAACGGCTCCATCACCCTCACGCGCGGCGCCGTGGCTCCGCTGCGGGCCGGCATCCTGCGCGACGGCGAGGTCGGCGACCCCGCCGGGCTGGCCACCGCCCTTCGTGACCTCTTCGAGGCCAACGACCTTCCCAAGCACGTCCGGCTCGGCGTCGCCAACCAGCGCATCGTCGTCCGCACGCTCGACCTCGCGCCCGTCGAGGACGAGAAGCACCTCGCCGCGCTCGTGCGCTCCGAGGCGCCGGACCACATCCCGATGCCGATGAACGAGGCGATCGTCGACTTCCAGCCCGTCGGCCTCGTCGACACCCCCGCCGGCAAGCGCCAGCGGGTCGTCGTCGTCGCGGTGCGCCGCGAGATGATCGAGCGCATCCTGGCCGCCACCAAGGAGGCCGGGCTCACCGTCGAGGGCGTCGACCTGAGCGCCTTCGGCATGGTCCGCGCGCTCGGCGCCGGCACCCCCGGGGCGCGGCTGTTCGTCAACATCGCCGGGCTCACCAACGTGGCCGTCGCCAACGAGACCGGATGCCTCTTCACCCGCGCCGCCGCGGGGGGCATGGACTCGATGGTGCAGACGCTGGCCGAGCGCCGCGGGCTGACCGTCGAGCACGCCACCCAGTGGCTGCGGCACGTCGGCCTCGTGACGCCGCTGGAGGAGCTCGAGGGCGACCCCGAGCTGCTCGCCGCCACGCGCGCCGTGCTCGACGAGGGCTGCCACCAGCTCGCCGACACCGTCCGCAACTCGCTGAACTTCTACCGCATGCAGGAGCACTCCGAGCAGGTGGAGACCGGTGTCGTCACCGGCCCCGCCGTCGCCGTCGCCGGCCTCGTGGAGCAGCTCTCCGAGCTGCTGCGCCTCCCGCTGGAGAGCGGCGTGGTCGGCACCGGGGACGACACGCTCGACGTGGAGCGCCTCACCGTCGCCGCCGGGCTCGCGGTCACCGAGCGCCCGTAGCGGCGCAGGTGAACGCCGGACGTCCCCGAACCTGGGACCGATGAGCGTGGCAGCGGGCGCAGTACTGGCGGGGATCCTCGGCGCCGTCTTCGGCTCGTTCCTCAACGTCGTCGCCCACCGGCTGCCGCGAGGCGAGTCGGTGGTCAAGCCGCGCTCCCGCTGCCCGGGCTGCGGGACCGAGATCCGGTCCTACGACAACATCCCGGTGCTCTCGTGGCTGCTGCTGCGCGGGCGCTGCCGCTCGTGCGGCGAGCCGATCAGCCCCCGCTACCCGCTCGTGGAGGCCGGCACGGCCGTCCTGTGCGCCGCCGTGGTGGTCGCGAAGGGGCTGGAGTGGGAGGCGCTGCTGGGCATCGTCTTCGTGCTCCTGCTGGTCCCGATCACGCTGATCGACCTCGACACCTTCACGATCCCCAACAAGCTCACCGGGCCCGGCGCGCTGCTCGCCATCGCCATCGTCGCCATCTTCGCGCCCGACCAGCTGCCCGAGCACCTCATCGCCGCCGTGGCGGCCGGGGGCTTCCTGTTCCTCGCGTGGGTCTTCTATCCCGGCGGGATGGGGATGGGCGACGTCAAGCTCGCGGGGATGATGGGCCTGTTCCTGGGCCGCGCCGTGGCCCCCGGCATGTTCGCGGGGCTGATCGCCGGCTCGCTCGTCGGGGGCCTGATCATGGCCCGCCTGGGCGTCGCCGAGGGGCGCAAGACGAAGATCCCGTTCGGCCCGTATCTCGCCTTCGGTGGCCTCGTCGGCCTGTTCGCCGGCGACGCGATCGTCGACTGGTACCTCGACACCTTCAGCTGATCGCGCGGGCGGGTGGGGCGTTGACCCGCACCCATCCTGTCGTCGCCTCAAGTGGCACCGGGAGCGTGCCGATAAGCGAGGCGATGACGCACTGCACGGATATCTCCGCCGGGCGCCCGTGTGGCGCCGGCCATCCCCGAATCGACCGGATGTCATGAAGGCCGTCAACCTCCTCCCGCCAGACGCACGCGGTGCCAACAAGGCTACGGCCGAGCGCACCGTCGTCGTCGACCACGCGAGCAGCTCGGGCGCGTACCTCCTCCTCGGCGTGCTCGCGCTGGCCGTCCTGGCCGTCGCCGGCGTCGTGCTGACCGGCAACGCGATCAAGGATCGCGAGGCCCAGCTCGCCAGCGCCGAGGCCCAGAAGGCGCAGATCGCCGTCCGCGCCGCCCAGCTGAAGCCCTACGCGGACTTCGACCAGATGGCCTCCGAGCGCCTCGCCACGGTGAAGGACCTCGCCGGCCAGCGGTTCGACTGGGAGCAGGTCATCCGCGACCTCTCGCGGGCCATCCCCGCCGACGTCACCCTCTCCGAGCTCAACGGCAACGTCTCCACGGACGCCGGGAGCAGCTCCGGCCTGCGCAGCGCGATCGCCGCACCGGCGATCACGATCTCGGGCTGCACCAACAACCAGCGCTCGGTCGCCGGCCTGATGTCCCGCATGCGGAACATCGACGGCGTCACCCGGGTCAGCCTCTCCAAGTCCACGAAGTCCGAGGCCGATCAGGCCGTCGGCCTGGGGGCGGAGATGCCGGTCGGCACCACGATCGCCGATCGCCGCGCGAAGCCCTGCGGCACCGGCCGCAAGCCGATGTTCGAGATGATCATGTTCTTCGAGGGCGACGTGAAGGCCTCCACCGGCCCGAGCGCGACCCAGTCCGCCGCCGGCGCTCCCGCCGCTGCGACGCCGACGCCCACCCCGGCGGCCGGCCGGCACCGCTGCTCCGGCCACGGCCACACCCACCCCCGCGGCCACGACCACCTCCGGAGGCGTCTCGCCGTGACCAAGAACCCGAAGCTGATATTCGCCGTCGTCGCGCTCGTCGCCGCGATGGGCGCCTATTGGATGCTGGTCCTCTCGCCCAAGCGCGAGAGGCTCACGACCCTCGACGGCCAGCTGGCCTACGCCGAGGGCGAGCTCTCCCAGTCCCGGACGACCCTCGGCGCCTACCAGAAGGCGCAGGGCGCGTACCGCGCCAACTACGCCACGGTGGTCCGCCTCGGCAAGGCCGTGCCGGCCGATGACGACGTCCGCTCGCTGATGGTCCAGCTCGACTCGGCCGCCCAGCGCAGCAACGTCGACTTCGCCAACATCACGGTCGGCGAGGGCGCCGGCGGCGGCGAGCCCGCCACGGCCGGTGCCGTCACCCCGCCCCCGGGCGCGGTCAGCGTCGGCACCGCCGGCTTCACCGCGATGCCGTTCAAGTTCTCCTTCGACGGCAACTTCCACAACCTGTCGAGCGTTCTTCTCCCGGCTCGAGCGCTTCGTGACCGTGAGCAACGACCGGGTCAACGTGACCGGGCGGCTGCTGCGGCTCGAGAGCCTGTCGCTCAAGCCCGACGACGTCAGCAACTCGCTGACGGCGGAGATCGGCGCCAGCTCGTACCTCCTGCCGCCGACCCAGACCGTGACCAGCGGCGGCACCGCCACCACCCCTGCCTCCACGACGCCGGAGACGCCGAGCACCACGC
This sequence comes from uncultured Solirubrobacteraceae bacterium, assembly GCA_963764385.1. GTDB lineage: Bacteria > Actinomycetota > Thermoleophilia > Solirubrobacterales > Solirubrobacteraceae > DATFQI01. The sequence continues at coordinate 190,055 of CAVXSJ010000019.1, read as the reverse complement.
CTCCGACGACCACCGCGACCACCACTGGAGCCCTGCGATGAGCGTTCTCAAGGACACGTGGGGCCAACTGGTGCGGCGCAAGCTGTGGCCGGTGGCGCTGCTGCTCGTCGGTGCGCTCGTCGCCGTGCCGGTCGTGCTCTCCAAGGATCCCGAGCCGGCTCCGGGCGCTCCGGTGCCCGCGGGCGCCAAGGCGCAGCAGGCGGCGCTCGCCGCCGACGCCGACCCGATCGTGGCGCTGGCCTCCGCCGACGAGGCGCGCCGCCGGCGCGTGCTCGGCGCGAGCAAGGACCCGTTCGAGCCGGCCCCGGTGAAGGCCGTCAGGCCGGCCGTCACCCCGGATCCCGTCACGTTCGACGTCCCGGTCCCCGAGGGCACGGGCGCCGGCTCCGGCTCCGGCTCCGGCTCCGGCCTCGGCGGCGGGTCGACCCCGTCGTTCGACGTCCCGCTCGAGCCGAGCCCGAGACGGTGCCCGAGGCGCCGAAGCCGGTCTACCCGCTGTACACCCTGACCGTGCGGTTCGGGCTGAGCGAGTCCCTGACGCTGCCCAAGAGCAAGCTCGAGCGCCTCCAGGCGCTGCCGTCGAGCCGACGCACCCGTGCTCGTCTACCTTGGCGTGCTCGAGGGCGGCAAGGTCGCGGTCTTCATGGTCGATCACGGCACCACCGTCCAGGGCGACGGCTCGTGCAAGCCCGATGCCGTCGACCTGCGAGACCATCCACCTGCGCGTCGGCGACACCGAGTTCTTCGACGTCGTCGGCGAGGACGGCAAGGTCACGGCCCAGTACCAGCTCGATCTCGTCGACATCAAGGTCAAGCACACCTCCTCGGCGGCCGCGGCCCACAAGGCCTACGCCAAGGAATCCAAGTCCGGTCGCAAGGTGCTCCGCGCCCGTCAGGCGTCGCGCCCGCTGCGCTACAGCTACGACGTCCGCCGCGGCGTCGTGAAGCGGCTCGGCAAGCCGGCCCTCAAGGCCGCCATGGCCGGCGGCTTCTACGCCCGCAGCCCCTCCTCACAGGGGGCGGCGGGCTCCGGCCCGCCGCGCCCTCATAGGATCACTGGCGTGACGTTGCGCGTGATCACCGCGGGGGAATCCCACGGACCCGGCCTGACCTGCGTGGTCGAGGGCCTGCCGGCCGGCCTCGAGCTGGACCGCGAGGCGGTCGGCCGCGACATGGCCCGCCGCCAGCTCGGCCACGGCCGCGGCGGGCGCATGAAGATCGAGCGCGACTCCGCCGAGGTCACCTCCGGCGTTCGCCACGGCCGCACGCTGGGCGGCCCGATCTCGCTCTCGGTGGCCAACCGCGACTTCGCCAACTGGGAGGAGCGGATGAACCCGTGGCCGGTCGAGGCCGACGTGCCCGAGGTGCATCTCCCGCGCCCGGGCCACGCCGATCTCGCCGGCGCGCAGAAGTTCGGCTTCACCGACGTGCGCAACGTGCTCGAGCGCGCCAGCGCCCGCGAGACGGCCGCCCGCGTGGCCGGCGGCGCGCTCGCGAAGGCGTTCCTGCGCGCGCTCGGCATCGAGATCGCCTCCCACGTGACCCAGATCGGCTCGGTCAAGGCGCCCGAGCGCAGCGAGCTCACGCTCGCGGACTTCGCCGACGTCGACGAGTCGCCGGTGCGCTGCCTGGACGCCGACGCGTCCCGGGGGATGGTCGAGGAGATCAACAAGCTGCGCAAGGCCAACGAGTCGCTCGGCGGCGTCTTCGAGGTGCTCGCGTTCGGTGCGCCGCCAGGGCTCGGCTCGCACGTGTCGTGGGAGGAGCGCCTCGACGGTCGCATCGGGCTGGCCATGCTCTCGATCCAGGCCGTCAAGGGCTGCGGGATCGGCGACGGGTTCGACCTCGCCGGACGCCCCGGCTCGGCCGCCCACGACGAGATCTTCTACTCCGACGAGCGCGGCTACTACCGCGAGACGAACCGCTCCGGCGGCATCGAGGGCGGCATGACGACCGGCGAGATCGTGATCGTGCGCTGCGCGATGAAGCCGCTTCCCACGCTGACCAAGCCGCTGCGCTCGGTCGACATCGCCACGCGCCAGCCGGCCCAGGCGCTGCGCGAGCGCACCGACTCCTGCACGGTGCCCGCGGCCGGCGTGGTGGGGGAGGCGATGCTGGCGATCGTGCTCGCCTCCGCGTGCCGGGAGAAGTTCGGCGGCGACCACGTCGACGACGCCATCGGCGCGCTGGACGCGTACAAGCAGCGGATCGGCTGGAAGCGCTGAGCTCGACGCTCGTCTTCATCGGGTTCATGGGGGCGGGGAAGACGAGCGCCGCCCGTGCCGCCGCGGCCGCGCTCGGCGCCCGCGCGGTGGACTCCGACCACGTGCTCGAGGAGCGGCTGGGGATCTCGATCGAGGACTACTTCACCTCGCACGGCGAGCGCGCGTTCCGCGACGCCGAGGAGGAGACCGTCGCGGAGATGCTCGAGAGCCCGCCGTCGCCGGTGCTCTCGCTGGGCGGCGGCGCGATCACGTCCGAGCGGCTGCGGGGGCTGCTCGCTCCCCACACCGTCGTGCTCCTCGACGTCGACGAGGAGACGGCGTGGCGGCGCTGCGGAGGACGGCGGCCGCTGGCGCGCGACCGCGCGCGGTTCGGCGCGCTGCTGGCCGAGCGCGCCCCGCTCTACGACGGCGTGGCCGACGCGGTGATGCTCGACAGCTCGCGGGACGTCGTGCGCCGGGCTGTCCCGTCGCTGAGCGCGCTCGCGGACGCGCCGCAGGGCACGCGGATGATCTGGGCCACCGCCGAGTCGGGCGAGTACCCCGTGTTCGTCGGCGACGGGCTGATCGGCTCCGGGTTCCGCACGCTGGAGGGCGCCGCCCACCTGATCACCGACGCGAACGTCGTGCGCCTGTACGGCGACGCCGTGCCCGCGGAGGCGACCGTGACCGTCGAGGCGGGGGAGGAGGCCAAGAACCTCGCCACCGCCGGCACCGTGCTGGAGCGCCTCGCCGACGCGGGGCTCGACCACGACGGCCACGTGGTGGCGCTCGGCGGCGGGGTCGTCGGCGACCTGGCGGGCTTCTGCGCCGCCGTCTACCAGCGCGGCGTGCGCGTCGTACAGATCCCGACCACGCTGGTGTCGCAGGTCGACTCCGCGTACGGCGGCAAGACCGGGGTCGACCTCCCGCAGGGCAAGAACTACGTCGGCGCCTACCACCAGCCCTCCGCGGTGCTCGTCGATCCGCGCGTGCTCGCCACGCTGCCGGCGGAGGAGCTCGCGGCCGGCTGGGCCGAGGTGATCAAGACGGCGCTGATCGCCGGCGGGCCGCTGTGGAAGCGCGTCCGCGCCCGCCACGCCGAGCCCGACCGCGACCTCGTGCTGGCCTGCGCGCGGACCAAGCTCGCCGTGGTTGCCGCCGACGAGCGCGACAGCGGCCGCCGCCAGGCCCTCAACCTCGGCCACACGGTTGGGCACGCGATCGAGACCGTCACCGCCTACCGGCGCTACCGCCACGGCGAGGCGGTCGGGCTGGGCCTGCTGGCGGCGCTCACGCTCTCCGCCCAGCCGGCGCTGCGCGACGAGGTCGCCGACCTGCTCGCCTCGAAGGGGCTGCCGACGACCCTCGACGCCGCGATCGACCCCGGCGAGGTGGCGGCCGCCACCTCGCGCGACAAGAAGCGCCGCGGCGGACGGGTCGGCTTCGCGCTGGTCGAGGCGCCCGGCGACGTGCGCACCGGCTGCCCCGTGGCGGCCGACGACCTGAAGGCGGCCGTGGCAGAGTTGCGCTGAGATGCGTCCGGAGCGACAAGGACAGCTGCGCTGTCGTGGCCATGCGGAGCGTGAGCTGCTGTGAGAAACCGGGTCGCCGTCCTGCACGGCGTCAACCTCGACGCGCTGGACCGGCGCCCCGCCGAGCACTACGGCGGGCTGACGTTCACCGCGCTCGAGCAGCGGATCGATCAGTTCGCCCGCGAGCTCGAGCTCGACGCCCGCTTCTTCCACTCCAACCACGAGGGCGACTTCGTGGAGGAGCTGCACAAGTCCGGCGACTACGCCGACGGCCTGATCCTCAACCCCGGCGCGTGGACGCACTACGCCTGGTCGCTGCGCGACGCGATCGAGGTCAGCGGGCTCCCGGCCGTCGAGGTGCATCTCTCCGCCGTGGAGGAGCGCGAGGAGTTCCGCCGCCACTCGGTGATCACCGACGTCTGCATCGCCAAGGTGAGCGGCAAGGGCGTGGAGGGCTACCGCGAGGCGCTGGCGACGCTCAAGGAGGCGTTCGCGTGAGCCGTGCCGACCGGATCGCCGGGCGGTTGGCCGAGCGCAAGCTGGACCTGCTGCTGGTCACCGACCGCACGAACCTGCGCTACATGACGGGCTTCACCGGCACCAACGGGATGGCCGTGGTCGGCGCCGACCTGCGCCGCTTCGTGACCGACTTCCGCTACCTCGAGCAGGCCGCTCAGCAGGTTCCCGACTTCGACCGCGAGCAGGGACCGCCGGACTTCGTGACCGGGCTCGCGGAGGGGTGGCCGCCCGGTGAGCTGCGGCTCGGGTTCGAGGACGCGCACGTGTCCGCGCGCATGCGCGACCGCATCCGCGAGGTGCTGCCCGACCGGATCGAGCTCGTCGCGGCCGGCGACCTCGTGGAGGCCGAGCGTGCCGTCAAGGACGAGGGCGAGCTGGAGCGGATCCGCCTCGCCGCGCGGATGCTCGACGACATCTACGCCTGGCTGCGCGAGTGGGGCATCGTCGGGCGCACCGAGCGCGAGGTCGGGCTCGCGCTGGAGCACGAGATGCGCCTGCGCGGCGCCAGCGACCCCAGCTTCCCCTCGATCGTCGCCTCGGGCCCGCGCGGCGCGCTCCCGCACGCCGTGCGCACCGACGAGCCGATCCCACGCGGCACGCTGGTCACGCTCGACATCGGCGCGGTGCTGGACGGCTACTGCTCGGACTGCACGCGCACGTGGTCGACGGGGGAGGGGCTGCCCGGCGAGTTGCGCGACGCCTACGAGCTCGTCCTGCGAGCCCAGCAGGCCGCCGTCGCGGCGGTCCGGCCCGGGCCGACGGGCCGCGAGGTCGACGCGGTGGCGCGCGACGATGATCGAGGAGGCCGGCCACGGCGAGCACTTCGGGCACGGGCTCGGCCACGGGGTCGGCCTGGACGTCCACGAGGCCCCGCGGCTGTCGCGCACCGCTTCCGATCCGCTCGTCGCGGGCAACGTCGTCACCGTGGAGCCCGGCGTCTACCTCCCCGGCGTGGGCGGCGTCCGCATCGAGGATCTGGTGATCGTCACCGAGTGACGGCTGCGAGGTGCTCACGAGCACCGCCAGGGACCTCGTTGTAGTCGATTAGGGTCCAGGCCCCATCCGCGCCGCGAGCTCGGGCTCAAGAGGTTGGGGGGTCCGGCCGATATCCCGGCGTGATGGAACTCTCCCGCGCCCGCATTCGCCCCCTTGCGCGCCGCGCCGCCATGACGGCGGCTTTCGGCGCGCTTCTCGTCCCCGTCATCGCCGTGGGCTCCGCCCCCGCCGCGAAGAAGAAGGCCAAGAAGTACCCTACGGTCACTTCTGTGCGTCCGATGGCTGTCGCCGTCGGCGAAACCCTCGAGATCCGCGGGAAGAACTTCCGGCGCGGCAAGAACCGCAACACCGTCGTGTTCAAGCGCGACGGCGCGCGCGCCGTGTTCGTGAAGGCGCCCGTGGGCACCTCCAAGCTGCTGCGTCTGACGGTCCCGTCCTCGCTCGCCGAGTTCTTCGCGTCCCGCAACGGCGCGCCCGTCTCGACCCGCTTCCGCCTGCGGGTGCTGGCCTCGCGCTTCGGCAAGTCCTTCACCCGCGACAAGTTCTCTCCGGTCGTGAGCCCGGCGCGTCCCGCCGGCACGCCGCCCGGGCCTCCCTCGGCGGCCGCCCCTGACGGCGACTGCGACGGCGACGGCCTGAAGAACGGCGTCGACGCCGACGACGACAACGACCTCCTCGACGACTCGGTCGAGCTGAGCCTCGGCCTCGATCCCTGCAAGCCCGACTCCGACGAGGACGGCGTCCCGGACCGCTTCGAGTTCGACTGCGATCGCAACGGCGTGCTCAACCGCGACCAGGCCGACGACGACAGCGACCTGCTCAGCGACACCGAAGAGACGTCGATCGGCACCAACCCGTGCAGCAACGACTCCGACGGCGACACCGTGCCGGACGGCTACGAGTACCAGTCGGCCCGCGACCTCAACGACGACGAGCACCAGGATCCCAACAGCTACCTCCCCGCGCCGTTCAAGAAGCCCTACCCGAACCCGCTCAACGGCGACGGCGGCACCGACCACGACGGCGACTCGCTGACGCTCGTCGACGAGTACCGCCTGTGGGCCAAGTACGGCACGACCTCCACGCTGGACAACCTGATCTACTCGGCCGGCGAGGCGTTCTCGCTGTCGGCCCGCGACGGCTCCGGCCACCGCCGCCCGACGCAGCCGACGGTGGGCTACGACAAGCACCGTGACTTCATGAACTGGGCCGGCGGCCTGGGTCAGTGGGCCGGGCAGCGCGGCTACGACCCCGTGATGCTGCAGGTCAGCGACTCGCGTCCGTGGCACGAGGAGTCCAACCGGGCCGCCTACGGGCTGCTCGACATGAACCGCACCGACGGCGTCGAGGACAGCCCCTGGGACAACGCGGCCGGCCAGGGCCGTGACGGCTACCGCTTCTCGGAGCGCTACTACTACGACCTCGACAACGACGGGTTCGTCTCCGACGACGAGCGCGACGAGGACGCCGACGGCCTGACCAACTACGACGAGGCCCACGGCCGCATGACGCCCGAGTACTGGGCGGGTTGCTACGACGAGGAGAAGCCGTACGGCGTCGAGTACGCCGGCACGGACCTCACCGACCCGGACAGCGACGGCGACGGCGTGCGCGACGGCGCCGACGACCAGGACCACGACGACATCCCGAACGTCATGGAGCTGAGCCGCAACGCCGCCTCCGGCTGGGTCGACTGGGGCTTTGCCACCTGCACGCTCGACCCCGACAAGATGGTCGACTCCGACCTCGACGAGGACGAGATGCCCGACGACGCGCCGCTGACGCTGCACCCCGGCACGTACGGTCGAGTGAACCCGTTCAACCCCTGCCTCCCGATGACGAACTCGCGGACCTGCGACCGCCACCCCGGCATCAACAACGGTGGCGCGCCGTTCGACGGCTCGACGAACTGGATGTCCCTGCAGTAATCACCGCCCGACCCGAGCAGTTCACAGAGGCCCGCCCCCGGCGGGTCTCTGTGCGTCCGGGAGACGGAACTCGACACTCAAGGTTCCGGTTGATGGCGCCGTTAAGTGGTGAGAAATGACGTTTCCTCGATTCACCCCGGCGCGCTCGCAGGAGGGGTTCACCCTCATCGAGCTGCTCGTCGTCATCCTGATCGTGGGCGTCCTCGCCGCGATCGCGCTGCCGACGTTCCTCGGGCAGCGCACGAAGGCCCAGGACGCCGAGGCGAAGGTCTACGCCGTGGCGGCCCAGAAGGCGCTCGAGATCTTCCACACGCAGCACGAGACCTACGCCGGCGCCGGGCAGGCCGAGCTCGCCGAGATCGAGGGCAGCCTCGCCGACGCGCGCGGCCTGTCGATCACCGGCACCGACGCGAGCTTCGACATCGCGGTCGACTCGGTGTCGGGCGATCAGGGCGGCGGCAGCTTCGCGGTGGCCCGGGCGATAGACGACCGCGTCACCGGACCTGCGAGAACGCCGGCCGCGGCGCCTGTCCGGCGACGGCAGCTGGTAGCGCCGCTGCCAGACCACCGATCCGCGGTGTCTCGCCACCGCGGCCGTCCGCCAGAGCCGATTGCCCGGCGACCCAAGTGGCCCGCCACGAGGATGCGCGGCATCGACTACTCGGCCCGCGGCGCCGAGTCATCCACGGGCCATCGGTGGATCTAGGCCTGGCGCCGGCTACGAGGGCGTGGACGAGGGCGAGCTTGTCCATCACCGGCGGCGGCAGCACGAACGGGTACAGGTCCTCGGCGCCCATGCTGCGGTTGATCTGGTTGAGCGCGTAGGTCAGCGGCAGCCAGGCGGCGAGCATCGAGGCCATGTCGCTCGGGTCCGGCGGCGGGCTCGCGCGGACGTCGACGCCGAACTGGTCGGCGGTCTGCAGCGTGTCGCGGATGTGCAGGTAGTGGGCGAACGTCTCCGCCCAGTCCTCCATCGGGTGCATGGTCGCGTAGGCGCTGACGAAGCGCTCGCTCCAGTCGGGCGGCGGGCCGGTCTCGTAATGGCGGTCCAGCGCCGCCTGGTAGTCCTCGCGCTCGTCGCCGAACAGCGCGCGCTCCCGGGTGGGCTCGTCGGGCGCCAGCACGGTCCAGTAGTAGTGGCCGACCTCGTGGCGCAGGTGGCCGAGCACGGTGCGGTACGGCTCGCCCATCTCCTGGCGCATCCGCTCCCGGTGGGCGTCGCCGGTCTCGGCGAGGTCCAGCGTGATCAGCCCGTCCGCGTGGCCGGTCATCACGGGCGCGTCGCGGCTGGAGAGCAGGTCGAACGTCAGTCCGTCGACGGGCAGCGCGAGCTCGCCGAGCTCGAACAGCAGCCGCCGCTTGGCGGCCTCCGCGGTCGCGAAGCCGCCGAGCGCGTCCGGGTCGTCGTCGTTCGGTCGCGTCCGGGTCAGCGCGCAGCACGCGCACAGGGCGCCGGGGGAGGGGGCGAGCCAGTTGCACTCGGCCAGGACCGCGTTCGCGCACCGCGGGCCGTCCTTCAGCGCGCCCAACTCCCGCTCCGGCCAGCGGAACGCCAGCTCGGTGCCGCAGTTGAGGCACTCCGAGTTCTCGAAGAAGACCATCTGGTCGCAGGTGGGGCAGCTGAACGCGCGCAAGGACGCGAGAGGGTAGGCGACGAATCGTCACACCTGCGTGTTGTTCCGTCACACGACCCGCGCCATCGTCCCCGCATGGCCACCCCCATCCGCATCGATTGTCGGGTTTCCCCCGCTGAGCGGGGAAAGCCCGACAACCGAGTCGCCGAGTTGGCGAGGAGGCAGTGGGGAGTGGTCTCCCTCGCGGAGTTGAGGGCGTGCGGGCTGGGAGATCGGGCGATCGAGGTGCGGGTCGAGGCCGGGCGGCTGCACCCTCTGCACGTGGGGGTGTTCGCGGTCGGGCACGCCGGCGTGCCATTGGAAGGGCGGTTCCTCGCGGCGGTCAAGGCGTGCGGACCCTCGGCGGTCCTGAGCCACTACTCGGCCGCCGTGGTGTGGCGACTCGTGGAGTGGGACGGCCGCCTCGTGGAGGTGACGATCCCAGGGACGGCACCGCGCGAGCACCGCGGTCTCTATGCCCATCGTTCGCTCCGGCTCGGCGATCCCGACATCCACCACCGCCACGGGATTCCCGTGACGTCGCCGGCTCGCACGCTGGTCGACCTCGCCGGGAGACTGGGATTCGTGCCGCTGCGCCGGGCGGTGCGCGAGGCGCAGGCGCGCGGCCTCGCATCGATTCCGGACATCCTCGGCTGCCCTTGATCGCGCGGGCCGTCGACGCGGCTCTCGGGCGCTGAGGACGATCGTCGCGACCGGGCCCGCGCCGACCCGCAGCGTGCTCGAGGATGTCGTGCTCGACCTGATCGTCGGCGGCGGGCTCGCGCATCCGGACGTCAACGTGCCGATGGTCGTCGCCGGCCGGCGCGTCGTCCCGGACTACCGATGGCCGCCCCAGCGACTGGTCGTCGAGGCCGACAGCAGGACCTGGCACGACCACAAGCTCGCCCGCGAGGACGACGCGGAGCGCCAGGCCATCCTCGAGGCGCACGGCGAGCGGGTCGTCCGCGTCACCTGGGAACAGGCCATCGCGCGCCCGGCTCAGACGCTCGCCCGCCTCCGTGCCGCGGGCGCCCCACCGTCGGTTGTCGGATCTCCCACGTCATAGGGGGTGTAGGCGACAACCGAGGCGTGCCGGGTGGCTGGCTCGGCTAGCCTTGGACGCCGTGATCAGCACCAACCAGTTCAAGAACGGCAACCATATCGAGGTCGAGGGCGTGATCTTCAAGATCATCGACTTCCAGCACGTCAAGCCGGGCAAGGGCGGGGCGTTCGTGCGCACCAAGCTGCGCCGCGCCGCCGACGGCGCGGTGATCGACCGCACGTTCCGCGCCGGGGAGAAGTTCCGGCCCATCCACACCGAGGCGCGCAAGATGCAGTTCCTGTACGCCGACGGGACCGACGCGCACTTCATGGACGAGGAGTCCTACGACCAGATCGCGCTGCCGGAGACCGGGGTGGCCGAGACGCTGAAGTGGATCAAGCCCAACGAGAGCGTCGACCTGCTCTACATCGACGGGAGCCCCGGCGACATCCAGCTGTCGGCCTCGGTCGAGCTCGAGGTCACGCACACCGAGCCGGGCGTCCGCGGGGACACGGCCTCGGGCGGCGGCAACAAGCCCGCCACGCTGGAGACCGGCGCCGTCGTCAACGTGCCGCTGTTCGTCAACATCGGAGACCGGGTCAAGGTCGACACCCGCTCGGGCTCCTACATGTCGCGCGCCTAGGTGGCCCGCCGGTCGGACCAGCGCCGGGCGGCGGTCTTCGCGCTCTACCAGCACGACCTCACGGGCCGGCCGCTGGACGACATGTTCGAGCGCAGCGCCGCGTCCTTCACGCGCGCGCTCGCCCACGCGACCGCCGACAACGCCGACGAGCTCGACGTCCTGATCGGCCGCCACGCGACCGGCTGGACCGTGAGCCGGATCGCCCCGCTGGAGCGCGCGATCCTGCGCACCGCGCTGCTGGAGATGCTCCATCCGGACCTGATCGAGGGCGAGTCCCCGATCCCGCCCGAGGGCGCGATCGACGAGGCCGTCGAGACGGCCAAGGCGTTCTGCGGCGCCGACGCGCCGGGCTTCGTGAACGGCGTGCTCGCCGCGGTGCTGCGCGACGCGCGGGCTCAGCCGCGCTCGGTGCCGAACCGGAACGACCGGTAGGCCTTGCGCGAGAGGTAGGCGAGGTTCCGCTCGCCGCGGTTGAGCTTCTTCCCGCCCGGCTTGGTCTGGCGCAGGCTCAGGGTCACGTTGCCCTTCGCCTCCTCGGGATCGTCGGGCACGAGCAGCACGTCGCGGCCGTAGGTGCGCGAGTCCGGCCGGATGGCCTCGAAGCCGATCTCGTAGCCGACCGCGTTGTTGACCCGCGCGCGGCCCTCGCCGGGTGAGCGCCATGCCCGGGAGCTCCTCGCGCTGGGTCTCGATGAAGCTGTCCGCGTAGGCGGGCAGCAGCCCGTGGGTGACGTCGCCGCGGTAGGGCGGGAGCTCGAGCGGCCGCACGACGACCTCGACGGAGAGCTTGCCGCGCCGGCCCTCCAGTCGCATCAGCTCGCCCTTGCGCGGCTTCGCGACGGCCAGGGCGCCCTGGGTGTAGAGCAGGTTGAAGACCGGCGGGTCGGCGGTGCACGACCTGCTCGCCGGTGCCCGGCGGCCGCGTCGAGCACCCAGATGATCAGCGCGATCAGCGCCAGGCCGACGATCCACCGCGGCCACGGCCAGCGTGACCACGGGCGGGATCCCGAGCCGGCGGCGCAGCAGCGCGGGCAGCGTCGGGCCGAACTCGGGCCGCACGACCGACATCAGCCGCGTGCCTTGATCCGCCGCTCGCGCAGCGCCGTGAGCGGCCCGCACGGCGCGAGCTGGCGGCAGGTCTCCGGCCACGCGGGGGAGACCAGCTTGCGCGCGACCGCCTTCTTGGCCTTCTCCTTCGCCTTCTTGGCCTTCTGGCGCTTCAAGTAGGCGCGGCGGGGCTCGAGCGCGGTCAGCGACCGGTTGCCGGTCAGGTACAGGTGCCGCCGTCGGAGATGACGGGGTCGTAGGCGCCGATGTCGTAGCGGAACGCGACCTTGCCGCTGGCGGTGTTGAGGCCGATCGTGCGGGCCAGGCCGAGGTCGGCGAAGTAGACGGTGTCGCCGACGATGGTCGGCGAGCCGGAGATCTTCCCGCCCGAGCGGTGCGTCCAGCGCTGCTTGCCCGACTTCGCGTCGAGCGCGTAGAACGTGCCGTCGTAGGAGCCGAAGAACACCATCGGCCCGCGCCCGGGGACGTTCTTGACCGCCGCCGAGGAGTAGATGTAGCGCCCGGTCTGGTGCGCCCAGGCGATCGCGCCCGTCCTTGGCCGAGAACGAGTAGGCGCGCCCGTCGGTGGCGCCGATGTAGACGCGCCCGTAGGCGACGGCGGCGGTGGCGTAGAAGTTGCCCGAGCGCAGCAGGCCGCTGCCGGCGCTGACTCGGACCAGATCCGCGCGCCGTCGCGGGCCCGCACGGCGTGCACCGAGCCGCCGTAGGCGCCGAAGAACAGCACGCCGTCGTCGGACAGCGTCGGGCTGCCCTTCACGGCCCCGCCGGCCCGGTAGGTCCAGTCCTGCTTGCCGGACTTGGCGTCGAGCGCGTACACGTGCCGTTCTCGGAGCCGAAGAACACGCGGCCGTTGTGGACCAGCGGGGAGGACTCGCTGCGGCTGGGCAGCTTCTTCGACCACAGGATCTTGCCGCCCTTGAAGCGCAGGCAGACGATCCGCCCCGTGCCCGAGCCCTTCGAGGACTCCAGCAGCGTCACGTACACCCGGCCGTCCTCGATCGCGGGCGTGGAGGCCGACAGCGAGCCGAGCTTGCGCTTCCACTTGAGCTTGCCGGTGTCCAGGTCGCGCGCGACCAGGCGGGCGTCGTCGGAGAGCTGCAGGATCCGGTTCTGGGCGATCGCGGGCGGGAACTCGGTCAGCGCGGAGGCCTTGTGCTTCCACTTCGCGCGCCACGGGCCCCGCAGCGGCTTGGCCGGGTCGAACGCGCGCCGGTGGTCCTTGGTGTAGCCGTAGATGGGCCAGCGGAAGTTCGACGGCTTGCCCTTCTTCTTCGGCTCCGGCGTGGGCTCGGGCGTCGGCTCCGCCATCCGAGAACGGCACGTCGGGGTTGGAGATGTCGCCCGGCTTCTTGAGCACGAGCAGGTACGCCGCCGCCCCCGCGGCGCCGAGCAGGACGATCGCCACCGCGGCAGCGATCAGCAGCTTGCGCCGCGTCAGCACGCGGTCCAGGTTACGAAGGCGGCCGGTCAGCCCCCGGCGGCCACGGCCGGGGCGGCGTGGTCGCGCGGGGCGCGGGCGGCGTCGCGGCCCAGCACAGCGGCGATCGCGAGCAGGGTCCAGGACAGCGGGTCCTCGAGGAACGCCGCGTACACGAGGGTGTGCAGCACGAGCGCGCAGAACGCCGCCGCCGTCGCCGCCGCGGCCACGTCGGTGATCCCCGGCTCGTGGCGCAACCGGGTCCGCAGGCCGCGGAACACCAGCGCCAGCGCGGCCGCCAGCAGCGCGAGGTAGGCGGCGAGCCCGATGACGCCCTGCTCGGCCGCCACGGTGAGCGGGATCGTGTGCGAGACCGCCGCGACGAGCTCGGAGCGCACGCCCTCCCGGGCGCGGTAGCGCTCGGCGAACGAGCCCGACCCGAAGCCCCACACGGGCCGGTCGCGGGCCATCGACAGCGCGCCGCTGACGAGGTCGAAGCGCCCGCTGGTGGCGCGGTCCAGCGCGTTCTCGGTGCGGGTGTCGATCTCGATCGCGCTCGGCGCCAGCAGCACCACCGCGACGGCTATCGCCGCGGCCGCGGAGATGATCGCCAGCACCGGCCAGGGGCTCCACCGCAGCGCCGCCAGCACCGCCAGGCCGCCGAGCAGCGCACCGAAGCTGGACTGCGAGAGCGACAGCACCAGCCCCGCCCACAGGACCACGAGCGCGACCGCGACCAGCAGCACCGTGCGCCGCTCCCGGCTCCACAGCAGCGTGGCGGCGAGCGCGACCATCGTCAGCGCCTCGAAGCGCCCGTAGATGTTCGGGTCGAAGAACAGCGAGTTGACGCGGAAGTAGGGCTTGAGGTCGTTGGCCTCCTGGACCTTCGCGTTGGAGAGCAGCAGGTGGCCGGTGGCGTACTCGTAGAAGCCGACGGCGGCGAAGACGCAGCGCCAGGCCGCACACGAGCCAGAACCCGGCCCGCAGCCGCGCGGGCGTCCAGTCGACGTCGAGCAGCAGCGCCATCAGGACCGCGAACGGCGCGTAGAACAGGCACACGTTCTTCAGCGCCACCGGCAGGTCGGTCGAGTACAGCGACTGGAGCGCGTACAGGACCACGAACGCCGGCGAGCGTGATCAGCACGAGCCACACCCGCCGGTCGCGCGGCGCCTCGGCGACCTCGAGCGCGTCCGGTCCCGGCCTCGGCGCAGCCACCGGGCGGCCTCGGCCAGCGCGCCGGCCGCGATCACCCCGTAAAGGGGCACGAGCAGGCTGGCCGTCTCGGCGCCGAGCGGCAGCGGCACGCGGAAGGGGATGGCGCCCAGCGCCAGCAGGCCGATCAGGTGCGGCCGGCGGTACAGGACCGCGGCCAGGATCACGATCGCCACGAGCCCGGCACCGGCGGCACCGGCGACCGCGGCCGGGTGGCGGCCCAGCGAGTCGCCCTCGAGCGTGGCCACCGCGAGCACCGACAGGGCGAGCGTCGCGAGCATCGCGGCCGCGCGCAGCCGCGGGTCGCGGAGCACCAGCACGGCCGCCGCCGCGAGCGCCGTGGCGAGCACCGCCGCCCCCTGAACGGCCGATGCGACGGCGAGGACGGAGGTCATCGCCGGGCACCCTAGCCGGTGCCGCGGACCCCGCTATGGTGCGCGCGCGATGGCCACCGCCGCTTCCGCCCGCCCGGCAAGGCCGTGGCTCGCGCGGCTCGCGCCCGGGGTGGTGACCACCGTCGTGGTCGCCGCCGTGCTCGACCTCGTCTACGGCCCGTGGTTCCTCAACTACGACGCCCGCTACGCGCTGCTGTGGGCGCGCGACCTCGCGCACGGCTTCACGCCGGAGTACACGGCCGACTTCGCGCCGACGCCGCACCCGCTCCAGACGGCGATGGGCCTGCTGGCGCTCCCGTTCGGCGACGCCTCCGACGATGTCCTCACGTGGATGGTGCTGCTCTCCTTCGGCGCGCTCGTCTACCTCACGTTCCGGCTCGGGAGCGAGCTGTTCTCGCCGTGGGTGGGCGCGGTGGCGGCGCTCGCCGTGCTGACCCGCCCCGCGCTCCAGCGCGACGCGCTGATCGCCTACCAGGACGTCCCGTTCGCCGCGCTCGTGGTCGCCGCGGTCCTGCTCGAGGCGCGCCGCCCGAGGCGCGGCGCGGCCGTGCTGGCGCTGCTCGCGGTGGCGGGCCTCCTGCGCCCCGAGGCGTGGGTCCTGTCGGGCCTCTACGTGCTGTGGGCGTGGAACCCGGGGTCGGACCCCGAAGCTCGCGGACTCCCAGGTGCGCCGCCGGGTGCTGCTCGTCGCGCTCGCCGCGGCCGCGCCGGTGATCTGGGCCGGCACGGACTGGCTCGTGACCGGCGACGCGCTGCACTCGCTGCACGGCACCGCCGACCTCGCGATCGCCAACGACCGGCGGCGCACGATCGGCGACGTGCCGTACTGGACGCTGCAGTACTTCGGCTACGCGCTGCGTGAGCCGCTGGTGCATCGGGGTGCCGATCGGGCTCGCCTTCGCCTTCTTCCACGCCCGCCGGCGCGCGGTGCTGCCGCTGGCCGTCGTGGCGGCGATGGTCGCCGTGTTCGCGATCGGGCCCCTGTTCGGGCTGCCGCTGATCCGCCGCTACATCTCGACGCCGGCGGTGCTGCTGTGCCTGTTCTACGGGCTCGGGGTGGCGGGTTGGGCGATGCTGCCGCCGGGCCGCGCACGCCGCGGCTGGATGGTGGCGGGCGTCGTCGCCGCGCTGCTCTCCGTCGCCTACCTGCCGTGGCACGTGCGGATGCTGTCCACGATCGAGCGGCGCATCGACCGCGACAGCGTCTTCTACGGCGACCTCGAGCAGGCCACCCACGCGCCGGCCGTGCGCGCCGCCTTCGCCGCCTGCCCGGACCTGACCGCCGGCGACCACCGCCCGATGCCCTACGCGCGCTTCTGGCTGGGCGGCGAGCCGGGCACGGTCAGCACCGTCGAGGGCGGCGCGAGCCCGATGGGCAAGCTCCTGCTGATGCCGGTGCGCGGCCCGACGACCCGGCGCATCTACCCGCCGAGGATCTACCCCAAGGTGGCCACCCCGAAGGGCTGGCACACCGTCTACGCGAACCGCTCGTGGCGCGTGAGCGCCGCGCCTGGTTGCTGAGAGTCCGGTTCACGATGAGCGTGCCGGGATCGGGAGCCGGGCTCGCTACACGTCCTCCATGGTGAGCGCGTCCTCGCCGACCTCGAGGAACGCCGTGTAGGCGTCGACGACGGCGTCGGGCTCGCCCCACATCCGCAGCTCGCCCTTGTGCATCCAGATCGCCTGGTCGCACAGCTGCTTGACCGACCCGAGCGCGTGGGTGACGAGCATGATCGTGCGGTCCTCCTGGCACAGCTCGCGCATCTTGCGGAACGACTTCTTGCGGAACCGCGCGTCGCCGACCGAGAGCGCCTCGTCGATCAGCAGGATCTCCGGCTCCATCACGACCGCGACGGCGAACGCGAGCCGCCCGTACATCCCCGAGGAGTACGTGCTCATGGGCATGTCCATGAACTCCTCCAGCTCGGCGAAGGCGACGATCTCGTCGTACTTGTCCTTCAGCTCGCCGCGCGTCAGCCCCGCCGCCAGCCCGCCGAGCACGACGTTCTGGCGCCCGGTCATCTTGCGGTTGAAGCCGACGCCCGAGCGCGAGCAGCGTGCTCACGCGGCCGTGGACCTCCACGCGGCCCGAGTTGGGCGGCAGGATCCCCGCCACGGTGCGCATCAGCGTCGACTTGCCCGCGCCGTTGGCGCCGACCACGCCGAGCACCTGGCCCTCGGGCACCTCGAAGGACACGTCGCGCAGCGCCTTGATCTCGCGCACGACCTGCTCGCGGCGGCCGAGCCGCAGCACCGTGCCCCTGAGCGTGGGGCGGGACTCGAGCGACGTGCGGTAGGTGACCGACACGTCCTCGACGCGGATCCGCGGCTCGCGGCCGTTAGAGGCGGACAGCGAACTCACGCTCCCGGGAGATGAAGAACAGGGCGCCGGCGAGGAAGATCCCGAACGCCCAGCCGACGGCGAGCAGGAGCGACGTCGCGTCGGGCGTCTCGCCCTGGTTGATGACGTCGCTCCACGCGGTCAGCAGCCCGCCCAGCGGGTTGAGCGCGAGCAGCCAGTCGTAGCGGTCCGGGACCTCGTCGGCGTAGTAGAGGACCGGCGAGGCGTACAGCCACACGCGCAGCAGGTAGGGCAGGAAGTTCTTGAGGTCGCGGAAGTAGACCTGCAGCGAGGAGACGAGCATCGCCGCCCCGGTGGCGAGGACGAACATCAGCCCCGTGAGCGGGATCACCCACAGCAGCGCCGGCCCGACCGGCAGCCCGGCGATGATGTGCACGGGCACGTAGATGATCAGCGTCGGCACGAAGCGGGCGAAGGCGGTCATCACCGACGAGATCGGCAGCAGCGCGCGAGGGAAGGCGGTGTTGAGGATCAGCCGCCCGCCGCCGGTCACCGACTTGACCGACAGCCGGATGGAGTCCGACACGAAGTAGTAGGCGAACAGCCCGGCCATGAGGTGCGCGAAGAAGTCCGGGCCGCGCGACCCGGCGCGCAGGATGTCGACGAGCACGAAGTACACGCCGGCCAGCAGCAGCGGGTTGAGGACCAGCCACAGCTGCCCGAACATCGTGTTGTAGTGCTGGGCGCGCAGCGTGGTGCGCGCCATCTCGCGAGCGAACTCGCGCCGCCGCCACAGCTCGCGCAGGTAGGGACCGATCGGCGGGATGCCGATCTTGTGGGGCTCGTAGACGTGGCGCTCGGAGGTGAACTCGTCCTCGTGGACGCCCTTGCAGCGCAGGGTCAGTCTTGGGCGGTGCCGATGACACGGGCGCAGAGAGGCTAGCCGCTACATCACCGGAGGCCGTCCGGCTCGCGTCATCCGCCACAACGTGTTGACACGCAGCGGCCTGCGGGGGCCGCACGGACCGCGCAACCCGTCGCGGTAGCCCCGCGCCGCGGCGCGCAGCCGTTCCCGCGAGCGCGCCATCAGCGGGAGCGTGCGGGCCATGAAGCCGAGCACGTAGAGGACGGCAAGCGGGCGCCGGGAGATGGCGGCGCGCGAGCCACACGCGGTTGCGCGCCCCGTGGTAGGCGGAGTAGTCGTGCGGCGCGGTCGCGTAGACGGGGTGCAGCGCCGCGATGTCGCCCGCGTAGAACACCCGCAGCCCCGCGTCCATCACCCGCCACGCGAGGTCGATGCCCTCGTGGGCGTAGCGGAACTCGGCCGGCCAGCCGCCGACGAGCTGGAAGACGTCGCGGGGCATCGCCACCGCGCCCTCCCAGACCGCCGTGACGTCGCTCGAGCGCTCCCGGTCGCCGACCCGCAGCCGCGGCACCCAGTCGCGCGGCGGGACGCCCGGGGTGGAGGGATCCACGCGCAGCTGCACCAGCCCGACCTCCGGACCGATCCGCTCGGCCACCCGCGCGAGCGCGTCGGTGCCCGCGAGGCGCGCGTCGTCGTCGAGGAAGAACAGCAGCTCGCCGTCCACCGCGGGCACGCCCGCGTTGCGCCCGCCGGGGATGCCGACGTCCTCGGGCAGCGCCACCGCCCGCACGCCGTCCGGCAGCCCCTCGGGCACCCACCCGTTGCCGACGACCACCACGTCGACCGTCGACGCCCTCCTGGGCGAGCAGCGACTCGAGCGCCGCGCGCAGCTCCGCCGGCCGGCGCCCCTGCGTGAGCACCACGCAGCCGAACGCCGTCATCGCAGCCGCTGGGAGGCGAGGATGGCCGCCAGCCGGCCCACGGCGATCACCGCCGCGAGCGGCACCAGCACCACCACCAGCGCGCGCGTCCCATCGAGCCCGCCCGCGATCTCGTCCCAGATCGCGGCCAGCAGCACCAGGAACGAGAACTCGATCGCCACGAACGCCCGGAAGAACGGCGCGAACCCCAGCGCACGCCGCAGCCGCGCCAGCCCGGAGTGCCGCGGCGCGGCCACCGCGACCGTGTCCTCGACCACCGGCAGCCCCGCCTCGGCGCGCGCCACGTAGACCAGGGCCGACTCGACCCGCACGAGCAGCACCAGGACCGCGATCAGCAGCCCGAGGTCCGTCCAGCCCCCGATCGAGTCCCAGCCGCCGTCGGCGCGGATCGCCAGCGCGATCGGCAGCGCGGTCTCGGTCAGGTTGTGCGCCATCCGGTCCAGGTAGATGCCCGCCGGCGAGCTGACGCCGCGCCAGCGCGCGAGCTCCCCGTCGGAGCAGTCGAGCAGCAGCTGGAGCTGGATCAGCACCACGACGCCGATCACCGGCCACAGCCCCGGGAGCGTGAGCAGCCCGGCGGCCGCGAAGCCGACCGCGATCATCAGCCACGTGACGCCGTTCGGGGTCAGCGGCGTGCGGATCAGCAGCCGCGTGAGGTACGGCGAGAGCCGCCGCATGTACAGCTTCCCCGCCCAGTGCTCGCCGCTGTTGCGGGCGAAGATGGAGGCCGGCTGCGTGGCGGTGCGCAGCTCGGCGATCGAGGGCGTCACCCGTGGGCCTCGGTGAACGCGCTCACCCGCTCCCGCGCCCCCGCCTCGTCGAGCTCGAGGTGCTCGAGGATCGTGTAGCGGTCCGGCCGCGTGAGCGGCGCATGCAGCACCGCCTGCACGAACTGCTCCTCGCTGAGCCCGAGGTCGGCGGGCGTGCGCGGGAGCCCGTGACGGGCCAGGCAGGCGCCGATGCCCTCGCGCCAGGCCGCTCCTCGCCCGGCCAGGAACGCGGTGAACAGGCTCGCCGCGCCCGCCAGCTCGCCGTGGCCGGCGGTCCCGGGGAACAGGTGGTCGATGGCGTGGAGGATCTCGTGGTCGCCGCCGCTGCACGGCCGCGACGAGCCGGCGGTGGCCATCGCCAGGCCCGACAGCACCAGCGCCTCGGCGAGCGCGATCAGGAACGAGTCGTCGTCGATGCCGTCGGTGCGGTGCACGATCGAGGTCGCGGCCGTGCGGGCGAACGTCACCGCCACGCCGTCGACGGTCTCGCCGCGCACCCGCTCGGCCAGCCGCCAGTCGGCGATCGCGGACAGGTTGGAGACGACGTCGCCGACCCCGCCGCGCCGCAGCGCGGGATCGCTGCGCCGCACGTAGTCGAGGTCGACCATCACCGCGATCGGCATCTGCACGCCGTAGGAGCCCTTGCGCCCGTGGTCCTCGAGCGAGGCGACGGGGGAGGCGAGCCCGTCGTGGGCGAGGCTGGTGGCGACCGCGACCATCGGCAGGCCGCTGAGGCTGGCGGCGTACTTGGCGAGGTCCAGCGTGCGCCCGCCGCCGATGCCGACCAGCGCGTCGTAGAAGCCCTCCCGCAGGCGCCGCGCGAGCGCGGTGGCCTCCTCGACGCCGCCCGCCGACGTCGTCCACATCTCCGCGTTGGAGAGCTGCCGCCGCAGCGCCTCGGCGATCTCCTCGCCGAGGCCCGGGCCGACCACGACCGCCACGTGGCCGCCGCTGGAGATGCGGCGGTCGGCCAGCAGCGGCGCGAGGCGCTCGACGGTTCCGGACCCGATGTCGATGGTCAGCGGCGTACTGACCACGCGGGTCAGCAGCGGCACGCGACCTCCCGGGCGCGGGCGAGGTCGCGGTGGTCGTCGACCTCCACCCACTCGACGATCCCGATCGGCGCGGTCCCCACGCGCCCGCCGCGGTCGGCGAGCTCCTGGAAGCCGTCCTCGTAGTAGCAGCTGCGGGTCGCGCTCGAAGGTCGTCTGCAGCGCGGAGGCGAGCGGCTCGGCGGCCTCCGGCTCGATCAGCGTCACGCCGATGTACTCGCCCTGCGCGGTGGCGGGGTCGAGCGCCTTGTTGATGCGGTCCAGCAGCCCGTCGGCCGGTCACGTGGACCTTCATCTCCTCCTCGCCGAGCGGCTTCTCCTGGTCGACGGCGAGCAGCGAGCTCGGTGCCGCGCGCGCGCCAGCAGCACCTCCTCGACGGAGGCGGGGTGCACGGTGTCGCCGTTGGCCAGCAGCACGCCGCGGGAGAAGTGCTCGCGCGCGCACCACAGCGAGTACGCGTTGTTCCACTCGAGCGCCTTGGGGTTGAACACGGTCTCGATCCGCAGCCCGTGGCGCTCCTGCAGCGCGTCGAGGCGCTCGTCGATCCGCTCGGAGGCGAACCCGGTCACCACCACGGCCTCCTCGAGGCCGACGGCGGCGAAGTTGCCCAGCGCGATGTCGAGGATCGTGCGGTCCCCGTCCACGGGGAGCAGCGTCTTCGGCAGCTCGGCCGTGTCCTCGCCGAGCCTGCGCCCGGCCCCGGCGGCCAGCACCATCCCGATCGATCAGTCCTCGTCCTCCACGTCGTCGTACTCCGCGGGCCGGCGCTCGCGGCCGAAGCGCCGCCAGGCCACCACGGTCTCGGCGAGCGAGACGGCGGCGAGCAGACCCGCCCAGATGAACATCCCGGCCGGCAGGAGGCCGAGCGCGAGCAGCAGCCACGCGATCACCAGCCTGCCTTCCCAGCCCGCCGCGAGGAGGTTCAGCCACGCGGGCGGCACCTCGGCCCGGTGGCGAAGACGGTAGACGAGGTCGTAGTGGCGGAAGGCGAGCGCCGCCAGCAGCGCGAACGCCGCCTCCGGGTGGCCGCCGATCTCGGCCAGCCAGATGATCGCCGCGTACTCGCCGAGGCGCACCAGCGGCGGCACGGCCCAGTAGAAGCTCGCGCGCGGCCAGCGCCCGCTGGAGGCGCCGTTGAAGCAGGATCACCCACGCGGTCCCGCGCGGCGGCCACCCCGAGCGACGCGTCGCCGCCCGCCACCGCGATGAGCGCCAGCAGCCCGCCGGTGCCGATCAGCAGCAGGGCCAGCATCGGGACCGGGATCGCCCGGCCGAGCGTCCGCCCCAGCGCCAGCGACGAGCGGGCCGTCGTCGCGGTAGACGGCCTCGTTGCTCGGCAGCGCCGGCTGGTCCTGCGCGGGCTGGACGGCGGCGGCGGTCATCGCAGCGACCGTAGGACGCGGCCGGCGAGCGAGTACGCCGCGGCGACGCCGCCCCAGATGAGCAGCACGATGAAGGTCACCCGCGCGTCGAACAGCGCGGCCGTGATCGAGATGACGGCGAACCGCTCGCCGATCGGGAAGGCGATCATCTTCTTGACCCAGCGCACGCCGGGCAGCGCGGTCGATGCGCGTCCACACGCGGAGCACCCGGCGCGCGAGCGACGGGCCGGGGAGGCGACGGCTCCGCGGGCCGCTGGGGCGCGACCTCGCCCGCCTCGGCGCGGGCGCGCCGCTCGGCGGCGGCGGCGCCCATCGCGTCGCGCGGCTGCTCGAGCGGCGGCTGCTCGGTCGAGCTGACCACCTTCGTCTGCCCGGCGCCGAACGAGAAGTCCGACAGGTGGCGGACGGTCTGCATGGTCAGCACCGAGCAGGCCAGCAGCCACACCGGGTCGCCGGTGCGGCTCGCGCCGATCGCCAGGCCCGCGAACGCCATGTACTCCTTGCTGCGGTCGAAGATCGAGTCCAGCCACGCGCCGAGCTTGGAGAACGTGCGCGTGTAGCGGGCGAGCTGGCCGTCCACGCAGTCGGTCGTGAACGCGGCCTGCAGCAGGATCGCCCCGGCGACCAGCCCCCAGCGCTCGCCGGTCGCGAACCCGGCCGCCGCCAGCGCCCCGATGAACAGCGACACGGTGGTGACCTGGTTGGGCGTGAACCCGCGGTGGGCGCACCAGCGCGCGATGTAGCGCGAGTAGGGGGAGACGAAGAAGGTGGTGAAGAAGCCGTCGGAGCCCTTGACCGCCGACTCGAGGAGCACGGCGTCCTCGTCGTAGTCGTGGATGTCGCTCGGCGGCCTCGAGCGCGGTCGGCACTCGACATCGGCCGTGCCCAGTAGAGCTTGCGCAGGCGGCTGACGCCGACGTGGGTGCCCGACGCGCACCAGCCCGGCGAGCACGAGCGCCGCGGTGTCCTCGGGCGCCGCGGCGACCCGCGCGCGCAGCCGCGCCTCGTCGCTCGGGGTCGAGCACGACCTGCTCGGAGGTGAGCTCCTCCTCGGCGGGCCCGTCCTCGAGTCCTCGGCCGGCTCGTCGTCGCTCTCGCGCTCCTCGCTCGGCGTCGGGCTGCGAGGAGCGCCACAGCGCGGCGCGCCACATGTCCTCCTTGCGGGCCAGCTCCTCGCGCCACGCCTCGCGGCGGCGCGGCGGTCAGCTCGGCGAGCCGCGCCGCGGACTCGGCCAGCACCGGGCGGTCGGCGGCGGCCACCTTGACGACGCCCAGGAACGCGCTCGTCGGCTTGTGGGCGGAGTGGTAGGGCGAGGCGGCGCTGATCACGCGCCCGCGCTTGGAGCGGACCCGGAACGCGAAGTGGCGCGAGTCAGCCAGCCGCCGCCGAGCAGCGCGCCGGTGGCGACGCGCGGGTCCTTGAGCAGCCCGGCCAGCGCCTCGCCGTGGGTGACGATGTCGCCCGGCAGCACGACGATGCCCGGCGCCCGGCTCGCGCGCGGCGGCGGCGATCGCGCTGCAGGTCGCCGTCGGCGGCCGGCGAGACCGCCACGCGGTCGCCGGCGACCTCGCGCACCGGCGGCCTCGAACGGCGGGCCGGGCGAGCACGCGGACGTCGGCGATGCCGAGCCCTTCGAGCTGGCCGAGCAGCCGGCTGAGCAGCGTGCCGTCCTCCCACGGGAGCAGCGCGGCGGGACCCCCGTCGGAGGCGGGCGCGCTCGCGATCACCATCGCGGTGGTGACGGCCGCGGGGTCGCGCACGGGCGGCCGCGGCGTGCCCATCGGCGCCCCCGGTCTGACGGCCGTCGTGTCGGTGGTCACGCCGCTGGTCAAGGCCGCGGAGCCTAGCGAGGCTCGCCGATTGCCGAGATCGGCCAGCAGCGCGTCCCAGCGGGGCCCGATCGGCGGCGGCCTCGTAGCGCCGTGCCGTCGCCGGCGCGCGCGGCGGCGAGCCGCCGCCGCCGCTCGGGGTCCTCGATCAGCGCCGCTGAGCGCCGCTGCGAAGGCCGCCACGTCCTCCGTCGGCGACCAGCACGCCGGCCTCGCCGTCGCCGAGGATGTCCGACGGCCCGCGCGGGCAGTCGAAGGCGACCACCGGGAGGCCCGGCCCACATCGCCTCGACGATCACCATCCCGAACCCCTCGAAGCGTGAGCTGAGCGCGAACACCGACGCGTTGGCCATCGCCTCGCCGAGCCGCTGCGTGCGGCCCATCAGCGCGGCGCGGTCGCCCAGCCCGAGCTCCGCGTGCAGGCGCTCCAGCGCGGCGCGCTCCGGCCCCGAGCCGTAGATCTCCAGCCGCCAGTCGGGGTGCGCGTCGGCCACCGGCGCCCAGGCGCGCAGCAGCAGGTCGAACCCCTTCTGCGTGTTCAGCCGCCCGGCCGCGACGACGACCTTCGCCTCGCCCGTCGACGTCGCCGCCGAGCGGCGCGACCGGGTCGGGGATCAGCTCCACGCGGGTGCTCGCGCCGCGCAGCAGGTCCCGTAGTCGCGCGCGTCGCCCTCGGTGAGCACCGCCAGCGCGTCGAGCCGCGGGTAGTCGCGCGCGATGTCGGCGGCCAGCCGGGGGCGATGGGAGAGGAAGTTCATGTGCTCCTGGCCGATCACGGTCACCGACGGGTGCGCGAGCGCGCGCCGCGAGCAGGTTGAAGGCGGGGCGCGTGGTGACGAGCACGCCGCCGCGCATCGCGCGCAGCGCCCGCACCAGCGCGATGTCCGTGCGCAGCGTGCACCACGGGTACGCGTAGTCCTCGGGGTGCATCGAGCAGGCTCGGCAGCCGGCCGAGCAGGGACTCGCCGCCGCGGCGGTCCTCCAGCGCGCGGACCGGCACGTCGGGCAGCGGGAAGAAGGGCTTCTCGCGCCGCCGCAGCACGCTCACGAGCTCGACGTCGTGGCGCTGCGCGAGCTCGGGAGCGAGGTTGACGATCGTGCGGATCGTGCCGCCCATGCCCCACGCGTGGGCGAGCAGGAAGCGCACCGGGCCCGGCTGCGGCGCCCCGCGCCCGCGGCGGCCGCGACGGCGGACAGCGCCCACAGCGCGGCGCGGTGCAGCGCGACGGCGACCGGGCCGAGCAGCCTCCGGCGGCGGGAGGTCAGACCCGCGGGGCTGTCGCCGGCTGCGGCAGGTAGCCCCACGTCGCGGCGATCTCGCGGAGCGGCTCGGGGATCTCCTCCGGCGGGGGCTCGGGCGCCTGGATCCGGCCGGTCTTGATCTTGTCCTTCCAGTCCCCGAGGCCGGACTTGAAGCGCCCGTGGTCCTGGTCGCCGTACTCGAGCATGCCCGGCTCGAACGTGACGCCGAGGTGCTCGCACACGCGGCGCAGCGTCGGCTCGGGCTCGGCGGTCAGCTCCTCGTAGCGGATCGTGACGCCGTCGTAGGTCTGGCGCGCGTGCCTCGAGCGCGTCGCAGTAGCGCTTGATCAGGTCGACGTTCTTCTCGACGTCGCCGTCGTCGCCCTGGTAGTCCTGGCGGGAGCGTGCGATGGCGGCCGGGTGGCGCAGCAGGAAGATCAGCTTCGCGTCGGGCCAGCAGGTCTTGATCCGGTCGGCGATGAAGACGTCGTTGGGCGTCTTGGTGACCAGCCGCGGCTTGCCGCTGGAGGTCAGCTCGCGCTGGAGCACGCGGTCCCACAGCAGGTACTCGAGCCGCTCCTGGTCGAGCCCCATCTCCTTCATCGAGCGCTCGACCCACTTCGTCTCGAGGTCGACGCCGCAGGTAGCGCAGGTGGATCTCGTGCGGGCAGTGCAGCTGCGAGTGGCTGTTGAGCAGCACGCGCAGCAGCGTGGAGCCGGAGCGCAGCGTGCACATGACGAACGTCGGCTGCTCGAGCAGCCGGTCGCCGCGGGCGGGCGCGCTTCGAGCGGGGGCGCGGCTTGGCAGCCGGGCGGGCGCTGGTGCGGCGCAGCTCGTAGCCGCTCCTGCGCAGCGCGCCGTTGACCGTGTCCTTCCAGCTCACGCGCAGGCACTCTAGTGGGCTCGATATCTTCGCCGCCGTGGAATACCTCGAGTTCCTCAAGGGCCTGCATGCCGCGGTCGCCCCCGGCGCCTACCTGGAGATCGGCCTGCGGCACGGCGACAGCCTCGCGCTCGCCGAGTGCCCGTCGCTGGGCGTCGACCCCGGGTTCAACCTCAAGGTCGAGCTGGGCGACAACGTCAAGCTGCTGCGCGAGACCAGCGACGAGTACTTCGGCCGCGACGAAGCCGCTGAAGCCGCTCGGCGGCCGGCCGCGTCGACCTCTCCTTCATCGACGGGATGCACCTGTCGGAGTTCGCGCTGCGCGACTTCATCGGCGTCGAGCGGCTGTCGCGCTGGACCGGCGTGGCCGTGTTCGACGACATCCTGCCGCGCGAGGTCGTCGAGGCCGCGCGCGACCGGCGCACCCGCGCCTGGACCGGCGACGTCTACAAGGTGCTCGACATCCTCGCCAGGCACCGCCCCGACCTGATCTGCCTGCGGGTGGGCACGTACCCGACCGGCCTGCTGCTCGTGCTCGGGCTCGATCCCGACGAGCCGCGTGCTCAGCACCCGCTACGACATGATCCTCGAGCAGGCCGTCGTGCCGCGACCCGCAGAAGGTCCCCGCCGACGTGCTCGAGCGCCGCGGCGTGCTGGACCCCGAGGCCGTGCTCGCCTCCCGCGTGTGGCCCGTGCTGCGCGACCTGCGCGATCAGGGGACGTCGCGCCGCTCCGGCCTGCGCGAGCTGCGGCGCACGGTCCGCAAGGACCTCGGCGCGGTCAGCGCCGGGAGACTGCGGCGGCTGTTGCCCGCGTCCGCCTGAACGTCTGCATCACCGGGGCCGGGAGCCTGCGGTAGACCCGCGCCGGCAGCGGCGGGGGCGGCGGCGCCACGCTGCCGACCACGATCCGCCCGGGCGCGAACGTGGTGACCAGCAGCGGCTCCTCTCGCGGCGCTCGACCGTCGCGCGCATGCGAGAAGCCGGCGATCGACACCTCGGCGCGCACCTCCCAGGTGCCCGGGGGGAGCGGGCCGCCCGCCGCCGCCGCGGTGGGGGCGATCGGGACGCTGGTGATCAGCCGCGGGCGTATGCGCTCGGGCGTCGCGCCCTTGTCGAGCTTCACCTCGGTCCGCGCGGGGAGCAGGTACTCGGCGTCGTCGGCGACGTTGTGCAGCCACACGTTCACGGTGGCGCGGCGCAGCAGCCCGGTGGCCTCGCGCTCGCTCCTCGGGGATGGCCTTCGCGAGGTCGTCGGTGGCGGGCACCCAGAGCACGCGGTCGCCGTGGCGCTCCCAGCGCAGGCGGGCGCGCTCGTTGCCCAGCCGGGACTCCAGCCGCAGCACCAGATGGGTGCCGCCGCGCTCGATCCCGCGCACCTTGATGCGCGACCGCAGGCGGTTCTCGAAGCGCGCGAGCCGCTCCAGCCCCTCGTAGTCGCCTGCGCGCAGCAGGACAGAGCGCACGCGCGAGGTTGAACGGGAGCCGGGCGTGGACGCTCTCGTCGTAGCGCTCCAGCGCGAGCTTGCGGATCTCCTCGTAGAGCGTCGCGGCGCCACTCCTCGTCGCGGCGGCGCCAGCCGAAGCCGCCGACGCGGCCGAGCATCTTGCCGCGGTACCAGTGGGCGAGCAGCGTGTCGCGCCACGCGCCGGGCTCCGTGCGGGCCTCGACGAGGTCGAGCACCTCGCGCACGTTGTCGAAGTAGCCGGCGGGGTCGAAGCGCTCGTACGACGCGCCGGGCGCCTCCTCGCGGCGCACCCAGTGGTAGACGGGCCGGTCGGCGAGCACCGAGATGCGCTCGGCGGCGAAGTAGGCGCCGACCACGAACAGGTGGTCCTCGAGCCGGCGGCGCCCCTCGGGGAACCGCAGCCCGTGGCGCTCGAGGAAGTCGCGGCGGAACAGCTTGTGCGGCGAGAGCAGGCGTCAGCAGCACCGGCGAGTCGAACGCGACGCCGTGCAGGTTGCGCTCGAACAGGGCGCGCGGGACGCCCTTGCCGGTGCCGACCACCTTGCCGATGACGATCTGCGCGTCGTCCTGCTCGGCCATCGCGTACAGGCGCTCGAGCGCGTCGGGCTCGATCCAGTCGTCGTTGTCGACGAAGTAGACGTAGTCGCCGCGCGCCATGTCGATGCCGACGTTGCGGGGCTTGCCCGGGCCAGCCGGAGTTGGGGATGTGCGCGACGCTGGACGTGCGCGTGCTCGGCCGCCAGCGCGTCGAGCCGCGCCGGCGTCTCGTCGGTGGAGCCGTCGTCGACGAAGATCAGCTCCAGCTCGTCGCGCGGCAGCGTCTGGCCGAGCAGCGAGCGGATGCAGTCGTCGATGTTGGAGCCCGGGTTGTAGACCGGGACGATCACGCTGACCTTGGGCATGCCGTCCGGCAGCGTAGTACCGTGGCCGCCCCCTTGAGTCGTCTCCCCGCTCCCGTCATCCGTCTGCTATTGCCGGTCAAGCGTGCAGGGCAGCGCGTCCTCCGGTCGGCGCTCATGCGCTACGCGCGGGCGCAGCCCGGAGCCGGCGAGGAGCCGGGACGCAAGGTCTACATCCTGCTCGTCAGCGCGTGGGGCATGGGCGGCACGATCCGCGCGGCGATCAACCTCGCCGGCTACCTCGCCGACCACCACGAGGTCGAGATCATCAGCACCTACCGGCGCCGTCAGCGAGCCGTACTTCCCGTTCGGTGAGGGCGTCAAGGTGACCGCGCTCGACGACGAGCGGCCAGGGGCGACGCCGTGGGCGCTGCGCCCGCTGCGCGCGGTGCTGCGGCGCATCCCCAGCGCGCCTCTACGAGCCGGCGGACATCCGCAAGCACAACCACACGCTGTGGACCGACCTCCGGCTGCGTGCGGATCCTCCGCGGGCGCCGGGGCGTGCTGATCGCCAGCCGGCCGGGCCTCAACCTGCTGATCGCCGACCTCGCGCTGCCCGGGATGGTGACGATCGGCGTGGAGCAGATGAACCTGCGCTCCCACGCGCAAGCTGCTGCGCAAGCGCATGCTCAAGCGCTACGCCAGGCTCGACGGCCTCGCGGTCCTCACCGACCAGGACCTGGAGGAGTACCGGGCGGCGATGAACGGCCGCGCTCCGCGTATGTGGCGGATCCCCAACACGGTCCAGGACATCGAGCCGCCGCAGGCCGACCCCGACCGCCAAGCGCATCTTCGCCGCCGGCCGCCACACCCCGCAGAAGGGCTTCGACCTCCTGATCCCGGCCTTCGCGCCGGTCGCCGCCGCGCATCCCGACTGGGAGCTGAAGATCTGCGGCCGCGGCCAGTCCACGGCCGTCCTCGAGGCCCTCATCGCCGAGCACGGGCTCGAGGACCGCGTGATCCTCGCCGGCCCGACCGAGGACGTCCCGGGCGAGATGGCGCAGGCGTCGATCTACGTCCTGTCCTCGCGCTTCGAGGGGTTCCCGCTCGTGCTGATCGAGGCGATGAGCAAGGCGATGGCGGTGGTCGCGTTCGACTGCCCGACGGGCCCGCGCGACATCGTCGACGACCACCGCAACGGCCTGCTCGTGCCGGCGCAGGACGTCGAGGGGCTGACCGCCGCGATGCTCGAGATGGTCGGTGACGAGGAGCTGCGGCGCCGCTGCGGCGCGGCGGCGCTCGAGACGGCCCGCGACTACACGATGGCGGCCATCGGACCGAAGTGGGACGAGATGTTGCAGGAGCTCGTGCGCCAGCAGGGCTAGCGCATCGAACCGCCGAACGGCGTGTTCCCAGACCCCGATGCGCCGACTTCTCCCGCTCCTGCTCATGCATTCGCCGCCGCGGCCGCCCTGCCGGCCGCCGCCAGCGCCAAGACCGGCCGCTGCCTCCGGGCGAGCGGCCCCCAGTGCTACGTCTGGACCGGCAAGGTCACGTTCGTGGCCGACGGCGACACGGTCTACGTCGACATCGACGGCGACGGGACGCGGCGAGCGCGCCACGTCCGCATCGGCGGGCTCAACGCGATGGAGCAGACCGTTTACACGAGCCGCGCCTCGCAGCGCCGCGGCGAGTGCCACGCGCTGGAGGCGACCGCCCGCCTGGACCAGCTCCTGAAGGCGTCCAAGTACAAGGTCCGCCTCAAGGCCCAGGACCCGGCCAGCCGCTCCGGCAGCCGCCTGCGCCGCTCGATCTGGGTCAAGAGCGGCGGCCGCTGGATCGACGTCGCCCGCACGCTGCATCACGGAGGGCCACGCGATGTGGCTGCCCAACGCCCGCGAGTGGGCGTGGAACAAGGACTTCAGCGTGCTGGCGGGCCGCGCCGCGCGCGCCCAGCTCAACCTCTGGGACCCCGACTACTGCGGCGTCGGCCCCAACGAGGGCCAGCCGCTGCAGATGCTGGTCAACTGGGACGCCGACGGCGACGACAACCTCGACCCCAACGGCGAGTGGGTGCGGATCCGCAACAGCGACCCCGTCAACCCGATGCCGCTCGGCGGCTGGTGGCTGCGCGACTCCGCGCTGCGCCGCTACACGTTCCCCAGCTGGGCGACGATCGAGCCGGGCGGCTCGATCACCGTCTACGACGGCATCGGCGACGACAACGACCGCGAGTTCTACTGGGGCCTGCGCCGCCCGGCGTTCGAGAACGTCACGCACGACGAGACCCAGATGGGCGACGGCGCGTACCTGTTCGATCCCCAGGGCGACCTGCGCTACTCGATGACCTACCCGTGCCGCGAGGGGTGCGACGAGCCGCTGCGGGGCTCCGTCCGGCTCGACGTGACGCCGAAGGGGCCGCGAGGCCGTCCGGATCACGAACGTGACCGAGACGCCGATCGACCTCGAGCCCTACCGGCGTGACCAGCTTCCCGCACGGCTACTCGTTCGCGCGAGGGCACCGTGCTCGGCCCGGGCGAGACGATGCGGGTGCGCCTGTGGGAGTCCTTCAAGGACGACAGCCGCCTGATCCGTTACTGGCCGACCAACGGCGCGATCCTCAACAACGGCGGAGACACCGTGCAGCTGCGGCGCTACGACGACATCGTGCTCGCCTGCGTGGCGTGGGGCACACAGACCTGCTGAAATGGCGGGCGTGTCCTCGGAGACGCTCGACCGGCTGATGGAACGCCTCGAGCTCGTGGCAGCCGAGTTGCGCAGCGGCGCGCTCGCGCCCGAGCGCGCGGCGTCGCTGGTGGACGAGTGCGCCCGGCTGGCCGGCGAGGCGAGCGTGGAGCTCGACCGCCAGGTCCGCGCCGGTGACGCCGACCCCGCCGCGGGTCAGCTGGCGCTGGAGCATTGAGCCTCGATCCGCCGACGCTGGCGGTGGGCTACCCCGAGCACCTGCGCGAGCACGTCGACGCGTACATCGGCGGCCTGCGCTTCGCCGAGGAGGAGGCGGCAGAGGGCTTGGAGCAGGCGATGCGCTACTCGCTGCTGGCGGGCGGCAAGCGGATCCGGCCGGTGCTGGCGCTCGCCACCGCCAAGGCGATCGGCCGCGACGCCCGCGAGGTGCTCCCGCTCGCCGCGGCGCTGGAGCTGATCCACACCTACTCGCTGATCCACGACGACCTGCCCGCGATGGACGACGACGCGCTGCGGCGCGGGCGTCCGACGTGCCACGTCAAGTACGGCGAGGACGTCGCGATCCTGGCCGGCGACGGGCTCTACGCCGAGGCGTTCAAGCTCGTGCTGCGCGACCAGGTGGGCGCGCCCGAGCACATCCTGGCGGCGGTGTGCGAGCTGGCCTCCGCGACCGGCGTCAACGGCATGGTCGGGGGCCAGTACATCGACGTCCGCGGCCTCGTCCCCGCCGGGAGCCACCACCCTGCGCCGGCTGCACGAGCTCAAGACCGGGCGGCTGATCGGGGCCTCGGTGGAGTGCGTACTGCTGCTCAGCGGCACTACTACACTCACACACTTCCGTAGCTTTGCGGCCGAGCTCGGGGTCCTCTTCCAGATCGTCGACGACATCCTCGACGTGACGGGCACCGAGGACTCACTGGGGAAGCCGCAGGGCAGCGACGAGCGCCACGGCAAGCTCACCTACGTCAGCCAATACGGCCTCGAAGGGGCGCGGACGATGGCGCGGGAGTCGCACCGCAACGCCCGGGACGCGCTCCTCCGGGCCGCACCGGACGGAGCGCCCGAGTTGGAGCAGATCACGGACTTCATCATCACCAGGCCCTCATGACCCCGCTCCTCGACCGCATCGACCGCCCCCAGGACCTGCACGGCCTCTCCGAGGACGAGCTGCAGCAGGTCGCGCAGGAGGTCCGCGAGCTGCTGATCGACACGGTGGGGGAGATCGGCGGGCACTTCGGCGCCAACCTCGGGACGTGCGAGATCGCCGTCGCACTGCACTCGCTGCTCGACTCCCCGCGCGACAAGCTGCTGTGGGACGTCGGCCACCAGGCCTACCCGCACAAGGTCCTCACCGGCCGCCGCGACCAGCTGCAGACGATCCGCAAGTACAACGGGCTGGCGCCGTTCTGCTCGATCGCCGAGTCCGAGCACGACATCATGGGCGCCGGCCACGCCTCGACCTCGATCGGCTACGCGGTCGGGCTCAAGGAGGGCATGCGCCAGGGCCAGGGCGAGGACGGCAAGGTCGTGGCCGTGATCGGCGACGGCGCGATGACGGGCGGCGTCGCCTTCGAGGCCGTCCACCAGGCAGGCGGCCTCGGCACTCCGATGGTCGTGATCCTCAACGACAACGGGATGTCGATCTCCCCGAACGTCGGCGCGCTGTCTCGCTACTTCAACCGGATGCGGCTCGATCCGGGGCTGTGGAAGGCGCGCGAGGGCGTCGAGGAGAAGCTCACCAAGCTGCCGGGCGTCGGCCCTGCGTTCGAGCGCCTCGGGCCGCAGGTCAAGGAGTCGGTCAAGGCGCTGTGGGCGCCGGGCCTGTGGTGGGAGGAGCTCGACTGGGCCTACATGGGCATCGTCGACGGCCACGACGTGCGCGCGCTGCGCCGCGCGCTGCGGGCCGCCTTCGAGGCCGAGCGCCCGGTCGTGATCCACGTCGCCACCGTCAAGGGCAAGGGCTTCGCGCCCGCCGAGGACGGCGGCCTGGAGGGCATGGAGAAGTGGCATGCGGCCAAGCCGAACTCGATCGCCGGTCGCGTGCCCGCGCCGTCGAAGCCCAAGCCCGCCGTGGCGGCGCCGCCGCAGTACACGCAGGTGTTCGGCGAGGCGATCGTGCGCGAGTGCGAGCGCGATCCCCGCGTGGTCGGCATCACCGCCGCCATGAACTCCGGCACCGGGCTCTCGCTGCTGCAGAAGGCGCATGCCCGAGCGCTACTTCGACGTCGGGATCGCCGAGCAGCAGGCCGTGCTGTTCGCCTCCGGCCTGGCGCTGCAGGGCATGCGCCCGGTGGCGGCCATCTACTCGACCTTCCTCCAGCGCGCCTTCGACCAGATCGTCCACGACGTCTGCCTGCAGCGGCTCCCGGTCACGTTCTGCATGGACCGCGCGGGGCTGGTCGGCGACG
The DNA here is from genome assembly GCA_963764385.1 of uncultured Solirubrobacteraceae bacterium. Lineage (GTDB taxonomy): Bacteria > Actinomycetota > Thermoleophilia > Solirubrobacterales > Solirubrobacteraceae > DATFQI01. The sequence continues at coordinate 156,795 of CAVXSJ010000019.1, read as the reverse complement.
ACGGCCCGACCCACCACGGCGTCTTCGACATCGCCTACCTGCGGCCGCTGCCGCACATGACGCTGATGGCGCCGCGCGACGAGGCGATGCTCGTGCACATGCTCCACACCGCGCTCGCGCACGGGACGCGGGCCGGTGGCGATCCGCTACCCGCGCGGCGAGGCGGTCGGCGTCGAGCTCCCCGCCACGCCGTCGCTGATCGAGATCGGCACCGGCGAGATCCTGCGCGAGGGCGAGCGCGTCGCGATCGTCGGCTACGGCACGGGCGTCGGCAAGGCGCTGGAGGCCGCCGACCTGCTGGCCGAGCGCGGCCTGGACGTCACGGTGGCCGACGCGCGCTTCGCCAAGCCCTTGGACGCGGCGCTGCTGGCCCAGCTCGCCTCCGAGCACGACCTGCTGGTGACGATCGAGGAGGGCGTGCTCTCCGGGGGCTTCGGCTCCGGAGTGTGGGAGACGCTGTCCGAGGGCGGCTCGGCCACGCCGATCATGCGCGTCGGGCTCCCCGACCGCTACGTGACGCACGGCGCACCGAAGCTCCTGCACGAGGAGGTCGGCTTCACCGGCGAGGCGATCGCCGCACGGATCGAGTCGGCCGTGCAGGACCCGCGCCGGTCGTTGGCCGGCGCCTAGCCGCCGCCGGTACCGTTCCGGAACCGTGCCCCGGGTCCGACTGGACAGCCTGCTCGCCGAGCGCGGCCTGTTCTCGTCGCGTTCGCGCGCGGCGGCGGCCGTGCTCGCCGGGGACGTCAAGCTCGCGGGGCGGCCCGCCTCCAAGGCCGGCCAGCTCGTGGAGGCCGACGTCGAGGTCGACGTGGTCGCGCCCCCGCCGTACGTCTCGCGCGGCGGGATCAAGCTCGCCAACGCGCTGGATGCGCTGGGCGTTTCGGTGGCGGGGCGGGGGTGCCTCGACGTGGGCGCGTCGACGGGCGGGTTCACCGACTGCCTGCTGCAGCGGGGCGCCCCGTCCGTCGTGGCGCTCGACGTCGCCTACGGGGAGCTGGATTATCGGCTGCGTCAGGACCCGCGCGTGGTGGTGCTCGAGCGCGTCAACGCGCGTCGTCTCGAGGCCGCGTCGCTTCCGTTCGCCCCGTCGCTGATCGTGTGCGACGTGTCGTTCATCTCGCTCCGGAAGGTGCTCCCGGCCGTGCTGGCGTCCGCGGATACGACGTTCGACTGCCTCGCGATGGTCAAGCCGCAGTTCGAGGTCGGCCGTGGGCAGGTCGGCAAGGGCGGCGTCGTGCGCGATCCGGCGCTGCGGCGCTCGGCGGTGGGGGCCGTGGCGGAGTGCGGGGCGGAGCTGGGCTGCTCGGTGATGGGGTTCGCCGCCTCCGGCCTGCCTGGGCCGGCAGGCAACCTCGAGACGTTCGTCTGGTTCGCGGAGGGCGGCCGTGTCGGCGCGGTCGAGGACGTCGAGGCCGCGGTGGCGGAGGCGGGCGCATGAGCCGCGCGGCGACCGTGCTCACCCACCGCCGAGGGCGCGAGACCACGGAGGCCGTGCGCGGCCTGCTCGCCGCGGCCCGCCGCGCGGGCGTGACGCTGCGCTTCAGCGCCGACGAGGCCGAGAAGCACGGGCTCATCGCCGGCGAGGGGGTCGAGGTCCGCGAGGTCTCCCGCGACGTCGAGCTCTGCCTCGTCCTGGGCGGCGACGGGACGATCCTCACCGCCCTGCGCCACTACGCGGGCACCGGCGTGCCCGTGTACGCGGTCAACTACGGCGAGGTCGGCTTCCTGGCCACCATCGACCCGGACGGCCTGGAGGGCGATTTCGACCGCGCGTTCAACGGCGAGTTCGAGACCCTGGAGCTGCCGACCATCACGGTCGGGCGCCCCGAGGGGCAGTGGACGGCCATGAACGACATCTCCGTGCACCGCAAGCCGGGCCTCCGCGTCGCCGACCTGGCCTACGGGCTGGCCGGCGAGGAGATCGGCCGCGTCCGCTGCGACGGGCTGGTGGTCTCGACCCCGCAGGGCTCCACGGGCTACAACCTCGCCAACGCGGGTCCCATCCTCGCGTGGGGCGTGCGCGGCTACGTCGTCTCCTTCATCGCCCCACATTCGCTGACCGCGCGGGCGCTCGTCGTCGCCCCTGACGACCTGCTCACGATCAACAACGCCTCCCGCGAGGAGCCGGTCGAGGTCCACGTCGACGGCCGCCCGGCCGTCGAGCTCCCGGCGGGGGAGGACATCCACATCGAGTTCGGGCGCGAGTACGGCACGCTCGCGCAGCTGCCGGGGGCGAGCTTCTACCACCGGTTGCGCGAGCGCTTCGGGCGCCTCGCCCGGTAGGTCCGCGCGGCCTTGCCGGCTGGCGCGCGTGTGCGCGCTGCCGGCTCGCGGCGCTTGAACGGCGGGAAGGGGGTACGCGCGTCTCGGGGGCCGTTCTTACGTGCATGAGGCCCCCTGACGTCCACTCCCTCACCAGCCGCCGTCAAGGACGCCTCACCCTCTTCGGGCGCACCCAAGCGCGCCAGCCAGACGGGCCGAGCGTCAACGCCAAGCACCACTTCGTGACAACTCCGCGCAGCTTGCGCACCGAATCTCCGCGCGCCGCGCCGAACGCCCCCGCTCCGTCGGACCCCGGTGGTACACCCTGAGCCGTGCTGGAAGAACTTCGTGTCGAGAATCTGCTGCTCATCGAACGGGCCGAGCTCCGCCTGGACGGCGGCCTCAACGTCCTGACCGGCGAGACCGGGGCGGGCAAGACGGTGCTCGCGCACGCGCTGGATCTCCTGCTCGGGGGCAAGCCGCGCGCCGGGATCGTGAGACCCGGGGCGGAGGAGGCCTACGTCGAAGGGGTGTTCGAGCTCCCCGACGAGCTGCGCGACGTGCTCGTCGACCGGCTGCCCGACGGCGCGGACGAGGTCGTCCTCGCCCGCCGCGTGAGCGCGGAGGGCCGCACCCGCGCCTACCTCGGCGGCCGCAGCGCCACGGCGGCCGACCTGCGCGACGTCGGCGGCGCGCTGCTGAGCTTCTACGGCCAGCACGAGCACCGCAAGCTCACGCTCGCCTCGGCGCAGCTGGAGATCCTGGACGGCTTCTGCGGTGACGGCCAGGCCGCCCGCCTCGCCGCGTTCGGCGCCGCGTACGCCCATGAGCGGGCGCTGCGCGGCACGCTCGAGGAGCTGCAACGCCTCGCCGGGGCCCGCGAGCGTGAGCTGGACCTGCTCGAGTGGGAGCTGCAGGAGATCGAGGACGCGGCGCCGAGCGAGGCGGAGGAGGCCTCGCTGACCGACGAGCGCGAGCGGCTGCGCCACCTCGAGGCGCTGCTCGCCGCCGCCGGCGGCGCCGTCGAGGCGATGTCGGGTGAGACCGGGGAAGGGGCCGCGCCCGCGCTCGCCGGCGCCTCCCGGGTCCTCGAGTCCGTCCGCGGCGTCGACGCCGCGCTCGACGCGCTGACCGACCGCGTGATGGCGCTGGCCCTGGAGGCCGACGACGTCGCGAGCGGCCTGCGCGGCTACGGCGAGAGCGTGGACGCCACGCCCGGCCGGCTGGAGGAGGTCGAGGAGCGGCTCGCGCTGCTGGACCGGCTGAAGCGCAAGCACGGCGGCACCATGGCCGCGGTGCTCGAGTACGCCGAGGAGTGCCGCCGCCGGCGCGACGAGCTGACCGGCGCCGAGGAGGCGCTCGAGGGCGCCGAGGCGGCGCTCGCCGACGCCCGACAGGAGCTGGAGCGCCACGCCGGCGCGCTGCGCACCGCCCGCACGGCCGCCGCGGGCGCGCTGGCCGGCGCCGTGCGCGAGCGCCTGGCCGCGCTGGCCATGGAGGGCGCGACCTTCGAGGCCGCGCTGACGCCCGCGCGACGGCTACGGGCCCAGCGGCGGCGACGAGGTCGAGTTCCTGATCGCGCCCAACCCCGGCGTCCCGGCCGGACCGCTGCGCGAGATCGCCTCCGGCGGCGAGCTGTCGCGGGTGATGCTCGCGCTGATGGGCGCCGCCGCCGAGGCCGGCCCGGGCACGCTCGTGTTCGACGAGGTCGACGCCGGGATCGGCGGCCAGACCGCCCGCGCCGTCGGCGAGCAGCTGCGCGAGCTGAGCCGTGGCCGCCAGGTGATCTGCATCACCCACCTGCCGCAGATCGCCTCGCTCGCCGACCGCCACTTCACGATCGTCAAGGACGTCTCGGGCGACACCGCCCGCACGACCGTCACCCGGCTCGAGCGCGGCGAGCTCGTCGGCGAGCTGGTACGGATGCTCGGCGCCGACGGCGAGGACGCCGCGGCCCGCCGTCATGCCAAGGAGCTGCTGAAGGCCGCATGACCGACGCCGCCGGACACCCCTCTACACTCGATGAAACCAAGGAGAGTTGATGCCTGAACAACGGCCCCGCACGCGATTCATCTTCATTACCGGCGGAGTCGTGTCCTCCCTTGGCAAGGGCATCGCGGCCGCCTCCATCGGCCGGCTGCTCGTATCGCGCGGCCTGAAGGTCGCCCTCCAGAAGTTCGACCCGTACATCAACGTCGATCCCGGGACGATGTCGCCGTTCCAGCACGGCGAGGTGTTCGTGACCGAGGACGGCGCGGAGACCGACCTGGACCTCGGCCACTACGAGCGGTTCACCGACGCGAACACCTCGCGCGGCTCGAACGTCACTGCCGGCGCGATCTACAACTCGGTGATCCGCAAGGAGCGCCGGGGCGACTACCTGGGCGGCACCGTCCAGGTCGTCCCGCACATCACCGACGAGATCAAGCACCGCGTCAAGCTGATCGCCGACAGCCAGGACGTCGACGTCGTGATCACCGAGATCGGCGGCACGGTGGGCGATATCGAGTCGCTGCCGTTCCTGGAGGCGATCCGGCAGTTCCCCGTCGACGTCGGCCGCCGCCGGTGCATGTTCATCCACCTGACGCTCGTGCCCTACATCGGCCACGCCGGCGAGCTCAAGACCAAGCCGACCCAGCACTCGGTCAACGAGCTGCGCCGCATCGGCATCCAGCCCGACATGGTCGTGTGCCGCTCCGAGGGCGGCCTGCCGCAGGAGCTGCGCAAGAAGATCGCGCTGTTCGCCTCGCTCCCCCAGGACGCGATCATCTCGGCCCGCGACGTCGACAACATCTACAAGGTGCCGCTGTTCTTCCGTGCCGAGGGCGTGGACGACTTCGTGCTCGACCACTTCGGCATGGAGGCGTCGCCGCCGGAGCTCGGCCAGTGGGAGCAGCTGATCCGCCGCGCGGGCGAGGCCCAGAGCGCTCCTCCGATCAAGATCGCGCTGGTCGGCAAGTACGTCCAGCTCGAGGACGCCTACCTGTCGGTCGTGGAGGCGCTGCGCCACTCGGGCTTCCAGCTCGGCCGCGGCGTCGAGGTCGTGTGGGTGGACTCCGAGACGCTGGTCGACCACGAGGCGATCTCCGCGCTGGAGGACGTCGACGGGATCCTGATCCCGGGCGGCTTCGGCGAGCGCGGGATCGAGGGCAAGATCGCCGCCGCGCGGATCGCCCGCGAGCAGAAGATCCCCTTCCTGGGCGTGTGCCTCGGCATGCAGATGGCGGTCTCCGAGTTCGCCCGCCACGTGGTCGGCATGGACGGAGCGAACTCGACCGAGTTCGACCCCGAGACCCCGTACCCCGTGATCGACCTCCTGCCCGAGCAGAAGGAGGTCGCCGACATGGGCGGCACCATGCGCCTGGGCGCGGACCCGATCAAGCTCCACGAGGGCACCGCGGCGCGCGAGATCTACGGCGAGGCCGTGATCTACGAGCGCCACCGCCATCGCTACGAGGTCAACAACTTCCTGCGCCGCCGCCTGGAGGCGGCCGGGCTCGTGATCTCGGGCACGTCGCCGGACGAGCGGCTGGTCGAGATCATCGAGATCCACGACCACCCGTTCTTCGTGGCGTCGCAGTACCACCCGGAGTTCAAGTCGCGCCCGAACCGTCCCGCGCCGCTGTTCCGCGAGTTCGTCCGCGCCGCGCTGGGCCGCGCCGAGGAGCGCCGGCCCGACGAGTCGCTCGCGGCCGAGCCCGACGCGGAGGGCGAGGCGGCGGGACGTTTCCTGCGCCAGTCGTGACGGCGTGAGGCCGGCCAGCGAGGCGGAGAAGGCCCGCCTCAACGAGACGTTCGCGGAGCTGTGCCGGATCGCGAGCCCGTTCGGCGAGGAGCGGGCGATCGCCGACGAGGTGACCGCCCGGCTGCAGTCGATGGGCCTCGCGGTCGATGAGGACGACTCCGCCGAGGCCGCCGGGGCCGCGGCGGGCAACCTCTACGCGCGGATCCCCGGCCGCTCCGAGCGCTCCGTGCTGCTGTGCGCACACCTGGACACGGTGTCCCAGGCGGCGCCCATCGACCCCGTGGTGGTCGACGGCGGCTGGGAGAACGCCAACGACGGGATCCTGGGCGCCGACAACAAGGCCGCGATCGCGGTGATCCTCGAGCTCGCCCGGCGCGCCAGCGTCGAGGGCTCGCCCGTCGGCATCGAGGTCCTGTTCACCGTCTGCGAGGAGAACGGCCTCCAGGGCGCGCGGCAGTTCGACACCAGCCGCCTGCGCTCGGAGTTCGGCTACGTGTTCGACCACGCGACCCCGATCGGCGAGGTCGTGACCGCCTCGCCGACCTACTTCCGTGTCGAGGCGCAGTTCCACGGCCGCGCCGCCCACGCCGGGCTGCGGCCCGAGGACGGCCGCAGCGCCGTGTTGGCCGCCGCGCACGCCGTGATGGCGATGCCGCACGGCCGGATCGACGGCGAGACGACCGCCAACGTGGGCTCCATGTCGCGGCGGCGTCGGCTCCACCAACGTCGTGCCCGAACGGGCGCGGATCCTCGCCGAGGCCCGCTCGCTCGACCCCTCGCGGGTGGAGGATGTCGTGGCGCTGATGATCGACGCGATCCAGGACGGCGCCGCGGCCGCCGAGTGCGACGTCGATGTCACGACCGAGCGGATGTTCGCCGGGTACCGGCAGCGGCCGTCCGCGCCCGTCGTGGCCGTCGCCGAGGGCGCGCTGCGCGCCTGCGGCTACGAGCCGGTCCGGATCGCCAGCGGCGGCGGCTCGGACGCCAACGCGTTCGAGGCGGCGGGCTTCCCGTGCGTGAACCTCGCCAACGGCACCGAGCGCGTCCACGAGCCCGCCGAGCGCGTGTCGGTGGCCGCGCTGGAGGGCATGCTCGACGTCGCGTTCGCGTTGCTCGACGAGGCGGCGGCGTTGCCGGAGCCCGAGCCGGCCGTGCCAGACTCGGCCGCATGAGCTCCCGCTTCGACCGCATCTCGTCCGAGACCGTGTACGAGGGCGGCTTCTTCAGCGTCCGCAAGGACGCCTTCCGCCACGAGGACGGCGAGGTCGCCGAGCGCGAGATCGTGTCGCACACGGGCGCCGTCGGGATCGTCGTGCTCGACGGCGAGCGGCTGTGGTTCGTGCGCCAGCCGCGCGAGGCGACCGGGATCCCCGACCTGCTCGAGATCCCCGCCGGGAAGCTCGACGAGGAGGGCGAGGAGCCGCTGGACACGGCGAAGCGCGAGCTCGCGGAGGAGATCGGCAAGCGGGCCGACGGCTGGGAGCCACTGGGCGCGTTCTACACCTCGCCCGGGTTCACCGACGAGGTCGTGCACCTGTTCCTGGCCACCGGGATCTCCGACGTCGACGAGCGCCCGGAGGTCGACGAGAACGAGCGGATCGACGTCGAAACGCGGCCTTTGGCGGACCTGGAGACGCTGATCGCCGAGACGACGGACTCCAAGACGATCATCGGCCTCGCGCGGCTGCGGGCCAAGCTCGGCGCCTGAACGCCGCCTTGCACAGGCAGGGCGCTCCGCCGCGGGCGGCGAACCCTGTGGCGTGACCGCCGTCGCAGCACCTCACGCGTTCGAGCACCTCGTGCTCGACTTCCTCGCCTACCTCGAGTTCGAGCGCGGACTCTCGCGCAACACGCTCGAGGCCTACCGCTCCGACCTGCTGCAGTTCGGCGCGCACCTGGAGAACCGGGGCGTCGACGCCCTGTCGCTCGGGCACGCCGAGCTGGCCGAGTTCGTCGCCGGGCTCGCCAGCGGCGAGGGCGACCGCCCGCCCGTCGCCAACGCCACGGTGCAGCGCAAGGTGGCGTGCCTGCGCTCCTTCTACCGCCACCTGCGCCGCCAGGACCTCCTCACCGACGACCCCACCGCCCACCTGCGCGCCCCGCGCCTGACGCGCAAGCTCCCGCAGGTGCTCTCGCGCGACGAGGTCGCCCTGCTGCTCGAGCAGCCGAGCGGGACCGAGCCGCCCGCGCTGCGCGACCGCGCGCTGCTGGAGGTCATGTACGCGTGCGGGCTCCGCGCGTCCGAGGCCACCGGGCTCGACGTCAACGACGTGGACCTCGAGGAAGGCATCCTGCGCGCCCGCGGCAAGGGCTCCAAGGAGCGCCTCGTGCCGGTCGGCTCCACGGCCGGCCACGCGCTCGGCGTCTACCTCCAGCGCGGCCGCCCGCGCCTGGCGGGGGACCGGCTGGAGCCGCGGCTGTTCCTCAACCACCGTGGTGCCGGTCTGACCCGCCAGGGGCTCTACAAGATCGTCCAGCGCCACGCGCGCTCGGCCGGGCTGGCGTCGAAGATGAGCCCGCACACGCTGCGCCACACCTTCGCGACGCACCTGCTGGCGGGCGGCTGCGACCTGCGCTCGCTGCAGGAGATGCTCGGCCACGCCGACATCGCCACCACCCAGCTCTACACGCACCTGTCGGCCGATCGCCTCAAGGACGCGTACTTCGAGGCGCATCCGCGCGCGCGAACCGGCTGACCCGCGCGCAGCCGCCTGCGAGAATCGCCGGCCGTGAACGCCCGTCGTGCCTTCGTCATCGTCCTCGACGCCTGCGGTGCCGGAGAGCTGCCCGACAGCGGCGACTACGGCGACGCGGGCGCCAACACGCTCGGCCACGTGGCCGAGGTCGCCGGCGGCCTCGACCTCCCGCACATGCAGGCGCTCGGGCTCGGCAGCGCGCTGCCGCTCGAGGGCGTGCCGCCCGCGAGCGAGCCGGTCCTGCACGGCCGCCTGCGCCCGCTCGGCCCCGGCAAGGACACCATCACCGGCCACTGGGAGCTGATGGGCGTCGTCACGCCCGTCGCGCTGCGCACGTATCCCGACGGGTTCCCCGAGGAGATCGTCGAGCAGCTGATCGACGGCACCGGCCGCGGCGTGCTCTGCAACCGCCCCTACAGCGGCACCGCGGTGATCGACGACTTCGGCGAGCAGCACCTGAAGACGGGGGACCTGATCGTCTACACGTCGGCCGACTCCGTGCTGCAGATCGCCGCCCACGTCGACCAGTGCTCGACCGCCGAGCTGTACGCCGCCTGCGCCGCCGCGCGCGAGATCATGCAGGGCGAGCACGCCGTCGGCCGGGTCATCGCCCGCCCGTTCCGCGGCGAGCCGGGGGCCTTCGAGCGCACCGAGGGCCGCCAGGACCTCGCGCTCCCGCCGCCCGCGCGCTCCTATATGCAGGAGGTCCAGGCGTGCGGGCTGCCGGTCCACACGGTCGGCAAGGTCGGCCAGGTGTTCGCCGGCGTCGGCGTCGACAAGGAGCACCCCGGCTCCACCAACGCCAAGGCGCTCGCCTCCACGGCCGCGCTGATCGACGACCTCGAGACCGGCCTCGTGTTCACCAACCTCGTCGAGACCGACCAGGTCTACGGCCACCGCCAGGACGTCGAGGGCTTCCACGGCGCCCTGAAGCGCATCGACGACGAGGTCGGCCGGTGGCTGGAGCGCCTCGACCCCGAGCGCGACCTGCTCGTGCTGACCGCCGACCACGGGTGCGACCCCACCACGCCCGGCACCGACCACACCCGCGAGCACGTGCCGCTGCTGGCCGCGTTCGCCGGCCACGGCGGCCGCCGCCACGACGGCCCGTTCGCCGACGTCGGCGCCTCGGTGCTGCGCTGGCTGACCGGCCGCGACGCCCCCGAGCTTCCCGGCGCCCCGTTCGTGCCGTGAGGGCGGGCGCGGCCGTCGCGGCCGCGGCGTGCGTCCTGCTGGCGGGCTGCATCGGCGGGGGGTCCGACGAGCCGCAGGGCAGCCCCGCCCAGGGGACCCAGAAGCCGCGCCGAGCCGACGCCCCAGGAGCAGTTCGGCGCGCTGCTCCAGCGCCGCGCCCGCGCGCTGCAGGCCGGGAACGTCCGCCGCTACACCGCCACCTCGACCGGCGCGCTGCGCCGCACGGACCGCGTCCAGGTCGCCAACGCGCGCGGCCTGGACCTGCGCGACGTCCGGATCCGGGCCACCGACATCGACGTCGACGGGCGCCGCGCGGTGCTCAAGGTCCGCTCCGGCTACGGCATCCGCGGCGTTCGCGGGCGCTTCGAGGCCGACCGCGTCCTGCGCGCCGTCCGCACCCGGCACGGCTGGCGGATCCGCTCCCAGGCCAGCCGCCGCCAGCTGCACCCGTGGGAGGTCTCGGCGTTCTCGGCCCGCCGCACCGCGCACTTCGTGACGCTCGCCCCGACCGCGCTGGACATCACCGGGCTGCCCGAGGCGCTCGAGGACGGCTACGCCCGCATGCGCGACGTGCTCGTCTCCGGCACGCTGCGGCGGCGCTATCTCGTCGTGGTGGCCGGCGATCCCGCCCAGGCACGACGGATGACGTCGGGGATCCGCGGCGTCTCGACGCTGGCCGCGATCTCGGACACCTCGGTCCACGAGGAGGGGCCGGCCGAGAAGGTGGCGACGGTCGCCTCGCAGCGGCTCGTCGTGGTGTGGCCCGCCTTCGCGCCGCTCGACGCCGACGGCCGCCGCCGCGTCGTCACCCACGAGCTGACCCACGCCGCGCTGGCGGGGCAGACGTCGGGGCGCCTGCCCGGATGGCTGGCGGAGGGCGTCGCGCTGTACGTCTCGGGCGACAGCCGGGTGGACGAGGCCGCGCGGCTGGTGACCGGCGGCGCCGGCTCCGCGCGGGCCACGCGCCGCGCCCTCACGCTCACCGGGCTCTCGGCCCCGTCGGCGATCGGGCGCCTGGGCGGGGAGGGGCAGTCGGCCGCCTACGCCTACAGCTCGGCCGCCGCCTTCTACATCGTCGAGCGCTTCGGCCGCCGGCGGCTGTTCCGGCTCTACGACGCGTTCAACGACCCCGCGCTGACCGCGCCCAAGGGCGCGGAGCTGACCGGCGAGGCGGTGCGCCGCACGCTCGGCATCTCGCTGATGACGCTCGAGCGGGACCTGCGGCTCTGGATCCTAGGCTAGCATGTCCGATGCCCGAGCTGCCCGAGGTCGAGACGATCCGCCGCCACCTGGCGCCGCACGTCGACGGGCGCGTGATCGAGCGCCTGGACATCCTGGACCCGCGCTTCAGCCGCCCGCTCGCGCCGCACGCGCTCTCGGACGCCGTCGACGGGCGGAGGATCGAGCGCCTCTCGCCGGCGCGGCAAGTACCTCGTGTGGGAGCTGTCCGGCGACGTCTACCTGCTCCAGCACCTGCGCATGACCGGGACGCTGCTGCTCGACCCGCCCGGCACGCCGCCGCACACGCGCGTGTGGTTCGAGCTCGGCGAGCGCCGGCTGGCCTACACCGACCCGCGGCGCTTCGGGACCGGCGAGCTGGCCCTCGGCCCGGAGGCGCTGGATGCCTTCTTCGCCGCCCGGCTGGGCGTGGAGCCGCTGGAGGGCGAGTTCACGGGCGAGCACCTGCACCGGCTCGCGCGGACGTCGCGCGCGCCGATCAAGGCGTTCCTGCTCGACCAGCGCCGCGTGGCCGGCGTCGGGAACATCTACGCCGACGAGGCGCTGTTCCGCGCCCGGATCCACCCGCTGCGCCCCGCCAACCGGCTCACCCGCGCGCAGGCGCAGGCGCTGCGCGACGGCGTGGTCGCGTCGCTGGAGGCGGGCCTGGCGGCCAAGGGCGCCACGATCGACGACTTCCGCCATCCCGACGGCGTCGCCGGCGCCTTCCAGAACGAGTTCCTCGTGCACCTTCGCGAAGGGCGGGAGTGCCCGAACTGCGGCGGTCCGGTGCGCAAGCTGCGCGCCGCCGGGCGCGGGACGTACGTGTGCGAGCGCTGCCAGCGCCGCCCGCGGCTGAGGCGCCCCGCAGCGCAAGTGTGAGGCTGGCCTCACTGGTACCCCCTAGGGGTATCTCTTACGGTGGCGCCATGCGATTCACCCGTCACTACGCAGAGATGGTCCTCGCGATGTTCGTGGGCATGTTCGTGCTCGGAGGCGCCGCCGCCGCGCTGCTCCTACTGGTGGGCGTCGACGTCGGCGAGTGGGACACCGAGGCGCCCGCGCTCCTGCTCCTCGGCATGGCGGTCACGATGACCGTGCCGATGGTCGCCTGGATGCGCTATCGCGGCCATGGCTGGGGGCCGGCGGGCGAGATGACCGCGGCGATGTTCGTCCCGAGCCTGGCCGCGATCGCGCTCGGCGCCGCTGGCGTGCTCGAGAGCGCCCACGACCAGCTCGATGCTCCAGCACGTCGGGATGTTCCCCGCCATGCTGGTCGCGATGCTGGTGCGGCGCTCGGAGTACTCCTAGGTGTCGCGGCGGTCGAGCGCGGGCGACGTGCAGTTCGGGTCGTGACACACGTAGGCGCCGGAGGCACCGCCGTGGAAGTGGTAGCTCTGGACGGGCCAGTTGGCCGTCAGGGCGCGGGTGATGAACGAGAGGCTTCGTGCCATGGAGAAATCCTTCGGGGAGTTTGCGAAAGGGGGTGGCGGCGGGGCCGGGAGACCCGGCCCCGCCGCCGGGGGAGGAGAGAGGCTTGCACGCACCTTGCATACAAGCTGTGCACTACTATAGCCGACGTGCCTCCCGGACCGCAAACCACCGAGCACGAGCTGCTCCCACGCGGGCGCTCGGCCGCCGAGCGCGCCTATGACTACGTCAAGGCCCGGCTGCTCGACGGGCGTTTCGCGGGTGGGACGCTGCTGAGCGAGAACGAGCTCGCGCAGCGGCTCGGGGTCAGCCGCACGCCCGTCCGTCAGGCGCTCGTGCAGCTCGAGGCCGAGGAGCTGCTCGAGCTCTACCCCAAGCGGGGAGCCCTCGTCGTGCCCATCTCGGCCTCCGAGGCGGAGGACGTGCTGGAGGCTCGGCTGCTCATCGAGCAGCACTGCGTGGGCCGCGTCGAGCTCACGCCGGCGCTGCTGGCCGAGCTCAACACGGCGCTCGAGGAGCAGGAGGACGCGCTCGCGTCCGGCGGCAAGGGCTTCGGGTTCGCCGACCGCCACTTCCACCAGGCGATCGTGGCCGCGGCGGGCAACAGCCTGCTCACGCGCCAGTACGACCAGCTCCGCGACCGCCACCAGCGGATCGCCTCCGCCGCCGTGGCCAGCGACCCGGCCCGGCTGCCCCGGTTCATCGCCGAGCACCGCGAGATCGTCGCGGCGCTGCAGCGCGGCGAGTCGGACGCCGCCTCCGAGCTGATGGGCGCGCACCTCCAGGCCGCGCACGAGCTCGCCCGCCGGCGCTAAGCGGCTTCGGCGAGGTCCGCGAGCCGGCCGGCGCGGTCCGCGGCGACGAGCTCCTGGTAGCCGCCGATCGACTCGTCGTCGATAACGACCTGGGGGAACGTCATCATGCCCGTCAGGCGCACGAGCTCCGCACGGCCTTCGGGGTCCTTGGCGAGGTTGACCTCGGTGTAGGGGACGTTGCGCTTGGCGAGCAACGCCTTGGCGACGCGGCAGTAGCCGCAGGGCTCAGTGGTGTAGACCTTGATCCGACTCATTACTTCAGTAAGTGTAGGACCCCGAGGCACCGATTCCCGCGGTGCCTCGCGGCGTCGAGGTCGTGCGTTGTCCGGCTCGCTGAAGACCGAGGCGATCGTCCTGCGCGGCATCAAGTTCGGCGAGGCGGACCGCATTCTGCACCTCTATACCCCCGAACGCGGCCGGGTGAGCGCGATCGCCAAGGGGGTCCGGCGCGCCAAGTCCCGCTTCGGCGGCCGCCTGGAGCCCTTCTTCCGCCTCAACCTCGTGCTCTACGAGGGCCGCAGCGACCTGCTGACCGTCACGAGCGCCGAGACGCTGGCCGGGCACCCGCGCCTGCGCGAGAGCGGCGCGACGATCGACGCGGCGGCGCGGGCGTGCGACGCCGTCTCGCGGCTGTTCGGCGACGGCGAGCCGCAGCGGGGCGTCTACCACCTGCTCGCCAACCAGCTCGCGCTGCTCGACCGCGACGCCGCCCACGCCACGCGCGCCAACGCGCTCGCCTTCCGGCTCAAGCTGCTGCTCGCGGCGGGCTTCGCGCCGCACCTGGCCACGTGCGCGTCGTGCGGGGAGCAGGACCACCTGGTCGGCTTCTCCGGCGCCGCGGGCGGCGTCGTGTGCGCGTCCTGCGAGGCGGGCAGCTTCGCGCTCGGCCAGGACGGCCACGACTTCCTCGTCGCCGCGCTCGGGAGCCCGCTGGCCGAGGTGCCGGACGCCACGCCGGTGGCGCTCGCGCAGGCCGATCGGGCGATCATCGACACGCTGGAGCATCACGCCCACGTCAGCCTGCGGGCGGTAGGGTCGCGCTGATGGCCCGCCTCACGCTGCTCCTGCTCGCCATCGGCCTGCTGGCGCCGGCGGGAGCGCAGGCCGCGTACCGGGACTTCCAGTCGCCGTCGGGCAAGCTCGCGTGCGTCTTCTACAGCGACGCGGAGACGCCCGCCTTCGTGCGCTGCGACTGGCGGGGCTCCGACGACCAGGCGGTCCAGCTCCGCGAGCGGGGACGCGCCCGCCTCCGGCACGTCACCGACACCGTCTTCAACCCGGACGCGAAGGTGCTCCGGTACGGGCACCGCATGCGCTTCAAGGCGCTGCGCTGCCGCTCGCGGCGCGTCGGGTATCAGGTGCCGCAGCACCGTGTCCGGGCACGGCTTCCTGGTGACCGTCGAGAAGAGGACCTTGTTCTGATGACGCAGTGGGTGTACGAGTTCTCCGAGGGCTCGCGCGACATGCGCGACCTGCTGGGCGGCAAGGGCGCGAACGTGGCGGAGATGACGCGCGTGCTCGGCGCAGAGCGCGTCCCGGCGGGCTTCACGATCACCACCGAGGCGTGCGTGGCCTACATGAAGGCCGGCCAGGAGGAGCCCGAGGGGATGGCCGAGCAGGTCGAGGAGGCCCTCGGCAAGCTGCAGGAGCAGGCCGGCAAGACGCTCGGCGACGACGAGGACCCGCTGCTCGTCTCGGTCCGCTCCGGCGCCCGCGAGTCGATGCCCGGGATGCTGGATACGGTCCTGAATCTTGGCCTAAACGACACGAGCGTCGAGGGGCTCGCGCGGGCGACGGAGAACGAGCGCTTCGCCTGGGACTCCTACCGGCGCTTCGTGCAGATGTTCGGCAACGTCTCGCACGGCATCAGCGGCGACCAGTTCGAGGACGCGATCAAGGAGGTCAAGGAGGACCGCGGCGTCAAGGACGACGTGGACCTCGACGTCGACGCGCTGAAGGAGCTCACCGAGCGCTTCAAGGACCTCTACGACTTCCCCCAGGACCCGCAGGAGCAGCTGCGCCAGGCGATCCGCGCGGTGTTCGACTCCTGGACCGGCGAGCGCGCGAAGTCCTACCGGCAGCTCAACCGCATCCCCGACGACTGGGGCACCGCGGTCAACGTCCAGCAGATGGTGTTCGGCAACAAGGGCGACACGTCCGGCTCGGGCGTGGCGTTCAGCCGCGACGAGGTGACCGGCGAGCCCGAGCCGAGCGGCGACTTCCTGGTCAACGCCCAGGGCGAGGACGTCGTCTCCGGCGTCCGCAACACGCTCGACATCTCCGACATGAAGGACAAGCTCCCGGAGGCCCACGAGGAGCTGATGGAGATCCTCCGCACGCTCGAGGCGCACTACAAGGACATGCAGGACACGGAGTTCACCGTGGAGGAGGGGCAGCTGTTCATGCTCCAGACCCGCAACGCCAAGCGGCCCGCCCAGGCGGCGGTGCGCTTCGCGTGCGACGCGGTCGACGAGGAGCTGCTCACCAAGGAGGAGGCGATCACCACCATCGACCCCGCCTCGCTGGACGCCCTGCTGCACCCGACCTTCGATCCGAACGCGGACTTCGAGGTGCTCGCCACCGGCGTCAACGCCTCGCCGGGCGCGGCCAAGGGCGAGGTCGTGTTCACGGCCAAGGACGCCGTGGCGGCGGCCGAGGAGGGGCGCGACGTCATCCTCGCCCGCCCGTTCACCGAGGCCGACGACGTGGCCGGCTTCAACGCCGCCAAGGGCATCCTCACCTCCGAGGGCGGCAAGGCCTCGCACGCCGCGCTGGTGGCGCGTGGGATGGGGCGCCCCGCGGTGGTGGGCGCCGGCGCGCTTGACGATCGACCTCAAGGCCAAGGAGATCCGCGTCGACGGCACGACCGTCTCCGAGGGCGACCTGATCGCCATCGACGGCACGAAGGGCTGCGTGACGCTCGAGGACGTCCCGCTCGTGGAGGCCGAGACGACCGAGTACTTCGACCGCGTGCTCGAGTGGTGCGACGAGATCCGCCGGCTCGGCGTGCGGGCCAACGCCGACACGCCCGAGGACGCGCACAAGGCGCGCGACCTGGGCGCCGAGGGCATCGGCCTGTGCCGGACCGAGCACATGTTCATGGCCGAGGACCGCCAGCCCAAGATGCGGGCGATGATCATGGCCGCCGACGAGGACGCCCGGCGCGAGTCGCTCGCCGAGCTGCTCCCGTTCCAGCAGGAGGACTTCGAGGGGCTCTTCGAGGCGATGGCCGGCCTGCCCGTGACGATCCGCCTGCTCGACCCGCCGCTGCACGAGTTCCTCAAGAACCTCCCCGACCTGCGCGCGGAGGTGGAGCGGGCGCGGATCGAGGAGGACGACGACCTCGAGCGGCTCGAGACGATGCTGGCGCGCGTGGAGGAGATCCACGAGGAGAACCCGATGCTCGGCACGCGCGGCTGCCGGCTGGGGATCCTGATGCCCGAGATCTACGAGATGCAGGTCGAGGCGATCATGCGCGCGGCCAAGACGGTCAAGGAGAGCTCGGGCGACGCGCCGCACGTCGAGGTGATGATCCCGCTCGTCGACTACGAGCAGGAGCTCGAGATCCTGCGCGAGCTGGTGGTGCGCATCGGCGACGAGCAGGGCGTCGTGGAGGGCGAGGACTACACGGTCGGCACGATGATCGAGCTGCCGCGGGCGTGCTTCGTCGCCGACCGGATCGCCAAGCACGCGGACTTCTTCTCGTTCGGGACCAACGACCTCACGCAGACCGCGCTGGGCTTCTCGCGCGACGACGTCGAGTCCAAGTTCGTCCCCGCTTACATGGAGCTGAAGATCATCGACCGCTCGCCGTTCGAGACGATCGACAAGCCCGGCGTCGGCTGGCTCGTGCGCCTGGCGGCGTGGGTGGGGCGGGAGGCGCGTCCCGACCTCAAGCTGGGGATCTGCGGCGAGCACGGGGGAGACCCGGAGTCGATCGACTTCTTCCACATGGCCGGGCTCGACTACGTCTCCTGCTCGCCGTTCCGCGTGCCGATCGCGCGAGTTGCGGCGGCACAGGCGCAGATCGCCAACGCTTCGTGACGAAACTCCGCGCTCGGCGGTGAACCTTCCTGGCGGGCTGTGAGAATGGGGGTCGTGCTCCTGGAGGAATGCGCAGCTCTCCCCGCTCGCGACGCCGTCGTACCCGGCGCGGCGCGCCCGTGACGAGGAGGAGTGCTCGCTGCGGACGCCCTTCCAGCGCGACCGCGACCGCATCGTGCACTCGAAGGCGTTCCGGCGGCTGAAGCACAAGACCCAGGTGTTCGTGGCGCCGGAGGGCGACCACTACCGGACGCGGCTGACCCACACGCTGGAGGCCACGCAGATCTCGCGCACCGTGGGGCGGGCGCTGCGGCTCAACGAGGACCTGGTCGAGGCGATCGGCATGGGCCACGACGTCGGCCACCCGCCGTTCGGGCACATCGGCGAGGACGTGCTGGACATGTGCGGGCGCGAGCGCTTCGGGCGAGGGTTCCGCCACAACGAGCACTCGGTCCGGGTCGTCGACGTGCTGGAGGACCTGAACCTCACCGAGCCGGTCCGCGACGGCATCCTGCACCACTCCTCCGGGGCGGGCGAGCCGGCGACGCTGGAGGGCAAGATCGTCCGGCTGGTGGACCGGATCGCCTACATCAACCACGACATCGACGACGCGCTGCGCGCCGGCGTGCTCGCGATCGAGGACCTGCCGGCCGAGGAGATCGCCGTGCTCGGCGACACCGGCTCCCGGCGCATCGACACGCTGGTGCACGACCTCGTCGAGCACTCCGAGCGGGCGGGGGACATCGTGCAGGGCGACGTCGTGGGCCCGGCGATGCTGCGCCTGCGGACGTTCATGTTCGAGCACGTCTACCTCGGGCCCACCGCCCGCGCCGAGCACGCGAAGATCGAGCGCGTGCTCCGCGGGCTGTTCGAGTGGTTCTGCACCCATCCCGAGGAGCTGCCCGAGTCCGTGCCGGGCGCCTCGGAGTCCGAGCGGGTGGTCGACTACCTGGCGGGGATGACCGATCGCTTCGCGATCCGGGCGTGGGAGGAGCGCTTCGTGCCCCGCGGGTTCGCGGTCTGATGCCTAGGTACACGCAGGAGTCGCGGGAGAAGGTGCGCGACGCGGTGGACTTCGCCGAGCTCGTCGGGGCGAAGACCGAGCTCAAGCGCGCGGGCGTGAACCGGCTGCAGGGGCTGTGCCCCTTCCACGAGGAGCGCACCCCGTCGTTCGGCATCGACCCGGTCGAGAAGCTCTACCACTGCTTCGGCTGCGGCGCGGGGGGCGACGTCTTCTCGTTCGTGATGGAGACCGAGGGGCTGGACTTCGCGGGCGCGCTGGAGACGCTGGCCGACCGCGCGGGCGTGGAGCTCGAGCGCGACTCCGAGGATCCCCGCGACGCCATCAAGCGCGCGAAGGAGGAGCGGCTGTTCGCGTTGCTGGAGCGCACGGCCGCCTATTACGTGCGGGTGCTGTGGGAGAGCCAGGAGGCCAAGGCGGCGCGCGACTACCTGCTCGGCCGCGGGCTGGAGGAGGGCACGCTGCGCGAGTACCGGGTGGGGTACTCGCCGTCGCGCTGGGACCGGGTCCTCGTCGCCTCGCGGTCCGCCGGGTTCACCGAGGAGGAGCTGCTGACCACCGGCCTCGCGCAGCGCTCGCGCGAGGGCCGGGGCGTGTTCGACCGCTTCCGCAGCCGGGTCATGTTCCCGCTGACCGACATCAAGGGCCGCGTGCGGGGGTTCGGCGCCCGTGGGATGTCGGCCGACGCCCGGCCCAAGTACCTCAATACGAGCGACGGCGAGGTCTTCCACAAGGGCGACATCGTGTACGGCGCCGACCTTGCGCGGCCCGCGGCGGCGCGGGCGGGGCGGATCGTGCTCGTCGAGGGCTACACCGACGTGATCGCGCTGCGCCAGGCCGGCGTGCCGGAGGCCGTCTGCTCGATGGGCACCGCCCTCGCCGGCGGCCAGGTCGACGTGCTCGCCAAGCTTGCCCCGCGGGTGCTGTTCTGCCAGGACTCGGACGCCGCCGGCCAGAACGCGGTCGACAAGTCGCTCGAGCTCGTGACGAAGCGGTCCGGCGGCCGGCTCGAGCTGCGGATCGTCCGGCTCCCCAAGGGCCAGGACCCCGCAGACGTGGTCCAGCGCTCGGGAGCCGACGAGATGCTCCGTCTCCTCGGCGAGGCCGTGCCCGTCGCCCACTTCCAGATCGAGCGAGCGTTGGAGGGCGACCTCCAGACGACCGAGGGACGCGACGAGATCCTCACCATCGCGGCGGGGGTCCTCGCACCGCTCGGTCCCAGCGTGCTGCGTGAGGAGTTGGTCAAGCTCGTCTCGGGGCGGCTGAACGTGTCCGTCAGCCTCGTCGAGTCGGCGATCGCCGACCCCGTCCGCCGGCGCGAAGCCGAGCTGGTCGCTGCCGAGGCGGCCCAGCGTTCCCCCGACCGGCGCGCGACGGAGGAGGTCCGCAAAGCCCGCCCGGCCTCGCACGAGCCCGGCCCGCACGACTTCGCCGCCCACGTCCACGACGACCCCGGCCCGGAGGAGGGCACCTGGGCGCGAAACGGAGCGGAGCGGCCGCTCGACCGCCGCGAGCAGATCGAACGCGCCTTTCTCGCCTACTGCCTCGCCCTTCCCGAGGAGGGCGAACGCCGCCTCGCCGAGGCCGACCTCGACGAGCTGTTCGCCTCACCCATGACCCGCCGCGCCGCCGAGTACCTCAAGGGCCGCGTCCGCACCCCCGCGGCCGACCTCCCGCCCGAGGACGAGCCGCTCGCCCGCCTCGTGGCCGAGCTCGTGATCCGCTCCGGCCAGCTGGAGGCCACGCCCGCCAAGCTCGAGCTCGAGGCCCTCCAGCTCGACCTCTCCCGCCTCGACCGCCTGATCGCCACCGCCCGCGTCTCCGGGAGCGAGGGCATGCGAGACCTCGCCGTCAAGCGCCAGAGCGTGCTCGACGACATCCGCCATCGCCTGACCTAGAGCCGTTTTCCGTCCGACACACGAACTAGTGTTCGTGTCATGGACGAGGCCTGGCTCAGATCACGACTCGAGTCCGGCCGCTCGATCGAGTCGATCGCTCGCGAAGCCGAGAAGTCCGCCTCGACGGTCGCGTACTGGGTGACCAAGTACGGACTCGTCTCGGCGCACGCACGGGTGCACGCCGCCCGCGGGGGCGTCGAGCGCGAGCGGCTCGAGGAGCTGCTGGGCGCCGGACTGTCGATTCGCGCGATCGCCGCCGAGCTCGGGGTGAGCTACACGACCGTCCGCCACTGGCTCGCCCGCCACGGGCTGAGCACGCCGCGTGCGCGGCGCCTCGCGGAGACGGCCGCCGCGCGGGAGACGGGCGAGCAGACCGTCGAGGCGACCTGCCCGGTGCACGGCCTCACCCCATTCGTGCGCCGTCGAAACGGCGGCTTCCGCTGCCGGCTCTGCCGCAGCGCCGCGGTGGACCGCCGGCGGCGCGCGGTCAAGCGCATCCTCGTGGAGGAGGCCGGCGGCGCGTGCGGGTTGTGCGGCTACGATCGATACGCGGGAGCGCTGCAGTTCCATCACATCGTGCCCGCCGAGAAGTCGTTCGGTCTGTCCGACGGCGGGGTGGCAAGGTCGCTGGAGCGGGCACGTCGCGAGGCCGCGAAGTGCGTGCTCGTCTGTGCAAACTGCCATGCCGAGATCGAGGCGGGGCTCGCTACTATTGCCGGAGGTCGGACCTGCCGATGACCGTCTCAGCAGAATCGGCCCGATACACCGGTCGGGGGTAATTCAATCGGCAGAATGCTCGGCTGTTAACCGAGTCGTTGTGGGTTCGAGTCCCACCCCCCGAGCTTTGAGTCCCTCGCAAGGCGCAGCACGCCCTTGCCCGCATAGAGTCCTGCCCTTCCTCGCGTACATCGACCGGAGGGGCTGTGATGGGGCATCGGATCTTCGATCTCGGGGACTTCGCGTTGCAGAAGGGCTCGGTCCTACCGGACGCCAAGCTCGGCTACCTGACGCTGGGGGAGCTCAACGAGGCGAAGGACAACGCCGTCCTGTGTCCGACGTGGTTCACCGCGACGCCGGCGGACACGGCCCAGTGGATGACCGGCCCCGAGCGGGCGATCGACCCGGCCAAGTACTTCGTGATCGTCCCCAACCACTTCGGCGCGGCGATCTCGTCCTCCCCGAGCAACACGCCGCCGCCGTTCGAGAAGGGCCGGTTCCCGTACGCGACGGCGTACGACAACATCGCCGCCCAGCACCGGCTGGTGACGGAGGAGTTCGGGATCGAGCGGCTGCGGCTGGTGTCGAGCTGGTCGATGGGCGCCGCCCAGACGTACGCGTGGGCCGCGATGCACCCCGAGATGGTCGCCGCCGCCGCGCCGATCTCGGGCTCGGCGCGGACCGCCCACTACAACAAGGTCTTCCTCGCGGGGCTGCGTCGCGCGATCACGTCGGATCCCGACTTCAACGACGGCTTCTACACGGACAAGCCGCCGATCAAGGGCGTGAAGGTGATGGCCGCCATCTACGCCGGCTGGGGCTTCTCGGAGCCCTTCTACCGCCAGGAGATCTTCAAGTTCTTCGGCGCCGCGAACATCGAGGAGTTCATCGAGTACTTCTGGGACGCGTTCTTCGTCAAGTGCGACGCCAACGACCTGATGGCGCAGATGTGGACGTGGTGGAACAACGACCTCGGCGATCACCCGACCTTCGGCGGCGACTTCGAGGCCGCGCTCGGCGCGATCACGGCCCGCACGATCATCCTCAACGCCGAGACCGACCAGTACTTCCCGCCCGTCGACAGCGACTACGAGGCGGAGCACATCCCGGGCGCGGAATCGCGGCACATCCCGACGATCTGGGGGCACCTCGCGCCGTTCAACCCCGAGGACCAGGCGTTCATCGACACCGCGCTGAACGAGCTGCTGGAGGGCTAAGCCGGTCGCGGTTGCCCGCGACCTAACACAAGAAAACCTTCATTCCCGATCGAGATGGTGCATAATCGTCCGCCGCAGGACGTGTCACCATGTCGACCGATCAAATGGAGAAGCTTGTGTCCAAGCTGAGAATCGCCTTCGGGCTGCTGGCCGCGACCATCGCGCCGGCGGTGCTGAGCGGCTGCGGGGGACCCGCCGAAGAGGGCGAGGCGTCCAGCGGCGACGGCAGCGGTGGCGAGATCTCGCTGGTCGCGTACTCGACGCCCAAGGAGGCCTACGCGGAGCTGATCCCGGCCTTCAACAAGACCGCAGAGGGCAAGGGCGTGAAGTTCACGCAGTCCTACGGCGCCTCCGGTGACCAGGCCCGCGCCGTCGAGTCGGGCCTGCCGGCCGACATCGTCGCCCTGAGCCTCGCGCCCGACGTCGACAAGCTCGTCGAGCCCGGCATCGTCGCCGAGAACTGGGCCGACGACGACACCGACGGCTTCGTCACCAATTCGGTCGTGGTGTTCGCCGTCCGCAAGGGCAACCCGAAGGGTCTCAAGACCTGGGACGACCTCATCAAGAAGGGCGTCGAGGTCATCACGCCCAACCCGTTCACGTCGGGTGGCGCGAAGTGGAACCTCATGGCCGCCTACGGCGCGCAGATCGAGCAGGGCAAGTCGCCCGAAGCGGCGCTCGCCTACCTCAAGGCCCTGCTGGCGAACACGCCGGTGCAGGACAAGTCCGCCCGCGAGGCGCTCGCCACCTTCAGCGGCGGCAAGGGCGACGTCCTGATCGCCTACGAGAACGAGGCGATCACGGCGCAGAACGTCGGCGTCGAGCTCGACTACGTGATCCCGGACGAGACGATCCTCATCCAGAACCCGGCCGCCGTCACCGAGAAGGCCAAGTCACCGGAGAAGGCGGAGGCGTTCCTCGAGTACCTCAAGACCTCCCCGGCGCAGAAGATCTACGCCTCGAAGGGCTACCGGAGCATCATTCCCGCGGAGGTCGACAAGAGCACCTACCCGGACCCCAAGAAGCTCTTCAAGATCGACAAGTTCGGCGGCTGGGACAAGGTGAACGCCGACTTCTTCGACGTCGAGGGCGGTTCGGTCGCGAAGATCGAAGAGGAGCTGGGTGTCTCCACCGCCAAGTGACACGGTGATCGCCGGCGCTCCGCCCGTCAGGGCGGAGCTCCCGGCACGCCCCGCGGGCCGGAAGCGCATTCGCTCCGGCCCGCTTGTCGTCGGCGGGCTCAGCGTCGCGTGGCTGACGCTGATCGTGCTGATCCCGCTCGCGGCCGTCGTCGTGCGCTCCTTCGAGGGCGGGTTCGACGAGTTCTGGGACGCGATCACGAACCGGCAGGCGATCGCGGCCATGCGCCTCACGCTCGTCGTCAGCATCACCGTCGCGGCCATCGACGCGGTTATGGGCGTACTGATCGCCTGGGTGCTCGTCCGCGACGAGTTCGCCGGCAAGGCGTTCGTGAACGGGCTGATCGACCTTCCGTTCGCGCTGCCGACGATCGTCGCCGGCCTCACGCTGCTCGCGCTGTACGGCAACACCAGCCCGGTCGGGGTCAACGTCGCCTACACGCAGGTCGGCATCGCGCTCGCGCTGTTGTTCGTGACGCTCCCGTTCGTCGTGCGCGCCGTGCAGCCCGTGCTGCTGAGCCTGGACCGCGAGGCCGAGCAGGCCGCCGCGTCGCTCGGCGCCGGCCCGATCTACACCTTCCGCCGCGTCATCCTCCCGGCGCTGCGCCCCGCGATCCTGGCCGGGGTCGCCCTCGCCTTCGGCCGCGCGGTCGGTGAGTTCGGCGCCATCGTGCTGATCAGCGGCAACATCCCCTTCAAGACCGAGGTCGCGTCCGTGTTCGTCTACAGCCGGATCGAGAGCGACTCGACGACATCGGCCGCCGCGGTCTCCGTGGTCCTGCTGGCGATCTCGTTCGTGATGCTGCTCGGCATCTCGTACTGGGCGAGACGGGCGGAGCGCTCATGAGGGGCCGCCTCGCGCTGCGCACCGTCGCCCTCGGCTACCTCGCCCTGCTGCTCGTCGTCCCGATCGGGATGATCTTCTACCGGGCGCTCGAGAACGGGATCGGACCGGCCTGGGACGCCGTCACCACCCCGCCCGCCCAGCACGCCTTCTACCTCACGATCGTGATTGCCGCGATCGCGGTCCCGCTGAACGCCATCTTCGGCGTCGCCTGTGCGTTCCTGCTGGCCCGCTACGAGTTCCGCGGCAAGCGGATCCTCGACGCGCTCGTCGACCTGCCGTTCGCGGTCTCGCCGGTGGTCGTCGGCCTTGCGCTGATCCTCGTCTGGGGCCAGGACGGCTGGTTCGCCTCCACGGGCGTGATCTTCTCCACGCCCGGCATGATCTTGGCCACCATCTTCGTCTCGCTCCCGTTCGTGGTGCGCGAGGTCGAGCCGGTCCTGCGCGAGGAGGGCATCGAGCAGGAGCAGGCCGCCCAGACGCTCGGCGCCAACGCCTTCCAGATCCTGCGCAAGATCACGCTGCCCACGATCCGGTGGGGGCTGACCTACGGCATCATCCTCTCCACCGCCCGCGCGCTCGGCGAGTTCGGCGCGGTGGCGATCGTGTCGGGCAAGATCTCCGGCCGGACCGAGACGCTGACGCTGTTCGTCGAGGACCGCTTCCAGTCGCTGGACATCGCGGGCGCCTACGCCGCCGCGCTCGTGCTGGCGCTGATCGCCGTGTTCGTGCTCGCCGTCATGACCTTGATCCAGCGCCGACACAAGGAAATCTGATGGGTATCGAAGCCCGCAACGTGACCAAGCGCTACGGCGAGTTCCTCGCGCTCGACGACGTCAGCGTCGCCGTGCCCGACGGCTCGCTGACCGCGCTGCTCGGCCCCTCGGGCGGCGGCAAGTCGACGCTGCTGCGCGTGATCGCGGGGCTCGAGGAGCCCGATGCCGGCACCGTGATCATCGGCGAGCAGGAGGTCACCAACCACCCGCCGCAGCGCCGCGAGGTCGGCTTCGTCTTCCAGCACTACGCGGCCTTCAAGCACATGACGGTGGCCGACAACGTCGGCTTCGGCCTCGCCGTCCGCAAGCGCCCCAAGGACACGAGCCGCGCGCGCGTGCAGGAGCTGCTGGAGCTCGTCGGCCTCTCGCACCTCGGCATGCGATACCCGAGCCAGCTCTCCGGCGGCCAGCGCCAGCGGATGGCGCTCGCCCGCGCGCTCGCCGTCGAGCCCCACGTGCTGCTGCTCGACGAGCCGTTCGGCGCGCTCGACGCCCGCGTGCGCGAGGAGCTGCGCGCGTGGCTGCGCCGGCTCCACGACGAGGTCCACGTGACGACGATCTTCGTCACGCACGACCAGGAGGAGGCGCTCGAGATCGCGGAGCAGATCGTCGTGATCAACGAGGGCCACGTCGAGCAGTCCGCGCCGCCCCACGACATCTACGACAAGCCCGCCAACGAGTTCGTCATGACGTTCGTGGGGCCGGTCACCCGCGTCGGCGACCGTCTCGTGCGCCCGCACGACGTCCAGGTGCTCGAGCACCCGGGGGAGGGCACCGAGCCGGCCGAGGTCGTGCGGCTCGTCCGCCTCGGCTTCGAGGTCCGCGCCGAGCTGCAGCCGGGCGACGGCGATCACCTCACCGCACAGCTCTCGCGCGCCGAGGCCGACATGCTCGAGCTGGCCGAGGGTCAGATCGTGCACGTGCGCGTCGAACCCGTCGTCGCCCCCGCCACGTAGGCTTGCGCGGACATGCGCGTCTCGGCCAAGACTGACTATGCCCTCCGGGCGGCGGTGGAGCTCGCCGCCGCGGAAGATCCGAGCGTGCCCGTGAAGGGGGAGCGGCTGGCCACCAGCCAGTCGATCCCGTTGCGCTTCCTCGAGAACATCCTGCTCCAGCTGCGCCACGCGGGGATCGTGGAGAGCCGTCGCGGCGCCGACGGCGGCTACCGCCTCGCCCGTCCCGCCGCCGAGATCACCCTCGCCGACGTGATCCGCGCGATCGACGGCCCGCTGGCCGGCGTCAGCGGCGCCCGCCCGGAGACGCTCGACTTCAAGGGCCGCTCGGAGCCGCTGCGCGAGGTGTGGGTGGCGGTCCGCGCCTCACTGCGCGCGGTGCTCGAGCATGTGACGCTGGCCGACGTCGCGGCGAACGAGCTGCCGGCCAACGTCCGGGCGCTGATCGCCGAGCCCGACGCCTGGGTCTCACACTGAGCCGAGGCGGGCCCGCCAGATCTCCTCGCACGGCCAGCGGCGTGACCACTCCGGCGTGACGAAGTCGTAGCGGGTCTCGCGGGCCCCCTCCGGGCGCTGGAGCTCGTGCAGGGCCTCGACGGCGAAGCCGTGCTCGCCGAGCACGCGGATCATCTCGCCGTGCGGGAGGTGGAACTCGATGCCCTGGTCGACGCCGGGCCACTCGAAGCGGTGCATGCCGAACTGGTCGCGCTCGAGCCGCTCGCTCGCCCGCTCGCCGTCCTCCGGCGTGCACAGCATCAGCAGCGGCGAGTTGGTGAGGAACACGAGCCGGCCGCCGGGGCGCAGCAGCCGGGCGGCCTCGGCGATCCACAGGTTCGGATCGCACCACAGGCTGGCGCCGTACTCGGAGAGCGCGAAGTCGAAGCTCGCGTCCGGCAGCGGCACCGCCTCGGCGCTCGCCTTCAGAAGCGGGAACTCGAGCCCGTGCTCGGCCTGTAGCTCTCGCGCGGTCGCGAGCTGGGCCTCCGTGATGTCGATCCCGACCATCCGCGCGCCGCGGCGGGCCAGCCACGCGGAGAAGTACGCCGTGCCGCAGCCGAGCTCGATGCCGTCGAGGCCGTCGACGTCGGGCAGCACGCCCACCTCGGCCTCCGGGATCTCCCAGATCCCCCAGCGCGGCTCGTCCTCCGCCCAGGAGCGGCGCGCGGCCGCCACATAGTCGGGCGCCTGCTCAGTCCAGTGGCGCTCGTTGCTCCGCGCGTGTGGCGTGAGGTCGCTCATGCGCCCAGGATTCCAGCTCCGCGACCGCTCGGGCGCCCGAGTCGTGGGTCGCCGCCCAGGCGGCCACCTCGCGTGCCCGCGCGCCGATGGCCGGCTCGCGCAGCACTCGCCCGACGGCCGCCCGCACGCCCCGCGGGGTCGCGTAGCGGCGCGGGAGGCGGACGCCGACGCCCGCCCAGTCGACCCGTGACGCGTTCTCGGCCATGTCGCCGACCGCCGGGCACACCACGACCGGGCAGCCGTGGGTCAGCGCGCGCATCAGCGTCCCGTGGCCGCCGTGGCAGACGACCACGTCGCAGGCGGGCATGGTCTGCGAGTACGACAGCCACGGCACCAGCACGGCGTTGCCCGGGACGTCGATCGGCGGGTCGGGCTCGCGCCCGTTCCAGGTCGCGATCACCCGCACCGGCTCGTCCGCGAGACCGCCGAGCGCCGCCCGCAGGAGCTTGTGCTCGTGATCCTGCGCGGTGGAGGGGGCCACGAGCACGACCGGGCCCTCGCCCGGCGGCGGGTCGACGCGCTCGCCGGGCGGCTCCCACATCAGGGGGCCGACCACCTTCGCCCACGCCGGCCACTCGCGCGGGTACTCGAGCTGGGGGAGGGTGGCGATCAGCGTGCACTCGTGCGAGAGCCCGGTGTGCACCCACGGCACGGGCGGGAGCCCGAGCCGCCGCCGCGACTCGTTGAACTGGTCGCGCCCCTGCTCGAGCGCCGGGGTCACGAAATGCTCCGTGGCGCGCTCCCACAGCCGCGCGCCGACCCGCGTGCGGGGCAGCCGGGCGCCGATCGAGTAGATCGGGAACCCGGGCGCCATGTGCGGGTGCACGTGGGGCACGAGCGTGGCGACGGGGACGCCCGCCACCTCGGCGGCCAGCGAGGCGGCCGGGGTCATGATGTCCGCCACCGCGATGTCCGGGCGGATCTTGGCCACCATCTCGCCCGTCTCCCGCGCCGCCTTGACCGCCGCGGCGTAGGGCTTGAGGTGCTTGGTCGAATCGGTGGGGAAGACCTGGTACTCGGGCGCGTCGGCGAAGTGGATGCCCGCCGCCTCGGCGTGCGGGCGCCACCGCTTCCACGTCTCGAAGTGGACCTCGTGCCCGCGCGCGACGAGGGCCGTCCCGAGCGCGAGCATCGGGAACGCGTGCCCCGCGTCCCCGAACGCGCCGAGGAAGACCCTCAATTCGCCAGTTCGGCGACCTGGCGGAGCTGCGCCATACGGTCCTCGAACGTCCATGCCATCGGGGCGACGATCAAGGTCCCGACGCCCGCGTCGCGGTAGATCCCGAGCCGCTCGCGCACGACCTCGGCGGGTCCGCACAGCGTGACCTTGTCGAGCAGCTCGCCCGGCAGCGCGGCGGCGGCCTCGTCCTTCTTGCCCTCGAGGTAGAGGTCCTGGACCGCCTGCGCGGCCTCCTCGAAGCCGTAGCGCTGCACCAGCGAGTTGTAGAAGTTCTGCTTGCGCGAGCCCATGCCGCCGACGTAGAGCGCCACGTAGGGGCGCATCGCGTCGCGCGCCGACTCGAGGTCGTCGGAGACGAACACGTTCACGCTGGGGGCGATGTCGAAGTCGTCGAACGACTTGCCCTCGCCCGCCGCGGCGAAGCCCTCCTCGAGCAGCGGCCGGAACTCGCCGACGTGCTCGGGCGAGAACAGCGTCGGGATCCACCCGTCGGCGATCTCGGCCGCCAGCGTGGTGTTCTTGGGGCCGATGGCGGCCAGGTAGATGGGGATCCGCTCCTGCACGGTGGCGATCGTGAGCTTGAGCGCCTTCCCCGGGCCGTCCGGGAGCGGCAGCGTGAGCGTCTCGCCGTCGAACTGGACCCGCTCCCGCGCGAGCGCCATCCGCACCACCGCGATGTACTCGCGCGTGCGCCTGAGCTGCTTCGCGAACCGCTGCCCGTGCCAGCCCTCGGCCACCTGCGGGCCGGAGGAGCCGATGCCCAGCAGCATCCGCCCGCCCGAGAGCTGGTCCAGCGTGGCGGCCGTCATCGCCGTCATGGCGGCGCTGCGCCCCGGCATCTGGAAGATCGCCGAGCCGAGCTTGATCGTCTCGGTGGCCTGCGCGAGCCAGCCGAGGATGGTCGCCGCGTCGGAGCCGTACGCCTCGGCGCTCCACACCGAGTGGTAGCCGAGCGACTCGGCCTCCTTCACGAGCTTCAGCTGCTCGTCCGCCGAGAGGCCGAGGCCCCAGTAGCCGATATGCACGCCGAGTTTCATCGATTCACGCCTCCGCGAAGGTGACTTAGCCTCCACACGGTGCGGAGCGCGCGCGACCCTATCAGCCGGTTGCGGATCGCAATCGAGTGTCTCCCGGAGCACACCCGGCGGGCGATGCTCGAGGGCGTCCGGGGCAACACGATCGTCGTCGGGGCCTACACCGACGGCCGCGGCGGGATCTGCCCGATGCTCGCCGCGCACCGCAACGGCGGCCGCACCAGCTTCCTGAGCTTCGCCCGCGCGTGGGACGCGTTCGCCCGCGCCGACGCCGTGCGCCCGGCCACCGAGCGCGAGCTGCGGGTGCTGGAGGAGCTGCTGGTGGCTGCGCTGGATGAAGCCCCCGACACGGATCTTGGCGCCGCGATCGCCGAGCACCGGGAGGCGCTGGCGCGGCGGGAGATCGTCGTCCGCCGCCTGAAGCCGATGCTGGGGCCGTTCAGCCCGGCGCGTCGAGCCGATCCACCAGCCGAAGCAGGTGAAGTGGCGAGAACGGCTTCGTGAGGAAGAGGTCGGCGCCCGCCGCGCGGGCCTCCTTCTCGGCCTCGTCGTCGGAGTCGCCGGTCAGCATCACGATCGTCGCGCCGGCGGTGCCGGGCTCCGAGCGCAGCCGCCGGCACGTCTCGATCCCGTTCAGCCGCGGCATGTCGATGTCGAGGAAGACGATCGCCGGGAGCATGTCGCGGGCGCGCTCGATCGCCTCCTGCCCGTCGCCGGCCTCGCTCATCCGGTAGCCGGACACGTCCTCGAGCGTCGTCGCGATCAGCCGGCGGATGCTGGGATCGTCGTCGACGATGAGTATCGTGCGGTTCATCGCAAGGTCGTGCGGAGGCGCTCGAACTCGTCGTCGGCGATCTCGTCGTACGCGGCGACGACCGAGGGGTCGAAGTGGCTGCCCGAGCCTTCGTGGATGACCTGGCGGGCGTGGGCGAACGTCGAGGCGGGCCGGTACGGGCGGTCGGTGGTCAGCGCGTCGAGCGCGTCGGCGACCGCGAACACGCGCGCCGCCAGCGGGATCGTGTCGCCGGCGAGGCCGTCCGGGTAGCCGGTGCCGTCCCAGCGCTCGTGGTGGTGGCGCACCACGAGCTTGCCCTCGCCGAGGAAGTCCACGTCGCGCAGGATGTCCGACCCGATCACGGGGTGGCGGCGGACCAGCGCGTACTCCTCCTCGGTCAGCGAGCTGGACTTGAAGAGGATCGCGTCGGGGACGCCGACCTTGCCGACGTCGTGCAGCAGGAAGCCGAACTCGATCTGGGGCGAGTCGGCGAGCTCGAGCCCCGCGGCGCGGGCCAGCGCGAGGCCGTAGGCGGCGACACGCTCGGCGTGCTTTCCCGTGTAGGCGTCGCGTGCCTCGACGGCGTTGGAGAGCGCGCGCACGGTGGCCATGTAGGAGCGCCGCAGCTCCTGGGCGCGGGCGCGCTCCTGCTTGAAGACCTCGCGCAGATCCGCGGCGTAGCGCTCCAGCTGCCGCTGGCGGGCGGCGGCCTGGCGTTCGGTCTTCTCGAGTCGGGCCCGGAGGCCGGCGACGGTGTCCTGTCCGGTGATGGGGCTCACAGCTGGTCTCCGGCTTGGGAGGACATCAGCGTACCTGCCTCCCACAACGCTCCCGCATCCGGAAGCTGGCGCGAACTCGCGTTCAGAGCTGATCGCCCGGCATTGCCTGCAACCTACAGTGATCGCGATGTCTGGAACGCCCTTCGCGGTGATGGCCGTCGTGGCCGCCTTCCTGCTCGGCCTCTCGGCCCTCGCGGGCGGCGACCGGTCCGGCCCGGCTGCCGCGAGCCAGCCCGCCACCGCCTCGATCCCCGTGATCGCCAAACGCGTCGAGGACATCCGCGGGCTGAAGTTCTCCACCGTTCCCGAGCCGCTCGAGGTCACCCCGGAACAGGCGCAGCGCGAAGGCCTCGAGGACCTCGACCGCAGCTATCCCGCCGACGAGCAGCGCGCCGACGAGGAGATCCTCAAGCTGCTCGGGCTGATCGAGCCGTCCGTGCGCCTGCGCGACATCTCCGCCGAGACGTTCTCCCAGGGTGTGGCCGGCTACTACGACCCGCGCACGAAGCGCCTGCGGATCGTCAAGGGCACCGCGACGGGCTCGCGTGTGGTGGCCGAGATGGTGCTGTCCCACGAGCTCACGCACGCGCTGGAGGACCAGCGGTTCGATCTCGGCCTCGCCGACTCGAGCGGCAGCGACGACCGCGCGCTCGCCCGCCTGGCCATGGTCGAGGGCACCGCCTCCTGGCTGATGGCCCGTTATGTCGACGAGCAGTTCACGCCGGAGGAGTCCCTCGGCGGGGCGCTGTCGGCCGCGTTCGGCGAGACCGCGTCGCTGCCGGGCTTCCTGCAGGCGCAGCTGATCTTCCCCTACGTCGGCGGCCAGGCGTTCATCGAGGCGCTGCGCGCACGCGCCGGCGACCGCTGGGATCTGGTGGACCTCGCCGAGCGCTCGCGCCCGCCGGTGAGCACCGAGCAGGTCATGCACCCGGAGAAGTACGTGCGCTCGGACGCGCCGGACAAGGTCCGCCTGCGGGTGCGATCGGCCGTGGGCGCCGGGTTCTCCCGTCTGCGTGCGGGCACGCTCGGCGAGCTCCAGACGCGGGAGATGCTCGTCGAGGCGGGCGGGGGCGGGTCCTCCGAGGCCGCGGAGGGCTGGGGCGGGGACCGCTACGAGCTGTGGCAGCGCGACGGCGCGGAGGGCTGCGAGGCGCCGTGCCGGCAGGACAGCGTGCTCGCGCTGCGATGGACGTGGGACACGGCGCGCGACGAGGCGGAGTTCGCCAAGAAGCTCCGCCAGTGGGTCGCCGACGGGCTCGGCGCCGCGCCCGCGGGGAAGGATGCGTGGACGCTCGACGGCGGCGCGATCGCCGTGGCGCGCCGCGGGGGCGCCGTCACGCTCGTGATGGCGCCGTTGCCCGAGCAGGCCGCGCGGGTCGCGTCGTCCCGCTGACCTCAAGTCGAAGCGCGGCGGCGCCGATCCCAAGGACATGCGCAAGCTCCTCCGCCGTCTCGCCCCCAACGCCTGCCCACAGACCCACACCAGCGCCTATGCGGTCGCCTGCGGCGACTGTGGCGTCGACATGAAGCCCAAGCGCTCCCTCTGGGGCAACCGCCGCGACAGCGCCCTCGTGTGGCTACTCGGCGGCGCCGTGGTCGGCTGCGTGACGATGCTCCTGCTCGCGCCGCAGCACTAGAACACCGCCTCGATCAGCCGCGGGCCAGGCTCCGCGCACGCCTCGCGCAGCGCCGCGACGAGCCCCGCCGCGTCGTCGACCCGACGGCCGGGCACGCCCATGCTCGTGGCGAGGCCGACGAAGTCGAGCTCCGGGCGGGCGATGTCGAACAGCTCGCCGGCCGCCGCACCCCCGGACGCGCCGACGCGCTGCATCTCGTAGTCGAGGATCGCGTACGAGCGGTTGGCGACGATCACGTTGGTGACGTTCAGGCCCTCGCGCGCCTGCGTCCACAGCGACTGGATCGTGTACATCGCCGAGCCGTCGCCGTCGATGCACACCACGGGGCGGTCGGGGCAGGCGACGGCGGCGCCGGTGGCGGTGGGCAGCCCGTAGCCGATCGAGCCGCCCGACACGGTCAGCCAGTCGTGGGCGGGCGCGGTGGCCGTGGCGGCGAGGATCTGGGCCGAGGCCGTGATCGACTCGTCGACGATGATCGCCCGCTCCGGGAGCGTGGCGGCGAGGGCGGCGCCGAGCACGGCGGCGTCGATGGCGCCGCCGGTGGGCGCTTCGGGTCGCGGGGGAACGGCCGGGTCGTCGATGGGCGGCGCGCCGAGGAGCTCCGCGAGCGCCTCCAGCGCCGCGGTGACGTCCTCGCTCGGGGTCGCCAGCACGCTGACCGCCGTCTCGTCCGCGGTCAGCACGCTCGGCAGGTCCGGGTAGGCGAAGAACCCGACCGGCGCGTACGTGCCGGCGGTGACGAGGTGCTCGAGCCCGGCCAGCGACTCGGTCGCCATCTCGGTGAGGTAGGGCAGCTGCGCCATGACCGGCACGCCGCCGCCGCGCTCGATGCGGGGAGCGAAGGTGTCGTGCAGCAGGCGCGCGCCGGTGGCGGCGGCGATCCGCGCCGCCGCGCGAGCCGCGGGCCCGAACGTGGCGGGGCCGCCCAGCAGCAGCGCGGTCGGGGCGCCGGAGCGCAGCGCGCTCGCGGCCTGCTCGAGCGCCGCCTCCGGGATCGGGGGCGCCGGCTGCGGCTCGACCGGCGCCGCCGCGCCCGCGCTGGGCTCCCAGCCGGCGTCGGCGGGGATGATCAGCGTCGCGATCCCGCCGCCGCGGCTGCGGGCGGCCGCCACGGCCTCGGCGGCGTCACCGGCGGCCGAGCGCGCGTCGCGGGCGCTGGCCAGCCAGTGCGAGACGGGCCGCGCCACCGACTCGATGTCGGTGGCGAGCGGCGCGCCGAGCGGCGTGTGCATGACGGCGTGGTCGCCGACCAGGTTCACCAGCGGCGTGCGCGCCTTATAGGCGTTGTGGAGGTTGGCGAACGCGTTCCCGAGGCCCGGCCCGAGGTGCAGCAGGGTGACCGCCGGGGCGCCCCTCATCCGGCCGTAGCCGTCGGCCGCGCCCGACACCACGCCCTCGAACAGGGCGAGGATCGGGCGCACCTCCGGCACGCGGTCGAGCGCCGCGACGAGGTGCATCTCCGACGTGCCGGGGTTGGCGAAGCACGTGTCGACCCCGCTTGCCGCGAGCGTCCGCAGCACGCTCTCCGCCCCCGTCATCGCCATGAGGCGGCGGATCTTAGGCGGAGCGCCGCAGCCCCGCCGCCTGCAGCGCCGCGAGGGCGAGGACGCCGGAGGCCTGGAGCGCGATCACGACCTGCCCGGCGAGGGTCGGGGAGAACGCGTCGAGCGCGAGCATCAGCACGCTGTCGGCCGCCCACACGACGTTGACGGCGATCACGCCGAGGACCGCGGGGCGGGCGGGTTGCGCCTGGGCGGCGAGGCGACCGACGAAGGCGGCGAACACGAGCAGGAACGCGCCGGCGCCGATCAGGAGGGCGGCGGGCAGGCCGAGCCACTCGTCCAGCAGCCAGAACCCCGCGAGGTAGGCGGCGGCGTTGACGGCGGTGACGGCGGCGTCGAGCTGGAGCGAGAAGCGCAGCAGGCCGGCGCGCGGGGGTGAGGACGGCGGTGGTGGTGGTCATGGCGACCACGGTGCCAGCCCGGGGGAAGCGTGTCGATTACCCCAGAGGTAGGGCGCGCAGGGCGGTCGCGGTCGCCTCGTCGGCGGGGAGGAACGCCTCGATCGACAGCTCGGCGACCGTCACGTCGATCGCGGTGCCGAACGTCGCGACCGTGCTGAGGAACGACAGCTCGCCGGCCTCCGTGCGCAGGCGGAGCGGAACGGCGATCGCGTGCTCGGCGGTCGCGGGCGCGGGCTCGCCGGGGTAGGCCTCGGCCTCCTCGAGCAGCTCGGCCAGCGCCGGGTCGGCGGTCAGCGCCACCTCCCGCCGGAGCCGGTCGAGCAGATGGGCGCGCCACTCGCCGAGGTTGGCGATCCGCGGCGCGAGGCCGTCGGGGTGGAGGCTGAGCCGCAGGACGTTGCCGAGGAGCTCAGGCGGAATGCCCGCGATCAGCGGCGCGATCGCGCGGTTGGCGGCCACCAGGTTCCACCAGCGGTCGATGACCACGGCCGGATAGGGCTCGTGGCCGCGCAGCACGAGATCGAGGGCCTCGCGGACCGGGGTCATATCGGGCGCGTCGATCGTCCGCTCCCCGTAGGCGGGGGCGTAGCCGGCGGCCAGGAGCATCCGGTTGCGCTCGCGCAGCGGGACGTCCAGCTCACCCGCCAGCCGCAGCACCATCGCGCGGCTCGGCTTCGAGCGGCCCGTCTCGAGGAAGCTCAGGTGCCGCGCCGAGACGCCCGCCTCCAGCGCCAGGTCGAGCTGGCTGAGATGGCGGCGGCGCCGCCAGTCGCGCAGCAGCGTCCCGAGCGGAGCGCGGTCGCCGACGACTGCCATCCGTGCACGCTAACGCCTGCTCCGCCGTCGCGCACCTACCCGCCGGGTAATCGACACGACGACCTCGGCTCGGCACCGTTTCGGTCGAACGCCAACCCCTCCAGGAGGTCCCCAATGGCCGAGATCGCCATTGTCGTCGACAACTACATCTCCAGCTGGAACGAGGCCAGCCCCGACCGCCGGCGCGAGCTGATCGCCAGCACGTTCGCCGACGACGGCACCTACCTCGACCCGCTCATGACCGGCGAGGGCCAGGACGGCATCGACGCGATGATCGCCGCCGCCCAGCAGCAGTTCCCCGGCCACCGCTTCGTGCTCACGCAGGGCCCCGACGCCCACCACGACCGCGTCCGCTTCGCGTGGAAGCTCGTGGGGGAGGGCGACGGCACCGCCGTCGCCGCGGGCGTCGACTTCGCGACGGTCGCCGAGGACGGCCGGCTGCGCGCGGTCGTCGGCTTCCTCGAGCCGAGCGGCGCCTGAGCCACACCCCGCCCCGCCCGCCGTGGGTAGCCTCCCGGCGGGCGGGCCGGTAGCTCAGCGGTTAGAGCAGCGGACTCATAATCCGTCGCGCGAAGGTTCGACTCCTTCCCGGCCCACTAGATGTAGAGCCGAATCAGCGCTCAGCTGGAGATTTCTACTCTCTAGCGCTACTCTCCAGCGGTCGTGAGCGCGTCCGTCGTAGCCCGGGTCACCGGCCATCTTCAGGTCAAGGGCGGCCCGGGCGCAGCGCAAGTTCTTCGCCCACTGGACCGACCGGGACGGCGTCAAGCGCACGCGGACGCTCGGGCGCGCCCACGTGAAGGACTCCGGCCGGCGCACCCCACGGGGCGCGGTCGTCTGGCGAGCCGCCGACGGCTCGTGCCCGGCGGGCGCCTTCACGCCCCAGAGCGCAGAGGACGCACTCGCCGCGGTCCTCGAGGACGCCCGCAACGCGCCGCCGGCTGCACGGATTGTCGAGCCGGCTGCGGGCGAGCACATTCCCACGTTCGGAGACGCGGCTTTGGAATGGCTGCGCTACCTGGAGCTCGAGAAAGGCCGCAAGGCGAGCACGATCCAGGACGCCCGCAACACGGTCCGCCGCGCCCTGCTCCCGCACTTCGGCGCCGAGACGCCGCTGTATTCCGTCGAGCGCCAGGAGGTCGTCGTGATACGCGGCGGCCGGCAGCAGGTCGAGATCCGAGAGGACCGGCACGACACCTTCACGACCGAGGACGTCGACGCCTTCCGTCGCGAGCTGCTCGCCTCGCACCTCGCGCCACGCACGGCGCAGAAGATCCTCGTCCTGCTCCACGCGCTCTTCAAGCTCGCCAAGCGCCGCAAGCTGATCCAGACCAACCCGTCCGAGGACGCCGAGCGCGTCTCGCTCACCGACCCGGGCACGTTCAACGTCCTCGAGCCCATCGAGTTCGAGGCCGTCTACCGCGCGCTGCTCGCTTTCGACGTCGAACCGATCGCTGGGGTCCGGGAGATGTACGCAGCGCTGCTCGCCACCACGTTCTACGCCGGACTGCGCCTCGGCGAACTGCTCGACCTCCCGTGGCACTGCGTCGACTTCGACCGCTCCCTGATCCGCGTCGAGTCGGGCTTCACCCACGGCAACCGGTCAACGCCGAAGGGCAAGAAGGCCCGATCCACGCCGATGGTGCGAGTTCTTTCTCAGCGCCTCGCCGAGCTGAGCACACGACGAGACTTCGTCGGCGAGTCCGACTACGTCTTCTCCAACCCCGCCGGCCAGCGGGTCCGCGACGCGAACGTGCGGGCCGCCTTCTACGCGGCCCTCGATCACGCGGGCTTCGCGCACAAGCGCGCCGAGAGCGACCAGCACGGCAACCCGCAAACGCCGATCCGGCTGCATGATCTGCGCCACTCCTGGTGCACCTGGGCGGTCAACGTCTGGCCCGTCACCAAGGTCCAGCTCTACGCCGGCCACCGCGACATCCAGACCACGATGCGCTACGTGCACCACCAGACCAAGGCCGAGGACGCCGACCTCGGCGGCGCCTACCTCGACCGCATCCTCACGACGGCCACGGCCACGGCCACGGCCGACGGACGCGGGCTGACGTCGTGGCCAAGAAGTACCGCGACGTCGTGCGCGCGCTGCGTGATGCCGGGTGGGAGCACATCCGCAGCCGCGGCAGCCACGAGATGTGGCGGCACCCGGACGGTCGCGAAGTCGTGATTCCCGGCGGCGGCAAGGCCAACCGGGAGGTCCCGACGGGTACCCTGGCCTCTATCCGGCGAGCGACCGGAATCGACACGTTGCGATGACCGAATACCCCGTGATCTACGAGCAAGCCGACGATGGCAGCTGGAGCGTGCGCGCCGTTGATCTACCGGTCTTCTCGGTGGGCGACAGCCGCGAGGACGCCGCCGAGTCGATCCGCGAGGCGATCACGCTGTATCTCGAGGGCGGCGAGCCGCCGCGCTCGGTGAGCGAAGTCGGCACCGTGCGCGTCTAGCTGCAGCGTCAGTCGTCCAAGACCACCGCTCGAGCGGCCCGAATTCGGCAGCAGCCCTTGTCACGCCCCGAGCGTGAAGCAACGGGCCGTGAGCCCGAAACAGGCGTCCGCCTGACGCGCGTCATGTACGTTTGCCGCAATTTTCCATCTCAATTGATGCGTCCGACCGACAGACGTGTAGACCTGCGTCAAGTCGAACGTGATCAAGGAGCGCAGATGCTGGTCATCGATACGAGCGAGATGTCGAACGGAACCGCAGCCGGCATGTTGCAGTTCCTCGACTACTTGGTGGAGAAGGGGTACGCACCGACAGGATCCGTACGGCCGTGGCGGATCGCAGCGCGCAAGATCCTGGAAAGCATGGAGGGGGAGGGGTACGGTGCCGTGTCCATCCTCGAAATCGACGCTGACGTCTACATGGACCGCTTCGCCAACATGAAGCGCCACGAGTACAAGGCGGAGAGCCTCGCCGCGTACCGAACGCGCTTCAAGCGCGCCGTCGAGGCATACAAGGCGTATCTGACCGAGGGCAACGCATGGAAGCCCCCGTCTTTCAAAGGGCCGCGGCCGCGTTCGGTGACGCCCAAGAACGTGGAGGCGGACGCGAACGCGGAGGCCACCACGAATGCGGCGGTGATCGACCTCGTGCCGGCCACAGAGCGCATCACGGCGCTGCCAGTCGCCGCAACGCCCAACACGCTGCTCGACTACCCATTCCCGCTCAGCACCGGCGACCTCGCGCACCTACGCCTGCCTCGCAGGCTGGCGACCAAGGACGCCGAGCGGATCGGCGCGTTCGTGAAGACGCTCGCGTTCGAGCCGTCATCGGATAGCCAGGACTAGTAGCCCGCCGGACGGGGGCGACCCCGAGGAGCAGGAGTTGTCGATGGTCGAAGCCTCGCCCTACATCATCGTGACCGTGGCGCTCCCGCTCATCGTGCTCATCGTCGGGTTCTTGTGGATCTGCCGTGCGGCAATGCGGTCGGGGACTGCATTCGAGGGCGAGATCAAGAACCGGCTGCTGTCGATGAAGATCAGCACAGTGCCGCCGCCGGAGAGCGACGCAAGCCGCGGCGAACGCGACTCTTCTGCCTCGCCGGACCGGGAGGCGGCATAGGACGCGCTCATCCCGGGCGCCGGCATAGGACGCGCTCATCCCGGGCGCCGGCATAGGACGCGCTCATCCCGGGCGCCGGCATCGCAATCTCGCTACACCGATGGAATCGCGCTCCAGCGCCTCGGCGCCATCAAGTGACTCGACAGTTCCGAGGGGCGCGAGCGGTGTGCCAGGAGCTGGCATCCGAGCGGTTGGGCTACGGACTTGGCTACGGACTGGGTGTCCGTAGCCCGCGGCCTCGCTTTCCGCTTGCCAGGCGGTGTTGCGGGAGGAACTGTTCCTGACCCCGCCCGCCCTACGAACAACAACAGCAGGGGGCTGACGGGGTCAGAAACAGTTCTCAATGTCCCCAAGGCAAGCGGGAAGCGAGGCGGGTGGCGGCAGGCCCAAGAATGACCAACGGGTCGAGGTGATGAACAACAACGCGACAACAGTGAGCAACGCAAAGAGGAAGAGCGGAAAGCGCGGGGATCGAGGGAGACACGGGCCACGGCTGCTGCCTGCAGCCGTAAGCGACGCCCGTGTAGAGCGGCGGAACGCAA
Organism: uncultured Solirubrobacteraceae bacterium; assembly: GCA_963764385.1. GTDB lineage: Bacteria > Actinomycetota > Thermoleophilia > Solirubrobacterales > Solirubrobacteraceae > DATFQI01. The sequence continues at coordinate 117,278 of CAVXSJ010000019.1, read as the reverse complement.
ACCGGCGCTCCACCGTAGGGGGGCTCCTTCCCGGTCCATCACCGAACCCACATCTGGTCGAAGAGGGTTCTCCACATCGGGTGGTGCTGGTGGTTGCCCGCCCGCTTGCTCACGAGCGTCACGTTCCGGTTGTTCACCAGCGGGACGGCAGGAGCCGCGTCGGCGAGCTGGCGGTACACGTCCTGCCAGATCGCGTCGGCCGCCGTGCCTCTGGCCGCTTGAGCCTCGTCGATCCGAGCCTCGATCCGGGGATCGCAGAACTCGGCCACGTTCCCACTGGCGGGTGAGCGGGGGACGAAGGCGCTGCAGACGAACAGCGGGGTGAAGTTGGACGCTGCTCCGTAGTCGGCCGCCCACCCGTCGATGCCGATCTGCGCGCGCGTGCGCGAGTCGGCGACCGCGGGGCGATAGGTCTCCCACTCGGCGTGGACGCGGAGCGCGCTGCGGTAGCCGAGGCGGCGGAGCAGCGAGACGAAGTAGCGGGCGAAGGGCCGCTTCCCTTGGTAGACCCACACCGTCACCCCCATGCCCTTGGTGCCGGACTGCGCGATCAGGCGCCGTGCGCGCGCAAGGTCGGGACCGCTCCAGCCCCCGCCGGGACTCGGGCTCGTCGTGTAGCGGCACGACGGCGTGTAGCCCGGGAAGCCAGGCGGCACGAGCTGGCAGGTCGACTGGGCAACGTCGGGACCACCGGCGAGCCGGCCGATCTCCCGGCGGTCGACCGCGTAGTTGAGCGCCCGTCGGACACGCACGTCGTCGAACGGCGGCGTACGGGTGTTCAGGAACATGTACGCGAGATCCGGAGCCGGGTCGGTGTACATCCGTGGCGCGTAGCGGGCGGCGAGTGCCTGGACGGCGGCCGGCTCCAGCGGGCCTCCGAACATCGCGGCGACCTCCATCACATCCGCCTCCCCGCGCTGTACGGCCGCCACCTGCGCCTCGGTGCTGCCCAGCCCGAAGACGATCTCGTCGGCGAACCCGTCGGGACGCGCGTCCGCGGACCACACCCTGAAGTGCCGGTTGCGGATGAGCCGCGCCCCGGTGTCCTGGCCATAGCTCGCGATCGCGTACGGGCCCGTTCCGGGCGGCGGGACCTTGGGACCGAACGGGCGATCGGCAGGCGTGACCCAGGCATAGGGGATCGCGAGCTTGTGGAGGAGCTCGGAGTCGGGCTCGCTCAGGTGGATCGTGATCGTGCCCGCGCGCGCGTCGGTCTCGATCCCGGCCGAGAGGTCGCACCTCTCGGGGCCGGCGGCACACTTGGGCGCACCGACGATGCGGCCGTAGTAGGGCTGTGCGAGCTCGCCGGTTCGCCCGAGTAGATCCTCCAGCGAGGCGCGGAAGTCCTCCGGGCGTACGAGCGCGCCGTTGGAGAACCGGATGTCCGGGCGGAGCCGAAAGACATAGGACCGTCCGTCGGGGCTCGCCTCGGGTACGTCGACGGCGAGATTGCCGACCAGTCTCCCGTAGGTAGAACCGCCTGTCCGGCGGTACGCGACGAGGCCGTCGTAGAGCAGCGGAAGGACGCTGGAGTCGTAGGGGATGGAGGGCCCGAAACAGCAGCCGAAGTACTTCTTCACCATCGCCACCCGGAGCGTGCCCCCGCGGTGGCTCGCCGGGGAGGCGAGCGCCGCCGTCCACACCCCGCCGTCGACGATCGCGAGCGCGCTCGGGCTGTTCGCGACGTCGATCGTTTCGGCCACCCGCCGCGTGGCGGGGTCGATTCGCGAGACCGTGCCGTCGCCGCCGTTCGCCACCCATACTGCGTCCTCGTCCACGGCGATCGCCCCGGGGGAACGCCCGACCGGGACGGTGGCGGTGACCACGTGGGTCGCCGGGTCGATGCGGGAGACGGTGCCGTCTTGGCGGTTGGCGACCCACACGCTCTCGTCGTCGACCGCGATGGCGACCGGGCCGTTGCCGACGGTGATCGTCTTCGCCACCGCCCCGGTGCGCGGCTCGATGCGGAACACGGTGCCGCCTTCCTCGCTCGTGACCCATATTGCCCCCGCGCCCGCCGCGAGCGCCGTCGGGTTCGCGCCGAGATCGATCGTCCCGGTCACCCTCCCGCGGGTGAGATCGATGCGCGTGACGTTCCGGTCGACCTCGGAGCTGACCCAGAGCGAGTCGAACCCGCTCGCGATGCCGCGCGGTCCGTTGCCGGTCTCGATCGTCTGCACCACGCGGTTGGTGCCCGGGTTGATCTGGGAGACGGTGCGGTCCTGACGGTCGGTGACCCACATCGATCCCGCGGCGAAGGCGAGGCCGGTCGGGTCCTCGCCCACGGCGATCGTCGCGACCTGGTCGCGCTCCCGGTCGATCCGCGAGACGGTTCCGTCGCGCGCGTTGGCGACCCACACCGACCCGCCGCCGCCGGCGACGGCCGTCGGATCGCGCCCGACCGGATATTGCGCGGTGACCACGGCTGCATCCGGATCGATCAGGCCCACCGCGTTCTCGTCGATGCCGGGCTGGGGCTCCGCGCCGGTGAGGCGGGTGACGGCGACGACCGCGATCGCCGCGATGGCCAGGACGGCCGCGGCGACGAGCAGCGAGCGACTGCGGAGCAGCCGAGGCGGGCCGCGGGCATCTCCGGCCGGGGAGTCCGATTGAAGCGCCGGCGCCCGCCCGTTCTCGGTGGGCTCGGTCGCCGGCAGCTGCAGCGAGGGATCCTGCCGGAGGATCCGTTCGTGCAGCTCGCGCAGCTCCGCGCCGGGCTCGATCCCCGCGCCGTCGACCAGCGCCCGGCGTGCTCGGACGTAGGCCTCGAGCGCCTCGGCCTGGCGGCCCGACCGGTACAGCGCCAGCATCCGCAGGCAGTGCAGGTGCTCACGGAGCGGGTGCTCGTCGATCACGCGCTCGAGCTCGGCGAGGACCCGTTCGTGATGCCCCGCGGCCAGGTCGGCGCCGACGGCCAGCTCGGCCGCCCTGAGCCACAGCTCGTCGAGCCGGCGGATCTCCGGCGGCGCGAACGGCTCGTCGGCGACATCGGCCAGCGCCGCGCCGTGCCACAGCGCCAACGCCTCGCGAGCGGCGCCGTTGGGAGCCGGGTCGACCCGGTCGGCCTCTTCGACGAGACGGCCGAAGCGGGCGGCGTCCACCGCATCGTCGGGCATGCGCAGCTCGTAGCCCCGCCCGTGGGTGACGATCTGCGCGTCGTCGCCGGCGAGCAGGCGCCGCAACTGCGAGACGTAGAGCTGGACCATCTTTGCCGCCGTCGCGGGCGGGTCCTCGCCCCAGAGGCCGTCGACGAGCCGTTCGAGCGAGACGGACTCGTTCGTATGAAGCGCGAGCATCGCCAGCACGGCGCGCTGCTTGGTGGCTCCGAGCGGGATCGGGCGGCCCTCGAGCGTCGCCTCGACGGGCCCGAGCAGTTGCAGATGGATGGGCGCGTCTCCCTCAACGCGGGGTGAACCGACCCTACTCCGCGCGGAGACGGGTAATCAACCGCGGCTCTACCGATCCTCGACCACCACGCCGGACGCTGGCGGTGTCCTTCCATCCCAGGCCCCGGAGGCCACCATGTCCGCCCGTCACACCCGCCGTATCTCCCGCTCCGTCGCCGGCGCCCTTGCGGTCGTCGCGATCGCCGCCCCGGCGGCGGGCGCCCGCCCCGCGCAGGAGAATCCCGCCAACACGGACCGTGGCTCGGTCGCCGCGGTCGACTACCAGGCCGAGGCGCCCGCCCCGACCGTCACCACGATCGACCAGGGCTTCGAATGGGGTTCCGCCGCCATCGGCGCGGGCGGTGCGGCCATTGTCCTGCTGCTGACCGCGGCCGGCGTCACGACGGTCTCGCGCCGCCATCACCATGCCGGCGTCGTCCGCTGACACGACGGCCGTGTAAGCGCAGCCGCGCGGACGGTGTCTCCAGCGCCGCCCGCGCCCCGCTTCGGCTTGCGCAGGCCGGCGGTCGCGAGGGCTCCTACTCTCCAGCTACTCCCAACTCGTCGCTCCGAACCGTTCGTACGCGATCCAACGGGCTCGGATCGCACGGTCTAGAGCCAACCAGCTTGGTTGGTGGACACTCATAATCCGTCGCGCGAAGGTTCGACTCCTTCCCGGCCCACTGGCTGTGGAGCCAAAGTTGGGCGGCGCTGGCGCGTTCTACTCTCCAGCCCGACTCTCCAGCGGTGTGAGCGCGTCCGCCGCTGCCCGGGTCACCGGCCACCTGCAGGTCAAGGGCGGCGCCTCAGCGATGCGCTCCTCCGCGACGCGCCGCCACTGCGCAGCGGGGACACCGTCGGGGAAGCGACGCGCGCGGCTCGAGACCGACCCGCCGGCACTCCGCCGCGCCATCTCGCGCGTCAGGCCGTCCTCCGCCCGGTGATGGTCCGGCCCGGCCCCAACGGCTCACCGCGACGCGCATGCGCAAAGACGTGACGCCACGACGCGGAGGGATGTCGGCGCCGTCGCTCGTACCGTCCTCGCGCGACGTGGGTCGTGCTCGCCGTTTCTCCTCGGGACGAGCCCTACTTCGCGTTCGGTGAAGGCGTGAGGGTGACGGCGCTCGACGATCAGCGCCCGGGCGTGACTCCGGTCCTCGTGCGGCCCGTGAGGTGGCTGCTGCGACGCGTGCCCAGTGCCCTGTATCACCCGGCCGAGCGAACGAGAGCCGAACACACCCTCTGGACCGACGTGCAGCTGGCGCGGCGCCTAAGAGCGCAGCGCGGAGCGCTGGTCGCGACGCGACCCGGACTGAACATCCTCGCTGTCGACCCGGGCGTACCCGGTCTCGTGACGGTGGGCGTGGAGCAGATGAACCTTCCGGCGCACACGAGGCGCCTGCGCCAGGCGATCGTGCGCCGCTACCCACGTCTGGATGCGCTCGCGGTGCTCACCGAGCAGGATCGAGCGGCATACGAGGCCGCGCTCGGGGACGACGCGCCGCCGATCTGGCGCATCCCGAACACGGTGCGTGACATCGAGCCGCCGTCGGCTGACTTGAGCGCCAAGCGGATCCTGGCCGCTGGGCGCTACACGTCCCAGAAGGGCTTTGACCTCCTGCTGGCGGCGTTCGCGCCCGTCGCCGCCCAGCATCCCGACTGGGAGCTGCATTTGTGCGGTCGCGGGGTGTGGCGGCAGAAGCTGCTCGGGCTGATCGAGCAGTACGGATTGGCGGGCCAGGTGACGTTGGCGGGCCCGTCGCGACTGTCCGACCGGGCCGGCGGACATCATCGATGACCACGGCAACGGCATCCTCGTGCCGCTGCAGGACGTGACGGCCCTCACCGCGGGGCTGCTGGAGATGATCGACGATCAGGGGCTGCGGAGCCGTTGCGCTTCGTCGGCCGTCGAGACGGCCCGTGGCTTCACGATGGCCGCCGTCGGTGGGCGATGGGACGAGCTGCTCGAGGAGCTCTGGCGGGCAGAGCGGCGCGCGCCCGTGGCCGCTGCCGTCTGAAGGGTGCTAGCGGTCAACCGGCACGGCGGGCGACTCGCCGAGCGTGCGGCCGCGAGGGCCGAGCGCGCGCGCTACGACGAAGCGGGCGTCGGCGGGCACGGGCAGCGCCGTATCGAACCCGCGCCTCGCTGCGGTTGCGACGGGGCGGACGGCTGATCGGCGCGGACCGGCGAGCAGCTCCCAGCGGGCGACGCCGGTGGCGCCGTTCCAGCTCACTACCGCGTTTGCGCCGTCGATCGCGAGGGCCGGATTGGTCGCCGGTCGCCCGGCCCACGACCCGCGGTAGGCGCGGTAGTTGTCGTTGCCCTCGGCGATGCGCCCGTCGAACACGAGCCGGCCGTCGGCGGTGAACTCCGAGAACGCGGGCTGCGATCCCCAGCCGACGAACACGTTGCCGTCGGGCAGCACCTGGGTGTTCCCCTGCGTCTCGGAGAGCAGTTCGTCGGGATGTACCCATTCGTCGGCGACGCTTGCGGTGCGGTGGCCTTCGTCGAGCTCGAGCGCGAGGGCGCGCGACCGCTTGCCCGGTTGGGGTGCCTGCGAGGCGGCGTTGTCGAAGAGGGTGATCGCGCCGTCGGCGCGGCGGCGGATGTCGTGCTGGTAGGCGAACTCGGCGCCGTCCTCGAACTCGAAGTCGCTGCGCTTGCCGCCCAGCCGCCAGCGGACCGAGCCGGTCTGGCGGTCGATCTTGTAGCCGGCCCATGTGTGCCGCGCGCTGACCAGGAGGTCGCCGTCGTTGTCGATGCCGACCGAGTTGAGGTGCACGTAGTCGTACGCGTCCTTCGTCGGGTCCTCGGGGACCGGCCAGTGGCTCTCGGAGAGCGCGACGTGATCGAGGCTGTGCCACTCGAACAGCACCCTGTGGTTCTGGAGGTCGAGCTCCTGGACGACCCCGTCGATCGCCAGGCCGTCCTTGGGGCCGCCGACCGAGGTGAGGTCGGCGTGCACGTAGACGTAGGCGAGCACCAGCGCGGTGCCGCGCGGGGTGAGCAGGAACTCGTGCAGGTCGACCTCGTGACCGTTGCCGGCGCGGACGCGCATCAGCTCGCGGTAGTCCTCGTCGAGCACGACGCCCTCGCCGAAGCCGACGCCGACCGTGGTCGCGCCCTCCCACCACGTCAGCACGGGGCGGCCCTGGTAGCGCTGGGGGCGGAAGTCGGCGACCTGGGTGTCGGGCGGGGCTGCGCGCGCCCACACGACCTGGCCTGCGTTGTCGAGGATCATCGGCCCGTCGAGCCCGGAGCCGCGCTTGGGCGCGATGAACACGTATCCGGGTGAGACCGGCGGTTCGCGCTTGAGCACTCGGATCTGCGGGACGGTGAGGTCCGGTCGCGTGCGGAAGCGCTGCACGGGTCCGCCGGGGCGCTCGGCGGCGCGGGGAGGAGGCGGCATCGCGGGACGGGAGACCCAGAACCGGAAGTCGCCGTTCTTGGCGCCGGGCACGACCAGATCGGTCTTGACGTGGACCTGCTCGCGGGGCTCGAACGGGTCATCGGGCAGGAAGCTCGCGCCCTCCCCGTCGAAGTGCGGCTCGAGCCGGCCGGCGTGGTGGCCGCTCTTGGAGCCCGAAACCTCGATCGCGCCGAGGCGGTCAGCGGGGAGCCCGCGCAGCGAGATCTCCGTATCCGGCGACGCCCATCGCCCGCCGGGAACGGGGGAGACGGTCACTGGATCGGGGGTACCGGCCGTTCCCTCATCGCTCCCGAGCACGAGCACGAGCACGAGCGCCACGGCGACGGCCACGGCGGCCAGGCCTGCCACGGCCGCGGCGACGCGGCCGCGCGTCATCGTTGATCGATCCAGCGAGGGCAAGACACGCGCGAAGATCCTAAGCGGCGGGAGTGAACATGTATCCACCGGCCAGCCCGCTCGGGCTGATCGTCTACCTGCACGTCGTCGCCGGCGAGATGGTGCCCAAGAACCTCGCCCTCGCCGGACCCGACCGCGTCGCGATGGCGCTCGCCCCGCCGCTGGCGATTGTCGTGCGGGTCCTGTCGCGCCGTGAAGGCATGCTCGACCTTGAGGAGGTCCTGGCGCTCGAGGACGTACTCGACGAACTCTTCGGGGAGGTACGCGACGAAACGCAACGGCGAACCGACTGACCACCGCGGTTGACGCTTTGGGCGCTCCAAACACGGATGCCACCCGTCGTGGACGCAAAGAGGGAAAGGAACCGCCGCCGGGAATTGACTTCATGCATAGGTCCTGCCTGCACCATGCAGCTGGGCCTAACTCACTCGTCGAAGGAGCACCAAGATGGCGGCAGAACGCGGTACAGGCGGCAACACCGGGGGAATCGGACTCGGCGGCATCCTCGTCATCGTCGGAATCGTCGTGATGATCGTGTGGAGCTTCTTGATCGGTCTCATCATCGCCCTGGTCGGTCTCGTCGCCTTCGGCGGCTTCGCCAAAGGCAAGTGGTACTGAGCCGTCGTAGTCACCCGGGGACCAGACCTCGCAGGGGCATTCGCCCGCAGTCGACGCAAGCATGTGAGCGGCTCGGCTCCTACCCTCCAGCTACTCCCAACTCGTCGATCCGAACCGCTCGAACCCGACCCAACGCGCGCCGATCACACGGTCTAGAGCCGGCCGGCCAGTGAGTGGCGACTCACAATCCGTCGCGCGAAGGCTCGGCTCCTTCCCGGCCCACTAGGCAGCGCAATCCGGTGGTTGAGACCTCGCTCGCGATCAGGGCGACGGCGACGACGTCGGTGTGGCGCTCGGTGTCGGTGTGACGGTCGCCGTCGGGGTGGCGCCGGCCGTTGGCACCGGGGTCGCGCTCCCCGTCGGCGTTGCGCTCGGTGTCGGCGACGGCGTGGCGCTCGGGGTGGACCGCGGGGTCGCGCTCGCCTCCGGCGTCCCGGTCGCTTCGGGCGTCCCGGTCGCTTCGGGCGTCTCGGCCGCCTCCGGGGTGGGCGTGGCCCTCGGGTAGGTGATCCCGCTCTCGTCGAGCGCGCGCTGGATCGCGTCGTTGACCGCGTTGACCTGGTCGAGGACCTCGGCGGGCGAATCACCCTCGTCGATCGCGTCGAGCCTCCGGAGCTCGTCGGTCAGGCGGCGCAGAAGCTCCTCGGAGGGCGTCGCCGTGACCGAGACCACGATCTGCTTCGCGATCGCGGTCGTGATGCACGCGGGGCAGTCGAGGTTGAGCGCCTCGGCGACGTTGATCGGCATGATCCGGTCGCTCTGGCCGACCACGAGGACGAGCTGGAAGGAAACCGCCAGCGTCGTGCACGCGTCGCAGCTCGCGAGCGCGTAGGCGGAGTTCTCGTTGTCGACCGGCTCGCCACCGGACACCGTGACGAGCGAGTAGGCGACGTCGTAGACGATGCCGCCGTCGGTGGTGTTGGTCGCGAGCGCCTGCGAGTCGCCTTCCCCGGGCTCGTCCGGCAGCGTGAACGGGAGCTGGGTCGCTGGGCCGGTCGGCGTGGACGGGGCGTCCGAGGGCGCAGCGGCGGCCTCGGGCGCGGTCGCCTCCTGCGTCGGAGCCGCGCCGGTGGCGGCCTTCGGTGGCTCGAACGCCGGCGCGCCGCGGGCGTCGGGCGCCTTCGGGCTGACGAGGACCGTCGGCTTGTCTCCGTCCTCGCCGTTGACGACGAACAGCGCCGGGTGCTCCTTCGTCGGGCCCCCGCGAGGGATCAGCGCCACCGCCATGTGGCGTCCCGCGGACAGGCGCGGGGGCGCGACGACACCGGCCGGGCGGGCCACGCTCGCCGGCGCGCTGACGGTCTGGAAGGCGCTCACCAGCGTGCCGCGGTCGGTGGGACGCACGGGGTCGTACTGGCCCGAGGGCCACCAGGCCCAGGTCAGCAGCGCCACCAGTCCGGCCGCCCCGGCGACCACGAGCGCGCGGCGCGGCGGCGCCTCCGCGCTCCAGCCCCACGCCTTCTTGCCCATCGACGTGACCATCCGCTGCAGGATCAGCGCGACGCCCGCCACCGGGAGGGCGAGCGCGAACAGGCGCGCGATCGAGGTCGCCACGCCGAGGACGTCCTGATCCCCCATTCCCCCGACGAGCTGTGAGCCGCTCTCCCACGCCGAAGCGGCGAGCTTGGGGAACAGCAGGATGGCGCTGAAGGCCATCGCCAGGAGGATCGGGACGATGATCAGCACCCACGCGGTCACGATCATGCGGGCCCAGCCCTTCAGCGCGGAGGGCTCGTTCGTCCGCCACGGGAGGAGGCGCTTCAGCGTCGGTCCCATGTGCGCGTAGAGGTCCGGTACCCCGGTGGCGTCGGAGAGGATGTGGTAGCCGTCGGCCCGGATCACCGGCGAGAGGTTCTTGACGATCTCCAGCATCTGGATGGCGATCAGCAGCAGGAGCGCCTCGACGCCCGTCGCGAGCCAGATCCCAAGCGTGACCACGGCGACGAAGGCGTTGAAGTAGATGCCGCCGAGGTCGGTCCGCAGCCGGGCCTTCCGGGGCAGCCGGTAGGCGTCCGTGACGTCCGTGTAGAAGGCCGGCCACACGAGGTAGATCCCCGCGCCCATGCCGCCGGGGCGGCCGCCGCCGACGCGGCACGCTGCCGCGTGGCCGATCTCGTGGAAGGCGGCCGAGGCGAACGTGAGCCCGAGGACGAGCAGCAGCAGCTCCGGTCTGTCGAACGCGTCGGCGGTGGCCGCCGCGACGCCCTTGTGGATCAGGACGAACCAGCACACGGCCAGGAAGCCGATCAGCGCCGGGAGGAGCAACCACGGGCGGAACAGGAGCTCGAACGGCCGCGTGATCGCCCGCGTCACCTTCGGGTTCGTGATGAGGACCTTCCAGCGGAGCGCCAGCAGCGGGTTCGACTTCGCCGGCGCCCTGTCCTCGTAGCCGGCAAGCAGGCCCTGGGCCGCGAGCTTCCCGCCGATCTTCGCGATGTGCTCGGGCCCGAGCGTGCGCCCGATCCGCTGGGACATCGCGGCGGCGAGCGCCGCCACGTCGCGCTCGCCATCGACCTCCTCGAGCAGCCCGTACAGCAGCGGGCCGAGCTGCACCATCTGCCCGTCCACGCGGCGAGCGAGCCTGGCGCCGTCCTTGTAGCCGGAGCCGCTGACCTCGCCGAGCAGCTCGAGGCCCTCCGCGCGCGCCAGGGCGCGCGAAGGAACCGCGGGTGCCGGCGCGGCTTGCGCGGCGGACCGGTCGACGGTCGCGCTCATGCGATGTGTCCCGGCCGCCGCGTCCGCTACTGGTCGATCTCGGCGTCCTGGTCGACGGCGGCCTCGGCGGAGACGCCGTCCATGTCCTGGTGGATGTCGACCTGCTGGTCGGCCAGCGACTGCGCGACGGCGCCGTCGGAGCCGATGTTCGCCGCCACGGAGGCGTTGATCGGCGCGGCGACGTTGGCGTTCGCCGCGACCGCGCCCGCCACCGGCGCCGTGAGGTCGGCGTCCGCGTTGATGTCGACGTTCGCGTCGAGCAGGCTGCCGCCCGACAGGAGCGACTCGACCCCGCCCGTCACGCCGTCGGCGGCGCCCGGGACGGCGCCCGTCGCACCGTCGACCGCGCCCGGGACCGCGCCGGTCGCGCCCTCGACCGCGCCGGTCGCGCCCTCGACCGCGCCCGGGACCGCGCCGGTCGCGCCCTCGACCGCGCCCGGGACCGCGCCGGTCGCGCCCTCGACGGCACCCGGGACCGCGCCGGTCGCACCTTCGACCGCGCCCGGGACCGCGCCGGTCGCGCCCTCCACGGCACCCGGGACCGCACCGGTCGCGCCCTCGACCGCGCCCGGAACCGCGTTGGTGTAGTCCTCGCCCGCGCCCGGCAGCGCGTCCCCGGGGGCGATCGGGGCCGGCTCGCCGGCGCCCGGAAGCGCGTCGCCGGGGTAGATCGGGTCGGGCTCGGCCGCGGGCGGCGTCGCGCCCTGCTCGACGGCCGGAGCGGTGCTGCCCGCGTCGACGGTGTCGTTCGTCTGGTCGATGTCGGAGGTCTGCGTCCCGGTCGCCTCGGCACTGCCGCTGATGCCCTGGTCGATCGTGCCGTGCTGCTGGGCGAGGGCGACGGCCTCGGCGTTGTCGCTGAGGATGTTCGCGCTGGCGGCGGCCTCGATCGGCGCGGCCACGTTGAGGTTCGCGGCGACGGCGAGGTCGACGGGTGCCGAGAGGTCGAGCCCCAGATCGACGTTCGCGTCGATGTTCAGGAGCGACATCACCTCCTTGTTCGGCAGCGAGGTCGCCCCCTCTGCGTCGATCTCGTCCATCGACACCTGGTCACTCGATACGCGTTCGATCTCGTCGCCCACGGTCAGCTCCTGTCTCATCGCTCTACGTCTTGGCGTGACAGTCACCGGTTCGATTCGAACAGAAACCAGACCGACAATCGTACGAGACGCTCGCTGTCGTACGCGATCAGGCGACGGGCTCGATCTGCGCCCGGCAGGGCTCGACGTCGGCGCCCTCTACCTCGATCGCGGCCTCGATCTCGAGCGGGCCGGGCTCGCTGACGAGCGCCCAGCAGAACATGTCCTCGCCCGCGCCGTAGCCCGCCGCCGGGTCGAACCGGAGGTAGACCGGCGTGCTCAGCGTCAACTCCTCGCCGGGCTCCAGGCTCGCCTCGACCGTCCGCAGCTGGAGACTGGTCGGCGGGATCGCCACGCTCACTTCGCTCCCGTCGACCCAGGCCCGCACGCGGCTGGGGCTCAGCGGCTCGAAGTGGGTCAGCGAGACCGTGCTCTCGCTCGGGTTCGTGAGCGTGAAGGCAAGGCCGACGATCCCGCCGGGGGCGGGGGTCGCCTCGAGCCGGCAGGCGAGCGCCGGCATCAGATCTTGATCTTCCGCATCGCGTACGTCGTGCCGTCCGCCTTGAGGATGTGGCGCAGCGTGTAGGTGCCGACCGTGGTCGCCCCGGCACTGTACGTCTGCGTCGTCTCCACCGGGACGTCCTTCTTGACCTTCAAGCCGTCCCACAGCGTTCTCAGCTGCGTCTGGAAGCCGTTGTGCCCGTCGAGGATCTGGTCGTTGGAGTCGATCGTGAACGTCCCGTTGTTGACCGGGCCGCCGAAGAACTTCGCGTTGATCTCCGCGGTGCTGGTCACGCTGTGGGTCGACAGCCACGCCGGCGTGAACTCGCTCTCGGCCAGCGTGGTGCCCCAGCCGGTGAAGGACTCGAGGATCGTCTGGTGCTCGTAGTCGGGTGCGCCGGGCGTGAGATCCGGGCCGAGCGTGTACCGGTACTGCGACGGCAGTGGCCGCTCGGCCTCGGTGTCGACCTGCGTGATGCCCGTCGGCGCGGTGCCGCGCAGCGTGAACGTCCACACGCGCGTCTGGACGACCCGGTTCGTAGAGCGCTCCCGGACCGACATCGTGACCGTGATCGGCGCGGCCCCGGTCCACGCCGCGTCGATGTGGAGGTTCTGGTTGTCCGTGTGGATCCGGTCGAGCCCGGGGCCGGTGTTGAAGGTCTGGGTCGTCGCGCCGCCCGGCATGCCCCAGGCGGCGCCGCCGGCCGCGACGTACTCGATCTCGTGGTAGTGGGGAATGCCCGCGGGGGGCGCGAACTGGTACTGCCCGTTGAAGATGATCCGCTCGCCCGGCGAGGACTGCGGGGCGTTGTCGAACGGGCACTGGTAGAGCTGGGTCGGGGCCGGCCACGCGGTCTCGGGCCCGATCTGCTGCAGCCACCGGCCGAGCGTGTGGTCCTCCGTCCCGGCCGCGAACACATCGTTGATCGCGGTCGTCAGCGCGGCGTTGCCGGCCTGGCCGGCGCCGGCGGCGCGCAGGATGTCGAACACGGCGCTCTTGCCCCCGGAGTCGCTCCAGCCCTTCATCTCGCGGCGGACCTTGAGGTCGATGGGCCATTGGGTTTCGATCCCGTGCAGCCGGAGGTTCTCGCCGAGCCAGAGGTCGTCGGGCTGACCGGCGAACACCTCGCTGATCGCCGTCGCGAGCACGCCGTTGCCCGAGTGCGGGGTGCCGACGGTGCGGAGGAGATCGAAGACGGCCGTCTTGCCGCCGGAGTCGGCCCAGCCCTTCATCTCGCGGCGGACCTTGAGGTCGATGGGCCATTGGGTTTCGATCCCGTGCAGCCGGAGGTTCTCGCCGAGCCAGAGGTCGTCGGGCTGACCGGCGAGCACCTCGCTGATCGCCGTCGCGAGCACGCCGTTGCCCGAGTGCGGGGTGCCGACGGTGCGGAGGAGATCGAAGACGGCCGTCTTGCCGCCGGAGTCGGCCCAGCCCTTCATCTCGCGGCGGACCTTGAGGTCGATGGGCCATTGGGTTTCGATCCCGTGCAGCCGGAGGTTCTCGCCGAGCCAGAGGTCGTCGGGCTGACCGGCGAACACCTCGCCGATCGCCGTCGCGAGCACGCCGTTGCCCGAGTGCGGGGTGCCGACGGTGCGGAGGAGATCGAAGACGGCCGTCTTGCCGCCGGAGTCGGCCCACCCTTTCATCTCGCGGCGGACCTTGAGGTCGATCGGCCAGTTCGCCTCGGCGCCGTGCTGGGAGATGTTCGATGCGAGCCACTGGTCGTCGCCGCTGAGCTCGGTGTTGATGAACGTCGTGAGGTCCGAGTCGCTCTGGTTCAAGGCGCGCAGGCGATCGAAGAACGCCGCCTTTCCCTGCGTGGTCCAGATGTCCTTGAGCTCGTCGGACAGCGGGCTGCGCTGCAGCACGCCGGCCGCATCCGGTCGCGGCTGGAGCATCCGCTGGAGCTCGTGGTTGCCGCGGCCGTGCGACACGCTCCGGGCGATCGCCGCGCGCATGCCCGCGCTCGCCGACACGGAGCCGACAGCCCCGATCGCGGACGGGCCGGCACCGGACACCGCTCCGAGAGGTGGCGTGCCGACCGGGCCCGCGGGCGCCTCGGGGACGGGCGCGGAGGGGGCGAGCTCGCCGGGGGTCTGCGCGTCGCGCTCGCCCATTCCGGATTCATTACACGCCCGGCGCTGCGGAACCGCAAGGTCGAAGGGGCAGCCGACCGGTCATTGGTTGGCTGATAGGCGCGACGCTCGCCTGAGGTTCGGTGACCGCCGCTGAAGACCCGTCGCTCGGGTCTCCAGCGTGCGGTCCGTGCGGGTCAGGCGTTGGAGTGCTCGCGCTCGGCGGCCTTGAGGACGCCGGCGCGGTTCTTGTGGGTGCGCTCGTAGGCGCGGACCTGCTTGGCGCGCTCGTCATCGCCTTCGGCGAGGACGGCCTGGACCTCGGCGGCCTTGAGCTCGTCGTAGCCCGCCCACGGCTCGTCGCCGCGCAGTGATGCGATGCGGTCGAGGACCGTGGTCCGGTTCTGGTTCTTGCGCTCGTAGGAATCGACCTTCGCGAGGTCGATCTGGGAGAGGGCGTTGAGCCGGCCGATGATCTCCTCGGCGGTCAGCGCGTCGTAGCGGGCGATGGCGAGGTCTCCCTCGGAGGCCACGGCGCCCTTGATCTGGCCTTCGGCCTGTGCGACGCCCGGGACCTTGCGGGCCTGACGCGCCTGGCGCTTGGTGGCGGCCCTCGTCTTGCGCGCGGCCTGCGCGGCGCCCTTGCCGGCGTCGCGAGCGGCGTCGGCCGCGCCCGTGGTGGTGATGTCGTAGGACGGGTCGCCGTTGACGTCGGCGCCGACGACGGCGCCGGTCAGCTTGGGGATCTCCTGGAGGATGCGCTTGAGCATCGCTTCCTCGTCGGCACGGATCGACGCGGCCAGCGTGGCGGTCGTGTCGTCGCCGACGGAGCGGGCGAGGCGCTCGATCGCGGTGTAGGTGGCGATCTCCAGCGCCTCGGTCGCGCATGCGTCCTTGGCGTTCTTGAGCACCTTCTCCTCGCCACCGGACCCGCGCAGGAGGTCGAACGGGGTCTTGCCGAGCGCGAGCGCCTGACCGACGACGGTCTCGGCGAGGCCGAGGGCCGCCAGCAGCGGGTTGGAGCCGTGATCGAGCTCGTTGAGCCGGCGACCGACGCGGTCCGCGTGGTCACGCGTCTCGCGGAGGTGCTTCTCCAGGCCCGAGCGGTAGGTCCCGCGGGGCGTCATGGCGATCTGCGACTGCAGGACCCGCACGAGGGCATGCTCGCTGGCGTGCGCCTCTTCGAGGTACTGCACGACCTTCTTCTGGGATGCGTTCATCGTTTCGTCTCCTAGCGCGCGAGGCGCTGGTCGGTGGCCTGGATGACTCCGGCGCGGTCCTTGTGGTCGCGCTCGTAGCGCTTGACCTCGCGCGCGGTGTCGGAGTCGACCGTGTTCAGCCTGGATGCGACCGCGTCGACGTCCTGCTCGTCGTAGCCCGCCCACGGCTGCTGGCCGAGGAGCTTGGCGATGCGGTCGGTGATGGTGGCGCGGTTCTCACGCTTGCGCTCGTAGGCGTCGATGGTCCGCAGCTCGCGCTGGCTGAAGCCCTGCAGGCGCGCGGCGATGTCCTCGGCCGTCTGCTTGTCGTAGCCGGCGATCGGGAGGTCGTCCTCGGTCGCAAGGGCGCCGGCGATGGCGCCCTCGGCGGCGGCCACGCCGGGGATCTGGCGTGCGGAATCGGAGATGCTCATAGGTCGCTCCTGGGGAGAAGGTGGAGAGAGATGCAACACGCGGCCGAGTCGTTCCCGGCAACAGAAAGGACGCGCGGGGTACTAGGCGCGTCCTTGACCTCGGCCTACCCGAGCCGACGACGCCGGCAAACACGTGCCGGTGCGGCGATCTCCGTCCTCTATCGAGATCAGCGTGACGGACGCGACAGTCTCGAGCGCCGACGACCGGCGTCAACGCGGTGCGCAGCGCCGCGCCGCTCGTGTCGTCCGGGAGCTGGTCGAGCGGGAGGCTCAGGCCGGGCGTCGGGGGGCTAGTGGTCGTGCCGTCTCAGCCAGTCGGCGTAGTCGGGTACGGCGCGTTCGACGTCGTACGCCGGCTGGAAGCCCGCGTCCTCCCGCAGGCGGGTGATGTCGAGGTAGTTGTCCGGGGGCCGGTCGGGGTTGCGGCCCTCCGGGAGGGTGAGGCTCGCGCGGGGGACGTTGGCGTTGATCGCGTCGACGACCTCGCCGTACCCGACCAGCCGGCCGGTCGAGACGTTGTAGATGCGGTGGTTGAGCCGCTCGACGAGCATGAGCAGCGCGATCGCCCGGCCGCAGTCCTTGACGTAGCAGAGGTCGCTCGCGTCCTCGGCGTAGGCAGGCGGGCGCGGTGGGGTGAGATCTGGCTCCTCGCCCCAGACCGCGGCGCTGAGCAGGCGGGGAAGCGCGAAGAAGGGGGAGTCGGGCAGGCCGAGCGGCCCCCAGATGGTGCCGATCCGCAGGCTCACCGTCTCGAACCCCGCGCTGTCGCCGATCAGCGCGGCAAAGAGCTCCGCGGTCTTCTTGAGCGTGTGGATCTGGTGGGGAGCGATCACCGGCAGCCGGGCGTCCTCGCGCCACGGGACCTCGTCCACGCCCGCGTACGCGCCGATGGTGCTGGCCACGGAGAACCGCCGCACGCCCCACTCTCTCGCCGCCTCGAGCGCGTTGAGCAGGCCGAGGGTCTCGGCGCGCAGGTACGCGATCGGATCGGGCAGATCGAACGGCCCGGCCGCGAGGTGCACGATGCCGGTGATCTCGTGCCGGCTCCCGACGGCCAGGAAGTCCGCCTCGTCCGCGGTGTCCAGCGGCTCGACGACGACCCGGCCGCCGGGCTCGCCGGCGAGGAACTCGGGCAGCTCTGTGGACCGGTGCGCGGTGAGCACGACCGATTCGCCCAGGTCGAGCAGCGCCCGCGCGGTGTGCGACCCGATCGACCCGAGGCCGCCGGTGATGAGGATCATGTGCCTCTCCTTGGAGCCAGGGACTGCCGCAGAAGTTCGGTGAGCGCCGGAAGGAACGGCCGCTCGGGGTACACGCCGGGGTCGACTCGCGCGTCGATGAGCTCGGTCACCCGGCCGCCCTCCGCGCGCACGCAATGCGAGCAGTCGCTGCGCGCGAGCGGGGTGACGATCGTCGCGGGGGCGGGAGGGCCAAGCCGGGTGGCCGTGGTCGCCTGGCCGTCGCCCGGGCGTGGCCGGGTGACCACCAGGAGCTGACCGACGAGGTGGGGCCAGCCGTGGTCGCGGGCGCGCAGCGCGAGGCTGCTCGCGGCGGCGGCGGCCCGGTCGCGTCCCGCGACGAGCAGGCGCTGCGGGTCCCCGTCGAGCTCGGCCGCGTGGTCGGCCGCCCACTCGAGCGCGTCGGCGGCGCGCTCCAGCGCCGAGTCCGGGGGTTCGTCGTCGCGGCCGGTCCAGCACGCGTGCAGCACCAGCGCGCCGACGCCGGCACAGAGCGCGTCGCACAGAGCGTCGTCCGCCGCCGCGCCGCTCGGGTCGGCGAGCACCACGACGACCGGCGGCGGCGAGCCGAGCACCGGGCGCGCCGGCCAGCGGACCCGCACGGGGATCCGGCCGCCGCGCCCGCGGAGGCGCAGCTCGGCCGACCGGCGGCTGGGGATGGGAGCGGCGGACACGGCGCCCATCTTCGGGGTGCCGCCGGCGGCGCGAAAGTCCGATTGCACAAGACAGCGATGCGCCCTTTGCATCACGTTCCCCGGGGCGAGGCGCATAATCGCCCCATGGCATCGCCACCCGACAACGTCCTCGCCTTTCCCCAGGCATCGGACGCGATCGAGCTGCGCCACCTGCGCTCGTTCGTCGCGGTCGCCGAGGAGCTCAACTTCTCTCGCGCCGCCGATCGCCTGCACCTTTCCCAGTCGGCGCTGAGCCGCCAGGTCAGCTCGCTCGAGAAGCTGATCGGCTGCAACCTGCTGCGCCGCACGACCCACCGGGTCGAGCTGACGCTGGCGGGCGAGGCGCTGCTCGAGCGCACCCACGGCGTGCTCGAGAACGTCGACGAGGCCATCGCGCAGACGCAGTCGGTGGGCGGCGAGCTCGCCTACCGGCTCACCCAGTACTGGGCGCCCGTGTTCGCCAGCGCCGAGGAGGGGATCCCGCTCGCCGAACGCCGGGCCGCGATCGAAGGGCTGTGTGCGCAGTTCCCGCCGCCGCCAGGGACCGGCGTCGAGCCCGTGAACGCCGGCGGCGTGCCCTCGTTTCGCGTCGGCCTCGACCCCTCACGGCCCGCCACGGTCATGTACCTGCACGGCGGCGCGCACACGTTCGGCTCCGCCTACGGCCACCGGGGCGTGATCGGCGCCGTCGCGGCCGCCGCGAAGCAGACGATCCTCGGGCCCGAGTACCGGCTCTCTCCCGAGCATCCGTTCCCGGCGGACGTCGAGGACGCCGAGCGCGCCTACGACTGGATGATCGCCGGCGACGTGGACCCCAACCGGATCGTGATCGCGGGCGACTCGTCGGGCGCCGGCCTGGGCATGGCACTGCTGCTCAGGCTCCGCGAGGAGGGCAAGCCGCTGCCCGGGGGCGCCGTCTGGCTCTGCCCGTGGCTCGACATCACGGGGAGCACGCTGCGGATAGCCGCCACGACCGACCCGCTCGCCGAGACGTTGGCCCGCCTCGTGCTCCCGCTCACCGGGGACTACCTCGCGGGGCGACCCGTCGACGAACCGCTGCTCAACCCGCTCAAGCAGGACCTGACCGGGCTGCCGCCGATGCTCATCCAGGGCGCGACCGGCGACCCGACGCGCGAGGACGCTCATCAGCTCGCCGAACGCGCTCGCGCACACGGCGTCGACGCGCGGCTCGAGCTGTACCCCGTCGACACGCACTCCTTCCAGATCTTCTGGTCGTTCCTGCCCGAGGCGCGCGAGGCGATCGAGCGGGCCGGGCGCTTCATCGACCCGATCGCCGCGGGGCGCGGATCCTCCGCGGCCGGTGTCGGATGACGAGCCCGGCGAGCCCGGACTTCTACGACGCCGAGCTGCGCGAGCACCACGAGCACCTTCGCGCCGCGTACGGGATCAGCCGCGGTGACGCGGTGCTCGACATCGGCTGCGGAGGAGGGCTGACCACCCGCGAGGCGGCGCGAGCCACGGCGCCGGGCCGCGTCGTCGGGGTCGACGTCTCCAAGAGCATGCTCGAGCGCGCCCGCCGGCTGACGACGGACGACAACGTCCGGTACGAGCTGGGCGACGCCCAGGTGCACCGCTTCGACCGCGCCGGCTTCGACGTGGCGATCAGCCGCTTCGGCACGATGTTCTTCGCCGACCCGCCCGCCGCGTTCGCCAACCTCGCCGCCGCCCTTCGACCCGGGGGCCGCCTGGTGCTGCTCGTCTGGCAGCGGCCCGAGGACAACGAATGGGCGCGGGCGATCGACGCCGCGCTGGGCGACGCGGCGCAGCCATGGCCACGCGACTTGAATCCGTTCTCGCTCGGCGACGCCGCGGCCACGACGCGCATGCTCGAGCGTGCCGGCTTCCACGACGTTCGCTTCGAGGACGTCCACGAGCCGGTCTTCTACGGGCACGACGTCGATGCCGTGCTGGAGTTCATCCGGGGGTTCCGGAGCACGAGCGCGGCGCTCGCGACCCTCGACGACGGCGAGGCGGCCCGGACCCTCGAGCGGCTCCGTGACATGCTCGTTGCGCACCACAGCGACGAAACGGGCGTGGTGTTCGATGCGCGCTCCTGGCTGATCACCGCCCGGCGCCACGGCGAGTAGCGAGCTCGTTTCCGAGGTCGGGCCAAGACACACGCGACACGGTCGTCCTCTCCCCGCTCCCGGACGCGCTGAGCGCGCTCACCACTCCAGGCCTCCATACTCGCTCGCCGCAAGCAAGGCGGGGAGCGACGCGATGGCGCGCGGGTACGTGTTGGACCTTCAAGACATCGGCGAGACGCAGGTCGCGGTCGTCGGCGGTAAGGGCGCGTCCCTGGGGGAGCTGTCGCGCATCGACGGCGTCAGCGTGCCGCCTGGGTTCTGCGTGACGACGGAGGCCTTCCGGCGGGTCATGGGGGAGGCGCCGTCGATCGCGGACCGGCTCGATCGGCTGTCGCGCCTGAACGCGGACGACCGGGACGGGATCCGCACGCTCAGCGCGGAGATCCGCCGGAGCCTCGAAGGGATCGCCATCCCCGACGATCTGGCGGCGGCCATCACCGGCGCGCTCGCCGGTCCCGGCGAGAACGCCGCCTACGCCGTCCGCTCCAGCGCGACGGCGGAGGACCTGCCGACGGCCTCCTTCGCCGGCCAGCAGGACTCGTATCTCAACGTCTCGGGGCCGGCGGCGATCCTCGAACACGTCAGCCGGTGCTGGGCCTCGCTGTTCACCGAGCGGGCCGTGACCTACCGCGTGCGGAGCGGCTTCGACCACCGCAAGGTGCACATGGCCGTCGTCGTGCAGCGGATGGTCTGCCCGCACGCGGCCGGCATCCTCTTCACGGCGGACCCCATCACCGGCAACCGGAAGGTCTCATCCGTGGAGGCCGTCCTCGGCCTCGGCGAGGCCCTGGTCTCCGGCCTGGTGAACGCGGACCTCTACAAGGTGCGCGACGGGGAGGTCGTCGCCAAGACGATCCGCACCACGCCGGCGCTGACCGATGCGCAGGTGATTCGGCTCGAGCAGCTCGGCCGGCGGATCGAGGCGCACTTCGGCCGCCCCCAGGACATCGAATGGTGCGTGGTCGACGACGGCTTCCAGATCGTCCAGAGCCGCGCGATCACCACGCTGTTCCCCGTTCCCGGTGCCGGTGACGGCGAGAACCGCGTCTACGTCTCCGTCGGTCACGGGCAGATGATGACCGACCCCATGAAGCCCCTGGGGCTCTCCCTCTGGCAGCTGACGGCCATCCCGCGGATGGACGAGGCCGCCGGGAGGCTGTTCGTCGACGTCGCCCCCCGGCTGGCTTCACCGGCGACCCGCGAAGCCACCGTCGCCGTCCTGGGCACGGGCGATCCGCTGATCGGGGACGCGCTGCGGACCATCCTCGAACGCGGCGACTTCATCCCGTCGCTCCCGGACGAGGGTCCCGCGGGGCCGCCGCGTCGCGACCCGCCGGCCCCGATCGAGACCGATCCGGCCATCGTCACCGAGTTGATCGAGCGCAGCGAGGCGTCCAACG
Organism: uncultured Solirubrobacteraceae bacterium; assembly: GCA_963764385.1. GTDB lineage: Bacteria > Actinomycetota > Thermoleophilia > Solirubrobacterales > Solirubrobacteraceae > DATFQI01. The sequence goes on along the minus strand of CAVXSJ010000019.1, from coordinate 96,023 downwards.
CCGCCCTGGCGCGCGACATCCGGTCGAGGTCCGGGTCGGCGCTGCTCGACTTCGTCCTGGCGGACATCCAGGAGTTGAAGCGGATCCTCCTCGATCCGCGAAGCCATCAGGTGTTCATGGGGGCGATGGACGCCGCCGGGTGGCTCAACGCGCAGCTGGAGGCGTGGCTGGGCGAGAAGAACGCGGCCGACACGCTCACGAAGTCCGCGCCCCACAACGTCACGGCGGAAATGGGTCTGGCGCTGCTGGACGTCGCGGACGCGATCCGCCCGCATCCGGATGTGGTGGCCTGTCTCGAGCACGTCGAGGACGAGGGCTTCCTGGAGGCGATGCCCTTGCTGGCCGGCGGATCGGAGGCGCGGGACGCCATCGCCACGTTCCTCGACAAGTACGGCATGCGCTGCGTCGGCGAGATCGACATCACGAGGCCGCGCTGGAGCGAACGCCCCACCACGCTCGTGCCCATGATCGTCGGCAACATCAGGAACTTCGAGCCGGGCGCCGCGGGGCGACGCTTCGAGCAGGGGCGGGAGGAGGCCCAGGAGAAGGAACGGGACGTGCTGGAACGCCTGCGGGCCCTGCCGGACGGGGACCTGAAGGCCGAAGAGACCAAGCGGATGATCGACCGGGTCCGGACCTTCATGGGGTACCGGGAGTATCCGAAGTACTTCATCGTCAGCCGCTTCTTCGCGTACAAGCGGGCCCTGCTCGAAGAGGCCGACCGCCTCGTCGCGTCCGGCGTCCTTCGAGAGCGGGAAGACAGCTTCTACCTCACGTTCCAGGAGCTCCAGGACGTCGTGCGCACGGAGCAGGTGGATGACGCGCTCATCGCCCGGCGCAAGGAGGCGTTCAAGTCGTATGAGGCGCTCACGCCGCCGCGGGTGCTCACGTCGGAGGGTGAGGCCGTCGCGGGGGCGTACCGACGCGACGACGTGCCGCCCGGCGCGCTGGTCGGCCTCCCCGTCTCCGCGGGGACGATCGAGGGGCGGGCCCGCGTCATCCTGGACGTGGCCGACGCCGAGCTCGAGCCGGGCGACATCCTGGTCACGGCCTTCACGGACCCAAGCTGGTCCCCGCTGTTCGTCGCGATCGCGGGTCTGGTGACGGAGGTGGGGGGCCTGATGACCCACGGCGCGGTGATCGCACGGGAGTACGGCCTGCCGGCCGTGGTGGGGGTGGAGCACGCGACCCGGCTGATCCGCGACGGGCAGCGGATCCGCGTGCACGGAACCGACGGGTACGTGGAGCTCCTGCCGTAGCGAGCTCGACGCTGAGGACTCCACGGAGGGGCGTGTTCCGCCGGTTTCCGACCGCAGAGGAGGCCCCATGTGTGCCCGTTCGGGCGGGTCGCGACCGCCTACCGTCGGCTCGTGGCAGCCGTGCTCGAGCAGGAGCAGGCAGGGCTCGAGAGCCCGGCTCCCGCCCTGGCACCCCCCGCCCGAGGTCTCGCGGCGCTGCCCGGCGCCCGCCCGCCGCCCGCGCGGAGCCCCGCAATAGTGATGCGCCTGCGGCTAGGCTGCCGCGCATGCGGATCGGCCTCGGTCTTGCCGCGCTCGGGCGGCCCGGCTACCTCAACCTCGGCCACGGCGACGACCTCGGCGGGGACCGCTCGGTCGGCGCCCTGCGCGAGCAGACCTTCGCCGTGCTCGACGCCGCCTACGAGGCGGGCGTGCGGGCGTTCGATGCCGCCCGCTCCTACGGGCGGGCGGAGGAGTTCCTCGGCGGATGGCTCGGTCGCGCCGCGCCCGAGGGCGTGACGGTGAGCTCGAAGTGGGGCTACGTCTACACGGCGGACTGGAGCGTCGACGCCGACCCACCCGAGGTCAAGCACCACGACGCCGAGACCCTGCGCCGGCAGCTCGCCGAGACGCGCGAGCGGCTGGGGGACTGGCTCGCGCTCTACCAGATCCACTCGGCGACGCCGGACAGCGGCGTGCTCGAGAACGACGAGGTGCTCGGAGAGCTGGTCGCGCTGCGCGCGGACGGCACCGCCGATCGGCGTCTCCGTCAGCGGCACCGCCAGCGCGCCACGATCGAGCGCGCGCTGGAGCTGGGCCTCTTCGACGCCGTGCAGGCGACCTGGAACCTGCACGAGCGCGCCGCCGGGCCGGCGCTCGCGCGCGCCCACGACGCCGGCCTCCGCGTGTCGTCAAGGAGGCGCTCGCCAACGGCCGGCTGGCCGGGCGCGAGCCGGCGCCCGACCTGCAGGCCGCGGCCGCCGACGCCGGCGCCACGCCCGACGCGGTCGCGCTCGCCGCCGTCCTCGCCCGCCCCTGGGCCGACGTCGTGCTCAGCGGCGCGGCGACCGCGGACGACGCTGCGCAGCAACCTGCGCGCCACCGAGGTGGCCTGGACGGAGGACGCTCGACCGCCGGCTCGCGCCGCTCGAGGAGGACAGCCGAGGACTACTGGGAGCGGCGCGGCGGCCTCGCCTGGAACTAGCGGCGGCGCACGGTGACGCGCTTGGTCTGGGGCCTGCCCCCGGCCGGCGTGAACGCGATGGCCACCCGCACCTTGGCCGGTGACCTGCGCTTGAGCTTGAGCTTGATCGTGCGCCGGCCGGAGGTGCGGATCGCCGTCCCGACCGCTCCGAGCGTGCGGGTGCGCTTGCCCCGCCTGCCGGTCGCCCGCACCGCGAGCGCGTCCCGGCGCTCGGGAGCGTCCAGCACCAGCTTGAGCGTGCGCCCCCGCAGCCGCGCACGGCCGACGATCTTCAGGCGGCCCGCGGCGGGGACGGAGGCCGCGGGCGGCGCGGCCGCTCCGCCGGGCGCGGGACCAGGCGCCGCCGGACCCGGTCTGCCGGGCCGGGATCGACCGGACCGGCCCGGGGCGCGAGCGGCCGGCCGTCGAGCAGCGCGACCGGCGGGCCGCCCGCGGCGCCCGGCGACAGCTCCAGCGTTCCGGTCGCCGGCCCGTAGGTCGCGACGGTCCCCTGGGTGTCCCCGGCCAGCGGCGTGTAGGTGAACGTGCCGTTCTCGATCGGCACGCGCAGCGTGACCGGGCGCGCGTCGTTGACGACCGCCAGCACCGCGGGCCCGAGCTCCATGACGTCCGACGAGGCCCTGCTGCTCGGCCTCTTCGAGATCGAGCGATCCGTGCGCCGCCGAGCCGCGCAGCGCCGCCCTTCGGGTCGTCAGCCCGATCGAGCCCGGCGTGAAGTGGTAGGCGCCGCCGGCCGACGGGCACGCCGGGGGCAGCTTGCGCGGCACCTTGCCGGTCTTGAGGAAGTCCTCGTAGGCCACCAGCACCTGCGGCGTGCCGGACAGCGGGACGTGCGAGACGTTGCAGGTGTACTGCACGTGGACGGGATCGCCCATCGGCGGCCCTGCCGCCGACCGGCCCCTGAGCGCCGCTGCGGCCGGGCACCGTTTCGTCGCCGTTGTCGAAGGCGCCGATCACGTCTTCGAACTCGCCGTCGTCGCCGTACTGCACGTTGACGCTGCGGATGGTGTTCAGGCCGGTGCCGACCACCGCGCGCACGTCGATCCGGCCGCCGTTGTCGTAGAAGCCGTCGTAAAGGCTCCGGTGCTCCGCGTCGGCCTGGTTGAACAGGGCGCTGTTGCCGCCTATCGAGCCGACGAACGCGCTCACGCCGGCCTGGTTCTGGAGCGCTCCGTCGACGGACAGCCACGGTGGGTAGTTGGCGCTCGGGTAGAGGTTGTAGAGCCCGGAGAGGTTCTTGGCGAGGCCCTGCAGCCGGGCGTTGTCGATCACGGCGTCCATCCCCGACGAGCCGGGCGACTCGACGCCGAACGCGAGCGCGAAGAACGACTTGGGCGAGCCCCAGTACGGCGTGCCCGCCGTCAGGACCCGCGCCACGCGCTTGCCGCCCGAGCCCTTGATGTAGTCCCGGATGAAGAGCCCGCCGTAGGAGTGCCCCCACAGCACGACGCGACCCGCCTTCTGCGCCTTCCAGGGCCCCGAGCGGTCGAGGGCCTCCGTGATGGTCGTGTCCAGCTTCGAGAACGACGGCTGTGGCCGCTTGCGCCAATCCCAGCCGAACAGCGTCCCGCGCTCGCCGAACTCCGAGCGCATGTAGTTCGCGACCGCCCCGTAGACGTCGGAGAGCCCCAGCAGCACGGTCTCGAGCACGGCTCCCGGCAGGCAGCCGGCGTCGGACGCGCCGTCCGCCCCGAGGCTCATCGGGAGCAGGTCCGGGAACGGGAGGTCGGGCCAGGCCTCGCCCGTTCCCGGGCAGGCGATGCGCGTGCCCAGGAAGCCCGGCACGAAGACGATCGGCAGCTTCTGCGCCTGGATGTCGAACGCCATCCGCCCGGGGACGCCGCCGGCGCCCGTGACGGGGACGTCCCAGGCCAGCGCGAGCTTCTCGGTCTCGTCGTGGTCGATGTCCGCGTTCGGGTCCGGGGTGAGGCGGTTCATCAGGCCGCACACCGACGGGCTCCGGTCGGTGCAGCCCGACACCAGGAGCCCGTCCCCGGTCCCCGCGAAGCGCAGGATGGAGCCGGTGCCGGTCCCGGCGGAGACGGCCACGCCGGCCCCCGGGCCGGAGAACGGCTGGACGTAGGTCGTTATCCCGCCGGCGCCGATCGTGTTGAACGCGAGCCTCGTCCCGTCGGGTGAGACGTCGAAGTCGCTGATCACCTCGGTCATGTAGCCGGTCAGGAAGGAGGGGTTGCCGCCCGTGCTGCTGACCCGCCCGAGCGACGGCGGGAGCCCGGGGCTGGTGTAGGAGACGACCAGGTCCGGGGTGCCGGGGATCCAGACGCCGCCCGAGATCGCCTTGCCGTCCTCCGGGAGGAAGGTCGTGACCTGGGTGGGCTCGCCGCCGGCGGCGGGCACGCGCCACAGGTTCTGTCCGCGCTGGCCCCAGAGGTCGTCCTGCGCGCCGAGCGACCCGACGCGCCGCACGAACGCGACGGTGGTGCCGTCGGCGCTCCAGGTGGGAGCGAAGTCCGACACGACGTGACCGATCGTCGGCTCCTCCTCGGGCAGGGGATCCAGCTCGGCGTCACGCGGCGTCGTGAGCTGCGTCGTCTCCCCGTCGGCGATCGTGTGGATGAAGATCGCCGAGTGCCGCAGACCCTCGTAATCGCCGTCGTCGTCGATCAGCTTCGCGAAGGCGAACCTCGAGCCGTCGGGCGACCACGAGGGAGCCGACGGGGCGTCCCCCGGACCGATCGTCCATTTGGTTCCGTGGGCGTCCTCGCCCGTTCCGGAGGTGTCGGTGTCCCAGGTGGAGGGCTCGAGCGTCGTGGACACCTCGGTGACCGGGTCCCAGACCTTCAGCGCCCAGTTCTGCTCCTGCCCGGTCAGGTACGCGACCCGGCCCGGCGTCCCCTCGAAGCTCGCCTCGGCGGTGCTGCTCGCGGCCAGGAGGGTGGTCGCGGCGAGGGCCGTCAGGATCCGGCGAGCCGGAGCATGCGCAAGGTGGGGCGTGGAGCGAGCCTACGCTCGTCCCGGGGCCCGCCGCAAGTAGCCTCGGCGGCGCTGCGATGCCTGTTCGCCTCCATCGTCGCGACGTTCGCCGTGACGCCGCGCCCGCCACCGCCCAGACGACCGTCGCCGGCGCGGACGGGCCGGGACCCGCGCGCGACAGGGTGCGCGTCATCAAGAGCGGTCCGGCCCAGGCGCGCAGGATGCTCGTGCTGATGCCCGGCGCGTCGGCGAGCGCCGGCCACACCGCGCTCGTCGGGGCCGACATCGCGAAGCGCCTGAAGGGCTGGCAGGTGTGGTCGATCGCCCGGCGCGAGACGCTGCTCGACGGCTCGGGCAACCAGAAGGACTACAGCCGCTCGCTGCACGTTCCAAGGCGGCGCTGAACGCGCCGGTACCGTTGCGGCGGTGACCGACCCCGGGCTGCCGATCCGCCGCAACACGATCCTCCTGTCGGCGGCGCTCGCCGCCAACTCGGGGATGCTGCAGCTCTCGGCGGCCGTCGCGTCGCTGACGCTGGTGCTCGTGCTCGGGGTCGACCAGCTGCTCGGGCTCGGGCCGGCGATCGTGCTCGCCTCGGGCGCGCTGGCGGCGCTCCCGGCCGGGCGGTTGATGGACCGCATCGGGCGCGTGCCGGTGATTGCGGGCGGGTTCGTGGTCGGCGGCCTCGGCGGCGGGCTCGCGGCGCTCGGCTCCGCCACCGAGTCGGCGCCCGTGGTGCTCGCCGGGCTGATCGGCGTGGGGGCGTCGAGCGGGACGTCGTTGCTCGCGCGCACCGCGGCCGGCGACATGTACCCGCCCGAGCGCCGCGCCCGCGGCATCGCGCTGGTCCTGTTCGGCGCCGTGTTCGGAGCCATCCTCGGCCCGCTCGTGTTCAGCCCGCTGCTGTCCGGCCACGACGAGCTCGACGGCGACTCGCTGGCGATGCTGTGGCTCGCCTCGGTGGGCTTCATGGTCGTGGCGCTCGCGCTCGTGTTGTTCGTGCGCCCCGACCCCAAGCGGATCGCCGAGCTCCTGCACACCGACGCCGACGCCGACCCCGTCCCCGCGGCGCCGTTGAGCGAGATCGTCCGCCGCCCCGGCGTGATCCCCGCGCTGCTTGCGGGACAGGCGAGCTTCGCCGTGATGGTGGGGATCATGACCCTGACCGGGGCGGTGGTGGTCGACCATCACGGCCACGCCGCCAACACGGTGTTCCCCATCATCGGCGCGCACGTGATGGGCATGTACGCGCTGGTGCTGGTGATCGGGGAGGTGATCGACCGCATCGGCCGAACCCCGGCACTCGCCGGTGGGCTGTTCGTGATGGGCGCGGCGGCCGCCAGCCTGCTGTGGGTGACCAGCGTGCCCGCCACCGCGGCGGCGCTCTTCTTCCTGGGGGTCGGCTGGAACCTGTCCTTCGTCGCCGCCACGGCCCAGCTCGCCGACTGCGCCGAGCCGTGGGAGCGCGGGAAGCTGCTCGGCTTCAACGACCTGTTGGCCGGGCTCACCGGGGCCGGGCTCACGCTGGTGGGCGGCGTCGCGCTGTCGGCGCTCGGCGTGGCCGCGCTGGCGATCGGCGGCGTGGTTCTCGTGGTGACGCCCGCGCTGTGGATCCTGCGCTCGCCGCCCCGTGCGCGGGCGCGGATCCCAGCGGGGTGAGAGGATCGGTCACAACTCGCCCGATCGTCCCGAAGGACGTTGTGGATGGACAGCACGGGCCTCACCGACGAGGAGCTCCTGAGCGCTCGCGACGCCGAGTCGTTCGAGCAGCTCTACCTGCGCCACGTCTCGACGCTGCTGGGCTACTTCGCGCGCCGCACGCACGACGCGGAGCTCGCCGCCGACCTCACCTCTGAGACGTTCGCGGCCGCGCTGGCCGGCCGTCACCGCTACCGGCCGAAGGCGGGGGCGGCGGGCGCGTGGCTGTTCGGGATCGCATCGCGCAAGCTCGCCGACGCCCAGCGCCGCGGCTACGCCGAGCGGCGGATGTGCCGCCGGCTCGGCATGGAGCGCATCGAGCTCACCGACGACGACGTCGCGCACATCATCGCGCTCGGCGCGTCGGAGGCCGGGACGCTCCTGCGAGGGCTTCCGGCCGCCCAGCGCGAGGCGGTCGAGGCGCACGTGATCGAGGAGCGCCCCTACGGGGACATCGCGGTCGAGCTGCACACCTCCGAGGAGGTGGTCCGCAAGCGGGTCAGCCGCGGGCTGGCCACCGCCCGCCGGCGGCTGGGGAGGAACGGATGAGCCAGGACTTCACGACGCGTCTGCAGCACGAGCTGCGCGCCGCCGCGCTCCGCCAGGAGGAGCGCGGGCCGCTCGACCGGCTGCGAGTCGGGCTGCCGCGGCCCGCGGTGCTGATCGCGGGTGCCGTGGCCGCCGCGCTGGTGATCGCCTTCGTGCTGGCGGGCGGCCTTCGCTGGGACGGCGAGCAGACGATCACCGCGCCGCGCGTGACCCAGACGTTCCCGGTCGCCGACACCCTCGGGCTGATGTCCGAGGGCTACGGCTCGGTGTGGGCGGGCGACCCGGCGGGCCGGCAGGTCCTGCGCGTGGACACCGACTCGCGCCGGGTGACCGCGCGCATCCCGGTGGGGAACGACCCCGTCGTCAACGTGGGCGGCGGGGCGGTATGGGCGATCACGTCCAAGCGCGACGTCGACGGCAACGGCGAGCTGGTGCGAATCGACCCAGCCTCGGCCGAGATCACCGCCCGCACGCCGCTGCGGACCTCCGCCGGCGATCCCTTCCCCGCCGGCGACGTGCAGTTCGCCGACGGGGAGCCATGGGTGCTCGGTTCACGCGGGGCGCTGCGGATCGACGCGGAGGACGGCGCCATCACCGGGTTCGTGCCGATCGAGAGGCGGCCGGACGACCCGTTCCCGGTGTGGGGGACGATCGCGCCCGACGGCCTGTGGATGCTCCGGCGCGAGCAGCGTCTCGAGCGCTACGACCTCGACCGCGGCCGGCTGGCGCAGCTGGTCCCGGTCCGCCTCGCGGGCACCGTCGCCTTCGAGCCGACGCCCGCCGGGCTCGTGCTGGTCACGAACCGCGGCGAGCTCGGCCTGGCCGAGCGCAAGACGGGACGGATCCTCTGGACCCAGACGCTCGGGACGGGGATCACCGGCGTGCCGATGCCCGTCGGCGACACGCTGTGGACCCACGTGACCGACACCGCGGGCGGCGGCGACCGCCTCGCCGCCGTCGACCTCGCCACGGGCAGGGTCCGCTCCGAGACGCGCCTGCCCGAGTTCGGCGCCGCCGGGGCGGCGCTGGTCGGCGAGCGGCTGTGGCTCGCGACGCCGACCGGCAAGGTCATGATCGTGGAGCCGGGGGACCAGCCGGACGGGTAGCGGACACGAACTGCGCGAAGCCCGCGATCCGCCGGCGCACGTCGGCGAGGCCGTGGGCGCGCAGGGCGTCTGCGAGGTCGTCGCGCCCGAACACCCGCACGCCGCTCAGGCCCCGCACGACCGTGTCGGCCACCGCGGCCGGCAGCGGCCCGCGGCTCACGCTCGCGAGCAGCGCCACACGGCCGCCCGGGCCGACCACGCGCGCGATCTCCGCCACCGCGCGCAGCGGGTCCTCGATCAGGTACAGCGCGGCGAAGCAGCACACGGCGTCGAAGCTGGCGTCGGGGAACGGCAGGTCGCCGGCGTCGCCGCGCACGTACCGGACCCGCCCGCCCTCGCGCGCCGCCTGGGCGAGCATCGTGCGCGACGCGTCGAGGCCGACGACGAGGCCGTCGCCGGCCGCCTCGGCGAACGCGCGGCTGAAGTTGCCGGGGCCGCAGCCGACGTCGAGGACCATGTCGCCCGGCGCGATCTCGAGCATCTCGAGGGCGATCCGCCGCTCGTCGGCGAGGCTCGCCCCGATCAGCAGGCGGCCGCCGAGCGGGCGCCACAGCCGCTCGTAGATCAGCGGCAGCGCACGGCTGACCATCAGCCGCTGACCGGGGCGCGAGCCGGTCGGATCCGCGTCGCCGAGCACGTCCAGATAGCCGTCGACGGCGACCGGTCGGCGACCCGGCTGGAGGAGGTCGAGGACGGCGGCAGAGGCCATACCGAGGAGGATGTCAGGCCCCCGCCGCGCCCTCTCGTCCGCTCGCGGTGGCCGCCGCCGGTGCGGCGCCCGCCTGGGCGGAGTCGGCTCCGCCGGTCAGGAGCGCGTTCGAGCTGCCCTGGGACGGGGAGCTGCGGTCGCGTCGCGCGGCTGTTCCTGTAGGGCCGGTCCTGGTCCGAGCGCGGCGCGATCCGCCGCGTCGACGTGAGCACCGACGGCGGGGCCCGGTGGCGGCCCGCGCGGCTGCAGGAGCCGAGCCGCCCGCGGGCGTGGGTGCGCTGGGAGTTCCCGTCGCAGGAGCCGGATCCCGGCCGGTACGACCTGCTCGCCCGCGCCACCGACGGCGAGGACTTCGACGACGACCAACTCTGGGCCGTGGTGAGCCACCCCGTGCGCGTCGTCTGACGCGCACGGCCACTACGGTGCCGCCGATGCCGCGGTCCCCCGTTCGCTCCCGCGTCCGCAAGCTCGCGCACCGCCTCCTGGTCGGGAAGCTCCATCTCGTGCCGCGCTCCTCGGCGACGCGTCCCTACGCGGTGCCCGGATACGCGCGCGCCGCCGAGCTGCGGTGGCGCTGGATGCTGCGCCGCCGGCCGGTGCTCAGCGGCGAGGAGTACGCCGCGCGCTCGACGGTGGGGGAGATCGAGGAGATGGTCGGATGCGCGCTGTGCGGCGAGGGGCGCGTGCAACCGCTGTTCACGCCGACCCGCCCGGGCCGCTGGACCTATCACGTCGTCCGCTGTCCCTCGTGCGGGTTCCTGTACCGCAACCCCGGCATCCGCCCCGAGCGGCTCGGCGACCTCTACAGCGGCGGCAACTACGGCAAGTTCCTGACGGGGCGCTACGGCCGCAAGCGCCAGCGCAACTACCGCAAGATCATGAAGGACTTCAGGCCCGTGTTCGCCGACGGCACGGGCCGCCGGCTGCTCGACTACGGCAGCGGCGCCGGCCTCTACACGCAGCTCGCCCACCGCCGCGGGTTCGACGCCTACGGGATCGACCTCTCACCCGACGCCGTCGAGCTCGCCCGCGAGCGCGAGGGCGGCGCCAACTCCTACGTGGGGATGCCGCTCGACGTGCCCGAGATCGCGGCGGGCGGCTTCGACGTCATCACGCTGTGGTCGGTGCTCGCGCACCTCCCGCGGCCCGTCGACGACCTCAATGTGCTGCGCGGCCTGCTCAACCCTGACGGGCTGCTGCTGATCTCCACCGTCAACGCGAACTCGCTGACGCTGAAGGTCAACGGCGTCGGCTGGGCCGGCTTCACGCCCAACCACCTCGTGTTCTTCTCCCCGACGACGCTGCCCCTGCTGCTGCGCCAGGCGGGCTTTGAGGCCGTGGTGTTCCGGCCCATGTACGCGATCCCCGAGAAGCGCAAGGTGCGCCTCACCGCGGCGCAGGAGCAGCGCCTGCGCCGCACCGTCGACCGCGGCAACCAGGGGCGGATGCTGCGCGGGATCGCGTTCGCGAGCGCCGGCGGCCCCGCCCGCTGGGGGATGGCGGCCGATGCGGTGTGGCTGACCTGACGCTCGGGTAAAGCCGCTCGCATGCTCGGAAGCGGATTGCTCGGCCGCGCCGCCGGTGCGGCCGACGGCGGCCTCACGATGGCGCGCGCGGTGGCGGGCGACGTGGCCGCCTCACTCGGCGTCACGAACGGCGGTGCGCCGGACGACTGGCTGGACGCGCGCGACCCGGAGTACATCCGCCGCTCGCTGCCCGCCATCCGCGCCTGGAGCGACCTCTACTTCCGCGCCGAGGTCTCCGGCCTCGACGAGATCCCCGCCGACGAGCCGGTGCTGCTGGTCGGCAACCACTCGGGCGGCACGCTGATCGCCGACACGTTCGTGTTCGCCCAGCACTTCTACGACCACTTCGGGCCCACCCGGCGCTTCCACCAGCTCGCGCACGACCTCGTCTTCGCGCTCCCCGGCCTGAGGGCGAGCCTGTCGCGGTTCGGCACCGTGCCCGCGAACCCGGACAACATGCGCAGCGCGCTCGACCGCGGCGCCGCGCTGCTCGTCTACCCGGGCGGCGACCACGAGACCTACCGGCCGACCTGGGAGCAGGACACGATCGACTTCGCCGGGCGCACCGGCTTCGTCACGCTCGCGCTCGAGCTGGGGACGCCGATCGTGCCGGTGGTGGCGATCGGCGGGCAGGAGACGGCGCTGTTCCTGGGGCGCGGCGGCCGGTTCTCACGCGCCCTGGGGCTCGACCGCGCCCTGCGGCTGAAGGTGTTCCCGGTCCAGATCGCGCCGCCGCTGGGCATCACGGTGCTCGACCTGCCGCTCCGCGTGCCGCTGCCCTCCAAGATCACCATCCGCGTGCTGCCGCGCATCGATCTGCGCGAGGAGCTGGGGGAGGACGCCGACCCCGACGCCGCCTACGGGCTGGTCACCTCGCGCATGCAGGCCGTGCTCTCCGAGCTGGCCGACGAGCGCACGCTTCCCGTCATCGGCTAGACCGGCTCCGGGAGGCGCGCCTCGACCGCGCCCAGGTTGGGCCGGCCGAGGAAGAAGCCCTGGCCGAGGCCGACCGCGAGCTCGCGCAGGCACGACAGCTCGGCCTCGGACTCGATCCCCTCCGAGACGACCACCGCGCCGACGTCGGCCGCGAACGCGACGATCGCCGCCGCCAGCGACTGGCGCACCGGATCGTCGTCGATCCCGCACACCAGCGAACGGTCGAGCTTGAGGATCTCGGGGTTCACGCGCGTGACGTGTCGGAACGAGGAGAAGCCCGAGCCGACGTCGTCGATGGCCACCCGAATGCCGTGGGTGCGCAGCGCGTCGAGCGCGCGGACGAGCGCGAAGTAGTCCTCGACCTGGTGGTGCTCGGTGAGCTCGACGACCAGCGGGCGGCGGTCGTGGGCGCCCAGCAGCTCGAGCAGCTCGTCCCCGGCCAGCAGGGCGGGGGAGGCGTTGAGCGCGAGGTAGAGCCCATCGGGGAGTCGGTCGTGGGCGTCGAGCGCGAGCCGGACGGCGGCCAGCTCGAGCTCCAGCCCGAGGTCGAGCGCGTGGGCGTCGAGGAAGGTGGACTCGGTCGGGATGGTCTCGCCGGTGGCGCTGGTGAAGCGCGCCAGCGCCTCGGCGCCGACGACCTCGCCGCTCGCGAGGTCGACGATCGGCTGCAGCGCGACGTCGAGCCCCTCGCCGCCGATCAGGCGCCGGATCAGGCCCGAGAGCCGCTCGCGCTCGGCGCGCCCGGCGCCGGCGAGCTCCTCCTCGCGGCCGGCGCGCTCGTTCTCGGCGAGGAAGTTGGACTCGATCTCCGCCTGGAGCTCGCGCAGCTTGTCGGCCAGCCCCACGAAGCCCAGCATCAGGCCGACCGCGGGGATGGCGAACTGGCCGGCGCGCAGCGTCAGGCTCGCCCACCAGGCGCCCGTGTAGGGCTCGGTCGCGAACAGGTAGGCGAGGCCGTCACCGGCCGACAGCACCAGCGCGGCGATCGTGCACATCGCGCCCCACGAGGGCGATCGGTCCGCCTGCCTGAACCACACCGCGGCGGCGCCGGCCTGAACGAGGATCAGCGCGGCGATCGCGACCTTGATGGCCGGGGCGTAGCTGCCGTCGTCGCCCACGAGGTTTCCGAACGGCTGGTCGGCGAACGCCGTCCACAGCAGCAGCAGCGTCGAGACGCCGAGGAAGGCGAGCATCCGCGGACGGGTGGGGGCCGCGCCGGTGACGCCGAGCACCGCGGCCGCCGCCAGGGCCGCGTGCCACACCGCGTACCGCGCCAGGCCCGCGTCCAGCGCGCGGCTCACCGGGCCGCTATCGGGGAACACCGTCGCCTGGCCGGCGAGGCTGATCACGAGGCCCAGACACGCGAGCGCGGTCCCGGCGGCCATCCAGCGCAGCCGCGCGTCCTCGACGGCCCGGGCGGAGGCGTACAGAAGGTAGGCGACGAGCGCGGCGCAGACGGCGCCGATGGCCAGGAAGGCTGGCGTGGCCCCCGAGGGGCGGCCGGTGTCGCCGGTGCTCAGCGCGGTCGCGAACGCCACGGCCGCCATCACGGCGCAGGCGCCCAGCAGGCGGCGGGTGACGCTCACGGACGGGCGGATGGAGAGCAGCGGCGACATCGTCGCCAGTCATAACGCAGTTCTCGGCCGCAACTCGCGCCTAACCGTGCACGAGTTCGTGCAGACATAGGGTCATCCGGGGTCGCAGGTTCGGCGCATGTGCTTCGACACCGGCTCCCGCCCGCCGATCGCCGCCATCGCCGGCGCCGCCGTATCCCACGAGACGATCACGCTGGCCTCGGCCGACGGGACCCCGTTCGCGGCCTTCCCGGTGGTGCCGGACGCCCCGAAACGGCGTGGGCCTCCCGGGCGCTTCTGCTCCGGCGGGCGCCACGCCTCGACGGGAGTTCCAACGAGCCGGGCTCACGCCCAGCGCCGCGGGGGCCGATGACCATGGCGTGATACAGCGCACCGCCCTCTCGATCGTGGTCGTCGTGATCCTCGTGTTCGCGGCGCGGACAGCGGGCCAGACGCAGTCGCTCGCGGGAGCGTCCGACACGGCGACGATCACCTCGGCCGAGCGCGCCGCCGGGCCGAGCTTCGACGCCTCGGTCAGCGCGAGCGACCGCTCGTGGATCCTGGGCGCGATCGCCAAGTCGCGGCCCGAGGCGCAGCGGCTGATCGGCGAGATCGACGGCATGACCACCTTCCGCACCAGTGCCGGCCTGGACTCCGGCGTCGGCGTCACGCATTCCCGGATGACGGGCGGCACGGCGCGCTTCGAGATCGACCTCGACATCGCCACGCTCAACGGCCGGCGCGTCGTGGACCGCGACGTGGTGGTGCTGCACGAGCTTGGCCACGCGGTCGACTTCGCGCTCGTGCCCAAGGCGCTCAACGCGCGGCTCGAGGCGGCCATCCCGCGGACGGGCAACTGCGAGCACGACGAGCAAGGGGCGTTCGGCGCGTGCACCGAGCCGGCGGAGCGCTTCGCCGACACCTTCGCGAAGTGGGCCTTGCGCGGTGGCGTCTCGGCCGTCGGCGCGGGCTACGGCGTGGCGACCCCCGCGTCATTGGAGGACTGGGGCTTGCCGCTGGCCCTGCTCGCCGGCTCCCGTTGAACGCGTGCTCGACACGTTGGTGGAATTGTGGAACAATCCACGACGATGCACCGCGCACTCGTTCTGATCGCCGCTCTCTGCTTCGCCACCACCGGAACCGCCCAGGCGCTCGGCCCGGACGGCATCGACCCCGCGGCCGTGGGCGCGGCGCGGATCGCCGTCGGCGGCGCCCTGCTGGTCGTGGTGGCGCTGCTCATGCGCCGCCGGGGCCCGTCGGTCCGCTGGGCGCGCGGGCCTGTCCTGGCCGCCGCCGGGGGGGTGGCGCTCTACCAGGCGGCGTTCTTCGCCGCGGTCGCCGACACCGGCGTCGCGGTGGGGACGATCGTCGCGCTCGGCTCGGCTCCCGCGCTGGCCGGCGTCCTCGAACTCGTGCTCCACGGCCGTCGCCCCGCGCCCCGCTGGGCCGCCGCCACCGCGCTCGCCAGTGTCGGGGTGGCGTTGCTCGCGCTCGCCGGCGGCGGCGCGGCCGGCGTTTCGCTGCCGGGCATCGGCCTGGCGCTGATCGCGGGCGGCTCCTACGCCACCTACACGCTGTCGGCCAAGCGGCTGCTCGACGACGGGCACGCCCCGGAGTCGGTGATGGCGGCGGCGTTCGGCCTCGGCGCCGTCGCGCTCCTGCCCGTGCTCGTGCTGAGCGGGCCCGGGTGGCTGGCCAGTGCCGGCGGGCTCGGGATGGCGCTGTTCCTCGGGATCGTCCCGACCGCGCTGGCCTACGTGCTGTTCGCCCGAGGGCTGCGGGGAATCGAGGCGTCCGAGGCGGCGACGCTGACGCTGGCTGAGCCTTTGACGGCCGGGCTGCTCGGGATCGCGTTGCTCGGCGAGCAGCTCGGCGGGACCGGGGCGCTGGGCGCCGCGCTGGTGCTCGGCGGGTTGCTGCTGCTCGCTGTGCGCCCGTCCCGTCCCGCGCCGGTCGCGGTGCCGGCGTGACGGCCCGGAGGCTCGAGCGCCCGTCGACGGTCGACCTGCTGGCCGACGAGCTGCGCCGCGAGATCCTCGACGGCGAGCTCCCGTCCGGCGCCCGGCTGCGCGAGCGCGAGCTGTGCGAGGCCTATGGCGTCGCGCGGCACTCGCTGCGCGCGGCGCTGCGCACGTTGGCCGCCGAGGGCCTGGTGCGGATCGAGCCCCACCGCGGCGCGACGGTCGCCCGGCTGGAGGCCGACCAGGTCCGGTGGCTGTACGAGCTGCGCGCGGCGCTGGAGCTGGAGGCCGCCCACCTTGCCCTGGAGCGCCATGACGGCCGCCTGCCCGAGCCCGTGCACGCCGCGCTCCGCGAGCTCGAGGCGGCCTGCGCGGGCGAGCCGGCGTGGAGCGACGTCAACGCCGCCCACGCCGCGCTGCACGGCGCGATCGTGGCGGCCTCGGAGAGCCCTCGGATCGTGGCCGCCCACGAGGCGCTGAGCGGCGAGATGCTGCTGTTCCTGCTCCAGCTCCAACCGCACCTGCCCGCAGACCGCCTGGCCGAGGACCACGCCGCGCTCGTGGCCGGGCTCGAGCGAGAGGGCCCCGGCGTGCTGCGGACGCACCTGCGCGAGGCGGCCGAGACGCTCGTAGCCGCCGAGTCGTGAGCGTGGATTCAGGCTAAGCCTGGATCCACCGATCACGGTGGCGACGGGCCGCGGGAATCGGTGGATTCAGGCTAAGCATTCACCGGGCGGGCGGCGATCCTGCCGCCCGCCCGGATGAGGAGGGGATGCGAGTGCACCGGGGGAGCGCACTCACCCGTCGTCTTCCGCGACACGCCGTCAGCGAAACGCCGCAACGTCAGCGTCACGACGAAATTCGGTGGGTGTTCGTGTACCAGTCAGTTGACTGACGCGCGCTTCTGGCGGGTCCAGTTGGTTACCTGTAGGTGATGAGACGATTCGAGATCGGCCCGCTGATCGTGGCCCTCGGCAGCCTGGTGCTGCTGGTGAGCCTGTTCCTCGAGTGGTACGGCAACGCGAACGCATGGACCGTGTTCGAGGTCGCCGACCTGCTGCTCGCCGCCCTCGCGCTGCTGGCGCTGGCCGCCGCGGCCGGCCGGGTCGCGCCCGAGCTTGCCGGAGGTCGACGCCGCTGGCTGCCGGGCTCCGTGCTCGCCGTGTTCGTGCTGGTGGTCGCCGAGATCCTCAGCCCGCCGCCCGCCGCCACCGGCCTTGACCCCGACACCGGCGCGTGGCTGGCGTTCGGCGCCGCGCTCGCGATGGTCATCGGCGCGGTGCTGAGCCTGGGGCGCGTGTCGTTCTCGGTGGAGATCGATGGGCGCGAGCCCCAGCGCGTGGCCGCCGTCGACCACCGCCCGCCGCCCACCGAGACCGGAGACGTAGTCCCCGTCGATCGCGACGGCGACAGCGTCTCCCCGCTGATGGGCGACCGGCGCGGCCCCGGACGACGACCGCGAGGAGGACGCCGCGCCCCCGCCGGAGCGCGACGCCTGATGCCCGACACCCGCCAGGAGTTGACGTTCGCGCTCGAGCGCTTCGAGTGGGTCGACGACGACCGCCTCGAGGTGGTCGGCCGCTGGGAGGGCCTGACCGGGCGCCGGCTCGGGCGCCCGGTGCTCCACGTCGAGGTCGACGGCCGCCGCCGGCGGCTGACGGCGACGCCCGGCGGCCATCTCCCGACCGGTTCCGGCGAGGAGTGGCGGGCCGCGTTCGCCTGGCCGCACGGAACGGCCGACGTCGAGGGCGCCGAGCTGGAGATCGGCCGCAGCCTCCTCGTCGAGCTGCCCGCCCCGCGGCGGCGCAAGCGCCGGGCTCCCGACCCCGGCGTCGGCCTGCGCGAGGAGGTCGCCTCCCTTCGGGCGCAGCTCGACGCGCTGCGCAGCGCCGAACCCGACGCCGAGATCGCCGACCTCCGAGCCGAGCTCGACGAGCTACGCAGCGCCGAGCCGGCGGCGCCGACGCCGAGCTCGCGGCGCTCCGGGTGGAGCTCGAGGAGCTACGCAGCGCCGAACCCGACGCCGAGATCGCCGAGCTCCGGGCGGAGATCGAGGAGCTGCGCAACGCGGCGTCCGAGTCGTCGGCACCGGACGCCGAGCTACGCGACGAGCACAAGCAGCTACGGGCCGAGCACGACCTGCTCTCCGATCGCTACGCCGCGATCGTGGCGGGAACGGGCGAGCTGCGCGGCGAGCTGGACGCCGCGGTGCAGGCCCAGGAGCGCCTCTCCGAGGAGCTCGAGCGCACCCGGATGGAGCTGGCCGAGCGCGAGCACGAGCTGGCCGCCGCGCGCCAGGAGGCCCAGGCGGCGATGGCCGCCGAGGCCGACGAGACCGAGCGGCTGCGCTCCGAGTTGGCCGCCGCCCGCGAGGAGGCCGAGGGCCTGCTCGCGGCCGAGCGCGCCGAGATGGCCCGCCTGCGCGAGGAGCTCGCCTCCCGCCCTTCCGAGACGTCCTCGTCCGACAGCGCCGGCCGCGAGATGTACGAGCAGGTGACCCGGGACCTGGAGCGCGAGCGCGAGACGGTGCGCAACCTCCGCCGGGAGCTCGAGGCCAGCCAGATCCAGACCGCCGAGCAACGCCGCACGGCGGCCGCCGCGGCCACCAACGGCGACGCGACGACGAGGGAGGACGCGCCCGTCGCCGCGACCGCCGCGGGCCGCCGCCGGTCCTCGGCCGCGGCAGGGTCACGGGTGGGCGCCGACCCGCGGGCGTCCTACCGCCGCGCCGATGCCGCGCGAGCCGCGGCGGCGAGCCGGGTGCCCGAGCACGAGCAATCGGCGGCCGGCGTATGGGCGATGCGCGCCGCCGCGGTCGCCCTCGTCGCCGTGCTCCTGGTCGCGATGATCATCATCGTCACCGCGCTGGTCTGAGCGCCGCCGGAGTAGCCTTCCGGCCGATGGGAGAGGTCGCGATCGTGGTGCACGGGGGCGCCGGGCGGATGCCCGACGATCCGGACCGCATCGAGCGCATGCGCGCCGGCGCGGGCGCCGGCGTCGAAGCCGGCTACGCCGTGCTGTCGGCGGGCGGGAGCGCGCTCGACGCCGTCGAGGCCGCCGTCGTCGCGCTCGAGGACGACCCGGAGTTCAACGCCGGCCACGGCGCCGCGCTGACCGAGGACGGCCGCGTGGAGCTCGACGCGTCAGTGATGGAGGGCACCCGCCGCGCCGGCTCGGTGGCGTGCGTCGCCGGCGTGCGCAACCCCGTCCGCCTGGCGCGCGCCGTGCTCGAAGAGGGCCACCACGTCCTGTTCGTCGGCGAGGGCGCCCATCGCTTCGCGCGCGAGAGCGGCGTCGAGTTGGTCGACGACGGCTGGCACGCGACCGACCGCCAGCGCGGGGTGCTCGCCAAGGGGGATGCGGGTTGGGCGGCCGGGACGGTGGGCGCCGTCGCGCGCGACATCGACGGCAAGCTGGCCGCCGCGACCTCCACCGGCGGCACGATGGCGCAGCGCCCGGGCCGCGTCGGCGACTCGCCGCTGATCGGCGCCGGCACGTGGGCGGACGACGAGAGCGTCGCCGTCTCCTGCACCGGGGACGGCGAGGCGATCATCCGCGTCGCGATGGCCCACGAGGTCGACGCGCAGGTCCGCCTCGGGGGGCTCTCCCTGGAGCAGGCGTGCGCCGAGGCGCTGGCCACGCTCGGGCGCACGGGCGGCCATGGCGGGCTGATCGCCATCAGCGCCGCCGGCGAGGTCACCGCGCGCTGCAGCTCACCCGGCATGACCCACGGCTGGCGGGTCGGTGACGGCCCCGTCCACACGGGCGTCCGTGCCGGCTGACCCCATCGAAGACGCGGCGGAGCACCTCTACGGCGTGCCGTTCGAGGACTTCGTCGGCGAGCGCACCGCGCGCGTCAAGGAGCTCAAGAAGGCGGGGGAGAAGGAGGCGGCGGCAGAGGTCGGCAAGCTCCCGAAGCCCAGCCAGGTCGCGTGGACGGCGAACCGGATCGCGCGCTCCGGCGACGCCGACGAGCTGCTCGGAGGCCGGCGAGCGCCTGCGCGAGGTCCAACTCGGCGGCGGCGACCGCGACCAGGTGCGCGAGGCGGCGACGGCGGAGCGCAAGGCCGTCGAGGCGCTCGTCAAGTCCTCCGACCTCTCCCGCGCCGCCCAGGACAAGCTGCGCACGCTCCTCCACGCGCTCGCCTCCGACGACGACCTGCGCGAGGCGTTCACGTCCGGCCGGCTCGTCAAGGAGCCCGAGTCCTCCGGGTGGCCGACCGGGGAGTTCACCGCCGTCCCCCGGCGGGCGCCCGCCAAGAGGCTTCCGGCGCGCAATGCCAAGCCGAGCAAGCGCGACCAGGAGCGCGAGCGCAAGGCCACCGAACGCCGCGAGCGTGAGGCCGCGCGCAAGCGCGAGGAGGCCGAGCGCCGCAAGCTCGAACGCCGGCTCAAGACCGCCCGCGACCACGCCGAGGAGGCCAAGCGCCGCCTCGACGCCGCCCAGGAGGCCTACGAGGACGCCACCCACGAGGTCGCCCGCATCGAAGAGCAACTCGGGTAGAGCGAACCCGCTACTTCGTGTCGCTGCCCCGCGGGGTCAGACCCCGGCGTAGCGCGTGGCGTCGCGCGGTATCGCGGCCGGGTCGAACTCGGCGAGCAGCTCCGGCGCGGTTCGGCCCTGAAGGCCGAGGGAGTCGGCCATCCACGCCAGCGCGGCGGTGGGCGGGACCTCGCGCAAAGTGACGTCCCCGTGGCGCTTGGCCAGCCGGGCGCCGTCGGGGCCGAGGACGAGCGGGACGTGGGCGTGGGCGGGGTCGGGGAGGTCGAGAGCCCGGGCGAGCCAGAGCTGGCGTGGGGTCGAGTCGACGAGGTCGGAGCCGCGGACGACCTCCTCGATGCCCTGCGCGGCGTCGTCGACCACGACCGCGAGGTTGTAGGCCGGTGCGCCGTCGTTGCGCCGCACGACGAAGTCGTCGACGACGCCCGACACCGGCCCGAGCACGCGGTCCACGAAGCTCACGACCGCCGCGTCCGCGCGGACCCGCAGCGCCGGAGGCCGGCCCGACGCGCGCCGCGCGGCGAGCTGGCCGCAGACAGGTGCAGGCACGTCCCCGGATACGCGCCCTCGGGCAGCGGGCCGTGGGGCGCGCTCGCCGCCGCGCGGACCTCGGCCCGCGTGCAGAAGCACTCGTACAGCAGCCCTCGCGACCGCAGCGCGTCCATGGCTGCCGCATACAACGACAGGCGCGAAGACTGGAAGACCACCTCGCCGTCCCAGTCGAGGCCCAAAGCCGCCATA
This sequence comes from uncultured Solirubrobacteraceae bacterium, assembly GCA_963764385.1. Taxonomy (GTDB): domain Bacteria; phylum Actinomycetota; class Thermoleophilia; order Solirubrobacterales; family Solirubrobacteraceae; genus DATFQI01. The sequence continues at coordinate 75,346 of CAVXSJ010000019.1, read as the reverse complement.
TCGGCGAGTTGCTCCTCCGCGGACCCTGGCCGGACGCGCCCCGCGTCGAGGTCCTCCATCCGCACCAGCAACCGCGACCCGGCCGAGCGCGCGAACAGCCACGCCAGCAGCGCCGTCCGCAGGTTCCCCAGGTGCAGTGTCCCGGTGGGGCTGGGGGCGAAGCGCCCGTTCACACCGTGAACGGCAGCGAGTCGGCCACCTCGGCCAAGAGCGGCGCATCCCGGTCGCGCTGCGAGTAGAGCAACTCGACATCGTCGGGCCATTCGATCCCGACGTCCGGATCGTCGAAGCGGATCCCCGACTCGGTCGCCGCGTCGTAGTAGTTGGTGCACTTGTAGACGAAGTCCGCCGTCTCGGAGAGCACGCAGAACCCGTGCCCGAAGCCGACCGGGATCCACAGCTGCCGTCCGTGGACGTCGTCGAGCTCGAAGGACTCCCACTCGCCGAAGGTCGAAGACCCCCGCCGGAGGTCGACCACGACGTCGAGCACGGTGCCCCGCGCGCAGCGCACGAGCTTGCCCTGCCCGGGGTGCGTCTGGAAGTGGATTCCGCGCAGCGTTCCGCGCCGCGAGCGCGAGTGGTTGTCCTGGACGAACGCGTTGGGAACCCCCGCAGAGCTCCACGCGTCTTCGCGCCACGTCTCGACGAAGAAACCGCGCTCATCGCCGTGAACAGTGGGTTCCAGGAGGGCGAGCCCGTCGATTCGTGTGGGGAGCTGTTGCATTCGGTGGAGGAGGTTAGGGCGGAAGCGTCGAAAGATCGCCTCGCCATGCCGAGGACCGTGACCATGCCGCCCGCTGCCAAGGGCCACCAGACCTTGTCCGCCTATATCTCCTCGCGGTTCGACGAGTTCTCGCGCTCCCAGAAGGATGTGGCGCAGTACTGCGTCGACCATCTGGACGAAGTCGCCTTCCACACCGCCGAGGAACTCGCCCGCCGCGCCAGCACGTCGTCATCGACGGTCGTGCGCTTCGCACAAGCCCTCGGGTTCGAGGGCTTCCCGGAGCTCCAGGAGGCCGCGCGCGACGAGTACCGCCACCACCACCGGCGCTTTTCGCCGCCGGCCACCGGGATCGAGACGGCCGCGCCGCTGTTCTCGCTCGACCAGAACCCGTTCGAGCAGGCCATCGCCGCCGACCACGTCAACGTCGAGGACACCGCGCGCAAGGTCTCGCGCTCGGAGGTCGAGGCCGCGATCGAGGCGATCGCCTCCGCGGACCGCCTGCTGATCGCCGGTACCGACCAGATGGCCTTCTTCGCCTCCTACCTGCGCCACCTGCTGATGCTGCTCGACGTGCGCGCCGAGATCGCCGCCTCGCCGAGCCAGGAGGCCCTCAGCCGCCTCGGCCGCATCGACGAGGGCACGCTCGTGATCGGCCTCTCCGCCGGCCGCCCGCACCCGCTGGTCGTCCGCGCGATGAAGATCGCCCGCCACCGCAAGGCGTCGACGCTGGCGATCACCGACGCGACGCTCTCAGAGGTCTCCAAGCTCGCCGAGCGGACGTTGTACTACTCGTCCAGCTCGCCCGCCTTCGTGCGCTCGCACGTCGGCCTGCTGTCGGTGCTGCAGGCGCTCGCGTACGGGCTCTACGCCCGCGACGCCGCCCAGTACGACGACCGCATCCGCGCGTTCAAGCTGAAGTGAGCACGTTGGCGAGCGCGTCGTCGACCAGCGGCAGCGCCGCGATCTCGGCCGACACGCGCTCGGCAGCGCGCTTGTAGTCCTCGCTGCGCAGCATCGCGCCCACCGCGGCGCCGATCGAGCCGACCGCCGCCGGGCCGCCCTCGAGCGCGAGACCGGCGCCCGTCGCCGCCATGCTCGTCGCGTTGAGCGCCTGCCCGTTGGCCAGCGGCACCGCGACCATCGGGACGCCCGTCGTCAGCCCCGACGCGATCGCGCTCGACGAGCCCTCGCACACCAGGACGGACGTGTAGGGCGTCACGTCGGCGAGCGCCATGCCGGGGTTCGCGTGCGCGCCCGCCGGCAACGCGCCGAGCTCGCCGGCGTCCTGGCCCGGGCCGACGGTGATGAGCACGCGGACCTCCAGCTCCGCCAGCTGGTCGAGCACGGCACGGTGGACGCTCATCTCCCGGGCCCCGAGGGCGACGTGGACGAGCGGCCGGTCGTCGCCCCGCCACCAGTCGGGCAGCCCCCGCGGCCACGGCTTGGGCTCGCGGAAGCGCTCGAGGGTGACCGGCGCCGCCGGGTCCTCGAGCACCTCGGGGATCAGCGTCAGCCCGCGGCCGGAGAGGATCCGCGCCCCTGTGGGGTCGCGCTCCAGGCCCAGCTCCCCGCGCAGGGCGTCGAGCGTGGGGGCCGCCACCGCGGCGACGGCCCGCTCCTGCGTGCCGCTCACCGACCGCGATGCGCGCGACGGGCAGGTCCGCGCGCTCGGCCACCAGGACGGCCGTGAACTCGGCCGTCTCGTGCACGATCAGTTGCGGCCGCCACTGCTCGACGGCCGCCAGGATGCCCTCGTAGGCGACGCGGAGGTCCTGCCGCGCCTCGGGCTCCAAAGGCCAGCAGTCCAGCCCCGCCGCGCCCACCTGCGCCTCGCCGCTGCGCTCGACGGCGACCATGACACGGTGTCCCGCGCGGCCGAACGCGTCGGCGAACGTCCGCACCGGAGTGAAGTTCCGCGCACCCGGCGTGGTCGTGATGAGGATTCGCATGAGGCCAAAGACGCCGTTGGGGACGATCCATTCCCGCCGGTTTGGACACTGACATGAGCCGGAGCGCGGCTATCCTGATACGTGATGAGAGACGAGTCGACGTTCCGTGTCAAGGCCGGACTGGCCGAGATGCTCAAGGGTGGCGTGATCATGGACGTGATCGACGCTGAGCAGGCAAAGATCGCCGAGGACGCCGGCGCGGTCGCCGTCATGGCGCTCGAGCGCGTGCCCGCCGACATCCGCCGCGACGGCGGCGTGGCCCGCATGTCCGACCCCCTGCTGATCAAGGGCATCCAGGAGGCGGTGACGATCCCCGTCATGGCCAAGGCCCGGATCGGCCACTTCGCCGAGGCGCAGGTGCTGGAGGCGCTGGAGGTCGACTACGTCGACGAGTCCGAGGTCCTCACGCCCGCCGACGAGGCCAACCACATCGACAAGTGGAACTTCAAGGTGCCGTTCGTGTGCGGCGCCACCAACCTCGGGGAGGCGTTGCGCCGCATCGCCGAGGGCGCCGCGATGATCCGCTCCAAGGGCGAGGCGGGGACCGGCGACATCGTCGAGGCCGTCCGCCACATGCGCCGCATCACCGGCGACATCCGCGCGCTGACGGTGATGGACGACGCGCAGCTGGCCACCGCCGCCAAGGAGCACCAGGCGCCGCTGGACCTCGTCCGTCAGGTCGCCCACGACGGCAAGCTCCCGGTCGTGCTGTTCTGCGCCGGCGGCATCGCCACCCCGGCCGACGCCGCGCTGATGATGCAGCTGGGCGCCGAGGGTACGTTCGTGGGCTCGGGCATCTTCAAGTCCGAGGATCCCGCCACCCGCGCCGCCGCGATCGTCGAGGCGACCACCCACTTCGAGGACCCCCTGCGCGTCGCCCGCGCTTCCGAGGGCCTGGGCACGGCGATGATCTCGCTGGAGACCCGCAAGCTCGAGGCCGGGCAGCTGCTCGCCAACCGGGGCTGGTAGCCCCATGAAGGTGGGCGTGCTCGCCCTCCAGGGCGACTTCGCGGCGCACGTCCGGATGCTGCGCGGGCTCGGCGCCGACCCGGTCGAGGTCCGCACGCCGGCCGGGCTCGAGGGCCTCGACGGGCTGGTGATCCCCGGCGGGGAGTCGACCACCATGACGCTCGGCATCGAGCGCGAGGGGCTGGCCGAGCCGCTGCGCGAGCTCGCCGCCGCCGGCACGCCCATCCTCGGCACCTGCGCGGGGATGATCATGCTCGACCGCGACCACCTCGGGATCGCCGACTACGTCTGTGCCCGCAACGCCTTCGGCCGCCAGATCCGCTCCTTCGAGGCCGACCTGCGGATCCCCGGCATCGCCGGCCCCCCGGTGCGCGCGGTGTTCATCCGCGCGCCCTGGATCGCCGAGCACGGCGACGCCGTCGAGGTGCTGGCCTCCGTCGACGGCCACCCGGTGGCGGCCCGCCAGGGCCAGATGCTGGTGATCTCCTTCCATCCGGAGATCGCGGGCGAGACCCGCATCCACGAGCTGTTCCTGCGCCAGGCCGGCGTCATCACCGCGTGAGCGATTTTGGGTCGCCGGGACGCTTCGCAGTCCCTAGCGCTCTACTTCGTCCGCCACGGCGAGTCGGTGGCGAACCAGTCCGACCGGACCGGGACCAAGCGGCCCGAGGCCTCCGACCGGCTGTCCGACCGCGGCTGGGAGCAGGCGCGCGAGCTCGGACAGCGGCTCAAGGGGGAGGGGCTCGAGGTCATCGTGGCGAGCACGATGCGCCGCGCCCAGGAGACCGCCCAGGGGATCGCCGAGGTGCTCGGGCTGCCGATCGAGACCGACCCGGACCTCCACGAGGTGCGCCAGTCCGACGCCTTCTACGCCTCGTCACCCGACTTCGGCGACACCGGGACGCTGAACTGGATGCCGTCCTCGCCGCCCGACTACGCAACACCCGGCGCCGAGTCCTTCATCGACATCATGGGCCGCGTCGAGCGGGTCCGCGGGCGGCTCTCCGAGCGCGCCGAGCAGGAGCGCATCCTCGCCGTCAGCCACTTCGGCTTCCTGCACTTCTTCCTCGGCGCGGTGCTGTTCGGCGAGGACTTCACGCCCGCGCTGGTCCCGGGGCTCTACCAGGCCGGGCACGCCAACACGGGCATCACCGTCTTCGAGCGGCGCGACCACCGCCGGATGGACGGCATCGACTTCCCCGGCTGGGTGCTGACGACCTGGAACGACCAGGGCCACCTGTGAGCTAGGCCAGGCGGGAGAGCCCGTCGCAGACCTCGGTGAGGTCGCTCCCGCTCACGTCCGGCTCGGGGACGCTCCCCGGCAGCACGAGATCGCGCCGCGCCACCCAGCCGGTCCGCAGGCCGGCGTGCTTGGCGCCCGCCACGTCCCACCAGTGGGCGGCCACGAAGCCGACCTCCTCGGCGGGGACGCCGGTGCGCTCGACCGCCATCCGGTAGGGCCGCGGGTCCGGCTTGAAGGCGCCGGAGTCGGGCGCGCTCAACACCAGCTCGATCCGGTCGCGCAGCCCGGAGAACCGCAGCACCGCGTCGGCGGCCTCGGGCGCGCTCTGCGTCAGGACGCCGAGACGCAGCCCGACGCCGCGCAGCTGCTCCAGGGCGGCCGGGGCGTCGAGGTAGGCGGGCATCGAGCCGAGCAGCCCGAGCGCATCGGTCGCGCCCGCCTCGTCTCGCCCCGCCAGCGCCAGCCGGCGGCGCAGGCCCGCCTCGAACAGCTCGACGAACGGCGACCTGGACGCCCGCCAGGGTCAACACCCACGCCTGGTGGTTGGCCTCATCGAGCGCGGTGAGCACGAGCTCCTCGTCGGCCGCGGAGTCGCCCAGCGGCTGCGCCATCACGGCCGGGTCCACGAGCGTGCCGTTGAGGTCGAACAGCACCCAGCGCAGCGGCATCTACGAGCACCCCTCGACGATCAGCTCCACCTGCAGGCCGAGGTCGAACTGCTGCGTCCCGTCGTCGTCGAGCTCGAGCTCCGGGCCGGCCAGCGACACGCGCTGGCCGCCGAACTGGCACCCGTGCACGGTGCCCTCGATCGTGACCGGCTCGCTGGCCCCGGCCTCGATCTTCACGGGGGCGCCGTCGACGCGCTCGGGCGCGAACGCGCCGTCGCGGTCCTCGTCCGCCTTCACGCCGGTGACCTCGATCGCGTCGGAGCTCGTGTTGCGCACGGTCACCTTGTAGCGGAGTGCGTCGCCCTCCGTCGGACGAAGTTTGTAGATCGACTCGCCGGCGTCGGGATCGGCGTCGCCCTGGCGCTCGGAGTTCTTGCCCGCGGCCTCGGCGCCGGCGGGCGGTTCGGCGGACACCAGCTCGAGCGGCCCGTCGCCGCCGCAGCCGGCCACGGCGAGCACCAGCAGCGCCGCCGCCGGCGCCGCTCTCACGCCACGCTGCCGCGCAGCTGCAGGCGCTTGGCCTCGCGCCGCCGCGGGAGCGCGGGCGCGGCGGCAAGGCCCACCGCGATCACCGCGCAGCCGATCGCGAGCGCCGCCACGCCGGCCGGAGGGAGCCCGGCCGCGACGCCGAGGCTCGTGGCCGCGGCGGCCGACGCGAGCGCGATGCCGCCGAGCAGCGACCCGGTCGCGACGTAGAGGAGGCACAGGAGCACGCCCATCAGCATCGAGAGGACGGCGATCCCCGGCGAGCCGAAGAGCTGCCCGAAGCCGCCGAACACGACGGAGACGATCAGCGCGGCCGGGACCGGCCCGCGCCAGGACGACAGCGCGGGGAAGACGAAGCCGCGCAGCAGGATCTCACCGGCGACGACGGGCAGCACGCAGCGGGCGAGCGCGGAGGCCAGCAGCCCCGGTCCCCACTCGACGCTCTCGCGGACCGGCAGGTCGAAGCCGCGCGCGGTGGCGGTGCGGGTGTCGATCTCGGGCGGGATCACGAGCGAGCCCTCGAGGTCGCCGAGCACGGTCCACGCGACGGCGACGGCGGCGAGCACGACGGCGCCGCCCACCGTCAGCAGCACCGCGCGCGGCACGTCGTCGGGGACGCGCAGGCCGAGCTGATCCGCGGTGACCGGGCGCGTGAGCCGCGCCAGCAGGCACACGACGACGACGATCGCCACGGTCGTGGGGATCGCGCCGAGCAGGATGATCCCCGGCTGGGCGCGGTCGCCGCCGGTCAGCAGGGCGGGGAGGGCGGCGATCAGCGGCACGAGCGACGAGATGACGATCGCGGAGAGCAGCGCGGCCACCCCCGCGAGCACGGGCCACTTGGGAACGCGGTCGCCGAACGGGCCCATCAGTCCTCCAGCCGGAAGGAGTCGACGATGGCCGCCGCGTCGAACGACTCGCCCTTGCGCTGCGGCGAGGCGACGGTGAGCACCACCACGTCGTCGTTCTCGCGGCGCACGTCCAGGCTGTCGGCCTTGACCTCGACGGGATCGCTGCCCTGGCCGGGCGGCGTGGTCGCGGTCGCCCGCAGCGCCTCCTTGGAGCCGGGGATGTCGACCTCCTCGTCGGACTCGATCTTGCCGTCGTTGACGTCGCGGATCACGAGGCGGCGCTGGTCGGCGAGGCTCTTGAAGCGGCTGCCGCCGTCGGGCGTCACGCTCAGCTGGATCAGCCCGTACGGCGTCTTGGTCTTGTCGGGCGGGGTGATCTCGACCGCGGGCCCACCGTCGGAGTCGGTGCGCTCGGCGACCTCCCAGTCCGACGGGTAGGCGAACGAGACGCCGCCGTTGGAGAAGGTCTTGTAGCCGTCGGGCACGTCGGGGTCACCGCTGAAGTCACCGCCGCCGCCGCAGCCGGCGGCGGCGAGGCAGAGCGCGAGGGCGAAAGGGAGGAGGAGGGCCTTCATCAGGACGGTTGCTTGCAGAGGCGCGGGGCGAATGTACCGCCCGGCGGACGAACGACCCCGGTGCGATCGCTCTGCTCCTCGCTGCTGGAGCTGCCGCCGCCACCGCCGCCGACACCGAGGCCGACCTTGACCTCGCCCTCCGTGTTCTCGGTGGAGAGGTCGTAGGTGTCGAAGCCGAGCGTGCCGTTCTCGTCCAGCGCTTCGGCCAGCGGGAGGGCGTTCTGGCCCGCGAGGGCGTCGAGCGTGGCCTGCAGGTTCTCCGGGTCGTCGAGGTCGAGCTCGCCGGAGACCTCGAAGCCCTTGCCCTCGCCGGCCTGATCGGAGATCGAGACCTCTTCGAGCGCCGAGGAGATGTCCTTGAGCTCGTCGCCGTCGAGCGCCAGCTTCTGGTCGAAGTTGCCCGTGTAGCCGGCGTTGCCCTTGAGCACGAGCTTGTCGGGCTTGTAGCCGTTCTGCGCGTCGAGCGTGATGGTCGCGGTCATCCGGACCTTGCCGGTCGCGCCGCCGCCGAGCGTGGCCGCGGTGATGCTGCCGTTGGCCTCGCCGTCGATGCGCACGGTGAACTCGACGTCGCCCTTGTTCTCGCCCGAGGTCTTGACCTTGACGAGGCCGGCGCCGTTGATCAGGCCCTTGATGTCGGCGTCGACGATGCCGATGCCGCCGCCGGCGCCCGCGGAGCCCTCGAGGAACGCCTTGCCCTCGAAGTACTCCTCGTTGGGCTTGGGCAGGTCACCGTTGTCGTCGATGCCGAGCTGGTCGAGCGCCCAGTCGTTGAGGCCGCCGACCGGGTTGTCCAGCCGAGGATGGGGATCTCGTCGTCGTAGCCGGCCAGGTCGCGGACGATGCCGTCGAAGCCGCCGGCCGCCTGCACGGAGTCCTGGAACGCGGCCGCGTCCTCCGGGTTGTCGAACTCGAAGACCTTGCCGCCGGCGAGGCCGATGCCGGCCAGCGCCTCGGCGGACGCGTTGAAGCCGTACTTGCCCGCCTTCGCCTTGGCGCCGGCGAGCAGCTCCCCGGCGGCTTCGGTGTTGTCGACGATGGTGAACTTGGACGAGCCGTCGGAGTAGTCCTCGCGGATCAGGATCGAGTCCTTGTCGATCTGGACGAAGGCGACGAAGACGTTGGCGTTGGCCGACGTGGTGCTCTTGCCGGTGAGGCACTTCTCGGGGGTGGCGGCCGTTTCCTCGCCGCACGTGTCGCCCCCGAGGATCTGGCACACCGCGGTGCGGACGGTGCTGCTGACGTTCGAGTCCAGGTTGAGCGCGAACATGGCGACGAAGATCGTCGCGACGATCGCGAGGATCCCCGCGTACTCGGACGAGGACATCCCGCGTTCGCTCTTGAGTGCGCCCCTCAGCATGTCCAGCAACCTAGGGGCGCGAGCCGCCCGCCACGAGAGGCGCGGGACTCAACTTGGCCTGGGTCCGGGTCCCAGGTCCTTCTGGGACCTAGACCACGAGGCCGTGCCGCATGGTGTTCTCCGTCACCACGCGCGGCTCGACGAACTGCAGCAGGTAGCCGGGGCCGCCCGCCTTGGTGCCCGTGCCCGACAGGCGGTTGCCGCCGAACGGCTGGCGGCCCACCATCGCGCCGGTGATCGAGCGGTTGACGTAGAGGTTGCCGACCGGCGTGCGGTCGACGACGTAGTCGACGGTGTCGGGGTTGCGGGCGAACAGGCCGCCGGTGAGGCCGAACGGGGAGGCGTCGACGCGGTCGCACGCGTCCTCGACGTCGCGCACGCGCTCGACGGCCAGCAGCGGGCCGAAGATCTCCTCGTGGAGCACGGGCGAGTCCGCGGGCAGCTCGGCGGCCACCGTGGGGGTGGCGAACCAGCCGCCGTCGGGGACCCTCGCGGCGCGGGCGGCGACGACGCCGGTGCGCTCCGCCTCGGCGGCGTAGCGGGCCACGCGCTCCTGCGCCTCGCGCTCGATCACCGGCGGCACGTCGATGCCGAGGTCGTCGGCCTGGCCGACCTCGAGCACCTCGACGGCCCCGGCGAGCCGCTCCAGCAGCGCGTCGTGGGTCGCCTCGTGGACCAGCACCCGCGCGGCGGCCGAGCACTTCTGGCCGGCGTACAGGTACGCGGAGGTCACGAGCGCCGGGACGACCTCGTCGAGGTCGGCGTCGGAGTCGACGATCACGCAGTTCTTGCCGCCCATCTCGGCGATCACGCGCTTGAGGTGCTTCTGGCCCTCGCGGACCTGGGCCGCCTCCTTGACGATCTCCAGGCCGACGGCGCCCGAGCCGGTGAAGGCGATCGTGTGCACGCGCGGGTCCTTGACGAGCGCGGCGCCGACCTCGCCCTCGCCGGGGAGCAGCGACACCGCGCCGGCCGGGCACGCCGCCCTCGCGCAGCGCGCGGAACAGCATCAGCGCGCAGCCGGGCGACTGCTCGGCGGGCTTGAGGACGACCGCGTTGCCGGTCGCCAGCCCGGCGCAGGTCATCCCGAGCGGGATCGCGACCGGGAAGTTCCACGGCGAGATCACCGCCACCACGCCGCGAGCGGTGTAGCCCATCGTGTTGCGCTCGCCGGGGACCTGCAGGAGCGGGGCGCCCTGGGCGATGTCCAGCGCGCCGCGCGCGTAGTACTCGAGGAAGTCGATCGCCTCGCACACGTCGGCGTCGGCCTCCGGCCACGGCTTGGCGCACTCGCGCACGGCCAGCGCGGCCGCCTCCAGGCGGCGCTCGCGCAGCCACGCGGCGGCGCGGATCAGCGCCTGCGCGCGCTCCTCGGCGGGCGTCGCGGCCCACGACCGCGCGGCCCGCGTGGCGGTGGCCAGCGCGGCGTCCACCTCGGCCGGGGTCGCGGCGGCGGCGCGGGCGACCACGCGCTCCGGGTTGCCGGGGTCGGTGGAGATGATCTCCTCGCCCTCCCGCCGGTCGTCGCCGATCCACACGGGGACGCTGAGCGCCGGCCGCGCGTCGTGCTCGCGCATCGCGTCGGCCAGCGTCGCGCGGACCGGCGCGCGGCGCAGCTCCAGGACCGGCTCGTTGGCGAACTCCTTCAAGGCGTCATGAGCCTAGCCACCACGAGCAGGTACTCGTACCGGGCCTCGAAGGGTCCGCCGGGCGGACCCTCGTTCGCCCGCTCGGCGAACGCGAGCAGGTCGCGGTCGAGCGCGTCGGGATCGGTCGCGACACCTCGCAGCGCGATCAGCGGCCCGAAGGTCTCGTGGAAGAACGCCACGTAGTCCTCGGGGCCGCCGGGGACGGTCTCCACGTACTCGCGTCGCGAGCACTCCACGTTGCCGCGCCAGCAGCGAGCGGACGTGCGCCTCCGTGCCCCACAGCAGCGGCGACGGGCCGCCGGGACCGGGGGCGTGACGCGCCAGCGTGCCGAAGAAGTCGCCGGCCAGCCCCTCGGGCGTGAAGTTGGCCATCACGATCGCCCCGCCCGGGCGGCAGACCCGGACCAGCTCGCGTGCCACCGCCTCCTGGTCCGGCGGGAAGATCGCGCCGAACGCCGAGGTCACGACGTCGAACCCGGCGTCGCCGAACGGGAGCGCCTCGGCGTCGGCCTCCACCCACTCGAGGTCGAGCCCGCGCGCCTCGGCTTCCCGACGCCCCACCGCGAGGCTCTCGGGCGTGAGGTCGGAGGCGGTCACGCGAGCGCCCGCCTCGGCGGCGCGCAGCGCCACGTTGCCGGTCCCGGCCGCCACGTCGAGGACGTCCATGCCGGGACCGATCCCGCCGGCCTCGACGAGCACGGGACCGACCTCCCAGACCAGTTGGGTCGCGAACCGGTGGTAGTCGCCGAGCGCCCACATCCGGCGGTCGGCAGCGTTCTGGAGTTCCATGGCGCGACGCTACGCCCGGCGCGGCGCGGCGGCATCGCCAGAACGGGCCATCTTCACCCCGTCAGACCACAGCGGGCGGCGACGGCGGCCGCCGCGGCGCGCGAACCGAGGCCGAGCTTGCCGAGCAGGTTGGTGACGTGGCGGTGCACGGTGTGCTCGCTCAGCACGAGGCGGTCAGCGACCTGCCGGTTGGTCATGCCGAGCGCGACCAGGGCGAGCACCTCGCGCTCGCGCGGCGTGAGCACCTCGAGGGGGTCGGGAGCCGACGCGGCGACGAGGCTCCGCAGCGCGGCGCGGGCGGCGGCCGACTCCTTACCGGCGGCCTCCGGGCGACCCAGCGCCTTCAGACAGCGGGCGAGCTCGAGCCGGGTGACGGCGACCTCGTAGGGGGCGCCGGCGCGCCGGAACGCGTCGACGGCGTCCTCGAGCTGCACGCGCGCGCGATCGTGCTCGCCCCGGGCGGCGCTGAGCGCCCCGCCGGCGCGGTCGGCGCACGCGAGAGCGGACGGCGTCGCCAGCCGCCGGGCGACGTCGCACAGCTCGCTCAGCGCGGCGGCGCTCCGCTCGAGGGCGCCGGTCCGGGCGTGGGCGTGCGAGAGGACGTCGAGCGCAGGGCTGCGATCGAGCCGCCGGTCACAGGCCGGCGGAGCGGAGCGCCCGGTCGGCCAGGTCGACGGCGTCCTGCGGCCGGTCGTCGAGCGCGATTCTCGCCAGGCACACCAGGCCCGCCGCGGCCGCCGCCCGCACGGGCCACCAACTGCTCCGCCTCGCGCGCGCGGCCCTGGCGGCGGCGCAGGTCCGCGAGGCCCGGTGAGCGGTCCCGGCGCCCACGCCGGCCGCGAGCGCTCGAAGTCCGACACGGCCGCGGAGAGCAGCGCGTCCGCCCGCTCCCAGGATCCGCGCCACACGTCCACCGCGCCGTACTCGGACCGGCAGAACGCGAGCATGTAGCGGCTCCCGTAGCGCTGCGCGAACGCCGCGATGCGGTCGCACCACGCGGTCGCGCGCTCCAGGTCGGCCACCGCCAGGCACGCCGACACCAGCAGGCAGAACGTCCACGCCGCCGCGATCGGGACCTCGGCGCGGCCCTCGAGCGCGGTCGCGCCCGCCTCGTCGAGCCGGCGCATCCCGTCGCGGACCTCCGCGCGCGCCACGAGCGACGCGCCCTCCAGCGAGAGGCCGAGCATCTCGAGGTCCGGGACGCCGAGCGTCCTCCCGAGCTCCGCCACGCGGACCCCGCGCTCTAGAGCCACCTCCGTGTCGCCGCCGGCGTGTGCGAGGTAGCCCTCCTGGAAGTCGAGCCACCCATGCTCGGTGCAGGGATCGAGCGGCTCCAACAGCCGACGCGCAAGCTCCAGCCAGCCCGCGGCGGGCGCCGCGGCGCCGTTGAAGTCGAGCTCGTCGATCGCCATCCAGATCGCCGTCCGGGCGGCGCCGGCGCGATCGCCGAGGTCGCGATAGCCGCGATGGGCGCGCTCGCGGGCGGCGAACGTCACCTCCGCGTCGTCGAGCCACCACGCCGCCCAGGCGAGGCCCTCGCACTCGCGCGGGGTGTCAGCGGCCTCGAAGCGGGCGCGCGCCGCCTGCCAGCGCCCGGCGCGCAGGTCGGTCCACCCGGAGGCGGCCGAGCCCACGGGCCATCACCCCGAGGCGGCGGCCGCCGCCCCCGGGCGCGCCAGCAGGTCCTCGATCGCGACGCCGCGGGCCTGGTCGGCCAGGAACGAGTCGTTGGAGGTGTTCTCCAGCAGCCGCCGCACGAGGTAGGCCATGCCCGCCACGAGGTCGCCGACCGGGCAGTAGGCGCGCACGCGCAGGTCCTGGCTGGCGATCGCCTCCTGCAGCGGGTCGCCGAGGCCGCGCAGGACCTGCAGCTCGACGTCGCGGTCGTCGCCGCCGGTGAGCCGGTTGTAGGCGATCGCGTGGGCGACCGAGCGCAGGTTGTGCGAGGCGATCGCCACGCGCAGGCCGCTCCCGACGCGGCGGGCATCGAGCAGGCGGCGGGTGAGCTGCTCGAAGTTGCGGTCCGAGTCGGCCTTGACGTCGAACACGGGGACATCCCATCCGTGCTGGGTGGCCTCGACGATCTCGTGGTCCCAGTAGGCGCCCTTGACGAGGCGCACGGTCAGCGGCGTGGTCCGCGCGGCGCCTGCGCCCGTCGTCCACGCCTGGATGGCGTCGAGCGTCTCGGGCGAGTCGCGCAGATACGCCTGCAGCACCATCCCGGCCGACGGGCCCTCGCGGAACTCCTCCTCGGCGAGCAGCTCGAGCACCAGCTCCAGCACCGCGTCGCGGGAGTCCAGCGACTCGGTGTCGATGTGCAGGTGGGCGGCGCGAGTGTCGCGGGCCTGCCGGAGCAGGCCACGGAGGCGCTCGGCGGCGTCGCGCTTGCCGCGCTCGGGCGCGTCGGCGCGCAGCAGCGGGGTCAGCGCGGACACCTTCACGGACAGGTTCGCGCGCGGGAGCGGCCCGGCCGAGTCGGCCTCCAGCCGGGGGCGCGACGGCCACTTCGCGGACTCGCGGACGAGCGTCACGAGCGCCTCCGAGCAGCGCGCGGCGTACCGCTGGGCCTCGTCCTGGGTGACGGTCGCCTCGCCCAGCAGGTCGACCGAGGAGGCGACGCCGTCCTTGTAGAGCTCGCGCAGGTCGCCCATCGCGGCCTGGGGGTCCTGGCCGACGATGAAGCGGTGCGCCATGTGCTTGACGCCGGTGGCGGCGGCGCGCCCGAGCGCCGCGCGGCCGGCCTTGCTGGTGCCCATGCGCATCGCGACCGCGATCGGCGGAGGCGGCTCTTCGACCTCGCGCAGGAAGCCCGTCAGGTGGCGGGCCAGGTCGTCGAGGTTGCGGCAGGCCGGCACGACGTCGACGAAGCGGAACAGCGCGGCCTTGAGCTCGGCGTCGCGGGACGCGAAGTCCATCGCCTTGTCGTCGAGCGCCTTCAGCGGGCGCCGTGACGCCGACGGCATCGCCTTGGCGAGGCGCCTGCCGACCTCGAACAGCTCGCGCTCCAGGGCCTGCTCATCGACCATGGTGCCGACGATATCGGGCTGCGATCATGCGCGTTCATGCGGATCGCGGTCTCATCCGACGAGCGCACGGGGGTGGCCGAGGCGGTCGTCGAGCAACTGCGGGCGCGCGGCCACGAGGCACTCGTCCACGGCGCGCTGAGCGACGCGGAGCGCGACGACTGGGCATGGGCGTCCGAGGCGGCGGCGCGCGACGTCGCCGACGGCCGCGCCGAGCAGGGCATCGTGTGCTGCTGGACCGGCACCGGCGCCTCGATCGCGGCCAACAAGGTGCGTGGCGTACGCGCCGCGTTGTGCGCCGACGCGGCCACCGCCGACGGGGCGCGGCGCTGGAACGACGCCAACGTGCTCGCGCTGTCGCTGCGCACGACGTCCGAGGCGCTGCTGGCCGAGATCCTCGACGCCTGGTTCGCGGGCGAGCCGTCGCCCGACGACGACGACCGCGCCAACGTCGGCCACCTCGCCGACATCGAGACGTGAAGCTCTTCCTGCTCCTCGGGCTGGTGACGGCCGGGATCGTGGCCGCCCTGCTGGCGAGCGAGATGTCCGGCACCGGCGCCGAGAACGTGGGGGAGTCCGGCCCCGAGCGCACCGCCACGCCCGAGCCCACCACGCGCGCCCGGTCGAGCACCCCCGAGCCCGAACGCGACTGCAAGGCGACGGACAGCAACCCCGGCGGCACCAACAACTACATCCCGGACGCCCCGGCCGCCGACTCGCTCGGCAGCGGGTTCGTGATCACCGGGCTGGTGCGCTCCGCCGACGGCTGCAAGCCGCTCGAGGACGTGCGGATCCAGGTGTGGCTGGCCACGGAGACCGGCGGCGAGCAGGACAACCGCGCCAGCGTGCGCACCGACGGGGACGGCCGCTACCGGATCGAGACCGACCCCACGATCGCGCAGTTCGGCGAGCCCAACATCCACGTCGGCTACGACGACGGCGACTACGACGAGGTGTTCATCCGGCGCGTCGTCGACCTCGACGACGAGCGGGCGGTCGTCGACCTCACGCTCGCCGAGTGAGAGCTCCTGCGCCCTCGTCGCGGTCGCCGTCCCGCTGGCGATCGCGCTCACCGACCCGCACTTCGAGGGCGCCTCCACGGCGCTGGCGATCTCCACGGTGGCCGGCGCGCTGGCCGTCTCCGCGCTCGTCCTGCAGCCGCTGCTCGCCACCGGGCGGATCCGGCGCCACCAGCTGGTCGGCGGCATCGCCCTCGCGCTCGTGCTCGCCCACGTCGGCGCGCTCTTCGTGGAGTCCTCGGCGGACGCGTGGTTCGCGATGTCGCCCGACGGGCCGACCCGGGCGCGGATGGCGCTGATCGCCACCATCGCGCTGATCGCCGCCGTCGCCCTCGGCGTCCTCCGCCGCCGGCTGCCGCTCCAGCCCGGCACGTGGCGGATCCTCCACGGCTACCTCGCCGTCGTCGTGATCGCGCTCGGCCTCGGCCACGCCGTGCTCACCGACGGGGCGCTCGACGGCGCCGGCACGGCGGTCCTGCTCGCCCTCGGCGCGCTCGGCTGCTCGGCGTGCCCGCCGCGCATGGCTAGATCTCGAGCCGCTCGTCCTCGAGATCGAGCTCGCGCTCGATCCGGTGCATGACGTCGTTGGAGATCTCGCCCGTGTTGCGCAGCTCCACGATCGCCGAGCGCTGGGCGTCCAGGACCTGGCGGACGACCTTCTGGTAGCGCCGTGAGCGCTGCTCGATGTCCTCTTCGTCCTCTTCCTCGGACTCGCCGGCGCGGGAGGTGAGTCGGCGGGCGCGGAAGTCGTACAGCGCACGCATGCGCTCGAGCGTGTCGTCGCGCGTCCACTCGACCGCCTTGAGCTCCTCGATCCGGTCGAGCGCCGCCTGCGTCGCGCGCCGCCGCGCCAGCAGCTCCTCGCGCGCGTCGGCGCCGTCGTCGTGCAGGCCCGACCACCGGATCACGGCCGGCAGCGTCAGCCCCTGCACGACGAGCGTGACGAAGATGACGCCGAAGGTGATGAACAGCAGCTCGTTGCGCGCCGGGAAGTCGAGCGGCAGCGCGAGCGCCGCCGCGAGCGAGACCGCGCCGCGCATCCCCGCCCACCCGCCGACGATCCGGCCGCGCCACGTGCCCC
Source organism: uncultured Solirubrobacteraceae bacterium (assembly GCA_963764385.1). GTDB lineage: Bacteria > Actinomycetota > Thermoleophilia > Solirubrobacterales > Solirubrobacteraceae > DATFQI01. Next base: position 58,960 of record CAVXSJ010000019.1, on the reverse strand, counting down.
GCCGGGCGAGCTGGCTGGGCCGCCGGTCCAGCATGCGGATCAGCCAGGTCATGATCTCCATCCACACCATCCGCGTCGCGATCACCACCAGCGCGATCACGGCGGTGATGCCGATGATCCCGCCCAGCGGCTCGTCGCTCAGCCCCTCCAGGATCAGCGGCAGCTGCAGCCCGATCAGCACGAACAGCAGCGCGTTGAGCAGGAACTGCAGGATCTGCCACATCCCGTAGCCGGCGATCCGCTGCCGCGCGTTGGAGATCTCCGGCGCCCGCCAGCCGACGTAGATGCCGACCGTGACCGCCGCCAGCACGCCCGAGCACCCGGCCCGCTCGGCCGGGACGTACGCCGCGTAGCCGCTCAGCAGCGAGATCGTCACCTCGATCGGCGGGTCGTCGATCCGCATGCGGATCTCCGCGATCACCCAGCCGACCGCGAGGCCGATCGCGATCCCGCCCAGGCCGCCGAGCACGAACTGGACGCCCGCGTCGAGGAGCGAGAACGAGCCGCCGACGGCGACGACCGCCACCCGGTAGATGACCAGCGCGGTGCCGTCGTTGATCAGGCTCTCGCCCTCGAGGATCGTCAACGTCCGGCGCGGGACGTTGAGGCGGCGGGCGACCGCGCTGGCCGCCAGCGGGTCGGTCGGGGCGACGATCGCCCCCAGCGCGAACGCGGCCGCCCACGGCAGGTCCTCGATCAGGGCGTGCGCGACGACGGCGACCGTCACCGCCGTGGCGATCACCAGGCCGACCGCCAGCAGCGAGATCGTCCGCAGGTCGAACTTGAGATCGCGCAGGCTGGCGAAGAAGGCCGACGAGTACAGCAGCGGCGGGAGGAAGACCACCAGCACGAGCTCCGGGTCGAGCTCCGTCGTCGGGGATCACGGGCACGAAGCCCATGACGAGGCCGCCGATCACGAGCACGATCGGGTAGGGGATGTCCAGCGCGCGCGCCACCGCCGGCCAGCCCCGCGACGGCGACCAGCAGGCTGATGAGGATGATCTCGACGCCGTGCACTACGTGGCCTCGAAGCGAATGACGCCGTCGAGCTCCTGCTCGCGCACCTCCCCGCGCTCGAGCAGCATGTCCACGTGCCCGAGCACCTCGGACAGCGTCAGGTAGGCCTGCGTGACCGCGACGGTGCCCCACAGCTCCTGCGCGATCTCGTGGGCGGTCAGCGGCGCCTCCGCGACCAGGCCGCGGATCTTCGCCGCCCGGCGCTCGTGCAGCGCGAAGCGGTCGTCGATCAGCTGCGCGTGGCCGCCGAACTCGTCGCCGTGGCCGGGCAGGACGCGCTCGATGGGCATCTCGCGCGTCGCGCGCAGCGACGTCATGTACATGAGGAGCGCGTGCGGCCGCTCGTCGCCGGGCTCGCCGGAGCGCCCGCCGAGCGGGCGTGAGATGAGCGGGTTGGAGGAGATGTGCTTGATCAGGTGGTCGCCGGCCAGCAGCGTGGCGCGCTCGGCATCCCAGAACACGGTGTCCGACGGGGAGTGGCCCGGCCGGTGGAGGACCTCGAGCGTGCGGTCCGCGAACGCGAGCGTCCCGCCGTCCGTGAGCTTGTGGGTCACGGCCGCCGAGCCGCCCCAGCCGCGCGCGATGCGCGACACGGCGCGCAGCGCGGTCACCACGTCGGGTGGGATCCCGTGGCGCAGCATCAGCGCCGCGGCCAGCTCGTCGTCGCGCTCGGCCTCCTCGCTGAAGTTCTCGAGGATGGGCGCCAGCAGGTCCAGCGCGCACACCTCGGCGCCCGAGCGGCGGGCGAGGATGTCGAGCAGGCCCATGTGGTCGGCGTGCTGGTGGGTGATCACGATCCGCTCGAGATCCTCGATCCGGCGGCCGTGCTCGCGCAAGGCGCGCTCGAGCTCGTCCAGCGCCTTGCCCGAGTTGGGACCCGTGTCGACGAGCGTCAGCGGGTCGTCCTCGATCAGGTAGCAGTTGACCCGTCCGACCATGAACGGGGTGGGGATCGACAGTTGCCCGATCACGAGCGGATGAGCGTCAGCACTTCGTCGCGCCGGCGCTCCATGTCCTCGCGGGAGACGACGCTCTCGAGGTTGAGGCGCAGCAGCGGCTCGGTGTTCGAGGGGCGCACGTTGAAGTGCCAGTCCTCGAAGTCCACCGAGAGCCCGTCGAGCTTGGTCACCTCGCCGTCGGCGTACTTCTCCTCGAGCGCGGCCAGCTTGGCGTCGGTGTCGTCGACCTCCGAGTTGATCTCGCCGGAGATGAAGTACTTGGAGCGGAACCGGTCCAGGAGGTCGGACAGCTTGGCGTCCTTCTTGGACAGCAGCTCGAGGATCAGGAGCGCCGGGATGGTGCCCGAGTCCGCGTTGTAGAAGTCGGCGAAGTAGTAGTGGCCGGACACCTCGCCGCCGAACGTGCCGCCCTCGTCGCGCATGCGGCGCTTGAAGAAGGCGTGGCCGACGCGGTTCATGTGCGCCGTGCCGCCGAGGCGCTCGACGAGCTCGGGCACCGCCCGGGAGGCGCGGACGTCGTAGAGGATGTCCGCGCCCGGCTGCTTCTCGAGGATCGACTCCGCCAGCAGCGCGGTCATGAAGTCGCCGTCGACGAACTCGCCCGTGTCGTCGATGAAGAAGCAGCGGTCGGCGTCCCCGTCCCAGGCGATGCCGAGGTCGGCGCCCTCCTCGCGGACCTTGTCGATGATGAAGCGGCGGTTCTCCTCCAGCAGCGGGTTCGGCTCGTGGTCGGGGAAGTGGCCGTCCGGGGTCCAGTAGGTGGTCACGAGGTCCACGCCCGAGCCGCTCCAGCAGCGGGCCCACCATCGGGCCGGCCATGCCGTTGCCGCCGTCGACGACCACGCGCAGCGGCTTGACCGCGCTCGGGTCGATGAACTTCAGCGCCGCCTCGCGGAAGTCGTCGGCGACGTCGACCTCCTCGGACGAACCGGGTGGGTGGGACCCAATCTCGTCGAGTCCGGCCTCGATCTTGGCCCGGATCTCGCCGATCCCCTCGTCGCCGGACAGCGCCACGGCGCCGCGCTCGACCAGCTTCGCGCCGGTGTACTTGGCGGGGTTGTGCGAGGCGGTGCACATCAGCCCGCCGTCGAGGTCCTGGGAGCCGACGAGGAAATAGAGCATCTCGGTGCCGACCTGCCCCGCGTCCAGCACGTGCGCGCCCTCGGCCATCATCCCGTCGCGGTAGCGCTCCGACAGCTCGGGGGCGGACAGGCGCATGTCGCGCCCGAGGCCGAGCCGCAGGTCGCCCGGCGCCTTACCCGCCATGTCGGCCAGGACGAGCGCGAATGCGCGGCCGACGGCCTCCGCGACGTCGCCGTCGATCTGCTCGCCGTAGACGCCGCGGACGTCGTAGGCCTTGAAGATCTCCGCCGGGGCCGTCGTCATGGGCGCGACACCTTACGCGCCGCGAGGACGTGCTGGAACGTGAAGGCGGGCAGCCGCGCGAGCGGCCCGGCGTGGCGGTCGAGCCGGGTCCCGCGCCACAGCAGCCATGGCCGGCGCTCGACGTGCTCGACCTCCAGCCCGGCCCCCTCCAGCAGCGCCACCGCGTCGCGCAGCGTGAACCAGCGCAGGTGGGTGGCGTCGTGGATGCCCTCCGGCAGCCGCGGCCAGCTGCCGCGGGCCAGCCGCGCGTAGGTGGTCCAGTGGGCGACGTTGGGGAGCGAGACGATGGCGCGGCAGCCCGGGTCGAGTAGCCGCACGTAGGCCTCCAGCGCGCTCCAAGGGTCGAGCAGGTGCTCGAGCACGTCGGCGGCGACCAGGCAGTCGAAGCGGCCGAGGTCGCCCGGGACGGCCTCGACGTCGCCCTCCACCACGCCGTCGTAGATGTCTCTCGCCGCGGCGGCATACGCCGGCTCCAGCTCGATCCCGACGACCTCGACGTCGCCGCGCGCCTTCAGCGCCGCGCCGAGCGCGCCGGAGGCGCAGCCGAGGTCGAGCACCCGGCGGGCGCGGTCGGGCACGAGCGCGAGGATCTCCGGCCGCAACGACTCGTAGGCGGCGGCGCGCCGATCGGGCTCCATCACGCCGGGTAGCCTGACGAACATGGCGAACCCGGGCCTTACCCCCTGATCGTCGCGATCCTCTGCGGCGGCCGCGGCACGCGGCTGCGCGAGCACGGCCCGGCGGTGCCCAAGCCCCTCGTGGAGATCGGCGGCATGCCGATCCTGTGGCACGTCGTGCAGATCTACGCCGCCCAGGGGCTGCGGCGGTTCCTGCTGCTGACCGGCCATCGCGGCGACGAGGTCGAGGCGTTCGCCGCAGCCGCCGACTGGCCGGAGGGCGTCGAGGTGCGCTGCGCCGACACCGGCGAGGACACGCCGACGGGCGGGCGGCTTTGGCGCGTCCGCGACGAGCTGGCGGCCGAGCCGTTCCTGGCCACCTACGCCGACGGGGTGGCCGACATCGACCTCGCCGGCGCTGCGCGAGCGCCACGCGGCCGGCGGCGGGCTGGCGACGATGACGGTCGTGCGCCCGCGGCTGCCGTTCGGCGTCGCCGTGCTCGACGGCGGCGACCGCGTGGCGGGCTTCGAGGAGAAGCCGCGCGCCGAGCACTGGATCAACGGCGGCTTCTTCGCCTTCGAGCCGGGCGCGCTCGACTACCTGAGCGAGGACACGGTGCTGGAGCGCGAGCCGCTCGAGCGCCTGGCCGCCGACGGCCGGCTCCTCGCGTACCGCCACGACGGCTTCTGGGCGTGCATGGACACCTACAAGGACGCGATCGAGCTCAACGACCTGTGGGGCGACGGGACCGCGCCCTGGCGGACGTGGTGACGGGTCGCGGGTAGGATTCCCTGCATGGCCGGACACTCCAAGTGGGCGGGGATCAAGCACAAGAAGGCGATCGTCGACGCGCGCCGCGGCAAGCTCTTCACCAAGCTGGCCCGCGCGATCACGGTGGCCGCCAAGGAGGGCGGGGGCGACATCGAGGGCAACCCGTCGCTCGCGCTCGCCGTGCAGAAGGCCAAGGACGCCTCGATGCCCAAGGACAACATCGAGCGCGCGATCGCCAAGGGCACCGGCGGCGGCGCCGACGCGGACGCGCTCGAGGCCGTGATGTACGAGGGCTACGGCCCCGGCGGCGTGGCCATCCTCGTCGAGGCGACGACGGACAACCGCAACCGCACCGGCTCGGAGATCCGCTTCGCGTTCGCCCGCCACGGCGGCAACCTCGGGGAGCCCGGCTCGGTCGCGTACCTGTTCGACAAGCGCGGCGTGATCGTCGTCGACGGCGAGCGCTACACCGAGGACGACCTGATCGCCGCCATCGACGCCGGCGCCGAGGACATCGCGATGGACGACGACGTCTTCGAGGTCCTGACCGAGCCCGCCTCGCTGACCGAGGTCCGCTCCGCGCTGGAGGCGTCGGGCGTGGAGGTCGACAACGCGGAGATCTCCCAGCGCCCCAAGACCCTGGTCCCGCTCGACGAGGACGGCGCGACGAAGCTCATGCGCCTCCTCGAGGCCCTGGAGGACCAGGACGACGTGGATGCCGTCCACGCGAACTTCGACGTCGCCGCGGACGTCCTCGAGCGCGTCGCCGGCTAGCACCCCGCGGTGATGCGCCACCGCTGGTCCCCGCCGGCGATCGGCCTCGTGCTGCTGATGGGCCTCGGGAGCATCGTGATGTGGCTCGGCGTGCCGGTCGGCCTCGTCTACGCCGCCTCCCGGATCGCCGACTCCAGCATGCCCTCGCTCGGCCCGTACCTGCTCGTCTTCATCGGGCTCCCGATCGGCATGGCGCTGATGGCGAAGGTGCTGGGCTCCCTGGACCGCGCCCACCAGCGGCTCACGCGCACCGCCGACGGCCGGCCCGTCCAGGCGTCCTGGATGCGCTCGATGCGCGGCGAGCGGGAATCGACCCGCAAGCGCGGCGTGCTCGACACCGTGATGATCGTCTCCGTCGGCCTTGCGCTGGCCGGTTTCGGGATCTGGTTCTTCGGCTTCGCGGGGTCATCGCTGCCCGGCGGGTGAAGGCGTCCGGGGCGCCGCGCAGAATCACGTCCGTGCACGTGATCGTCCTCGGCATCGATCCTGGAGTGGCCAATACCGGCTACGGCGTGGTGGCCCACCACCGCGGGCGTCTCGTCGCGCTCGACGGCGGGGTGATCGAGACCGCCCCGGGGCAGGACGCCGGCGCTTCGCCTGGCGGCGATCCACGAGCGCGTCGGCGCGCTGATGGACGAGTACGGCCCCGACGCTGTGGCCGTCGAGGACCTGTACTTCGGCGAGAACGCCCGCTCGGCGTTCGCGGTCGGCCAGGCGCGCGGGGTCGTGATCCTGGCCGCCGGCCAGCGCGGCGTGCGCTGCGCCTCCTACACGCCCCAGCAGGTCAAGGCCGCGGTGTGCGGCTCCGGCCGAGCCGCCAAGGACCAGGTGCAGCGGATGGTCCAGACGCTGCTGATGCTGCCCGAGCTCCCGCGGCCCGACCACGCGGCCGACGCGCTGGCGGTCGCGATCTGCCACGCCAACGGCGCCCCGATGGCTGCGGCACTGGAACGCTGCGCCCGGGGGGCGGGAACCGGCGAACGCTCGCCCGGGGGCGGTCCCGCGGGTGTTCGCCGGCGAAACGCTGGCCCTGGGGGCGAGGTTCCCCGCGGGTGTTCGCCCGGGGGCGAAACCCGCGTGATTGCGCTGCTGACGGGTGAGGTGGCGGTTCGCCGCGCCGACCATGTGGTCGTCGCCTGCGGCGGCGTCGGCTACCGCGTGGCCGTGTCGGCCGAGACGCTGCGCCACGTCCCGCGCGTGGGCGAGCCGACCTCGCTGCACACCCACCTGATCGTCCGCGACGACGCGCTGCTGCTCTACGGCTTCGCCACCGAGGAGGAGCGGGACCTGTTCCTGCTGCTCATCAGCGTGCAGTCGGTCGGGCCGAAGATGGCGCTGGCCGTGCTCTCGGGCGGCCCGCCGCGGGAGCTGCTGGGCGCCGTGGCGGCCGGCGACACCGCGCGGCTGCAGGCCGTGCCGGGGATCGGCAAGCGCACCGCCGAGCGGATCGTGGTCGAGCTGCGCGAGAAGGTCGGCGTGCCCTCCGCCGGCGATTCGATCGTCATCACGCGCGGCGACGACCCGCGCTCGGTGGCCCGCGACGGCCTGCTCGGCCTCGGGTTCACGCCGCTGGAGGCCGACGAGCTGCTGCGCAACGCCCCCGGCGACACGCCGGAGGCCCTGATCGCCGCCGCGCTGCGCGAGGCCCGCCGGTGAGCCCGGACCCGATCCGCACCCCCGGCGTGTTCGCCGTCGACCCGGTCGAGGAGCGCCTCCAGACCGCCCGGCGTCCGCCCCGACGACGACACCGAGGCCACGCTCCGGCCCCGCCGGCTCGACGAGTTCGTGGGCCAGGAGGCGCTGCGCGAGCAGCTCGCGGTCTCGATCGAGGCCGCCTCCCGCCGCGGCGAGGCGCTCGACCACGTGCTGCTGGCCGGCCCGCCCGGCCTGGGCAAGACCTCGCTGGCCCAGATCGTGGCCGCCGAGCTCGACGTCCCGTTCGTGCAGACCGCCGGCCCGGCGCTCGAGCGCAAGGCGGACATCGCCGCGTTCCTGACCGCGCTGGAGCCGCGCGCCGTCTTCTTCGTGGACGAGATCCACCGGCTCCCGCGCGCCGTGGAGGAGACCTTCTACCCCGCGATGGAGGACCGCCAGCTGCCGATCACCGTCGGCGCGGGCGCCGGCGCCCGGGTGGTCACGCTGGACCTCCCGGCGTTCACGCTGATCGGCGCCACGACCCGCTCGGGCCTGCTCACCACCCCGCTGCGCGACCGCTTCGGCATCCAGCACCGGCTCGACCACTACGGCGCTGACGACCTGGCGCGGATCGTGCAGCGCTCCGCCCGCGTGCTGGAGATCGAGATCGACCCGGCCGGCGCCCGCGCGATCGCCGAGCGCGCCCGCGGCACCCCGCGCGTGGCCAACCGCCTGCTCAAGCGCGTGCGCGACTACGCGGAGATCCGCCGCGGAGGCGTGATCGACGCGAGCTCGGCCCACGCCGCGCTCGACCTCCTCGAGGTCGACCACGAGGGCCTGGACCGCCTGGACCGCGAGATCCTCGGGATCATCTGCGAGCGCTTCGGCGGCGGCCCCGTCGGCCTCTCCACGCTCTCGGTCGCCGTCCAGGAGGAGCAGGACACCATCGAGGACGTGTACGAGCCCTACCTGCTCCAGCGAGGCTTCCTCCTGCGGACCCCGCGCGGCCGCTGCGCCACGCCGCACGCGTACCGCCACCTCGGGCTTGCGGTGCCCGAGGGCGCTTCGCGGCTGTTCGACTAGTTTCGCCGGGTCCTGAAGGGCGGCAGGTGAGGAAGGGCGGGATCGACCGCCCCGAAGCGGCTCGACGTCGGCCACCGTATGCGTCGCGAACGTCGAACCGCTGCGCCCGAGCGGGGCCAGTTCGAGGTTGACCACCGTATGCGTCGCCGCCTCGAGCAGAGCACGACCACGCCGGCCCTTCGCCTCCCCACCCAGCCGCCGGCATCACCAGTCCGCCACTCGGTCGCCCCGGACGCCGGCATCACCATTCCACCGGCCAGCCGTAGCGATCCCGCCCGACCCACCCGCGATAATCGGGTGCTTGGCCACTCGCGTCACCAGCACCCGCATCATCGGCCGCGCGCCGGAGCTCGCCGAGCTCGAGATCGCCCTCGGCGAGGCCGAGGCCGGCCGCCCCTCGATCGCCTTCGTGGCGGGGGAGTCCGGCGTGGGCAAGACCCGGCTGGTCACCGAGCTCGCCCGGCGCACCCGCGAGCGGGAGGGCCGGACGCTGTGCGGCGACTGCGTGGAGCTGGGGGAGGGCGAGCTGCCCTACGCGCCCCTCGTCGCGGCGCTGCGCCCGCTCGTCCGCGACAAGGACCCGGTGCTCGGCGCGCTGCCCGACCAGGCGCGGGCGGAGCTCGCGACCCTGCTCCCCGAGCTCGGCGCCGGGCCAGGGCCCGCGCCCGCCGAGGAGGACGCCGGCTCGGCACAGCGGCGGCTGTTCGAGGCGCTGCTGGCGCTGCTGGAGCGCCTCGGCCGCGAGACGACCGTGCTGCTGCTGCTCGAGGACATCCACTGGGCCGACCGCTCGACCCGCGCCTTTCTCTCGTTCGTGTCGCGCGCGATGAGCACCGAGCGCGTCCTGGCCGTGTGCACGTATCGCTCCGACGAGATGCACCGCCGCCACCCGCTGCGCCCGCTGCTGGCCGAGATGGAGCGCGACCCCCGCTCGCGCCGGATCGAGATCGCCCGCCTCAACCGCGACGAGCTGGCCGGCCAGCTCGAGGACATCCTCGACACCCCTCCCGACGCGGAGCTGGTCGAGCGCCTGTACGCGCGCAGCGAGGGCAACCCGCTGTTCGCCGAGGAGCTGCTGGCAGCGGGCGGCGACGGCCGCGGCTCGCTGCCGCCGACCCTGCGCGACGCGCTGATGGTCCGCACCGAGCGCCTCCCCGAGCCCGCCCAGGAGCTGCTGCGGCTGCTGTCGGTGGCCCAGCCCGCCGACGACACGCTGCTGGCCGAGGCCGGCGCGCTCGGGGGCGCCGACCTGCGCGGCAGGCTGCGCGAGCTCGTGACCGACCACCTGATCGTGGCCGGGTCGGACGGCATGTACCGCTTCCGCCACGCGCTCCTGCGCGAGGTGGTCGAGGACGACCTCCTGCCGGGGGAGCGGTCCGAGCTGCACCTCGCGCTCGCCCGGGCGCTCGAGGCACGCCTGGAGAGCGGCGCCCCCGCGGTGTGGGTGACGGCCGGGATCGCGTACCACTACCGCTCCGCCGGAGATCAGCCGGCCGCCATACGCGCCAGCGTCCGCGCGGCGACGGCCGCCTCGAGCGTCCACGCCCACGGCGAGGCGAGCGCCCTGCTGGAGCGCGCGCTCGAGATATGGGACCGCGTGCCGGACGCCGAGGCGCTCGCCGGCGCGAGCCACGCCGAGCTGCTGATGAGGGCCGCGGTCGCGCAGCGCTCCAGCGGCAATGACCACCGGCGCTCCGAGCTGCTGCGCCAGGCGCTGTCCGAGCTCGACGAGACGCGCGAGCCGCGCCGCGTGGCCGAGGCGCTCGGCGACCTGGCCGGGGCGGAGTGGGCGATGGGCCGCGGCGAGGACAGCCGCGCCACGCTCCGGCGGGCGCTGTCGCTGCTCCCGCGCGACGATCACAGCCGGGAGCGGGCCGAGCTGCTCAGCCGCCAGGTCACGTTCCTGATGCTCCAGGGCCGCTACGGCGAGGTGCGCGACGCGGCCGAGGAGGCGATCGAGCTCGCCCGCGAGGTCGGGGCGATCGAGCTCACCGCACCGGTGCTCAACCGCCTCGGTGTGTCGCTGTTCGCGCTCGGCGAGGAGGAGGCCGGGCACGCGGCGATCGACGAGGCGCTCGACATCTCGCGCGAGACCGGCCAGGAGATCGACTCCGCGTTCGTCTCCTCCAACCTCGCTGACGCGCTGCACCGGGCCGGACGCAGCCGCGAGGGCCTGGCCGTCGCCGTCGAGGCCCACGCTCAGGTCCCCTGTGGCTCGCGCGCCGAGACCTGGCTCCGGCTCCAGATGGCCGAGATCGAGATCGCGCTCGGGAACTGGGAAGCCGGCGAGGCGCACCTGCCCGAACGCCGCCGCCTCACCGGCACGACCCTGGCCAACGCCGACATCCTGCACGCCTCGCTGCTGCTCGCGCGCGGCGACACCGTCGCGGCCCGGCCGCTCATCGAGGACGCCGCGAGCCTGCTCGCGCTGTCGCTCGAGCCCCAGTTCCTCGCCGGCTGCGGCTGGCAGCGTGCCGAGCTCGAGCGCCGCGAGGGCAACCTCACGGCCGCGCGCACCGTGGTCGAGGAGGCGATCGACAGGATCGAGTTCTGCAGCGAGGACGGCGAGCGCCTGGCCGAGGTCGCCAGGGTCGGCGTGGCCGTCGAGGCCGACGCCGCCGAGCGCGCCCGCGACCTCGGGGACGCCGAGGAGGAGCGCCTGTGCCGCCTGCGCGCGGACATGATGAACATGCGCGTGCAGGCCGTGGCGGAGGACCTGGACCGCGCCGTCACCAAGGCGCAGGCCGCGATCGCCCGCGCCGAGTTCTCCCGCGCCGAGGGCGCGCCCGACCCCGCCGCATGGGCGGACGCGGCCGAGGCGTGGACCGCGGTCGAGCGCCCCTACCCGGCCGCGATGGCCCGCTGGCGCCAGGCCGAGGCGCACCTCCAGAGCGGGGACCGCACCGCCACGGTCGTGGCCGCCCGCGCCGCCGCCGAGAGCGCCCGGTCGCTCGGCTCCGACTGGTTGCTCGCCGAGGTCGAGGGCCTCGCCGCCCGCGGCCGCCTGCGCCTCGCCGAGGACCCCGAGCCGGTGGTCGCGCCGGAGGACGACGACGACGCCTTCGGGCTCACCCCGCGCGAGCGTCAGGTGCTGGCCCTGCTCGCCGGCGGCGCCACCAACCGCGAGATCGGCGCGCAGCTGTTCATGGCCGAGAAGACCGCGAGCGTCCACGTGTCGCGGATCCTGTCCAAGCTGGACGTCCGCAGCCGCACCGAGGCGGCGGCCGTCGCTCACCGCCACGGGCTGGAGGCGGTCGTACTGAGGGAGTCTTGAGGTCCCGGGCTACCCTCAGACGTTGCCATGGCGCACCTTTTCATCTGCCCCAACTGCGGTAACCGCTCCACGCAGCAGGACCGCCAGCAGGGCTTCCGCAACATTCCCAAGGGCTGCTCGAAGTGCGGCTTCGGCTTCCTCTTCGAGCTGCTCGACGACTACTACCCGGCTCCCAACGCCGCGTTCTTCGTCTGCGACCAGGAGGGGCGGATCATCGGGTGCGGGCGCGGCTCGCGCGAGCTGACCGGCCTGTCCGACGAGAAGACGATCGGCCGGCCCGTGCGCGACGTGCTCGGCCTCGCCTTCGAAGGCGGCGAGGATCACGTCGGCACGGTGCTCGAGTGGGGGGTCCGCCAGCTCGGCAAGCCCGTCACCGTGCACGCCGAGGGTGACCTGCCCGCCAAGGCCGTCGCCGACCTGTTCCCCGCCTACGACGACGACGGTGGCCTGCTGCTCGTTCTGACCCCTTCCAGGTAGTCCGCACCCGTCGCGGATACCCTTCGTCGCGCTCCATGTCCGAACGCCGCCGTTCCCTCTTCATCCTCCTGCTCGTCTTCGGCCTGATCGCCGCATCGGCGGTCGTGGTGGCGACGAAGCCCACGAAGCTCGGCCTCGACCTCCAGGGCGGCGTCCAGCTCGTCTACGAGGCGCAGCCCACGCCGCAGCAGAAGACCATCGACCAGGTGGCGCTGGACCGGGCGCTGCAGATCATGCGCGAGCGCGTCGACGCGTTCGGCGTGGCCGAGCCCGAGCTGCAGCTGATCGGCCAGCGCCAGATCGAGGTGAACCTCCCGGGCGTCGAGGACGCGGACCGTGCCGCCGCTCAGGTCGGCTCGACCGCCCAGCTGTACTTCTACGACTGGGAAGCCAACATCCTCGACGAGGATTGCCGGACGAACCCCGACCAGGTGGACGGGGGCCAGCAGCCCATCACCCGGCTGTACCCCGCCGTGCAGCGCGCCGCCAAGTGCCCGGCGGAGGAGGACTCCAACAACGCGGCCGCGGCGGGTCCGCGCTTCTACGTCTTCGACAAGGTCTCCAAGGAGCCGATCGACGGCGTCCAGACCTTCGATTCCCGCCAGTCGGCGCTCGACTCCCTGACCGACGAGCAGCGCGCCCGCGCGCAGGTCGTCGAGGTGCCGGCGGGCATCCTCGTGATCCGCGACGAGAAGGCGGCCCCGGGGGAGGACGGCAAGGAGCCGCCGGATCCCGATCGCTGGTGGGTGATCAAGGACGACCCGGCGCTGTCGGGCACCGACATCAAAAACCCCGAGCAGAACTTCGACCAGCGCGGCGGCGGCGGCCCGATCGTCACGTTCGACTTCACGGACAAGGGCCGCAAGGCGTTCCAGGACATCACCGCCAAGATCGCCCAGCGCGGGGTGGACAACTCGCTGCCGGGCGCCGATCCGGAGGCCTCCTCGCAGCACTTCGCGATCGTGCTCGACGACGAGCTCGTCTCCGCGCCCTTCATCAACTTCAACGAGAACCCGGACGGGATCGACGGGTCGACCGGCGCGCAGATCTCCGGCGGCTTCACGATCACGTCCGCGCAGGACCTGGCCAAGATCCTCCAGATCGGCGCGCTGCCGGTGAAGCTGGAGCTGATCTCCCGCTCGCAGGTGTCGGCCACGCTCGGCGCGCAGGCGCTCGACCAGGGCCTCGCGGCCGGCATCGCCGGTCTGGTGATCGTGGCGCTGTTCCTAATCGTCGTCTACCGCGTGCTGGGCCTGATCGCCACGGCCGCGCTCGGCATCTACGCGCTGTACTTCTACGCGCTCGTCGAGCTGATCCCCATCACGCTGACCTTGCCGGGCATCGCGGGGTTGATCCTCACGCTGGGCGTCGCGGCCGACGCGAACATCGTGGTGTTCGAGCGCGTCAAGGAGGAGGTGCGCGCCGGGCGGGGCGTGTCGGCGGCGATCGTCACCGGCTACCGCAAGGGCCTGACGGCGATCATCGACGCCAACGTCGTCACGCTGCTGGTCGCCTTCATCCTCTTCATCCTCGCCACCGCTGGCGTGAAGGGCTTCGCCTTCATGCTCGGCCTCGGCGTCATCGTGTCGCTGTTCACCGCGGTGCTGGCGACGCAGGCGATCCTCTTCTCGCTGCGCGGGACGCGCCTGATCCGCAGCCGGGCCGCGCTCGGTGCCTCGGAACGCCGCTTCAACCTGCGCCGCAACTACATGGGCGCCTCGAAGTGGTTCTTCTCGGCCTCGGGCGTGATCATGCTCATCGGCGCGTTCGCGATCGCGGGCAACGGCCTCAACTTCGGCATCGACTTCGAGGGCGGGACGCGGATCACGGTGCCGCTCGAGCAGAGCGCTCCCGTCGACACCATCCGCGCCACGATGGAGGAGGCCGGCCTGGACGACGCGGAGGTACAGACCCTCGACAACGAGGAGCTCGGCGACAACGTCGTGCAGATCTCCTCGCGCTCGGGTCCGGAGGCGATCGCGTCCGCGCAAGAAGCGCTCGAGGAGGAGTACGGGTTGGCCGGCGAGCCGACCACCGAGTCGATCGGACCGACGTTCGGCCAGACCGTGGCCCGCTCGGCGCTGATCGCGATCATCGCGTCGCTGTCCGTGATCTCGATCTACATCACGCTGCGCTTCGAGTGGAAGGTCGCGGTGCCGGTGCTGATCGCGCTGATGCACGACATCCTGATCACCGGCGGCGTGTACGCCCTCACCGGCCGGGAGGTGACGACGTCGACGGTCGCGGCGCTGCTGACCATCCTCGGCTTCTCGCTCTACGACACGATCATCGTCTTCGACCGTGTGCGCGAGAACATCCCGCGCATGCCGAACGCCGCGTTCTCGCAGATCGTCAACCGGTCGATGTCCGAGGTCGTGGTGCGCTCGCTGGCCACCAGCTTCTGCACGCTGCTGCCGGTGCTCGCCCTGTACTTCTTCGGCGGCGAGACGCTGCAGGACTTCGCGTTCGCGCTGATCGTCGGCACCGCGTCGGGCACCTACTCGTCGATCTTCATCGCCGCACCGGTGCTCACGCACTGGAAGGAGCGCGAACCCGTGTATCGCCGCCGTGAGCGCAGGATCCTCGAGACGCTCGGCCACGTTCCCGCGTACGCGACGCAGGCCCAGGGCGGCCCGGTCGACGTCGCGCCGTCGGAGCGCAGCCGCCGGAACGTCTCCACGGCGCAGGACCCGTCGCAGGGCGTCTCGCGGGCCGAGTTCGACGACATGGTCTCCAACCTCGGCATCGAGGAGGCGGGGGCGCGCCAGCCCGCGGCCGCCGCCCGCGCCGCGTCCCGCCCGGCAGGCGGACGCCGCGCCCGCGGGCGCAGCGACGGCGGCACCACGCCGCCCGCCGGCGGCGCCGAGGGTACGTCCGGCGAGCCGCCCTCCGAGGATCCGAAGCCGCGCAAGCCGCGCAACCGCAAACACGGGAGGCCCCGCTGATGGGCTTCCTCGTGTGGGTCATGGTCGGCATCGCGCTCTGGCACTTCACCGTGTTCCTGCCTGACCGCTTCTGGGCGGGCATCGTCGGCGCGTTCCTCGGCGCGGTGGTGGGGGCGGTCATCTCAGGGCTCCTGCTCGCCGGCTTCGTCGTGCCCGGCGCCGACGACACCAACCTGCTGACGGCGTTCGAGGCCGTGCCGGGGACGATCCTGGGCATCGCCGCGATCTGGTACATCGGCATGCGCAGCGAGGATCCGGAGGCAGAGCTGGGCTGATGGCCGGCCCTCGCTTCCACGCCGCGATCACGACACCCTTCGGAGAGGACGGCCTGGTCGCGCTCGACGCGTTCGAGGCCCACGTCGCCTGGCTCGCCGAGGCGGGCCTCGACGGCGTGTTCGTGGCCGGCACGACCGGCGAGGGCGTGCTGCTCGAGGAGGACGAGATCGCCGCGCTGGTCGAGCGCGCGGTCGGCCACGACCTGCGGGTGTTCGCCCAGGTGGGCCGCCCGAGCACTCCCGCCACCGCCCGCCTCGCGCGCCGCGCGATCGAGCTGGGCGCGGACGCCGTCGCCGCCTACGTGCCGTGGTTCTACCCGGCCAAGGACGCCGAGGCCCGCACGCACTTCGAGGGGCTGAAGGAGGCGGCCGGCGACACGCCGGCGTTCCTCTACAACATCCCGCGCCGCACGGTCAACGACCTCACGCCGGAGCTGGCCGGCGAGCTCGCCCGGGCGGGCTTCGCGGGCATGAAGGACTCCACCGGGGACTTCGAGCGCCATCAGGCCTACCTCGACGCGCTCGACGGCGTGGACTTCGAGCTCTACATCGGCTCCGAGCCGCTCGTGCTCCGCGCCTTCCGCCAGGGTGCCGCCGGGGCCATCACCGGTCTTGCGGGCGCCCGCCCGGAGCTGTTCGTGACCCTGCGCGAGGCGCTCGCGTCCGGTGACGACAAGGCCGCCGAGCGCGCCCAGGGCGAGATCGCCGAGGCGAAGGCGGAGGTCGAGTCCGAGGGCTCGACGGTCGCGGGCGTCAAGCGCCGCGTGGCCGCGGCCCTCGCGGAGCGCGGCGTCACCTACCCGCCCGCGCCGCGCCCCCCGTTCGCGTAAGCCTGAATCCACCGATTCTCGCGGCGCCTCGCCACCGTGGCCGTTCGCCAGAGCGATCGGCCGAGAACCAGGTAGGTCACTACATGAGATCGCGGCCGATCGACTCTGACTCGGCCCACGACGCCGAGTCATCCACGATGGTCGGCGGACCCAGGCTTAGGCGGGCTGGCTCCCCTCGCCGCCGGGCGCCTCTTCTCCGCCTCCCGGCTAGGTGAGCTGCCCACGGGGTTCGTGAACCCCTGAAGGAGGACGTCCGGCCGCGAGAGCCACCGCGAGGGACAGCGCCCTGCAGCCGCCCGCCTCATGCGTGTCCGGATACCCGCAGGCCCGCCCTCGCGGCTTGGATCCAGGCTCACGCGGCGGTTCCGTCGGGCGCTGACCGTACGCTCGGCCGTCGAATGCACCCTGACGCCCGCCTGTCGCTGGAGCCCTACGAGTTCGCCGCCGCGCAAAGGCTCTCCGAGGAGCTGGACGTCTCCGGTGTGCTCGCCCAGGTGCTGGTGCGCCGCGGCCTGGGCGACCCCGGCGATGCGCGCGCGTTCCTGGCCGCCGGCGACGAGCACCCGCTCGACGCGTTCGGCGGGCTGCGCGAGGCGGCGGGGGTCATCCTCGGCCATGTCCGACGCCGCACCCGGATCACCGTCCACGGCGACTACGACGTGGACGGCATCACCGCGTCCGCGGTGCTGATCCGCGTGCTGCGCACGCTCGGCGCCGACGTGGACTGGTACCTGCCGAGCCGGATCGACGACGGGTACGGCCCCGCCGCCGCCACGGTGGACAAGCTCGCCGCCCGCGGCACCGATCTGCTGGTGACCGTGGACTGCGCGACCATCTGCTCGCAGAAGTCCACGCCGACCAAGTTGTCCTGAAAAATATTGTGGTCGAACATGTACTCGGCCGCTTCGCCGAGGTTTACGATCCACTCAGCAATAGCCGGCGGCCGCACACCAAAGGCCATATTTTGCGCATAAGTCGCGCAGGTCGCGTGGTTGTCGCCGCAGATCCCGCAGATCCGGCTGGTGATGAAGTGCGCGTCGCGCGGATCCTTGCCCTTCATGAAAATGCTGTAGCCGCGAAAGATTGACGAGGTGCTGTGGCATTGCGCCACCTTGCGATTCTCGAAGTCGATCTTGGTGAAGATGCCCAGGCTGCCGACGATTCTGGTGATCGGATCCCAGTTCATGTCCACCAATTTGCCAGACTTGCTGGATTTGTCCTGGATCGGAGTAGTAATGGTGCTCATGGTTTCTCACAGCTCCTTTGGTCGATTCTGGTGGTCCGTTTAGGAACCAAAATTGTTGAGAGGCGATGCTTAGTAGGTTCTGGGGCTATAGCCGGTGGTCAGCTCTGGACGCGGATGCCGCCACTTTGGTTCCTTGTTGACGGTGTCGTTCGTGAACTTGCGTAGCGCGCGAATCGCCGAGCCGTATACGCTGATCGCCGCAGAGGACACGCGGGCTCCGGGAGGTTCGTCCATGAAGGGCATAAATTTGTCCGGGAAGCCCGGCATGGTGCAGCCGATGCAGATGCCGCCGACGTTGGGGCAGCCGCCGATGCCGTTCATCCAGCCGCGCTTGGGAACGTTGCAGTTGACCACCGGTCCCCAGCAGCCCAGCTTCACGATGCACTTGGGCGAGCCATATTCCTTGGCGAAGTCGCCCTGCTCATAGTAGCCGGCGCGGTCGCAGCCGTCGTGCACGGTATTGCCGAAAAGCCATGTTGGCCGAAGCTGCTCGTCCAGCGGAATCATCGGGGCCAAGCCGGAGACTTGGTAAAGAAGGTAGAGCAGGGTCTCCATGAAGTTGTCTGGCTGCACCGGGCATCCCGGGACATTGATAATTGGCAGCCCAGCGACGGACTTCCAATCCCAGCCAAGATAGTCGGCCAAGCCCATGGCTCCGGTAGGGTTACCGGCCATCGCGTGGATACCGCCGTAGGTGGCGCAGGTGCCGCAGGCGACGACCGCCAGCGCTTTGGGCGCGAGTCGATCGATCCATTCGTTCGTGGTGATGGGTTGACCAGTCTTTGAATCGGTACCCATCGCCGCCCAATAGCCTTCGGCCTTAATACTCTCATTGGGGATGGAACCTTCGACCACCAGTACGAACGGGTTGAGGCGACCAGCCTCCGCGTCGTACCAGAACTTCATAAAGTCGTCGCCGCATTCGTAGGCCAGGACAGGATTGTGCAGGTGAACTTTGGGGAGTCCGGGAATTGCGCCGAGTAGAACGTCCTCAATGCTCGGTTGTGTGGCCGCAGTAATGGAAACGGAGTCGCCGTCGCAGCCGAGTCCGGCGGTCATCCAGACGATGTGCACGTCGGAAACTGGAGGCTTCTTCTGAGTGACGCGACCGTACGGGACGACTTCGGGCATGGCGCATTCTCCTGTGCTTCCGCAAGAATCGCCGAGCCATGAAGATGCAGCTCATAGATTCCAGAAGCAGGTATATGCCTCTGCTGAAGTGCGTCACAAGTAGGAACGAGATGTTTGTCCCATAAGCATTGGTCCTATGGGAGCTATAGGGGATTCCCTGTGGTTGAAAAAGTGAGAGGAATGAAGAAGTTAGATGAGTCTAATCTGAAAAATTGGAATAGGGAGCTGGCGGAGCCCAGATAGTTCTATCCGTGATGGTCGATTCGATAGCGTGCTGAACCAACTCTCGCGCATTGCGCAGCGAAAGCTTTTCCTTCAGATGGGCTTGGTAGGACTCGACGGTTTTGACGCTGACGTGCAGAGCTTCGGCGATCTGGCGAGTGCCGTGACCCGCGCCGATCAGCCGGTAAACTTCCAGCTCGCGGTCGCTGAGGGTACCAAGCGGATCGCTCTTGGAAGAACTCTTGGAAGAAGTTGACCCGCAAACAAACTGCTCCAACATCTTATTGGTGAGCCGCTCGCTGAGGTAAACCTTGCCCTCCAGGATTCTGCGAATCGCCACCAGCACTCGCTCCGTGGCTTCCTGTTTCATGATGTAGCCGTTGGCTCCGGCGCGCAGGGAGCGTTCCGCGTAGGTCGACTCGTCGTGCATGGAGAGGATCAAAACCGGAAGAATCGGCTCCTTGATACGAATGGTTTTGAGGAGTTCGAGGCCGTCCGGCCCCTCCAGCGAGATGTCGATCAAGGCTGCATCCGGCTGAGCGGCCGCCAATCCCTGCATTGCCGCTGGAGCGTTGTCGGCTTCCCCACACACTTCCATATCGGGTTCGCGATTGATCAGCACAGTCAGACCCTGGCGCACGATAGGGTGATCGTCCACCAGAAAAATTTTGGCTTTCGAGCCGGATATTCCAGAATGCGATCTGCTTGCCATACGTGCTCCGCTACGGGTCAGAAACGGCGGTGAGAACTCACACTGTGGGATTTCGTGCGGCGCATTTGATTTTCGCCATCGCGAACTTATGCCGACATCCTAAGAACCAGGGACCGCGGCTATTTTACACGTTTGGTAGTTTTAAGGAGGCCCTATTCACGCAAGATAGATTCCCGTTCAGGGGCCCATCGAAACATTACCCAATGGCGTATCTTAGGGGACAAGCAGAAGCATTGTAAGAGTGGGGAGAAATGAAATGCCGAAGTTCGACGTAAGCGTCGTTGGAGAATTAAACCTTGACCTGATTTTCTACGGGCTTCCTGCCGAGCTGCAGCTCGAGCGCGAACACATCGCTAGAGATCTCAGCGTAACTCTGGGAAGTTCATCGGCGATTTTCGCCCACAATCTCGCGCTGCTGGGAAATAAGGTCGGCTTCAGTTCGTCGGTCGGCAGCGATCCGTTTGCAGAAATATGTCTGCAGCGGCTTGGCGAGAGCGGCGTCGATATGAGTAAGGTGCGGAAATTTCAGGGGAAGATAACTGGACTAACGGTGGTGCTGCCGCAGCGGAAAGAACGTTACATCATCACGTACCCAGGGACGATGTACCAAATGTCTCTGAAAGATCTTGATCTGAACTACGTCTTCGACGCCAAGCATTTACACGTCTCTTCTTATTTCCTTCACAAAGCGTTGCGGCCCGAATTCGTGGAATTGTTTCGCAAAGCCAAAGAGGCTGGCCTCAGCACTTCGCTCGACACCAACGATGACCCGGAGAACCGCTGGTCTGACGATATTCAACTGGTTCTCAAGTACGTTGACGTACTTTTACCCAACGAGAATGAGGCTTGCAAACTGGCAAAAGTCAGCGATCCATCGCGAGCGGCGGAAATTCTGGCCAAAAAAGTGTCGGTGGTGGTCGTAAAGCGCGGTTCGCAGGGAGCGATCGTTCGACGCGGCAGCGAATATTTCTCAGGATTCCCGCCGGTGATTGACCTGGTGGATTCCATTGGGGCCGGAGACAGTTTCGGGGCCGGGTTCATTCACCAATTCGTCCGGGGAGCCAAGCTCGAAGATTGCCTGAAGTTCGCCAACGTCGCCGGCGCACTGTCAGCTACGCGCGCTGGAGGAACGGAAGCCTTCCGCGATAAACAGCATCGGGAAAAATTTCTTCGCGATCGCTGGCCCGTCTCGCCCTCTGGCGGATCTGGTAGGTAGCGAAACTTGGCGGCGCATATGCAACGGATCTTCCCCGATGAGCAGCGCCAGCTAATCGGAATATAGTCCCCTCTCAGCACGCCTGCGTCCCCGACGTTTCCGTCGACCAAAGAAAATGCGAATGTTCTGTCGCTTACGAAGAGGCAGGCCAATACCAAAGTACAATGACGCCCCGCAGTGAATGCCGCAGTATTTGGCGATGAAACCCCTCGAAGATGGAGCGGAGGCGTGCGTCCGCTGCTGTCTGTCGTAGATGACGATGAGTCTATACGTGAGTCGCTGCCTGATCTGATTGGAGTGGCTTTGCCGTTCGAGTTTTTTCGTCGGCGGAAGAATTTTTGCTCTCTGGTGCTGCCGGTGAAACTAATTGTTTGATTCTCGACATTGCTATGCCAGGATGAGTGGCTGGAACTGCACCAGGAACTGAAGCGTCGCGGTGAAAACCCGCCGGTCATATTCATGACTGGTCAAAAAGATGAGACGATTCGCGCGCGGCTCTCGAACAGGACGCTGCAGGGTTTCTGCTGAAGCCGTTCAGTGAGGCGGCGCTGCTGGCGGCCATAACGACGGCGCTGAAGGCTGGCCGGCGCGCTGACGACGGAATCTAATGGAGATACAATGAACGCGGCGCGCACACCAAGCTATGAAGTAAGGGTCTTGCCGATGTCGAGTGCTATCCCCATCGTGTTCATTGTTGACGATGACGTGTCCGTCCGCGAATCGCTGGAACTGTTGGTCCGCGACGAGAACTGAAGCCCGAGACTTTCGCGTCCGCACAAGAGTTCCTTTCCCATCCGGAAAAAATGTCCCGAGTTGTCTGGTGTTGATCTTCGCTTCCGGACTGAACGGTCTTGAATTGCAGCAACAACTTGCGGCGAACACCGTGGCCTGCCGATCATCTTCATCACTGCACGCGATGTGCCGCAGTCGGTGCAGCGATGAAAGCCGGCGCGCTGGAATTCCTGACTAAGCCGGTCAACGATGACGCTCTGGTGAGCGCTATCCGGAACGCCTTGCAACGCAGCGCGCGGCACTCGCGCAAAACGCGGAGATGCAGAACTTCGGACTCTTATTCAGCGCTCACTTCGCGAGAACGGCAGGTGATGTCGTTGGTGGTCGCAGGCTGCTGAACAACTGGGCGACTCGGCATCAGCGAAATCACGGTCAAAGCCCACCGCGGCAGTCATGCAGAAAATGAAGCGAATCTCTTCCGACCTGGTAAATGGCCAGCAAACTGCACCCGCGACTTCGCCACTTCCCACAGTTTGACGCCGCGCGCCCCGCACGATTTCTGCTACGCTTTGTTTCGTTCAACATAAGAAATCGCCCGTTGTGCGCGAAGCGCACTGAATCGTTTCCTGACGCTACCACGGAGCCAACTGCTTCCTGAGTCCATCCGAGCCAATACAATGAGTGAGCCAAGCGCTGCCCCAGCGGCGTTGGTTTGCATCTCATCGCTTCCGGAGTTGGTCGCTTCCGGAGTTGGCATTGTAGAACGCTCTCGTTTGTGTTCGTTTTTTTCGGCTGCGCAAATCTGCCCCGCCTGTGACCATCACAATCTCGATGCGAAGCAGTTTTCCTGCGACCACCGGATGATCCCGGATGTCTACTGCAGAATTCACGCGGAAACTGGATTCGCGTCAATGATCTTCCCACGCCAGAGACAACGCTTCAAAACTTGCTCTCGCCATGGATTTGCTGCGCAATGCGCTCCGTCTCCAGACATTTATGGTGTGGATACCATCTGGCCGAAGCGATGGCCAATACCTATCGACCTGCAACCTGAATTTTCCGCAGAAGAAATTGCCGCGCAGGATCGCGACCTCCTCGAAAGTTACAGGTGCAGGAAACTTGTAGCGATGCCTTACAACCCAAATGTGGAGGTCTTGTTTTATCGACGGATTTGCTCGCCAAATACGGCTACAAGACGCCGCCCAGACCTGACGAGCTGGAGAAGATGCTTTGCGGATTCAGCCTGGGAACGCGCGAAAGGGAGAAAGATTTTTGGGGTTTTCTCTGGTCCGGCGCGATCACCTCGGAAAGCGAGCAGTTGACCGCCGAGGGCTCGCCTGCAAGCAGCAGAGGCGCGGCCATATCATCGAGCCGGATGCACGATCCGCGTCAACAATCCAACGTTGTTCGAAGCTGGAACGAGCCGCGCATTGGTTGGTTGGATTTCGCCGCCAAGCGTGGTTTCGTACACCGCAATGACGCGGAAGACAAATTTTGGAGTCGGCACGGCGGCGTTTCAACTCGGGTGGCCGAAATGTATGAGGTTGACGCCGTGGATAAGCCGTTCCGCGACAAAGTAGGAGTGACCAGCGTGCCGGCGGAAAGAGTGCGCGGGTCGCTACCTTGGAGCTACTCGAATTCTCTTGCCGACTGGTGAGAATGGCCAGCAAACTGGCACCCGCGACTTCACCACTTCCCACAGTTTGACGGGCCGCGCGCCCCGCACGATTTCTGCCACGCTTTGTTCGACGCAATGAAGGCGGTGAATGGCCCGCGCCAACTCACATTGGGAACCGAAACGGATAGCAACGAACAATTGCTGGTCTCGATTGAGGACACCGGCGTGGGACTTTCTGCTAATCAAGCTGGACAGATCTTCAACGCTTTCTTTACGACTAAGGAGCACGGTACTGGGATGGGGCTGCGGATCAGCCGAACGATTATCGAGGCTCACGGTGGCAAGCTGTGGGCTACGGACAACCATCCTTGCGGAGCGACTTTTCAATTCACTCTAGCGATTTCCCCGGTAAACGGCGCTTCGGACGCCGGGGTCAATTGCTGATTTGGCGTCGCACTCCACAAGCGAAACATCGCCGAACGACGTCCTGTAATTCATTTCAAGAAGTTCCGCATTAATTGCGCAATCTCATCCGCAGCGGTATCGAGTGCGAAGTGCCCACCGTCGACGATGTGCACTTCGGCGTTCGGCACATCGCGGTTGATACGCTTCCGGCTCCGAAGGATCGAAGGACGACTCGTACTTGCCCCAAATGACCAGAAGTTGCGGCTGATTTTTCTGCATCCACGCTTGCCACTTGGGATAGTTGTCCACGTTGGTCCGGTAGTCGTAGAAGAGTTCGACCTGAATGTCGCCTTGTCCCGGCTGGTTTAGAAAATAATATTCGTCGATCTAAAGATCGGGATTGTGACGCTCGCGTTTGGATCGTTGCCGACGCTGCCGGGAGTGAGTGGTCTCCAGCGAGAGCAAATTTGTCTCGCAGCGCGTTTTCGTTGCGGCCGGTCGGCCCAGAACGCACGCCGGGTTTTCCAATTGGCTCGCCAAACCCTTGTTATGGGCGACGGCGTCCTGCACGATCAGGCGCTCGACACGTTCCGGATGCGCCAGAATCATACGGAAGCCCACTGGGCCGCCGTAGTCCTGCATATAAAGATTGTAGTGCGTGAGCCCAGTCGCCTCGACGAAGTGATTCATGACTTCGGCGATGTGGTCAAAGGTGTACGCGAATTTTTTCGGGTCGGGCCAATCGCTGTGACCGAAGCCTGGATAATCCGGCGCGACGAGATGATAGCGGTCCGACTAGGCGTTCGAAAATGGCTCGAACATCCTTGACGACGACGGCAGGCCATGCAACAGCAGAATCGTCGGCGCGTCTTTCGGGCCGGCTTCGCGATAGAAGATCGAGAGTCCGTCGACTTGAATGGTGCGATAGGCGTCGGGTTTTCCACGGGAGGTTCCTTTCTTTCGTTTTGTCCGAGCAGTGGAAACGGCGCGAGCAAACTGGTAACCAACAACGCCATACGCAAAATATGGCGGCTGAGAGGCAAGTGAGAGCGTGCGCTCGTGTAGCTCATATTATCCTCCACTGCGTTGGACTCGGATTCATGGCCAAAAATTTCCTCGGCGATCATTTTGTTCTAACGCGATGGCCCGGCCCAGCATCGAACTCGCCTCTAGAAACTCTCATCGGGATTTTGTATTTGGATGCTTCGTGGCCTTCTCCGTTTGACCGCTTCTTGGCCATAAGAACAAAAAGGCCGCACAGAAACAATCAGACGAAGGTATTGGAAATACTTTTGGTATCGGGGTTGGACGATTGCAGATCGAGGGTGGAAGGGAAGCCGCAACGGGAGGAAGTCGCGGGCCGCTGGCGTTATACCTTGGTCCAATTGTTTTTCTGCGCCGTCGGATGGATTAATCATGTGGACGAAATTGTTCGGAGCGATTCGGGGGTGAAGAAATGTGGAACACCAGCAATCTTGATCGCAGAACGTTTCTGCGTAATTCCGTGATGACTATCGCCGCCGCGGAATTCGTCACAGAACCTACTGCCAGTGCTCGGCCTGCTCCGGGCCATGAACTTCCTGCGCGCGGAAATTCAGCCGGAACGAAGGCCTTCACATCGCTGAAGGAAATCGAAGCTGGAGTACTGCGTATCGGTTACGCCGATGAAGGTCCGGCCAACGGGCCGGTAGTCATTCTTCTGCACGGCTGGCCGTATGACATTTACAGCTTTGTCGATGTGACGCCGTTTCTTGTGTCGGCTGGCTACAGGGTGATCGTGCCGTATCTGCGTGGTTACGGCACCACGCGATTTATCTCTGACAGCGCGATCCGCAACGGGCAACAGTCAGCGCTGGCACTCGATGTCATCGCGTTGATGGAGGCCCTCAAGATCGATAGAGCGGTAATCGGAGGATTTGACTGGGGCGCGCGCACGGCGGGGATTGTCGCGGCGTTGTGGCCGGAACGTTGCAAGGCGCTGGTTTCCGTCAGCGGGTACTTGATTGGCAATCAACAGAGCGGCAAAATCCCGCTAGTGCCAGCAGCCGAATTGCAGTGGTGGTATCAGTTTTATTTTGCGACGGAGCGCGGCCAAGCGGGCTACGAAAAGTACCGCCGTGATTTTGCAAAACTCATCTGGCAACTGGCGTCACCGCGCTGGTCGTTTGATGACGAAACATTCGGACGCACCGCCGCGTCATTCGACAATCCGGACCACGTCGCGATCGTCATTCATAACTATCGCTGGCGGCTCGGCCTCGCCGACGGCGAGCCGAAATATTCACCTTACGAAGAGAAACTCGCAAAAGGGCCGAGTATCGACGTTCCCACAATCACTATGGAAGGCGATGCCAACGGGGCCCCGCACCTGGAACCAGCCGCCTACGCCAAGAAATTCTCGGGAAAATATGAGCACCGTCTTATTAGCGGAGGCGTTGGCCATAACCTGCCACAAGAAGCGCCAGAGTCCTTCGCTAAAGCCATTCTCGATGTAGACCGAAAATAAGTTTGGCGGCGAATGTTGCCGCACCACTACTTTTAGATAGACTAATTCTGGCTGGTCGAGCCTTCGACTATACGACCGCCGCGATGCGCTGAGACATTTTCTAAGGGACGCACCTCGCGCGGCGCCGGTTCGCGGCGGTCGTGACCTTCTCTCTCGGCACCGTCGCTTGCAGCGTCGCGGCGACCAAACGTTGGTCTAACTTAACGAATCGATTCTCATCCTGAGTGGCTCAACTGGAATTGGTGTATCTCGTTTTCCAGTTCCACGGCCGGCCGCCGGATGAGGTACAAGCCTTCCGGAGTAAGCAGGAAGGTTGTGCCGGTGGTGTCGTTCGTCAGCTGCGCGTGAACTCCCTTCACTCCTAAGACCGGGTAGGGTTCCTGAGGATCTAGCGTTTCTGCGGCTGGAAAGTCTCGAGCCGGCGGAACATCTGGCTGATTGGGCTGATCCGAGAGAATGGCTGTATCTTCGTCGAGGTGATTCTCCAAAGCCTGTAATTCCAGCCCTTGAATTGTCTTGATGGCCGGAACTTTCAGCTTGGACAAATCTAATACGGCGACCTCCTGACCCTCCCGGAATCGCACAATTTCTTTGCGCGTTCCAAGCGGAGAAATAAAATCATACGAACCTGATGCGCCAAGCGTTGCTGAAGCTTCTGCTTTGACATGGCTCGGGTCGGTTACATCAAAGACCGCCAAGCGAGTACCACCGCTCCTTTCCAGGTAAAGAAGTATTCTCCCGTCACCGGTCTCGTGAAGCAGCATGGCTTCGCCGTCTTGCCTGGCCAATTCAGGAAGCGAGGTTGGACGTACGAGAAACACTGAGTTGGAGTCTTTGCCGATCATTGCCGCGGGCTTGGGTTTGGCGTGAACCACGGGCGGCGCGGCTGCGATTCCAGCGGCCATCAACGCCACTGTCAACCGGCGAAAAGATGCCGAACGCTTACTGTTTGTATTCTGTGACATTGAAATTTCTCCTTTGAACGGTGAACAACAGTTCCGTTATTTGAATGATTCGCTTCTTGTTGACCGCGCGATTTTCAATCGCCTCTGCCCATATAGACCGAGGTTGTGCCTTTCTTATTCCAGGCTTGAAGGGTGAAATTGGCATTACAGAAGAAAAAGCTGGCAGGACGATGCGCAACGGAAAGTCGGAGAGGCGTTGGTTGCTTTGATCGGAGGCTCGGCTAGCGGAATGGCGATGCGGTGGTGGCCGTTGAAACGCCCAACAGTCGTCTACTTAGCCACGCGTAAGCATCAAGCCTGCATGCCCGCCAGCATTCCGCGCATGTACGCGAAAGAATTGCTGACGCCGGGCATCGGATCGTCCGAATGAACCTCATATTCCAGATCGACGAAGCCCTGGTAGTGGTTGGCGATTAAAGCTTCGAAGATTTTGCCCACCGGCATGATGCCGTCTCCCACCGCCACTTGACTGTCTCGATTCTTAAAGTCGGTGAGGTCCTTCATGTGGATGTTGAAGAGGCGTTGACCAACTTTTTGAATCGCGAGAACGGGGTCCGTTCCGGCGCGCGCGGTATGGCCGACGTCGATGCAGCAGCCCATGCGGGGATCCATATTCTTCACTGCGTCGAGGACCTCAAGGGGCGAGGGCCACAATTTGTCTTCGGGGCCGTGGTTGTGAATGGCGATGCGAATGTTGTATTCCTTCACGAATTTTTCCACCAGCGGAAGGGTTTCACTGGTGGGGTCACCCGCGACAATGACCGGGATGCCGGCGCGCTTGGCGTATTCGAACTTACTGCGAATGTCCGCATCGTCGGGCTTTGCGAAGGACACGACTCCTCCGGCATGCAGCTTAATGCCCGCGGCGGCGTAGTCGACCAACGCGGCACTTTCGGCATGCGGATCGATGGGGCAGTGATCTTTAACGTCCTTACCGTTGAGCGCCGCCACGTTCAGTTGTTTCATGAAGGCGATCATCTGAGCGCGGCTGAAACTGCGAAATGTGTAGCTGGCCAAGCCTAACTGAATTGCAGGAGTACTGCCGGCAGCCGGCCTCGGCTGTGCCAAGGTTGCCGCCCCGTGGGTAGAAACCAGCGCGGTGCCAACCAGTGCGCTGCCGTATACGAAATCGCGGCGGGAAAAATTAGTCTTCATGGATAACTCGCATCCTCTTAAAGGTGTGGTGCCCAGCCCTTTTCGTATTCGCGACTCCACAGTTTCATCGCTTCCGAATCGTTCTGGATTTTGCCGTTGATCGTATCGAGATGCAATTCGCGGTTAAACTCCCAGGCAATATTCGAAAGCTGAAGCATGGTCACGCTGATGTTGCCGTCGGAAACGGGAGCATTCAACTTTTCCCCGGTACGAATCCCAGCGATGAAATTCGCGAAATGAGCGTCCGTCATCGAATCGCGACCGACCAGGTCCGCCGAAGAAGTCGGCGTGGCTGCCACTTTGAATTCACTCTTCTTGGCGCCTTTGAGGTCATAAATTTCGTACCCGTCGCGATCGACAATCACGCTGCCTTCCGTTCCCATAATCGCCGCTCCACGATCGCGGCCATAAACTTTCATGCCCTCGCAGCTCTTGCCTTCCCAGGAAATTAATTTGTCTTCGTATTCAAAGCTGGTCACCAGCGTGTCGTAAAACTCCCAATCATCTTTGAAATGATAGCGGCCGCCTGAAGAAGTGACGCGCTTTGGGTAGTCGACCCCCAGCGCCCACCGGCAAACATCCACTTCGTGCGTGCCATTGTTCAGCGCCTCGCCGGTGCCCCACGTCTTGAACCAGTGCCAGTTGTACGGGTGAACGTTATCCTTATAGGGGCGGCGCGGCGCCGGGCCTTGCCACAAGTCCCAATCCAGTGTTGAGGGAACCGGAATTTCCTTGCCAGTGCCGATGGACTTGCGCGTGTTGACGTACCAGGCTTTCGCGAAACACGCCTTC
The DNA here is from genome assembly GCA_963764385.1 of uncultured Solirubrobacteraceae bacterium. Taxonomy (GTDB): domain Bacteria; phylum Actinomycetota; class Thermoleophilia; order Solirubrobacterales; family Solirubrobacteraceae; genus DATFQI01. The sequence goes on along the minus strand of CAVXSJ010000019.1, from coordinate 30,216 downwards.
CCGATCTCACCGCTATGAATTTTGTTTACGATTTCGATGGTGTGGGGGGAAGAACGCTGCTGCGTGCCCATCTGCACCAGCTTGCCGTATTTTTTCTGCGCTTGTAAAAGCAGCTCACCTTCCGCGGGATTGTGGCTGCAGGGCTTCTCCAGGTAGACGTGTTTTCCGGCCTGCAAACCCGCGATGGCCATGGGTGCATGCCAGTGGTCAGTGGTGGCAATGGTGATAGCGTCTACATCTTTGGATTCGAGAATTTTACGGAAATCTTTGTCGGCCGTAGCAGCTTCGCTCATTTCCTTCTGCGTCGCGTCGGCAAACTTTTTCAGGATATTGTCATCCACGTCGCAGACGTGTGAGATACGCGCGGCTTTCTTGTTGGCCTTCAGCGAAGAGAGGTGCGCGTATCCGCGGCTATTCAGTCCGATGACCGCAAAGTTGATGCGGTCATTCGAACCGAGGATTTGGCTGTAGCTCTTCGCGGTCGATGCAACCGCCAGATTCGCCGCGCTTACCGCCAGCGCATCGATAAACTCACGTCGCGTCACCATATTTTTCCTTCCGGTCGACTGTCTTACGGCACTACGAGATCAACAGGTACTTCCAGCTTTCGAGAGAGAAGCCTTGAGGCCCGCCATGCTCACGCGCGTGGAGGCTTCCGGTGTACCCGCGCCACGCCAGTGCGTTTCAAGGCTTAGTCCATAGTGAAAACCGTCGCGCTGCAACGCCTGCAGTTGCCCAACCCAATCCACCATACCCGCCCCGACGGCCGCCCATTCGTATTTGTGATCGGGCTTCTGCACGACATCTTTGCAGTGGCAATGGCCGATGCGATCTTTGGGTAATTTCTGGTAACCGTCGGAGTAAGGAGTGCCCGCAAGAGCCGCGGCGTTTCCAGGATCCCAATTGAGCATGAAATTCTTGTTGGGGATGGCGGCCAACACCGCCGCCGACTCTTCACCTGTCGCGGTGTTGCAGGACATTTCATTTTCGAGCAGCAAGATCAGATTATCCTTCGCGCAGCGTTCCGCGGCTTGCTGCAGTTTCGCGTTGATGGCTGCGCGATACGGTTTCGGATCGTCCAGGCGCCAGAAATCGAAGCAGCGAATCCGGTCGGTGTTGAAGGTGTGGGCCAGCGAGATGCAAGTCTCCAGCAGCTTGTCTTGCGCGCCGGCGTCAAAGTTGGCGTGAAACTGATCGCGCGCTTCGCTTTGCGAGGAGCGGGGAGCGCCGGGCCAATCGGTTTTGAACAGCGGGCTGGCAATGTCGGTTACGCGCAGGTTGTGTTCCTTGAGAATCTTCTGCGCCTCGCTCAATTCCTTGGCATTGAGCTCGGTTACGTTCTTGTTCCACATGGAGCGCAACTCGATCCACTGCAGGCCGAAATCGCCGGCGACAATCTGGCAGGCCTTCTCAAAGTCCTGAGTGATCTCATCGTTGATCACCGCCAACCGGAACGGGCAGCCACCTGAAACGGGATTCGTGGATGAGGTGCGCATCAGGGAAGACCCAGATGCCTGCTTGAGGAAAGGCGAAGTCAACGCGTCAAGCCCCAGCAGACCCAGGCCGGCAATAATTTTGCGTCGTGTGCACGTCACGAGTGGACCTCCTGCGCTGCGCCGGGCCTGCAGCAGGTCTATCATCTTGCGTTTATGTCTCAGTGTCACCTCGTTTTGCTAGACATCTCACGAGCGTAATGCGACGAAAAAAGGGTATCGTCTCTAAGAATAAATATTCCATGTCGGACACCGCATCCTTCGAGACAGCGACGAAACACCCCGAAGACCCCGGCGCGTCAATTGGCGCGCATTCCGGCAACGGGCTCGGACGCGTTCGCTGGACGGTATGCGCCATGCTCTTTGTGGCCACCTCCATCAACTACATGGACCGGCAGGTCATCGCCATCCTCAAACCCACACTGGAGCAAAGCATCGGCCTCACCGAAGTCGGCTACGGCTACATCGTCGACGCCTTCCAGATCGCCTACGCGATTGGTCTGCTCGGCGCCGGCCGGCTGATCGATAAGCTCGGCACCCGCACCGGCTACCTACTGGTGATGGGCGTATGGAAGTTGGCGGCCATCGGGCATGCGTTGGCAAACACCGCGCTGCAATTCGGAGTCGCGAGATTTTTCCTGGGGCTGGGCGAGTCTGGCAATTTTCCAGCGGCGATCAAAACGGTGGCGGAATGGTTTCCGCGCAGCGAACGCTCCCTGGCCACGGGAATTTTCAACTCTGGCGCCAACGTCGGTGCGATTCTGGCACCGCTTTTCGTGCCGTGGGTCACCCTGCGCTACGGTTGGCACGCCGCGTTTCTAGCCACCGGAGTCTTGGGCGCGTTGTGGATGCTGTGGTGGTTTCGCAATTATCGCCCGCCCGCGAGTCATCCAACGGTTAGCAGCAGGGAATTGCAACACATCCATCAGGACGCTGCGGACGACGCGGGACCGCGCGTACCGTGGCGCCGATTGCTGCGCTACCGCCAGACCTGGGCGTTCACCATCGCCAAATTTCTCACCGACCCGATCTGGTACTTCTATTTGTTCTGGCTGCCGTCGTACTTCAGCGCCAAGTTTCATTTGGATCTGGCACATCTCGGGTTGCCGCTCATCATTATTTATAACGTGTCGGCCGTCGGAAGCATTGGAGGCGGCTGGCTGCCCGCGCCGTTTCGTCGCATGGGCTTGTCGTTCAGCAGCGCACGGCTCACCGCCATGCTACTCTGCGCGTCGTTGGTCGTACCCATTTTCACAGCCATGAGCGTGAAGTCCGTGTGGACCGCAATCGCCTTAATCAGCGTGGCTGCCGGCGCGCATCAGGGCTGGTCCGCCAACCTGTTCACCACTTCTTCAGACATGTTCCCGCGTAGCGCAGTAGGCTCCATCGTGGGCATCGGCGGCATGGCCGGTTCAGCCGGCAGCGCGCTCTTCGCATTCTTCGCCGGACACGTGCTGCAGCTCACGCACAGCTACGCCAGTCTTTTTGCGATCGCCGCCAGTGCGTACCTGCTGGCGCTGCTGGTCTTGTACCTGCTCGCGCCAGGATTAAAAAAGGTGGAGCTGGCCGCATGAGCCTTTATTGTGCGGTCGGTGGCGAAGAGACCAGCCTATCCCCGCAGCAAATGCGCGAACTGCTGTCCGCCAGCCTGGCCAAATTGGGTGAGCGCAAAAACGTGCTGGCCGTGCCGCCGGATGAGAGCCGCATCCATTCGCGCGCCGGAGATTTGACGCGCTACGCCTGGGAATACTACGGCGACAAATTGCGTACCGTTCTACCCGCTCTCGGCACGCACACCCCGATGCAGCCGCAGCAGATCACGCGAATGTTCGGTGCAATCCCTCCGGAACTGTTTCGCGTCCACAACTGGCGCACCGACGTGGAAACACTCGGCGAAGTTCCGTCGGAATTTATCTACGAACAGTCCGAAGGCAAGCTGAATTACCTCTGGCCTGCGCAAGTGAACCGCCTGATCTCCCGCGGCGGCTTCGATCTGATTCTCTCTATCGGACAAGTCGTCCCGCATGAAGTGGCCGGCATGGCCAACTACAACAAAAATATTTTGATTGGCACCGGCGGCCCGGACGGAATCAACCGCAGCCACTATCTCGGCGCCGTTTACGGCATGGAACGCATCATGGGCCGCGCAGAAAATCCCGTACGCAGTGTTCTCGACTACGCCACCGATCACTTCCTGCGGGAGCTCCCCATCGTATACGTGCTCACCGTGGTCGGACGCACCAAAGAAAATCAGCTGGCGGTACGCGGCCTCTTTATCGGCGATGACATCGAATGTTTTCAGCGCGCGGCCGCGCTCAGTCTGCAAGTCAACTTCGAAATTCTCGATCCACCGATCCGTAAAGCAATCGTCTACCTCGACCCGCACGAATTTCAGAGCACTTGGCTGGGCAACAAAGCGGTTTATCGCACCCGCATGGCCTTGGCCGACGGCGCAGAATTGATCATTCTTGCTCCGGGCGTTAAACAGTTCGGCGAAGATCCCGCCATCGACAAACTGATTCGCGAATACGGCTACCGCGGAACACCCGCGACCCTCGAAGCCGTAAAAAACAATGTGGCCCTGGCCAGCAACCTAAGTGCTCCGGCACATTTGATTCATGGCTCTTCGGAAGGGCGCTTCTCTATCAGGTGGTGTCCCGGTGCGCTTAGCAAGGCAGAAATCGAAAGCGTCGGGTACGAGTACGGCGATTTAAAAAACACCTTGCAACAATACAATCCGCAAACCTTATCGCCAGGCTATAACCGCGTAGACGGCGAAGAAGTTTTCTTCATCGCCAATCCCGGGCTAGGCTTGTGGGCCGCCCGCGATAAATTGGAGCGCGACGGCCAATCATTGCCATCGAATAAGCCGCAACCTCAGTCGACAACATCGCAACGGCCATCACCATGACCAAAAATATTTTCAGTCTCGAAAATAAAACCGCTGTGGTCCTCGGCGGAACCTCCGGGATCGGGCGCGTCCTCAGCATCGGCCTCGCCGATGCAGGCGCAAACGTCATCGCCTCCGCGCGGCGTCCCGAACAAGTGGAAGACACCGCGGCGGAAATCGAACGTCGCGGACGCGCAACTTTGCGCCTGTGCTCTGACGTACGCGAGCGCGCTTCGTTGGAAAAGTTACTCGCGGCTGCCCTCGATCGATTCCAGAAAGTCGACATCCTTGTAAACTGCGCCGGGAAAATCAAACGCACGCCGACGCTGTCGATGCCCGAAGAGGACTGGGTCGACATTCTGGACACCAATCTAACCGGCACACTGCGCGCCTGCCAGGTCTTCGGCACACACATGCTGGAGCGCGGCTACGGGCGAATCATCAACATCGCTTCGCTAAATAGTTTCGTAGCCCTGAGTGAAGTCGCCGCTTACGCCGCCAGCAAAGCGGGCGTAGTCTCGCTGACCCGTTCACTTGCAGTGGAATGGTCCAAACGCGGCGTCGCTGTAAACGCCATCGCCCCCGGAGTCTTTCACACCCCCATGAACGCCAACCTGCTCGACAACACCCCGCGCGGCCAGGAATTACTGCTGCGCACCCCTGCGGGCCGCTTCGGCAAAAACGAAGAGCTAGTTGGCGCAGCGGTCTACCTCGCTTCAGACGCCGCCTCTTTCGTTGCCGGAGAAACGCTGGTGGTTGACGGTGGCTTTCTGGCCAGCGGCGTAAACCAGTAGCGGCTTTCGGCTCGCATCGTCCCGGCATTCCCAGTGCAGTAATTCTTCTGACGATCGAAACCCGCCTATCACCCAACTCCGAATTTACGTTTGCCTTTCCCTTTGACGGTTGCTATCGTGCGCGCCGTGTGCACTTTAGAGCAGACAGAGGAAACCTTATGCGCAGAAACTCGCGCCGGATCGCGCTTGCCCTAATCCTGTTATTGACGACGCTCGGTTTCATCCCCAGCAGTCGAGCCGCCGACACCGCGCCAACTGACTTTTCCATTTCGTTCAGCAATTCGCAGAGCGAAGAGCCCGTCGATGGGCGCCTGCTGTTGCTGCTCTCCAGCGATCCTTCCGCCGAGCCGCGCATGCAGATTGACGATTCCGTGCGCACGCAGATGATGTTCGGCATGGATGTCGAAGGGATGAAGCCCGGCCAATCGGTGATGTTGGACGATTCCGCCTCTGGCTATCCCATTAGCAGCCTGCGCGACGTCCCGCCGGGAGAATATTACGTGCAAGCCGTGTTGCATCGCTACGAGACTTTCCATCGCTCCGATGGCCACACCGTCAAACTGCCCATGGACCGCGGCGAAGGCCAGCACTGGAACCTTGCGCCGGGGAATCTCTACTCCACGCCGCAGAAAATCACGCTCGGGAGCTTTGAACCAACCGGTTTCAATCGTGCTCGACAAGGAAATCCCGCCCATCCCGCCGCCGCAGGACACCAAATACATCCGCCATCTCAAGATTCAAAGCGCGCTGCTCACAAAGTTCTGGGGACGCCCCATGTTTCTCAGCGCCAACGTGCTGGTGCCGGAAGGATTCGATGCGCATCCCAGCGCTCACTTTCCACGTCATCATCTTTGAAGACCACTTCAATGCCGACTTCGGCGGCTTCCGCACCGAGCCGCCCGATCCAAGACCTGAAGCCCGATTACAGCGAGCGCTTCCACTCTCGCGGGCTACAACCGCATCCAGCAAGAAGAGGCTTACAAGTTCTACCAGCAGTGGATTGCGCCGGAATTCCCGCGCGTCGTGATCGCGGAAATCAACCACGCCAATCCCTTTTATGACGATTCCTACGCCGTAAACTCCGCCAACCTCGGCCCATACGGCGACGCCATCGAAACCGAACTCATCCCCGCGATCGAGAAAGCAATTTCGCGGCATCGGACAAGGCTGGGCGCGCTTCGTTTACGGCGGCTCGACCGGCGGCTGGGAATCGCTGGCGGTGCAGGTGTTCTATCCCGATCACTACAACGGCGCGTTCGTCGCCTGCCCCGACCCCGTCGATTTTCGCGCCTACATCACCGCCAATCTTTACAACGATCAAAACGCTTTTTACATGATGGGCGCGCACACAAAAATGGCGCAGCCCGCCATGCGCGACTATCTCGGACGCACGCTGGCCACGATGCAAAGCGTGAATCAGTACGAACTCGCTCTCGGATCCCACGCCCGCTCCGGCGAACAATTCGATATCTGGCAGGCGGTCTACGGCCCGGTCGGCGACGACGGCTATCCCAAACCAGATCTTCAACAAAGAAACTGGCGAAATCGATCGCAGCGTCGCCGCCTACTGGAAAGAGCACTACGACCTGAGCGACATCATGCAGCGCGACTGGGCGACGCTCGGCCCCAAACTGCAGGGCAAACTGCACATCTACGTCGGCATCGCCGACACTTATTTTCTTAACCGACGCGGTCTACTACCTGGAAGATTTTCTGAAGACCACCAAGAATCCGCCGTACGACGGAGAAGTGAAATACGGCGACCGCGCCGAACATTGCTGGAACGGCGATCCCAATCTTCCGAATTATTCGTCGCGCCTCCACTACAACACCATGTATCTTCCGAAAATTCTGGAGCGCATCCAAAAGACCGCCCCAGCGGGCGCCGACCTCAAAGGTTGGCGATACTGAACATTCGTCGAGCCCATACTCCGGAACGCAGGGGTGAAAACTCAATGCTCGGGAAACTGCGAAAATTTCGAATTGAAGCTGTCTGGCAGGACTTGAAATCCGCGCGGCGCTCCCTGCGTCGTTCGCCGGGCTTCGCAATCGTGGTGATTGCGACGCTGGCCATCGGCATCGGCGCAAATCTGACTATGTTTAGCTTGATGCGCGCGGTATTGTGGCGTCCGCTTCCTTATCCTCAAGCAGACCGCCTCGTGATCATTCAGGTGGACGCGCGCAACGTGTCGAATACCGGCGCGACCATGGGCGAAATTTACGATCTCCGCCAGCGCAGCCGCACTCTCGAACAAGTCTCCGCCATCAACGCCGTCGACGCCAATCTGGAAGCCGATGGCGACATGGAACACGTCTCCGCCGCCAGCGTCTCCGATGATTTCCTTCCGCTGCTGGGCGCGCGCCCGGCAGTGGGCCGCGCACTGGATTCCCGCACCGACGAAAGTTCTGACCAAGTCCTCGCAATTCTGATCAGCGATCAACTCTGGCATCGCCGTTTTTCCGCCGACCCCTCCGTCATTGGCAAAGGTGTCCGCGTCAACAATCTCAACGTACAAATCGCCGGCGTTATGCCAGCCAACTTCCGTCTTTTCCTTCCAGCTTCGGTGTGCGATGACGAGCAAATCGACGTTTGGTTTCCGTACAGCATTGACGCCACTCGCGAATATCGCGGCATTCCGATGGCCGCGCGCCTGCGCCGTGGAGTTACCCTCGATCAAGCCAACGCCGAACTGCAAACCCTCGCCGCCCAATTCGAGAAAGATCATCCCGACTATTATTCCGGGGCTAGCGGCTGGCAGGCCTCCTCGGCGGACAAGGGTTCCGGAACCAAGCTCCGCTTAACCGCCCATGCTCTGCGCGACGAGATGACCCGCGATTCGCGTTCAGCATTGTTTCTGCTGTCCGGCGCGGTAGCTTTCGTGCTGCTGATAGCCTGCGTGAACGTTGCCAATCTGACCCTGGCGCGCGGCGCGGCCCGCCAACATGAACTGGAAATCCGCCGCGCCCTGGGTGCCGGACGCACGCAAATCGTTCGTCAGATGTTGACGGAAAGCTTGATCCTTTCATTGGTTTCTTCAGCCCTCGGATTGCTCGGAGCTCATTTTGGACTTGTGGCCATCACTCGGCTGGACGCCTCGCACATTCCGCTGCAGTCAAGAATCGCGATCGACCTGCCGGTAGCAGCGTTCGCAGTAGCACTGGCGATTTTCACCACCGCGCTATTCGGTCTGCTGCCCGCGTGGCGCTTGGCGTCCGGAGAAATGGATCACTTGCTGCATGCCGGCCGCTCGCAAACTGCCAGCTCTGGCGCGCGCCGCATCCAACGCGCCCTGGTCGCCGCGGAAGTTGCGCTCTCCATCATTCCGTTGGCTTGCGGCGGACTGATGCTCCGCTCGTTTCTCAATTTGACCCATTCTCCGCTCGGCTTTAATCCGCAGAATATCGTCACCGCCAAAGTTCAGTTGGACTACAAACAATTTCCGAAGCCAGAGCAACGATGGGCGGTCTGGACCGATGTGTTCCAACGCGTTCGCGCCATTCCCGGCGTCCAGGCCGTCAGTGCCGCCGCGCCACTGCCCCTGGAAGACCAGGAGACCCGTCGGGTGGGACGCAACGATCATCCCGACGTTCCGCCTCTTCTCGCCACGCAACAATTTGCTTTTACCGGCTATCTGCAACTGATCGGCACACCCCTGCTGGCCGGCCGCGACTTCACCGAAGACGAACTTGCGCATCACCGCAGCGTCGCGATCATTGATCAGAGCCTGGCGGATCGCCTCTGGCCAGAAGGCGCCCTTGGCAAAACTTTGTCGGTCTACCGAACCCGCAAACGCGACGACCTTGAAATCATCGGCATCACCAGCCCCATCCGGGCCACCCGCGTACGCGACGACAACATCCCGCACTTCATGATCACCTACCATCAATCCAACGAAATCACCTTGGTCATTAAAACGCCCGAGTCCGCCGAACGCCTCACCACCGCGATTCAGAACGCCGTCTCAGCAGCACACACCGGCCGCGCCGCTTTTTACATCGCACCGATGAGTGACTTTGTATCCAACTCCATCGGCGACACTCGCTTCATCCTTTTTGTACTTGCAGCCTTCGCCTGCGCCTCCGTCGTGCTGGCGGCCGTCGGTCTGTACGGCACGCTGTCGTACCTAACTTCTCAGCGCTCCAGGGAGTTTGGAATTCGCATGGCCCTGGGCTCAACCGCCACGGCAATTTTCCGGGGCGTTGTTCGCGAAAGTCTGGTCCTCACGGTAACCGGCACCTTCGCGGGGCTGCTCGGTGTCGCAGCCTTGGCCGGCACCATTCGTGGCTTGCTCTATGAGGTCCAGCCGCTGGATAGCGCGACATTAATTGGTGTGGCTCTCTTGATCGCTTTCACCGCGCTTACTGCGGCCAGTCTTCCCGCGTGGCGCGCTTCCCAGATCGACCCGCAAACGTTGCTGCGCAGCGAATGACTGCGTCTATTCATACTTCGGAGTCGCCAACTCAATCCTCCACACTGGGCCACCAATTTGCAGCGCCAACTCCGCTTTGATAAACGCGGGCGTTTCGCCCTGCAGAATCCACATGTGCACATCCTGCGGCTGTTTGCCCACCAGCGGGGCCACCACGCCGGCAACTCCGCCGATGTCAATCTTAATCGCGTAGTTCGTCACCTTTCGCGTGGAGGCACCAAACGCAAAAGGCTCTTGGTCCCTCCGGTGTAATGATCAGTTTCACCACTCGCGGTTTCGGCGTCGCGGCCACCATCGACACCACCGTTTTTCGGTCCCAGGCTTGATGTTCAGCAACGCCGTCAACGTCAAACCGTTCACCAGATCCGCCGGGAACCTTGACAGTTTCGTTGATGGATTTTTCTTTGCCAGCTTCATCGGCATACTTCGCGGTGAATTTTCCGGTGGTCGCATCCAGCGTCGTCTCGATTTGCTTCTTAAACGCCGGCCCTTTCTGCACCACGTGATTGCTCAGCAGCCGGAATTGCCCGTGCTGCGTATACACCGCAGTCTCTTCATGCAGCGACCCGTCTCGAAAGTGAAACGTCAATCGCGTCGTCACCCGCCCGCCGCGCGACACCTGCGACAAATCTCCATCGGCGATCGGCGAACCATCCAGCGTCTTCAAAACCAAAAAACCATGCACCAGTCCGGCGCTGAACCGCACCGGAACGCCGTCCGCCATCGCCCCGACTGGCTGCATGGCAATACACGTCACGAAAACAAGGAATGTCGCCGTTAGTCGCCCGAGTAGCCCAGTGATTCTCATACAGCCAGCCTAGCGCATCTGCGGTTCGGCAAAATGTTAAAGATTCGTCGCTTCCATTAGGGCCGCCAACAATCACTGTCTTGGAAAACCGACGGATCCCTCAATACAATGGCCGCATTTCACCATCAAGGAGGTCCCGTAATGTTTGGCGCTCATATAGTCGTTCAAAGCCAGGATGCCGAAGCCGATCGCGCCTTCTTTCGCGATGTGCTTGGGTTTAAGTCCGTCGATGCGGGGCGTGGTTGGCTCATCTTCGCGCTGCCACCCGCTGAACTGGCCGTGCACCCTTCAGACCAGTCAAACGGGCAGGAACTTTTTATGATGTGCGAAGATCTCCGTGCGGAGATGAATTCGCTCCGCACAAAAAATGTCACTTTCTCCGAAGTTCACGAAGCTCGTTGGGGTTCCATCACCAAAATGCGCCTACCCAGCGGTACAGAACTGTCTCTGTATCAGCCCAAACATCCAACCGCTTTAGCTTTGGATAAACGCTAACTCGCACCAGCACTTGGGATAGACTCTTCTCGAAAAAGTCGGCCCAGACGGCAACGCGTCAGCGTCCGCCGCCGTCATAAGCAAAAGCTTGAAGCATGTTTGTAACACCCCTGTAACATCGCCAAACGAATACTGACGGTCGTCGAATCGCTGCGGAACCTGCGACGCGCGAAGGAGGATTGAAATGCGGTGGCACCTGGCGCGACTAGGCTGGCGCATGTGTTTTCTCGCCGTCCTGTCTTTCCCGGTGGCCGCGCAGAATCCGCTCACCTGGCAACAGGTTCGCGATCGCTTTCAGTCGAACAACCCTTCGCTTCTCGCCGGCCAACTCGGCGTGGAAGAATCGCGCGCCCAAGAAATTACAGCCGGCCTTCGCCCCAATCCTACGCTGGGCATTCTGCTCGACCAGATCGATCCCTTCGATGGTGGCCCGCCGCACAGCTCGCTCGGATACCTGCTTTCTTCCGCGACGGTCAGCTATCTTCACGAACGCCGCCACAAGCGCGAACTCCGCGTCGAAAGCGCCCAAGACGCCACCAAAATCAGCGCCGCCGGCCAAGCCGATCTCCAACGCACGCTGCTGTTCAACGTGCGCCAAGCCTTCATCCAAATCCTCCACGAAAAAGCGGTGCTCGCTCTGGCCAACGAGAACATTTCTTACTACGACCATGTGCTCGGCGTGAATCGCGACCGCTTCAAAGCCGGCGCCATCGCTCGCGTCGACCTCGACCGCCTGGAAATCCAGCGCGTGCAGTACGAATCCGATCAGCAAACCGCCGAAGTCGGCCTGCGCACCGCAAAAATTCAACTACTCGCGCTGCTCAACGATCGCACCCCCATCGAGCAGTTCGACGTTACCGGCGCCTACGATTTCTCAACCGAGGTTCAAGACCTGCAGTCGTTGCGCCAGGCCGCCCTCGACACCCGCCCCGATTTGCTTTCCGCAATGCAAACTGTCGAAAAATCTCGCAACGATCACCTGCTCGCCGAGGCCAACGGTTCCACCGACCCCACCTTCAGCCTCGACGCCGGCCGCAATCCGCCCATCGATCAATACATTGGCGTGGGCGTCAGCATTCCGCTGCGCATCTTCGATCGCAATCAGGGAGAGAAACTGCGCACCCAGCTGGACATCGATCGCAGCGAGCGCTTGATGGACGCCACCCGCGCGCAGGTTTTCAACGACGTGGATTCCGCCCACGCCACGCTGCTCAGCACCATCACGCTGCTCAAACCGTACAAGGAGCGCTATCTGCCGCAAGCTTCCAGCATTCGCGACACCATTTCTTTTTCTTACGAGCACGGCGCCGCCTCGCTCCTCGACTTTCTCAGCGCCCAGTCCGACTATCGCAGCGTGCAGGTCAGCTATTTGAATCTCATCGCCACGTACCTGGTCGCAGCCGGCCAGTTGAATCTCGCCGTCGGCCGCGAGGTCATCCCATGATTCGAACCAGCACACCTCTTGCTTGTGCTTTTGTCGTTAGCTTCGCGATCTGCGGATGCGGTCAAAAAGCCGCCGACGAAAATGCCGGCGCTCCTCCGCCATTGAAAGTCGAACAAGCCGCTGAAACGAACATGTTTCAGGTGGATCATCCCGAAAAGTTTCAACTAGCCGATGTGGTCGAACACGTCAGCACTTCGCAACTCGTAGTCACCGCCAGCGTAACGCCCGACATCTCCCGCACCGTACCCGTCGTGTCCATCGCCGCCGGTCGCGTGGTCGAAATCAAAGCCCGCCTCGGCGACACCGTGAAAAAAGGCCAAGTCCTCCTCAAAGTGCAAAGCGCCGACATCTCCGGCGCATTCTCCGACTACCAAAAAGCCATAGCCGACGAAAAACTCTCAAAAACGCAGCTAGAGCGCGCCAAATTGCTGTATGACAAAGGCGCCATTTCTCTGAACGATTACCAAGTCGCGCAAGACACCGAAGACAAAGCTCAAGTCGACGTGCGCACCTCCGCCGAAAAAATTCACGTCCTCGGCAACACCAATCTGGACAAACCTTCCGGCGTCGTCGACATTCACGCGCCGATTTCTGGCGTCATCACCGATCAACAAGTCACCAACGCCGCTGGCCTGCAAGGCCTCAGCTCGCCAAACCCCTTCACTATTTCCGACCTGAGCCGCGTCTGGATCATTTGCGACGTCTATGAGAACGATCTGCCTTCGGTGCGTCTCGGCGACAAAGCCGACGTCCACCTCAACGCCTACCCCGGCCAAACGTTTACCGGCACCATCGGCAACGTCAGCCCAGTCCTCGATCCCAATCTGCGCACCGCCAAAGTCCGCATCGAAGTTCCCAATCCCAACGGCGGGATGCGCGTCGGTATGTTCGGCTCAGCGACCTTCCACGGCCAGAAAAAACAAAAATTCTCCGCCGTCCCCGCCACCGCCATATTGCATCTTCACGATCACGATTGGGTCTACCAACCCGCCGGCGGCAACAAATTCCGCCGCGTCCAGGTGCAAAGCGGCGACATGCTTGCGGGCGGCATGCAAATCCTTCTCTCCGGTGTCACCCCCGGCCAGCGCATCGTCGCTAACGCTCTCGAGTTTCAGAACACCTCGGAACAATGATCCGCGCGATCGTCGACTTCGCCCTCAACAACCGCTTCATCGTCCTCAGCGTGGCGGTGCTGCTTTTTATTTGGGGCATCATTTCCTTCAAACGTCTGCCCGTCGAAGCTTATCCAGACGTCGCCAACGTCTGGGTTCAAATCATCACGCAATGGCCAGGCCGTGCCGCTGAAGAAGTCGAGCAGCAAATCACCATCCCTGTGGAAGTCCAGATGAACGGCATTCCGCATCTCGCGCACATCCGCTCGGCCTCGCTCGCCGGCTTGTCGGTCGTAAATTTAATTTTCGACGATGACTCCGACAACGACTGGGACCGCCAAAAAGTCCGTCGAGCGCCTCACTGCCGTCACGCTTCCGCCCGGCGTGAACGCGCAAATCGGCCCAGACTTCAGCCCGATCGGCTCGGTCTATTGGTACACACTGAAAAGCACCAACCCCAATTACGACCTGATGGAATTGAAATCGCTGCAGGACTGGGTCATCACCAAATATCTGAAAGCCGCTCCCGATGTAGTGGACGACTCTTCTTTCGGCGGTCTCACCCGTGAATATCAGGTCCGCGTCGACCCCGACAAGTTGGTTTCCTACGGATTGAGCCTCGCGCAAATCGAACAGCAACTCACCAACAGCAACGCCAATGGCGGCGGCAGTTTCATCGAGCAAGGCTCGCAGCAAATCAACGTGCGCGCCGTCGGCCTCATCCGCAACATTCAGGACATCGAAAAAACCGTCATCAAAACGCAAAAAGGCGCGGCCATCAAAATTAAAGACGTCGCCACCGTTGTCCAAGGTCCCAAAATCCGCCTGGGCCAGATCGGCAAGGCCCTCCATCGCGATGATGGCGTAGTGCTCGACGACAACGACGTGGTCGAAGGCATCGTCTTCATGCGTAAAGGCGCGGACACCGCCACGACCATGGACGGCATCCACGCCGCGGTCAAAAAACTAAACGAACAAATCCTCCCGCCCGGCGTAAAAATCGTCCCGTATCTCGACCGCGACGACCTGGTCCACTACACCACCCATACCGTCCTGCACAATCTCGGCGAAGGCATGATCCTCGTGGTGATCATTCTGTTGATCTTCCTCGGCAACGTTCGCGGCGCGCTGATCGTCTCCATCACCATTCCGTTCGCACTGCTCTTCGCTTCCATCTGTCTCGATCTCCGCCACATCTCCGCAAATCTTCTCTCGCTGGGCGCGCTGGACTTCGGCATGGTGGTCGACGGCGCTGTGGTAATGATCGAAAACATCGTCCGCCATCTGCATCGCCCCGAACGCGAACGGCGCACTCCGATGGATCGCATCCGCGAAGCCGTACACGAAGTGCAGCGGCCCGTCTTCTACGCCATTGCCATCATCGTCACCGCCTATCTGCCGATTTTCACGCTGCAACAAGTGGAAGGGAAGTTGTTCAAGCCTATGGCTTGGACCGTGGCGTTTGCGCTTCTCGGAGCGCTGATTTTTTCGATGTTGATCGCCCCGGCGCTCGCCAGTTTATTTTTCCGTTCCGGCGTCAAGGAATGGAAGAACCCGGTCATGGACTTTCTGACCGTGCATTACCGCAGAGCGGTTTTCTGGACTATCCAGAAACGCAAACTCACTGTGGGCATCGCCGTGCTTCTTTTCGCCTTCGCCATGTATCTCGGTTTCGGCGGGCCGATCGGCTCTGAATTTCTACCGCATCTTGACGAAGGCGCCATCTGGGTCCGCGGCACGCTCGCGCCGAGCACCGGCCCCACCGAAAGCGCAGCTGTCGCAATGCGCGCCCGCCAAATCCTGGCCTCGTTTCCCGAAGTTCCCCAAGTCGTAAACCAAATCGGCCGCCCCGACGATGGCACCGACACCACCGGCTTCTTCGACACCGAATTTTTCGTCGACCTGCTACCCAAAGAAAAATGGCGTCCGGTCTTTCACCAGCATAAAGACGAACTGATCGCTGCTATGGACCGCGAACTGGAAAAAATCCCCGGCGTCTTCTGGGGCTTCTCGCAACCCATCTCCGACAACCTGGAAGAAGCCGTCAGCGGCGTAAAAGGCGCCCTCGCGGTAAAAATCTACGGCGACGATCTCAAAACGCTGGAAGGAAAAGGGGACGAGATCGTTTCCGTGATGCGCAAGGTCAAAGGCATCGAAGACCTCGGCCTCTTCCGCGTCCTCGGCCAACCCAATCTGAATTTCGAAGTGGATCGCGACCAAGCCGCCCGTTTCGGCATCAACGTCTCCGATGTGCAGGACGCCATCCAAACCGCCGTCGGTGGCAATGCTTTAACTCAAGTCCTCATCGGCGAACAACGCTACGACCTGGTGCTCCGTTATCAGCAGCAATATCGCGACACTCGTGAAGCCATCGAACGCATCCGCCTCGTCTCGCCCACCGGCGAACGCGTGGCCCTCGCACAACTCACCAAATCCAGCGTCACCGACGGCGGCTCCGAAATCTATCGCGAATCCAACTCCCGCTACGTGGCCATCAAATTCAGCGTACGCGGCCGCGACCTTGGCAGCACCGTCGAAGAAGCGATGAAGAAAGTCCACGACGACGTAAAACTTCCAGTCGGCTACACCATCGACTGGGCCGGCGAATACGAATCGCAAAAACGTTCACAACGCCGCCTGATGATGGTCTTGCCCATCACCCTCGTCGCCATCTTCGTCATCCTCTACACCATGTTCACCAACGCCAAGTGGGCCTTACTCATTTTGCTCAACGTCATGATGGCCCCCGTCGGCGGCCTCACCGCGTTGCTTCTCACCCACACCAACCTCAGCGTATCCTCCGGTGTCGGCTTTCTCGCGCTCTTCGGCGTATCGGTGCAAACCGGAGTCATCATGGTGGAATACATCAATCAACTCCGCGCCCGCGGTTACACCATCGAAGAATCCGCCGCCGAAGGCGCGGTGTTGCGCTTGCGTCCCATCATGATGACCATGCTCGTCGCGACGCTCGGTTTGCTTCCCGCCGCACTCTCACACGGCATCGGTTCCGATTCGCAGCGCCCCTTCGCCATCGTCATCGTCGGCGGCCTCATCGCTAACCTCATCATCGGTATTTTTCTACTGCCCACGCTCTATACGTGGTTCGCCAACGAAGACGATGAACTCCCCGCACCCGATCCGGACGCCGCATGATCAATCCGCGTCTTCCAAATCGCGCCGGCTCCATGCACTCTCGCGACATTCGCCGTATTGAAGGAATCCACCCATGAAAAGGGAAGAAGTCTGTCAACTCATCAAGCAGATCGCCATCATCCCCGCCATCCGCGTTTCTTCCGCCGAAGAAGCCCACTACGCCGCTGAAACTGTCACCGCTGCCGGCATCCCCATCGTGGAAATCACCATGACCGTTCCCGAAGCGGTCGAGCTGATCTCCCATCTGGTCACCCATCACAAAAAAATGATCGTGGGAGCCGGCACCGTCCTCGACACCGAGACAGCCAAACGTTGCGTCGACGCCGGCGCAAGCTTCATCACCGCTCCAGGCTTCGATCCTGCCGTCGTTGATTTTTCAGGAAAGGCCGGAATCGCGGCGATCCCCGGCGCACTAACTCCCACAGAAGTGATCAACGCGTGGAAAGCCGGCGCCGACTTCGTCAAAGTTTTTCCATCTGCCGCAATGGGCGGACACAAATACATCAAGGCGCTGAAAACCGCGCTGCCGCAAGTTCCCTTGATCGCCGCAGGCGGAGTCACGCAGCAAACTGCGATGAACTTTATTTTGGCGGGAGCAACTGCTTTAGGAGTGGGCTCAGATCTTGTTCCGGTGGAATCCATCGAGCGGCACGAAACCGCGCGTATCAAGGAACTGGCTCACCGCTTCCTCGGCTTCGTGGAAGATGCACGCGAACGACTCGGCACGCAAAAAGAAACGCAGGTCGAAACGCACACCGACTTCAGCAGCCTCCACAAGCGCCGCTAACCTGACCCAGAGCGTCAAAACTTCAGGGAAGGGGAGAAGTCAGAATTTCACGAGCTTTGCGGCTGTGGTTGCGGCGTTAATATCACCGTCGGCTTCGGATGCGGATCCTTATTCGCCTCGCTCTTGGCAAAAAGCTTTGCAGTCAGCAACATCGCTCCAAAGGTCGCCGCCAGCAGTCCAATCTGCTGCCACTTACTTAACATCGACGCATTTCCCAGCAGCGTCAACCCCGCAAAGCAAAACAGCAAATGCACGCAGAACACTTGTAGCGAAGATTGCCCCATCAACACCAGCGGCCGAAACGCCAGATGCTTCAGCACCGGCTGCAACACCAGAATAATCGCCGCCGCCGCGGCAAAATTCACCGCGCGCAGCAATCCCAGATGCCACTTGTCAAAAAGAAACTCGCTGACTCCCAGCGTCAATCCATGCGCCACTTGCCGACGCATGTAGAAGAAGACGCCTTCCAACACCACCGCAGGAATAATCGCTCGCCTCGCCCACAACTCGATGGGCAATTCACCCTTGGCCCATTGCACCCCGCACCAGATCCCCACGATCCACAGTAGTTGCCACGCCCATAGATCAAACGACCCCATCTCATTCAGCGGAATGTGCGTAGGAATAAACCGCATCATGAAATTGTGTTCCGCGCTGCGAAATCCAAATTGCGCCACGAACCAGAACACCAGCGCGGTCTCCAGAATCGGCTTCCATCCAATGCGCCGCGCCAACCAAAACGCAATCGAAGTCAGCGCCAGAAAAACAATGTACATCGGCAAAATGTCCAGCAGCGGCGGGCGATAAATGAGCAAAAACCCTTCAATCACCGCTTTTTTCGGCCCAGCAAAATAATAGTCCAGCAGATTATGCAGCCCGGGCCGGTCTCCATGCGACGCAATCGGCACCGCCACCAGAAACGCAAACGCCAGCAGCAGCGCGTGATATCCATACAGACGCACAGTCCGCAGCCAGAGCTGCAGCGTCATTTTGCTATAGCCGTCGCGCTCGGCCATCCGTGAATAAATTCGCCCGGTGAACAACGCCGAAAGAAAAATAAATCCTTCTGCCGCGGAAACAAATCCAAAGGGCTGGTTTACGTAGGTGCTGGCTGCGGTAGGCAGGTGCGTGCAAGTAATCCACACGAGCATGAGCCCGCGTAACGCGTCCAGTTCTATGCGTCGTCCCATGCTGCCCAGTTAGATACCGCTCGACAGGCAACGGTTTCTCCCGGCTGCGTATTTAGTGCGAAAAATAAACGTGTTGCACAATTTTGCAGCATCCGGCGACACGTGGTTATCCATGTTAGAGTTTTAATACTGGGAGAATTTCTTGCAAACGTGGTTTAAATCACTGGGGCTGGCGTTTCTGCTGCTTTTCGCCGCGGCATCGCCGCTCTTCGCCAAAAAACCGGACACGGGATTTCTTGATCGCAGCATCACCTTGCAAGGAACGGTTTACAAATACGAAGTCTACGTTCCCGACAATTGGAACCCGCGTCAAAAATGGCCCATCGTGCTCTTTCTGCACGGCGCCGGCGAACGCGCCGACGACGGCATGCTGCAAACCGACATCGGCATCGGCAGCGCCATCCGCAGCGATCGCACCAAATTTCCCGCGATCATTGTCATGCCCCAATGCCGCAAAAATCAGTGGTGGCTCGAGCCTCCCATGGACGACCTCGCCATCGCCACGCTCAACGAGGCCACCAAGGAATTTCACGGCGACCCGCAGCGCACCTACCTCACCGGCATGTCCATGGGCGGCTACGGCTCCTGGCATCTCGCCGAAAAATATCCGCACCGTTTCGCCGCCATGATCGTCATCTGCGGAGGCATCCATCCTCCCGTGGCTACTATGAAGAAGTTCCCCGAACTCGCCAAATTCGTTCCCGCGGACGGCCCCTCCGGCTACACCGAAGCGGCTCAAAAAATCGGCAAAGTTCCCGTGTGGATTTTCCACGGCGCCGATGACGACGTCGTTCCCGTCGCCGAATCCCAACGCATGCGCGCTGCCATGGCCGCACTCGGCGGCGAAGTCCATTACACCGAATATCCCGGCGTCAAACACGTCTCCTGGGACCGCGCCTACGACGAACCAAAAATCTGGGAATGGCTCTTCTCTAAGCATCTCGAAAATAATTCCCGCTAACTTCACGCACTGCATCTCGCCTCGGCGCCAAATTTGTGGCTTAATGACTGCGCGTCTCGGCAAGTGGGAGCGCTTTCCATGGCTTCTCTAGATCCATCCAAAGTAGTGAACATTTACGATCTCCGGCGCATCGCCCAGCGCCGTCTCCCCGCCGTAGTCTTTGACTATCTCGACGGTGGCGCCGAAGGCGAAGTCACTCTCCGCGAAAATTGCCGCGTCTTCGACGACGTGACATTTCGCCCGCGCCATGCCGTCTCGTTTCCCAATCCTGATCTGCGTACCACCGTACTCGGTCGCGAAATTTCCATGCCCGCCATGCTGGCGCCCGTCGGTTATAGCCGCCTGATGCATCCCGGCGGGGAAGTGGCCGCCGCCCGGGCCGCGGGAAAAGCCGGCACCGGCTACACCCTCTCCACTATCTCCGGCTACAAACTCGAAGACGTTCGCGCCGCGACTCCCGGGCCGTGCTGGTTTCAACTGTATCTAATGGGCGGCCGCGCCGCCGCTGAAGGCTCCATCGACCGAGCGCGCAAAGCCGGATTTACTGCGCTGGCCATCACCATCGACACGCCCATGAGCGGCGTCCGCGAGCGCGACCCGCGCAACGGCATGAAAGAGTTGCTCAATCCCGGACTGTGGCAGAAGCTTCCCTTCGTGGAACAGTTTTTCACACACCCTGGCTGGCTGCTTTCCTACTTGAGTGACGGCGGAACTCCTCCGCTGCACAATGTCGTCCTGCCCGGCCAAGGACCGATGCCGTTGACCGACATCGCCAAAGCGCTAGCCGCATCAACGGTGACTTGGCAGGACCTGACCTGGATCCGCGAACACTGGCAAGGCCCCATCGTTGTTAAAGGTGTTCTGACCGGCGACGACGCTCGCCGCTCCGTCGATGAAGGCGCTGCCGCTATCGTGGTTTCAAATCACGGCGGCCGCCAGCTCGATTGCGTTTCCGCCACTCTGCGCGCGCTGCCGGAAGTCGTCGCCGCCGTAAACGGCCGCATCGAAGTCATCATGGACGGCGGAGTCCGCCGCGGGACCGACATCGTCAAAGCCGTCTGCCTCGGAGCCCGCGCCGTCCTCTGCGGACGCGCCTACGCTTACGGCCTGGCCGCCGCAGGAGAAGCAGGCGTCGCCCGCGCCCTCGAAATCCTCCGCGAAGACGTCCGCCGCACCCTAGTTCTGTTAGGTTGCCCCGGCGTTTCTGCGCTTGATTCTTCCTACGTCCGCATGCCCAAGGACTGGGCTGGTCAACCAGACTAAACCGCGTCAGTGTACGAAATTCAATCCGCTAGGAATGAACTGTGGAAACACATACGCATACAACATCACGATCACGCCAATAATCGCCGCCAACCCCACCGAGTGCCAAAACACATACCGAAAGATTGACCCTTCATTCCCCACCTGATTGGTCGCCGCCGTCGCAATACAAATCGACTGCGCATCGATCATCTTGCCCATCACCCCGCCGGCGCTATTCGTCGCGCACATCAGAATCGGGCTCAAATTCAATTGCTGCGCGGTAATCCGCTGCAACCCGCCAAACAAAGCATTGGAAGCAGTATCACTTCCTGTCAGCGCCACTCCCAACCAACCGATATACGCCCCAAAAAACGGAAAGAACCACCCGGTCCGGGTGAACGCCAGCCCCAACACCGCATCCATCCCCGAATACCGCGTCACATATCCCAACCCCAACATGCAGCCCATCGCCACAATTGCAAATCTCAAGCGATGCAGCGTCTTCCCAAAAATTGAAAAAATTCGCCCAACCTTCAAACCCAAAAACACTCCCGCCAGAATCGCGGCAATGAAGCATCCCGTTCCCGTCGCGGAAAGCCAGTTGAAATCAAATTTGGCACTCTCCGCTGTCGGCTTCGAAACCACTGGCTGCGCCCGCAGCACCGCTTTGTGCAAGTACGGAACTTCCCATCCACCGGTCTTGAACGCCGGCGTGGTCGCCTTGCCCATCGCAGTCTTGATCGTTGGCAATCCCCACAACAAAACACAAAGCGACAACAGCGCAAACGGCATCCACGCCTTCGCGATCTGTCCCGCGCTGTATCCGACCGTCTTCACGCCCTCAGCCGCGACCGCAGCGTCAAGTGCGCGCTCGTCTTCAAACCTCCAAATCCTTTTCGGCTTCCATACCCGCAGAAACAAGAGCGTCGCCACGATCGAAACGATTCCCGCGGCAATGTCCACCAAATTGCTGTCCACGTGATTTGCCCAAAAATACTGTGTGCCCGCAAAGGAAATCCCCACCACTAGAATCGCCGGCAACACTTCAAACGTCTCCGCCCAGCCCACAAACGTCCGCACCAGCCAGAACGGCACAATGATCGCCGTCAACGGCAAAATTCTCCCGACCATCGCGCTGAGATCTGATTCCGGCAGAGCCGTCACCGCCGCCAGCGTATGCACTGGCGTCCCAATCGCGCCCCACGCCACCGGCGCCGTGTTCGCGATCAAATTCAACACCGCAGCCTGGAAAGGATTGAATCCCAACCCGATCATGAACGCGCCGGCGATCGCAACGGGCGTCCCAAAGCCAGCCGCGCCTTCCAGGAAGGCCCCAAACGAAAACGCCACCAATAAAACCTGCAACCGCCGGTCGGGCGTAATCGCCGCGATCGACGTCTTCATAATTTCAAACTGGCCGGTCTCCACGGTAATGTCGTAGAGAAACACTGCGGCGATCACGATCCACACAATCTTCAACATCCCAAACGCGCCGCCATACAAAAAGCTGGTCACCGCCAGCCGCACCGGCATGTGAAACACCAGCATCGCCACCAGAATCGACACCGCCGCACCGGCGATCGCGCACAAATGCGGCTTCACCTTGAAGCCCGCCAGCAGCGTCAACAACGTAACAATCGGCAACGCGGCAATCAGAGTGGATAGCCACCAATGGCCAACCGGGTCATAAATCTGCGTCCAGGTCACAGGCGGCATGGAGAACCTCCAAGGCGAGAACCGCTATACGCGGGCACACGTATGCTCGACGAACCACTCCGAACGGCGCATCAATTAGTTCTTAGGGGAAAAATTGTCAAGCAGGAAGTTGTCTCAAGCCTGTCACTGCCATCGGCCAGGAGTCAGCAGCTTGGTCATTTCCATTACATCGCGGTAATAATCGCGCTGCTTCAACTCTCCCGCCGCATCCTCGTCCACAATCACCGTGGCGTCCGCATGCATCTGCAGCGCCGACGCCGTCACCGAGGACGTGATTGGCCCCTCGATCGCCTTGGCCACCGCCGCAGCTTTCGACGCACCCGTCGCCAGCATCAATACCCGCTTCGCGGCCAAAATCGTGCCGATCCCCATCGTAATCGCGCAACGCGGCATCGTCTCATTCGCGCCAAAAAATTTACGATTGTCTTCAATCGTGGCCTTGCTCAAAACTTTCAACCGTGTTTTCGAGGCAAAGCTCGACGTAGGCTCGTTAAACCCGATATGCCCATTCCGGCCAATCCCCAAAAGCTGCAAGTCAATCCCGCCGGCTCGCTCGATCTCCGCTTCATACTCCGTGCAATATTTCTCGTAATCGCCGCTGATCGTCCCATCCGGAATATGCACATTTGCCGGGTCGACATTCACTCTGGAGAAAAAATTATCCTGCATAAACGCATGAAAGCTGTGGGGATGCACCCCGCCTTCAAGGTCGCCGCGGCCCTCGAGGAGATCCTCGACAACGACGACGGAGTCATCGTGAACAAGGTGCACCGCGAGGCCGCCTGGGCCGCGTCCCTCTCAAAGGAGATCGACGCCTGGCTCACGGAGAACCTGTAGCGCGTGGCGTTCTCGGTCGCATTCTTCCGCAACCTCAACCTCGGGCAACGCCGCAGTCACAGCCCCACCCGGCCGGAGCTGCTCGAGGCGTTCGAGCGCGCCGGTGCCACCGATGCAGTCTCGTTCCAGACGAACGGCACGGTGATCTTCGAGTGCGACACGGACCCGCAGGCCCTCGCCGACGACGTGGTTCGCCTGCTCACGCCCGTGTGCGGATACGGCGACATCGCCCCGGCCCGGCCGGTCGAATGGGTGCGCGGGCTCGACCTCGAGGAGGTGCCCACCAACGCTGAGGTCTCCTTCTTCGACGCTCCCGACCCCTTCCCCGAGTCGCTCCCCTGGGTGGCCCCGCTCGGGGGCCTGACCGTCCTCCGTGCGGACAGCCGGTACGCCGTGTCGGTCGACGACGTCGAGGACACCAAGGGCGCGACGTGGGTTCTCGAGGCTCTCCTCGGCGTGCGGGTGACCTCCCGCGGCGCGCCCACGATGCGCCGGCTGCAGGCCAAGCTCGCCCACGGTAGTTGGTCGAGGAGCGAGCGAAGCGAGTGATCAGTCGAGACCACAGACCGTCACCGCGAAAAGGTGTTGCCCCGAGCGGCCCGGCCCTCAAGAGTGCTGTCATGTCTGCGTCCCAGGTACCCATCCCCCAGTCCGAGATGGCCGAGGAAGCCCTCCCCGCTCGCCAGTTCGGCTGGTGGGACATGTGGGCCTCTCCCGAGGACGACCCACGGCAGGAGGGCGGCTTCGACGGTGAGCGAGAGCTGTTGCTGGGCTACCTGCGCAACTACCGGCTCACCCTGGAGATGAAGTGCTCCGGGCTGGACGCCGAACAGCTCGCACGGCGGTCGGTCCCACCTTCGAACCTGTCCCTGCTCGGGTTGGTCCGTCATCTGGCCACCGTCGAGCAGGCGTGGTTCCGGGTCGCGATGGCGGGCGAGGACGTCCCCCGGCTCTACCGCGGCGAGGGCGAGGACGAGTTCGACGGCGCGGTCGGCGACCCTGCTGTCGTCGAGGAGGCCTACGCGCGCTGGCGCGAGGAGATCGCCTTCGCGGAGAGCTATGTCGACCGCACCGAGGACCTCGGCACCGTGCGGTGGCAAGCGGCGACGTCCTCCGTGAGGTCCTGGTGCACATGATCGAGGAGTACGCCCGGCACTGCGGCCACGCCGACCTCCTGCGCGAGCGCATCGACGGCCGGGTGGGCCAGTAGGGAACGCGCGACCGCGAGAGCGGGAACGGCACACCAGCCACCGGAGCGCGCGCTACGGCACCCCATGCGGCAGGCTGGGCGACGTGTTCCACATCGGCGTCGACCTTGCCTGGGGGATGAGGCGACCCACCGGCCTCGCCGTGGTCGACGACGACGGCCGGCTGGTGCACGTCTCGGCCGCGCAAGACCGACGAGGAGATCCTCGCCGCGCTGGCGCCGTACGTCGAAGGCGAGTGCCTGGTGGCGATCGACGCTCCGCTGATCGTGACGAACCCGACCGGCAACCGGCCGGCCGAGGCAGCGCTGAACAAGGACTTCGCGCGGTTCGACGCCGGCGCTCACCCAGCCAACACCGGCAAGCCGGAGTTCCGTGGCACCCCGCGTGGCGCCGGCTTGTGCCAGGCCCTCGGCCTGGACATGAACCCCCGCTCGGGCCGACGGCGTCGAGCCATCGAGGTCTACCCGCATCCGGCGACAGTGTCGTTGTTCCGGCTCGAGCGCACGCTGAAGTACAAGAACAAGCTGGGCCGCGACATGGACGGCCTGCGGATGGCGCTGCTCACCCTGATGGGGTTGCTCGAAGCGCTGGCCATCGCCGAACCGGCCATGCACGTGACCGCGGACTCCCTTGCTGGTGGCTCTTCGGACACCGACATGGCCGACCTCGGCTGGGCGGCCTTGAAGCGGAAGGCCGAGACCGCGACCAGGAAGAGCCAGCTCCGCGTCGTCGAGGACCAGGTCGACGCCGTCGTGTGCGCGTACGTCGCTCTGTTCGCGGCGCGCCGGCCCGCCGACACCACGACGTACGGCGACTTCGAGTCCGGCTACATCGTCACCCCGGCCCTGCCCGCCGACCTCTCGGCCAGCCCCCGGACGCCAGCGCCAACAGGGCCACCGGCCGTCGTGTCCGACCCGGTGCGGAAGTACACCCTGAGCCACCCCGCGCGAGTCGCCGCCGGCGACCAGTTCCTCGCGATGGTGACCTCGATCCTCGACGACGCGGGCATCAACTACCTCAGCGTCACCGGGCGAACCAAGACCATCGCGTCATTCGCCGAGAAGGCCCGACGTACCCGCGACGGCGTACCGCTCTACACCGACCCGATCAGCGAGATCACCGACACGATCGGCATCCGGGTCATCACCTACGTGCACAGCGACGTGTCCGCCGTGGCCGACCTGCTGCACGACCAGGTCGTGGTCAAGGACGACCGCGACATGGGCCGCGAGACCGCCCAGGAAGGACGGTTCGGCTACGCCAGCCGGCACCTGCTGATCGGGCTGGACGCCGCGCGCGAGGGCCACCCGTCGTACCAGAGATGCACGCGCGGGCACACGGCACAGATCCAGATCCGGACGGTGCTGCAGCACGCATGGTGAGAGTTCGAGCACGACATCCGCTACAAGGCTACCACCTCCGACCAGCACGCTCGCGACTTCGACCGCCGCTTCACCCTGGCCGCCGGTCTGCCCCAGCTCGCGGACCGCGAGTTCTCGACGATCCGCGACACGTTGCGATCTTCCGCAGCGAGCGCCCCCACGGCGAGGGCCAGAGCGGCGTCACCCTCGACGACGACCCACGGATCGACCCCCGCGGAGCTCGCTGCCTTCCTGGCCGGGCAGTACGCCGAGTCGGGTTGGTCATGCACTCACCACTACGCCTGGATCTCCGGCCTGCTGCTCGAGCTCGGCATCACGTCACTCGACGAGCTCGGCGACGTACTGCGCGCCGGCGACGAGGAGGTCATCCGGACGCGGATGGATCACCGCTACCCGCCTGGTGCCGTTCGCCGGCTCGATGACGCGTTGCTCGCCGCCTACGGCTCCGCGTACGTCGACCTCCCGCGGCAACACCCATCGCCGGGCAGCCCTCGAGGCCCGCCTCGAGCGGTTGTCCCGGCACCGGCTAGCCGCCGTCGCGTAGTGAGGAGGTGGTCCAACAGCGAAGCGAGCAACCGAGCAAGGTGGTCGAGCAGCGAGCGCCAAGCGCGAGCGGCCAGTCGAGACCCACCGCCGGTTGCCGTCTCCCGATCATCCGTTCTAACTGTGGGTTTATCGAGAGGTCTGGTTGCGGTCCGCCCTGGTTGCGCTGCAGGTGTTCCCGGCCGCTGCCCGTCGCTCGACGGTTGCCTGGCTGCACTGTTGTGGTTGCGGTCTTGGCGATTTCAATCGGCTGTTGCAACTCCATGGTAATGATTTGTGCTTGTAGGAAACACTGATGCCAGGTGCACGGTTGACGATCGAGCAGCGTCGCACGATTGAGAGGTCGTATCGGATCGGGTCTGCGAGGAGCAGATCGCTTCTATCATCGCGAAGCACAAGGCGACGGTCCCCGTGAGTTGAAGCGGAGCTTCTCGGCTCCGGGTTCGAGGTCGCCGGAAGGCGGCCACGGCTCGTGGTGGTGGCTCGGGTTATCGGCGGGTCCAATCCCCACGCTCGAGCGGGCCCAGCGCTCGGGCCGAGCTGGCGGCGAAGCGGCCCAAGCCGCCGCGCACAGCACCAGTGCGGGTCCGTCAAGGTCTGGGCACCGTTGCGCGCAAGTACTGGTCACCGCAGCAGATCTCCGAGACGCTGTGGCTGCGGTCCCCCAACGACGCGGTGATGCGTGTGAGCCACGAGACGATCTACCAGTCATTGCAAGTGGAAGACTCCAGCCCAGAGCCTCAACACGACAGGTTCGTCTCCGAACAATCGGTTGAGTGCGCCCTCCAGCCGCCAGGTTTAGTTATCCACATTCTCGAACACGCCCCCGATGTCGCTTAGGATGGATACCAACTGGGCTGGAGTTCGTGGAGATCCCGCCCTGCCCGAGGCCCGGGCACGTAGTCGGTGGTGGCTTCTCGCGTGGGCTGGTACGGGCGGCAGGGGCAGCGCCTCGTCAGCGGTGGAAGCGCACTCCGGGGACCGGCGAGGTGCATCGGTTCGCCGAGGTGCTCCCGCGGGATCGTGTCTGGAGCGGCTGAGAAATGTGCCCGGACCGCGCGACCTCTGTGGAGCCCGGAGGGTCAGCCCGCGCCGCGGTTGTACGGGTTCACCGCGCGCGATGTCGCGGCGGCGTTGGTGATGGTCGCCGGTGGGGCGTCGCATCCGGGCAGACCGCGGAGGCCGACCCGGGTCCGGGCGGGCGGCCGTTGGAGGCTGCCCCGCGGCGGAGCCCGTCGAAAAAGAAGGGCCCCGAGGGGAGGGGCGTCCAGCCCGCGAACCGGCATCCGCAGCTGGTCCTCGGACTGGGTGGAGGTGTTCGCGCCTATCATCTGGGCCGCCTACGCGCCGAGGTCTGGCCGGCATCGGTGGCCATCGACGAGTGCGCGGGCCAGTTCCGCTACAGCCAGCCGGGCAAGCCGCGGGACAGAGCGTTCTCGGTGCTCGCCGCGGTCGGCTACGAAGCCGCTGGGCGGCCATACGTGGCGGCGGTACTCGAAGTGGTCCCCAGCCAACCCCGCCACCTGGGAACGGCTGCTCGAGCAGCCTGCAGGGACGCCCCGGATGGGTGGTCGGGGACGGCGGCGCACCACTGAGGGCCGCCGCCACCACCTGGGTAGGCGCGGAGGAGGGGGATCTTACCCACCTGGCCCACCTACCTTGGCGCTGACCCACCCGGCCACCGACGCCGCCAAGGGAGCTCGGCGGGTAACCTGGGTGAAGACCCAAAAAGGCAGCAATCCGGGTCATGCTCAACATCCGTCCTGTCGTCGCTGTCCAAGACGGCCAGCCCACGCTGGGACCCCGGTCCA
The DNA here is from genome assembly GCA_963764385.1 of uncultured Solirubrobacteraceae bacterium. Taxonomy (GTDB): domain Bacteria; phylum Actinomycetota; class Thermoleophilia; order Solirubrobacterales; family Solirubrobacteraceae; genus DATFQI01. The sequence continues at coordinate 1,917 of CAVXSJ010000019.1, read as the reverse complement.
CCGGCGCGGTCGAGGAGTTCTTCCGCCAACTGGAGAACACCATCGGCGACCGCGCCCGACGGATGACCAACAAGACCCGCACCGACGCGCTGCTCAAGCTCGTCGCCGCCCGCCGCAACGGCTGGGCCGACGAAACCACCTGGGCCGAGCGGCGCCCTGACCCGCGACCACCTCACCCACGCCGGAGGCCGCGCCCCCGAGCAGCGTCGCCACGTGGACTCCAAGTCAGAACCGAGCCTGCGCCCAACTCCACGCTAAGCGACATAGGACACGCCCTCGAGATCCTCTAGTTCCTAAGGAAGGTCAAGCCACTCTCGGTGGGTTCTCAGCTGGCGTTGGCGGCCGGGATGCTGGAGCGCTTTGCGACTCCTTCTGTCCCGGCGGCCCTTTTTCCTGCGCTGGGCTTGCGGGTGTTGGCGGCGTTGCGCGGGTCTCGGGGTCGACCGGGTGTGTTCGCGGACGATCTGACGGCCCTCGGCCTCGGCGTATGACTTGGCCGTCGGTGTCGCGGAGGAGGGAATGCTCGCCGTTGCGCCAGCAGGCCGCGATCCGGGTGAGCAGCATGGTCGCGATGTGACAGTCGCGGAGTCGTGATGGCGCTCGGTAGACATCAGGCGGGCGTATTTCGCGGCGAGCTGGGGATCGGCATCAGGGCCGGATCGGCCGCAGACCAGGGCCTCACGCAGCAGGGGGTCGCCGGCCTTGGTGATCCCGTACTGGGTCGCTGGTTCCGGACTGGGAGAGCTTGGGCACCAGCCCGGAGTAGGCGCGGATCGCGGCCAGGCAAGTGAACCGGTGGGGGTCACCGATCCGGCCGGCGATGATGGCCCCGGTGACCGGACCGGCACCCCGGTGCGGAGCCCATGAACCGCTTGGGTTGGCTCCGGCATAGAGGTTCGCAATCCGTTCCTCGAGATCGGCGATCTGCCGGGTCAGCACCTGTGCCTGCTCGGCCTCGCTGGCGATGTCGGCGGCCAGCTCGGCAAAGTCGATCCCTTCCTGGACCCCACAGGGTCAGGCTCTCGCGGGCTGCGGCGATAAGCCGCGCGGGGGCGCGGGCCTCACGCCAAAACCCGCGGGAGTGGCGGATCAGGAAGCGGGTCAGCCGGGCTCCCCCTAGCCGGATCAGGGTGTTGGGGTCGCCATAGCGGACCAAGCAGCTCCAACGCGCACTTGCCATAGCTGTACCTGAGCACCTCATACCAAGCCGGGCCGAGCAGCTCTACGAGAGCGTCGAGGCGGGCATAGACCGCTGGCGTGCGGCGCTCGACGATGGAGGAGCGTTGCTTGACCAGTCGGCGCAGCGGGTCTGCGGGACCGTCTCCGGTGAACTCGCGCAGCCCTTCGGGGTGCAGCAGCGGCAGCCGGGCCAGCATCGCCGAGTCCAGTCGGTCGTTCTTGGTGTGCTTGGAGTAGTAGGCGCGCAGGTCCGCGGACTGGGTGGTGGGCACCATCACCACCCGGGCACCGCGACGGCGGAACCACGCCGCGAGCACGATCCACGCGTTGCGGGTCGGCTCGACCACCACGGTCAACTCGCCTGGATCGGCCGCGTCCAGGTCGGCCCAGAGCCGTTCGAGATCAGCCGGGTGGGTGAAGAACTTTCGCCCCGACCACACCACCTTCCCGTCGATGGCCAAGGCCGCCTGGTGGGCAGCGCGGCAGGCCACGTCGATGCCCAAAGTCATGTTCATCCGAAGTCTCCTCTGCGTCCGGGTCACCTGATCTTGTGCCTGACCAGAACGGCACCGCCCAGACATTCTGCAAGCAGGAGTCCACCCCACCGGGTGGCTCCAAGTTCCCGAACAGGGACACCGGCCCGACCAGACACAGACCCGCGGACGAACACTCAGTCTCCAGGAATCGCAATGCGTTCCGGTCGGTGGCCAAGCCCATCCGCGGGCCCTACGACCCAAC
>CAVXSJ010000018.1:0-125548 GCA_963764385.1 uncultured Solirubrobacteraceae bacterium | reverse complement strand
TTGCTCGACGACTACTACCCGGTCCCCAACGCCGCCTTCTTCGTCTGCGACCAGGAGAGGCGGATCATCGGCTGCGGCCGCGGCTCCGCGCGAGCTGACCGGCCTCTCCGACGAGAAGGCGATCGGCCGCCCGGTGCGCGAGGTGCTCGGCCTCGCCTTCGACGGCGGCGACGACCACGTCGGCACGGTCCTCGAGTGGGGGGTCCGCCAGCTCGGCAAGCCCGTCACCGTGCACGCCGAGGGCGACCTCCCCGCGAAGGCCGTCGCCGACCTGTTCCCGGCCTACGACGACGACGGCGGCCTGCTGCTCGTGCTGACGCCTTCGAAGTAGTGCGCGCGGGCCGCGAAGTACCCTGTCACCCCCCGGGCATGTCCGATCGCCGTCGCTCCCTCTTCGTCCTGCTGCTCGTCTTCGGGCTGATCGCCGCTTCCGCGGTGGTCGTCTGGACGAAGGACACAAGCTCGGCCTGGACCTCCAGGGCGGCGTCCAGCTCGTCTACGAGGGCAAGCCCACCCCGCAGCAGCCGACGGTCACCCAGGAGGCGCTGAACCGGTCCCTGCAGATCATGCGCGACCGCGTCGACGCGTTCGGCGTCTCCGAGCCCGAGCTGCAGCTGCTCGGCGCGAGCCAGATCGAGGTCAACCTCCCCGGCGTCGACGACGCCGACCGCGCCGCCCAGCAGGTCGGCTCGACCGCCCAGTTGTTCTTCTACGACTGGGAAGCCAACATCCTCGACGAGAACGGGAAGCCCAACCCGACCGAGATCAACGGCGGCCAGCAGCCGATCACCGGGCTCTACAACGCCGTCCAGCGCGCGTCGACGTTCGAGGCGCAGAACGACAAGAACAACGTCGCCTCGGCCCAGCCGCGCTTCTACGTCTTCAACAAGATCTCCAAGCAGCCGCTGCTCAACGGCCAGACCTTCCAGAGCAAGGCGGCCGCGCTCGCCGACCTCAGACCCCGGAGGACCGCGCGAACGCCGAGGTCTTCGAGGTCCCCGTCGGGATCCTCGTCGTGCGCGACCAGAAGGGCGAGATCGGCAAACGGCAAGCAGCCGCCGGCCCCTGACCGCTGGTGGATCATCCAGGACAACCCGGCGCTCTCCGGCACGGACATCAAGAACCCCGAGCAGAACTTCGACCAGCGCGGCGGCGGCGACCCGATCGTCACGTTCGACTTCACGGACAAGGGCCGCAACGCGTTCCAGGACATCACCACCCGGATCGCCCAGCGCGGCGTCGACAACACGCTCCCCGGCGCGGACCCGCCAGAACGCCTCCCAGCACTTCGCGATCGTGCTCGACGACGAGCTCGTCTCCGCGCCGCTCATCAACTACCAGGAGAACCCGGACGGCATCGACGGCTCGACCGGCGCCCAGATCTCCGGCGGCTTCACGATCACATCGGCGCAGGACCTGGCGAAGATCCTCCAGATCGGCGCGCTGCCGATCAAGCTCGAGCTGATCTCGCGCTCGCAGGTCTCCGCCTCGCTCGGCGCCCAGGCGCTCGACCAGGGCCTGATCGCGGGCATCGCGGGCTTCGCCGTCGTCGCGCTCTTCCTGATCGTCTTCTACCGCGTGCTGGGCCTCATCGCCGCGCTCGCGCTGGTGATCTACGCGCTGTACTTCTACGCGCTGTCGAGCTGATCCCGGTCACGCTCACCCTGCCGGGCATCGCGGGCCTGATCCTCACGCTCGGCGTGGCGGCGGACGCGAACATCGTCGTCTTCGAGCGCGTCAAGGAGGAGGTGCGGGCCGGGCGCGGCGTGGCCAGCCATCGTCGTCGGCTACCGCAAGGGCCTGACGGCGATCATCGACGCCAACGTCGTCACCTTCCTGGTCGCGTTCATCCTCTTCATCCTCGCCACCGCGGGCGTCAAGGGCTTCGCGCTTCATGCTCGGCATGGGCGTCCTCGTCTCGCTGTTCACCGCCGTCTCGCCACCCAGGCGATCCTGTACTCGATGCGCGGCACGCGCCTGATCCGCAGCCGCGCCGCGCTCGGCGCCGGCGAGCAGCGCTTCAAGTTCCGCCTCAACTACATGGGCGCCTCGCGCTGGTTCTTCTCGATGTCCGGCATGATCCTGCTCATCGGCGCGCTGGCGATCGCCGGCAGCGGCGTGAACTTCGGCATCGACTTCGAGGGCGGCACGCGCATCACCGCGCCGCTGGAGCGAGTCGCGCCCGGTCGACGACGTGCGCAACGCGCTCGCCGCCGCAGGGCCTGCCGACGCGAAGATCCAGACGATCAACAACCCGGACCTCGGCAACAACGTCGTGCAGATCACCACGGCGAGCTCGGGCCCGACGAGGTGCCGCAGGTCGAGGAGGAGCTGAGCGACTCCTTCGGCCTCGCCGACGAGCCGACCACCGAGTCGATCGGCCCGAGCTTCGGCCAGAGCGTCGCCCGCTCGGCGCTGATCGCGATCATCGCCTCGCTGATCGTCATCTCGACCTACATCGCGCTGCGCTTCGAGTGGAAGTTCGCCGTGCCGGTGCTGATCGCGCTGATGCACGACGTCCTGATCGTCGCGGGCGTCTACGCCCTCGTCGGCCGGGAGGTGACGACGTCGACGGTCGCGGCGCTGCTGACCATCCTCGGCTTACTCGCTCTACGACACGATCATCGTGTTCGACCGCGTGCGCGAGAACATCCCGCGGATGCCGAGCGCGGCCTTCTCGCAGATCGTCAACCGCTCGCTGTCCGAGGTCCTCACGCGCTCGCTGGCGACCAGCTTCTGCACGCTGCTGCCGGTGCTCTCGCTGATGCTCTTCGGCGGCGACACGCTGCAGGACTTCGCGTTCGCGCTGCTCGTCGGCATCGCCTCGGGCACCTACTCGTCGATCTTCATCGCCGACCCCGGTGCTCGCGCACTGGAAGGAGCGCGAGCCCGTCTACCGCGTCCCGCGAGCGGCGGATCCGCGAGACGCTGGGCTCCGTCCCGGCCTACGCCACCCCCGCGCAGGGCGGCCCGGTCGACGTCGCGCCGTCCGACCCGCGCGGCGGCCGGCGGGACGTCACCACGCCGCAGGACCCGTCGCAGGGCGTCTCGCGGGCCGAGTTCGACGACATGGTCGCCAACCTCGGCATCGAGGAGGCGGGGGCGCGCGAGCCCGCCGCCGCCGCCCGCGCCGCGTCGCGCCCGGCCGGCGGCCGGCGCGCCCGCGCCCGCGGCGAACGGCGACACCACGCCGCCCGCCGGCGGCGCGGGCGACGTCCGGCCGAGCCGCCGGCCGAGGAGCCGAAGCCGCGCAAGCCGCGCAACCGCAAGCACGGGAGGCCACGCTGATGGGGCTGCTCGTGTGGGTCATGACCGGCCTGGCGCTGTGGCACTTCACGGTGTTCCTGCCCGACCGCTTCTGGGGCGGGATCGTCGGCGCGTTCCTCGGCGCGCTGGTCGGCGCCGTCGCTCTTCGGGCTGATCGTCAACCTGGGCTCGGTCCCCGGCCAGGACGACACGAACCTGCTGACCGCGCTCGAGGCGATCCCCGGCGCCGTGCTCGGCATGGCCGTCGTCTGGTTCGCCGGCGTGCGCAGCGAGCAGCAGCACCGCGCTCGGCACTGATGGCCGCGCCCCGCTTCCACGCCGCGATCACGACGCCGTTCGGCGAGGACGGGCCGCTCGCGCTCGACGCGTTCGAGCCCACGTCGCCTGGCTCGCCGAGGCCGGCCTCGACGGCGTGTTCGTGGCCGGCACGACCGGCGAGGGCGTGCTGCTCGAGGAGGACGAGATCGCCGCGCTGGTCGAGCGCGCGGTCGGCCACGACGGCCTGCGGGTGTTCGCCCAGGTCGGGCGCCCGAGCACGCCGCGCCACCGCCCGCCTCGCGCGCCGCGCGATCGAGCTGGGCGCGGACGCCGTCGCCGCCTACGTGCCGTGGTTCTACCCGGCCAAGGACGCCGAGGCCCGCGACGCACTTCGAGGGGCTGAAGGAGGCGGCCGGCGACACGCCGGCGTTCCTCTACAACATCCCGCGCCGCACGGTCAACGACCTCACGCCGGAGCTGGCCGGCGAGCTCGCCCGGGCGGGCTTCGCGGGCATGAAGGACTCCACCGGGGACTTCGAGCGCCACCAGGCCTACCTCGACGCGCTCGACGGCGTGGACTTCGAGCTCTACATCGGCTCCGAGCCGCTCGTGCTGCGCGCCTTCCGCCGCGGTGCCGCCGGGGCCATCACCGGCCTCGCCGGCGCCCGCCCGGAGCTGTTCGTCGCCGCTGCGCGAGGCGCTCGCGTCCGGTGACGACGAGGCCGCCGAGCGCGCCCAGGGCGAGATCGCCGAGGCGAAGGCGGAGGTCGAGTCCGAGGGCTCGACGGTCGCGGGCGTCAAGCGCCGCGTGGCCGCGGCCCTCGCGGAGCGCGGCGTCACCTACCCGCCCGCGCCGCGCCCGCCGTTCGCCTAAGCCTGAATCCACCGATTCTCGCGGCGCCTCGCCACCGTGGCCGTTCGCCAGAGCGATCGGCCGAGAACCAGGTAGGTCACTACATGAGATCGCGGCCGATCGACTCTCACTCGGCCCACGACGCCGAGTCATCCACGATGGTCGGCGGACCCAGGCTTAGGCGGGCTGGCTCCCCTCGCCGCCGGGCGCCTCTTCTCCGCCTCCCGGCTAGGTGAGCTGCCCACGGGGTTCGTGAACCCCTGAAGGAGGACGTCCGGCGGCGAGAGCCACCGCGAGGGACAGCGCCCTGCAACCGCCCGCCTCATGCGTGTCCGGATACCCGCAGGCCCGCCCTCGCGGCCTGGATCCAGGCTCACGCGGCGGTTCCGTCGGGCGCTGACCGTACGCTCGGCCGTCGAATGCACCCTGACGCCCGCCTGTCGCTGGAGCCCTACGAGTTCGCCGCCGCGCAACGGCTCTCCGAGGAGCTGGACGTCTCCGGTGTGCTCGCCCAGGTGCTGGTGCGCCGCGGCCTGGGCGACCCCGGCGATGCGCGCGCGTTCCTGGCCGCCGGCGACGAGCACCCGCTCGACGCGTTCGGCGGGCTGCGCGAGGCGGCGGCGGTCATCCTCGGCCATGTCCGACGCCGCACCCGGATCACCGTCCACGGCGACTACGACGTGGACGGCATCACCGCGTCCGCGGTGCTGATCCGCGTGCTGCGCACGCTCGGCGCCGACGTGGACTGGTACCTGCCGAGCCGGATCGACGACGGGTACGGCCTCGCCGCCGCCACGGTGGACAAGCTCGCCGCCCGCGGCACCGATCTGCTGGTGACCGTGGACTGCGCGATCACCGCCGTCGAGGAGGTCGCCCGCGCCCGGGCGGCCGGCATGGACGTCGTGGTCACCGACCATCACACGCCGCGCCCCGACGGCGTGCTGCCCGACGCGCCGATCGTGCACCCCCGCGAGGGCGGCTACCCGTGCCCGGACCTGTGCGCGGCCGCCGTCGCCTACAAGCTCGCCCAGGCGCTGCTGGCCGCCGCCGGGGAGGACCCGCGGATGGCCGACGAGGACCTGGACCTCGTGGCGCTCGCCACCGTCGCCGACGTCGTGCCGCTGCAGGGCGAGAACCGCCGGCTCGTGCGCGCCGGCCTGCGGGCGCTGGCCTCCACGCGCAAGCCGGGCCTGCGCGCGCTGATGGACGTCGCCCGCGTGGACCCGAGCACGGTCGACGCGAGCGCGATCGGCTTCCGCCTCGGCCCGCGCCTGAACGCCGCCGGGCGGCTGTACCGCGCCGACGCGGGGCTGGAGCTGCTGCTGACCGAGGACGCCGACCGCGCCCGCGCGGTGGCCGCCGAGCTCGACACGGTGAACGCCGAGCGGCGCGACGTCGAGACCCGGATCCGCTTCGAGGCCGAGGCCCAGGTGGCCGAGCAGGGCGCCGCGGCGGCCTACGTCCTCGCCTCCGAGGGCTGGCACCCGGGCGTCATCGGCATCGTCGCCGCCCGGATCGCCGAGCGCCATCACCGCCCCGCGGTGCTGATCGCGCTGGAGGGGGAGGAGGGCACCGGCTCGGGGCGCTCGATCGCCGGCTTCGACCTGCTCGGCGGCCTGCACGCCGCCTCGGGCACCCTCAGGCGCTACGGCGGCCACCGCGCCGCCGCGGGCCTCACCATCGCCCGCGACGACGTCCCCGTGTTCCGCGAGGCGTTCGCCGCCCACGCCGCGAGCGTGCTCACGCCCGAGGACCTGCGCCGCGAGGTGCGCGTCGACGCCGTCGCGCCCGGCGACGCGCTGACGCTGGGCCTTGCCGAGGAGCTGGAACGCCTCGCCCCGTTCGGCCAGGGCAACCCGCCCGTCTCGCTGCTCGTCCCCGCCGCGCTGCTCGCCGACCCACGCCCGATGGCCGAGGGCCGCCACGTCGCGTTCACGCTCGCGGCCGGCGGCGCCCGCTCGCGCTGCGTGCTGTTCGGCGCCGGCTCGCGCCTGCCGGCCGAGCCCGGTGAGCCGGTGGGCGCGGTCGTGCGGCTGGAGGCCAACCGCTGGAACGGGACCATCGAGCCGAGGCTGGTGCTCCGGCATGCCCACCGCGCCACCCAGGGGCCGATCGAGCTGCTCGGCGAACCGGAGTGGGGGGCCGGGCTGGACCGCGAGCTGGACCGCGACCTCGCCGCCGCGCCGCCTCAGGCGAACTGCCGCCGCGAGGTGGTCGACCGCCGCGGGCGGGGCATCGGCGGCCTGATCGCCGACCTCGTGGCCAGCGGCGAGCCGGTCCTCGTGGTGACCGCCCACGCGCCCCACCGCGCGCGCACGCTGCGCGACCGCGTCGGGGGCTTCGCGATGTGCTCCTGGCAGGCGATCGCCGACGATCCCGGCCTCGCCACGGGCTTCGCCCACGTGGTCGCGATCGACCCCCCTGCAGCGCCGTTGCTCGACCATCCGTCCGGGGAGGGGTGGACCCACATGGCGTGGGGTGAGCCTGAGCTAGGCTTTGCCCAACGAATTCATCACTGGGACTTCGCCCTGCGCGAGCCGCTGGCAGCCGTATACCGCGCGATCCGCGCGGCCGGCGGCGTCGGCGGGGAGGCCTGCGAGGCCATGCTCCGGGGCGAGGGGCCGCAGCCGAGATCCCCTGCGCTCGCAGGTCGCCTCGTGCGGGTCCTCGCGGAGCTCGATCTCGTCGCCCTCAATCGCAACGGGCCGGTCCTGACGGTCGTCGAAGTGTCCGAGCGGACCGCGCTCGAGCGCTCGGCCGCCTTCCGGGCCTACCAGCGACGCCTTGAGGACGGACTCCAATTCCTGACCAGCCCCCCGATCGCGATCGCAGCCTGAGCGAGCAGGACGGCCCCGGCGTGCCCGCCGGGGAGGTTCGCGTGGGCGTCGAGGACCGGCCGCCGATCGCGGGCGCCGCCGTGCCCGAGCCCGAAGGCGGGGTGGCCGTCGCCGGCCACCGGCCGGTGGACCGGGCGGAGCACCTCGCCGGCCTGCCCGTCGACGCGCCGGCCGACCTCACCGACCTCGAGCGCGAGCTGCTGGCCGACCTGTTCGCGATCGTCGAGGAGCACGCCGACGAGGTCGCGGAGGACGTGGACCGCGCCCGGGTCGTGCAGGCGTTCGTGTTCGCCTGCGAGCACCACGCCGACCAGCGGCGCCAGTCGGGCGAGGATTTCATCGTCCATCCGGTCGGCGTGGCGAAGATCTGCGCCGGCATGCGCCTCGACACCGCGACGCTGTGCGCGGCGCTGCTGCACGACACCGTCGAAGACACCACCGCCTCCCTCGACGAGGTCCGCGAGGTGTTCGGCGACGAGGTGTGCGGGCTCGTCGACGGCGTGACCAAGCTGACCGGCATCGTCTTCCAGTCGCGCGACGAGGCGCAGGCCGAGAACTACCGCAAGATGATGGTCGCGATGGCCACGGACATCCGGGTCATCCTGATCAAGCTCGCCGATCGCCTGCACAACATGCGCACGATCGAGGCGATGCCCAAGCAGAAGCAGATCGACAAGGCCAAGGAGACCCTGGAGATCTACGCGCCGCTCGCGCACCGGCTGGGCATCCACGCCATCAAGTGGGAGCTCGAGGACCTCGCGTTCGCGACGCTGCACCCGCGCAAGTACCAGGAGATCAAGGGCCTGGTCAACCAGCAGCGCGAGGAGCGCGAGCGTTACGTGGCCAAGGCGGGCGGCTACCTGGGCAAGGAGCTGGAGGCGCTCGGCATCCAGGCGCAGATCTCCGGCCGGGCCAAGCACTTCTACTCGATCTACTCGAAGATGACCCGCAAGGGCCGCGAGTTCAACGAGATCTACGACCTCACGGCGATGCGCGTGATCGTCGAGTCGGTCAAGGACTGCTACGGCGCCGTCGGCGTGATCCATTCGCTCTGGAAGCCCCTGCCCGGGCGCTTCAAGGACATGGTCGCGATGCCCAAGTTCAACATGTACCAGGCGCTCCACACGACCGTGATCGGGCCCGAGGGGCGCCCGCTGGAGATCCAGATCCGCACCGGCGACATGCACGAGACGGCCGAGTACGGCGTCGCCGCGCACTGGCGCTACAAGGAGGGCGGCAAGGGCGCGCCCGCCGACCCGACCGCGGCGAAGCTCCAGTGGCTGAAGTCGCTGCTCGACTGGCACCAGGACGCCGACAACCCGGAGGAGTTCACCGACCAGCTGCGCGGCGAGCTGATCGAGGACGAGGTCTTCGTCTTCACACCCAAGGGCGAGGTCAAGTCGCTCGCCTCAGGCGCCACCCCGCTGGACTTCGCGTACGAGATCCACACCGACGTCGGCCACCGCTGCGTGGGCGCGAAGGTCAACGGCAAGATCGTGCCGCTGCACTACGAGCTGCAGTCCGGCGACATCGTCGAGGTGCTGACCTCCAAGCGCGAGCGCGGCCCGTCGCGCGACTGGCTGGCCGTCGTGAAGACGACCCGCGCGCGCAACAAGATCAAGGCCTGGTTCAAGGCCGAGTCGCGCGAGGACTCCGAGCACACGGGCCGCGAGCTGCTCCAGGAGCACCTCCACAAGGCCGGCCTGCCGGCCCAGAAGCTGACCGGCTCGCCGCTGCTCGCCGATGTGATCCGCGAGATGGGCTTCCGCAAGGCCGACGACTTCTACATCGCGCTCGGCGGCGCGAAGGTCTCGCCCAAGGTCGTCGTCAACAAGGTGCTGGCGCGGCTGAAGGCCGGCGAGGCCGGGGTGGAGGAGCCCTCCGCAGCCGAGGACCTGATCCCGCGCAAGGCGCCCGCGCGGCGCCGCCCGGAGTCGCTGGCGACGAAGTACGGGATCCGGGTCGAGGGCGTCGCCGACGTCCCGCTGCGCCTGGCCAAGTGCTGCCGCCCCGTGTCGGGCGACCCGATCATCGGCTACGTCTCGCTCGGCCGCGGCATCACGATCCACCGCGAGGACTGCCCCAACGGCGTGGCGCTGCAGCGCGACCGCAACCGGCTCGTGCCCGTCTCCTGGGACGGCGACAACGAGACCTCGTTCAAGGTGGAGATCCAGGTCGACGCCTGGGATCGCCACCGCCTGCTCGAGGACCTCTCGCGTACGTTCGCCGAGGGCGGCGTGAACATCATCGAGGCGCGCTGCATCGTCGACAAGCCGATGGTCAAGAACCGCTTCGTGATCGAGGTCGCCGACACGCAGGCGCTGAAGACGACCGTTACGCGCCTACGCGCCATCGACTCGGTGTTCGACGCCTACCGGGTGATACCGGCGGGCGGCGCCTGATCGTGCCGTAGCGGAGCCGACCGGGGCGTCCCGGCCGGCTCGCGTCCTTCCGGCTAGGCCTTCGGCCCATGGGCATGGGCGGGATGCTCCGGCTTGTCCTTCCTGGGCTTCTTGACCCGCTGGGTCTCGCAGCCGGTCAGCGTGTCCCGGGAGTCCGCGACGACGGTGTCCTCGCCGGCGCCACAGTCGACGGTGTCGGCGTGCCTGTCGCGCACGTTGATGCGGTCGTCGCCGTCTCCGGCCGTGACGGTGTCCTCGCCCTTGTCGCCGCGGATGCGGTCGTCGCCGGCGCCGCCGTCGATCTTGTCGTCGCCCTTGCCGCCGCGCAGGCGGTCGTTGCCGGCGAGGCCGGTGATCGTGTCGTCGCCGGACTTGCCGAAGATGGTGTCGGCGGTCGGCGTGCCGGTGAGCGTGTCGTCGGCGCTGGTGCCCTTGACGGTCGCGGCGAGCGCGACGCTCGGGATCGCCAGCGCGGCGACGGCCACGAGGACTGCGATGGTGCGTGACATTCGGAATCTCCTCTGTCGGATGACGTGCTTGGAGGAGGAGACCCGGAGCCCGGGCGGAGGTTGGCCGGTTAGGGCTAGCCGGCGTGCTTCGGCTTCAGCGCGGGCGCGATCGTCGGCGTGCCGCTCTGGCCCTGCACCGGTCCCGCGGGCGCGGCCTTGAACGTCTTCACGGGCTTGGCGTTGAACGGCTTGACCGGCTTGGCCGTGAAGGGCTTGACCGGCTTGGCCTTGAGGGGCTTGACCGGCTTGGCCTGGAAGGGCTTGACCGGCTTGGCCCGAACGGCCTTCACGCGCTTCGCCTTGGCGGGCGTGCCGGCCCGGCGCTCGGCCTGCTTCGACCGCCCCGGCGCGGCCCGCCGCTTGGCGCGCTTCATCCTCGCCGCCTTGCGCCGCTCCCGCGCGGCGGTGCGCAACGCCTTCGCGTCCGCTCGGTCCTGCCGCGCGGACGTCTTGTCCGGCTTGCGCCGCTCCCTCGCGGCGGTGCGCAACGCCTTGGACTCCGCCCGGTCCTGCCGGTCGGTGGCCGTGTCCCGAACCGGCGGCGCGGGCGTCGTTGCCCGTACGACGCGGGCCGGGGTGACGGGGGCGCGCGGCTCGTCCGCGGCCTGCTGGACGGCGACCGCCCCACCGCCCGCCCCGCCGGCCAACGCGGCGCCGATCGCGAGCTTCGCCCCGATCCCCTTGGCGGCCATCCCCACCGTGCCGCCGCCCGAGAGCGCCGCGCCGCCCACGGCGACGGCCCCGCCGGCGCCCCCGCCCGAGATCGTGCCGAGGATCGCCTCCTTGAGCCCCGCGCTCGGCAGCACCGGGAGCACCAGCCCGAGCGCGACGCGCTGGTCGCGCACCGCGTCACGGTAGGCGCGGCACCCTTCGCAATGGCTCAGATGCCGCCGCAGCGGTCCACGGCGCAGCTCGCCGCCGCTCGCGGTGGACAGCTGCTCGCGCACCTGCTCGCACGGCAGCTCGCGCGCGTCGCGCTCGGCCAGCAGCCGCGTCCGCGCCTGGTGCACCAGCGCCTTCACCTTCGCCCTCGGGACGTCGATGACGTCGGCGATCTCCGCGTGCGAGAGGTCGGCGAGCTCGGACAGCACGAGCGCCGAGCGCTGGTCCTCGGGGAGGCGGGAGATGTCGCCCAGCAGGGCGCGCAGGTCGGCGCGCTGCTCCACCGCAGCGGCGAGGCCTTCGACGGCCGGCTCGGCCTCGTCGGCCGGCGCCGACGCAGGCTTGCGGGCGTCCAGCATCGTAAGGCAGCGGTTGCGCGCGATCGTGTACAGCCAGGGCCGCACATCCTCGGGCGCGCCGCGCGCGAGCAGCGCTCCATGGGCGCGCAGGAAGGTCTGCTGCAGGGCGTCCTCACCCTCCTCGCGGGAGCCGAGCATGTGGCGGCAGAACCCCAGGAGCGCGCGATGGTGGCGGTCGTAGAGCGCCTCGAAGGCGCGCTCGTCGCCGGTCGCGACCAGCGCGGCGAGGCGTGCGTCATCCATCCTGCCGAGGCGGACACGGACGAGCGGGGCTCGGATGGCGGTGGCTGGCATCTGTGGGGCGCGCCCGACGGCGCGGACGCGCGGGCGGGCTGACGCTTCACATACCCGTAGACCCATGTCGGCGTCTCAGGGTTGGCAGCTTAGGATCGGCGTGCCGATCACGCTTCTGTGATCACGACGCCCTGACGAGATGGCGTCGCCAGCTGGACCTCCGCGGCCCGCTGCGCTGGCCGTTCCTGGCGGCGCCGCGCCACCTTCTCGTCGCGATCCTCCTCCTCCACGACGCGCCCCCGCCGGGCGTGTTCGCGGCCGTCGCCGTGTCCTGCCTCCTGGTGCCCCGTACGCGCGGCTGCGCGAGGCGTGCCGGCGCGACCCGGAGCCGTCCGCGAGCGGGCTCGTCCGGCCGCTCAGGCGACGACGTGCAGGGCGCCCGGCTCGACGCTGACGCGGACCTCGTCGTCGTCGGCCACGTGGTCGCCGTCGACCTGCCACGGGATGGGCCGCCCGTCGGCTGAGCGGATCACGACCTCGTGGGCGTCCTCGAACGCCGTCACGCGGCGGTGGCGGGTCATGTCGGCGGTGGAGAGCGCGCGGACCAGCACGGTTGGCACGTCGACCGGGTTGGCGCGGGTGAGCACGACGCCCGCCAGCGAGCCTGAGTCCAACCGCGCGCCCTCGGTGAGGTTGATCGGGCGCGTCTTGAAGTACGTGTAGGGCTGGCCGTTCTGGAAGAACGCGCTGACGCCGCCGATCGCCTCGTCGCCGTCGACCTCGACGGTGAGGCGCGGGGGCTTGACCACGTAGCGGCGCAGGAACGTCCCGACCGCCTTCTCGGTGAAGTACCAGGCGCCGAAGCGGCGCTTCATGTCGGGGTGCTGGTCGACGCGCTCGACGACGCTGGCGTCGAGGCCCATCCCGGCCGCGAAGGTGAACGCCCGGCCGTTGACGCGGCCCAGGTCGACGGCGCGCGGCTCCCAGTGGTCGGACAGCGCGAGCAGGTGCTCGGTCGCGTCCACGACGTCGTTGGGGATCCCGAGCATCTTGCAGAACACGTTGTTCGACCCACCCGGCAGACAGGTGAGCGGGGTGGAGGCGCCGGCCAGGCCGTTGGCGGCCTCGTTGACGGTCCCGTCGCCGCCGAAGGCGACGACCACGTCGTACTCGTCGCGCGCGGCCTCCGCCACGAGCTCGATCGCGTGGCCCTTGCGCTGGGTGTCGACCGCGGTGACCTCGTAGCGGCCCTGCAGGGCGTACACCACGAGGTGCTTCAGCCGGTCGGACATCGTCGTCGCGTACGGGTTGACGATCACGAGCATCCGCTTCGCCTGAGCGGGCCGCTCCAGCGCGGCGACGTCGGCCAGGCGCTCGAGGGCCGGCGCTTCCAGGAAGGTCATCGGGGTTGTGAACACCGCCCGTCGGACGGCGTTACGCTGCGCCGCCGATGCAGGTGCGACGCATGACGGCGGGAGAGGGGCAGCGGCTGCGGGCGCTGCGCCTCGAGGCCCTGCGCGACGCGCCCGAGGCCTTCACCGCCACCTTGGAGCGCGACGAGGCGCGTCCGATGAGCCACTGGGACGGCCTCGCGGGCGGGCCCGGCGTCGTGCTCGTCGCCGGCGACTGGGCCGGGATGGCGGGCATCTTCCTCCGCGACGCGCAGCCCACCCTGTGGGGGATGTGGGTCGCCCCGGCCGCGCGACGGCAGGGCGCCGGACGCCTCCTCGTGGAGGCGGCCGCCGAGTGGGCGCGCGTGCGCGCCCTCGAGCGGCTCTTCGCGTCCGTGATGGACCCGGCGCCCGCCGCCCGCGCCCTCTACGACGGGTGCGGGTTCGTGCCCACCGGCGAGACGTGGTCCCACGGCACGGCGACGGAGATCGGCATGGCGCTGGAGCTGCACCCACGGCCGCGGCGGATGGAGACCGAGCGCCTGGTGCTCCGCGTGTTCGAGAGCGCCGACCTGGCGGCGATGCACGACATGCGCTCCCGCGAGGACGTCGTGCGCTGGCTATATGAGGACCCGTCCACGATCGAGGACGACCGCGCCCGCCTCGCCAGGCGGATCGGACGCATCCGGTTCGCGCTCACCGACGACGCGCTCGGCTTCGCCGTCGACCTCGACGGCACGCTCGTCGGCGACGTCTCGCTCCACCTGCGCAGCGCCGAGCACCACCAGGGCGAGATCGGGTTCGTCGTCCACCCCGACCACTGGGGGCGCGGCTACGCCACCGAGGCCGCCACGGCCCTGCTGGACCTCGGCTTCGAGACCTTCGGCCTACACCGCATCGCTGGGCGCACCGAGGCCCGCAACACCGGGTCGGCGCTGGTGCTGGAACGCATCGGCATGCAGCAAGAGGGTCACCTCGTCGAGAACGAGCTCGTCAAGGGCGAGTGGCAGAGCGAGGTGCTCTGCGCGATTCGTTACAACCAGCCGCGCTTGCGGAAGTAGGCGACCATCCCGCCGAGCAGGACGACCATGAACACCATGATCGCCCAGAACGCCGTGCGCGTCTGCTCGCCGGGGACGCCGACGTTCATGCCCCAGATCGAGGCCACGAGCGTGAGCGGCAGCACGATCACCGAGATCGCGGTCAGCACCCGGAAGGTCTCGTTGGTGCGGTGGGCGATCGCCGACTCGTTCGTGGACTCGAGGCCCTCTACGACCTCCTTGTAGTTCTCGAGCATGTCCCACACGCGCTCGGAGGCGTCGTTGATGTCCTCGAAGTAGATGTCGAGGTCCTCGGCGATGTAGCGCGCCTTGTTGCGCTCGAGGTCCCGGAACGCCGAGCGCTGCGGCCGCACGATCTTGCGGAAGTTGATGATCTCCTGCTTGACGTTGGAGAGGTCGCGCACGATCTCCGCGTCCTGCTCGTTCTCGAAGATCTCCTCCTCGATGCGTTCGAGCTTGTTGCCCATCTTGCGCAGCATCGGGAACGAGGCGTCAACGCAGTCGTCGACGATCTTGTAGAGCAGGTAGCCGGGCCCCTTGGAGAACAGGTTGTCGCGCAGGTCCTCGTTGCTGCGGCAGCGCTCGAACAGGTACTCGACGGCCTGCAGCGGCTCGTTCTGGAGCGTGATCAGGTAGTCGGGGCCGACGAAGAGGTCCAGCTCGGCGGCGTTGAGCCGCGCGACCGTCTTGTCGTAGCGCGGGAAGTGCAACACGATGAACAGGTACTCGTCGTACTCGTCGACCTTCGGGCGCTGGTTGCGCGAGAAGACGTCCTCGTAGTCGAGCGGGTGGAAGTCGAAGCGCTCCTCGAGCCAGGCCTGGTCGACCTGCCGGGGGCGCTCGATGTTGATCCACCGGAGCCCGGGGGCCTCGACGACCTCGACGCGCGGCTCATCGCGCTCGGGTGCGCGCTCAGCGGTGCGCGAGCGCGCAGAGCGGCGACCGAACGGGGAACGCGGAAGGCTCGGCATGGCCCGGACTGAACGGTTCGTCGGTCGTCATCGCGGATTAGATTCTACGCGCCGCGCCGATGTCCGGCTCAGGCCGTTGATACGATTCATCGCCACATAGCAGTACGCATCCAGAGGGGTGGAGGGACTGGCCCATTGAAACCCCGCCAACCATCTCGTCTTCGGGCGAGAAACGGTGGCAATTCCATTCAGGCTCCAAGACGATTGCCTGAGGAGATGCGGTAAGGCATCGCCTCAACGAAGCCTCCGCACTCCTGTACAGGCGGAGGTTTTTCTCATATGCCGGCAGATGCCCTGAAGTGCAAGGAGTGTTCGACGACCTACCCGCTCGAGGCCCGCTACGTGTGCGAGCGGTGCTTCGGTCCGCTGGAGGTCTCCTACCGCGCACACGAGGCCGAAGCGGCCGAGCTCAAGCGCCGCATCCAGGCGGGCCCGCACACGCTGTGGCGCTACGCCGACTTCCTTCCGCTCGAGGGCCCCGCGCGCTCGGCGCTGCCGACGGGGTGGACCCCGCTGGTGAAGGCCGACCGCCTCGCCGAGCGGCTCGGGCTCGGTGAGCTGTACATCAAGAACGAGACCGCGAACCCCACGCACTCCTTCAAGGACCGCGTGGTCTCCGTCGCGCTCGCGCGCGCCCAGGAGCTCGGCTTCGAGACGATCGCGTGTGCGTCGACGGGCAACCTCGCCAACGCCGTGGCCGCCCATTCCGCCGCCGCGGGCCTCGAGTCCTACGTGCTGATCCCCGCCGACCTGGAGCAGGAGAAGATCCTCGCCACCGGCGCCTACGGCACCAACATCGTCGCCATCAAGGGCAACTACGACGCGGTCAACCGGCTCTGCACGGAGATCGCCGGCGAGCGGCCGTGGGCGTTCGTGAACGTCAACCTGCGCCCCTACTACGCCGAGGGCTCCAAGACGCTGGCCTTCGAGACCGTCGAGCAGCTCGGCTGGGAGCTGCCCGACCGCGTGGTCGCGCCGATCGCCTCCGGCTCGCTGTTCACCAAGGTCGCCCGCGGCTTCCAGGAGTTCATCGACGCGGGCCTGGTGTCCGGCGAGCTGCCGGTCTTCAACGGCTCCCAGGCGCTGGGCTGCTCTCCGGTCGCGACGGCGTTCGCGGAGGGCACCGACATCTGCCGTCCCGTGAAGCCCGACACGATCGCCAAGTCGCTGGCGATCGGCAACCCGGCCGACGGCCCGTACGCGGTCGAGCTGGCCCAGCGGACCAACGGCGCGGTCGACAGCGTGACCGACGACGAGATCCGCGCCGGCATCCGCCTGTTGGCCGAGACGACCGGCATCTTCACCGAGACCGCCGGCGGCGTCACCACCGCCGTGCTGGCCAAGCTCGCCGCGCGCGGCGACATCGGCCCCGGCGAGCGCGTGGTCGCCTACATCACCGGCGACGGCCTGAAGACGCTCGACACCGTGCGCGGCACCTTCGAGGTCACGGAGATCGCGCCGTCGATCGACGAGTTCGACGCGGCATTCGCGCCGGCCGAGGTGGTGGCCTGATGGCGGTCAAGGTCAAGCTCCCCACCCAGCTGCGCGACGCGGCGGGCGGCGCCGCCTCGACCGAGGTCGAGGGCAACACCGTGGGCGAGGCGCTCGACGCGCTGTACGCCGAGCACACCGAGCTGCGCGGCCGCCTCGCCGACGACGGCGGCGGCCTGCGCCGCTTCGTCAACGTCTACATCGGCGGCGAGGACATCCGCTTCCTGGACGGGCTCGAGACGCCGGTCAACGACGGTGACGAGCTGACGATCCTGCCGGCGGTAGCCGGCGGCTGAACGCGAAGTCGTCGGGCCCGACCAGGTCGAGCGCCAGCGCCGGGCCAAGGATGGCCGCGAGCGCCTCCATGTTCTCCGACACGGAGCGCTCGTAGGCGGCCACGATCTCGTCCCGCCACTCGCTCTGGCAGCGGTCGAGCTCCTCCATGTCGGCGCGGCTGAGCGGGACGTGCAGCCACGTCATGCAGTCCGAGCAGCGCAGGTCGACGATCACCTCGTCGGTCTCCTGCGCCTCGCAGCGCATCGGCTGGAGATACGCCGATCCGCAGCTCGGGCAGGTGGTGAGCCTGGCCACGACCGCGAACGTACACTCGCGTTCGGACGACCTGGAGCCCTAGCGGCGCACCTTGATCGTCATCTTCATCTCCTCGTGGAGGGTGCAGACGATCTTGTAGCGTCCCCGGCTTGCCGAGCTTGCGCTTGAAGTCATAGCTCGCCGAGGCCGGCTGGGAGTGGAACTTCTTCGCGCCCTTCGGCGCCTTCTTGAGCTTGACGTCGTGGACGTCGCCGGCCTCGTCGGGCCAGTGCCACTTGATCTTGGTGCCCTTGTTGACGGTGAGCTTGGCGGGCGCGTAGTAGTTGTCCGCGATGGTGACCGTCCGCGGCTTGGGAGCCGCAGCGGGCGCCGCCGCGACGAGCGCGGCGGCGAGCGCGAGCGGGACGATCACGGCGTGTAGACCTCGAGGGGCTTCACGCCGGAGCGAGCCTTGTGCGGGTACTTGATCCAGGCGTTGACGGCAGCCGGGCCGGCGTAGCCGAGGAGCTCGTCCTGGGCCGGCTTGCTGAACGTGTTCGCGCCGTCGAACGGGCAGGCGGGGAACAGGCTCGCGTCAGCCGGCAGCGTGGTCTGCACGCCGGTGTTGGGACCCCAGCAGTTGCCGGTGCCGTTGCCGTCGTAGGCGAGATCGCGACCGTTGCGGTCGGCCCCGGCGGCGCCGAAGTCGTTGCCCGTCACCTGGTTGGCGACGAGCGCCCGGGCCTCGAGCGTCTTGTCGAGCAGGATGCCCTCGACCGCCGCGGCTCCGACGAGGTAGTTGCCGAAGATGCGGTTGTCCTCGATCAGGTTGCCGCGTCCGCCCAGCAGGAGCACGCCGGTTCCGATCGGCACCAGCGGCACGACGCCCGACTTCTTGGGCTTGAACGGCGCGCCCTTGTGGAAGTCGAAGTTGTTCCAGAAGATGTCGTTGTTGGTGATGACGTTCTGCTCGGCGGGCGGGAACTTCTCCGACTCGAGCGCGTTCGGGACGACCCCGATCCCGTTGTTGAAGAACTTCGAGCGCGTGATCGTCACGTAGCGCATGTTCGTGGCCGAGAAGCCGATCGGGTTGCCCCAGCTCTCGACGTCGCTTGACGACCGAGCGGATCGGGTTGGACTGCTGCGGCGTCTGGCCGATGTAGAAGCCCGCGTCGCTGTTGTAGCGAGCCTTCGAGTGCGACATCTCGCCGCCCTTGGAGTTGAACGCGTAGACGCCGTAGACGCCGGTGTGGTCGGCGGTGAGGTTGGTCAGCTTGTAGCCGACGACGTTGACGGCGAAGAAGCCGTTGGCCTTGTAGTCACGGGCCGTGAAGCCGTTGATCGTGACCTGGTCGGCGCCGTTGATGAAGAAGCCGTTCTGCTTCTTGTTGCGTCCGTCGAGGAGCACGCGGGCGGGCTTGCCCGGGCTGCCGACGATGCGCAGGTAGCGCTTCTTGCGCCCGCTGATCGTGACCGCCTCGCGGTAGGTGCCGGGGCGGACGGTGATCTTGTCGCCGGCCTTGGCGGCGTTGACCGCCTTCTGGATCGTGCGGAAGTCGCACTTCTTCTTCTTCTTCTTGCAGACCGTGTGGGTCTTGAACGGGCCCTTCGGCTTGGGCGCGATCTTCCCGGGCTCTGCCGGCTCGGGGTAGGTCTGGGCGCCGGCCACGGCCGGAAACAGGAACAGTGCCGCGGCTGCCGCGACGAGGGACTTGCGCAAGAGGCTCTCCATCCTTGGGGGTCGATCAGGCCGTCACGTCATACCAGCCCGCCATGCCTTCGTCCTGATGGGAGAAGACGTGGCAGTGGTACAGCCAGCGGCCGGGGTTGTCCTCGGTGAAGCGGGCCGTGATCGTCTCGCTCGGCCCCACCGTGGTCGTATCGGTGGGCGCTCCGCCGGTGTCGTGCCAGCGGTGCCCGTGCATGTGGAAGTCGTGGAAGTTGGAGTCCATGCCGAAGACGTGGATCGCCACATCCTGGCCGACCTTTGCCTTCAGGGTCGGGGTATTACCCGCGAACGCGCGGCCGTTGATGCACTGGAACGCGCGCGCGAGGCCGGTGACGGGCGGCGTCAGCTGGTGGAGCATCAGCGCGTAGTTGACGTCCGGGACCTTGGCGCCCTTCTCGGAGATCACGATCGCGCCGAACAGGCCGCGGAACGTGTTCAGCGTGTGGTTGGGGCCGTGGTCGTGGTAGGGCCACGCACCGGCCGTTCCGGGAATGCACTCCCAGTGGTAGGTGAACTCCGAGCCGGGCGCGACGAACCCGCCGGCGCGCGAGTACTTGCCGAGGTAGGCGCCGTCGTACTCGGGGCTGTAGCGGACGCCGTGGGGATGCATCGTCACGGCCTGGCGCAGCTTGCTGTCGGCGTTGCGGAAGTGGACGACCAGGACGTCGCCGACCTCGGCGTAGAGCGTCGGGCCGGGCATCGAGATCCCGCCCTTGGCCGCGGCGAAGCCGGCCGTCATCTCCTGGTAGACGTAGGCGCGGAACGAGGTCTTGCCGGTGATCTTGCGCCCGTGCCAGTCGTCGCGGCCGGTGGGGACGATGTTCCAGCCCACGGTGCGGGCCTGGATCCAGTACTCGCGGCGGACGCCGCCGGGCGCGGGCTCGGGGCGGGGGAGCTCGCCCGGCTGCTGCGCGGCGCGGGCCGCGGCGGGCGGGGGCTGGACCTGGGACGCGAGCGCGTCGGCCTTCTGCGCGCCGCCGGGCTTGGCGATGTCGACCTCCTCGCCGCCGATCGTGCACAGGAACGCGGCGCCGGCGCCGATCTGGAAGAACGATCGGCGGGAGGTCAGGGTGTCTCGGTCTTGGTCTGGCATGTGGGGGAGGGGGTCGGTCAGGAAAGCAGCCGCGCGAGCCTACCGACGGCGTGGGAGCGCCGCATGGGAGCAACGGCACGCTTCACCGCGCGCGGGTTGGGTATCTATTGCGGACGATGAACGCGCCCGCGTCGCTCGAAGAGGTCATCCCGCGCCTGCGCGGGCTGCTGCACGCCTACGCGTTCTGGGTGGCGGCCGCCGCGGCCGTCGTGCTCGTCGCGCTCGCCCCGACCGCCCAGGCGCGCGTCGCCGCCGGGATCTACGGCGCCGGCCTGTGCGCGCTGTTCGCGGCCAGCGGCCTCTACCACCGGTGGCGCTGGAGCCCGCGCTGGAAGCCGCTCCTGCGCCGGCTGGACCACAGCACGATCTACCTCTTCATCGCCGCGACCTCGACGCCGATCGCGCTGCTCGTGCTCGAGGGCACGACCCAGATCGTCGTGCTCGTGAGCGTGTGGGCTGGGGCCGCGATCGGGATCGCGTTCGCGCTGGCGTGGATCGACGCCCCGCGGCTGCTCGTGTGCGCCACCTACCTCGCGTGCGGGTGGGCCGGCGCGATCGCCGTGCCGCAGCTGCTGACCAAGGTCGGCGTCGCCGCCTTCGTCCTGTTCCTCATCGGCGGGCTGCTCTACTCGGCCGGCGCCACCATCTACGCCACCCGGCGCCCGAACCCGTGGCCGAAGACGTTCGGCTTCCACGAGCTGTTCCACCTGCTGGTGATCGCGGCCGCCGTCGTGCACTTCATCGCCATGGCCGCATGGGTCGTGCCCCACGCTGCCGGCTGAACCGCGTGCACTAGCATTCGCAGTCGCACGCGCCGGTAGCTCAGTGGATAGAGCGCTGCCCTCCGGAGGCAGAAGTCGTGGGTTCGAATCCCTCCCGGCGCGCTGACCGTTGCGACTCGCGATCGTCTCCGACACCCACCTCCCGCGTGGACGCCGGACGCTCCCCGAAGCCTGCGTCGAGCGCATGCGAGGCGCGGACGCGATCCTGCACGCCGGCGACTTCATGGAGCCGGAGGTGCTCGAGTTCCTGCAGGGCCTCGGCCCGCCCGTGCACGCGATTCGCGGGAACGTCGACTCGCCCGAGCTCCAGGCGCGGCTGCCGCTGACGCGGATCGTCGAGGCGGCGGGGGCGCGGATCGCGATGATCCACGACTCCGGCCCCTCCGCCGGCCGGCTGGCGCGGATGCGCAACCGGTTCCCGGACGCCCATGCGGTCGTCTTCGGGCACTCGCACATCCCGTTGCTCGAGGTCGATGACGGCGGTTTCGCGATCTTCAATCCGGGCTCGCCGACCGAGCGCCGCCGCTCGCCGCGGCACACCATGGGGCTCGCCACGATCACCGACGGCCGGCCGGCCTTCGAGTTGATCGCGCTCGATTGACCTAACCTCAGGCCGCGATGGACCTCTCGCTCTTCTTCGCCGGCACCGCCGGATCGGTGCCGACCGCGCGCCGCGGGCTGCCCGCGATCGTGCTGCGCGCCGGCGGCGACCGCATCCTGTTCGACTGCGGCGAGGGCACCCAGCAGCAGCTCCTGCGGTCGATCGGCCTGCCCGAGCTCGACGCGATCTTCATCACCCACTTCCACCTCGACCACTGGCTCGGGCTCGTCGGGATGCTCAAGACCTTCGACCTGCGCTCGCGGGAGCGGCCGCTCACCATCCACGGTCCTCCGGGCCTGCAGGCGCTTGTTCGCGACGCTGCGGCCCGTGCTCGGGCGCACCGACTACCCGCTCTCGCTGGTCGAGCTCGAGCCGCACGAGGAGGTCCGCTTCGGCGGGTACCTGATCAGCCCGTTCGCGGTCAAGCACCGGGTCGAGGCCTACGGCTACGCGTTCGTCGAGGACGACCGCCCGGGGCGCTTCGACGCCGACGAGGCCCGCCGCCTCGGCATCGCAGAGGGCCCGGACTTCGGACGCCTCCAGCGCGGCGAGACCGTCGGCGACGTCACGCCCGAGCAGGTCGTCGGGCAGCCGCGCCCGGGCCGCCGGATCGTCCTGTCCGGCGACACCGCCCCGTGCCAGGCCGTCGAGGTGCTCGCCCACGGCGCCGACGTCCTCGTCCACGAGGCGACCTTCCTCAGCGACGAGCTCGCCCGCGCGCGCCAGACGTTCCACTCCACCGCGGCGCAGGCCGCCGAGCTGGCCCGCGACGCCGGCGTCCGCCTGCTCGCGCTCACCCACCTCTCCACGCGCTACTTCCCGCGAGACGTCCGCGACGAGGCCCGCGCGATCTTCCCCGACACGGTGGTCCCGCGCGACTTCGACGCGATCGAGGTCCCGTTCCCGGAGCGAGGCGTCCCGGCGCTCGTCAAGGCGGAGCGCGAACCCGCTCCCGCGTGAGGCGCGATTCCGACACCCCCCGCTGCTAGCTTCTCCGCACGCCCTTTAACCCGGCCCCGTGAGGCCAGGAAGGACCAAATGACGCAGCCCAGGGTCGTTCTCGACGAGGACGACATCCGCCGTACGCTCGTGCGAATCGCGCACGAGATCGTGGAGAAGCACGCCGGCCGCCCTCTGGCGCTGGTGGGCATCCACCGGCGCGGCGCCCACCTCGCCACGCGGATCCACACCCTGGTGTGCGACCTGCTCGAAGCGGACGTCCCGCGCGGGGACATCGACATCGCCTTCTACCGCGACGACCTCTCGACCCGCGGGGCCGATCCCGAGGTCCACAGCACCCACCTGCCCTTCCGGCTGGAGGAGTACAGCGTCGTCCTCGTCGACGACGTCCTCTACACCGGCCGCACCGCGCGCGCCGGCATCGACGCCCTGTTCGACTACGGGCGCCCCGAGCGCGTGCAGCTCGCCGTGCTGGCCGACCGCGGCCACCGCGAGCTCCCCATCCGTCCCGACTACGTCGGCAAGAACCTGCCGACCTCGCGCGATGAGCGCGTCAACGTCCGGGTCACCGAGGTCGACGGCGTCGACGAGGTGGCCATCGTGAGCCTGCAAGGAGCGATCGCGTGAGGCACCTGCTGTCCATCGAGGACCTCGACCGGGCCGCCATCGAGCGGATCCTGGACCGCGCCAAGTCGTTCACCGAGGTCTCCGAGCGCGAGATCAAGAAGGTGCCCGCGCTGCAGCGGCCGCCGCGTGCTCAACCTCTTCTACGAGGCCTCCACACGCACGCGGAGCTCCTTCGAGCTGGCGGCGAAAGCCCTGTCCGCCGACGTCATCAACTTCGCCTCCGGTGGCTCCGCCGTCGAGAAGGGCGAGTCGCTGAAGGACACCGTCCAGACGCTCTCGGCCTACCAGCCGGACCTGATCGTCATCCGCACCCCGCACGTGGGCGCCGCCGCGCTGGTCGCCGGCTGGACGACCGCGAGCGTGGTCAACGCCGGCGACGGCAAGCACGAGCACCCCACCCAGGCGCTGCTCGACGTCTACGCGCTGCGCGACCGGATCGGCTCCCTGGACGGGCGCAAGATCTGGATCGTCGGCGACGTCGTGCACTCGCGCGTGGCCCGCTCGTGCATCCAGGCGTTCACGATGATGGGCGCCACGGTGACCGTCTGCGGCCCGCCGACGCTGCTCCCGCGCGGGGTCGAGTCGCTCGGCTGCGAGGTCGCCTACACGCTCGACGGGCTCGGCGAGGCCGACGTCGTGTACGCGCTGCGGATGCAGCGCGAGCGGATGACCGACTCCTTCGTGCCCTCGCTGCGCGAGTACGCCGCCCGCTACCAGATCGACGGCCGCCGGCTCGGCGCGCGCCAGGTGCTCATGCACCCCGGCCCGGTCAACCGCGGCGTGGAGCTCGCCGCCGAGGTGATCGACTCCCCGCAGGCGATCATCGGCCAGCAGGTCGCCGCCGGCGTGGTGGTGCGGATGGCCGTGCTCTACGAGCTGCTGTCCGGGCGAACCGCGCCCGACCGTGTCGTCGTCTCCGGTGGGGGCGGGCGCATGAGCCTCGACCATCGCGAGCAGCCGCCGGCCGAGCTGATCGTCCGCGGCGCCCACGTGCTCGACCCCCGGACCGGGATCGACGCGCCGCACGACATCGTCGTCCGCGGCGGCGTGATCGCCGAGCTGGGCGCTCCCGGCACGCTGGAGGCGCCCGACGGGGCGGAGGTCCTCGACGGCGAGGGCCGCCACGTGTTCCCCGGCTTCGTCGACCCGCACGTGCACCTGCGCACGCCCGGGCAGGAGCACAAGGAGGACCTCGACTCCGGCACCCGCGCGGCCGCCGCCGGCGGCTACGTCGCGGTCGTCGCGATGCCCAACACCGACCCGGTGGTCGACTCCGCGTCGATCCTGCGCTCCCTGCGCGAGGCGGCCCGCCGCGAGGCGCGCGTCCCGGTCGGCTTCATGGCCTCGATCACCCGCGGCCTCGGTGGCGAGGCGCTGACCGAGATGGCCGAGCTGGCCGACGCCGGCGCGCTCGGCTTCACCGACGACGGGCGCCCCGTGCACCGCGCCGGGATCCTCCGCAAGGCGCTGCAGTACCAGCGCCTCGCCGACCGGATCCTGTGCCTGCACGAGGAGGACCCCTCGCTGTCGGGCTCGGGCGTCATGCACGAGGGCGACGTGAGCGCGCGGCTCGGGCTCGCCGGGATCCCGTCGATCTCCGAGTCGACGCTGATCGCGCGCGACGCCGCGCTGGCCGGCTACGAGGACGGGCGGATCCACATCCAGCACCTCAGCGCGCGCGAGTCGGTGGAGGCGGTCGCGGAGGCCAAGGCGCGCGGCGTGCGCATCACCGCCGAGGCCTCGCCGCACCACCTGACGCTGACCGACGGGGCGCTGCTCGAGCACCTCGACACGCGCCTGAAGATGAACCCGCCCCTGCGCGGGGAGGACGACCGGCAGGCGCTGATCGCCGGGCTGCGCGACGGCACGATCGACTGCGTCGCGACCGACCACGCGCCGCATGCGCGCGAGGAGAAGGAGGTGCCCTTCGAGGAGGCGCCGATGGGCACGACCGGCCTGGAGACCGCCTTCTCGGCGCTCTACACCGAGCTGGTGCTGCCGGGCGTGCTGCCGCTGGAGCTGGTGGTGGACAAGCTCTCGTCGGGCGCCGCGCTCGTCGGGCTGCCGCTGCCGGAGATTCGCGTGGGGGAGGGGGCGAACTTCTGCCTCGTCGACCTAGAGGCCACATATGAGGTCGGTGAAGCCGGATACGAGAGCCGCTCGGAGAACTGCTGCTTCGCGGGCCGGACCCTGCGGGGTCGCGTGCTCGCCACGGTCGCCGCCGGGTCGGTCGCCTACCGCCAGCGCACGTTCTCCATCGTGGGGGCCGCGTGAGCCTGCTGGAACGGGACCGCGCCGCGCTCGTGGTGGTCGATGTCCAGGAGGGCTTCCGGTCCTACGAGACCTTCGAGGCGATGGCTGCCGCGTGCGGCCGGCTGGTCGAGGGCGCGAAGATCCTCGGCGTGCCGGTCGTGGCGACCGCCCAGTACCCGAAGGGGCTCGGGGCGGTGGTGCCCGAGGTGGGCCTCGACGAGGACGACGAGCCGATCGAGAAGACCGTGTTCTCGGCCGCGCGTGCGGAGGGCTTCGACCTCGGCGGGCGCGACCAGGCGATCGTGTGCGGGATCGAGGCGCACATCTGCGTCTCGCAGACCGTGCACGACCTGCTGGACGCCGGCGTGGAGGTCCACGTGGCGCGCGACGCGGTGGGCTCCCGCAAGCCGGGGGACCTCGAGGTCGGCCTGGCCAAGATGGAGCGGGCCGGCGCGCTGACCTCGAGCGTGGAGACCGCGCTGTTCGAGCTGTGCGGGCGGGCCGGCACCGACGAGTTCAAGGCCGTGCAGAAGGTGATCAAGTGAGCGCGTACCTCCTGCTCGAGGACGACACGCGCCTGGACGGCGACGCCGTCGGGGCGCCCGGTCCCGTGACCGGCGAGGTCGTGTTCACGACCGGGATGTCCGGCTACCAGGAGTCGATGACCGACCCCAGCTTCGCCCGCCAGCTGATCACCTTCACCGCGCCGCACGTGGGCAACTACGGCGTCAGCGAGGCCGCGATGGAGTCCGGGCGCATCCACGCCGCCGGGGCGATCATGCGCGACGCGCTGAACCCGAGCGACGCTCCGTCCGCCGACCAGGGCTGGCTGGACTGGCTGCGCGACGGCGGGATCCCCGGCATCAGCGGCGTCGACACCCGCGCGCTGGTCCGCCATATCCGCGAGGCGGGAGCGATGCGGGGCGGGATCTTCCCCGCCGAGATGAGCCAGAACGAAGCGATGGAGCGCGTGCGGGCCGAGCCGAGCATGGTCGGTCGCGACCTGGCGCGCGAGGTCACGGTCGCGGCGCCGGAGGTCCACGAGCCCGACGCGGACTCCGGGGGCGGGCCGCGCATCATCGCCCTGGACACCGGGATCAAGCGCTCGATCATCCGCAACTTCACCTCGCGCGGCGCGACGCTCGAGCTGTACCCGTGCACGACCCCCGCCGCCGAGCTGCTCGCGCGCGATCCCGACGGCTTCTTCCTCGTCCCCGGTCCCGGCGACCCGGCCGCGCTCGGCTACATCGTCGACACGATCCGCACGCTGCTCTCCGAGAAGCCCGTGTTCGGCATCTGCCTCGGCCATCAGCTGCTCTCGCGCGCCGCCGGCCTGGAGACGTTCAAGCTCCCGTTCGGCCACCGCGGGGCCAACCATCCCGTCAAGGACGTCCGCACCGGGCGGATCGCGATCACCTCCCAGAACCACGGCTTCGCGGTCAAGGGCGAAGTCGGGGTGCGGATCGAGTCCGACCTGGGCGCCGCCGAGCTCACGCACGTGAACCTCTACGACGGCACCGTGGAGGGGATCCGGCTGCTCGAAGTGCCCGCCGGCTGCGTCCAGTACCACCCCGAGGCAGGGCCAGGACCCAACGACTCGCTCGGGTTGTTCGATGAGTTCATCTCGCTCTTCGAGGGCGCCAGTGCCTAGGCGCGACGACATCCAGAAGATCCTCGTGCTCGGCTCGGGGCCGATCGTGATCGGCCAGGCGGCCGAGTTCGACTACTCCGGCGCGCAGGCCTGCAAGGTGCTGCTCGAAGAGGGCTACGAGGTCGTGCTCGTCAACTCCAACCCGGCCACGATCATGACCGACCCGGAGTTCGCCACCTCGACCTACATCGAGCCGCTGCTGCCCGGTCCGGTGACCCAGGTGATCGAGCGCGAGAACCCGGACGCGCTGCTGCCCACTCTCGGCGGCCAGACCGCGCTGAACCTCGCCAAGGCGCTGTATGAGGACGGCACCCTGGAGCGCCTCGACGTCGAGTTGATCGGCGCGAACTACGAGGCGATCAACCGGGCCGAGGACCGCGACCAGTTCGACCACACGATGCAGTCCGCCGGGCTGCGGACCGCCAAGAACGTGATCGTCACCGACGTCGGGGAGGCGGTCGAGCGCCTCGACGAGATCGGGCTGCCGGCGATCATCCGCCCCGCCTTCACGCTCGGAGGCCGCGGCGGCGGCATCGCCCGCACGCGCGAGCAGTACGCCGAGATCGTGTCGCGCGGCCTGGCGGCGTCGCCGATCGGCCAAGTGCTGATCGACGAGTCGGTGCTCGGCTGGGGCGAGTTCGAACTCGAGGTGATGCGCGACGGCGCGGACAACGTCGTGATCGTCTGCTCGATCGAGAACATCGATCCGATGGGCGTCCACACCGGCGACTCGGTGACGGTCGCGCCGCAGCAGACGTTGACCGACCGGCTGTACCAGAAGCTGCGCGACCAGGCGATCGCCGTGATCCGCGCGGTCGGGGTCGAGACGGGCGGCTCGAACGTGCAGTTCGCCGTCAACCCGGTGACGGAGGAGATCATCGTCATCGAGATGAACCCGCGCGTGTCGCGCTCCTCGGCGCTCGCGTCGAAGGCGACCGGGTTCCCGATCGCCAAGATCGCCGCGCGGCTCGCGGTCGGCTACCGGCTCGACGAGATCCCCAACGACATCACGCGCCGCACGCCCGCCTCGTTCGAGCCCGCGCTGGACTACGTGGTGGTCAAGTGGCCGCGCTTCGCGTTCGAGAAGTTCCCCGGCGTGGAGACGAACCTGTCCACGCACATGAAGTCGGTCGGCGAGGTGATGGCCATCGGGCGCACCTTCCGGCAGGCGTTCGCGAAGGCGATGCGCTCCCGCGAGCTGGACTCGCCCGCGCCGGTGGGCGTGCCCACCGACGAGCTCCTGGAGGGCCTCGAGACCCCACGCGCCGAGCGCTACGACGTGATCCTCGAGCTGCTGGGGCGCGGGGTCGGCGCGGAGGAGATCCGCGCCCGCACGGGCATCGACCCGTGGTACCTGCGCGAGTTCGCGCTGCTCGCCACCGAGGGGCCCGGGCGAGGGGGAGCGCACGTACCGCGCGGTCGACACCTGCGCCGCCGAGTTCGAGGCCGAGACGCCCTACTACTACTCGGCGCTGGAGCGCAACGTGACCCGCCACGAGGTCGTCCGCGGCGAGCGGGCGAGCGTGATGATCCTCGGCTCGGGCCCGAACCGGATCGGGCAGGGCATCGAGTTCGACTACTGCTGCGTGCACGCCGCGCTGACCGTCCGCGAGTCGGGTCGCGACGCGGTGATGGTCAACTGCAACCCGGAGACCGTCTCGACGGACTACGACACCTCCGACCGCCTGTACTTCGAGCCGCTGACGCTCGACGACGTGCTCGGCATCGTGGAGATCGAGCAGCCCGAGGGCGTGATCGTCCAGTTCGGCGGCCAGACCCCGCTCAAGCTCGCGGCCGGCCTCGAGGCGGCGGGCGTCCGGCTGCTCGGCACCCAGCCGGAGGCGATCGACCTCGCGGAGGACCGCGGGCGCTTCGGCAGGCTGCTGAGCGACCTGTCGCTGAAGGCGCCGCCGTTCGCGACCGCGCACTCGTGGGAGGAGGCGCTGGCCGCCGCCCCCAAGGTGGGCTTTCCGCTGCTCGTGCGCCCGAGCTACGTGCTCGGCGGGCGCGCGATGGAGATCGTGTACTCGCTCGACGGCCTGCGCGACTACCTGCGCCGCGAGCGCTACGGCGACGAGCAGCTGCGCTTCGATCCCGAGGCCGCCCCGCACGGCGGCACCCCCGGCCGCGCGATGTTCCTGGACCGGTTCCTGGAGAACGCCATCGAGGTCGACGTCGACGCGATCTGCGACGGCGAGGACGTCTGGATCGGCGGCATCATGCAGCACGTCGAGGAGGCCGGCATCCACTCCGGCGACTCCGCGTGCGTGCTCCCGCCGCACTCGCTCGGCGGCGAGATGCTCGACGAGATCCGCCGCGCGACGCGCGACATCGCGCTGGCCCTCAACACGGTCGGGCTGATCAACGTCCAGTACGGCGTGCTGGGCGACGACCTGTACGTGATCGAGGCCAACCCGCGCGCGTCGCGGACGGTCCCGTTCGTCTCGAAGGCGACCGGGCTGCCGCTGGCCAAGCTCGCGTGCCGGGTGATGCTCGGCGAGCGCCTGGCGGACCTGAACCTGCCCGACGATCCGGCCGGCACCCACGTCTCGGTCAAGGAGGCGGTGCTGCCCTTCGACCGCTTCGCGGGCGCCGACGCGCTGCTCGGCCCGGAGATGCGCTCGACCGGCGAGGTGATGGGCGTGGCCGCCGACTTCCCGGCCGCGTTCGCCAAGGCCCAGGCGGCGGCGGGAGCGGGGCTGCCCTCCGAGGGCACGGTGTTCCTGACCGTGACCGACTCCGACAAGGCCGCGGTGGTCGGGATCGCCGCGCAGCTGCACGACCTCGGCTTCCGGATCGTCGCGACCCGCGGCACCGCGGCGGCCATCTCGCGGATGGGCATCCCGGTCGACCGGCTGGCCAAGCTGGGGGAGGGGTCGCCGAACGTGGTCGACCTGATCGACCGCGGCGACGTCGACCTCGTGATCAACACCCCGACCGGCACCGAGGCCCGCTCGGACGGCTACGAGATCCGCCGCGCCGCCGTCGCCCGCGGCATCCCGTGCATCACGACGGTCTCGGGCGGCATGGCGGCCACGCGCGCGATCGCCGGCGGCCGCGTCGCCAGCCCACCGGTGGTGTCGCTGCAGGAGCTGCACCGCAACGGCTCGGTGACAGCCGCATGAGCGCGGCCACCAGGCGCTGTGGGATGCCGGGCCGTGCGAGGCCGCATGAGCGCCGGGGCGCTGCGCGGCGGCAGCCGCACGCTCGCCCCGATGGGGCGGCGGCTCGCCGAGGTCACCGCGCACCGCCGCGTCGGCGCCTACGACGTCGTCTCGTGCGACAACCCCGACGGGCCCGATCCCGACCCGGGGCAGTTCTACATGCTCGCCGCCGCCGAGCGCTGGGGCGGCGCCGAGGACGAGCGGCCGTTCCTGCCGCGCGCGTTCAGCGTGCTGCGCCGCCACCCCGACGGGACGCTGGACTTCCTGCTCGAGGACGTCGGCCCCGGCACCGGCCGGCTGTGCG
Source organism: uncultured Solirubrobacteraceae bacterium (assembly GCA_963764385.1). Lineage (GTDB taxonomy): Bacteria > Actinomycetota > Thermoleophilia > Solirubrobacterales > Solirubrobacteraceae > DATFQI01. The sequence continues at coordinate 95,338 of CAVXSJ010000018.1, read as the reverse complement.
AGCTGCGCCCCGGCGACGGGCTGTGGATCCTCGGGCCGCTCGGCAACGGGTTCGCCCCCGCGCGCGACGGACGCCGCCCGGTCCTCGCCGGCGGCGGCGTCGGGATCGCGCCGCTGGCGATCCTCTCCGACGCACTGGGCGCAAGCGCGCTCGTGCTGCTCGGCTTCCGCGACGCGCCCCATGCCGAGGGCGCGGCGCTGATCCCGGGGGCGCGGATCGCGACCGACGACGGCTCGGCCGGCCACCAGGGCCTCGTCACCGACCTGCTGCGCGCCGAGCTCGGCCACGACCCGCACGCGGAGGTCTACGCGTGCGGCCCGCCGCCGATGCTCGAGGCGGTCCGGGCGCTCGGACGAGGAGCTCGGCGTGCCCGCCCAGCTCGCGCTGGAGTCCGGCATGGCGTGCGGGTACGGCGCGTGCTTCGGGTGCGTGGTCCCGACGCGCGCCGGCTACGTGCGGCTGTGCGTCGACGGGCCGGTGCTCGACGCCGCCGAGCTGGAGACCGCGCTCGTCCCCGGGGCGGGTCACTGATGGCGGTCGAGTTCTGCGGCATCGCGCTCGCGCATCGCGTGCTCAACGCGTCCGGCACGTTCGACGCGATCGCCGCCCACCGCGCGTTCGGCGACGCACTGCTGGAGCGCTTCCCGTTCGCCGCCTACGTCTCCAAGACCGTGACCGTCGAGCCGCGTCAGGGCAACCCGCCGCCGCGGCTGTACGAGCAGGCGGGCGGGATGATCAACTCGATCGGCCTCCCCAACAAGGGGCTGCGCGGCTACCTCGCCGAGGACCTCCCGCGGCTCGCCGAGTTGCCCGTCCCGCTGATCGTCAACGTGATGGGCTTCGGCCGCGACGAGGTGGTCACGCTCGTCCGCGCGTTCGCCGAGCGCGACGAGGTCGCCGCGCTCGAGCTCAACGTGTCGTGCCCGAACGTGAAGACCGGGATGGTGATGGGCGCCGACCCCGCCGAGACGGCCGCGCTGCTCGACGCCGTCCGGCCCCTCACGACCAAGCCGGTGATCGTGAAGCTGACGCCGAACTGCACCTCGCCCGGCGCCGTCGCGGCGGCCGCCGAGGAGCATGGCGCGGACGCGCTCTCGCTCGTGAACACGCTCCGCGGGATGGCCTTCGACCCCCGCCGCCCGGACCGGTCGTGGCTCGGCGGCGGCACCGGCGGAGTGTCGGGCCCGGCCATCCGGCACATCGCCCTCGCGCAGGTCGCGGAGGTGCGCCGAACGCGTCAGGATTCCGCTCGTCGGGATGGGCGGTGTCTCGCGCGCGAGTCATGCTTTCGCCCTGCGTGCGGCGGGCGCCGATCTGGTCGCCGTCGGCACCGAATCGTTCCGCGATCCGCTGGCCGGCGCCGCGGTGGCGGCCGGTCTGGCGGAGCTGGAGGAGAACTTCCCCGCAAACAGCGGGATCCCGCCCTCCGGAGGCGCGGTAGCAAGCGGCGCCATAGCACATTAAGGGCGCAAAAGTCCTGCAAACGGCCACGTTACCATCAAGTGACCTGAAGACTCCTCGACCTCGACTTGAGGTCGAGCCAAATTCAGGGCGGACGCCTTGTCCGCGCGAGTCTGGGATGTAGACTCGCCGCCCATGCCGCCAGCGACGAAAACTCCGACCAAGCCGGGCGTGGCAGCGCCCGAGCGTTCCCTCGTCCAGCGGATGGAAGCCCTCAACCGTGCGAACGAGATTCGCACGCGCCGGGCGCAACTCAAGCGCGACCTCAAGGCCAGCCGGATCAAGATCCACGACCTGCTCCTCGAGCCGCCCGAATACGTCGAGACCGCCAAGGTGTTCGACATGCTGCTGGCGGTTCCGAAGTACGGCCGCGTGAAGGTCAACAAGGTGCTCGTCCAGTGCCGCATCTCGCCGAGCAAGACGATCGGCGGCCTCTCTCAGCGCCAGCGCACCGAGCTCGTCTCGATGCTCCGCCGCTAGCTCGCGTGTGGCGCGCGTCTTCGTGATCACCGGCCCCTCGGGGGTCGGCAAGGGCACGCTGATCCGCACCCTGCTCGAGCGGATCCCGGCGCTGGAGCTGTCGGTGTCGGCGACGACCCGCGCCCCGCGCCCCGGGGAGGTCGACGGCGAGGCGTACCACTTCCTCACCGAGGAGGAGTTCGACCGCCGGGTCGAGGCCGGCGACTTCGTCGAGCACGCCGGCTACTCCGGCCGCCACTACGGGACGCTGCGCTCCGAGCTCGAACGTCGCACGCGCGAGGGCGCGCCCGTCGTGCTCGAGATCGAGGTCCAGGGCGCGCGGCAGATCAAGCGCACGATGCCCGAGGCGGTGCGCATCTTCATCGCGCCGCCGTCGGAGGAGGCGCTGCGCACGCGGCTGATCGGCCGCGGCACCGACGACCCCGAGCAGGTCGAGGCTCGCCTGCAGACCGCCCACGAGGAGCTTGCCGCGCAGGACGAGTTCGCCCACGTGGTGGTCAACGACCGCCTGGACGACTCGGTCGAGGCCCTCGAGGAGGTTGTCAGGACAGCGCTAGAATTCTCGGCATCTCCGAACAAGGACGAATCTTGATCTCACCCCGCGTCGACCGTCTCCTCGAGCACGTCGACTCCCCCTATGCGAGCGTGATCGTCGCGGCCAAGCGCGCCCGGCAGATCAACTCCTACTACCACAACCTCGGCGAAGGCACGTTCGAGGAGTTCCCGCCCCCGATGGTGGATACGGGCTCCAAGAACTACCTGACGATCGCCCTCGAAGAGGTCGCGGGCGGCAAGATCAACTACCGCTACAGGGGCGGCTGACCAACAGCAGTACGCTCGCCGTCATGGCGCGCATCCTTCTCGGCGTCACCGGCGGCATCGCTGCGTACAAGGCGGTTGAACTGACGCGGCTGGCCATCAAGGCCGGCCACGCCGTGCGCGTGATCCAGACGGAGAGCTCGACCCGCTTCGTCGGCACCGCGTCGTTCGCCGGCATCACCGGCGCGCCCGTGCTGCTGACCGAGTGGGAGCCCGACCCGCTGCGCGGCGCCTTCCCCGGTGAGACGCTGCCGGCGCACGCGCCGATCGGCCACCTCGCGCTGGTCGAGCGCGCCGACGCATTCCTGATCGCGCCCGCGAGTGCGAACACGATCGCCAAGCTCGCCAACGGCCTTGCCGACACCCTGCTGACCGCGGCGGCGCTCGCCTGCCGCAAGCCGCTGATCGTCGCGCCCGCGATGAACGGGGCGATGTACGAGCACCCGGCCACCCAGGCCAACCTCGACCGGCTGCGCGCGCGTGGCGCCACCGTGCTCGAGCCCGGTACCGGATCGCTGGCCTCGCTGGGCGAGCACGGCGTCGGCCGCCTGCCCGAGCCGCCCGAGCTGCTCGCCGCCGTCGAGCGCGCGCTGCTCACGGGCGGGGGAGAGCCGGGCACCACCGGCGGTCGCGACACCATCAGCGGTCACTCGAACGGCGACCGCAGGTGGTCGGGGCTCAAGGTGCTCGTGACCGCCGGCGGGACGCGCGAGCCGATCGACGCCGTGCGCTTCGTCGGCAACCGCTCGTCCGGGCGGATGGGCTTCGCGCTCGCCGAGGCCGCCGCCCGCCGCGGCGCGGCCGTCACCGTCGTTGCCGCCAACGTCGGGCTCCCGCGGACGCCCGGCGTCGAGTACGTCGACGTCGGCACCGCCGCCGAGCTGGCCGAGGCGTGCCGCGCGCGCTTCCCGGACGCCGACGTGCTGCTGATGGCCGCCGCGGTCGCCGACTACCGCCCCAAGCACGCGCACCCCGGCAAGCTCAAGAAGGATCAGACGGGCGCCGAGCTGGCGCTCGTGCTCGAGCGCACCGAGGACGTGCTGCAGGCGCTCGCCGCCGAGCGCCGTGACGGCCAGCGCCTGATCGGCTTCGCGGCCGAGCACGGCGAGGGCGCGCTCGCCCACGCCCGCGAGAAGCTGGACCGCAAGGGGCTCGACGCCGTAGTGCTCAACGACGTGTCGGACCCGACCATCGGCTTCGACGCGACCGAGAACGAAGTCATCGTCGTCACCGCGGAGGGGGACGCCCACGTGCCACGTGCGGCGAAGGCCGACATCGCGGGGGCCATCCTGGACATGCTCTTGAGCGATCGTTCATCTACCAAGGTCAAGGTGCCGCGCTGATGGAACCCGTCGACGACTCGTCCGAGGCCGAGCAGAAGCTCGCACCCGCCCAGGTGGCGGCGGCGGTCTCGATGTCCCAGCGCATCGGCGAGAACGTGCGGCGCGCGGTCAAGGTCCGCGACGAGCAGCTCAGCCACATGATCGTGTCGCTGCTGGCCGAGGGCCACATCCTCGTCGAGGACTACCCCGGCGTCGGCAAGACGGCCCTGGCGCGCGCGTTGTCGCGCTCGATCGAATGCCAGTTCGCGCGCGTGCAGTGCACGGCCGACCTGCTGCCCGCCGACATCGTGGGCACCAACGTCTACAACCAGCGCGAGGGCCGCTTCGAGTTCCGGCCCGGACCCATCTTCGCCAACGTCGTGATCGTCGACGAGGTCAACCGCGCCAGCCCGAAGACCCAGTCGGGCCTGCTCGAGTGCATGCAGGAGCGCCACGTCACCGTCGACGCGATCTCGCACGAGCTGGCGCGGCCGTTCATGGTCTTCGCGACGCAGAACCCGTTCGAGTACGAGGGCACCTACCCGCTCCCCGAGGCGCAGGTCGACCGCTTCATGGTCCGCCTCTCGCTCGGCTATCCGAACGCCGCCGACGAGGCCGGGATGCTGTCCTCGCACGAGGCCGGCGACCGCGTCCTGGAGCTGACGCCGGTGACCGACCGCGCCGAGGTGCTCGAGACGATCGACGCCGCGCACCGCGTGCACGCCTCCCGCGCCCTGCGCGACTACATCGTCGCCTTGCTGCGCCACACCCGCGCCGACGGCCGCGTGGAGCTCGGCGCCTCGCCGCGCGCCGGCCTGCTGCTGCTGCGCGCCGCCAAGGCCCGCGCGCTGATCGAGGGGCGCGATCACGCGCTCCCCGACGACGTGCAGGCGCTGGCCGACTCGGTGCTGACCCACCGCATCATGCTCGTGCCCGAGGCGGCGGGCGTCGAGCGCTCGGCGATCGTCGCCGACGCGGTCGCCGCGACACCGGCGCTGTGAGGCTCGCGCGGCGGGCCCGCGCGTAGGAGTATCCCCGCATGCGCTCCGCCTACGGCTGTGCCGCCCTCGGACTGCTGCTCCTCGTCGTCGCCGGGACGTTCGACGCGGAGCCGCTGTATGTCACCGGTTCGGCGCTGGCGCTGCTCGGCCTGGGCGCCGCCGGGTGGATCGGCGCCGGCGCGTGGGGCGCGCACATCCGGCGTGAGATCGGCAAGCGCAGCGTGCTCGAGGAGCAGCCGCTGGCGGTGACGATCGAGGCCGGCGCCGGCGTGCTGCCGCTCCCGCCCGGCTGGATCGACGAGCCGCTGCTGCCCGAGCCGGTGCGCTTCCAGGCCGGCCGCCGCAGCACCCGCGTGCGGGTGGAGATCCGCTTCGGCCGCCGCGGCCGGCGGCGGCTCGCCCCGCCGTCGCTCGTGCTGCGCGATCCGTTCGGGCTCGCCCAGCGCGTCGTGCAGGGCGACCACGAGGACGAGATCCTCGTGCTCCCGCGCACCTTCCCCGTCAAAGTGAACGCGGCCGGGGGAGAGGCGATGCCCGCGCACGCCCGCGCCGCCCTGATCGCCGCCGCCGAGACCGAGATCGACGGGCTGCGCCCGTTCCGCGAGGGCTCCCCGGCGTCGCGGATCCACTGGCCGTCGGTGGCCCGCGGGCACGGGATGATGGAGCGCAAGCTGATCTCCGAGGCCGACTCGCGGCCGCTGGTCGTGCTCGACCCGCGCGCGCCCGCCTCCCAGGACACGCTGGACGCCGCCGTGCGCGCGGCCGGGTCGCTGCTGCTGCACTTCGCCAAGCGCACCGGTTGCGGGCTGCTGCTGCCCGGCGACCGCCGCGCGGTCCTGATCGAGCCCGACCTGCTGGCGTGGCCGCAGGCGCACGTGCGGCTCGCGCTGCTCGACGACCGCACGGGGCCGGCGCTGACCGCCGCCCAGAACCGCCGCGGCCTGGTCGTGTACGTCTCCGCCCGCGCGGTCGACCGTCCGCCGCGGGGCCTCGGCCGCACGCCCGGGGGCTGCCTGCTGGTGATGCCGGGCGAGCTGCCCGGCCGCCGCGCCGTGCTCGAGGTGGCCGGCTGCCAGGGCTACGTGAGCGGGCGCACCGGCGCCGCGGCGATGGCGGCGGTGGGAGGCGCCACGTGACCGCGCCCGTGCGCGCGGGACCCGGCGGCTCGACGCTCGCCACCCCCGCCGCGCGCGCGGTGACCTTCCTGGCGCTGTGCGGCTTCGCCGCGCTGCAGTGGATGCAGATGCTCGAGCCGGTCGCGAGCGGCCGCGCCGGGTACGCGGTGCTGGTCGCCGCCGCCGCGATCCTCGGGCTGCTCGCCGCCGGCCTGCTGCACGGGCGCGCCCGGATCGCCGCCGCCACGCTCGTCTCCGTCGGCGTGTTCGCGCTGGCCCTGCTCGCCGGCGGCGTCGCCGACGAGCTCCTGCGTCCCGACCGGTGGGGCGACCTGGCCGCCGCGATCGGCCGCGGCCTGTCGGCGCTGCCGGGCGCGCGCGTCCCGTACCGCGGCCTGGACGAGTGGACCCGGCTCGTGATCACCCTCGGCGGCACGGTGCTGGCGACCGTCGCCGCGATCGCGGCGTTCTGGCCGCGCCGGCACGGGCTCGGCGCGCAGCACGTCGCGCTGATCCTGCTGGTCACCATGTACGTCGTCCCCGCCGTCGCGCTCGACCTCGGCGCCCAGTTCCTCAGCGGCGCGCTGCTGGGCGTGCTCGTCGTGGCGTACCTGCGGCTGGAGCGGCTGCGGATCGGCGACGCCGGCGCGGCCGCGCTGCTCGCGCTCGGGGTGACGATCCTGGGGATGGCCGCCGCCCCCGCGCTCGACACCGACGAGCCGTGGTTCGACTACGAGACCTGGGCGCTGAGCAACGCGTCCTCGAAGTCGACGGCGTTCTCGTGGGAGCACTCCTACGGACCGCTGGACTGGCCGCGCGACGGGCGCGAGCTGCTGCGCGTCAAGGCCAGGCGCCCTGCGTACTGGAAGGCGATGAACCTCGAGTACTTCGACGGCCAGCGCTGGCTGCGCGACCGCGGCGGGGACAACCTCGCCGGCTGCGACCCGGTCGGCGTCCGCGACCGCTGGCTGCAGCGCATCGAGGTGTCGGTGCGCAACCTGCGGTCCCAGACGTTCGTGACGGCCGGCATCGCCTGCGCGATCGAGGGGCCGCGGATGCCGCACCTGCCGCTCGGCGACGGCACGTACGCGACCGCCACCCGCTCGCTGCGTCGCGGCGACGCCTACGAGGCGCTCGTCTACACGCCCGCGCCCACAGAGCGCGAGCGCCGCGAGGCCGGCGACCTGCCGTTCGCCATGGGGCGCTCGACACGGATCGAGCTGCCGCCGCGCAACCCCGGCGCGCTCGACCTCCAGGCGTCGCTCGGCAACGTCGTGCTGTTCCCGCTGTTCACCGACGGCGGGCCGCCCGTCACCTATCCGCTGGCCGAGCCGGGGCAGGACCCCGTGCCGGCGATGAACCTCCTCGAGCGCAGCGGCTACGCGCGCACCTGGGCGCTGTCGCAGCGGCTGCGCCGCGGCGCGGAGACGCAGGAGGACTACGTCGATGCCGTGCTGCGCTACCTGCGCGGCGACGCCTTCACCTACACCGAGTCGCCGCCGGCCTCGGCGGAGAACCTCGACGGCTTCCTCTTCGACGCCAAGAGCGGCTACTGCCAGCAGTACTCCGGGGCGATGGCGCTGCTGCTGCGCATGGGCGGCGTGCCCGCCCGCGTGTCGACCGGCTTCACGTCGGGCTCCTACGACCGCAAGGCGAAGGAGTACGTGGTCCGCGACCTCGACGCCCACTCGTGGGTCGAGGCCTACTACGCCGGCATCGGCTGGGTGACCTTCGATCCGACGCCCGCCTCCTCGCCCGCCCGCTCCCAGCCCGACGAGGACGGCGGCGCGGCCGGCGCGTCCTCGCTGCCCGGGGCGCCGGACCTCGGCGGCGACATCCGCAGCGACCCCAGCCGCCAGGTGGCGGTCGCCGACGAGGGACCGCCGTGGACGCTGATCGGGTTCGGTGTCGCCGGCGTCGTCGCCCTGGTCGCGCTCGCCACGTGGCTCCTGCGCCGCCGCCGCCGGCGCCTCGCGGCCGGGTGGGGCCCGCTGGCCGAGCTCGAGCGCGCGCTGGTGCGCGCCCGCCGCTCCCCGGGGCCGGCCGCGACGCTGGCCACCCTCGAGAGCGTGTTCGCGCGCACCCCGGCCGCCGCCGGCTACGTGCGGGCACTGCGTGAGCAGCGCTACGGCGGCCGCGGCGGCGGGCCGCCCGCCTCCGGGCGCCGCGCGGTGCGTGCCGAGCTGCGCCGCGGCGGAGGGCTCCGCGGCCGCCTGCGCGCGTGGTGGGCTTTGCCTCCCCGCGGCCTCCATTGAGCGCAGATCCACCGAGTCTCGATGGATCTACACTGAGAGGTCGGCGATGGACGACGTGTACGACCTCTTCCAGCGCGGCACGGCACTGCTCGAGGCCGGGGATTTCAACTCCGCCACGGTGCCGCTGTCCAAGGCCCGGGACCTCGAGCCGGAGAAGACCTCCATCCGGGAGGCGCTGGGCCGCGCGTACTTCCGCTCGCGGCAGTTCGAGGCCGCGCGGGCGGAGTTCGAGGCCGTCGTCGAGCGCGCGCCGACGAACGACTTCGCGCTGTTCTGCCTCGGCCGTTCGCTGATGCTGCTGGGGCGCCACAAGGAGGCGCGCAAGCCGCTTGCGCTGGCCGCGCAGCTGCGGCCCGAGCGGCGCGACTACCGGCTCTACCGCGAGCGCGCGGCAAAGGCTGTCTAGTCCTCGTTTTGGGGTGCCCTACGGTGCTAATCTGAACCCCACAGCTTTCGTATCGGCCGCAGGGCCGTGTTGTTCGGAAAGCGGGCTCTTGCCCGCTTTTTTCATGAAGGGAATGGGGTGAACATGAGCACGATCCAGGCCGACATCGAGGCACGCCTTTCCGAGGCGGAGCCTGAGGTCGAGGTTCTGCTCGCGGAGGTCGTCGGGGGCTCCCTCGTACGGCTGTTCATCGACCATCCCGCGGGCGTGACGCTCGAGTTGTGCGAGCGCGTGACGGGGCACCTTCCGGCCGTGCGCGAGAAGTACGCGCTCGAGGTCTCCTCGCCGGGGACCGAGCGGCCGCTGTCCAAGCCCGAACACTTCCGCCGCTTCGTCGGCCATCGCGCGCGTGTCCGCACGCGCGGCGACCACGACGGGCGGCGATCCTTCACGGGCGAGCTGCTCGGCGCGACGGACGACGTGGTCACCGTCGCCGCCGACACCGGCGTAGTGTCGATTGCCTACGCCGACATCCACCGTTCGAACCTTCTGGGGGACTGAGAGCCAATGTCGCAAGAGATCGTCGAAGCCGTGCGCAGTCTGGCGCGCGAGAAGGGCATCTCCGAGGACAAGCTCCTGCGAGCCCTCGAGGACGCCCTTCTCTCGGCCTACAAGAAGCAGCCCGGCGCCGCGCGGTACGCCCGCGTGACGATGGACCCGGAGCTGGGCGAGTACCGCGTCGAGGAGCTGCTGCTCCCCGAGGACCTCGAGGACACGCTGCTCGACGAGGCCGAGGAGCTCGCGTCCGGCGAGCTCGAGCGCCGCGTCGACCCGGAGACGGGCGAGGTGATCATCCCGGAGGCCCCGGAGATCGCCCCCGAGCGCCTGGCCGAGTTCGCCGATCAGATCGAGACGCGCGACGTCACGCCGCACGACTTCGGGCGCATCGCCGCGCAGACCGCCAAGCAGGTCATCCTGCAGCGCATCCGCGAGGCGGAGCGCGACATGATGTTCGAGGAGTACCGCGACCGCGTCGGCGAGCTGATCACCGGCATCGTCCAGCAGTCGGACTCCCGCTACACGCTCGTGCAGCTGCGCGAGCGCGTCGAGGCGCTCCTGCCCAAGTCCGAGCAGGTCGACGGCGAGCGCTACGACCACTCGCAGCGGATCAAGGCCGTGATCAAGGAGGTCTCCTCCTCGACGCGCGGCCCGAGCATCATCGTCTCGCGTCGTGACCCGGAGCTCATCAAGAGCCTGTTCGAGCTCGAGGTGCCCGAGATCGCCGACGGCCTGGTCGAGATCACCAACGTCGCCCGCGAGCCCGGCTACCGCTCGAAGATCGCGGTCGTGTCGCACGCCGACGGCGTGGATCCGGTCGGCGCCTGCGTCGGCCCCCGCGGTTCGCGCGTGCGCATGGTCGTCTCCGAGCTGCGCGGCGAGAAGATCGACATCATCCCCTACAACGACGAGCCGGCCCGGTTCGTCGCCAAGGCGCTCAGCCCCGCCCGCGTCCGCGAGGTCCTCGTCAACGACGAGAACAAGCAGGCCACGGTGATCGTGCCCGACGACCAGCTGTCGCTGGCCATCGGCCGCGAGGGTCAGAACGCGCGGCTCGCCGCGCGGTTGACCGGGTGGCGCGTCGACATCCGCTCCGAGACCGAGTTCGCCAAGGAGGAGACCGACGGCGGATACGAGGAGGAGGAGGTCGGCGGCCGCTGCGCCGCCATCCTCGGCAACGGGCGCCGCTGCCCGAACGCCGCGCTGCCGGACTCGCGCTACTGCGGGCTCGACAGCCACCAGGCGCTCGCGAACAAAGACTCCGACGTCATCGGCGCCTGAGCAACGCCGCGGGTTTCGCCAGGCCCGGGCGAACGCCCGCAAGCGAACCTGGCCCCCGGCCAGTGTTCGCCGCTGTGTTGGTTGCGGCGAACGTGAATCTCGGGAGGAGCTTCGCCGCTTCGCTACCGTGAGGGGTGAGGTTGTGCCCGACCCCGAGGCGCTCATGCCAGGCCGAGGAGCCTGGCTGCACGAACGCCTCGAATGCTGGGAGGCAGCGGTGGCACGCCGTGGCTTCCAACGCGCCTTCAAGGCGCCCGTAATGATCCCTGAAAGAACCGTAGACTTCACTTCCACATGGCCAAAAAGCGCGTCCACGAGCTAGCCAAGCAGTACGACATGCCCTCGAGCGAGGTCATGAAGCGCCTGCAGGCCTACGGCCTGGAGGTCAAGGCTGCCGCCACGGCGGTCGACACCGAGCTGGCCGACGCCGCGCTCACCGGCAAGCCGAAGCCCAAGGCGGCCTCGGCCAACGGCAAGAAGAAGGCGGCGGCCCCCGCCGCCCCCGCGCACACCGGCGTGGGCTTCGACCGCCCGGCGCCCCGCGCGCCGCGGCCGGCCGCCAACGCCGACGCGCCCGCCGACCAGAAGCCGGCCGACGGCGCGAAGGACGGCGCCAACAAGCGCCCCACCCGCTCCTCGCTGCAGGGCGAGCGCGCCCCCGGCTCCGGCGGCGGCGTGCGCCGTGTGGTCATCGACTCGCAGGCCGCGCGCCGCACGGGTCCCGGCGGCGGTCCGGGCGGCCCCGGTGGCGGCCCGCCGCGCCGGCCCCCGCGCCGTGGTGGCCGCCGGCGTCGCGGCACCTACACCGAGCCGGTCCCGCAGGACGTCTCGGCGCTCAAGGCCGACACGATCCGCATCAACTCCGGCTCGACGGTCAAGGACGTCGCCGAGTACCTCGGCGTCGCGGTCCCGGAGATCATCAAGAAGCTCATGACGCTGGGCGAGATGGCCACGCTCACCCAGACGCTCTCCGACGACGCGATCCAGGTGATCGCGGACGAGTTCGACAAGGAGATCGAGATCGTCCACGCCGCCGACGAGGCGGACGACGAGCCCCAGTTCGAGGACGCCGCGGACGAGCTCCAGCCCCGCGCGCCCGTCGTGACGATCATGGGCCACGTCGACCACGGCAAGACGTCGCTGCTCGACGCGGTGCGCGAGACCGAGGTCGCCGAGGGCGAGGCCGGCGGCATCACCCAGCACATCGGCGCCTACCAGGTCCGCCACGACGGCAAGCCGATCACCTTCCTCGACACGCCGGGCCACGAGGCGTTCACCGCCATGCGCGCCCGCGGCGGCCAGGTCGCCGACATCGCCGTGATCGTGGTCGCCGCCGACGACGGCGTGATGCCCCAGACCCGTGAGGCGATCGACCACGCGAAGGCCGCCGAGGTCCCGATGGTCGTCGCCGTGAACAAGATCGACAAGGAGGGCGCGCAGCCCGACCGCGTCCGCACCGAGATGACCAACCTCGGCCTGCAGCCGGAGGAGTGGGGCGGCGAGACGATGTTCGTCGACGTCTCGGCGAAGACCAAGCAGAACCTCGACGACCTGATGGAGTCGATCCTGCTGGTGGCCGAGGTCGAGGAGCTCAAGGCCAACCCGGACACCGCGGCCTCCGGCCAGGTGATCGAGTCCAAGCTCGATCCGGGCCGCGGCGCCGTCGTGACCGTCCTCGTCCAGCGCGGCACGCTCAAGATCGGCGACGCCGTCGTCGCGGGCGCCCAGTGGGGCCGCGTGCGGGCGATGAGCGACTTCCACGGCACCCGCGTGAAGGAGGCCGGTCCCGTCGACGCCCGTCGAGGTCCTCGGCTTCGACTCCGTCCCCGAGGCGGGCGAGTTCGTGCGCGTGGTCGAGAACGACCGCAAGGCCCGCCAGATCGCCGGCGAGCGCGCGACGCGCCTCAAGCTCGAGCAGCAGGCCCGCCGCGGCGGCAAGAAGTTCTCGCTGGAGACGATCTTCGACCAGCAGCGCGGCGCGCTCGTCACCGAGCTGGCGCTGGTGCTCAAGGCCGACGTGTCCGGCTCGCTCGAGGCCTTCGAGGACGAGATCGCGAAGCTGCCCCAGAACGAGATCACGATCAACGTGGTCCGCACCGGGGTCGGCGGCATCACCGAGTCCGACGTCAACCTGGCCGCCGCGTCCAACGCGATCGTGCTCGGCTTCAACGTCCGGCCCGTCGGCGACGCCGCCCAGCTGGCCGACCGCGAGGGCGTCGAGATCCGCGGCTACTCCGTGATCTACCGCGCCATCGACGAGCTGCGCGATGCCATGCAGGGCATGCTCGCCCCCGAGGAGGTCGAGGAGACCGTCGGCACCGCCGAGGTCCGCGCGATCTTCCGGGCCTCCAAGGTCGGCACGATCGCCGGATCGATGGTCACCGACGGCAAGATCACGCGGGGCGCCAAGGTCCGCCTGGTGCGCGACGGCACGATCGTCTACACCGGCGAGATCGCCTCGCTGCGGCGCGTCAACGACGACGTCCGCGAGGTCCTGTCCGGTTTCGAGTGCGGCATCGTTCTCTCGAACTTCGCCGACGTCAAGGAAGGCGACATCGTCGAGGCCTACGACACGCGCCAGGTCGAGCGGACCTTGTCCTAGTCCGTGGGCGAGCCCGCCTTCGTGGTGCTCATGCGCGTCCACCTGCATTTCCCCGAATCCGGTTCCCTGAAGGCCAAGCGGGCCGAGCTGAACCGCGTCAAGGCCCATCTGCGCGAGCGGATGGGCGCCTCGGTGGCCGAGGTCGACCACCAGGACTCCTGGCAGCGCTCGACGCTGGCGGTCGCGTTCGCCGAGGGCTCGCCGGGACGCTGCGACGAGGCCGCCGACAAGGTCCAGCGGATGCTCGACGGACGCTTCCCGCAGGGCGTCCGCACCGAGCGCCGCGTGGTCTCCTGGGAGGATCTAGGATGACCGGCGACCGGATGCGGCGCGTCGACGAGGCCATGAGGGAGGTCTTGTCGGGCGTGATCACCTCAGAGATCAAGGATCCACGCGTCGGGTTCGTGACCGTGACCGCCGTCGAGACATCAGCCGACCTCCGCCACGCGCGGGTGTTCGTTTCCGTGCTCGGCGACGACACCGTCCGCAAGCGCTCGCTGGCGGGCCTTGAATCCGCGCGCGGCTACATGCAGAAGCGGGTAGCGAGCGAGCTACGCATGAAGAACACGCCCACCCTGCACTTCCAGTACGACGACTCGATCGACCGCAGCATCCGGATCTCCGAGCTGGTCGAGCAGGAAGAGGAGGCGTCGTGAGCTCCGAGAACGGCGCCGCCTCCTCGCGGAAGCTGCTGCTCGACGAGCTGCGCGGCGCGGACAAGTTCCTGCTGACCACGCACGAGCGCCCCGACGGCGACGCCGTCGGCTCGCTGGCGGCCATGCAGCAGGTGCTGTCCGCGATGGGCAAGGACGCGCTCGCGTTCGTCGCCGCCGACGAGTTCCCGCTCCCCTACGAGTACCGCTTCATCCGGCTCGAGGGGCTCGTCAGCGAGCCGCCCGACGACCTCTGCGAGCGGGTCCTGGTGTTCCTGGACTGCGGCAACATCGACCGTACGCGCGCCGACGACCTCAAGCACGAGGACCACCGGATCCTCAACATCGACCACCATCACGACAACACGCGGTTCGGCACCGTCAACCACGTCGACCCGGCCGCCTCGTGCACGGCGGAGATGGTGTGGGACCTGATGCACGGCCTCGGCGTGGAGCCGACGCTGGACATCGCCGAGGCGCTGTACGTCGGGCTGGTGACCGACACCGGGCGCTTCATGTACGAGAACACCGGGCCGCGGGCGCACGAGATGGCCGCCGCCCTGCTGCAGCAGGGCGTCGACGCGCACGCCATCTACCGGCGGCTGTACGAGGGCATCCCGCAGGGCAAGCTCGAGCTGCTCGCCCGCGGCCTCAGCCACGTCGAGCGCTACGACGGCGGCCTGCTCACGCTCACGCACCTGACGCTCGAGGACTACCGCTCCACGGGCGCCGACGAGAGCTACTCCGAGGGCGTGGTCGACCACCTGCGCTCGGTCGAGGGCACGCTGGTGGCCGGGCTCGTGCGCGACCTGCTCGGCGACGAGGTCCCCGCCCGCAAGGTGTCGCTGCGGGCCACCGACGACCGCGTCGACGTGTCCCAGATCGCCCGCGCGCTGGGCGGCGGAGGGCACCGGAGGGCGGCCGGTTCTCGACCGACCTCGGCTTCCCCGAGCTCGTCGAGGTCCTGCGCGCCGAGCTCGCCCGCCAGCTTTGAGCGCCGTCCCCGACGGGGTCATCCTCTTCGACAAGCCGCCCGGGATCACGTCCCATGACGCGGTCGCGCAGACGCGCCGCAGATTGCGGCCCACCCACCCCGGCGTGAAGGTCGGCCACGCCGGCACGCTTGACCCGTTCGCGACAGGGCTGCTGCTGGTCCTCGTCGGGCGCGCCACGCGGGTGCAGCGCTTCCTGATGGCGCTGCCCAAGCGCTACGAGACGGTGGCACGGCTCGGCTGGACGTCGACGACGGGCGATCCGGAGGGCGAGCTGGCCCCCGGCGAGATGCCGCCCGACCCGCTGGTGCTGCCGACCGGGACGATCCGGCAGCGGCCGCCGGCGTACTCGGCGGTCAAGATCGGCGGCGAGCGCGCGTACGCGCGCGCCCGCCGCGGCGAGGTGGTCGAGACCCACGAGCGCGAGGTCGAGGTGACGCGCTTCGAGCTGCTGTGGCGCGACGGTGACCGCGCGGGGCTGGCGATCGAGTGCTCGTCGGGGACCTACGTCCGCAGCCTGGTGGCCGACCTCGGCGACGCGTACTGCACCGAGCTGCGCCGGACCGCGATCGGGGCGTTCGAGGTCGCCGACGCCGACGAGGAGCGGATCGTGCCGCTGGCCGACGCGCTCGGCTTCCTGCCCGAGGTCCGCCTCGAGGCCGACGACGCCCGCCGGGCCTCCCACGGCGTGGCGGTCCCCGGCGTCACCGACGGCTTCGCGCGCCTCACCGACGCGGAGGGCGTGATCGCGATCGCCGAGCCGCGCGAGGACGGAACCCTCAAGCCCGTCGTAGGCTTCCGGGCGTAGATGGACGTCACCTGGCTCCCCGACGCGCGGCCGCGCGAGCGTCACCTCGCCGTCGGCGAGTTCGACGGCGTGCACGTCGGCCACCGCGAGGTGATCCGGGGCGCGGACACGGTGCTGACCTTCGAGCCGCACCCGCGCACGGTGGTCGCGCCCGAGTCGGCCCCGAAGCTGCTCACATCGCTGGCGATCAAGTCCGACCTGATCGCCGAGCTGGAGGTCCGCGAGCTCGTCGTGATCCCCTTCGACGGCACCTTCTCGGCCCAGAGCGCGCAGGAGTTCATCGACCGCGAGCTGATCGACCGCCTCGGGGCCCGCACGGTGTCGGTGGGCGAGAACTTCCGCTTCGGCCACCGGGCGAAGGGCGACGCCGACCTGCTCCGCTCCCAGACGGCGTTCGAGACGCGCGTCGTGGAGCTGGTCGAACTCGACGGCGAGATCGTGTCCTCGACGCACATCCGCGGCCTCGTCACGGCCGGGGAGGTCGACGTCGCCCGCCGCTTCCTCGGCGCGCCGTTCCAGATGCGGGGCACCGTGGCGCACGGCGACAAGCGCGGGCGCACCCTCGGCTTCCCGACCGCCAACCTCGTGCCCGAGAGCGAGTTGGTGGTACCCGGCCACGGCATCTACGCGTGCCGCGCCCAGGTCGGCGGAGAGAACCGGTTGGCGGCGGTCAACGTCGGCGTGCGCCCGACCTTCAAGACCGGCCGCGGGCTGCTGGTGGAGGCGCACCTGCTCGACTTCGACGGCGACCTCTACGGCCGCGAGCTGCGCCTCGACTTCCTCGAGCGGCTGCGCGGCGAGCGTCGCTTCGACAGCGTCGAAACCTTGGTGGAGCAGATGCACCTGGACGTCGAGGATGCCCGCCGGGTCCTGGGGTCCGCACCCTAATCCGGAGTCGCGGGGCGTCGCGCGCGGACGCGCGGGGTAGGGCGGGACCAGTGAAGGTCATCGTCGCCCACGCGTCGCCCGAGACCCGCGAGCGGTTCGCGGAGGTGCTGACGAGGTTCGGCCACACGGTCACGGCCACCGCCGACGCGGGAGAGGCGCTCGCGAGTTGTCGCGAGCAGAGCCCCGACGTGGTCGTCGTCGACGAGTCGCTGTGCGAGGACGGCGGGCTGCTGACGGCGCTCAAGAGCGACGCCGAGGCCTACCGCGCCGCCGTCGTGCTCGTCGAGCGCCCCGGGCTGAACCTCGCCACCGCGGTCTGCGCCCTGGACCGCGGCGTCGAGGACTTCCTGGTCGAGCCGGCCGGCGACGCCGAGCTGATCGCCCGCGTGCAGGCCGCCGGGCGCACGAAGGTGCTCCAGCAGGAGCTCGTCGACCAGTCGCGCCGGCTGGAGGCGCTGATCTTCGAGGACCCGCTCACCGGGCTCCCCAACCGCCGCTTCATCCTCACCCAGACCGCCGGGCTGATCAGCGGCGCCCGCCGCCACGGGCGGCAGGTGGCGGTGGCGATGATCGACGTCGACCACTTCAAGGCGTTCAACGACCGGCACGGCCACGCCGCCGGCGACCACGTGCTGGCCGGGGTGGCCGCCGTGCTGCGCCGCAACCTCCGGGCCGAGGACCAGGTCGGGCGCCTCGGCGGCGAGGAGTTCCTGGCCCTGCTCCCCGACACCGGGGCGGACGCCGCCGCGTCGGCCGCCGAGAAGCTGCGCGCCGAGGTCGAGGCCGAGCGCGTCGAGCACGACGGCCGTGACCTCGGTGTCACGATCAGCGTCGGGTGGGCGGCGTGGGAGGGGGAGACCGCCGAGGAGGTCCTGCGCCGCGCCGACGACGCGCTGTACTCGGCCAAGCGGCTGGGCCGCAATCTGGTCAGCGGCGCTCCTGCTAGCCTGCACCGCCGCGTATGACTTTGACCGCAGAGGAGAAGCGCGAGCTCGTCACCCAGTTCGGGAAGGACGAGTCCGACACGGGTGCCACCGAGGTGCAGATCGCGATGCTGACGCGTCGTATCAACCAGCTCACCGAGCACTTGCGCACCCACAAGCACGACCATCACTCCCGCCGTGGGCTGTTGATGCTGGTCGGGCGCCGCCGCCGCTTCCTGAACTACTTGCAGAAGAAGGATCTCGAGGGTTATCGCTCGCTGATCCGCGAGCTCGGCCTCCGCCGCTAGTGCCATCGTCGAGGCCGGGCAGCTCGTGCCCGAGTTCTCGCTGGCGACGAACTCTGGGACCTTCACGCAGGACGACCTGCGCGGCAGGATCACGGTGCTGGTCTTCTACCCGTTCGCGTTCTCGCCGACCTGCACCGACCAGCTGAGCGTCTACGACGAGCTCAGGGACGACTTCGCGCAGCGCGGGGTCACGCTGTACGGCGTCTCGTGCGACGCGGTGTGGTCGCAGGAGGCGTTCCGCGAGAAGCTCGGCATCTCGATCGAGCAGCTGTCGGACTTCGAGCCCAAGGGCGAGGCGTGCCGCGCGTTCGGCGTCCTGCACCCGGGCGGGTTCCCGCAGCGGGCGCTCGTGATGACCGGTCCCGACGGGACGGTGCTGTGGAGCCACCAGGCCGAGTCTCCCGGCGACCTCCCGGGCGCCAACCTGATCTTCGACGCGCTCGACGCGGCCGCCATCTGACTTCGCTCGGCTCCGCACCGCCGGAACCGGGCCGCCACTTACGCGGACCGGAGGGCGCGCGGCTGGTGATCGTCTACGGGGACTACGAGTGCCCGTTCTGCGCCGCCGTCGAGGCGCGGCTGAGCTGCCTGAAGGTGCGGACCGCGTTCCGGCACTTCCCCGTCCGCTCCAGCCACCCGCGCGCGCAGGCCGCGGCCTGCGCGGCGGAGGCGGCCGCGCTGCAGGACGCGTTCTGGCCGTTCCACGACTCGCTGTTCGCCGACCAGGGCCGCCTCGAGGACCCGCACCTGTGGGAGCGCGCGGAGCGGCTGGGCCTCGACCTCGCGCGCTTCGACGCCGACCGGCGCTCCGACGCGGTCGCCGATCTGGTCCGCGCCGACTTCCGCTCGGGCATCCGCGCGGGCGTGGCCACGACCCCCACGCTGTTCGTCGACGGAGAGGCCCACGCCGGGCGCCCCGGCGCGGCGTTTTGGACGGCATTGGGCGCATGAACGCGATCCCGCCGAACCACCACCCCTCTGCCCTCGTATAGCCACCCGGCCCATGGCCACCGGTGACGCACAGCTGATCGAGCGCATGCGCGACGACGAGTCGGGCGATGCGATGCGTGCGCTCTACCGCTCGTACTCGGGCGAGCTATTCGGCTTCGCGCTGAACTCGCTCGGGGACCGCGGCCAGGCCGAGGAGATCGTCCAGGAGGTCTTCACCCGCGCGTGGCGGCACGCCGGGAGCTACGACCCGAGCCGCGGCAGCGTGCGCACGTGGCTCTACCAGATCGCCCGCAACGTGATCATCGACGCCCGCCGGCGCGCGTCCGTGCGCCCCGGGCTCGCGCGACACGAGCCCTCCGAGACCGACACCGAGCCGGTGGCGCCGACGATCGAGGAAGCGATGTTGGGCTGGCAGGTCGTCAGCGCGCTGGAGAAGCTCTCGCCCGAGCACCGCCAGGTGGTCCGGCTCGCCCACTTCCAGGGACTGAGCATGCGCGAGATCTCAGAGCGTTGCGACCTGCCGGTCGGGACCGTCAAGAGCCGGACTTGGTACGCGCTGCGCTCGCTGCGGCTCGTGCTCGAGGAGATGGGAATCAGATGACCGCCTGCGACCACGTCCGCCCCGATCTGGGCGGCTACGTACTGGGGGCGCTCGAGCCGGCCGAGGAGGCCGCGGTGCGCGAGCACCTCATGACCTGCGCCGATTGCGCCGCCGAGCACGCGAGCCTGGCCGGGCTCCCGGCGCTGCTCTCGCTCACCGGGCGCGCTCGAGGACGCGTCCGGGCCGGCGCCCGTCGTCGAAGAGCGGGTGCTCGACGCCGTCGCGCGCGAGCGCGGCCGGCCCGTCCGGCGCCGCCGCCGCTGGCGGATGCCGCCGCTGCGCCCGCGCTCCCTGGTGCCCGCCGCCGCCGCGGCCGTGGGGTTCGTGGTGGCGGCCATCGCCTTCTCGGGCGGCGAGGAGCCGGCCCCCGCCGGCTACCAGGTGCAACTGCGTCCGGTGCCCGGCGCCACCGCGAGCGGCAGCGCGGCGCTCGAGAGCAGCTCGAGCGGGACGTCGCTGAAGGTCGCCGTGCGGGGCTGCCGGTCGATCCCGACATCGTCTACGAGGTCCACTGCGACGGGCCGCGGGGGAGCGACAGCGCCGGCACGTTCCGCGCCAACGCCCGGGTCACGCGTACGTCGAGCTCACCACCGCGGCGCGCCGCGGCGAGTACGACGCCATCCGGATCGTCCGCCGCGGCAAGAAGCACGACTACGACGTCCTGTCCGCGACCCTGAACAGGAGCCGCTCATGCGCACCCTCTCGCTATTCGCCGCACTCGCGTTCGCCGTCGCGCCGGCCGGCTGCGGGGACGACGGCGAGGCTCTGGGGGCGGCTCCGCGTCGCCGGGCGGGGGCGGCCAGACGCTCGCGCTGGCCGCGCCGGAGGACGGTGCGCTGAAGTTCGACAAGACCGAGCTGACGGCCACGGCCGGCGAGGTCACGATCGACTTCGACAACCCCTCGACGGTGCCCCACGCCGTCGAGATCGAGGGCGACGGCGTGGAGGAGAAGTCCGAGACCGTCACCGGCGGGAAGGCCTCGGTGACCGCAGATCTCAAGGCCGGGACGTACGAGTTCTACTGCCCGGTCGGCAACCACAAGGACGGGGGCATGGAGGGCACGCTCACGGTCGAGTAAGCGCCTGACACCGGCCCTTGGGGGCCGGGTCAGGTCGCGAGTGTTCGCCCTGGGCGCGAAACTCGCAGTAGTTCGGCCACCCGCCTCGGCGATGGTCGAAGATCGCCGCGAGGTCGCGCGCCACGAACACCCGGTGCGCGCCTCGCCGAGCGGCCGAGCGGGAGCGCATACCGGACCGTGTCGCGCATCAGCGTGCCGCCGGCGCCGTCCGGCTCGAACTCGTGCGTGTGGTGCCAGAGCTTGTAAGGCCCCGACAGCTGCATGTCGACGAAGCGCACGCCGGGCTCCCAGTCTCGATCCGCGTCAGCCACGACACCGGGATGCCGTGCAGGCGCAGGCGGTACTCGATCAGCGCGCCGGCGCCCATGTCGATGGGCCGCGGCGTGACGATCCGGAAGCCCAGCCAGTCGGGCGTGATCGCCTCCAGGTTGCCGGCGTCGGCGAAGAAGGGGAAGACGTCCTGCGGAGCGCCGGGCAGCCGCTGCTCGCGGCGGAGACGTGGTAGCCGAACACGTGCCGGTTACGGCCCGCGGGCCGCCCCGAGATCACCCTGCGGGACGAAAATGGAGTTTGTTCGCCAGGCGGACAATCGGAGGTGCCAGAGCGGATGCGAGGCCCGTTCGACGCAGATCCTGCCCCGGGTCGTCGCCGAGGTCGACGGGCGCACGCCCTACTGGCCGGGCTCGCCGTTCGGCGGCAACGACCACAACGCCCGCGAGCAGGGCAACGCGCACAACTGGGAGGTGTGGCACGGCCAGAGCCGTCGCCGCTTCGGGGAGCCCTCCGATCACGAGATCACGCCCGAGACCGTCCAGTTCGGCGCGCTACGCCGAGGACGACGGCCGCTTCATCAGCGAGTTCGGGGTGCTCTCGGCGCCCGATCGCGAGACCCTGCGGCGCTGGATCCCCGCCGACCAGCTGTTCCATCACAGCCCGGCGCTGGACCACCGCACCAAGACACGCCCAAGAACAAGGTCGACATGCTCTTGGAGTCGGTGACGGGCGTCGCCGAGGACCTCGACGAGTTCGTCGACTTCTCGATGATCGCCCAGGCCGAGGCCCTGAAGTTCGGCATCGAGCACTTCCGCCGGCGCAAGCCGCACTGCTCGGGCACGCTGCGCTGGCAGCTCAACGACTGCTGGCCGGTGCTGAGCTGGTCGCTGATCGACTACCACGGGTTCGGCAAGGCCGCGTACTACGCCGTGCGTCGCGCGTTCGCTTCCGCCTCGCCTCGTTCCGCGAGGACGGCGACGCGCTCGAGCTGTGGGTCACAAATGACACCAACGCGCACCGGTGCACGACACCGCGCGGCTGCATGTCGGGACGTTCGCGCGGCGAGGACGTGTGGGCCGACGAAGTGGGCTTCGAGGTCCCGCCGCACACGAGCCGCCTCGCCCACCGCTTCGAGCCCGGCGGCGCGCCCGACCGCTTCGTGACCGTGCGCGGCGGCTTCCCGGACAACCGCCACTTCTTCGCGGCGGTGAAGGGCCCGAACGCGAGCCAGGCCGCCTGGAGCACCAGATCGAGCCCGGTCGACGGCGGGTGCCGCGTGCACCTGCGGGCCGACACCTACGCGTACTTCGTGCACCTCGGCTGCTCCGACGAACACGTGCGCTTCGAGGACAACTACCTCGAGCTGGCCCCCGGCGAGGAAGGGTGATCGGAGTGGAGGGCGCCTCTGAAGTGCGCGTGCGCGCACGGTGATCGGCCTCCGGGCGAAGGAGAGCCCGCATTCCGCCAGCTAGAATGCGTGCAACGATTACCGAAGCGTCAAGAGATGCAGAGGGGCCCGCCGACGAGCGGCGGGCGCAGAAAGGATCACATGGCAGAAGTGACCAACGTCTCCGTCGAGATCGGCGGGACGGAGATCGCCTTCGAGACCGGGAAGCTGGCCAAGCAGGCCTCAGGCTCCGTTCTCGTTTCCGCCGGCGACACGCGAGTGCTTTCCACCGCGACCGCCGGCAATCTGCGCGACGTCGACTTCCTCCCGCTGACGGTGGATGTCGAGGAGCGCATGTACGCCGCGGGCAAGATCCCCGGCTCGTTCTTCAAGCGTGAGGGCCGCGCGGGCGAGAAGGGCACGCTCATCGCGCGCATGATCGACCGCCCGCTCCGCCCGCTGTTCCCCAAGGGCTGGCGTCGCGAGACCCAGCTGGTGAACATGCCGCTGTCGGTCGACCACGACCACCCGTACGACATCCTCGCGATGAACGGCGCCTCCGCGGCGCTGATGGTGTCCGACATCCCGTTCCCGCAGCCCGTCGGCGCGGTGCGGATCGGCAAGATCGACGGCAACTTCGTCGTCAACCCCGGCGAGGAGGCGATGCAGGAGGCCGACATGGACCTCGTCGTCTCCGGCACCGAGGAGGCCATCCTGATGGTCGAGGGCGGCGCCAACGAGGTGCCCGAGGCCGAGATCCTCGACGCGCTCGACATCGCGCACGCCTCGATCAAGAAGCTCTGCGCCGCTCAGCACGAGCTGCGCGAGAAGGCCGGCAAGGCGAAGGCCGAGGTCGACGCCCCGCAGGTCGACGAGGACCTCTATCGAGCAGATCAAGGCGTCCCACGGCACCGCAGCTCGACGAGGCCACCTCGGTGCAGGACAAGCTCGCCCGCCAGGACGCCACGAAGGCCGTCGAGGAGGCCGTGCTCGAGCAGTACTCGGGCGCGCCGACTCCGAGACCTACGCCGAGTACCGCCAGAAGGCGCAGCTCGCGTTCGACAAGCTCGAGAAGAGCATCATCCGCCAGCGCATCGCGTCCAGAAGAAGCGCCCGGACGGCCGCGGCACCGACGAGATCCGCGACATCTGGATCGAGGTCGGCGTCCTGCCGCGCGCCCACGGCTCCGCGGTCTTCACGCGCGGCCAGACGCAGGCCCTCTCGGTCGCGCGCTGGGCACCACGCGCGAGGAGATGCGCATGGACAGCCTGGGCCTGGAGACCTCCAAGCGCTACTTGCACCACTACAACTTCCCGCCGTTCTCGGTCGGGGAGGCCGGCTTCATGCGCGGCCCCAAGCGCCGCGACATCGGCCACGGCGCGCTCGCCGAGCGCGCGCTGGTCCCGATGATCCCGACGCCGGAGGAGTTCCCCTACACGATTCGCGTCGTGTCGGACATCCTCGAGTCCAACGGCTCCTCGTCGATGGCCTCCGTGTGCGGCTCCTCGCTGTCGCTGATGGACGCCGGCGTGCCGATCAAGCGGCCGGTCGCCGGCATCGCGATGGGGCTCATCAAGGAGGGCGACGACTACGTCGTGCTGTCCGACATCGCCGGCGTCGAGGACCACCTCGGCGACATGGACTTCAAGGTCGCCGGCACCGAGCGCGGGATCACCGCGCTGCAGATGGACATCAAGATCACGGGCGTCACCTTCGACATCCTGCGCGACGCGCTCACGCAGGCCAAGGAAGGCCGCACGTTCATCCTCGGCAAGATGGCCGAGGTGATCGATGCGCCGCGCAGCGAGCTCTCGCAGTTCGCCCCGCGGATCTCGACGATCCAGATCGACTCCGACAAGATCGGCCTGCTGATCGGCAAGGGCGGCGAGACGATCCGCGGCCTGTGCGAGGAGTTCGACGCGCAGATCGACGTCGACGACGACGGCAACGTCCTCGTCTACGCGCAGACCGGCGCCCAGGGCGACGCCCTGATCGACCGCATCCGCTCGATGACCAAGGAGGTCGAGGTCGGCGACTCGTTCCAGGGCAAGGTCGTCAAGACGACCACCTTCGGCGCGTTCGTCGAGCTCGCCAAGGGCACCGACGGGCTGCTGCACATCTCCAACGTCTCGCCGGGCCAGCGGGTCGACACCGTCGAGGACGTGCTCAACAAGGGCGACGAGATCGCCGTGCGCGTGGTCGAGGTCGACCGCGAGCGCGGGCGGATCGGCCTGCGCCTCGCCGAGGACCCGGAGATCGCCGGCAAGTCCGTCGAGGAGCTGGCCTCGGTCAGCCGGCGGCGGCGGCGGCGGCGGCGGCGGACCGTGACCGCCCGCGCCGTGGCGGCGACCGCAACGGCCGTGGCGGCGCCCCGCGCGACGGGCCGCGACCGCGACCGCGGGCCGCGCCGGCCCCGCGGCGATCGGGACCCCGAGCGCGGCTAGCGCCCTGCCCGACCACCGGATCACAGAGCTGGACAGCGGGCTGCGGATCGCCACGGAGCACATGAGCTCCGTGCGGTCCGCGGCCCTGGGCTTCTTCGTCGCCACCGGGTCGCGCGGCGAGACCGCCGACGAGTCCGGCCTCTCGCACTTCCTCGAGCACCTGCTGTTCCGCGGGACGGATCGCTTCGCCTCGGCGGAGATCGACCAGCTGTTCGACGCGATGGGCGCCGAGCTCAACGCGGGCACCGACAAGGAGAGCACCACCGTCTACGCGCGGATGCTCGACCAGCACCTCCCGCGGGCGTTCGACGTCATGGCCGACATGGTGTGGCGGCCCGCGTTCCGCGACATCGACCCCGAGCGCGACGTCGTGCTCGAGGAGATCGCGATGTACGAGGACGACCCGCAGGACACCGTCTTCGACGTGCTCGGCGAGGCCGTGTTCGGCGAGCACCCGCTCGGCTGGCCGATCATCGGCCGCGCGCCGGTGATCCGCGACACGCCCGTCGACGTCATCTCCGCCTTCCATGCCCGCCGCTACGTGCCGGGCTCCGTCGTCGTGGCGGCCGCCGGTTCGGTCGATCACGACCAGATCGTGGAGCTCGCCGAGCGCACGCTCGGCGGCGAGCGCGCGGGGGAGACCGGGCCGCAACCCGACCCGGCTCCCACCGGGCCGCGCAGCACCGTGCGCTTCCAGCGCAAGGACACCGAGCAGTGCCACGTGTGCCTCGGCGCCGCGGGCCTCAAGCGCGGCGACGACCGCCGCTTCGCGATGCGCGTGCTGGACGCCATCTTCGGCGGCCTGTCCTCGTCGCGGCTGTTCCAGTCGGTGCGCGAGGAGCGCGGCCTGGCCTACTCCGTCTACTCGTTCAACGGCCAGTTCTCCGACACCGGCCAGATCGGGCTCTACCTCGGCACGCGCCCGGACAAGCTCGCCGAGGCGATGGCCGTCGTCCGCGACGAGCTCGACCGCATGCGCGAGACGCCCGCCACCGAGGAGGAGCTCGACCGGGCGCGCGAGAACGTCAAGGCGCGCGTGATCATGTCGCCATGGAGTCCACCGGCGCGCGCATGAACCGGCTCGGCGCCTCGCTCATGTACGACCTGCCGCTGCTCGAGCCGGACGAGATCATGGAGCGCATCGACGCCGTCACGCTCGACGACCTGCGGGCGCTGAGCGACGAGCTGTGGGCGCCCGAGCGGCTGTCCGCGGCCGGCATCGGCCCCGACGAGGACGCGTTCCGCACCGCGGTCGCGGAGGTCGGACGGTGCCGCGTATCCGGTACAGGCCCGCCGACCGTGCCTCGCCTGGCATGATCCGGGTCGCCGTGGCCGGCGCGGCCGGCCGCATGGGGCAGACCGTGTGCGCCGCGGTCGAGGGCGCCGACGGACATGGACGCTCACCGGCCGGGCCGACCCGGCGCTCGGCGTTGCGGTGGCCGACGTGCTCGGCGACGCCGACGTCCTCGTGGACTTCACCCAGCCCGACCAGGCGCTCGGCAACGCCCGCGAGGCGCTGGCCGCCGGGGTGCACGTCGTGATCGGGACGTCGGGCTTCGACCAGGAGGGATTCCGCGAGGCGGCGCGCGACT
This sequence comes from uncultured Solirubrobacteraceae bacterium, assembly GCA_963764385.1. Classification (GTDB taxonomy): domain Bacteria; phylum Actinomycetota; class Thermoleophilia; order Solirubrobacterales; family Solirubrobacteraceae; genus DATFQI01. The sequence continues at coordinate 69,160 of CAVXSJ010000018.1, read as the reverse complement.
CAGACGCCAAGGCCTTCTTCGCCCCGAACTTCGCGATCGGCGCGGTGCTGATGATGCGCTTCGCCGCCGAGGCGTCGCGGATCATGGATCGCGCCGAGATCATCGAGCTGCACCATCCCGGCAAGCTCGACGCGCCGTCGGGCACCGCGGCGCGCACCGCCGAGATGATGGAGGGCGACGTGCCGATCCACTCGGTCCGGCTGCCCGGCCTCGTGGCCGACCAGGAGGTCATCCTCGGCGACGTCGCCCAGACCCTCTCGATCCGCCACGTGACGACCGACCGCACGAGCTTCATGCCCGGCGTCCTGCTCGCGATCCGCGGCGTCGCCGAGCTGCCCGAGTCCCCCGTAATCGGGCTCGAGCACCTCCTGTGGCCCTCGTAGCCGTCACCGATTACGCAATGATCGGGCTCGAGCACCTCCTGTGGCCCTCGCGTGTAGCCGTCACCGACCACGCCGTCGAGCGTTACGGCGAGCGGGTCCGCGGGACGCTGGACCCGCGCACCGAGATCGCCGCCCGCGTGGGACGGGCGCTCGCCGCGGGCCGCAGCGAGCCGGGCGAGCGAGCCGCCACGCTGGTGCGCGACCTCGACCGCCCGTCGCTGATCTACGTCTGCATGGACGACCGCCCGCGGGGCGAGCTGATCGTCGTGACGCTGTATGAGGAGGGCGAGGACGCGGCGGTGCCGCGCCGGTTCACCGATGCGCTGCGACGGCGCCGGTGATCGCCCCCAGGTTCGCGGGCGAGAAGCACTCGGCGTGCGGGACGGTGCCCCGCGAACGTGCCGAACAGCCGGTTCGTCTGCTCCTGGTTGGAGCGCAGCGCGAAGAACAGCTGCTGCATCTCCTCCGGCGGCGCCTCCAGGCGGGCGAACTCGAGCGTGCTGGCGTAGCCCGCCGCGGCCATCTCGTTGCGTCGGCGACGGCGAAGCGCTCGCGGACCCGCGAGCGAACGGTCTACTCCGCGACCGCGAAGGTGCGCGAGGACATCGCGGGGACCTCTCTCGAGAAGCTCGACGAGGCGGAGGCCACGGCCTCGACGTTGCCGCACCGGGAGAAGTACCTGATGCTCGCCCACGGGCTCAGTCGGAGGATGCTCGCCGCGCATCTCGAATGGCTTGATGACGTGGAGCGCGAACTGCCGTGAGAGAGGTCAAGCTCAGCCATGCGGACAAGGTCCTGTTCCCGGACGCCGGGCTGACGAAGGCCGACCTGGCCGCCTACTACGCGGCGGTCGCGGACGCGATGCTCGTCCACACGCGCGACCGGCCGATGAACCTGTGGCGCTGGAACGCGGGCATCGAGGGCCAGCGGGTGGTCCAGCAGGACATCCCCAAGGGCGCGCCCGACTGGGTGGAGCGGGTCGAGACGCCGCGCCGCCAGGGCGGGACCAACACGCACATGATCGCCCAGGACGCCGACACGCTGCGCTGGCTTTCGAACCAGAACTGCATCACGCCGCACGTCTGGACCGCGCGGCGCGACAACCTCGACAAGCCCGACCGGCTGGTCTTCGATCTCGACCCCGAGGAGGGCAGCGACTTCACGATCGTGCGCGAGGCGGCGCTTGCGGTCGGCGAGCGGCTGCGCGAGGAGGGCCTCGAGCCGTTCGCGATGGTGTCGGGCTCCAAGGGCATCCACGTGGTTGCGCCGCTCAAGCGCACACGCGAGTCGGCCTGGGTGCGCGAGCGGGCGGGGGAGATCGGGGCGGAGATCGCCGAGGCCCATCCGTCCCTGACCACCGAGTGGCGCAAGAACAAGCGCGAGGGCCGGATCCTCGTCGACACCGCGCGCAACACGTACGGCCAGACCGTGGTCGCCCCGTACGCGGTCCGGGCGCTCCCCGGCGCGCCGGTGGCCGCGCCGCTGACGTGGGACGAGGTCGAGGATGCATCGCTGACCTCGCAGCGGTGGACGATGCTCACCATGCCCGAGCGGCTGGCCTCCAAGGGCGATCCGTGGGCTGACATCGCAAGCCACGCCGCTACGTTGTCGGGATAGCCTTCGGGCACGCGATGAACGAGGAGTGAGCATGGGCTTCATGGACAAGGCCAAGAAGATGGCCGAGCAGGCGCAGACGAAGCTGGACGAGGCCCAGAAGCAGTTCAACTCGAACCAGGGCGCGCCCAGCGGCGGTGGTCCGATCACCGAGTACGACAAGCACGGGCGCCCGATCGCGCCCTCCGAGACGGCGGGCTCGACGCCGCCGCCCTCGGCGCCTCCCGCTCCCGCGCCGCCGGCCTCGATGGCGGAGACCGTTCCGCTCGCGGCCGCGCCCCCGGTTCCGCCCGAGGCGGCCGTGCCGCCGCCCCCGCCGGCTCCTCCCGCCGCCCCGGCGCCGCCGGCCGCGCCCGCGGCCCAGGACGACCCGAACCGCCCGAGCTACGCCCCACCGGAGCTCTCCTCCGGAGACCCGCTCGCCGGCTGATGCCGCGCTTCGTGCCATCCTCTCGGGCGATGGGTGAGATCCGAGGACTCTTCACGGCGATGGTCACGCCGTTCCGTGCCGACGGCAGCGTCAACGACGAAGCCGGTATCGAGCTCGCGCGGCACCTGCTCGACCACGGCTCGCATGGGCTCGTCGTGTGCGGAACCACCGGCGAGGCCAGCACGATGACCGACGAGGAGCACGTGGGTTTCGTGCGCACGATCGCCTCGGAGTTCGGCGACGAGGCGCCCATCTTCGGCGGCGCCGGCTCCAACGACACCCGGCACGCCGCGCACCTCACCGAGGCCATCGTGGACGCGGGCGCGCAGGCGGTCCTGTCCGTCACGCCGTACTACAACAAGCCCAACCGCCGTGGCCTGCTCCGGCACTTCGGCGAGGTCGCCCGGGCGGCCTCCGGGCGGCCGGTGATCCTCTACAACATCCCGTCGCGGACGGCGCTCAACATGCCGCCGGACCTGCTCGCCGAGCTCGCGCAGATCGAGGGCATCGAGGCCGTGAAGCAGTCAAACGGCGCCGAGCTCGGCCCGATCGACGGCCTGAGCGTGCTGACCGGCAACGACGAGGACTACCTCAAGGCGCTCGAGCTGGGCCTCAACGGGCTGATCAGCGTCGCCGCGCACGTCGCGGGGCCCGAGATGCGCCGGATGTTCGACGAGCCCGAGCACCGGGCCGAGATCGACGCGTCGCTGCAGGACGTCTACGAGACCCTGTTCTGCACGGCGAGCCCGATCCCGGTGAAGGCCGCGCTGGCCATGCTCGGGCACGATGTCGGCCCGCTGCGGCTCCCGCTGGTCGAGGCCAGCGACGATGAGCGCGCGCTGGTGCAGGCGATGCTCGAGCGCCACTCGCTTCTCGGGACCCCCACCGGGTGAGCGGCACACTGCGCGTCCTCCCACTGGGGGGCGTCGGCGAGATCGGCAAGAACATGACCGTCGTCGAGTACGACGGGCGGATCGTCGTCGTCGACTGCGGGCTGCGCTTCCCGACCGCCGAGATGATGGGCATCGATCTCGTGCTGCCCGACTTCACGTACCTGCGTGAGCACGTCGACGCGATCGAGGCGATCGTGATCACCCACGGCCACGAGGACCACATCGGCGCGCTTCCCTGGGTGCTCCGCGAGATCGGCCAGAAGAGCGTCCCGGTCGTCTACAGCGGCCAGCTGACGGTCGCGATGGCGCGCTCCAAGCTCGACGAGCACAAGCTGCGCGACGTCAACCTCGAGGTCCTCCCGATCGGCGACACGGTGCAGGCCGGCCCGTTCGAGCTCGAGCGGATCCACCTCACGCACTCGATCCCCGACTCCAGCGGCGTGGCGCTGACCTGCCCGCTCGGGACGGTGCTGTTCACCGGCGACTACAAGTTCGACCAGACGCCGGTCGGCGGGGCGGCCGCCGACATGGCGCGGCTGGCCGAGATGGGGCGCGAGGGGCTGCTGCTGCTGTGCGGCGACTCCACCAACGCGGACCGCCCGGGCGTCTCGGCATCCGAGTCGATCGTCGGACCGCACCTGGAGCGGGTCTTCCACCACGTCAAGGGCCGGATCGTGGTCACCTGCTTCGCGTCGAACATCCACCGCGTCCAGCAGGTCGTCGACGCCGCGGCCGCCAACGACCGCAAGGTCGCGCTGCTCGGGCGCTCGATGCGCAAGAACGTCAACATCGGCCGCACGCTGGGGCACATCGACGTCCCCGAGGGGATGCTCGTCCAGCCCCGCGAGGTCGACCAGTTCCCCGACTCGCGGCTGGTGGTCATCTCGACCGGGTCGCAAGGGGAGCCGCTGAGCGCGCTGCGCCGCATGGCCTACCGCGACCACCCGCAGGTCGAGCTCAAGAAGGGCGACACCGTGGTGTTCTCCGCCACCCCGATCCCGGGCAACGAGCGCGCCGTCAACGAGACGATCGACCGGCTGTTCCACATCGGCTGCGACGTCATCACGCCCCGCGACGCCCCGATCCACGCCTCGGGCCACGGCTACCAGGAGGAGCTGAAGATGATGCTCAACCTGACGCGGCCGAAGTACGTGATGCCCGTGCACGGCGACTTCAAGCGGATGCTGCTGCACGGCCGGCTCGCCGAGTCGGTCGGCGTCCCGCCGGAGAACATCTTCCGGGTCGAGAACGGCACCCCGCTGGAGATCGACGAGAAGGGCGCGCGGCTGGGCAAGCCGGAGACGGCCGGGATGGTGTTCGTCGACGGCGTCGACATCGGCGACATGGCCGACGTCGCGATGCGCGACCGCCGCATGCTCTCGGCCGACGGCATCTTCATCATCGTCGCCACCATCTCCGAGCAGGACGGCTCGTCGGTCGTCCCGCCCGAGGTCCTCGCCCGCGGCGTGCCGTTCCTCGACGAGGGCGGCAGGATCATCGAGGAGCTCCGGGACGCCGTCGAGGACTCGCTCGACCGCGCGGCCGACCAGCGGGTCACCGAGATCGACGTGCTCGAGGGCATGCTCCACGACGACATGGCGGCGTTCGTCTACAACCGCATGAAGCGGCGCCCGATGATCCTCCCGGTCGTCGTCGAGGTCTAAGCCGCCGCGAGGGCGGGCTCTTCGAGCCGCGCGAAGGCACGATCGTCGCCGGCCAACAGCGGCTCGATCGCTGTTAGGCCGGCGAACAGTCGCTCTACCGCAGGGCCGAGGTCCGCGTCGGTCTCGATCACGGTTGCGCGCGCCGGGCACTCCGGGACGCCGAGCCGCCGCTGCGCGGAGGCCAGGCAGTGGGTGCGGCGGTCGCCGCGACGGCGGATCGAGGCGGCCAGGGCGAGCGCGCCGTCGACGACGTCGTAGCCGATGTCCAGGTGCACCTTCGGGGACTCGAAGCTCACGTACGACCCGGACGTCGAGACGCGGAGCAGGCCGTGTGCGGCCAGCCGGTCCAGGCGCAGCTCCAGCTCGGCCTGCAGGCGCTCCATCAGTTGACGCCGCCGACGCGCTGGATCCGCCATCCCTCGTGGGTGCGCACGAGCATGACCTTCGGGTCGGTCATGACGCCGTGCGGGATCTCCAGGGCGGCGCGAGCGTGGGCGTCGTCGGCCAGGTGCACGCGCAGCTCGTCGGGGTCGGAGAACGCGTCCTCGACGTCGCCGCGGACCTCATCGGGGAGCTGGGCGATGCGTGTGCGCACGGCGCGGCCGACGACCTCGGCACAGTGCCTGAGCCCGTGCTTGCGCGCCTCCCGCTTGGTCTGCCGGCGCAGCTCGGGCGTGTAGAAGGCGCACGCCTGGCGCCCGTTGCCCGTGAGCGAGGCCTCGACGTAGCTCGAGACCACCGAGCGGACGTCCTCCTCGTCATCGCTGCCCCCGCAGCCGGCGCCCAGCGCGACGAGGGCGGCGACGAAGCAGGCGAGGGCGCGGAACGGCATGCACGCACGCTAGGCACGCTCGCCGTGCGCCGCCAGATACCAGGGACTCAACTTCGCCCTGGGCCCGTCCCGGGACTAGGGCTGGCGCTGCCCGGCCTGAGCGGGCGTGGCGGCCCGCGTGATCGGATCGTGCTCGGGGAGGTCCACGGGGGGTTCGTGCGGTCCGCTGGGCCCAACGCCTTCGATCTTCGAGCGGAGCGGGAGGGCGCCGATGACCAGCACCAGGACCCCGATGCCGGCGACCGCGTACGCGGCGCGAGGATCGGCGAGGGCGACGATCGCGCCGCCCAGCAGGTACCCGACGCCAGGCATCGCGGCGCCGATCGACTCCATCAGGCCGCTGATCCGGGCCTGGTAGGCGGAGGGCGTCCGTTCCTGCAGCGCGGTCATCACCGCGATCCACTGGATGCCGTTGCCGGCGCCTCCGACCACGGAGATCAGGCACGCGACGAGCAACGTGCCCGCCAGCGACAGGCCGAGGTAGCCGATACCGATGGCAACCGTCGAGACGACGACCAGCGTGAACGCCGAGCGCTGCTTGACGCGGAGGTAGATCAGGCTGCCGACCACGATCCCCGCGCCCCAGGCGGCGAGCAGGATGCCGTAGCCCGTGGACGTGGTCCCGAGGCTCTCCTTGGCGTAGATGACCTCGATCGGGATGATCATCGTGAAGAGCACGAGGGCGACCGCCTGGCCCGCGAGCAGCGTCCGCACCGCGACGTTCTCGCGGGCGTAGCGCAAGCCGGACCGGAACCGCTCGCCGAACAGCTCCTGGGTGGCCTCGACCTCGGGGAGGTCGCGGGTGAGCGCGAGGACGACCGCGATGATCAAGAACGACGCCGCGTCGACGTACAACGCCGCGGGGATCCCGAACTGGCCGATCAGGAAGCCGGCCAGCGCCGCCCCTCCGACCGACGCGACGGCGAAGCCCAGGTTCATCAGCGCATTGCCCTCCCGCAAGAGGCCCGCCGGTTGCAGGACCGCTGCGACCGCGCCACGCGTGAGCCCACGCCCGGTGATCGCGAGCGTCCCGTCCAGGAGCCCGAGCGCCAGGACCAGCACGAGGATCAGGTCGCCTTCGGCGATCAGCCCCAGCGCGGCGAACACGATCGCCTCGAGCACGTAGAGCGTCGGAAGCGTGCGCCGGAGCGAAAGCTGGTCCAGCCGCGCGGTCAGCGCGGGGGCGAAAAGGGCCGGGAGGAACTTCGCGGCGATGAAGAACGCAGCCGTCGGAGCGACCGCCTGAGTGCGGTCGTACACGAGCACGGCCAGCGCGACGATGCCCACCGCATCGCCGACCTCGTTGACCGTGTAGGACGCCAGCAAGCGGCCGAACGGCCGCACGCCGAGCGGAGCCGAGCGCCTCCCCGTCACCGTCATGATCCTATCCGCTAGCCCAGCGCACCTGCGACTGGACGAATGTCCGGTGCCTTTAGGGCTCTGAGCGGGGTTTCGCGGTCAAGTCGCTTACATCGGGTGCCGACTACAGGAGGGTCGTGACGAGACGTCGAGAGACTCCTCCTGGGCGGGGTAATTGCCGTCCCTGATCGTCGCCACTGGCGCGACTGTCGCTCTGTCTCGCACGAGCGATTGGCAGCCCATCGAGCTTGTCGGGCTGCTGCTCGTCCTCGCAGTCGGCAGCGACATGATGACGGTCGAGGTACGGCGCGTCCGCATCACCGGTTCGTTCCTCGCCATCGTGCTTGCGATGGCGCTGCTGGGTCCGGCGCCCGCCGCGTTCATCGGCGCTACTGCGTCCGTGGTGGACGCGCTGATCGCACGGCGGCCCATCGACAACGCGCTGATGAACATCGCTAACTACATGATCTTCCCGCTGGTGGGCGGAGTGATGATCGATGTGATGGTCGGCCCGGTCGCGCCGGGCTCGAGCGGTGGCATCACCTTCGCGATGCTGGTGCTGCTCGTCTTCATGGTCACGAACTTCATCAACTTCTCGTTGGTGGCCGTCTTCAACCTCGTGAAGCACGGGTCGTCCTATGGGCAGGCGGTGCGCTCGGTCTACATGAACCTCTTGCCCGTCGGAGTTCGCCACCGCCTTGCTCACGGCCGGCGCCGCGTTCAGCTACGGACATGATCGGCGTCGGGGCCGTTGGCCTCGCTCGCCGTGGTGCTGTTCGTCTTCCAGTACCTGCTTCCGCGCCGGCATCGCGGCGTTCGAGCGCGGCGAGGAGCTCAGCAAGCGGACCCGCGAGCTGGCGTCCCTGCAGGTGGGCCTCCTCACCACGGTCATGCAGACGCTCTCCATGCGGGACGCCATGACCGCGCGCCACTCCGCTGCCGTCGCACGCTATAGCCGCGAGGTGGCCCGGATGATGGGGCTTCCCGAGCGCGAGCAAGAGCTCATCCACACGGCCGCTCTCCTGCACGACATCGGCAAGTTCATCTTCCCCGACTCGATCCTCTTCGCCGACCGCAAGCTCACGCCGGAGGAGTGGGAGACCGTCAAGCTCCACCCGGAGCAGGGAGCCAAGCTCGTGCGCCGCATCGAGGGCTACGGACCCGTCGCCGACATCATCTACTGCCACCACGAGCGCTACGACGGGAACGGCTACTACAGCGTCGCCGCTCGAGGACATCCCGCTCGGGTCGCGCATCATCGCGGCGGCGGACACGTACGACGTGATGACGTCGCGCGACTCGTACCGCCGGCCGGTGAGCTCCGAGGCGGCGCTCGCCGAGCTACGCAATGTCGCCGGCAGCCAGCTCGACCCGCTGGTCGTCAACACCTTCGAGAGGATGATCCTCGAGCGCGCCATCGCGTTCCAGCACGCCGACGAATCGGACTTCGAGATCGAGCTCGGCGTTCGACCGACGGGTCGCGGACTACGCCCGCCCACGGACCGCCGTCGCACTAGACACCTGTTCGATTCAAGCGACGCGCGTCTATGGCCGACACAACGGTCTAGAACGAGAAAGAGCGCCTGAAGCGGCGCTCTTCTCAAATACCATCGTTTGCTTCGGTCAACCTTAGTTCGGTAACCCATCTCGCCCCCTACCTTCTTGCTCCTGGCCGGCTGCAACCGTCTGAGGAGCGATTCGCTTTCCTGACGACGCGAAAGATAGGTGGGGGCGCCTGGTGTGCGTTATCGAACATGCGTCCAACTACGGGCCGTGTCCATCATGGACGCGGCCCGTTGTTTTGTTGCGTGGCAGCCTACGGTTCGTGTAAGAGCCCCTGAACGTGGCTTTGCTGCGCTAGTCACCTGAAACGAGAGCGTTGCCTGGAGCGCCCTGGGCGATGCCTTGCAAGAGCGCCTGCAACGTTCGTCCAGGCGCGGTTAAGCCGTAGACCGCTTTCGCCGAATGGCGGCCCCGGCGCCTAACGCGGGCCAAATCGCGGGGACCTGGGGGTCGACGGAGCGTGACGTTGCCGTGCCGGCCGCCCTCCACGGCGCACGTCAACGACGACGGGTACGGAAGGTGGGAGAAGCCCCCGTTGGCGGCGACCGATTCGACGTTGGCCACCGTATGCGTCGTCAACGTCGAGCTCATCCCCCTCGGAGCCCGCCGTAGAGCGCCAGGGCCCCGATCACTTCGCAAGCGCGCCAGCCGGCCGCGCCCGAGACTACGCGCCGCGGACTACCAGGACACGGGCCAGCGGGGCGCTTCCATGTCGCTCTCGCTCTCGTCAGCCGAGAGGTCGATGACGGTCTCGATGCGCACGGCCCACTCGTTGTTCTCGGCCACCATCAGGCGGCCGGTGGCGAAGCGCCGGCCGTTGACGAAGACGTCGATGGGCTCGTCGGCGGACTCGTTGAGCTCGACGACGGCTCCCGGGGGGAGCTCGACGACGTCGGCGGTGGCCATGTGCGCGCGGCCGAGCTCGGCCCAGACGCGGACCGGGATGCCGGCGAGGGAAGGGTTGGCGCCGCCGGCGATGCGGGCGGTGCTGCCGGTGAGCAGCGTGGGCGCCTCGTCGGTGAGCTCGTCCTCGAGCGTGCGGTCCAGCCGGACGACGAACTCGGTGGGCACGAGCTGGACGAGCCGGCAGGGCTCGCCGCAGACGGAGAAGGCGGCGCGGACGACGTGGGGGCTCGAGCCGTAGACGTCGTCGGCGTCCTCGGCGGTCTCGAACGTGCGGGTCTCCGGCACGCCGACCTCGACGTCGGTACCGAGCACCGACGCGATCGCGCCGGCCGCGGTGGCCATCATCTGGTTGCCGGCCTCGGACACGGCGGACAGCTCGAGCTCGGTCAGCCCGGGCTCCTCGGAGGGCGCGACGTCGGTCTGGCCCATCATCGCCGCCGCCAGGCGACGGGCGCCCTCGAGCGTCATGACGAACACGTTGCCGCCGGTGACGCCGTCGATGTAGGCGACGTTGGTCGCGACCGCGGGGAAGGGGAGACCCGAGAGGGGACCGTCGTCGGCACCGAGCACGGCGATGTCGCCGGCCTGGACCTGCCCGGGGGTGAGGCTCTCGAGCACGCCCAGGACGGCCTCGGAGCTGGACTCCGCCAGCCTGGTGAGTGCGGCCTCGATGCTCATCGGCGGGCTCCTCGTGCGGGACCGGTCACCTGGACGGCGCGGCGGGAGCCGCTCCGGCCCGGCCGCCCCTGGTGGACGGGCACCTTGTCGGCGTAGAGCGTGACGCCGGAGTCGGCGGGCGTCTGAAGGTTGAGCACGTCGCCGGGCTTGAGGGCGAGCACGGCCTCGATCGGCATGTGGAGGCTGGCGACCTCGGCGCGCACCGGGACGCGGACGCCGCCGATCGCGCGGCGGACCGACAGCGCCTCCCCGTGGCCGCTCGTCGCCTGCTCGTCGCGGCCGCTGAAGCGCTCGATCACCGGGGCGATGGCCTGCCAGGGGAGCAGCAGCGACAGCGTGGTCGACCCGCCGTCGAGGCGCGCGTCGATGGCGATGGTGAGCGTCGGCTCGCTCACGCCGGCCGACTGCGCGGTCTCCATGTGCGCGTCGAGCGGGCCGGGGACCAGCTCGAGCTCGAACATGTCACTGCCAGATGACCGACATCTGCGTGAGGAGGCGCTCGAAGAAGTAGCCGGCCAGCACCCAGTCGATGTCCGTCATGCGCCGGACACGGGCGACGGAGGGATCCGAGCCGCCGGACAGCAGCTCGATCGCGCCGAGGAGGAGACCTTCCTCGCCGGCGAGCATCATGTGCGTCCCGACGCCCTTGAGCTCGACCATCATCGTCATCGCGCTGGAGGGCACCTGCGAGTGGGCGTTGGCCCAGGTCAGCTGGCTCGCGCTGAGGACCTCGAGCTCGAGCGGGGCACGGAGCTCGGCGGACATGCGCGACGCCGCCGTGCGGCAGAACGCCTCCATGGCGCGCTTGATCCGGCGCTCCTGATCGGAGCTGAACTTGGTGGGGCGCGTGAAGTCGACCGCGTGGACGCGCCGGCGGCGGCGGGCGGGGGCCGGGCGCTCCTCGGGAGCGGCGCGTCCCTGTCCCTCCTTGGCGGCGTCGACGAGCGCGGCGATCGCGTCAGGACTCAGGACGTCGGAGCTCATGCCACGGCCTCGATCTGCGTGGTGCCGGCGAGCGGCTGAAGGATGGATTCGGACATGCGCGAGGGGACTCCTGGACGGGGGTCCTTCGATGAATCGGCCGCGCAGCCGTGGGCTTGAGCCCGATCAGTGCTGCGTGGCGGCCGCCGGCGGGCGATCGCCGGCGTTCCCGGCGGCCTCGCGCGCGGGAATGCGCACGACGAACCGCGCCCCGCGCCCGTCCAGCGGCGGGGCCAGGCCGACCGTGCCGTGGTGCGATTCGGCGACCGCGCGCACGATCGAGAGGCCGAGCCCGCTCGATCCGCCGCGGTCGCTCGAGCCGCGGAAGAAGCGCTCGAAGATCTTCTCGCGCATCTCCTCGGGGATGCCCGGCCCGTCGTCCTCGACGGCCAGCACGACCTCGCCGTTCTCGCGCGTGACCTGCGCCTCGACCGCCGTCCCGGGGTCGGTGTGGCGGAGCGCGTTCTCCATCAGGTTGAGGATCAGCCGGTGCAGCTCGTCGCGGGCGCCGAGCACGGTCATGCCCGCCGGGGCGGAGATCGACAGCTCGTGATCGCCCGCCACCGGCTCGAGCTCGGCGGCGGCGTCGGTGACCACGGAGGACACGTCGATCGGCTCGTGCGGCGCCACGCGGCCGGCGTCGGCGCGGGCCAGCAGCAGCAGGTCGGCGACGAGCCGGCGCATCCGGTGCGAGGAGCGCAGCGCCGACGCGGCGGCCTCGCGCGGCTCGCCGACGAGCGACTCCTCGAGCAGCTCCAGGTTGGCCAGGACGGAGGTGAGCGGCGTGCGGAGCTCGTGCGAGGCGTCGGCGACGAACTCGCGCTGCCGGGTCAGCGCCGCCTCGGTCTCGATCCGCGCGTCGCTGAGCGCCGCGAGCATCGACTCCAGCGTCCGCGCCAGCTCGGCGACCTCGTCCTCGGACTCCGAGCGCGGGATCCGGACCGTGGGATCACGGGAGCGCTCCACCTCGCGCGCGGCGGCGGTCAGCTCGGCGATCGGCTCCATCGCGCGGCGGGCCGTCGCCAGCCCGGCGAGCAGGGCGAGCAATGCGCCGCCGAGCACGCCGAAGGCCAGGAACACCTTCACGCGGTTGGCGGTCGCCTCCACCTCGGACAGCCGCCGCGCGTACTGGATCACCACCGGGTCCGCGTAGTTGACGACCTCGACGCGGCGCGACTCGACCAGCCAGCCGTCGATGTTGGCCGTCGAGGAGATGTAGGGGCCGAAGCCGGGGGCGCCCGCGCTCCCCGTGACGTAGTCGCCGCCCGGGGTGATGATCCGCACGACGGCGTTCTGGCCCGCCGCGTAGTCGTCGAGGTTGGGGCCGCGGATCTTGCGCAGGAAGGTGGTGCCGTCGTCGCGCTGGCCGTAGCGGAGCTTCACCTCACGCGAGAGCTCGTCGGCCGCGTCGGCCACCTGGCGGCTGAAGTCGGCCTGGATGCGGCGAGTGGTCAGCACGCCGACGATCGCCGCGAACCCGCAGAGGATCACCAACGTCAGGGCTGCGGAGCCGCCGGCGAGCCGCCAGCGGATCGGCAGGCGCCTATACGCGGAGGACGTAGCCCGCGCCGCGGACCGTATGGAGGAGCCGAGGCTCGCCATCGGCTTCGAGCTTCCTTCGCAGGTTGGAGACGAACACCTCGATCGTGTTGGTGATCGAGAAGGGGTCGTAGCCCCACACCTCGTCGAGCAGCTTCTGGCGGGAGATCACCAGGCGCTCGTTGCGCATCAGGTACTCGAGCAGCTCGAACTCGCGCTGGGTGAGGTCGATCTTCCGCTCGCCGCGCGAGACCTCGTGGGTGTCGGGGTTGAGCATCAGGTCGCCGACGCGCAGCGGCGCCATCCCCTCGGGCGGCTTGCGGCGCAGCAGCGCCCGCATGCGCGCCAGCAGCTCCTGGCGCTCGAACGGCTTGACCAGGTAGTCGTCGGCGCCCACGTCGAGCCCCTCGACGCGCGACTCCAGCGCGTCGCGCGCGGTCAGCATGAGGATCGGGACCGCGTCGCCGTCCTCGCGCAGGCGCTTGGCGACGTCCACGCCGTCCAGGCGCGGCAGGCCGAGGTCGAGCACGATCAGGTCGGGGAGGAAGGCATGCGCCTCCTCGAGCCCCTGCACGCCGTCCCCGGCGAGCTTGACCTCGTAGCCCTCCATGCGCAGCGAGCGTTGTAGGACCTGGGCGATCTCGTCGTCATCCTCGACTACGAGGATGCGGACGGGGCGGTTGGCGGTATCCACACCTTGATGGTAGGTGGGATCCGCTCCCCGGTCACGGATGTTCAGGCCGCGTTTATCAGCCGCGTGTGACGTCGACCACCTTGGCGCCCGCCCCGTGGGCCGCCACGGCCTCGGCAAGACGCCCACGGTCGAACCGGCCCGGAACCCCGGTGCAGAGGTCCGCCTGCACCGCATCGGGGTTCGCGGGGTCGACGACCATCGCCCGCGCACCGTCGGGCAACGGCGCTCCCGGCTTGAGGCGGACGCCGACCTCGGTGCCGCCCTCGCCGCCGATCGGACCGGGGGAGACGACCACCACGTCGCGGATCGAACTCCACGGGACGGCGGTGATCATCGTGCGCTGGTCGCCGTGCTCGTAGCGGACCCCGCGCCCCAGGTGCACGCCGCCGGCGTCGACCTTGAGCACGAGCGAGCGCTGCCAGGCCTGGTAGAGCACCAAGACGCCGAACGCCACGAGGAAGAACGCGGGAAAGCCGGGCAGCCCGAGCGCGATCGGACAGCACGAGCAGCACCGGGACGACGATCAGCGGCAGGAGCGCCACCGGCTTCGGGGCCCGCAGCGTGTAGGCCATCAGCCGATGGCCACCGCGAGCGCGACCAGCAACACGCCGATCAGGGTGAAGATCCCGCCGATGGCCATGAAGGCGACTTGGATGAGCGTGCCGCCCGAGCCGCCGGGCAAGGCGGACGTTGGCCGGGTTCGCCGGGTCGTAGAGCACCTCGATCGAATCGCCGGGGCTGTAGCGCTTGATGTTCGTGCCACCGGACGCCTCCGCGTCGACCAACTGGCCGTCGCTGGTCTGGAAGCGCACGACCGGGACCCAGATCATCCCCCTCGTCTGACGCCCCGCGGAGCGCGAGCGGACGTCGGTCACGGTGGCCGCGGCGCGGCCGGCGGCGGAGGCGAAGCGGCGCTCCGCGCGCCCGATCCCGATGCCGGCGCCCGCCAGGATCACGCCGAACACGGTGAACGCCACCGCGACGATGATCATAGGTCCAGGCCGCCGAACATGTACAGCGCGAGCAGGGCGAAGAAGAGCCCGAACGCGATCGTGGCCGCGCTCGACAGCATCCCTCCGGTGCCGCTCTCCAGGCGCACGTGCGACGGGTCCTCGGGGTCGTAGAGGACCTCGATCGGATCGCCGGACTCGTGGCGGCGGAAGCTCGTGTGACCGGCCGTCTCCGCCTCGACGATCCGCCCGTCCGCCGCGGTGAAGCGCACCACCGGGACGTACACCGTGCGGCTGTTGGAGTCGCTGCCGGAGCTGATCCAGCGCTCGCGGACGGAGGTGACCACGGCTCCGGCGCGCGACGCGCGCTGCTCGAAGCGGCGGGCGGAAACGATCGTCCGGACGGCCTTGAACGCGACCAGCAGCCCGCCGGCGACGAAAACGAGCGGGAGCAGTTGGAAAACCTCCATCGGTGACGGGTCTTACCCGGATCCGGCTTTGAGTGCCGGGAAGGGGGACGCGGCTGCGCGTCGAAGGAGGTCCGGCCCGATGCCAGCCCGTTCCGCTCCCGCCCGCCGCGGCAAGCCCCGCGCCCGGCGCGCCGCCCCGCGCCCGGTCTGGCCGCGCATGCCCGAGTTCGAGCAGCGCCAGCTGGACCTGCTCGGCCTCGGCCTGATCGCGCTGGGCGTCTTCTTCGCGTTCCTCGTGTACCTGCGCTCCGACGGCGGCGAGGCCGGCAGCTGGACGGTCGACTCGCTGCGCTGGCTGCTCGGGGCCGTGCACTACGGCGTGCCGGTCGCGCTGCTGGCGGCGGGCGCGATCTTCGTGATGCGTCCCGTACTGCCCGCCGTGCGCCCGTTCCGCGCGGGCGCGCTGTGCCTGTTCGCCGCGCTTTGCCTCGGCCTGGCCGCCGGCACGCTGGGGCTCGGCCCCGAGGGCGTGCGGCCCGGCTTCTGGGATCCCGAGTGGGTCCGCGCGCGCGGCGGGATGGCCGGCGAGGCGCTGTACTGGGGCTCCTCGACGCTGCTCGGCGGCGTTGGCGCCCACATCCTCGCCGTGTTCCTGTTCCTGGCCGGCGTGCTGCTGCTCACCGGCGCGTCGGTGGCGGGCGTGATCAAGGCCACCACCGACTCGACCACGCGCGTGCTGCGCGAGAGCTCCGGTGCCGTCACCCGCCGCCGGTCCGCCGCGACGGAGCTGCGCGAGATCGAGACGGGGGAGGGCCGCGTGACGGTCGCCGACCCGCCGCCCAAGCCCGAGACGAAGGAGGACCCGATCGGAGTTCTGGTCCGGCGAGGACCGCTTCCCTGATCTGTACGAGGGCGGCGAGGCGCCCGCCCCCGAGCCCGTGCGTCGAGGATCCCGAGGAGCCCGACGAGGAGCCCAGCCTCGCCGAGGACCCCGAGACCGACGAGCCGGGCGTCACCCGCAGCACCGATCCCGCCGATCTCACGCCGCAGGGCCGCTACCGCGCGTCGGTCACCGACTCGCCCGAGTTCGAGTGGACGGTCCCCGACCCCCGCTTCCTGAAGCGCTCCACCGCCGAGGCCAACCGCCCCGACACCGCCGGGCAGGAGAAGGTCGCCGCGCAGCTGGTCGAGGCGCTCGGGCACTTCGGCGTGCAGGCGAAGGTGATCGGGATGGTCGCCGGCCCGCACATCACGCGTTACGAGCTACGCCTCGCGCCCGGCATCAAGGTCGCCAAGGTCGCCCAGCTCAAGGACGACCTCGCCTACGCGCTCGCGGCCGCCGACATCCGCATCCTCGCCCCGATCCCGGGCAAGCAGGCGGTCGGCGTCGAGGTCCCCAACGCCCGCCGGCGCACCGTGCACCTGGGCGACGTCTTCCAGGAGCCGCCCGGCGACTGGTCGCCGCTCACGGTCTGGCTGGGCAAGGACGTCGCCGGACGCGCGATCGGCGCCGACCTGGCCAAGATGCCGCACCTGCTGGTGGCCGGCACCACCGGCGCGGGCAAGTCCGGCGCCGTGAACGCGATGCTGTCCTCGATCCTGCTCCGCGCCACCCCGCACGAGGTCCGCATGGTGCTCGTGGACCCCAAGCAGGTCGAGCTCAACCACTACGACTCGATCCCGCACCTGCTCACGCCCGTCATCACGTCCCCGCGCCAGGCGGCCACCGCGCTGCAGAACCTCGTGCGCGAGATGGAGCAGCGCTACTCGTACATGTCGCTCGCCCGCACCCGCTCGCTGATCGAGCTCAACAAGGTCCGCGAGCGACGCGGCGAGCCGCCGCTGCCCTACATCCTGTGCGTGATCGACGAGCTCGCCGACCTCATGATGGTCGCGCCCGCCGACGTCGAGGACTCGATCATCCGGATCGCCCAGAAGGCCCGCGCGGTCGGCATCCACCTCGTACTGGCCACCCAGAGCCCGCGCGTGGACGTGATCACGGGCATGATCAAGGCCAACGTGCCGTCCCGGATCGCCTTCGCCGTCTCCTCGCAGACGGACTCCCGCGTGATCCTCGACCAGAACGGCGCCGAGTCGCTGCTGGGCATGGGCGACATGCTCTTCTCGCCGGTCGGCTCCTCCCGTCTGCAGCGCATCCAGGGCGCCTTCATCGACGAGAGCGAGATCGAGAAGCTGACCGCCGCGTGGCGCCGCCAGGGCGAGCCGGAGTTCCGCGAGGAGCTGCTGGAGGTCGTCGAGGCAGAGGTGGAGGAGACCGTCGCCGAGGATGGCTTCGATCCCGACGAGGATCCGCTCCTGGGCGACGCGATCCGGCTCGTGGCGGAGATGCAGACCGCCTCCACGTCGATGCTCCAGAGGCGCCTGCGGCTGGGCTACACGCGCGCCGGCCGGCTCATCGACATGCTCGAGCGCCGCGGTGTGATCTCCGGCTACGAGGGCTCCAAGCCCCGCCAGGTGCTGGTGACCGAGGCCGACCTCCCGCGCGTGCTGGCCGCCCTCGACCCCAGCACGGACGCCGTCGCCGTTCACGACGACGCGGACTAGCCTCAGTGGGCTGATGCCCGAAATCGGTGAGACCCTCCGTGAGGCGCGCATGCGGCGGCGGATCGACATGGCCGATGTCGAGGCCGCCACCAAGATCCGCGCCAAGTACCTGCGCGCCCTCGAGAGCGAGGAGTGGGAGCTGCTGCCCGGCCCCACCTTCGTCAAGACGTTCCTGCGCACCTACGCCGAGTACCTCGAGCTGGACGCGCGGCTGCTCGTCGAGGAGTACAAGCAGCGCTTCGAGCGCCCCGCGGGCGATCGAGCTCGACGCCGCTCCAACCTACCGCCGCCCAGACCCGCACGGCGGAGGGTCGGCGCCGCGGCATCGGCCCCGGCATCGTGATCCTGGTGGGCATCATCGTCCTGCTGGGCGCGCTGTACGCGCTCGGGAGCTTCGGACGGCGACGACGAAGAAGCGCCCGGCGGCCGAGGTCGGAAGAGCACGCCCACGCCCGAGGAAGAAGACGGCCAAGAAGAGGCCTCCGGCGGCTCCGGCCAGCGGGGCCAGGGCGATACGCGTGCGGATCACCGCCACGGGGCAGGTCTACGTCTGCATGGAGGACTCGAAGAGGGCGCGCGGTGGTGGATCAGCGGACGCTGGAGGCCGGGCGAGTCGACGCGCACCTTCCGCGGGCGAGCGCTTCAAGGTCACGTTCGGCACGGCGGCCGCGCGGCTGCGCGTGCGACACGCTCCTACCGGATCGCCGAGAGCCGCGAGCCGGTCGGCTACGAGCTGCGTTCCGGCAGCCGCCCGAAGCGACATCACCAGCGGCCTTCGCCCACCTGCACGTGACCGCGCGGGCGGGCATCGTCGTCACCGGCACGGAGGTGCTGTCGGGGATCATCACCGACCGCAACGGCCCCTGGCTGGCGGAACGGCTGCGCACCCGCGGCGTCGACCTCGCGCACATGATGATCGTCGGCGACCGCCGCGAGGACCTGCGCGCGGCGCTGGAGTTCCTCGTGTCCGAGGGGATGGACCTCGTGATCACCAGCGGCGGGCTCGGGCCGACCGCCGACGACCTCACCACCGAGGTGGTGGCCGACTTCACCGCCCGCCCGCTGGCGCTCGACGTGGCGCTGGAGGGCCGCATCGCGGCGATCCTGGAGCGGATGCGATCCCGCTGGCGGGGCGGGTTCGACGAGGCGGCGATGCGAGCCGGCAACCGCAAGCAGGCGATGGTGCCCGAGGGGGCGACCGTGCTGGAGCCGGTGGGCACCGCACCCGGCCTGGTCGTGCCGGGGAAAGCCGTCGTCGTCGTGCTCCCGGGCCCGCCCGGCGAGCTGCAGATGATGTGGGACGCGGCGCTCGAGACCGAGCCGGTGCAGGCCGTGCTGGCCGGCGCGGGCACACTCGAGCAGCGGATCATGCGGCTGTTCGGCCCGCCGGAGTCCGAGATCGCACAGACGCTGCGCGAGGCCGAGACCGCCGGCGTGCCGCTGGAGCGCCTCGAGATCACCACCTGCCTGCGCCGGGGCGAGATCGAGATCGCGACGGTGTTCGATCCGGCGGCGAGCGAGGACTACGCGGCGTTCGAGGCGGTGATCGCCGAGCGCTACGGCGCCAGGCTGTTCGCCCGCGACGGCGAGACGATCGACGACCTCGTGATCGCCGCGCTGCTGGGGCCGCCCGTGCGCACGGTGGCGACGGCCGAGTCGTGCACCGGCGGGCTGATGGCGGCGCGGCTGACCGATCGCGGCGGCTCCTCGGCGTACGCGCTCGGGGGCGTCACCGCCTACTCGAACGAGGCCAAGGTCGCCCTCGCCGGAGTGCCCGCTGCGCTGATCGACGGCCACGGCGCCGTCTCGCCCGAGGTCGCATCCGCCCTCGCCGACGGCGCCGTCGAGCGCTTCGGCGCCGACCTCGGGATCGGCATCACCGGCATCGCGGGGCCCGGCGGCGGGACGGAGGAGAAGCCGGTCGGGACCGTCTGCCTGTGCCTGGCCGAGGCCGGAGGGGAGCGGATCGAGCGCGCCGTGCAGCTACCCGGCGGCCGCGCGATGGTGCGCGAGCGGACGACCACCGTCGCCATGCACCTGCTGCTCCGGCTGCTCACGTGAACGTTCGCCTCTTCGTCGCGCTCGAGCTGCCCGCGCGGGCCGTGGCGGCGCTGACGAAGTTCCGCGACGCGGAGGCCGACGAGGCGGTGTGGCGGCCCGTGCGCGACGACGCGCTGCACGTCACGCTCGTCTTCCTCGGACACCGGCCGGAGGAGGATGTCGCGACGATCGAGGCCCGTGCTGAGAGGGTACGCGGGCCCGGCGCCACGGCTTGTCGCTTGGGCGCGTCGCTGCTGCTGCCGCCGCGGCGGGCGCGGGTGTTGTGCGCGGGGAGGTGGAGGATCTCGACGGCGAGCTCGAGGCGTTGCAGGCGCGGGTCGCGGGCGAGGTTGGCGGACGCCGGCGTGTACCACGCCAGAGCGGCGGTCGTTCCAGGCGCACGCGACGGTGGCGCGGCTGCGCTCCGGCGCGCGGGCGCCGCGCCGGCCGCGCACGACGGGGCCCGAGCCGGTCGGGTTCCCCGGCGAGGCGCTGACGCTCTTCCACTCGCAGACCCACGGCGTGAGCGGCGCGCAATATGAGCCGCTCGCGCGCATCGCCCTCTCGTAGGGTCGTCCAGGGATCTTGTGCCGGGCTACAGCACCGCGCTAAGCTCGCGCATTCGGAATGGCCGGAGTCCACCCTCGCTTCCTCCTCTCGGGGCGCCGTCCTCTTCACGATGGTGGCGCTTGCGCTGCCGTCGGGCGCCTCGGCGGCGAACTGGCGCGGCTGCCCGGGACCTCGAGGCTCCGCAGTGCGCCACGCTGTCTGTGCCGCTGGACCGCTCCGGCGCGCTGCCCGGCCGCGTACCGCTTCAAGTGGCCCGGTTGAAGCGCCGACGCCGCCCGCCCGACGCTCGTGTACCTCTCCGGCGGCCCCGGAGGCGCCGGCATCGAGGAGATGCTCGCGGTGATGCCGCTGGCGCCGACCCTCGCCGAGCGCTACCGCGTGGTCGGCTTCGACCAGCGCGGCACCGGCGGCTCCGGGCCTGCTGCGCTGCCCGAAGCTCGAGCGCGACGTGCGGCTGCGCAGCTCCGCGGCCGGCGCCGACTGCGCGCAGCGGCTCGGAGCGAGCCCGCAGCCACTACGCGACGCCCGACTCCGTCGAGGACCTCGAGGCGATCCGGGCCGACCTGGGCGTCGAGCGGCTGACGCTGTTCGGCATCTCCTACGGCACCGAGCTCGCGCTCGCCTACGCCCGCGCCCATCCCGACCGCGTCGACCGGCTGATCCTCGACTCGGTCGTCGACCCCGACGACCGCGACCCGTTCGGGCTTGGCCGGCTTCCGTGCGATGGGCCCGAGCCTGGCGGGGCTGTGCCCGCGCGACTGCCGCGGCGTCACCGCCGATCCGATCGCCGACATCGCGAAGCTCGCCGCGCGGCTGCGGGGGCACGCCGCTGCGGGGGAGCACCTACGACCGCCACGGCCGCCGTCACCGCCGCTCGGTCGGGCCGACCGCGATCTCCGACCTGCTCTACGACTCCGACTACAACCCGCCGCTGCGCGCCGCGGTGCCGTCGGCGGTGCGGTCCGCGCTGCGCGGCGACGCGGCGCCGCTGGCCCGCCTGGTGACCGAGGGGAACGGCCTGGCCGACCTGCCGTCCCCCGCGCGTCCTTCTCCAGCGCCCGCTACGCGACCGTCTGCGAGGAGACGCCGCTGCCGTGGGACCTCTTCGACGCCGGTCGAGGGTGCGCCTGCCCGAGGCGCTCCGGCGCGCGTCGGCGCTCGGGCCGGCCGCGTTCGCGCCCTTCGACGTCATGACCGCCGCCGCCGACGAGATCGGCCTCTGCCTGCGCTGGCCGGGCGTGCCGGCGGGCCGCGTGCCGGCGCCTGAAGGCCCCTATCCGGCCGTGCCGACGCTGATCCTGCAGGGGGGAGAGGACCTGCGCACGCCGCCCGAGGGCTCCGCCGCGGTGGCGAGCAAGATCCCGGGCGCGCAGCGGGTCGTCGTGCCCGGCGTCGGCCACGCGGTGGTCGGCGGCGACCCGAGCGGCTGCGGGGTGCGCGCGCTGCGCGCGCTTCGTCGAGGACCCGCCCGGCGGGCGGCGACTGCCCGCGGGTCGGCCACGGGCGTGCCCGCGGTCGGCGCCGCCGCCGGCGCGGCTTGCCGTGTCGCCCCCGCTGCGGCCCTGCACGGCCGCGTGGGCCGCACGGCGGCCGCGATCGGCGTCACCGTCGACGACCTCGTGTTCGCGCTCTCACCGGCGTTCCTTGTCCTACTCGGGCGGTGGCCTGCGCGGCGGCAGCTTCGCGGTGCGGGGGCAGCGGGTCGTCGTCCGCCGCTTCTCGGCCGTGCCGCGGCGTGTGGGTGACCGGGGAGGCGCGCCGCGGCGTGCTGCGCCTGCGGGTCGGCGGCCGCGCGGCCGCGCACGGGCGGGTCACCCATGCGGGTCGGCGGGCGGCTACCGCGGGCGGCTCGGCGGGCGTCGAGGTGAACGTGCGCCTTCCGGGGCGGGGCGAGCCTTCGCGTCGGCGGCGTCGGCTGCGCAGTTCCGCGCGCCTTTCGCGGCAAAGCCTTCACGTTTGCGTCTGGTTCCGTCACCCGTCCGCTGACAGGCTGTCGTTCTGTCCGACGCCGCCCGCAGACTAGGCGGCATCCCCGAGACGACCAGAATTTAAGGACACCCCGATGAGCACAAAAGATGCCGCGGGCATCAAGGCACGCGATACCGCCCTTCAGGGCGCGCTGACCCAGATCGAGCGTCAGTTCGGGAAGGGCACCGTCATGCGCATGGGTGATGAGGGCGCCCAGGTCAAGGTCAACGCCATCCCCACCGGTGCGCTGTCGCTGGACCTCGCGCTGGGCATCGGCGGCGTCCCGCGCGGGCGGATCGTGGAGATCTTCGGCCCGGAGTCCTCCGGTAAGACGACGCTCGTCTACCACATCCTCGCCGAGGCCCAGAAGCTCGGCGGCGTGTGCGCGTTCATCGACGCCGAGCACGCCATGGACCCGCTGTACGCCAGCCGGCTCGGCGTGAACATCGACGAGCTGCTGGTCTCCCAGCCCGACTACGGCGAGCAGGCGCTGGAGATCGCCGACATGCTGGTGCGCTCCGGGGCCGTCGACGTCGTGGCGGTCGACTCGGTGGCGGCGCTGACGCCGCGCGCCGAGCTCGAGGGCCAGATGGGCGACCAGACGGTCGGCGTGCAGGCGCGGATGATGTCGCAGGCCATGCGCAAGCTGGCCGGCAACCTGAACCGCACGCAGACGCTGTGCGTGTTCGTCAACCAGATCCGCGAGAAGGTCGGCGTGATGTTCGGGTCGCCGGAGACCCAGCCGGGTGGCCGCGCGCTGAAGTTCTACTCGTCCCAGCGCCTGGACATCCGCCGCATCGAGACGCTGAAGGACGGCACCGAGGCGGTCGGCAACCGCGTCCGCGTGAAGGTCGTCAAGAACAAGGTCGCGGCGCCGTTCCGCCAGGCCGAGTTCGACATCGAGTTCGGCAAGGGCATCTCCACGGCGGGCTGCATCCTGGACCTCGGGATCGAGCACAACATCGTCACCAAGTCCGGCTCGTTCTTCTCCTACGGCGACGAGCGGCTCGGCCAGGGGCGCAACAACGCCAAGGCCTACCTGGAAGAGCACCTGGAGGTGGCCAAGGAGATCGAGGGCAAGGTCTACGACGCCCTCGGGCTCGGCGAGCAGGACCTCGTGGCGCCGATCGAGCACGACCCCGACGCCGCTCCGGTCCCGGAGATCGATTCGGTCACGGCCGATCCGGTCCCGGCCGACCGCGGTCTCGGAGATCGCCGCAGCGTAGGCGGAGCCCGGCGGTCGCGCGCTCGCGAGGCCGCCGGTCCGGCACCATGACGGTCCGCATCGACGATCCCGAGGCGCGCGTCGCAGCACGCCCGCGACCTGGCGTGGCGCGCGCTGAACCGCCGCGAGCGCACGGTGGCCGAGATGGCCCGCATCCTGCCGCCAAGCGCGTCGAGCCCTCCGCGATCGAGGCGGTGGTCTCGGAGCTGTGCGAGCAGGGCTACCTCGACGACGAGAGCTACGCCCGCCGGTTCGCCGAGGACCGGCGGCGGCTGGACACGTGGGGCGCCGAGCGCATCGAGCGCAAGCTCGTCTCGCTCGGCGTGGACCGCAACCTGATCGCGGCGGCGATCGGCGAGCAGGGCCGCGAGGACGAGATGGGCGCGGCGCTCGAGCTGCTCGCGCGCCGCTTCCCGCAGGCGCCCGAGACCCCCCGCGACCGGGACCGCGCGCTCGGCATGCTGGTCCGCAAGGGCTACGAGCTCGAGCTCGCCTACGACGCCCTGCGGCGGCATGCGGGCGTGGCCGGCGAGCCGCTGGATTGACGCCGTGTCGGCGCCTGCGGGCGCCGCATTGCGCCGGTTTGCGAACCGCGCTCCGCAGTACTACGATCCCGCCAGCGACAGACCGGCCGTACTGGCCTCAAAACACCAGCAAATTCACCTTTTTCATAGCGGAAATTGCAGCTTCAGACGTGACGGCGAACAACGACACCTCATTCGGGCGCCCACGCCCGAGACCTGGACCGGCGCGTCCAGGCACATCAACCCAACTGCGCGACCGATAGCCGCCAACTGACGGGCGGCCGCGGCCGCCCTCCTGCATCTCCTCCGCTCGTGCCGGGCACGGCTGGTCTGCCGCCTGCCAACGAGGGACTACGGACTCTCACCTGACGTTCGCATCGCGGGTCGCCAGGCGGGGGAGAGGAAACGGAAATGGAAATCGTGATCGCGGCGGTCGTGGTGGCCCTGGGGCTCGCGGCCGGCCTGGTGGTCGCCGCCCTGCTGCTCGCCAAGCGCGTGCCGGGCGTCGTCGGGGGCGGCACCCGCACCCCGGCGCCGGCCCCGAAGCCGGCCAAGGCCGTGCCGCGCGAGGACGACGAGCTCGCACGCAGCGCGGAGATGGGGCGCCAGGAGGAGCGGCTCGTGGGCCGCGAGGAGGCGCTCGAGACACGCGTCAGCGAGCTCACGCAGCGCGCGGAGGAGCTCGACCGGCGCGCCCAGGAGGTCGCCGAGCTGCGCGAGCACCACCTGCGCGAGCTCGAGCGGGCGTCGGGGATGTCCGCCTCGCAGGCCAAGCACCACCTCCTCAAGGAGCTCGAGGACCGGATCCGCCACGACTCGGCCAAGCTGCTGCGCAAGGTGGAGGAGGAGACCAAGCGCGACGCCGACCGCCGCGTGCGCAACATCCTCTCCGTCGTGATGCAGCGGCTCGCGGCCGGCCACGCCGCCGAGACCACCGTGTCCGTCGTGCAGCTCCCCGCCGACGACATGAAGGGGCGCATCATCGGCCGTGAGGGCCGCAACATCCGCGCGCTCGAGCACCTGACCGGCGTCGACTTCATCATCGACGACACGCCGAACGCCGTGATCCTCTCCGGCTTCGACGGTGTCCGCCGCGAGATCGCCCGGATGACGCTGGAGAAGCTCCTCCAGGACGGCCGGATCCATCCCGCCCGCATCGAGGAGACCTACTACCAGGCCAAGTCCGAGCTGGAGGCCCACATCATCGAGTCCGGCGAGCAGGCCGCCTTCGAGGCCAACGTCGGCAGCCTTGACCCGGAGATCGTGAAGATCCTCGGCCGGCTCAAGTACCGCACGAGTTATGGCCAGAACGTGCTCGCGCACTCGGTCGAGTGCGCCCACCTGGCCGCGATGATGGCCGACGAGCTGGGCGCCTCGGCGAAGACGGCGCGGCGCGCCGCGCTGCTGCACGACATCGGCAAGGCCGTCTCGCACGAGGTCGAGGGTCCGCACGCGCTGGTCGGCGGCGACCTCGTGCGCCGCCACGGCGAGTCCGAGGCCGTCGCGCACGCGATGGAGGCCCACCACAACGAGGTCGAGCCCCAGACCGTCGAAGCGGTCATCGTGCAGTCGGCCGACGCGCTGTCCGGCGCCCGCCCCGGCGCGCGCGGCGAGTCGCTGGAGCAGTACGTCAAGCGCCTCCGCGACCTCGAGCACATCGCCACCCGCCACGACGGTGTCGACAAGGTGTACGCGATGCAGGCGGGCCGCGAGATCCGCGTGATGGTCCAGCCGGGCGCGCTCGACGACGACGGGGCGATCCTGCTGTCGCATGAGATCGCTCGCGAGATCGAAAAGGAGCTCGAGTACCCGGGCCAGATCAAGGTGACCGTGATCCGCGAGTCGCGCGCGACCGACTACGCGCGCTGAACTTGCTTAGCTAGCCGTCGTGAAGCGCTTCCACGTCACCACCTTCGGGTGCCAGATGAACGAGCACGACTCGGAGCGGATGAAGGGCATGCTCGAGTCGCTGGGCTACCAGGAGGTCCCGGAGCGGGTCGACGCCGACCTGATCCTGTTCAACACCTGCTCGATCCGCGAGAAGGCGGACTCGCGCTTCGTGGCGCACCTCCACGAGGCGAAGATCCTCAAGGCGCGCGACCCGGAGCGCGTGATCGGCGTCGGCGGGTGCTGGGCGCAGTCGGTCAAGGACCAGGTGTTTCAGCAGTTCCCCTTCGTCGACGTCGCGTTCGGCCCCGGGCAGGTCCACAAGCTCGCGGAGTTCCTCACCAGCGACTCGCTGTCCGCGCAGGGCTTCTTCGAGTTCGAGGGCTTCACCGGCCACCTGCCCGCCAAGCGCGCCCGTGACTTCCAGGGCTGGGTGCAGATCTCGGCCGGCTGCAACATGGTCTGCTCGTACTGCATCGTGCCCTCCACGCGTGGCCGCGAGGTGTCGCGCCCGCTCGGCGAGCTGGTCGCCGAGGTCGAGGGGCTGGCCACCGACGGGGTACGCGAGGTCACGCTGCTGGGCCAGAACGTCAACTCCTACGGGCGCAGCCTGCGCCCACGGGCGTCGTTCGCCGAGCTGCTGCGGGCGATCGACGGCATCGAGGGACTGGACCGCATCCGCTACACCAGCCCGCATCCGTCCGACATGAAGGAGGACGTGATCCGCGCCCACGCGGAGCTGGGCGAGCCTGTGCGAGCACATCCACCTCCCGCTCCAGGCCGGCTCCGACGACGTGCTCAAGCGGATGCGCCGCACCTACACGCGCGAGCGCTTCCTGGACCGCGTGGCGCTGATCCGCGAGCACGTCCCGGACTGCGCCATCACGACCGACGTCATCGTCGGCTTCCCGGGGGAGACCGAGGCGCAGTTCGCCGAGACGCTCGAGGTGGCCGAGGAGGTCGGCTTCGATGGCGCGTTCACGTTCATCTACTCGCCCCGCCGCGGCACCGAGGCGGCCGCCTTCGAGGGCGAGTTCCTCCCGCACGACGTCAGCGCGGAGCGCATGCAGCGCCTCGTCGAGGTCGTCCAGCGCCGCGCCCGGGAGCGCGCGCAGCGGTTCGTCGGTCGCACGCTCGACGTGCTGGTCGAGGGGACCTCGCGCACCGACGCCAGCCGCGTCCGCGGCCGCACGCGCCACAACAAGGCCGTCAACTTCGAAGGTCTCGCCGCACCCGGCGAGATCGTGCCCGTGACGATCACCGCCGCGACCAGCCAGACCCTGATGGGCGAGGAGTCGCTGCTCGCCCGCGCGCTGGCCTGAGCGCCGGGGGTCAGGGCCCCGGCGCTCAGGCGCGGCCGCCTACGGGATCGCGGTCTCGCAGTTCTTGCGCGTGTCCTGGGCGTCCGTCTGGTAGGAGTCCGTGCCGTTGCCGCACAGCAGGCTGTCGGCGGGCCCGTTGGTGTCGCGGACGAAGAACGAGTCGTTCCCGTCGCCGCCCGTGAGGATGTTGATGATCTTCGCGAGCGCGGTCAGGCGGTCGTTGCCCTTGCCGCCGGTGGCGTTCTCGATCGAGCTGTCCTGATCGTTCTCCTCGCCGGCCGCCGACGTGCCGTCACCGTTGGGGTCTGCGCCGTCGTTGCGCAGCCCGTCGAGCGTGATCGCGACCGCAGACACGGCGTTGCGGGCCGAGTAGGTGATCGTGTCGATGCCGCCGCCGCCCGCGAGCAGATCGGAGCCGAGACGCCCATCGAGCAGGTCGTCCCCGCCGCCGCCGGACAGCTCGTTGTCGCCGTTGGAGCCGGTGATCCGGTCAGGGCCGGCGCCTCCGGCGACGTTCTCCACGAACGCGTCGCGGTCGCCCTCCTCGGCGGCGGTCGACGTGCCGTTGCGGTTGGGGTCGGCGCCGTCGTTGCGCTGCGTGTCCAGGCGCACGTGGATCGGCTCGCCCTCGCCGCGCAGGGCGTAGGTGATGGTGTCGAATCCGGCGCCGCCGTCGAGCGTGTCGCCGCCGAGCCCACCGTCGAGCAGGTCGGTGCCGCCTGCCCCCTTGAGCAGGTTGACGCCGTCGCCACCCGTGAGCCGGTCGTCGCCGTCGCCGCCCGCGGCGTTCTCGATCGAGATGTCGCGATCGTTCTCCTCCCCGGCGGTGGAGTTGCCGTTGTGGTCGGGATCCGAGCCGTCGTTGCGGGTGCCGTCGAGGCGGATGGCGACGGGGTCGGTGGAGAGGCGCAGGGCGTAGGTCATCGTGTCCGTGCCGATACCACCGTCGATCGTGTCGGAGCCGGTCTGGCCGTCGATCGTGTCGTCGCCGGAGCCGCCCGTCAGGACATTGGCGAACTCGCTGCCGGTCAGGCGGTCGTTGCCGCCGGCGCCGGTGGCGTTCTCGATCGAGATGTCGCGGTCGTTCTCCTCGCCGACCGCCGATGTGCCGTCGCCGTTCGGGTCGGCGCCGTCGTTGCGCCGCTCGTCGAGCCGGATGACGACCCGGCTGGTGCCGGCCCGCGACCCGTACGTGAGCGTGTCGGAGCCGGCGCCGCCGTCGACGGTGTCGCCGCCGAACCCGCCGTCGAGCACGTCGTCCCCGCCGCCGCCGTCGAGGATGTTGACCGCCGGGCCGCCGACGAGCTTGTCCGCGGCGGCGCCGCCGGTGGCGTTCTCGACCGCGGTGTCGAGGTCGCCTTCCTCCGCGCCGGACGACGTGCCGTCGCCGTTCGTGTCGGCGCCGTCGTTGCGCACGCCGTCGAGGGAGATCGCGATCGGGGCGCTCGCCGAGCGCGACGCGTACGTGATCTCGTCGATCCCGCTGCCGCCGTCGAGGGTGTCCGCCTCGGTGCCTCCGTCGAGCAGGTCGTTGCCGGTGTCGCCGATGAGCGTGTCGACGCCCGCGTCGCCGCGCAGGTCGTCGTTGTTGCCCCCGCCGTTCAGCGTGTCGCCGGCCGGGCCGCCCTCGAGGCGGTTGACCGCGGAGCTGCCGTTCAGGGTGTCGGCGCCCGAGCCGCCGCGGAGGTTCTCCACGTCGGTGGCGATCGAGTCGCCCTCGGCCGCCGCGCCGTCGTCGGCCACGCCGTCGAGGTCGGCGGTGATCGCCGCGCCGCGGGACGAGTAGTCCACCGTGTCCGTGCCGGTCCCGCCGGTGAGCGCGTCGGGGCCGGTGCCGCCGTCGAGGGTGTCGTTGCCGCCGTTGCCGTCGAGCGCGTTGGCACCCGAGCTGCCGGTCAGCGTGTCGCCGGCCGAGCCGCCGCGGACGTTCTCGACGTCGGCGGCGATGTTGTCGTTCTCGCCGGCCTCGCCGTCATCGGCCACGCCGTCGAGGTCGACGGTCACCACGGCCGTGCGGAGCGAGTAGTCGACGAAGTCCGTCCCGCCGCCGCCGTTGATGGCGTCGGCCGCGGCGCCGCCGGCGAGGGTGTCGTTGCCGCCGTTGCCGTCGAGCCGGTTCACGCCGCCGTTGCCGGTCAGCGTGTCGCCCGCCGACCCGCCGCGGAGGTTCTCCACGTCGGAGGCGATGGTGTCGCCCTCCCCGAGCTCGCCGTCGCCGGCGTCACCGGCCAGGTCGGCGAACACGGCCGCCGAGCGGCCGGAGTAGTCGGCCGTATCGGTACCGGCGTCGCCGGTCAGCGTGTCGGCGCCCAGGCCGCCGTCGAGCACGTCGGCGCCGCCGTTGCCGGTCAGCGCGTTGGCGCCGGTGCCACCGGTGAGCGTGTCACCGCCCGAGCCGCCGCGGATGTCCTCCACGTCGGTCCCGAGGTTGTCGCCCTCGCCGGCCTCGCCGTCGTCGGCCACGCCGTCGGGATCCGCGGTCACGGCCCCCGAGCGGGTCGAGTAGTCCGCCACGTCGCCGGTGCCGGCGCCGCCGTTGAGGGCGTCGGCCCCGGTCCCGCCGTCGAGCGTGTCGTTGCCGCCGTTGCCGTCGAGCCGGTTCACGCCGGTGTTGCCGGTCAGCGTGTCGCCCACCGAGCCGCCGCGCAGGTTCTCGACGTCGGAGCCGATCGTGTCGCCCTCGCCGGCCTGGCCGTCGTCGGCGACGCCGTCGAGGTCGGCGGTCACGGCTGAGGCGTGGTCGCTGTAGTCCGCCGTGTCGCTGGTGCCGGTGCCGCCGTTGAGGACGTCGGCGCCCAGCTTGCCCGTCAGCGTGTCGTTGCCGCCGTTGCCGCTCAGGGTGTTCGGGCTGCCGTTCCCGGTCAGCGCGTCGTCGCCGGAGCCGCCGAGGATCGCCTCGACGTCCGAGCCGATGGTGTCGTTCTCCCCGGAGGCGCCGTCGCCGGCGTTGCCCTCGAGGTCCGCGGTGATCGCGGCCGACCGCGAGCTGTAGTCGGCGGTGTCGGAGTCGGCGCCGCCGTTCATGGTGTCCGCGTCGGCGCCGCCGTCGAGCGAGTCGTTGCCCGCGGCGCCGTTGAGGGTGTCCGTGCCGGCGTTGCCGTCCAGGTCGTTGGCCGCGGCGTTGCCGGTCAGCGTGTCGGGGCCGGAGCCGCCGCGCAGGTTCTCGACGTCCGAGCCGATGGTGTCGTTCTCTCCGGCCACGCCGTCGCCCGCGGTCCCCGCGAGGTCGGCCGTGACCGCGGCCGACCGGCTCGAGTAGGTGGCCGTGTCGACGCCGCTGCCGCCGTTGAGCGTGTCGGTGCCGGTGCCGCCGTCGAGCATGTCGCCGCCGCCGTTGCCGGTCAGGATGTTGGCGTCGCCGTTGCCGGTCAGCGTGTCGTCGCCCGAGCCGCCGCGGAGGTTCTCCACGTCGGAGCCGATCGTGTCGTCCTCCCCGCCGACGCCGTCGCCGGCGTTCCCGGCGAGGTCCGCGGTCACCGCCTCGCTGCGGTTGGAGTAGTCGGCGGTGTCGCCGGTGCCCGCGCCGCCGGTGAGCGTGTCCGTGCCCGTGCCGCCGTCGAGCGTGTCGTTGCCGCCGTTGCCCTCGAGCACGTTCGCGCTCGCGTTGCCGGTCAGCGTGTCGGCGGCCGAGCCGCCGCGGACGTTCTCCACGTCGGCGCCGATGTTGTCGTTCTCGGCGGCCTCGCCGTCGTCGGCCACGCCGTCGAGGTCGACGGTGACGGCCGCGCTGCGGTCGGCGTAGCTGACGAAGTCCGTCCCGCCGCCGCCGTTGATGGTGTCCGCGCCGAGCTTGCCGGCCAGCGTGTCGTTGCCGCCGCCGCCGTTCAGCGTGTTCGCGCCGCCGTTGCCGGTGAGGGTGTCGTCGCCGGAGCCGCCGGTGAGGTTCTCGACGTCGGCGTTGATCGTGTCGTTCTCGCCCGCCACGCCGTCGTTCGCGTCGCCGACGAGGTCCGCGGTCACGGTCGCCGAGCGGGTGGTGTAGGTCACCGTGTCGTTGTCGGCGCCGCCGTTGAGGATGTCCGCGGCGGTGCCGCCGTCGAGCGTGTCGTTGCCCGCGTTGCCGGTGAGCGTGTTGACGCTCGCGTTGCCGGTCAGCGCGTCGTTGCCCGTGCCGCCGCGGAGGACCTCGACGTCGGACCCGATGGTGTCGTTCTCCGCCGTCTGGCCGTCGCCGGCGTCGCCCGCGAGGTCCGCGGTCACGTTCGCGCTGCGGCTGGTGTAGAGGACGATGTCGGCGGCGCCGCTGCCGCCGTTGAGCTGGTCGGCGCCCGTGCCGCCGTCGAGCGTGTCGTTGTTGCCGTTGCCGTCGAGGCGGTTCACGCCGCTGTTGCCGGTCAGCGTGTCGCTCGCGGAGCCGCCGCGCAGGTTCTCGACGTCGGAGGCGATCGCGTCGTTCTCGCCCGCCTCGCCGTCGTCGGCCACGCCGTCGAGATCAGCCGTGATGGCGACCACGCGCAGCGAGTAGTCGACCGTGTCCGAGCCGGTGCCGCCAATCAGGTCGTCGTTGGAGCCGTTGCCGTCGAGGACGTCGTCGTCCGCGCCGCCGGTGAGGGTGTCGATGGCGGTCTCGCCGACCAGCGAGTCGTTGCCGGCGCCGCCGGAGACCGTGTTGGCCAGGTCGCAGCACGCGGTCGGGTCGTCCCGGCGATCGCCGCCGTCGAGCGTGTCGGCCCCGCCCTTGCCCTCGATCTCGTCCGCGCCGTACAGGCCGCGGATCACGTTCGGGCCGTCGTCGCCGGTCAGGACGTCGCCGTTGAAGTCCTGGGTGCCGGTGATGTTCTCGACCGTGGCGATCGTGTCGTCCTCGCCGCCGGCGCCGTCCCCGGCGCCGTCGGAGAGGTCGACGGTGACCGGCGCCACCGGGTGGCCCTCGTAGGAGACCGTGTCGGAGTCGGCGCCGCCGTTGATCGCGTCGCCCTCGGTGCCGGTGTCGTTGAGCAGGTCGTCGCCGCCGTCGCCGTTGAGGGTGTCGATCCCCGCGAGGCCGTCGAGCGTGTCGTTGCCGCCGTTGCCGTCCAGCACGTTGGCCGCGGTGCCGCCGTAGATGCCGGTGTCGCCGGAAAGGGTGTCGGCGCCGGAGCCGCCCTTCGCGTTCTCGATCCCGGGATAGATGTAATCGGTCTCGTCGGTGGCGCCGTTGTTCCCCTGGTAGCCGTACAGCGCGACGAGGACCGCCGCGGAGCGCGCGGAGTAGTCGAGCGTGTCGGTGTCGTCGCCGCCGTCGATGCTGTCGGCGCCGTCGGCCGCGGCGTTCTGGTCGATGCGATCGTCGCCGGCCTGGCCGTTGAGGACGTCGGCGTCGTCGTCGGCCCCGCCATTGAGCGTGTCGCCGCCGTCGTTGCCGTTGAGCGTGTCGCTGTCGTCGCCGCCCTGGAGCGTGTCCGCGGCGTCGCCGCCGTTGAGCTCGTCGTTGCCGGCGAGGCCGGTGAGCGTGTCGCTGCCGCCGTTGCCGTCGAGCGTGTTGGGGCTCGCGTTCCCGGTCAGCGTGTCGTTGGCCGAGCCGCCCCTCAGCGACTCGACGTCGGTGGCGATGTTGTCGTTCTCGCCGGCGGCGCCGTCACCGGCGATGCCGTCGAGGCTGGCGGTGATCGGCACGCCGGCGGTCTCGTAGGAGGCCGTGTCGCCTCGACCGGCTTCGTCGGCCCCGCCGTTGAGCGTGTCGTTGTCCGGCCCGCCGATCAGCACGTCGTTGCGGTCCCCGCCGTTGAGCGTGTCGGCGCCGCCGGCGCCGTCGAGGGTGTCATCGCCGTAGCCGCCGCTGAGCACGTTCGCGGCGCCGTCGCCGGTCAGCGTGTCGCCGTTGTAGTCGTCGGTGCCGCGCAGGTTCTCGACGGTGGTGATCGTGTCCGATCTCGCCGGGCCCGCCGGCGGTGCCCGGCTCGGAGAGGTCGACGACCACAGGGGCCACCGGATGGCCCGCGTAGGACACGAGGTCCGTGCCCGTGCCGCCGTCAGGGTGTCGCCCTCGGCGCCGGTGTCGATCAGCGTGTCGTCGTTCGCCCCGCCGTTGAGCGTGTCGCTCTCGCTCCTCCCGTCGAGCGTGTCGTTGCCGCCGTTGCCGTCGAGCACGTTGACGGCGGTGCCGCCGTACGCGCCGCTGTCGCCGGAGAGGGTGTCGGCGCCGGAGCCGCCCTTGGCGTTCTCCACCCCGGGATAGATGTAGTCGTTCTCGTTGACCCCGCCGTTGGAGCTGCTGTAGCCGAAGAGATCGGCCGTCACGGCCGCGGTCCGCGCGGAGTAGTCGAGCGTGTCGGTGTCGTCGCCGCCGTCGATGGTGTCGGCGCCGTCGGGCGTCGCGTTCTGGTCGATGCGGTCGTCGCCGGCGTTGCCGTTGAGCGTGTCGACCACGCGTCGGCGCCGCCGTTGAGGGTGTCGTTCCCCTCGCCGCCGTTGAGCGTGTCGCTGTTGCCGTTGCCGTTGAGCGAGTCGCCGTCCTCTCCGCCGTCCAGCGTGTCGTCGCCGGCGGCGCCGGCGAGCGTGTCGATGCCGGCGTTGCCCTCGAGGTGGTTGCCTGAGGCGTTGCCGGTCAGCGTGTCGCCCGCGCTGCCGCCGCGCAGGTTCTCGACGTCGGCGGCGATCGTGTCGTTCTCGGAGGCGGCGCCGTCGCCGGCGGTGCCGGCGAGGTCCGCGGTGATCGCGGCCGCGCGTGAGGAGTAGTCGACGGTGTCGTCCTGGGCGCCGCCCTGGAGCGAGTCGGCGCCGGTGCCGCCGTCGAGCACGTCGTCGAGGTCGCCGCCCTGCAGCGTGTCGATGCCGCCGGCGCCGGCGAGGGTGTCGGTGCCGTAGAGGCCCTTGATCGTGTTCGGGCCGTCGTCGCCGGTCAGCGTGTCGCCGCCGAAGTCCTGCGAGCCCGTGACGTTCTCGAAGTTGGTGGTCGTGTCGTCCTCGCCGGCGGCGCCGTTGCCGGTGCTGCTCGTGAGGTCGACGCTGACCGGGCCCGTGTGGTTCTCGTAGGAGAGCGTGTCGATGTTGGCGCCGCCGTCGAGCGTGTCGCCCTCCGCGCCGGTGTCGGCCAGCGTGTCGTCGCCGCCGCCGCCGAGCAGGGTGTCGGTGCCGTCGACCCCGTCGAGCGTGTCGTTGCCGCCGTTGCCGGTCAGCGTGTTGGGCGCGGCATTTCCCGTCATCGTGTCGGCGCCCGAGCCGCCGTGCGCATGCTCGACGTCGCCGCCGAGGTAGTCGTTCTCGGCGGGCTGGCCGTTGCCGGAGCCGTTGTTGAGGTTGATCGAGACCCCGATGGAGCGGCTCGAGTAGTCGACGACGTCGTCGGCGCTGTCGCCGCCGTAGAGGGCGTCGCTGCCCACGCCGCCGTCGAGCGTCCCCACGGCGGCGCCGTTCACGTCGAGCGTGTCCGTACCGCTCCCGCCGCTGAGCAGGATCCGGTCGCCGCCCTCGGCGGACACGTTGTCGTTGTTGTTGCCGGCCAGGACCTCGATGTTCGGGCCGCCGTCCGCGTCCTGGCAGGTCACGGTCTGTGCGTCACCGGGAGTGGCGACGCACCCGGCGCCGACCACGATCGCCGCCACGCCCGTGTCCGTGATCGAGTACGCGGTGCCCGTATAGGTGACGGACACGCTGTTGACCTCGTTGCCCGAGTCCTGGTACCGCACCTTCGTGCCACCACCGTCGACGACCACCGAGGCGGTGCCGGCCAGGGCGGGTGAAGCCGAGGACAGGCATGCGAGCAGGGCAGCGCTCAGCAGCAGGGCACGTCGGACGGGCATGTTCGAGTCACTCCTTGACTTGCTGTGAACCGGTCCAACGTCCTTCCAGGAATCAAACTAACGGCATCGCTTTATCTGGTGTTGAGGTCCGTCCGTTTCCGGACCCACCCACCCGGGGCGGGTTCCGTCGAGGAGGTATGCGAACATATGTTCGATGCGGTGGGAATCACAGAGGGTCGAGCAGGACGGGCACGGTCGCCTCCCGGGCTACAAGGAATCGATCGTGCGGCGCTTCGACGCGCCCGAGGCGCTCAACACCCGCTTCCACGAGGTCCGCACCAAGTCGGCGCTGAACAAGGTGCCGGGCGGGTCACGGCTCCCGTTCGGGTGGACGGTGAACCCGTACCGCGGATGCAGTCATAGCTGTGGCTACTGCTTCGCGAGGCCGACACACGAGTACTTGGACCTCAACGCGCGGGAGGACTTCGAGCGCGAGATCGTGGTTAAGGTGAACGTGCCGGAGGTGCTGCGGGTGGAGCTGGCGCGGCCGTCGTGGAAGGGCGAAACGGTGGCGCTCGGCACGAACACCGACCCGTATCAGTGGGTGGAGGGGCGCTACAAGCTGATGCGCGGGATCTGGGAGGCGCTGCGCGACGCGCGGAACCCGTGCTCGATCCTCACGAAGTCGCCGCTGCTGCTGCGCGACCTGGACCTGCTGCTCGAGATCGCGGAGGTGACGGAGGTGGGGGCGTGCCTGTCGGTCCCGACGCTGGATGAGAAGGCGTGGCGGGCGACCGAGCCGCACACGCCGAGCCCGCGCGCCCGCCTCGAGGCGGTGGCGAGGCTCAACGAGGCCGGTATCTCGACCGGGATCCTGATCGCGCCGCTGATGCCGGGGATCAACGACGCGCCCGAGCAGGTGGCGGAGATCGTGCGGCTGGCCGGCGAGGCCGGGGCCACGAGCATCGGAGGCCAGGTGCTGTTCCTCCAGGGTTCGGTCCGGGAGATCTTCTTCGACTGGCTGCGCGAACACCGGCCTGACCTGCTGCCGCGTTACGAGCGGCTGTACCGCAACCGCGCTCGCGTCACGGACTCGGACCGGCGCGAGATCGAGCGGGCCGCCGGTGCGCCGTGGGCCGGCCCGGGGCGGGTGAACGGCTTCCGGCAGCGGGCGTCGCAGCGCCTCGAGGCGGTCCGGGAGGCCGAGCGCGAGCACGCGATCGAGGCGGCCGTGCGCCGACGGGCAGAGGGGGTGCAGCAGGCGCTGTTTTGAGCCCTTTGCAGGCACTTGATCGCGTCCCCGGCGTGTGACGCCGCGCACACCGCTTGGAACTGCGGCGTCCGGCTCGTGTTGCAGCGCGCCAAGCAGGCGAACACCGTGGCGTCGAGCCCGCGGCTGGCCGACGAGGTGCTCGCGGCGGTGGCAGCCATCGCGCGTGTGGACGAGCCGGAGCCGGTTTCAGCGGCGCGCTGAGCGCTCGCCGGGTGCGCGCCTGCCGCGCTCTGCGGCCGCGCCGGTCCGGTGGTGGCGCGCGCCGGGCGCTGAGCGCTCGTCAGTGCGCGCGGGTCGCCCCCGTTGAGGCCGCGTCAAGACCGCTTGTCGCGCTGGCCGCGGCCCATGTCGGCCGCGATGTCGTCGGCCCCGAGGCGGCGCTGCAGCGAGGCGGCGAGCGCGGGCGCGAGGCCGCCGAACGCGGCGCCGGCGCGCATGGCGAGCGGGGCGACGTCGACCTCGGCGCGGTCGCGCTCGATGGCCGTCACGACCGCCGTGGCGACGTCGTCCGGCGTCTTCGTCCCGACGAAGCGGGGGAGCTCCACTCCCGCGTCGTGGAACATCCCGCCGTCGCGGATGAACCCGGGGAGCACGACCGACACCCCGACGCCGCGGTCGCGGAGGTCCTCCCGGAGCCCGAGGGCGAAGCCGCGCAGGCCGAACTTGGTCGCGGAGTAGACGGCGCCGCCGGGGCTTGCGGTCTTCCCGGCCAGCGAGGACACGAACACCATGTGGCCCGCGCCGCGGGCGGCCATCGGCTCCGCGAGCCGGCGGGCGAGGATCATCGGGGCGCGCAGGTTGACGTCCAGCGCTCGGTCGATCTCCTCCTCGGAGAAGGTCGTCACGTGCCCGCTGGCGGGGAGCGCGGCGTTGGCGATCAGCACGTCGATGTCGCCGGCCTCTTCCAGCAGGCGCCCGAGGTCGGCCGGGTCGCCGAGGTCGCAGACCATCGCGCGGCCGCCCGTCGCGGCCGCGAGCGGCTCGAGCACGTCGGCGCGGCGGCCGGTGAGGATCAGCGCCGCGCCGCGCGCCGCCACCCCGCGGGCGATCGCGTGGCCGAGCCCGCCGGTGGCGCCGGTGAGCAGGACAGTCTGGCCGCGCAGTTCCATCGTCCGGCGACGCTACCACCGTCGGTTGTCGGATCTCCCCCCGTGAGCGGGGCGCAGCCGACAATCGACGCGCTGGGGGCGGGTCAGGGAAAGACGGCGACGGTGGCGGTGAAGCTGTGTAGGAAGTACTCCCCGCCGACGGGGCCGATCTCGCCCGCGGCGAAGAACCCCGCGGAGGGGGCACCGGCCAGCTCCTCGGAGAGCGCGGCGGCGTCGTGGTGGGGGCGATCGAACATCGCCTCGCCGCGGCCGTTGCAGGAGAACAGCAGCGCCCCGGCGGGCGTGCGTCCGCCGAGGGCGGCCATCCGGACCCCGAGCGCGTCGCGGAGATCGCGGTCGGCGCTGCCCGCGTCGCGCGCGTGCAGCCGGACGACCTGGCCGGGGTGGACGTCGGCGGCGACCGCCACCTTCCCGGTGGCCGGGTCGGCGCCCACCAGCCCGCGCACCAGGAAGTCGCCCTGCACGTAGTCGGGCTTGTTGGACTCCACCACGATCCCCATCAGCAACCCGCCCTGGACGAGCTCGAGGTCGCCGGCGGGCAGCGCCTCGATCGTCTCCCGTAGCTTCTCCAGCGCCGGCCGGCCCGCCAGCTCGTCGATCACGTTGCCCTCCGCGGCGGTGATGGTCAGCTCGGGCCCGAGCGGCGTGGCGCCCTGGGAGACGCACGGGAGCACCTCGACGCCATCGAGCCGCACGCCCACCGCGCCGGACTGGAGCACCTCGGTGCCCATGAACAGCACGGATTCGCCGTCCAGCGTGCGCCCGGACGCGAGGCCGCCGAGCAGCGGCACCATCGGCGTGCTGTCCGACAGGAAGCGCAGCACCGCGTCGGTGGGGAACGTCGCGGGGTCGGCGAACACGATCGCGGCGGCGGCCGCGGTGAGATCCGGCATGCCGGTCAAGGCGCCCGCGCCTTCCTCGAGCTCCTCGACGGCGGCGTGGAAGGTCGCGGCGACGCCGTCCTCGCCGAGGTTGGCGGCCCAGACGGAGACCCCGGTCCCCGACTCGACCTCCCGGTCGGTCCCGATCACGCCCCCGGCGCCGCAGCCGATCAGGTCGGTGGGGGCGAGCGCCTCGTGGATGGCCTCGAGCGTCACCTCCGGCGCCCCGAGGTGCGTTCCGGAGGCGAACAGGATCGCCAGGTCGCACGGCTCGCCGCCCAATCCGGACCGTGCGATGGCGCCCGCCTCGAGCGCGCCCTCGCGCGGGTCGTGCGCTCTGGAGAGCCCGGTGCCGATCCTGACGGTCATCGCCCACCGACGATACTCCGCGCCGTGCAGGTGATCGCGATCTTTGGGCCCACCGGGGTCGGCAAGACGGCGGTGGCAGTGGCGCTCGCCGAGCGGCTGCGCTCCGCGGGTGAGGACCCGGTGGCGATCTCCGCGGACGCGCTTCAGCTGTACGCCGGGCTGGAGACCCTCACCGGGGCACCGAGCGCCGCGGAGCAGGAGCGGCTCGAGCACCGCCTGCTCGGCGTGCTGCCGGTCACCGCGGTGTCCAGCGCGGGCGCCTTCGCCGAGCGCGCCCACGCCGAGATCGACGGCCTGCTCGCGCAACGACGGCGTCCGATCGTCGTCGGCGGCACCGGCCTCTACCTCCGCGCGGCGCTGGCCGAGCTCGCGCTGCGCCCGCCGGTCGCGCCCGACATCCGGGCAAGGCGCCGCGAGCAGCTGGCCCGTGACGGCGTGCCCGCGCTGCACGCCGAGCTCGCGGCCCGCGCGCCGGAGGCCGCGGCGACGATCAACCCCACCGACGCCCAGCGCGTCACGCGGGCGCTGGAGCTGCTCGACGCGGGTCACGAGCCACCCGGCACGAAGCTGTGGACCGCGGAACTGCGCCACCCGACGCTGCTCGCCGGCCTCACCATGGAGCGCGCCGCGCTCGTGGAGCGCATCGAGCGCCGCGTGGACGGGATGGTCGCGGCCGGCGCCGCCGACGAGGTCCGGGCCGCGGACGCCGCCGGCGCATCCGCCGGGGTCCGCCAGGCGCTGGGCTTCAGCGCGCTGCTCGAAGGCGACGTCGACGCCATGAAGGCCCAGACCCGCCGCTACGCCAAGCGGCAGCTGACCTGGATGCGCAAGCTGCCGGGCGTCACGCCCGTCGACGTGACGGGCCGGTCCGCGGACGACGTGGCGGCCGAGCTGTACGCCGCGCTGGCCTGACACCATGCGCGCCGTGCGCTTCGAGAAGTGGCAGGCCCTGGGCAACGACTACCTGATCGTGGAGGCGGCGGCCCTCCCGTTCGCGCTCACCGCCGAGCGGGTGCGGCGCCTGTGCGATCCCCACTTCGGCCCGGGTGGCGACGGCGTGCTCGAGCTCTCGAAGCCGGCGCAGCCCGGCTTCGTCGCCAACCTGCGGATCTTCAACCCGGACGGCTCGGAGGCCGAGCTGTCCGGCAACGGCGCGCGCGAGGCGATCATGTACCTGCGCCGCAACGGCTGGACGGACGCCGACACCTTCTCGATCGAGACCGCGGCCGGGGAGATCCGCCCGACGATCACGGGGGAGAGCACCTGTCGGGTGGACATGGGCCGCGCGCGGCTGAGCTCCAAGGACTTCCCGGACGGGCCGCGCGACGGCACCGGCACGGTCTCGTCGGGCGGTCGCGCGTGGGCGTTCCAGCACGTGTCGATCGGCAACCCGCAGTGCGCGATCCGATTGGACAGCCGCGACGAGCTCGACTCACTGGACCTGGCCGCCGTCGGCCCGGGCATCGAGCACGACCCGCAGTTCCCGAACCGCACCAACACGTCGTTCTGGTGCGAGCTCGAGCCCGGGAGCATCCGCGCGCGCATCTTCGAGCGCGGCGTCGGCGAGACGCTGTCCTCGGGCACCGGCGCGAGCGGCGCGGCGGTCGCCCACGTGCTGCGCGGCGGCGACTCGCCCGTCACCGTGCACCTCGACGGCGGCGAGCTGGAGGTCGACGTCGACGAGTCCCTGCACGTCGACCTGACCGGCTGGGCGGTGCCCGTCTACGGCGGCGAGCTGAGCCCCGAACTGCTGGCCGAGCTAGGTTCAGAGGCATGAGTTCCAACCAGGGAGCATGGGGTCTCGGGCTGGCGACGTTCGCCGGCGACAAGCTGCTCGACGCGTGGTTCCCGGACCCGCGGCTCGGGCTCGACGACGCACCGGAGGAGCCCGGCACGCACGAGGTGCTGGGCAGCGAGGCGGGGGACTTCCTCGGAGCGGCCTCCGCCGACAAGCTGCGCGGCGTGCGCACGGCGCCGATCGTCACCGCGATCGCCGACCTCGGCGAGCCGCCCGCCGACGCCGCCGACGCGTACCTGCGGCTGCACCTGCTCTCGCACCGGCTCATCCCGCCGCGCGGCGCCAACCTCGACGGCATCTTCGGCGTCCTCAACAACGTGGCCTGGACGACCGCCGGCCCCGTCGACCCCGCCGACCTCGACGACGTGCGCCTACGCTTCCGCACCGCCGGGCAGCCGCTCGGCATCACGGGCGTGGACAAGTTCCCGCGGATGGTCGACTACGTCGTCCCGTCCGGCGTGCGGATCGCGGACGCCGACCGCGTCCGGCTCGGCGCTCACCTCGCCGAGGGCACCACGGTCATGCACGAGGGCTTCGTGAACTACAACGCCGGCACGCTCGGCACCTCGATGGTCGAGGGGCGGATCAGCGCGGGCGTGGTGGTCGGCGACGGCTCCGACGTCGGCGGCAGCGCCTCGATCATGGGCACGCTGTCGGGCGGCGGTACCGAGGTCATCTCGGTCGGTGAGCGCTGCCTGCTGGGCGCCAACTCCGGCCTCGGGATCGCCTTGGGCGACGACTGCACCATCGAGGCCGGGCTCTACGTGACTGCGGGGACCAAGGTGACCACCCCCGACGGCGAGGTGGTCAAGGCGCGCGAGCTGAGCGGCGCCAACGGGCTGCTGTTCCGGCGCAACTCGCAGACCGGGGCGGTCGAGGTCGTGCCCAGCTCGGGCAAGTGGAGCGGCCTCAACGCCGCCCTGCACGCGAACTGAGCGGGCGGGCGGGTCCCTCTCTGCCTTCGGCCTCCCCGGCTCGCTCACGAGGGGGTTGTGACACCGCTTCGCTTATAGGCGAGCCAGCAAGTCCACGGCGCGCTCGCACTGCGCCAGCGGCGGCACGAGCGCGAGCCGGAGGTAGCCGTCGCCCGCGGCGCCGAAGTACGAGCCGGGCGTCACGACCACGCCGCCGGCCAGCAGCCGCGCGGCCATGGCGTCCGCGTCGGGCCCGGCCTCCAGCCACAGGAAGAACGTCGCGTCGCCGCCCACCGAGCGCAGCCCGAGGCGCTCGAGCGCCGGCAGCATCACGTCGCGCTTGGCGCGGTAGCCGTCGCGGACGGCGTCGACGTGCGCCTCGTCGCCCCACGCCACCGCGGCCGCGCGCTGGACCATCTCCAGCGGCGCGACGCCCACGTTGGGCCGGTAGCGGCGCAGCGCGCCGACCACCTCCGGGTCGCCGGCCGCGAACCCGGTGCGGTAGCCGGGCATCGAGGAGCGCTT
This sequence comes from uncultured Solirubrobacteraceae bacterium, assembly GCA_963764385.1. Lineage (GTDB taxonomy): Bacteria > Actinomycetota > Thermoleophilia > Solirubrobacterales > Solirubrobacteraceae > DATFQI01. The sequence goes on along the minus strand of CAVXSJ010000018.1, from coordinate 27,633 downwards.
GGAGAGGGTGTTGAAGACGAGGACGTTGGTGCGGTCCTCGACCTGGAGCGCCGAGATGGGCGCGTCCTCGCCGAAGTAGAGCTCCGAGTAGGCCTCGTCGGAGGCGAGGACGAAGTCGTGCTCGCGGGCCAGCGCGGCGGCGCGCTCGTAGAGCTCGGGCGTGGCGGTCGCCGCGGTGGGGTTGTTGGGGTAGTTGAGCCACAGCACGGCCACGCGCGCCCAGGTGCCCGCGCCGACCGCGTCGAGGTCGGGCAGGAAGCCGTGCTCGGCGCGCAGCGGCAGCTCCAACCGCTGCTTGCCGGCGAACACTGCGCCGCGCTCGTAGACGGGGTAGGCGGGGGTCGGAAGCGCCACGCAGCTCGCCGCCCGCGACCTGGGCGAGGTGGAAGATCGCCTCCTTGGAGCCCAGCGTCGGGACGATCTCGCGTCGCCGGGATCCAGCGCGACGCCGAAGCGGCGCCCAGCCCAGCCCGGCGATCGCCTCCCGCAGCTCGGGCAGCCCGTCGGCGGACGGGTAGCCCGACAGCGGCTCGATCGCCGCCGCCAGCGCCTCGCGGATGAAGAGCGGGGTCTCCTCGCGCGGCTCGCCGATCCCGAAGTCGACGAACTCGACGCCTCGGGCGGCCAGCTCGCGCTTGGCTTCCGTGAGGCGCAGGAACGGGTACGTGCGCAGCCCGGCGAGGACGGGGGAGAGCCTCACCGCGCGAACGCCTCGAGCACACGGTAGGCCTCGACGAGCGCGCCGATCCGGACCGACTCGTCCCGCTGGTGGGCCTGAGCGGGCTCGCCAGGCCCGAAGTTGATCGCGTCCAGGCCCGCGCGGCCGAACTCCGCCACCGGGGTCCAGGCCTGCTTGGGCGCCCAGTCGAGCCGGTCGCGCAGCCGGTCGACGTGCTCGTTTGCCGCCGGGACCGGGCCGGACGGGGAGTTGGAGGTGACCTCGCAGCTCCCCGGCGTCCCCGCACAGCTCCGCCAGCCGCGCCTCGGCCTCCTCCGGCGAGCGTCCCGGCGCGTAGCGGTAGTTGAGCTGGGCCGCGGCGCTGCCAGGCACGACGTTGGTGGCGATCCCGCCCTCGATCATCGTCACCGACGCGACCTCGTAGAAGCGCAGGCCCTCGTACTCGTGCTCCTCCGGCTCGAGCTCGGCGAGCGCGGCGATGGCGCGTGCCGCCTTGTGGATCGCGTTGTCGGCGTCCCACGGGCGGGCGGAGTGCCCGGCGCGGCCGGTGAACGTCCAGGTCGCGTTGATGTTGCCAAGGCAGCCGGCGTGGATGGCGTTGTCGGTGGGCTCCATCATCACCACCAGCTCGGCGGCGATCGGCTCGCGAGCCAGGAGCGGCGTGAGCGCGCTGTCGGACGCCGGCAGCTCCTCGCGGCCGAAGAACAGGTAGTCGAGCGGCGCGCCGGCCAGCGCGAGCTCGATCATCACGGCCACGGCGCCCTTCATGTCGCTGGCGCCGAGGCCGTGCACGCGCTTGGTGTCGCGGCGGCCGGGCCGGTTGCCCTGGGCGGGCACCGTGTCGAGGTGCCCGGCGAGCAGCACGGGCGCGCCGCTGCCGGCCAGCACGCAGGTGTCGCCGAGGTCGCGCACCGGCACCCCGGCGGCCTGCAGGAGCGTGGCCACGTGCTCGGCGATCGGCCCCTCGCCGTGTGACTCGGAGGGGATGTCCACCAGCTCCAGCGTCCGCGCCGCCAGGCGCTCCCCGAGCTCTCCGTCGCCGATCTCCTCCGCCACGGGCTGCCACCATATCGGCCCTGCGCTACTGCGGAATCGACGTCTCGGCCAAGCCTGGCAACCAGCAGCTCTGCACCCTGCACGAGCGACGCTCCACCGACGGAATGGAGCTGGTGGCGACGTTCTACGAGCCGGGGACCGTCGAGCAGGTGGCGCGCACCGTCCAGGGCTTCGGGCTCGGCCAGGCGGTCGTCGCCATCGACGCCCCGTCCGGGCACCGGCTCGACCTGCTCGGCCCCGACTCGCCGATCCGCGCCCGGCTCGGCCTGCCCGCCGGCCGCTACGAGCGCATGCGCGTGTGCGACACGCTGCTGTTCCGCCGCGGGCTGCCGCTGTACCCGGTGCCGGCCGCCGGGCAGCCGCAGCGGGCGTGGGAGGAGTGGATGAACGTCGGCTTCGAGCTGTTCGCCGCCCTGGAGCACCTGCGCCCGTTCCGCCCGGACCTCGTGGACGACTACGAGGGCCCGGTCGGGCAGAACGCCCTCACCTACGGCCGCGTGTGCGAGACCTACCCGGACGCCATCTTCTGCGCGCTGCTGCGCCATCGCCCCGGCGCCAAGCGCACCCCGTCGGGTCTGCAGGAGCGGATCGCCGCCCTCAAGCTCAAGGGGATCGTCGACGAGGACGGCGGGCTGTGGCGCCGCACGCTGGACGAGCTGGACGCCTGCGCGGCCGCCTACGCCGCCTACGGGCTGGCCGCGGGGATCGGCTCCTGGGTGGGGCACCCGGACGAGGGCGTCATCGTCCTGCCCGTCCTGGCGCTGCAGCCTCGTTACGACAAGCTCCCGCCTCCCGCCCGCTCGCCGTTGGCGTAATCTTCCGCGGCGTGGGAGGTCTTCGTCTCGCCCTGCTGACCGTCGCGGCGCTGCTGCTGGCCGCGGCGCCGGCCTCCGCCAAGCCCGGGTTCCTCGGCACCGGCCACGACCCCGGCGTCGCGGTCGACGACGCCGGCACCGCCCACGTGGCCTGGTTCGCCGAGAACCCCGAAACGCTCGAGTACTGCCAGGTGCCGCGCGGCAAGCGCGCCTGCGCGGTGCGCCAGACGTTCTCGCTCGGGGCGGAGTCCGGCACCGCCAAGGTGCAGGTGCTCGTCCCGCGCGCCGGCCAGGTGATCATCGTGGCGCCGCAGTTCAACGCGCCCGGGCTGATGCTGACCTCGGCCGACAACGGGGCCACGTTCGCCCCCCACCCGATGGGCCAGCTGCTCACCATCCAACAGTCCGTGTTCGGACCGGGCGAACTGGTGGCGCTGGTGTCCAACACGGGTCCGGCGCGGTTCGCCCGCTACGGGCTCGACGGCGCCGGCCCGCCGGAGTGGCCGGTCGAGTTCGCCGAGGCGACCGACAGCCTGGAGACCAGCCTGGCGTCCTACGGCCCCGGCTACGCCGTCTTCTTCTCCGGCCGCGGCATGGCGTCGGCGCTGTGGACGGGCCTGGGCGACCCCAACCTCCAGCAGAGCTGGGTCGAGGGACCGCGGCTCGGCGAGGACCGCACGACCCCGGCGGCGATGGGCGGCCCGTCCGGCACCTACGTGGCCTACGTCAACCGGCGCGGCGGGGGGTCGGACATCCGCGTGCGCCGGCTGAGCAAGGACCGCCTCCAGCGCTCCAAGCGCCTCAGCCGCGACGACCCCGCGAGCCTCGCGGGCGCGCAGGGGCCGCGGGGCGACATGGTCGTGCTGTGGCGCACCACCCGCGGCGCGGCGTTCGTCCGCTCGCGGAAGGGCAAGCGCTGGACGCGGCCGCGGCTGATGTTCCGCGGTCACGAGCCCGTCGACCTGCGGCCGGTACTCGGCCGCCGGGGCGGCTGGATGGTGTGGGACTCGAGCGCGGGCAACCTCGGCTCGAACCCGATTCGCATCGCCGCCATCCCGCGCGCTCCCCGCCGCTGACGGGCACCGCCGCCCGCCTACAATGGGGGTGACGAATGCAGCGCCGCCAACAGATCGCCGAGCCCCAGGGGCGCGCCAAGCAGCGCGCCTACGCGATCGCGGCGATGCCGGAGGGCGACGACCTGTCCGAGCTCAAGGAGCTGCTGCGCACTTCGGGCGTGGCGGTGGCGGGGGAGCTGGTCCAGCACCGCGACAGCCCGCACCCGAACCACTACCTGGGCCAGGGCAAGGTCGAGGAGCTGAAGGCGCTGCTCAAGGAGGCTGACGCCAACCTGGTGGTCGCCGACGACGAGCTGTCGCCGCGCCAGGAGCGCAACCTGGAGAAGGCGCTCGACGTCCCGGTGCTGGACCGCACCGCGGTGATCCTCGACATCTTCGCCAGCCACGCCCATACGGCCGAAGGCAAGCTCCAGGTCGAGCTGGCGCAGCTCGAGTACAACATGGCGCGCATGCGGGGCCTGTGGACGCACCTCGAGCGTCTCGGCGCCGGCCGCGGCGTGGGCGGCATCGGCACGCGAGGCCCCGGCGAGTCCCAGATCGAGACCGATCGCCGGCTGGCGCGCGACCGCATCGTCGCGCTCAAGCGCCGCCTGGACCACGTCCGCTCCACCCGCGCCGTCCAGCGCGCCGAGCGCGAGCGCGCGCACCTGCCCAGCGTCGCGCTGGCCGGCTATACGAACGCGGGCAAGTCGACGCTGCTCAACGCGCTGACCGGCTCCACGGTCGGGGTGCGCGACCGGCTGTTCCACACCCTGGACCCGACGACGCGCACGCTGGACCTCCGCGGCCGCACGTTCCTGGTCACCGACACCGTCGGCTTCATCCGCAAGCTGCCCCATCAGCTCGTCGACGCGTTCGCCGCCACGCTCGAGGAGACCGCGCTCGCCGACCTCGTCCTGCACGTGGTCGACGCGAGCGAGCCCGAGGAGGAGCTGGAGGAGATGGCGCGCGCCGTCGAGGACGTGCTGGAGGAGATCCACGCCACCGACAGCCCGCGCGTGCTGGTGCTCAACAAGGCCGACGCGCTGACCGAGGAGCGCCGCGCCGAGCTCGCCTTCCGCCACCCCGACGCGGTGCTGGTGAGCGCGATCAGCGGCGAGGGGCTGGAGGACCTACGCGACCGGATCGCGCTCGAGTTCGAGCGCACACTGCGCGACGTCGCCCTGCTGGTGCCCTACACGGAGGGCGGCACGCTGTCGGACCTGCACGACCTCGCGGGCAATGAGCTGTCGCGGACCGACACCGCGGAGGGCGTGCTCGTGACGGCGCGGCTCCCGGCCGTGCTGGCCGAGCGCTACGACCGCTACGCGGTCAACGGCGCCTCGCCCGAGGCTTAGCCTGAATCCAGGCTTAGCGGCCGGAGGAGCCGAAGCCGCCGGCGCCGCGGCCGTCGGCGCTCGGCGGCAGCGTCTCGACCGTGCGGACCTCGGGCGTGAGGCAGGGCACGAGCAGCAGCTGGGCGATACGGTCGCCGGCCGCGCCGTCGTAGGGCTCCTGGCCGAGGTTCACGAGCACGACCTTGACCTCGCCGCGATAGGTGGGGTCGATCAGGCCGGGGCCGTTGACGACGGAGAGCCCGTGCTTGGCCGCAAGGCCCGAGCGGGGGACGACAAGGCCCGCCGCGCCCTCGGGGATCGCCACCGCGACGCCGGTCGGCACCACCGCACGCTCGCCGGGGGCCAGCGAGAACGGCTCCACGGCGCGCAGGTCGTACCCCGCGTCCCCAGGCCGCGTGCGCTCCGGCGCGCGGGCGGCGGGGTGCAGCAGGGAGATCTCCAGCGAGTCGGTCTCGACGGCCATGCCGTGACGGTAGTCGCGAGCGGCCGGAGCTCGCCGGGGCGAACCCGCGTTTTGCGGGGCCCGGGCGTGCCCGGGCCCCGCGTAAGCGTCTAGCTGCCGGGGACGAAGCCCGCGGACTCGAGGTAGGACTTGGCGGCCTCCTCGGGCTTCTCCTTGTCCACGTCGACGCGCGCGTTGAGCTCCTGCATGACCTTCTCGGTCAGCGGCTTCTGGACCTCTTCGATGATCTTCTGGCCGTCGGGGCCGATGTTCTCCAGCGCCTCGTTGCGGATCGCGAACGTGATGTTGTACGGCGGGAAGAACTTCTTGTCGTCGTCGATCGTCACGTACTTGCCCGACGCGAGGTCGCCGTCGGTGGTGAAGACGAACGCGATGTCGGCGTCGCCGCTCGAGAGCACCTGGTACTTCTGCTCGGAGGCGACGAACTTGCCGAACTTCAGGTCGTAGGTCTTCTCGACGCCGATCAGGCAGTCGTCACGCTGCTTGCACTCGGGGAAGCCGGAGATCGACAGGTCGCCCTCCTTGCCCTTGAGCTCGCTGGTGGTCTTGATGCCGCCGAGCTTCTCGTTCGTCTCCTTGGTCATGCCGAGGCGGAACGTGTTCTCGAACGGGGTGTGGGGGAGCGCGGTGATGTTCTCCTTCGCGAACCCCTCCTTCGTCTGCTCGTACGCCTCGTCGGCGTCGCGCGGGACGTCGGTGGTCTTGACCCCGAAGAACGAGGTCAGCGCCGTGCCCGTGTACTCGGGATACGCGTCGATCTTGCCGCTCTGGAGCGACTTGTGCGCGATCAGCTCGGAGCCGAGGTTGAGCTGCCTCTTGACCGTGAAGCCGCCCGCTTCGAGCGCCTGCGAGTAGATCTCACCGAGGATGAACTGCTCGGTGAAGTTCTTGGAGCCGATCGTGATGGCCGGCTTGGCGTCGGCGCCGTCGACGGGCTGGATCTCGTTGCCGGCGGGCTCGCTGCCGCTGGAGCTCGATCCACCACCGCCGCCGGAGGACGACTCGTCGTCGCCGCCGCAGGCCGCGAAGGTGAGCCCGAGGCAGAGCACGGCCAGCAGGGCCAATATGGGGTTGAAGCGTTTCACGTTGACTGGATGCTCCTCTTGGATGACAGGATGGGGAGTCGGCCGCGTCGACTCGCCCCGGCTTGTAGCTTGATCCCGCGCGGCGTCACGGCCTTTTGCAGCGTGGCGAACAGGAAGTCCGCGGCGAACGTGACCAGGGCGACGACGATGCACGCCGCCAACTGGCCCGCCGTGCCGTACACGTTGGGGCTGATGATCGGGCGCCCGAGCGTGTCGACGTTGGCGAGCGGGGCGATCGTAGCGGTGGCGATCACCGACACGAGCGAGATGCGGATCCCGGCCATGATCGTCGGGAGCGCCATCGGGATCTCCACCTGGCGGATGATCTGCCCGCCCGTGAGACCGTTGCCCCTGGCCGCGTCGACGGTGTCGCGGTCCACGCCTCGCACGCCCACGTACGTGTTGGTGATGATCGGGGGGATCGCCAACAGCACGAGCGCGACGGTGACGTTGAGGAAGCCGACGCCGAGGAACGCGATGAAGAACACGATCAGCCCGAGCGCGGGCACCGCGCGGCCGATGTTCGACGTGCTGGTGGCGAGGAACTGGTAGCGGCCGATGTGCCCCAGGAAGAGGCCGACCGGCATCGCGATCAACGTGGCGATCACCGTGGCGGCGATCGACAGCTGCAGGTGCGTCCAGGTCAGCTCCCACATCTCCCCGAGCCCGCCGATCCGCACCGTACCGGCCTGGGATTGGCGCTCCTGGAAGATGAAGTCGATCGCGTCGCCGAACGGTCCGAGCGCGGACAGCACCATCATCGCGACACCGCCCTCTCCCACGGGGTGAACATCCGCTGGATGACGAGCACGATCAACTCGAGCACCGTCGCGAGCAGGATCATCAGCACCGACGCGGCGACCACGTTGCCCTGGAAGGTCGGGTCGGCGAAGATCTCGCCGCCCAGGCCGCCCGCGCCCGCGAAGAAGGCGAACCCGGCGATGCCGACCGTCGAGGACGCGGCGATCCGCAGCCCCGCGAAGATCGTCGGCAGCGCGATCGGCAGCTCGACCCCGAAGAGGATCTGGCGGCGTGACAGCCCCATGCCCTCCGCGACGTCGACCATCTCGCGCGGCACCTCCTGCAAGCCGGTCGCGACGTTGCGGTAGATCAGCACCTGCGTGTACGCCGTCAGCACGATCACGGCGGTCGAGTAGCCGCGCCCCGTGACGTTGAGCAGGATCAGGTAGAAGGCGATCGACGGGATCGTGAACAGCACGCTCACGAAGGCCAGGAAGATCGGGTTGAGCGTGGTGTAGCGGTGCGCGAGCAGCGCCAGGCCGGTGGCCAGCACGAAGCCGATCGCCAGCGGGACGACGCTGAGCAGGACGTGCTCCCACAACGGCGACCAGTACTGGTCGAAGTGGTCGAGGATGAACTTCGGGCACAGCCCGTTGTTGCCCGGGCACTTGTCGGCCGCGCCCTCTCGGTTGCCGAAGAAGTCATCGCCCAGCTGGGCGAACACCGGCGCGGTGGCGAGGAGGCTCACGCCGGCTCCTCGGCGTGCTCGTGCTCGGCGTGCGACTGGGCGAGCTCCGCGGCACTCGGGAGCCGCTGCGCCGGCACGCTGAGCGCGTGCGAGAGCGCCTCCATCGAGAGCACGCCGGCCACGACGCCGTCGGCGTCCACGACCGGGCCGTAGCGCGAGTCGGCGGCCAGCAGGTCCGACAGCGCGTCGCGCAGGATGTCGTCGAGCTCGACGATGGGCTCGGCGGCGGAGCGATAGTCGTCGCGCACGCGCTCACCCTGCAGTCCGCGCTCTGACAGCCAACCCAGCGGCCTGCCCTCGTCGTCGACCACGAGCGGGATGTCGAGATCGGCGTCGGCGAACTTGGCGCGGACCTCGCTGACGGGCTCCCCGAGCCGGACGATCGGCGCCTTCCAGAGTTCGATGTCGCGGACCCGCTGCAGCGCGAGGCGCTTGAGCGCGCGGTCGGAGCCGACGAAGTCCTCCACGAACGGCGACGCCGGGTACATCAGGAGCTCGCCCGGGGTCGCGTACTGGGCGAGGATGCCGCCTTCCTGGAGGATGGCGATCCGGTCGCCCATCTTGATCGCCTCGTCGATGTCGTGGGTGACGAACACGATCGTCTTGCGAAGCTCGGCCTGCAGGCGCAGGAACTCGTTCTGGAGCCGCTCGCGGTTGATGGGGTCGATGGCGCCGAAGGGCTCGTCCATCAGCATCAGCGGCGGGTCGGCGGCGAGGGCGCGGGCCACCCCGACGCGCTGGCGCTGGCCGCCGGACAGCTGGGCCGGGTAGCGCTCGCGGAAGTTCGCCGGCAGCCCGACGATCTCCAGGAGCTCGTCGATGCGGGAGCTGGTGCGCTTCTTGTCCCATCCGAGCAGGTGGGGGACGGTGGCGATGTTCTCGCCGATCGTCCGGTGCGGGAACAGGCCGATCTGCTGGATCACGTAGCCGATCTCGCGCCGCAGCTCAGACGGGGTGCGGTTGCGCACGCTCTCGCCGCCGACGAGGATGTCGCCGTCGGTGATGTCGATCATGCGGTTGACCATGCGCATGGCGGTGGTCTTGCCGCAGCCGGACGGTCCGACGAGCACGCAGATCTCACCCGCGGGCACCTCGAGCGACAAATGGTCCACGGCGGCCTTCTCGGCGCCCTCGTAGTGCTTCACCACATCTCTGAACTCGAGCGACGCGGCGTGCACGTCGCCGGTGGGCTCCTGGGACTCAGATGTCAAGTCGTTCTCCCATCGGGAAGGGGCGCCGATCCTAGCCTGCAGGAAGGACACCGATACACCGTTCAGCCGGTACTGATCAAACCGTTTTCCTCCAGGTAGGCCTTGGCGACGGAGGCTGGATCCTGCCCGTCGAGGTCCACCCGCGCGTTGAGCTCCTGCATGTTCTCGTCCGTGAGCCTCGCCTGGATCATCTTCAGCGTCCGCGGCAGGTCGGGCCCCGCCTCCTCCGCGACCGAGCGGCGGACCACCAGCGAGGAGTTCTGGGGCGGCAACATGCTGCGGTCGTCTTCGAGCAGCACCTCGGACTCCCTCTGGATCTGCGGATCGGTGGTGAACACGATCGACACATCGGCTTTCCCGGAGGTGAGTACCTCGTGGCGCTCGGGGATCGGGACCGGCGTGAACCGGCCGAAGTCGAGCCCGTAGACGCGCTCGAGCCCGAGCAGGCAGTCGAGCCGCTCGCGGCACTCCGGGGAGCCGGCGAGCGTCAGGTCGCGGGCCTGGCCCTTGAGGTCGGAGATCTTCTGCAGGCCGTACTCGTCGGCCGTCTCCTGGGTGACGGCGACCTCGTTGCTCGACGTGAACGGCGTCGGCGGGAACGCGACGAGGCCGCGCTTGGCGTACCCCTGCCTGGCGTCGCGATAGGCCTCCTCCGGGTCCTTGGGCAGCTCGTTGGGCTGCTTGCCGAAGAACGACAGCAGCGCCGTGCCCGTGTACTCGGGGTAGGCGTCGATCTCCCCGTTTTCGAGGGCTTTCATCGCCACCTTCTCGTCCCCGACGTCGAGCCGCTTGTCGATCGTGTAGCCCGCCGCCTCGAGCCCCTGGGCGAAGATCTCGCCCAGCACGCGCTGCTCGGTGAAGTTCTTGGATCCGATCGTCAGCGCGATCTTGGCGTTGTCCCCGTTGGCGGTGATCGGCGTGACGCCGACCGACTGGGCGGGGGTGGCGGTGCCCTGGCCGCCGGAGTCGTCGCCGCCGGACCCGCATGCCGACAGCAGCACGCCCGGAAGGGCGAGCGTCAGCAGCACCAACAGCAGTCGCAGGATCGTCATAAACAGCGAGGCCTCGCCCAAGGCGGGGAGGAGGGGGCGATCCTACCGGCTGGTCCGGCGGGTCAGACCCCGGCGGCGCGGCGTGCGGCGGCGTGTGCGGCGTCCTCGAGCGCGTCGTCGAGCGGCGCGAGGTCGCCGGGGGCCATACCCAGAGCCGTCGCGGTCAGCCAGTCGGCGAACCAGGCGTTCTTGGGAAGCAACGGCCCGTGGAGGTACGTGCCCACGACGGTGCCGTGCGCGCCGCCCCGGACGCCCTCGAAGCCGCTGCGCCCGTCGTTGCCGTGGCCCTGCAGGACGCGCCCGAGCGGCTGGGCGCCGGGACCGAGCCGCGTGCGCCCGCCGTGGTTCTCGAACCCGGCCAGCACGCGTCCCTCGATGGGATCGGCGGTTGAGGGGTCAGACCCCATGGCTATCGCGACGTTGCCGATCAGCCGGGGGCCGTCCTCTCGCACGGTCTCGAGGTCGACGAGCCCGAGGCCCGGGAGGCGCTCGTCGCCCATCTCGTAGCCGTGGCCGAGCAACTGGAAGCCGCCGCACACGCCGAACAGGACCGCGCCGCGAGCGGCCGCGGCGTGCAGCGCGTCACGCTTGACCGTGGCCAGGTCCTGCGCGCACAGCGCCTGGTCGCGGTCCTGGCCGCCGCCGAGGTAGAAGAGGTCGTGGGCGTCGGGGTCGACGGCCTCGCCGAGCCCCACGCCGGTCAGCTCGAAGCCCAGCCCCCGCCACGCGCAGCGTCGTTCGAGCAGGAGCAGGTTGCCGCGGTCGGCGTAGATGTTCATCAGGTCCGGGTACAGCGCGCAGACGCGAAGCCGACCCCGGGTCCGTCGATCATCCGTCGAGGCACCGCGGGAATCGGCGGATTCGGGGTTAGCCACGGAGCAGCACCACCGTGGAGCCGACGTGCTCGTCGGTCGGCGCGATCTCCAGCGGCTCCTCGGCGCCCAGCCCGAGCGGGGCGGCCTCGGCGGCGATCCCCCCGGCGTCGAGGCTGTTGAGGACGATGACGTCGTCCTCGCTGGCCCGGTGCCCGCCGGGGGCGACGATCTGGCGGATCCGCTCGATCTGGACGCCGCCGGGGCGCTCCCGCACCGCCACCGGCTGGGAGACGTACCGCAGCCCGTCGAGCTCGGCGAGGTCGGGATCGGGGAGCGCGGCGCGCTCGTCGAAGGCCTCCAACGCGTCGGCGATGGCGATCGCCACCAGCCCGCCGGGCGCCAAGGCGGCCGCCGCGCTCGCGAAGAACCCCGCCCGCGCCGCCGGCCCCGGGAGCAGTTGCAGCGTCTGCATCGGCACCGCGATCAGCGCGAAGCGGCGCGGGAGCGCGAAGTCGGCGGCGTCCTCGAGCACCGTCTCCACCTGCAGTCCGTCCGCCGCGGCGCGCTCGGCGAGCACGGCCAGCAGCTCCCCGTCGCGGTCGAGCGCCGTGACGGCGTGGCCCGCCGCTGCGAGCCGCAGCGCGACGCGCCCCGTGCCCGCGCCGACGTCGAGCACCGGCCCGTCCTGCGCGCGGGCGAGCCGCAGCCACAGCGAGAGATCGGCGGTGTAGGCGCCGCACTCGACGTCGTGCCAGACCACCTTGGCCAACACGCTCATCGCCAGTACTCCTTCGCCTGGCCGCGCCGGGCGAGCAGCTCGCGGAGCTCCAGCAGCGCCGTGTAGGTGGGCAGCGCGTACAACGGTCCTTCGCCGTCGGCCAGCGCCGCGTCCAGGCCCGCCTCCAGCCCCTCGACGACGCGCAGCCGCCCGGGGTCGACGCCGGCGTACTTCATCCGCAGCGCCAGCTCCGCGGCCCGCGTGCCCGAGCAGGTCATGCGCCGCAGGCGGGGGGCGAGCACCTCCCAGTCGGCGTCCCACACCCACGAGACGTCGCGCCCGTCGGCGGTGCGGTCGTTGAGCACGCCGAACACGTCGAGGTCCTGGCCCTCGAGCGTCAGCGTCCGCAGGACCTCGTTGGCCCCGGCGGGGTTCTTGACCAGGAGGATCGACGTCGGGCGCCCGCCGAGCTCGATCGTCTCCGCCCGCCCGAACGCGGGCGCGACGGTGCCCAGCGAGGCCGCGATCTCGGCCGCCGGCACCTCCAGCGCCAGGCACAGCGCGGCGGCGCCGAGCGCGTTGTAGACGTTGTAGAGGCCGGGGAGCGGTAGCTCGACGCGGTGCTCGGCGCCGTCGGCGACGAGCGTGAACGCGGCGCTGCGGATCCCGCGCAGCTCGACGTCGCGGGCCAGCACCTGTGGCTCGGGGCGGCGCTGGCCGCAGTTGGGGCAGTGGTAGCGGCCGAGGTGGGCGAGGTAGACGATCTCGTACACGTACGCGTGCCCGCACCGGCGGCAGTGCTTGGAGTCCGAGGCGTGCTGGAGCTCGGGCAGCGCCAGCGACTGATCGTCGACGCCGAAGTACAGGGCGCCGGTGGCACGGCCCAGGTCGGCGACCAGCGGGTCGTCGGCGTTGAGCACGAGCTGCGAGCGGCCGGCGCGGCGGGCCACCAGCTCGGCCCAGCGGTCGGCGATCGTGTCGAGCTCGCCGTAGCGGTCGAGCTGGTCGCGGAACAGGTTGGACAGCAGCAGCGCGCGCGGCTCGAGCTCCTCGACGACGGGCGCGAGCCAGAACTCGTCGACCTCGAACAGGCCGAGGTCGCCGTCGACGGTCCGCCCGCCGTGGCGCGCGGCCGCCGCCAGCGCGCTGGCCACCCCGCCGACCATGTTGGCGCCCGCGCGGTTGTGCACCAGCCGGGCGCCGGTGCGCTCGAGCACCGCGGAGACCATCGCCGCGGTCGTCGTCTTGCCGTTGGTGGCCGAGATCACCACGCTGCCGCGCGGCAGCCGGCGCGCGAGCCGCTCGATGGCGTGCGGCTCCATCCGGGTCAGCACCTTGCCGGGCAGCGAGGTCCCGCCGCCGCGCCCGGTGGCGCGCGCCAGACCGCCGACCGCGCGGGCCGCCGCCAGCCCGGCCGCGAGCCGCATCACGGCGCCAGCACGCGCAGCGTGCCGGGAAGGACGCGGACGGCGACCGGCAGGTCGGCGATCGGGTCGCCGTCGGCGTACGCCGCGAACGGCCGGTCGGCCTCGAAGGTCACGGTGCGCCCGCGCAGGAAGTGCAGACCGGGCTCGTCGACGTGGCTGCCCTTGAACACCTTCGGCACGTTGGCGAGGTAGCGGCGCTTGGGAATGTCCTCGGAGAGCACGACGTCGAGCAGGCCGTCGTCGAGCTCGGCGTGGGGGACGAGGTACATGCCGCTGCCGTAGACGCCCGAGTTGGCCACGGCGACGGAGTACCCGGTGAACGCGTGGGCCTCGCCGTCCACGTTCACCGTCCAGCGCGCGGGCTTCCAGGCGGCGAGGGCGCGCAGCGCGCCGTAGGCGTAGACGGCGGTGCCGAGCTTGAGCTTCGTGGAGTTCGCGAGCGCGTTGGCGTCGGAGTCAAGCCCGGCGCTGAGGATGCCCAGGTACGCCTTGCCGTCGACGTCGGCCAGGTCGACCTGCCGCTCCACCCCGCCGGCGATGTGCGCGCAGGCCGCCACCGGATCGGACGTGATCCCCAGCTTGCGCGCGAAGTCGTTGCCCCGCCCGCCGGGGAGCACCGCCAGCACGCCGGCGCCGTCGCGCAGCTCGCCCGCCACCGCCCCGGTGAGCCCGTCGCCCCCCATCGCGGCGACCGTCTCGCCCGCCTCGGCCGCCGCTCGGGAGAGCTCGCGGGCGTGGTCCATCGAGGTGGTGCGCTCGACGCGGAAGCGCAGGCCGAGCGAGCGCAGCTCGGCCTCGACGTCGGCGAGCAGCCGCGCGGCGCGGCCGGCGCCGGCGGTGGGGTTGACGATCAGGCAGAGGTCGCGGTCCATCGCGGCACTCATCCCAGCACTAACGCTCCCAGCGAATCGGCGACGTAGGTGGGACGCGGGTCCGCGGCGGACGCCTGGGCGCGTGACGTCGACCCGGTGAGCACCAGCGCGGAGTCCATGCCGGCGTGACGCGCTCCCGCCACGTCGACCTCGAGCCGGTCGCCGACCGCCAGGCAGCGGCCCTCGCCGAGGCGGTCGCGCGCCGTCGCGTACATCGGCGGCTCCGGCTTGCCGATCACACGGTCGGCGGAGCGGCCGGCGGCGGTCTCGATCGCCGCCAGCACGGCACCGGTGCCCGGCCACGGGCCGTCGGGCATCGGGAACGTGGCGTCGCGGGTGGCGCCGATCAGCTCGGCGCCGCGCAGCACGGCCTGGGTGGCGACCTTGAGCTCCTCGAATCCGAAGTCCTCGTGGCCGCCGACCACCACCACGTCCGCGCGGGTGGCGAACTCGGTGCGGTTGACGATCCGCAGCCCGGCCTCGGCCACGTGGTCGACGAGCGCCTGCGAGCCGACCACGAACGCGGCGCCGCCGCCGCGCTCGGCGAGCGTGTACTGCACGGCGGCGCCCACGGTCACGACCTCGCTGAGCGCCGCCTGGATGCCGAGGCGCCACAGCTTGCGGACGAACTCCTCGGGGGCGTGGCGCACGTCGTTGGTGAGGAACGCGACCGCCTTGCCCGCCTCGCGCAGCGCCGCGACCGCCTCCGGGGCGCCGTCGATCGCCTCGTCGCCGAGCCATACGCAGCCGTCGAGGTCCAGCAGCACCTGGTCGTAGCGCCCGAACTTGGGACTGAGCTTCACCTCGCCTGTCTATCATCGCCGCCCAATGTCCCGGCTTCCCCTGCTCGTCGCGGCGCTCCTCGTGGCGCTCGTCATGTCAGGGTGCGGCGGCTCCGGCGAGGAGAAGGCATCCGCGACGCCGACCTCGACGCCGCCGCCCTCACCGGCCGAGGCGGCGGGCTGCGAGCGGGTCGACGCGCCCAAGCCCAAGGAGGGCACCGACCTCCCGAAGCCCAAGGAGAAGCTCTCGGCGAGCAAGACCTACGTGGCGAAGGTGGTCACGAGCTGCGGCGAGTTCGACATCACGCTCGACGCCAAGCGCGCGCCGCGCACCGGCGGGTCGTTCAAGTACCTCGCCGACAAGGGCTTCTTCGACGGGCTGACGTTCCACCGCATCATCCCCAGCTTCGTGATCCAGGGCGGCGACCCGACCGGCACCGGCAACGGCGGCCCCGGCTACTCGGTGGTCGAGGCGCCGCCGGCCGACCTGACCTACACGAAGGGCATGGTCGCCATGGCCAAGACCGAGCTCGAGCGGCCGGGCACGTCGGGCAGCCAGTTCTTCGTGGTGACCGCCGAGGACGCGCAGGAGCTGCCGCCGGACTACGCGCTGCTGGGGCAGGTGACCAAGGGCCAGGAGGTCATCGACAAGATCGCCGCCGTGCCGACGGTCGCCAACGACGAGCCTGCCGAGCCCGTGGTCATCCGCTCCATCAAGGTCGAGTAACGTCGCCTGGCAGGCGAAACGGGTGTCCCTCGAGCTGCAGCAAGGCCAGCTTGCGCTCCGCTCCGCCCGCGTAGTTGCCGATCCCGCCGCTTCCGGGCAGCACCCGGTGGCACGGCACGACGAGCGGGACGGGGTTGCGCGCGCAGGCCGTCGCGGCGGCCCGGTGGGCCTTGGGACGCCCGGAGCGCTCGGCCAGCCCGCCGTAGGTCACGACCTCGCCGCGGCCCACCGAGTCGTGCAGCGTCTCGAGCACCTGCCGGCGGAACGGCTGGTGGACGAGCTCCAGGTCGACCGGGAGCTCGAGCGTGTCGCCCTCGCCCTCCAGGTAGGCGGAGATGGTGTCGCGGGTGACGGCCAGCTCGCGGTCGGAGCCGATCACGCGCGGGCCGAGGCTGCCGGCCACCTCGGCCAGCAGCAAGTCCTCGGCCTGCTCCTCGAAGCCGATGCGGACGATGCCGCGCGGGCCCTGGACCACCAGCAGACGGCCGATCGGGGTGTTCAGACGGGTGAAGATGGCGTCGGCAAGGCCTTCGCGGACGGCGGCGGAGGCGACGGCCTCCAGCAGGGATGTGGACAGGGGAGTCATGCGGCGTGCCTCTCTCGGAGGGTGCGGACGGCGGTCGAGACCCGCTGGCGGGCGGCGGCCTGGGAGATGCCGAGCTGATGGGCGATGCGGTCGTAGTCGAGGTCGTCGACGAAGCGCAGGCGCAGCGGCTCGCGGGCGGTCTCGGGAAGTGGGGAGATCAGCGCCTCGAAGGCGCCGGCGTCGGAGTAGTCGTCCTCGACGCCCACGGCGGGCGGGTCGGCGACCGGGTGCTCGCGGGGTCGCGAGCGGTGGGCGTCGATCGCCGCCGTGGTGGTGACGCGGTACAGCCACGCGCGCAGATGGTCGGCGTGGCGGAGCCGGGGGTAGGCGCGCAACGCGCGCAGGAACGCGTCCTGCAGCACGTCCTCGGCATGGTCGGGGCCGGCCATGCGGCGGGCGTGCGCGAGCAGCTCGTCGCCGTGGGCCTCGACCAGGCTCCAGAACGGGGGAAGGGCTTCCATGCCTCCTACAACGGCGCCGGGCCCGTGGCTGTGAGGCCGATCAGCCGCCGCCGGAGCGGCGAGCGGCGCGACCCGTGCCGGCCGCCGCGGTGGCGCGCTGCTCGGCCGCCTTCGCCCGTGCCGTCTTCTGCCGGCGACGGCCGACGAAGAACATCACCGCGAGCACGACGAGCACGAGCAGGAAGGCCCAGAACACGCTGATCGCCGGGTCCAGGCCGCCGAACGGCAGCGCCACGAGCTGCACGAGCCCCCAGCCGAGCGCGAGCACGGCCACGATCAGCAGGATCACGAGGAGCACGCCGCGGATGCGCAGGAACGGGCTGGCGCCCGGGGGCGGGGCGATGATGCCCATGAAGCGCAGGAGCAGCAGCTGGCGGTTGCTGGGCGGCGTCTGGCCGAGCTTCTCGGCGGCCACCTTGAGGTCCCCGGCGCGGCGCTCGGCGAGCGCCAGCGACGCCTCGGCCATCCGCCGCAGCTGCAGGCGCTCCTGCGGGCGCGCCGAGGCGATCGCGGCGCGGAAGTGCTCGCGCGAGCGCTTGGCGTCCATCCGCTCCGCGGCGCGGGCCCCGAGCAGCGCCTGGGCCGCCGCGCGGTAGCGGGTCTCGGCCTCCAGCTCCTCGTCGCTCCGCGTCTCGAGCTTCTGCATCGCCGCAAGCGCGGACTTGGACTCCATTCGGATCTGACGCTGCTTCGGAGGCATGAAACTGATTCTACGTCCGCCGGCGGAACCCGGTGGCATCGATCTCCGGCTCGAGCGGGCTGGCGGGCAGGCCGGGCTCCGGGTCGAGCGCGTCGTAGCCCCCCGGGGCGATGTCGTTGGGGCCGTCGGCGTGGAACAGGGCGGCCAGGTACTGGATCTGGTCGCGGCCCACGCCGAGCTCGTACTGGCCGCCGCCGTAGGCGCCCATCCCGCGCTCCTCGCAGAAGTCGTAGGCGTCGAACAGCGCGCGCAGGCTCCCGAACCGCGACGGCTTCAGGTTGACCGTGCGCGGGAGCACCGGCGCGTTGAGGATGTCGTCGATCGAGTGGATCGGCGCGTCCCACGTGATGCGGTCCTCGTAGGGGCGCAGCGCCTCGCGGGCGGGCTCCTCGTCGAGGTCGGGGTCCTCCAGCCACGCGTCGGGGAACGCCTCGGCGATCCGCGCGTAGAAGACCGGGGAGGTCGGCGTGTCGACGATCGTGCCCTTGTAAGCGCCCTTGAAGTCGATCGAGTCGACGGCGCCGAGCGCCACCAGCTCGTCGATCAGGTCATCGGTCCAGTCGGGCGTGCCGTCGAGCTTGAAGCGCAGGTCGGGGTAGACGGCGAGGCGGCGGGTGACGGGCGCGATGGTGGGCGGCTCGCCCATCCGCGAGGACACCACGAACGTGATCGGGCCGGGCTCGCGCCCGACGGCGTCCGCCAGCGAGCGGCCGGCCTGGCGCAGCGCGAGGTCGAGCGCCGCACTCTCGAAGCCCCAGCGGCGGTAGTTGCGGTAGACCTCGCGGTCGGTCGGCCCGGCCGGGAACGTGTCCAGCTCGCCGAGCATCTGGGAGAAGGAGTCGAACGTCCACGTGCCGGCGAGCGGCAGCGTGGGGCCGTGCTCCTGCTGGGCGGTCTGCAGGTCGGCGTCGTAGGTGACGTCCTCGCCGAGCCCCTCCTCGCCCCCGCCGTGCAGGCGGATCACGGTCGTGACCCGCTCGAACCCGCTCGACACGGCGCGCGACCGGCGCTCCAGCGAGTACCCCTCGATCTCCAGCGGCAGGTCGGCGACACGCGAGTAGGTGCTCATCGCGTCAGCCTACGCCTGGATCCATCGATGACCCGCGGATGCATCGGCGTCGTGGGCCGAGTCAGAGGCGATCGGCCGCGATCTCATGTGGTGGGCCACCTGGGTTCTCGGCCGATCGGCTCTGGCGAACGGCCACGGCGGCGAGGCGCCGTGGGGATCGGTGGATCCGGGCGAGGCCCTCCGGGGCGGGGGCTAGGCTGCGCCGTCAGGGATGCTCGACGCGCTCGGCTTCTTCGCGCTGGTGGAGGCGGCCGGGCTGGCCGCCGCGCCGCTGGCCGCGCTCGTGCTCGGGCGCCTGCCCGGAGCGGGGTTGGGCCTGGCCAAGGTGCTCGGCGTGCTGTTGGTCGGCTGGCTGGCGTGGATGGCCGCCAGCCTCGGCGTCGCGCCCTACGGGCCCGGGACGATTGCGGGCGCGTTCGCGGTGGTGGCGGTGGCGGGCGTCTTGGCGGCGCTGCGCCTGCGGAGGCTGCGGCGGCGCCTGGGGAGCGCGCCGGAGGAGGGCGGCGTGCTCGTCCGGCGGCGGCGGTCGCGCCTGGCCGCGCGGGCGCTGCCGGCGGAGGGCCCGGTGCGGTGGCGTTTGTGGCTCGGCTCCGAGGCCGTGTTCGCGGTGGCGTTCGGGGCGATGGTCGTGCTCGTCGCCTTCGCGCCCGACGTGTGGAACACCGAGAAGCCGATGGACATGGCGCTGATGAACGCCATCCAGGCGTCGGCGAGCTTCCCCCCGCACGACCCCTGGATGTCGGGGGAGACGCTCAACTACTACTACCTCGGGCACCTGCTCCTGGCCACGCCCGCCCACGCGCTCGGGATGGAGCCGACCCACGGCTACAACCTCGCGGTCGCCGCGCTGTTCGCGCTGTCGGCGTCCGCCGTCTTCACCCTGGCGGGGACGCTGTGGGCGGCGACCGGGGTGCGCTCCATGGGCGGCCCGGTCAGCGTCGGCCTTGCGGCGGTCGGGCTGTGCCTGGTGCTCGGCAACCTGGCGGGCGCGCGCGAGTGGCTGGACGCGAAGAACCCGCCGGGCGACTACGACTGGTTCGGGGTCTCGCGCGTGATCGAGGACACGATCAACGAGATCCCGTCGTTCTCGTTCCTCCTCGGCGATCTGCACGCGCACGTGCTGGCGATCCCGTTCACGCTGCTGGCGCTCGCGTTCGCGCTGCAGGTGGCGCTGCACGGGCCGCGCGGCGACGTCGCGTGGCGCTCGGTCGCCGAGGCGCTGGCCGCGGGTTTGACGATCGGCGCCCTGTACGCGATCAACTCATGGTCGTATCCGGTCGTGGCGGGGCTGCTGGTGGCGGCGGTGGTCGTGTGGATGCGCGATCCGGCCTCCGCGGGGCGGCGCGCGTACGGCGTCGTGTGGACGGTGCTCGTGATCCTGGCCGGGATCGTGCTGACGCTGCCGTTCTGGCTGGACTTCGATCCGTCGGCGCGCGGGATCGGGATCGTGAGCGAGCGCGACTCGTTCCTGCGCTGGATGGGCGACCAGGCGCTGATCTACGCGGTCGTGGCGTGGGCGGTGCTGGCCGCCTACGCGAGCCGCGTGCTGGCCGCGGAGCGTCCGCTGCGCCTCGCGATCTGGGGCGCGGTCGGGAGCGCGTTCGTGCTCTCGCTGCTGGCGCCGCTGGACCTCGCGGGCGTGGCGGCGCTGCTCGCCGCCGTCGCCGTCGCGCTGCACGCCATGCTCGCGCCGCGCCTGGAGCCCGCCGAGCGCTTCCTGTGGCTGCTGATCGCGGGCGCCGCCGGCTGCCTGCTCCTTCCCGAGCTCATCTACGTGCGCGACGAGTTCGACGGGAGCGAGCTGTACCGGATGAACACGGTCTTCAAGCTCGGCTATCAGGCCTACGTGCTGCTCGCCATCGCCGCCGCCTGCGCGCTGCCGTGGGCGGGGCGCTGGCTGCCGCGGCGGGCGTGGGCCGGGTGGGCGACGGTCGGCGCGGTGCTGATCCTGCTCGGCCTCGTGTTCCCCTACGCCGGCAACTACGCGCGGCGCGAGGGGTTCTCCCGCACGCCGACGCTCGACGGCCTGGGATGGCTGCGCGCGAGCGCCGTCGGGGACGTCGAGGCGATCGCCTGGCTGCGGGCCAACACCCCCGAGACCGCGGTCATGCTCGAGGCGGTCGGCCCCGACTACTCGGGCTTCGGCCACGCGCGCATCTCGACGTTCACCGGCCGCGCCGCCGTGCTCGGCTGGGCCGGGCACGAGGCCCAGTGGGCGCACGATCCCGGGACCCGCGAGGCCGACGTCCGCACGATGTACACGACCACCGACGCCGTGACTGCGCGCCGGCTGCTGGCCTCCTACGGGGTCGACTACGTCGTCGTGGGCCCGATCGAGCGCACCGACTACGGCGACGCCGGCCTGGCCAAGTGGGACGCCCTCGGCCGCCGCGTGTTCGATCGCGACGGCACCACGGTGTGGAAGGTGCGCTAGCCGGGCGGAGGGACGGCGGCGCGGCGGATGTAGACCCACTCCGGCATGCCCCCGGTGGGGTTCCACGCCTTGCGCGTGACGAACCAGCGCGCCCAGTTGCCGGGGCTCATGGCGCCGTAGTCGCGCACCCACCACACCCGGAACGGGATCTGGCGGCCGTCGTAGCCGATCAGGCTCTGCTGCAGCCGGGTCTGGCTGGTCTGGGTGAGGATGGTCACGTCGCTCTCGGGCGGCGGCGCGCCCGCCGTGCTGAGGTCGATGTAGCCGACGTCGAGGTGGCGGAAGTACCACGCCCACGGGAACGTCGCGCCCTCGGCGGAGTCGATCGTGACCTTCAACTGCCCTCCCCGCCGGTCCGCGAGGTCGAGCACCTCGCGCGCGGTGCGGGCGACCTCCTCCGAGGACTGCGTGGAGACGAGGAACTCGCGCGGGTCGGCCCGGTTGACGGCGTTGGCGAGGAACGACGCGTAGACGCTGTAGGAGAGCGCGAGCGCGGTGACCGCCACCGCCACCCTGCCGAGCTTGCGCCCGCGGGCGCCCCAGATCGCCTGCAGGCCCGTGCCGGCGAGCAGGATCAGCGGCAGCAGCGGGTGCAGCACCAGCCAGGCGAACTTCTCGCCCGCCCACGAGTACACGGCCAGCGACAGCACGAACGCCCATACGAGGAACAGCCGCAGCAGCGTGGGGCGGCGGAACGCCATCACCGCGCCGACCGCGCCGAGCAGCAGCACGGGCCACTCGTCGGCGAACAGCAGCACCGAGTAGAAGTACGCCGGCTCCCCGCCGCGGCCGACCTCGTGCTGGCCGAGCCAGTAGTCCAGCCCGGTGTAGAGCCCGTAGACGCCGCTGGGGTGGATGAAGAAGGTTGTGAACAGCGCCGTGTAGAGGCCCAGGAACACGATCACGCCCCACGCCCAGTCGTCCCAGCGGATGCCGAGCAGCGTGCGCACGATCGGCGCCTCGCGCAGCGAGCCGGCCGCGCGCCACTCCCACGCGATCGCCACGAGGAAGAACGAGCCGGCCACGAAGACGGTGATGAACGTCGTCTCCTTGATCGCGAAGCTCAACGCCAGCAGGGCGCCGAACGCGGCGGGGTGATGGCGGCGCGGGCGGTCGAAGAAGCGGAAGACCACCACCAGCATCGCCAGCGTCACGCACGCGATGTAGATGTCCTCGCGGGCGAAGCGCGAGAAGTACAGGTAGGACGGGCCGAAGGCGAGCAGCGCGCCGGCCGCGAACGCCCCCACGCGGCCCAGCTGGTTGCGCAGCAGGTAGGGGAAGCCGACCATGACGGTGCCCATCAGCGCGGGCGCCAGGCGGGCGGTGAAGTCCGAGTCGCCGAACACGAGGTACGCGGCCGCCGTGAGGTAGAAGCGCAGCGGCCCGTGCAGCAGCGGGTCGTACTCGTAGTCGCCCGTGTCGCGGAACAGCCACGAGAAGTAGGCGTCCTGGCTCTCGTCGTGGTGGAACGGGCGGTCCCCGAGGTCCCAGAGCCGCACCGCCAGCGCGAGCGCGAGCAGCACGCCCCAGGCGATCAGCTCGCCGCGGGGGCGCTCGCGCAGCGCGCGCAACGGCGCGATGCGGCGGGAGGGAGGGGAGAGCGTGGTGTCAGCCACGGGCGGTGCGGAGCTTGCCGAGCCCGCCGTAGCGGGACATCAACAGCACCAGTCCGGCGATGGTGATGGGCACGACGATCACGAAGCGGAGCATCACGACGTAGGCGACGGCCTGCGCGCTCGTCCCCCCGAGCGCCTTGATCCCGATGATGGCGGCGGCATCCTGGGTTCCTGCGTACGCGGGCCCGGAGGGGATCATCGCGAAGATGCTGGACAGCGCGACGATGTAGAGGCCCTCGATCGGCGTCATGCCGAAGCCGACGGCGGCGCCGGTGGCCACCCACACGGACGCCTCGAGCGTCCAGATGACCATCGTGATGCCGAGCAGCGGCAGCCCGTGGTTGGCGCGGCGGAGCCCGAGGGTGGCGGAGGCGATCGGCGTGATGAAGCCCATGACCTTCTCGCTGCGGCGCACCACCAGGTAGGCGGCGACCGCGGCGACCGCGACCCCGGCGGCGGCCAGCAGCACGATCTCCACCTTGTCGCCGCCGACCTCGCCGAGCAGGCCGTAGCCGACCACGACGAAGATCACCAGCAGGAGGCCGATGTCGAGCAGCCGCTCGGCCAGCAGGGTGCCGACGACGGTGCGCATGCTGGCGCCGGCGCGGGGCGCCATCAGCACCACGCGGATCGCGTCGCCGGCGCGGGCGGGCAGCAGGTTGTTGCCCATGTAGCCGACGATGTTCAGCGCCTGGGTGTCCGCGCGGGTGGGGGTTGCGCCCTCGTCCTCGAGCAGCCGCTGCCAGCGCTCCCCGCGGACGAACGTGGCGACCCCGTACAGGAGCATCGCGCCGAGCACGGCGAGCCACTCGCCCGCGTCCTGCGGCAGCCGCGGCGCGTCCTGGTGGATCGCCCACCACACGACGCCGGCCACCGCGAGCAGCGAGATCCCGGCCCCGATCCACGACGCGGCCGAGCCGCGCCGGCGGCGCGGCTCGGACCCGGCGGGCGGCGGCGCGCCGGGCGGTGGCGCCGTGCGCTCGGGGATGGGGGTGGGCGGGCCGATGGCGGTCATGATGGCGGACGTGCCGGTCCGCGCTCGCCACATCTCGGTCCCCGAGCCGGCCGAGCCATGGGAGCGCCTCGGCTTCGATACGAGCGCGTTCGTGGTCGGCGGCATCCGGTTCGTCCCGGGCGCCCCGGAGCTCGCCTCACGCCGCTCGCCGACCGCCCCGACGGGCTCCCGCTGCATCGGTTGTCGGATGAGCCCCGTATGGCGGGGGAGAGCCGACAACCGACGCATCCGAACGGCGCGGTGGTCGTCGATCACGTCGTGGCGGTGACGGACTCGCTGGTGCGGACCGTGGGCGCGCTGGAGGCCGCCGGGATGGAGCTGCGGCGGGTCCAGTGAGCCGATGGCGTTCCTGCGCTTCGGCGAGTGCATCCTCGAGGTGGTGGAGCGCGCGGGTGTGGCCGCGTCGCTATGGGGCCTCGTGGTGGTGGTCGAGGACCTCGACGGGCTCGGCCCGCTGGTCGGCGCGCCGCGCGACGCGGTCCAGCCGGGGCGGCGGATCGCGACCGTGCGGCCCGACGCCGGGCTGACGACCGCGCTCGCCTTCATGACGCCGCGACCGCAACCCGAGCGGGTCCGCCCGGGTTGAGGGCACCGTGCGCAGCCTGTTCGCCATCGCCCTCCTCGCCGTGCTGGTGCCCGCCGCCTCGGCGCGTGCCGACCTCGTGATCAAGGGGCGCGGCTGGGGCCACGGCGTCGGCATGTCCCAGTACGGCGCCTACGGCTACGCGCTCAACGAGGGCCGCGACTTCCGCTTCATCCTCGGCCACTACTACACCGGCACGAGCGTCGGCCAGGTCGCCCCCGCGCGGATCCGCGTGCTGCTGCGGCGCACGCGCGTGCCGAAGCTGTGCGGCGCCACCCTGCTGCGCGACGCGCGCGGCCGGCGGGTCCGGCTGCGCGATACCCGCGTGTACCGCTTCTCCCCGTGGCGCGCGGACGGGTTCCGGGTCGTCGACGCGAGCGAACCGCCGCACGCGGGCGCGGGTGCGCGGCCCGGTGCGGGTGACCGGCGGGAGCAGCGTGTGCGTCCGCGGCGTGGCCATCAACGGCGTGAACGGCGGCAGCTACCGGGGCGCGATGCGCCTGCACCGCGACGGCGGCGCCACGCTGGTCGTCAACGACGCGTCGCTCGAGCTCTACCTCCAGGGCGTCGTCGCCGCCGAGATGCCGGCCTCGTGGCCGGCCGAGGCGCTCAAGGCCCAGGCCGTGGTGGCGCGCTCCTACGCGCTGCGCAGCCGCCGCCCGGCCGAGCGCTTCGACGTCTATCCAGACACGCGCTCGCAGGTCTACCGGGGCGTCGCCGGCGAGCTCGCGCCCGCCGTCGCGGCGGTCCGCGCGACGCGGGCCTTGGCCGTCCGGTACGGCGTCGAGATCGCCCAGACGTTCTTCCACTCGACCTCAGGCGGGCGCACGGCGGCCAACGAGGAGGGCTTCGGCGGCCTCCCGATCCCGTACCTGCGCTCGGTCGACGATCCCTACGACTCGCTCTCGCCGGTGCACACCTGGACCGTCACGTTCAAGGACTCGGTGGCGGAGCGCAAGCTGGAGTCGACGCTGCACGGCGACCTCGAGGACCTGAAGGTGACCTCCACGACCCCGACGGGCCGCGTGCTGACCGTCGACGTCGTGGGCTCGGACACGACGGTGCCGGCGAGCGGTGGCGAGATCCGGCGGTTGCTGGGGCTTCGCAGCACGTGGTTCACCGCTTCGGTCGAGGAGTGACCTCGTCCGGCTGGCGCGCTTGGTGAGTGGCTTGAGCGCCGGCGTCTTGAACTGCCGCTGGGTGGGGGGCTCCATGCACGTGATAAAGGGCCCACGCCCCCGCCTGGGCTGGATCCGGGCCGGATAGCACCCCCAAAATGCGGCCCACCCTCGCCGAGCGGGCGGCACCCTCGCTCCCCTACCCAGCCGCCGTTGACGTTCGCCGGGGGACCCGCGAATCGGGTTCGAACCCGGTTCGCGAGACCGCCCGGCGCCGAATTGGACGGATCCCGGATCGTCCGGTACCTTGGATTGCGGCATGACCGTCGCCTACCTGATCGCGTTCCAGACGAAGACCGCCCCCATGGGGCGGCCGTCGGGCGTGCAGGCGATGATCGCCAACCTCGACCCGCGCGGCAGCTAGCGGACGGAGCTCACTCGATGACCTCGTCCGCGCACCACGCGGGCGAGGGGCGTCGTGTGACGCGCTGGACCCGCGAACTCATCATCACGAAGATCCGCGAGTGGAACGACCGGTACGGCGAGCCGCCGTGCTCGGCCGACTGGAACCCTTCGCTGGCCCGCTGGCGTGCCCAGGAATGGCGCGCGGAGCGGTACCGCGAGGGGGTCTGGCCCTCCACGAACGCCGCCAAGCGTCCGTTCGACGGCAGCTTCGATGCCGCCGTGCGTGCCGCCGGCCTCGAGCCGCATCGCCCCGGCCCGCGCCGCCGCCTGCCCGGCGAGGCGCGTCCGACGGTGGCGCAGCGGGGGCGCGGGATCACATCCCGCGCGCGGTTGCCGACGAGCTGCTGGCCGCCGAAGAGCGGGCGCGGCTCGCCGAGTCGCACGCCGCCGCCCTGGAGCGGAGGCTGGCGGCCGCGGAGCGCCGCGCCGAGCGTGCCGAGGACAAGGTCAACGACGCGCGCCGCCGTGCGCGGCGGGCAAGCGAGCAGGCCGGGCGGGCCCGCCGGGCGCGCGAGCGCACGCGGTCGACCGCCCAGGAGACCCGCGAGCTGTCGCTGGAACGCGTCGAGCTGCTGGCCGCCGAGTCGGAGGCTCGCGTGCGTGCGTCCGAGGACCAGGCCGAGGCCGCGGCCCACGATGCCTACGAGGCGCGCCGTGCCGGGCGCGCCGCGGAGACGCGTGCCGTCGAGGCGGAGGCGCGCGCCGAGGCGGCGAAGCGGCTCGAGGCGGCGGCGCGCGCGGAGCTGTCCAGCTCCGGGACCACCGCCGCCTGGGCGGCGACCCGGGAGGCGGAGGCCCGCGCGGCCGAGGCCGAGCGGCGTGCGCGCGAGCTGGCGGCGCTGGTGTGCGGCGAGCAGCGCCGGCTGACCCCCGGCGAGCTGGCCGAGCTGCGCGCCGGCGGCCCGTCCGGACCGGCCGTCCTCGCCTCGGCGCTGAAATCCCTCGGGCGGGCCCGCTCCACGGGCGATCGCGTCGCCCTGGCGGCGGCGCTGGGCGCCCTCGCCTCGGCCGCGGTGCGGTGGCGCGACCGGCTCTGAAACCGGTCGCGCCCGCCCGCCGCTATCAACCGTGGGCGGGAACGGCCGATATCCGTAGGGATGGCCACCCAGACCGGGACAGTCCTCTCCGAGGGCCAACGCGTCGAACTCGACCTCGGCGCCAAGACCGACATCCTCGGATGCCGCGTCATCGGCTTCAGCGGGACGAGCGTCGTGTTGTCGGCCACCACGTCCAAGCTGCCCGACGAGCTCGAGGTCGGCCGCGCCGCGTACGTGATCGTCGACGAGGACGGCCGCATGCAGGCGCTGCGGGCCGAGATCGTCGAGATGGTGGCGGGCCACGACATCGTCGTCTCGATCACCGACGAGTTCCAGCTCGGCCAGCGCCGGCAGTTCTCGCGGGCGCCGATCGCGCTGCCCGCCAGGGTGCGGACCATGCCCGACGGCGAGTTCCACGAGAGCGCCACGCGCGACATCAGCGCCGGCGGGCTCCGCGTTGCCCGTGCGCCACGCCCCGTGCGAGGAGGGCGACACGGTGGAGGTTGTGATCGAGGCCGCCCAGGCGGGGCTGCGCATCGACGCCGAGGCCGAGGTGGTGCGGGTCACCGACCTCGATCTGTCATTGCGCTTCACGAAGATCGAGCCCGGCTCGGTCATTCTGCTCCAGCAGATCGCGCTCGCCTACTACCGCTGACGACGCCGTAGGGTTGGGGCGTGGCCGTCGCCCCGCCTCCGCCCGTCTCGGCCAACCCGCTCAAGCGGGTCGCGTACGAGATCCAGGCCGAGCGCCGCTCCGGGGGGATGCCGCCCGGCGACACGACGCCGAGCATGAGCCGCACGCGGGCGATGATCCGCAACCCGCTCGGGCTCCTGCTCGACGCCTACGAGCGGCGCGGGCCGGTGTTCTCGCTGCGCGTCCTGCACGCCAACAACGTGTTCGTGCTCGGGCCGGAGGCCAACCACTTCGTGCTCGTGTCGGGCGCG
>CAVXSJ010000017.1:0-42616 GCA_963764385.1 uncultured Solirubrobacteraceae bacterium | reverse complement strand
GTCGCCCGACGCGACCTTGAGCTGCTTGCGGAGCTCGACGGCCTGCTCCATGTCGACGTCGATATTGAGGACGAACTCGGGCGCGGTGGCCTTCGACTCGGCCATGCGGCGGGCGACGGTCTTCTGGAGGCGCGTGAGCTCCTGCGTGGTGGCCTCGCCACGGCCCGACTCGACCTCGCCGGCCGCGACCGGGCTGGGCACCTCGCGCTTGGGCTCCTCCTTGGGCTCCTCGGCCTGCGGCTCCTCGGCCTGCGGCTCCTCGGCCTGCGGCTCCTCGGCCTGCGGCTCCTCGGCCTGCGGCTCCTCGGCCTGCGGTTCTTCCGCCTTCGGTGCTTCCGCCTTCGGCTCCTCGGCCTTCGGCGCTTCCTCCGCCGCGGCCTCGGACTGCTCGTCAGCCGCGGGCTCGGCCTCTCCGTCGCCGGAACCTTCGGCGGCGGCCTCGACGTCCGCCTTCACGATCCGGCCACCGGGGCCGGTGCCCTCGAGCCGCGCCAGCTCCAGGCCCATCTCGCGCGCCATCCGCCGGGCGACCGGCGACGCCTTGATGCGCCCGTTGTCGCCGCCGGAGCCCTGCGCGTCGGGCTCGGGCTCGCCGGCCTCAGCCTCGGGCTCGGGCTCCTCCTCGGCCGCGGGCTCCGAGTCTTCCTCGGCCTCCGGCTCGGCGTCCTCTTCGGCCTCGGGCTCCGACTCTTCCTCGGCCGCGGGCTGTGCCTCTTCGGCCTCCGGCTCGGACTCTTCTTCGGCCGCAGGTTCAGAGTCTTCCTCGGCCTCCGGCTCGGCTCCTCTTCGGCCTCGGGCCGTGCCTCTTCGGCCTCCGGCTCCGACTCTTCCTCGGCCGCGGGCCGTGCCTCTTCGGCCTCCGGCTCCGGCTCTTCCTCGGCGGCGGGCCGTGCCTCTTCGGCCTCCGGCTCGGACTCTTCTTCAGCCGCCGGCTGCGCCTCGTCGGGCTCCGACTCCTGTTCGGCTTCGGGCTCGGATTCCTCTTGGGCCTCGGCCTCCGGCTCCTCGCCGCCCGAGTCCCCGCCGCTGCCCTCACCGATGCTCGCGATCGTCTCGCCGACGGGGAGCGTGTCGCCCTCCGAGGCCACGATCTTCAGGACGCCGTCCTGGTCGGCCTCGTAGGTCATGTTGGCCTTGTCGGTCTCGATCTCGACGAGCTCCTCGCCGCGCTTGACCTCGTCCCCGTCCGACTTGAGCCACTTGAGGATCGTGCCCTCCTCCATGGAGTCGGACAGGCGGGGCATCGCGACGTCGGCCATGGCCGGAAGATAGCTCAGAGCCTGGACCCATCGATCACCGTGGATGGCTCGGCCCCCGGCGAACGGCCACGGCGGGCGAGACGCCGGGGATCGGCGGGTTCAGGCTCAGGCCACGGGCGTAACGGGGCGGCGCTCGGCGTCGCCGGCGTCGCCCACCGCAGCAGGTGCGGGAACGGCCGGCAGCGCGAAGCTGAAGACGGTCCCGCCGCCCTCGCGCTCGTCGGCCCAGATCCGCCCGCCCTGGCGCTCGACGATCTTGCGGCAGATGGCCAGACCGATCCCCGCGCCGTCGAAGCTGTCGCGGTCGTGGAGGCGCTGGAACATCTTGAGCACGCGGTCGCGGTGGCGGGCTCGATGGTCATCCGTCGTCGGCGACCGAGATCTGCCCATGCATATCCCCTGCGTTGTCTTCCACGCGGTGACCCATACCCGCGTGCCCGGGGCGCGGCGGAACTTGAGCGCGTTGGCGACGAGGTTCTGGAGTAACTGCACGAGCGCGATCCGGTCGGCTATCAGCGTCGGTAGTGGCCCGACGTGGACCTGCGCCCGCGCGTCGGCCACCGCGGCGGCCAGCGACGACAGCACGTTGGCCATCACGAGCCCGCAGTCGACCGGGCGCGCCTCGGTCCCGTGGCCGGCCCGCGAGTAGGCGAGCAGGTCCTCGATCAGGGCGCGCATGCGGTTCGCGCCCTCGACCGCGAATTCGATGAACTCGTCGGCGTCCTCGTCGATCTGGCCGCGGTAGCGGCGGCGCAGCAGCTGAAGGTAGCTGGAGACCATCCGCAGCGGCTCGACAAGTCGTGGGAGGCGACGTAGGCGAACTGGGCCAGCTCCGAATTGGAGCGCTCGAGCGCCTCCAGCGCCTCGCGCCGCTCGGTGATGTCCGTGAACGCCACGACGACGGCGTAGCGACCGTTGGCCGGGCGTCTCCTGCATCGCCCGCGTCGCGACCGTCGTCCAGCGGATCGCGCCGCTGTCGCGCCGCAGGCCGACGTCGACACCCGCGCACGGCTGGCCGGTGCGCGCCGTGATCGTCACCGGGCGCTCCTCCTCCGCGAGCGGACGCGCATCGGCCGCCAGCGGCACCCAGGTGCGCTGCCCGGACAGGAGCTCGTCGCGCGTCACGCCGAGGATCTCCTGGGCGGCGGGGTTGAAGAAGACGATCCGCTCCTCCTCGTCGTAGACCACCACGCCGTCCTGCAGGGAGTCGAGGATCGCCCGCTGGAGGCCGGGCGCCTGGGGCTGGAGCGCCGCTCGCGCCGGTCCCGGCCAAGGTAGTGCACCAGCAGCCCGCCTGCGAGCGCGCCGAGGACCGCGGCGATCAGGATTTCTGCCATGGCTCGCGGAGGGTAGCCGCGGGTCTGCAGCCAGAACGAGCGGATGGCCCCGATCAGGTCCATGAACTCGTCGAGGTCCTGCGGCTTGACCACGAATGCGTTGGCGCCACGGACGTAGCTCGCGTGCACGTCGCGCTCGGTCGTCGAGGAGCTGAGCACGATCACCGGGATGTGGGCGAGCGCGGGATCCGCCCGCACCGCCTCGAGCAACTCGAGCCCGCCCATGCGCGGGAGGTTGAGGTCGAGCAGCACGACGTCGGGACGGTGCGCGTCCTCGTAGCCGGGGTCACGACGCAGGTAGGCGAGGGCGGCCTCGCCGTCGGACACCGTCGACAGCCGGACGTCGTCGCCACCCTCCCGCAGCGCCTCGCGGGTGAGCCGGGCGTCGGCGTCGTTGTCCTCCACCTGCAGGATCCGGGCGCTCATCCGCGACCCACCGTATGCCTCGCCGCTCATGCAGTCCGCTCTCGATCGACGCTTTGTCAGAGTGCTGGCCTTGCGACCGTCGCGCGGACGGGCGCGATCGTCTTGACGAGCAGCGCGGCGGCGGCCTCGGCGGGCAGCGGCAGGGCGAGGTGGTAGCCCTGGGCGCGCGGGCATCCGAGCCGCTTCAGGTGGGCGAGCTGAGCGGACGTCTCGACGCCCTCGGCGACGACCAGGAGCCCCAGCCCGCGGGCCATCGCGATGATCGCGCCGACCAGCTCGAGCGCCTCGGCCGACTCGGTGATCCCCTCCACGAACGAGCGGTCGATCTTGAGCGCGTCGAGTGGGAACCGGCGCAGGTAGCCCAGCGACGAGTAGCCGGTCCCGAAGTCGTCGAGGTAGAGGGAGACGCCCAGTTCACGCAGGTCGCCGAGCGCGGCCTGGGCGACCTCGCCCTCCTCCATCAGCACCGACTCCGTGATCTCCAGCGCGAGCGACTCTGCCGGCAGGCCCGACGTCCGCAGGGCGAGCGCGACGTCGGAGACCACCTCGGGCCGCGCGACGTGCCGGGCGGAGAGGTTCACGCACAGCCGCAGCGGCGTGTCGGCCGGGAGCCGGCGCCGCCAGGCGGCGACCTGAGCGCACGCGCGCTGGAGGACCCAGCGGCCGATCGGCACGATCAGCCCGCTGTCCTCGGCGACGGGGATGAACTCGGCGGGCGAGACCGGGCCGCGGGTGGGGTGGCTCCAGCGCAGGAGCGCCTCGACCGCCACCGGACGGCCGGTGTCGACGTCGAAGATGGGCTGGTAGGCGAGGTCGAGGTCGTCCTGGTCGAGCGCGCGGCGCAGGTCGCTCTCCATCCGCAGGCGGTCCAGCGCCCGGGCGCGCATCACCTCGTCGAAGAGCTCGAAGCGCCCGCGGCCCTGCTCCTTGGCGCGGTACATGGCGGCGTCCGCCTCGCGCAGCATCGTCGACGCGTTGGCGTCGCGCGACCCGGACACCGCGACGCCCACGCAGCCGGACACGAACACCTCGTCGACGCCGAGCGCGAACGGCCGGGCCCAGGCCCCGGCGAGGCGCTTCGCGGCGTCGAGCGCGTCCGCCTCGGACTCGAGCTGCTCGCACAGCACGCCGAACTCGTCGCCGCCGAGCCGAGCGATCGTCGCGTGCTCGCCGACCGCGTCGCGCAATCGCGGCGCGATGCCGAGCAGCAACTCGTCGCCGGCCTGGTGGCCGAGCGAGTCGTTGATCATCTTGAACTGGTCGAGGTCGACCATCAGGAGCGCCACGAGCGTGCCGCCCGCGCGGGCGCGGCCGAGCGCCGCGGTGATCAGCTCGACCAGCTGCGCGCGGTTGGGGAGACCGGTGAGCGGGTCCTGCAACGCCATCCGGCGCGTGGCCGCCTCGCTGCTGTAGCTGTCCAGGCACGCGCTCAGCAGATGCGAGACCGAGCGAAGGAAGGTCTCGTCGGCGACCGAGAAGCCGTCGGGCGAGGCGCTCTGCACGCACAGCCGCCCGAAGGCGACGCGCGCGCCGATCCACACCTCCATCTCGCTGCGGGGCGCCTCGCAGGCGCCGGTCTCGACCGCGATCTTCTCGCCGCCGTGCTCATCGACGGCGATCACCAGCGCTCGGTCGGCGCGCAGGGTGGCGCCGACGATCTCGGTCGCCGTGCGCAGCATGGAGGGCAGGTTGTCGGACTGCAGGGCACGACGGCCGAGCTCGGCGACGGCCTGCAGTTCCTCGACGCGGCGCTCGAGGTCGTCCTCGACGGGTGTGCTGCGGTCAGCCACCCCCGAGTGATCGGCCGGAACCCCGGGTCCTAGAGGTCGGAGAACAACGCGAGCACGGCCTCGACCACCTGCGGCTCGTGCGGGTAGGCGATCTGCTCGAGCGGCTTGGAGTACGGCATCGGCAGATCAGCGCCCGTGACGCGGGCGATCGGCGCGTCGAGATGGTCGAACGCCTGCTCCTGGATGAGCGCGGCAAGGTTGGCCCCGACGCCCCCGTGCGGCCAGCCCTCCTCGACGATCACGCAGCGGTTCGTCTTGCGCACCGAGTCGAGGATCGTGTCGAGGTCGAGTGGTCGCAGCGTGCGGGGGTCGATCACCTCGGCCTCGACCTCGTGCTCGTCGGCGAGCTGCTTGGCCGCCTTCTCCGCGGTCAGCGCCATCCGTGAGATGCCGACGATCGTGACGTCCTCGCCCTCGCGCCGGATCGCCGCCTGGCCGAAGTCGAGCGTGAAGTCCTCGTCGTCGGGGACGTCGCCGCGCTGGCCGTAGAGGTACTCGTGCTCGATGAACACGACCGGGTTGTCGTCGCGGATCGCGGCCTTCAGCAGGCCCTTGGCGTCGGCCGGGGTGGAGGGCACGGCGACGAGCAGCCCGGGTACGTGGGCGTAGATCGCCTCGAAGGAGTGCGAGTGCGTCGGGCCGAGCTGGTGCCCGGCGCCCTGCGGCATCCGGATCACCAGCGGCACCCGCACCTGGCCGCCGAACATGTAGTGGATCGTGGCGGCGTGGTTGACGATCTGGTCCATCGCCAGCAGCGAGAAGTTGATCGTCATCAGCTCGACCACGGGCCGCAGGCCGGTCATGGCGGCGCCGACGCCCATGCCGACGATGGTGTTCTCGGAGATCGGCGTGTCGCGCACGCGCTTCTCGCCGAACTCCTCGAGCAGCCCGTTCGTGACCTTGAAGGCGCCGTTGAAGACGCCGATGTCCTCGCCCATCAGCAGCACGCTCTCGTCGCGCTGCATCTCCTCGCGCAGCGCCTGGTTGAGCGCCTCGCGGTAGCGCATGACGGCCATCAGACGTCTTCCTTGGAAGCCTGGCTCCCAGCCGCGCTGTCGCCTTCGAGGCGTCCTCGGGGCCGCCGCTCGGCGGCGGCGCTCTCACGCTCGTGCTCCCCGCGGTGCACGCCGGCGGAGCGCTCGTCGACCGAGTACCAGCCCTTGACCTGGTCGCCGAGCACGTAGATCGAGTCGTACAGCGACTCCGGGGGCGGGAACGGGGAGCGGTCGGCGAACGCGACCGCCTCGTCGATGCGCGTGACGATCGCCTCGTCGATCTGCTCGGGCTCGCCCGCCTCCAGCCACTCCTCGGCGACCAGTCGGTCGGCGAAGGTCTTGACCGGGTCGCGCTTGCGCCACTCCGCGACCTGCTCCTTGCTGCGGTACTCCTCAGGGTCGGCCATCGAGTGCCCGCGGAAGCGGTAGGTGAGGGCCTCGACGAGCACGGGCTGACGCTCCTCGCGGGCGCGCCGGATCGCCTCGCGCAGCACGTGGTGGGTGTCGACCACGTCCATCCCGTCGCAGCGCATGCCGGGCACGCCGAAGCCCTCGCCGCGGCGGTGGAGGTCGGTCAGCGCCGAGTGGCGCTCGAGCGAGGTCCCCATCCCGAACTGGTTGTTGGTGACCATGAAGACGATCGGGAGCCGCCACAGCGCGGCCAGGTTGAGCGTCTCGCCGAACGTGCCCTGGTTGGCGGCCCCATCGCCGAACACGCACACGGTCACTTCCTCGGTGCCCTTGTAGTCGGACGCCAGGCCCATGCCGCCGGCCAGCGGGAGGTTGCCGCCGACGATCCCGTACCCGCCCATGAACCGCCGCTCGAGGTCGAACATGTGCATCGACCCGCCGCGCCCGTGCGAGACGCCGTCCTCGCGGCCGAACAGCTCCGCCATCACGTTGTTGGGATGGCAGCCGCGTGACAGCGCGTGGCCGTGCGAACGGTAGGTCGAGATCAGGTAGTCCTCGTTGCGCATCGCGCGCACCGCGCCGACGATCGTCGCCTCCTCGCCGATCGCCAGGTGGAGGAAGCCGCCGACCTTGGCCTTGGCGTACATCTCGCCCGCACGCTCCTCGAAGCGGCGGATCAGGATCATCGTCTCCAGCCACTCGCGCGCGACCTCGGCCTCCGGCAGCGAGCGCCCCGACTGCGCCTGCGTCACATCCCCCATCGGGCCGCACAGTACCGGGTAGAACGCGCCGGGAATGCACACGTGGACGGAGGACTCCAACGGCTCATCGGACGCGGCGTGGGAGCTGTTCTCGCGCCCTCGTGGATGGCCCGTGTGGGCGCCCCACGTGCGCGGTGCCTGGGGCCTTGGCGACGGTGAGGTCCGTGCCGGGGACTCCGGCGCGGCACGGCTGTTCGGCGTGGTTCCCGTGCCGGTGCTGATCGTCGCCGTGGATCCGCCCCGCTCGTGGACCTGGCGCGTCGGCGCGGTGGTCGAGATGGACCATCGCGTGGAGCCGCGTGCGAGCGGCTGCACGGTGGCGATCGACCTGCGCGCGCCGGCGCCGCTGGAGGCGGCGCTGGCGCCGGCCTACGGTCCGGTGATCGCCCTCACCCTGCGCCGGCTGGCGAGGGCGATCGAGGGCTAGGCGTTCTGCCAGCGGCGCCACTTGGCGAGGAAGGCGTCCCCCTCCAGCTGCGCCAGATCGGCGCGTAGAGCGCGGGCCAGCCGGCCGGTCTGCGTGGGCACGGTGTCCCAGAACAGCGCGATCTCGCCGGTGGCGATCTCGATCACCTCGACGTGGTCGGACCGCGCGGTGCCCCGCATGAACGCGGGCCCGCGGCTCCCGCGGCGCACCAGCAGCTCGTACTCGCGGTTCGCCTTCATGCGGGCGCGCCCGCGGCCTTCTCCAGCTCCCGGTCGCCGTGGAAGACCTGCCCGCCGGCGGTCACGATCGCGGGTACGTCGAGCACGCCCGCCGCCACTGCCGCGGCCGTCGCGTCGTCGAGCCGGCCGGCGATCGAGCCCAGGCCCGCGCCCTTGACGACCGCCGTCGGGTGCATCTCGCACGCGGCGGCCGCGATCAGGACGTTGTCTTGCACGCCGAGGTCCCGACCGCCGGCGAACGCCTGCCGGAACGCGGCCAGCGAGAACGCCACCCCGCGGCCGATCTGCTTCGAGTACGTCGCCGCGAGCAGCGCCCACTCCGTGTCACCCGGGAACGGGTCCGGCCAGCGCGTCGCCTGCAGGCCATAGGCCCGCGCCCGCGCCTCGATGTCCTCGCGGTAGATCGTCTCCTCCTCGGCGCAGCGGAACGAGCCCACCCCGCCGGCGGCCAGCCCGGAGAGCCGCACCGGGATCCACTCCGGGACCTCGGGCAGCACGTGCATCACCCGCTCGGCCGCGAGGTACGCGTCCGGGGAGGCGAAGTCGTAGTAGAAGCGGGACTGGCGGGCCTGGATCCGTCGATCATCCGTGGATGACTCGGCCATGTGGGCCGAGTCAGAGTCGATCGGCGGCGTTTCCTCGTGGCGGGTCACTTGGATTGCCGCCGATCGACTCTGGCGAACGGCCACATGGGCGAGGCACCGCGGGAATCGGCGGATCCGGGCCTAACCGTGGATCAGCCAGCCGTCGGCGGCCCGTGCGGCCTCCATGACGCCCTCGGCGAGGGTCGGGTGCCCGTGGATGATGCGGGCCACCTCGGGATAGCCGCCCTCGAGCGCCTTCGCGTTGACGAGCTCCTGGATCAGGTCCGTCGCCTTGGCGCCGACGATGTGCCCGCCGACCATCTCGCCGTACTGCTTGTCGCCGATGATCTTGATCACGCCCGAGCGGTCGCCGTAGACGGTGCCGGCGCCGACCGCGCCGTAGTTGACCTTGCCGATCACGACGTCGAGGCCCTGCTCGCGCGCCTGCTCCTCGGTGAGGCCGAACGAGCCGACGTTCGGGGTGCAGAACGTCGCGCGAGGGATGTCGATGTACTCGATCGCGTGCGTCTCCAGGCCGGCGGCGTCCTCGACGGCGATCACGCCCTCGTCGGAGGCCTTGTGCGCGAGGGCCGGGCCGAGCACGAGGTCGCCGATCGCGTAGACGCCCTTGGCGGAGGTCCGCAGCGCGCCGTCGACCTCGATGAGGCCGCGGTCGTCGAGCTTGACGCCGGCGGCGTCGAGGCCGAGCGCCTCCACGTCGGGGCCGCGCCCGGCGGCGATGACGAGGTAGTCCGCCTCGCCCTGCTCGTCGCCGTAGGAGAACGTGACCTTGTCCTCCTGCGACTTGACGTTCTCGATCAGCGTCCCGGTGTGGATCTTGATGTTCTGCTTGCCGAGCGCGCGGCCGGCCACCTTGGAGATGTCGGCGTCCTCGGTCGGGAGCACGCGGTCGAGCGCCTCGAACAGCAGCACCTCGGTGCCGAGCCGGCCGTAGGCGGAGGCGATCTCCGCGCCCGACGCGCCGGCGCCGACGACGGCGAGCGTCTTCGGGAGCGCCCCGAGCGCCCAGGCGCCCTCGGTCCCGATCACGCGGCCGCCGAACTCGGTGCCGGGGATCGGCTTGGGGACCGAGCCGGTGGCGAGGATGATCGCCTTGCGCGCCTCGATCTCGGTGCCGTCGACCGACACCTTGCCCTCGCCGGCGAGGCTGCCGGTGCCCTCGATGTAGTCGATCTTGTTCTTCTTGAAGAGGCCGGAGACGCCGCCGGTGAGCGTCTTGACGACCTTGGCGCGGCGCTCGGTCACCTTGGCGAAGTCGACCGACCGCTCCGGCACGGAGATGCCGAACTCCTCGGAGTCGTCGATCTCGGCGAGCACGTCGGCGACCCGCAGGACGGCCTTGGCCGGGATGCAGGCGTAGTTGAGGCAGCGGCCGCCGACGGCGTCCTTCTCGATCACGGCGGTGCTCATACCGAGTTGGGCGGCGCGGATGGCGGCGACGTAGCCGCCCGGTCCGGAGCCGATGACGATGCAGTCGTAGGCGCTCTCAGGCATTGGCGCGAGAGGCTAGTACACGAACTCAGAAGCGGCGGACAAGGGCCTCCCGGAGCGCTGTGCGCGCCGCCGAGAATCCCGGCACGCCGTGCACGGCCCCGCCGGGGAACGTCGACGCGCTGCCGATGTACAGCCCGCGCACCGGCGTGCGGTAGGGCGAGAGGCTGGGGACCGGGCGGAACACGACCTGGTCGAGCGAGTACGAGCCGGCCCCGACGTCGCCGCCGTCGAGGTTCGCGTTGCGCCGCTCGAGGTCGGCGGGCCCGAGCACGTGGCGGGCGAGGATGGCGTCCCGGAAGCCCGGGGCGAAGCGCTCGATCTGCGCCTCCATCCGCTCGACGTGGCGGTCGGTCTCACCGGCCCAGTCGGTCTCCTGCGGGCCGTGCGTGTACGCCCACGCGGTGTGCTGCCCGGCCGGCGCGCGCGTGGGGTCGGCGATCGACTGCTGCCCGAGCAGCATGAACGGCTTCTCGTGCAGGCCGCCGCCGCTCGGGGCCAGCGCGGCGAGGACCTCCTCCTCGGTGCCGCCGACGTGGACGGTCCCGGCCTCCCGGGCCTCCGGCGCCTCCCACGGGATCGGCGCCGAGAGCGCCCAGTCGACCTTCAGCGTGGCCGCGCCGCGGCGGTAGCCGCGCATCTCCGTCGCGTACTTCGAGCCGAGCGCGCCGCCCGCCAGCCGCAGCAGCCCGGCGGGGGTGACGTCGGCCACCACGAGCGTCGCCGGGACGCGCTCGCTCCCGGCCACCTCGACGCCGGTCACCCGCCCGCGCTTGACGTGCACACGCGTGACGGGGGCGTTCGCGCGAACCGTGCCGCCGAGCGACTCCAGGTAGCCGACCAGCGCGTCGGCGAGCCGCGCGGCCCCGCCCTTGGGGCTCGGCCACCCGACCGCGTGGCCCATCAGGTTGAGGTGCGCGGCCGTGATCGCGCTGCCGCCGCTGGCGGGCGGCGCATCCCCGTGCATCGCCGAGCCGTACAGCCACGCGCGCGAGCCGCCCGCGCCGAACATCCGGTGGGCGAGACCCTCGGCGGGCATCAGCAGCAGCCGCGCGAAGTCGAGCGTCCCGCCCAGCCCGTGGGCGGACAGCATCCGCAGCGGGCCCTCGATCGGCGGGAACCCCGACAGCATCGTGCGGCGCCACGCCTCGAAGTTCGTCAGGTACGGGCCCGCGAAGGCCTTCCACGCCTCCCCGTCGCCGGGGTGCAGCGCGTCGAGCGACGCGGCGGTCTCGTCGAGGTCGCGAGAGAGTGCCACGGCCCGGCCGTCGGGCAGCGGGTGCGCGTAGCAGCGGCCCGGGTGCACCCAGCGGAGGCCAAAACGCTTGAGCGGCATCGCCGCGAACACGGGCGACGCGGCGGCGGCGGGGTAGACCGCGGAGAACGTGTCGTGGTGGAACCCGGGCAGCGTCAGCTCCTCCGTGGCCACCGCGCCGCCGATGCGGTCGGCGGCCTCGAGCACGGTCACCTCGCGGCCCGCCTCGGCGAGCGTGATCGCGGCGGCCAGCCCGTTCGGCCCGCTCCCGACGACGATCGCCGCGCCGCTCATGGCGGCAACGTAGCGCCCGGCTTGAGCTCGAGCCGGTGCACGGCGGGGCCGTGCAGCACCTCGCCCTCGGGCGAGAAGCGCGAGCCGTGGCACGGGCAGTCCCAGCTGCGCTCCGCGGTGTTCCAGTTGACCTGGCAGCCGAGGTGCGTGCAGAACGGCGAGACCGCGACCAGCGTGCCGTCGTCGCGCCGGTGGCCGGCCACCTTCTCGCCGTCGAGGCGCACGATGTCGCCCTCGCCTGGCTCTAGTGACTCGATCGGCCGCGAGCCGCGCTTGGTCAGCCGATCGCCGACGAAGCGGACCCCGGCCTGGGCGTTCTCCGCCACGAAGCGGGCGGCGGACGCGCGGGCGTTGAGGCGGTTCGGGTCGAACAGCTCCGCCCACGGGTTGCTTCGCCCCTGGATGCGGTCGTTGAGGATCATGGCCGCCGCCGTCCCGCCGGTCATGCCCCACTTCGCGAAGCCGGTCGCCATCAGCAGGCGGTTCGTGCGGGGCGTCGCCGGACCGACGTACGGGACCTGATCGATCGTGGTGTTGTCCTGCGAGGACCAGCGGTACTCGACCGACTGCACGTCCCAGTGCTCGCGGGCGAACGCCTCGAGGCGCCGGTAGCGCTCCTCGGTGTCGCCGCCCGTGCCGGGCTTGTGCCCCTCGCCGCCGACCAGCAGCAACTCCTCGCCGCCGACCGGCACGCCGCGGACCGAGCGCGTCGGGGAGCCGGAGGAGATGAACATCCCGGGCGGCACCTCGCCGGCGATCCGGCACACCAGCGCGTAGGAGCGCTGCGGGTGCACGCGGGCGAAGGCCAGCGTGCGGTCCAGGAACGGGTAGTGCGTCGCGAGCACCACGGTGTTCGCGCGGACGCGGCCACCGGGCGTCTTGACGAGGACGTCCTCGTCGCTGTCGACGGTGACGGCGCGTGAGTTCTCGAACACCTCGCACCCGTCGCCGGGGAGGTCGGCGGCCAGCGCCAGCAGGTACCGGCGGATGTGGAACTCCGCCTGGCCGTCGAAGCGCACCGCCGCCTCGACGCCGTAGGGCAGCGGGGTGGAGTCGACGAGCCTGGCGGGCAGCCCGGCCTCCGCCGCGGCCTCCGCCTCGCGCTCGGCCTCGCGGCGGTCGCCGCCCTCGGGCACGTAGGCGTACGAGCTGCGCCGCCGGAAGTCGCACTCGATCCCGCCCTCGACGCGGTCGGCGATCCACGCCAGCGCGGACTCGTTCGCGGCTCCGTAGGTGCGCGCTGCTTCGGGCCCGAACGAAGATCGCAGGCGCGCGTAGATCATCCCGTGCTGGGAGGAGACCTTGGCGGTGGTGTGCCCGGAGACGCCGCGGGCGAGCCGGTCGGCCTCCAGGAGCACGACCCGCACGCCGGCCTGCTTGAGCATCGTCGCCAGCGTGATGCCGACGATCCCGCCGCCGAGGATCGCGACGTCGGTCTCGACGAGGCCGTCCAGCTCGGGGAGCTGTGGCTGGTCCGGCGTGGTGTCGAGCCACAGCGACGTCATCGGCGACCCGCCTTGCGCAGGGCGAGCTCCTCCATGCGCATCAGCGACTCGGCGTTGCGACCGAGCGAGAAAAGCTGCAGCGGCGGGAAGAACGAGAGCGGCCGGAACACCCCGTCGGGGTTCTCGGTGATGCTGACGACGGTCCCGCCGTCCTTCGGCGTCATCGCCAGCGTCACGGAGGCGGTGCCGAACGGGCGGCCCTTGGCGCGGATCTTCAGCCGGTGGGGACGCTCCGCCTCGAGGCTCTCGGTGTGGTCGGAGACCTTGAAGGGCCCGACGCCGATCGTGTGGTGGAACTTCGAGCCCGGCGCCGGCCACGCGGCGTCCGCGTCGCGGATCACCTTCGAGCCGACCACCCAGTAGCCGTATTCGCCGGGGTCCGCGAGCACCTCCCACACGTCCTCGGGCGCCACGGGCATGAACCGCTTGTTCGTCGACACGCCGCCGGGTCTACCCACGGCCGGAGGCGGCTAACGCCCGCGGTGGCGATCCGGCATCTGTATGCGCGCCATGACGCGGATCAGCAGCCAGAACAGCGGCCCGGCGAGCACGATCACGGCCAGGGAGAGCAGCGCGCCGCGGAGATTGGAGGCGAGCATCAGCGACAGCGCGGCGGAGATCACGAGCACGCCGAGCAGCACCTCGAAGCCGAGCACCGCCCAGTACTTCATCCGCCACATGCCCACCGCGGCGGCGAGGAGGACGACGCACAGCGCGAGCGCGCCGCCCAGGTTCGGGTCCTGCCCGCGGACCTCCCAGCCCGCCAGGAAGAGGACGAGGTTGGAGATCGCGATCACGGCCGCCAGGACCGCGCAGATCTTCACCGCGAGCGGGCGCTCGCCGGGCGCGAACGGCTGCAGCTCCGCGCGCACGGCGTCGTCCCGCGCACGCGACCGGGCGTAGCCGCGGGCCATGCCGTCTTCGGACGGCGTGTCATCGGGGGCCGCGATGTTCGGGGCCCTGTCCTTCGGCGCCGGGTCACGGCGCCGCTTACGGCTGCGCTGCCCCAACGGGTCCCTCCAGCGCCGCGCGCAGCTCGCGGGCGGCGGACTCCGGGTCGGCGGCGCCGGCGATCGCGCGGACGACCACGATGCGCGTCGCGCCCCGCTCGACGACCGCGGCGACGTTGCCCGCGTCCAGCCCGCCGATCGCGAACCACGGCGTGCTGACGTTGGCGGCGGCGTACGCGACGTAGTCCAGGCCGGCGGCGGGGCGGCCCGGCTTGGTCGGCGTCGCGTGCACGGGGCCGACGGCCAGGTAGTCGACGTCGGGGTCGGCGTCCGCCTCGCGTGCCTGCCCGGGGGCGTGCGTCGAGCGGCCCACGATCGCTCCCGGCCC
This sequence comes from uncultured Solirubrobacteraceae bacterium, assembly GCA_963764385.1. Classification (GTDB taxonomy): domain Bacteria; phylum Actinomycetota; class Thermoleophilia; order Solirubrobacterales; family Solirubrobacteraceae; genus DATFQI01. Next base: position 28,483 of record CAVXSJ010000017.1, on the reverse strand, counting down.
GACCACCGCCCGGGCGTCGGCCGGCGTCATGTCGTCCTGGCCGACGTGCACGCCGTCGGCGTCGCACGCCGCCACGAGGTCCGGCCGGTCGTTGAGGATGAACAGCGCGCCGGCGGCGTCGGCGGCGCCGCGGAACTCCCGCGCCGCGGTCACCAGCGCGTCGTCGGCGAGCGCCTTGTCGCGCAGCTGGATCAGGTCGACCCCGCCACGGATCGCCGCGACGAGGAACTCGCGCGGGCGGGCGTCGCAGACCAGGTACAGCCTGGCGCTCGCGATGCGGTCGCGGGGCGTCATCGCGCAGTACCATAGGAAGCTCCGCAACGGGAGCCCGCCATCGGGCTGAGAGGGCGGCACCGGGCCGCCGACCGTCGAACCTGATCCGGGTCGTACCGGCGTAGGGAGGGAATGCCCCCAGTGGCAGCAGCGCAGTCTCTAGACGTCGCCGTGATCGGCGGCGGGGCGATCGGCCTCGCGTGCGCCTGGCGCGCCGCCGCTGCGCGGCATGCGCACGACCGTGATCGACGCCGGCGAGCCCGGCGCGTGGCACGTCGCCGCCGGGATGCTGGCCCCGACGGCCGAGGCCGAGTTCGGCGAGCGCGCGCTGCTCGAGCTGGGACTGCGCAGCGCCGCCGCGCTACGAGGCGTTCGTCGCCGAGTTCCGCGAATCGTCGGGGCTCGACCCGGGCCTGCGCCGGACGGGCACGCTGGTCGTCGCCCGCGACGCCGACGAGGCCGAAGCGCTGGAGCGGTTGCTCGCCTTCCGTCGCTCGCTCGGCCTCCAGGTCGAGCGCCTCCGCCCGAGCCAGGCCCGCCACGCCGAGCCCGCGCTCGCCCCGACCGTCCGCCTCGCGCTCGACATCGAGGGCGATCACTCGATCGACCCGCGCCGCCTGGTCGCCGCGCTGGCCGAGGCGGTCGAGCGCGCCGGGGTCGAGCTGCGCGCGAACACGCGGGTCGCCGGCCTCCGCAGCGAGGGCGGCCGCGTCACCGGCGTCGAGCTCGAGGACGGCACCGCGGTCACTGCGGACGCCGTCGTCGTGGCCGCCGGCGTGCACGTCGCCCGGCTCTCCGGGATCCCCGACGCGGCGCGCGTGCCGGTCCGGCCCGTCAAGGGCCAGGTGCTCCGGCTGCGCGACCCCCGAGGCCCCGGGCTCGTCGAGCGCACGATCCGCGCCGAGGCGGCCTACCTCGTCCCGCGCGGCGACGGCCGCTACGTGCTCGGCGCCACGATGGAGGAGCGGGGCTGGGACACCGCACCGACGGCCGGCGGCGTCTACGAGCTGGTCCGCGACATGAGCGAGATCGTGCCCGGGCGTGCTCGAGCTGGAGATCGACGAGCTCGAGGCGGGCCTGCGCCCCGCCACGCCCGACAACCTGCCGGCCATCGGCCGCGGCGCCCTCGACGGCCTCGTGTGGGCCGCCGGGCACCACCGCAACGGCATCCTGCTCACCCCGGTGACGGCGGAGCTGGTGGCGGGCGCGCTGGCCGGCGAGCCCGCGCCGGAGTGGGCCGCGCCCGCCGATCCGCGCCGCTTCGAAAGGGTCGTCGCGTGAAGGTCCTCGTCAACGGCGCCGAGACCGAGCTGAGCGACGGCGCCACCGTCGAGGCGGCGGTCGCGGCGCTGGAGCTCCCCGCATCGGGCCGCGGCGTCGCCGTGGCGGTCGACGCGGAGGTCGTGCCCCGCGGGCAGTGGGGCGCGCACGAACTGCAAGAGGGCGCGCGGGTCGAGATCCTGCGCGCGATCCAGGGAGGCTGAATGTCCGCGACCGACACCGCGACGGACCCGCTCGTCATCGGCGATCGCACGCTGCGCTCGCGGCTGCTGCTCGGCACGGGCGGCTTCCGCTCGCTCGACGTGCTGGCGACGGCGATCGAGGCGAGCGGCACCGAGCTCGTCACCGTCGCGCTACGGCGCATCGACCCCGGCCAGCGCGGCTCGATCGTCGACGTGCTCGACGCGGCCGGCGTCCAACTGCTCCCCAACACGGCCGGCTGCTTCACCGCCCGCGACGCCGTGCTCACCGCGAAGCTCGCCCGCGAGGCGTTCGAGACCACGTGGGTCAAGCTCGAGGTGATCGGCGACGAGCGGACGCTGCTGCCCGATGCTCCTGCGCTGCTGGAGGCGGCCGAGGAGCTGGTCGACGACGGCTTCACCGTGCTCCCCTACACCAACGACGACCCGATCCTTGCGCGCCGGCTCGAGGACGTCGGCTGCGCCGCGGTGATGCCGGCCGGCTCGCCGATCGGCTCCGGCCAGGGCCTGCTGAACCCGTACAACCTGCGTCTGATCGTGGAGCGCGCGGGCGTCCCGGTGATCCTCGACGCCGGCGTCGGCACCGCGTCCGACGCGGCGCTGGCGATGGAGCTCGGGTGCGACGCGATCCTGTGCGCGACCGCGATCTCGCGCGCCGAGGACCCCGTCGCGATGGCGCGCGCGATCCGCCTGGCCACGGAGGCGGGTCGCCTCGCGCGGCGCGCCGGCCGCATCCCCCGGCGCCTGTACGCGCAGGCGTCCACGCCCGAAGAGGGCGCGGCGGAGTTCTGAGGTGCGCGCGGCCGGCCTGGCGGCGGTCGGCGTGGCGTGCCTGATCGGCTGCGGCGGGGACGACCCCGCCCCCGAGCCGACGCCCCGGGCCGCGACGGTGGCGAGCGTGGGGGAGTGCCTCGCGGCGGCGGGCCTGCGCCCCGCCCAAACCGCCGCGGCGCTGCGGTTCGCGAAGGGCGCCGAGGCCGGCCAGGTCGGTATCGGGCTCGACGGCCGCACGACCTACGAGTTCCGGGCGGCGGACGGCGGGCGGGTCTACCGCACCCGCGACAGCGACGCGCCCCCGCCCACCGACGCCTCCGCGCCGCCGGGGACCGGCGAGGAGGTCGCCGTGCTGGCGGCCGGAGCATCGCAGCGAGACGCTGCGCCGCGCGGCCGGTTGCGCCGACGGCGCGCCGGAGTAGGCGTTTCCTCCTTGGCTGCCCCATCGTCCTTGCCAGCACCGCTGCGGGGCTGACACACTCGGCTCGGATGCCGCAGCACGCAGACGCCCACGACAACGGCTGTGGGTGCGCGGGCTGCTGCGGGGCGGTCTCCGCCACCGCGCCCGTCACGACCGCGGCGGCCCCCGGCGCCGCGGTGGCCGGCTTCAGCGGCGGCGCCGGCTTCATGTCCCCCGCCGGCGTCGCCTTCCTCCAGCGCTCCGCGGGCAACGCGGCCGTCGGCGCGATGCTCCGCCGCCGCTCCGCCCCCGAGGCGGCCGTGCTCGCCCGCCGCGGCATCTTCGGCGGCGCCGAGACCGACGAGGAGCGCTACGCCGACGCCATCGAGGAGAAGCAGGAGTACATCTCCGACGGCATGCGCGGCCCGGAGGACTTCCAGTCGTCGACGGGCATCGGCGGCTTCAACGTCTCCTACGAGCCCTCCGGCTGGGAGCTCGCCGTCCTGCTCAAGGGCGCGGTCACCTTCCTCGACGGCATGGAGCTCCAGGGCGGGCGCGCCGTCCCGAAGCAGCCGCACGCGAACGCCCAGGCCGCCGCCGACGCCATCAACCTGATGGCGGCCGACCAGCGCGCCGGCGCCGTCGCGGGCTGGCAGTGGGCCGCGGACGCCAAGACCGCCTTCCTCGCGCGCTTCCAGTCCGTCGTGGCGGGCGTGTGGAGCGGCGAGCACATCTTCCACTGCTCCGAGGAGTACTGGGAGGACATGGCGGCGATCCCGAGCGTCAGCGCCGAGGTCCACGAGGGCGAGAAGGCCGACGACGACCACGTCGCGATGTCGATCTACAAGGTGCCGCCGAACTTCGTCGGCACCGTCGGCGTCGTCAACTCCGGCGGCGGCGGCCCGTTCGGCTGGGGCGCGGCCACCGACAACACGATGACGCTGAACTCCAACGACGTGGAGCAGCGCTCCGACGACGTCCTCAACGTCTCCACCTCGTTCACCGCCGACGCCGCCACGCTCGCCTCCGGCACCGGCCCCGCCATCACCCAGTTCGCGATCCGCTTCCGCTCCGGCGGCCCGCTGTGCGGCATGTGCGGCAACGCCATCGAGGCGGTCGGCGGCGTCGCGATCAGCGCGACGGTCGAGGGCGACGGCGCCGATCCCGAGGCGCGGGCCCGCGAGCGCTTCGACGCGCTGAGCGCCGCGCTCGTGACGGGCGGGATGGCCGACGCGCCGACCCGCCTCCAGTTCGCCTACGGCGGCGTCGGCACCAACGCGCAGCTGCGGGTGGGCAACGGCGTGCCGCAGATCGTCGCCGCCCACGAGGCGGGCCACATGTTCGGCCTCGGCGACCGCTACGCGACCACCGCGGGCAGCGGCGTCGGCGGCACCGGGCCGTCGGCCGGCCTGCCCTCCCGCCACGACCAGCTGTCGCGCGACGGCGGGCTCGGCGACGCCAAGGCGGCCAACGACGACGGGATCATGTCCTTCGGCAACGAGGTCCGCCCGGCCGACTACGCGACCTTCCTCGAGGCGCTCAAGGAGGTCAGCGGCAAGGACGAGTGGGAGTTCGGTCCGCCGCGTGCCGTCGTCGCGCCCGGCGGGGCGAGCGGGCCCGGCGGGTCCAGCCCCGACGGCCCCGGCGACTTCCCGACGCCCCCGCGCGACCCGGCGACCGCGGTCGGCTGATGGCGGGCGAGGAGGTCGCCGATCCCGGCGAGGCCCTCGTCGAGACGACGCAGGAGCGCGGCCAGGGCGAGCCCTACGCGCGCCGCGTGACCACGGCCGGCGAGGTGCTCGACCGCAGCTCGACCCACGTCCACTACGACGGCTCCGAGTGGCACTTCGATCCGCAGCCGCTCGCGTGGCGGCGCGTCGCCGCGCTCGAGCCCGACGAGCTCGAGCGCGTGCGCGAGGCGATCGGCGCCTCCGGCTTCATGGGCGCGGCGGCCGAGCACCACCCGCAGGGGACGTCGATCGGCGGCACCAACGTCACCTGGACCGCCACGCTCGACGGCCGCACCCACACCGTCCGGCTGTTCGGCGTCCCCGACGTCTCCGCGCCCGAGGTGGACGCGCTGCAGGAGGCCGTCGAGGGCGTGATCGCCGGGGCGCTTCAGCGCTCCAGCGACGGCTGAAGGCGCTCGAAGCGCCGCAGCTCCCACGTCTCGCGCACCAGCAGCCCGGCGGCGAGCGCGAGCGTCGCCAGCGCGGCGCCGGCCGCCAGCACGAGCTGCGTCCCGAACGCCTCGCCGAGCGGGCCGGACATCAGGTAGCCGAGCGGCAGCAGGCTGAGCGAGACCATCCAGTCGTACGCGCTCACGCGCCCGAGCAGGTGCGGCGGGACGCGCTCGGCGAGCGCCGTCTCCCACCAGATCCCGAACAACGCCAGGCCGACGCCGCCGATCGCGAACGCGGCGATGACGATCCAGAGCGGCAGCCCGAGCGCGAACGCGAGCGACGACAACGGCCACGGCAGCACCAGGAGCATCCCGGCGCGCATGGGGTGCAGCGGGCGCCAGCGGAACCCGATCAGCGCACCGACGATCGTGCCCGCGCCCATCGCCGCCGACAGCACGCCGAACACGCCGGTGCTGCCGTAGAGGTCCTTGGACACGCTCGGCCCGAGCGTGAACCAGGGGGCGAAGGAGAGCAGCACGGCGGCCGAGAAGCAGACCAGGATCGACCACAGCCAGGCGCGCGAGCGCACGGCCTGCCAACCCTCGCGCAGGTCGTCGCGCATCGGCTGCGCCACGGGCACCTCGCCGCGCTCGCGGGCCCGCACGCGCAGCAGGAACCAGATCGAGACCAGGAACGTCATCGAGTCCAGCGCGAACGCCCACCCGGCGCCGAGGCCGAGCACGAGCGCGGTGGCGAGCGCGGGGCCGCTGAACTCGGCGATCGTCTCCATCGTCCCGCTCGCCGCCTTGGCCTCCTGGATCTCCTCCTCGGGGACCGTCTGGGGGAGCAGGCCGGTCTGGGCGGGCTTGAAGAACGCCTCCGCGCAGCCGTACAGCGCCTCGATCACGACGATGTGCCAGATCTCGACGGTGCCGGTGAAGATCAGCGCGGCCAGCAGCGCGTGCAGCACGAAGCGCGCGAGGTCGCTGGCGATCATGACCCGCGCGCGGGGCAGCCGGTCGGCGAGGACGCCGCCCACGAGGATGAAGCCCGACCAGGGGCAGCGCGTGCGCCGCCAGCACCAGGCCGACGTCGCTGGGTGAGCCGATCTCCGTCACGTAGAGCGCGAGCGCGACGAACACGATGCGGTCGCCGATCGTGCTCGCGCTCTGCGCGAGGAAGAGGTTGCGGAACGCCTTATGACGAAGGACCGCCATCCTTCCCATGGTGAAGCAGGAAGAGCTGTTCGACGAGTGGGAGCGCGCGTGGTCCGGCCGGGATCCGTCGCGGTTCGAACCCCTTTGCGCGGACGGCTTCCAGTACGAGGACCCGCTCACGCCCCAGCCCCTGCTCGGGGCGGACGGGGTGGCCGCGCACGCGCAGCGCCTGTGGGCGGCGTTCCCGGACGCGCGGCTGAACCGCACCGGGGAGCGCCTGGGCGACGGCGCCTTCGCGTGCGCCCCGTGCAAGCTGCTCGGCACGCATCGCGAGCCGCTCGGCAACATCGCCCCCACCGGGCGCTTCGTGGTCGTGCACGCGGTCGTGTACTGCGAGCTGCGGGAGGGTCAGCTGCTGCGCGCCCGGGCGTTCTTCGACGCGTACGACGCGGGGATGCAGCTCGGCCTGTTCCCCAAGCCCGGCACGGCCGGCCACCGCGCGCTGCTGATGCTGCGGGGCTTCGGACTGCGGCAGTAGTCTGGCCTTCCTTGCCGAGACACTTCCTCAGCGGCGCCGAGCTGGACGCCGCCACCCTCGCGTCGATCCTCGACCGCGCCCTCGTGCTCAAGCAGTCGCCGGCGGGCTCCGACGTCCTCGCCGGGCGCTCGGTGGCGATCCTCTTCGAGCAGCCCTCGACGCGTACGCGGACGTCGATCGAGGCCGGCGTCGTGGAGCTCGGCGGCCACCCGATGATCCTGCGCGCCAACGAGCTCCAGCTCACCCGCGGGGAGTCGGTGCGCGACACGGCGCTGGTGTTCTCCCGCCACGTGGCGGCGATCGGGATGCGCACGAGCAGCGACGAGCGCCTCGACGAGCTGGCCGCGTACGCCACCGTCCCGGTCTTCAACCTGCTCTCCCCGCGCCACCACCCCTGCCAGGCGCTGGCCGACCTGATGACGCTGCGCGAGGCGTTCGGCTCGCTCGAGGGGCGGCGGATCGCCTACGTCGGCGACGGCAACAACGTCGCGCGCTCGCTGGCCATCCTCGGGGCGCTGGCCGGCGTCGAGGTCGCGATCGCCGCGCCGGACGGCTACCAGCTCGAGGGCGGCCACGGCGCGCAGCTGACCGCCGACCCGCGCGAGGCGGTCGCCGGCGCCGACGCCGTCTACGCCGACGTCTGGGTGTCGATGAGCGACTCCGACGACGAGGCCGCCGCGCGCCGCGACGCGCTCTCGCTGTACCGGCTCGACGACGCGCTGCTGGACCGCGCCGCGCCGGGCGCGATCGCGCTGCACTGCCTGCCGGCGCACCCGGGCGAGGAGATCACCGAGTCGGTCCTGTACGGCGACCGTCAGCGGATCTGGGACCAGGCCGAGAACCGGCGGCACGCGCAGAAGGCGCTGCTCGAGTTCCTCGTTTCGGGGCCTTCGGCCGACGGGTAGGCCGGAGCCCGGGTCATCACGAGAGGGAGTCCGATGCCACCACCCAAGTCGTCGAAGTCGTCGGGCTCGTCGAAGCGCTCCACATCTCGTGCCCGCCCGAGCGGCGCCCGCAAGGCCGCCGGCGCCCGCCGGGCGCCCGTGCCGGAGACGACGCGTGAGCAGCTCGCGCGCTTCCTCGACCCGCGCGAGGTGGTCGTCGTCACCCGCGAGCGCCTGCAGGAGTCGCTCGACGACGCGGTCGGCCGCGGGCGCATGAGCCGCGACGACGCGACGGCGCTGCTGGCGGACCTGCTCCAGCGCGGCCGCAAGCAGACCGACGAGCTGCGCGAGGACATCGAGGCGCTGTTCGACGGCGCGCGCACCACGACCAGGAAGAGCGTCTCCGGCTCGGCCGAGCGGGTGCTGCGCGAGGTCGACCGCGCGCGACGGGTGGCCGGCGTCGGGCCCGTCGTTCCCCGTCCTCGGCTACGACGACCTGACCGCGGCGCAGGTCGTCGAGCGCCTCGGCGAGCTCTCGCCCGCCGAGCTGCGCAAGGTGCGCGACTACGAGAAGCGCAACGCCAACCGCAAGTCGGTGCTGGCGGCGGTGGAGAAGAAGCTCAAGTAGCGCCGCGCCACGGCTGTCATCCTCGATGGCCGTGTCCTCTCCCACCACCTTCAAGCGCCCCTCGCGGGGCGACGAGCTCGAGCTCACCGTCGACTCGCTCGCCTACGGCGGCAACGGCGTCGCGCGCCGTGAGGGCTACGTCGTGTTCGTCGCCGGCGGCATGCCGGGCGACAAGGTCCGCGCCGTGGTCGGCAAGGCCAAGAAGGCCTATGCGGAGGCGCGCGTCGTCGAGGTGCTCGAGCCCTCCCCGGAGCGCATCGACGCCGTCGCCGACCACCCCGGCGCGCCCTGGCAGGTGCTCCCCTACGAGCGCCAGCTCGAGGTCAAGAGCGAGCAGGTCGCCGACGCCCTGAGCCGGATCGGCCGCCTCGAAGGCTTCGAGCAGGAGCCGATCGTCCCGGCGCTCGAGCAGTGGCGCTACCGCAACAAGCTCGAGTACTCGTTCGGGACCGGCGAGGACGGCCAGTTGGTGTGCGGCTTCCACGCCCCCGGCCGGTTCGACCAGATCCTGCCTATGACCGACTGCAAGCTCGCCTCCGAGCGGGGCAACGAGCTGCGCGAGCTGGTTCTCGCCGAGTGCCGCCGCCAGGGCCTCGGCGCGTGGGACCGGCGCGACCATGTGGGCTTCCTGCGCAACCTCGTCGTGCGCGAGGGGCGGCGCACCGGGCAGTTCCAGGTCCGGCTCGTCACCTCGCCCGGCAAGCTCGACGCCGACGCGCTGATCGACGCGGTGCGCTGCGAGGGGCTGTTCTGGACGCAGACCGCGGGGCTGGGCGAGAGCACGCAGGGCGGCGAGACGACGATGCTCTCCGGCTCCCCGCAGCTGCAGGACCGGATCGGCGACCTGGACTTCCTGATCTCGCCCGACGCGTTCTTCCAGACCAACACCGAGATGGCCGAGGTGCTGTACGGCATGGCCACCGAGATGGCGGCGTTGCGCGGCCACGAGCGCGTCTTCGACCTCTACTGCGGCATAGGCACCATCGGGCTCTCGCTCGCCTCACGCGCCCGCGAGATCGTCGGCGTCGAGCTCGTCGAGCGGGCCGTCGCGGACGCGATCGAGAACGCGACGCTCAACGAGATCACCAACGCGTCGTTCTTCGCCGGCGACATCCGGCTCGCCATGCGCGAGCTGGTCGAGCGCGCGGGCAAGCCCGACGTCGCCGTGATCGACCCGCCGCGCGCGGGCCTGTCGCAGAAGGTCGTGCGCCGGATCGTCGAGGCCGCGCCGAAGCGGATCGTCTACGTCTCCTGCAACCCGACGACGCTCGCGCCCAACGCCGCGCAGCTCGTCGAGGCCGGCTACGAGTTCAAGCGCGTGCGCCCCGTCGACCTGTTCCCGCAGACGCCGCACATCGAGTGCGTCGCGCTGCTCGAGGCCGGGCCGAACGGCGTCGCGAACCCCGACCGCGAGACCTAGTAGGCGTTACCGCGCCGGCGGCCGACGTCGGCCCCGGCTCCGAACAGCCAGCGGGCCAGCTCCGAACGGCGCCGGACGGGGTCGAGGCGGCCGCCGCTCCAGTCGGGCTTGAACAGCCGGCGGCCGTTGCGCAGTACGACGTGGGGGAGCGACATCACCTCGAGGGGCTCGCGCCACTCGTCCGTGTGGCGCGCCTGCACGGCGATCTCGCCGGCCCCGTAGGTCATCGCCTGGCTGAAGGTCCCGCGCAGCGTCGCGCGGTGGCGGCAGTGGATCACCGCATCGGCGGCGAACGTCAGCTCCGCGCCGGTGTCGCGCTGGACCCGGTAGCAGTAGTCCATGTCCTCGGAGGCGCTCAGCGTCTCGTCCCACCCGCTCACGGCCTCGTGGAGGTCCCGCCGGATCGCGATGGTCGTCCCGTAGGCGTACGGCCGCGGAGGGCCGTACGGGCGCTCCACGAGGCCTTCCACCTGCTCGTAGCCGCGCCAGGAGGCGGCCCACGACGGGTTGAGGCGCTCGTGCTCCAGCCGGGCGGCCGCGAAGCCGGTGCGCCGGAGTGCGGCGTGCACGGCGGCCAGCCAGCCGGGCGCCACGAGGTCGTCGGCGTCGGTGAAGACGAGGAACTCGCCGCGGGCGGCTCTCGCACCGGCGTTGCGCGCGTAGGTGACGCCCGCTCGCCCGGCCGCGTTGGCCCGCCGCACGCGGGCGTCGCCGGCCGCGATCGCGTCCACCACGGCCGCCGTGGCGTCGGTCGAGCCGTTGTCGGCGACGACGACCTCGAACGCGTGGAGGCACTCCTGGGCGAGGATCGCGTCGAGCTGCACGGCGATCACCTCCGCCGCATCGCGGGCGGCGATGACGACGGAGATCTCGGGTGCGCCGCTCACCGCGCGCATTGAAGCAGCGCCGCCGAGATGAGTGATTCCACGACTCCGCACCGTGGAATCACCCATCTACAGTGACCCCCATGCCCGTGACGCGCATCGCCCGCTTCGGAATCGTCAACGCCTTCCTCGTCCGCGAGGACGACGGCCTCACGCTGATCGACACCACCGTGATCCGCAGCGCGAAGCCGATCCTGGCCGCCGCCCGCGACCTCGGCGCGCCGATCGTGCGGATCGCGCTGACGCACGCCCACGGCGACCACATCGGCTCCCTGGACGAGCTGGCGGCCGAGCTGCCCGGCGTGGAAGTGCTGATCTCCGGCCGCGACGCGCGGCTGCTGGCCGGCGACAAGTCGCTCGACCCGGGCGAGGAGGGCAAGCTGCGCGGGAGCTACCCGTCGGCGAAGACGCAGCCGACGCGGACGGTCGCCGCCGGCGAGCGCATCGGGTCGCTCGAGGTCGTGCCGGCCCCGGGACACACGCCGGGGCACATCGCGCTGCTCGACACGCGCGACCGGACGCTCTACTGCGGCGACGCGTACTCGACGCTCGGCGGCGTGGCGACCACCGCGAAGGTCAACCCGCGCTTCCCGCTGCCGGCCGTCGCGACCTGGAACCGCGCCTTGGAGCTCCAGAGCGCCCGCGAGTTGCGCGCGCTCGACCCCGCCCGCCTCGCCCCGGGGCACGGCAAGGTCGTCGAGTCGCCGGGCGCCGCGATGGACGCGGCGATCGCCCGCGCCGCCTAGGCGGGAGTGGGATCTCCAGGGCAACGACCAGGTCCACGCGATCCGCGGGCTCCGCGCCGCCCTGCACGGCTTCGCCGCCGAACACCAGGACCTGAAGCGCCACGTGGACCACGCGCGGGAGCGGGACGGTCGCCTTCGGCGACACGAACACGCCCCACACCACGGCACCGATCAGCGGCGCGCCGGCGCCGAGCACGACCTTCGCGACGGTCGTGTCGCCGGTCCGCACGCGCCACCAGCCGAGCGCGGCGGGTGGCGCGCTCAGGCGGCCTCGGGCCAGGCGTCCGACGCGGGTTCCGCGAACGCCCCAAGGGCGAACGCGAGCTCCTCGTAGACCTGCCTGCTGACCGCCATGCCGCAGTGCGAGCTGCTGACCTCGACCAGTTCGGCGGCCGGGTCCAGGCAGGAGTGCCAGTCGACGATCCCGTCGCTGCGGGAGTACATCGCGACGTACGGGACGTCCTCGGGGAAGGGGCCGGTGATCGCGGCGCGGAACTCGCCGCAGCACTCGCCCCGCAGGCACTGCAGCGTGAACAGGCCCGGGACGTGCGCGGTGCCGAGCGCGGACACGAGCGCGACCTGCGCCAGCACGAGCGGGTGGACGCGCAGCTGGGCGACCGTGGGCGAGCCGAGCGTCACGATCCCTGCGACGAGGTCCGGCCGGCGCGCCGCCAGCGCGCGGGCGAAGACACCGCCGCGGCTCTGGCCGATGATCGTGACCCGCTGCCCGGTGTGCTCGGCGAAGCCCTCGAGGCGCGCCTCCAGGCGGGTGCACGCCTGCTCGGAACAGGCCATGTTGGCCCGGATCCCGGCCCGGCGCGTGTGGTAGCCGGCGGCGCGCAGCCAGTGCGTCATCGTCCCGAGGCTGCCGTCGCCGGCCAGGAAGCCCGGGATGAGGAGGACGGGTCGGTCGTTGCCCGCGGGGACGGCGGTACCCCGGTAGACGGAGCTGCGGCGCAAGCCGGCGAGCTCCAGCGCGAAGCGCGTCTCACGCCACAAGGGCGGGAGCGGGGGATGCGGCAGGTGGGGCCGCCTCAGCACACCCATTGGCGGCGTGTTACCCCGAGGTGAACGTCTGCGCACCCTGACGTCATGTCAAAGGAAACGGAGATGGTGCCTCCAAACCGTCGACCCGTGTTGCTGTGCAAGGATCGGGCCATGCGTGCCGCGACCATCCGCGACGGCTCGATCGTCGTCGAAGAGCATCCCGATCCGGTCCCGCAGGTGGGCGAGCTGCTCGTCCGCGTGAAGGCGGCCGGCCTCAACGGCGCCGACATGATGCAGCTGGCGGGCCGGTATCCCGCCCCTCCCGGCGCCCCCCAGGACATCCCCGGCCTCGAGCTGGCCGGTGAGGTGGAGGAGGTCGGGCGCGGCGTGAGCCGCTTCGAGCCGGGCGACCGCGTGATGGCGGTCGTGGCGGGCGGCGGTCAGGCCGAGCAGGCGGTGGTGCACGAGTCCAACGCCATGCCCGTCCCCGACGAGCTGGACTGGACGGCGGCCGGCGGCGTCCCCGAGGTGTTCACCACCGCCCACGACGCTCTCTTCAGCCAGGCGAAGCTCACCGTCGGCGAGCGGCTGCTCGTCCACGGCGCCGCCGGCGGCGTCGGGATGGCGGCGGTCCAGCTCGGCGTGATGGCCGGCTGCCGCGTGACCGCCACGGTGCGCAACGAGCACGCCCGCGAGCAGATCGCCGCGCTCGGCGTGCGCGCGATCGCCCCCGACGAGTTCGAGGACCTCGGCCCCTACGACGTGATCCTCGAGCTGGTCGGCGGCCCGAACCTCCCCGCCAACCTCCGCGCGCTGGCGTCCCGCGGCCGGATCGTCGTGATCGGGATCGGCGCCGGCGCGAAGGCGGAGATCGACTTCCGGGCGCTGATGGGCAAGCGCGGGAGCATCCACGCCTCCACGCTCCGCGCGCGCTCCCTCGAGGACAAGGCGCTGGCCGCCCGCCTCGTCGAGCGCCACGTGCTGCCGGGGTTCGCGGCCGGCGACCTCAGCGTCCCCGTCACCGCCACCTTCCCGCTCGAGGAGGCCGCGGCCGCCTATGAGCGCTTCAAGGAAGGCGGCAAGCTCGGCAAGGTGATTCTCGAACTGCCTCAGTAGGGAGGCAGTGCGGCGTACCAGTCGCCGAGCGCGCGGAACGCACCCCAGAACGCGCGCTTGGCCGACTCCTCGTCGAGCGCCTCGTCGATGTTGGGCGTGTACAGGGCGGCGATCGACGGCGTCAGCGCCTGCAGCTCGCCGGGCGCGGCACGGACCTCGCCGGCCAGCGGGAGCGCCAGCTCGTTGAGGGTCGTCAGCGCGTCCTCGCCCATGACGACGACGATCCGCGGCTGCACGATGGCCAGTTCCTCGACGAGCCGCGCGACGCACTCCGGCGCCGCCAGCGAGGTGTCGGCGACCGGGCACTTGACGCACAGCGTCCCGTAGACGGCCAGCGGATCGATGTCCAGCCGCTTGAGCGACTTCATCAGCGCGGTGCCGGAGCGCCCGTAGAACGCGACGCCCTCCTCGATCTCCGCGTGGGTGGGCGAGTACTTGAGCAGGAACACGTCGGCTTGCGGGTGACCCGAGCCGAGGATCGGCATCAGGTTGCCGCGCGGACAGCTCTCGCAGGCCTGCAGCTCGCGGGTGAAGGTGTTGAGCTCGCGGATGGCGCGCTCCAGGTACTTCTCGCGGATCTCGTCATCAGTGGCGGGCATTCCGCCGACCGGTTTGGACACGCCCGCCGGTTCTCCTTGCCCATGCATCGCGGCTTGCGCCCTTATGAGCCCTCGCGGCCCGCGACGGCGCGCTTGACCTGCCGCCGGCGGGTCGCCCGGCGGGCCCCCGCGGGCGTCGCGCGCGTCTGGAGGAACTTGAGGGCCTGCACCTGCGCGTAGTACAGCGAGGAGGGGCGCCCGATGATGTCGGCGTCGCGCAGCGACTCGAGGAACTCCTCCGGCCCGTCGAAGTCGCGCATGCGGATCCGGACCTCGCCGAGACCCTGCGCGACGTGCGCGTCCGAGCCGGCGCCGCCGACGATCCGGTACTTGCCGGCGAAGCGGACCGCCTCCTCGTTGAAGGCCGGGATCGCGATCCGCGGGTTGAAGACCTCGATCGCGTCGATGTCGTCGACCACCGCCAGCAGGTGTTCGTAGTCGGGCACGGAGTGCAGCCGGTCGAAGGGATGCGGCACGTAGACGAGCCCGCCCTGGCGGCGGATCTCGGCGATCGTCTCCTCGAGCGTCATCCCCCGCGGGATCTTCTCCTCGATGAAGAGGCCGATGACCTCGCCCTGGTCGGCGGTCTTGACCTCCTCGCCGACGATCACCTTGACGCCGTACTCGGCCGCCTTCGTGCGCGCGTCGAGCGCGCCGGAGACCTCGTTGTGGTCGGTCACGGCGATCGCGCCGAGCCCGCGCTCGCGCGCGGTCGCGAGCAGCACGTCGACCGGGGTCACGCAGTCGCCCGAGTGGTCGGTGTGCATGTGCAGGTCGACGTCGATCAGCGGGCGCTTGCGCAGCGTCGCGCGCAACGCGCTGTCGCCGTCCTCGGGGCGCCGCCGTGACGCCAGCTCCTCGTAGATCGCCTCGGCCTCGTCGGCGACGCCGGACCACGTGAGCCCGCGGCGGGCCTCGTGGACGCCCGCGCGTAGTCGCGCGAGCAGCTCGCGGTCGCGCGCCAGCCGCTCGAGCTGCGCGGCCAGGACCTCGACGTCGCCGGGCTCGAAGCGCAGGCCGAGGTCGTCGTCCTCGAGCACCTCCTCGTAGGCCCGCAGCCGCGCGGCCACCGGCACGGCGCCGGCGCCCAGGGCGCGCACCAGCAGGCCCGGAGCTGGGGCGGTGCCCAGCGAGGCGGCGACCGCCACGTCGGCGCGGGCCAGCACCTCGCTCTCGCTCGACTCGGCCGAGGTGACGACCGTGACCCGGTCGCGCACGCGGCTGCGCAGCGCCCCGGTGGGAGCCGCGCCGGTCGGCGAGTACACGGTCGCCTCCCACTCGACGTCGTCGGGCAGCCGCCGCAGCGCACGCAGGAACAGCCGCAGCGCCGCGCGCTCCTCCTGCGCGCAGAAGGCGATCCGCAGCGGCCCGGCCTCCGGTCCATCTCGAGTCGGTGTCGCCGCCCCCGGCCGCAGCAGGCGGTAGGGGGCGGGGAAGTAGTGATCCATCAGCTCCCGGGTTGCCTCGAAGGCGGCGGTGCGGGCGTCCAGGCGCCCGAAGAACAGCTCCACGAAGCGGCGCGCGACCTGCGTCGAGAGCACCCGCTCGGTCGGCGCGTGGAAGGAGCCGACGTTCAGCGCACGCGAGTGGCGCAGCGCGACCGAGGACGTCGAGGGCGCGAAGGGCTCGTGCACGTGCACGAAGTCGAGCGGCGTCAGCGAGAGCACCTCCTCGACGGTGCGCCCCACGTCGACCGGCGGCGCCGGCTCGCGACGGCGGTTGAAGGGGAGCAGCTCCCCGACGCCGAGCACGCGCACCTCGCCCTCGGGCGCGAACAGCTCCTCGGGCGCCTCGCGGGCCGAGCGGATCAGCTTGCGCGACTCGCGCACCAGCTCCGGCGAGCGCGACGGGGCCATCACGAGGATCCGGTGGCCGCGCGCGGCGAGCTCGCCCGACAACTCGGCCACGAACGCGTTCACCTCGTGGTCGTCCTCCCAGGGGAACGGCGTGACCTGGGCGATGGCGAAGCCGGGCACCGCTCGCCAGTTTAGGGGGCCGCGCCGCGACGCCTGGCGAAACGACGTGATGTTCTACCTGCGGTGATCCTCGCCGTCTGCCTCAACCTCGCGCTCGACATCACCTACCGGGTGGATGTGCTGCGGCCGCACGAGACCAACCGGGCGACCGACGTGGCCGCCCGCGCGGGCGGGAAGGCGGTCAACGTCGCCCGCGTGCTCGACGCGCTCGGCCATGAGGTCGTGCTCACCGGGTTCGCGGGCGGCCGCGTCGGCGACGCCGCGAAGGCCGAGCTGCGCGCCGCCGGGCTGGCCGACGCGACCGTCCCGTCGGCGGGTGAGACGCGCCGCACGCTGATCGTGCTCGAGGAGGCCGGCGGCGAGCCGACCGGGATCTACGAGCCCGGCCCGCGGATCTCCGCCGAGGAGTGGGCCGCGTTCGTCGACGTCTACCGCGCGCTCGCGGCCCGCGCAGGCGCGGTCGTCCTGTCCGGCTCGCTCCCGCCCGGCGTGCCCGACGACGCCTACGCGACGCTGATCGCCGAGGCTCCCGCGCCGGTCCTGCTCGACGCCGAGGGCGAGGCGCTCCGCCTCGGCGTCGCCGCCGGGCCGGCGATCGTCAAGCCCAACCGAGCCGAGCTCGCCGGGCTCGAGCCCCACCCCGGCGAGCCCTCCCGGCCCGCGCCCGGCGACGACGCGGAGGCCGACCCCGGCGCGCCTTCTGGGCTCGCGCCCGGCGACGACGCGGAGGCCGACCCCGGCGCGCCTTCTGGGCCCGCCCCCGGCGACGACGTGGAGGCCGCCGCCCGCCGCCTGTTCGCGGCGGGCCCGGACGCGGTCGTCGTGTCGGCGGGCGCTCAGGGGCTGCTGGCCGTCACTCCCGACGGCGTCCTGCGCGCCGTCCCGCCCGAGGCGGTCGACGGCAACCCGATCGGGGCCGGGGACGCGGCCGCCGCGGCGCTCGTCGCGGGCCTGGTGGCGGGCACTCCGTGGCCGGAGCGGTTGGCCGACGCCGCCGCGCTGTCCGCCGCGGCCGTCCACGCGCCGGTGGCCGGCAGCTTCGACGCGGACGCTTACGCGCGCTACCGCGCCCTGGTGGCAACGGCATGATCCTCGCGGTCGGCGAGGCGCTCGTCGAGATCATGCGCCCCACGCGCGGCGTCCCGCTCGACCGTCCCGGCGAGTTCGCCGGCCCGTTCGCCAGCGGTGCTCCCGCCATTTACGCCAGCGTCGCGGCGCGGCTCGGCGCCGAGAGCGCCCTGGCCGCCGTCGTGGGCGACGACCCCTTCGGCACGCTGATCCGCACGCGGCTGGCCGAGGACGGCGTCGACATCGCCCGCGTCCGGGTCGCTCCCGGCCGGCCCACCGCCTGCGCGTTCGTCTCCTACGCCGACGGCGGCGAGCGGAGCTTCGTGTTCCACGTCGCCGGCGCCGCCGCGGGCGCCCTCGGCGAGGCCGACCTCGGAGAGCTGCCCGAGGCCGCCGAATGGCTGCACGTCTCCGGTTCCACGCTCGCGCTCAGCGAGTCCATGGCCGCCACGGTCGGGGCGGCGGCCGCGCGCGTCCACGCCGCCGGGGGCCGGATCAGCCTCGATCCCAACGTCCGCCCGGAGGCCCTCGCGCCCCGCCTCGCCGAGCAACTCCGCGGGATCGCCGCCAAGGCAGCCGTCCTCATGCCGTCCGCGCACGAACTCGAGGCGCTCGGCCTCACCGCCGCCCCCGGCCAGGTGGTGTGCACGACGCTCGGCGCGGGAGGCGTCCGGGTCGAGGCCGGCGGCCGCGCGGAGACCGTCCCCGCCCCGGCCGTCGACGAGGTCGACCCGACCGGCGCGGGAGACACGTTCGCCGCGGCGTTCACGGTCGCCACCCTCGGCGGCGCCGAGCCGGTCGAGGCCGCCCGAGCGGCGGTGCCCGTCGCCGCCGCCGCGGTCACCCGGATCGGGCTGATCGAGGCCGCGGTCGAGCGCGAGTGGCGCCTCCCGGCCAGTCCGTGATCTCGCTCGCCCGAGCGTCGAGCGCGAGTGGCGCCTCCCGGCCAGTCCGTGATCTCGCTCGCCCGAGCGGTCGAGCGCGAGTGGCGTCTCCCGGCTAGCTCGTGATCTTGGGCGCGCGGACCTCGGGCTTCTCCTTGGCCGCCCGGGCCTTCTCGGCCGCCGCGCGCGTGCGCGCGTGCTGCGCGATGAACTCCTCGGTCGCCTCGCGGGCCTGGTCGTCGGGCCGCTGCGTGTAGGGCGACTTCATGAGGTAGGAGGAGGGGCCGTCGAGCTGGCCGCCGACGCCGCCGTTCATGGCGAGCTTGCAGCAGCGCACGGCGTCGGTGACGATCCCGGCCGAGTTCGGCGAGTCCCACACCTCGAGCTTCATCTCCGCCGTCAGCGGCACGTCGCCGAAGGCCTGGCCCTCGAGCCGGATGTGCGCCCACTTGCGGTCGGTCAGCCACGGCACGTAGTCCGACGGGCCGATGTAGACGTCGTCGGCCGGCAGCTGGTGGTCCATGATCGACGTGACCGCGTTGGTCTTGGAGATCTTCTTGGACTCCAGCCGCTCGCGCTCGAGCATGTTGTAGAAGTCCATGTTCCCGCCCACGTTGAGCTGGGAGGTGCGCATCAGCTTCACGCCGCGGTCGCCGAACAGCCGCGCCAGCGAGCGGTGCACGATGGTGGCGCCGACCTGGGACTTGATGTCGTCGCCGACGATCGGGAGCCCGGCCTTCTTGAAGCGGTTGTTCCAGTAGTCCTCGCGGGCGATGAACACCGGGATGCAGTTCACGAAGCCGCAGCCGGCCTCGAGGATCTGCTCGACGTACCACTTGGTCGCCTGCTCGGAGCCGACCGGCAGGTAGGAGACGACGACGTCGGTCTTGGTCTCCTTGAGCACCTCGACGATGTCGACCGTCGAGCCCTCCGCCTTGGTGATCTTCTCCTTGAGGTACTTGCCCAGCCCGTCGTGGGTCATGCCGCGCTGGACCGGGACGCCGAGGTGCGGGACGTCGTCGGCGAACTTGATCGTGTTGTTCTGGCCCGACCAGATCGCCTCGGACAGGTCCTTGCCGACCTTCTCCGCGTCGATGTCGAACGCGGCGGAGAACTCGATGTCGCGGACGTGGTAGCCGCCGAGGTCCACGTGCATCAGGCCGGGAACGGCCTCGTCGGGGTTGGCGTCCTTGTAGTAGTGGACGCCCTGCACGAACGCGTTGGCGCAGTTGCCGACGCCGATGATGGCGACGCGCACCTTCTCGTTCTGGTAGCGGCTCCCGCCGTTGGTGGACGGCTCGCGGCCGGTGTGCTGG
Source organism: uncultured Solirubrobacteraceae bacterium (assembly GCA_963764385.1). GTDB lineage: Bacteria > Actinomycetota > Thermoleophilia > Solirubrobacterales > Solirubrobacteraceae > DATFQI01. The sequence goes on along the minus strand of CAVXSJ010000017.1, from coordinate 9,229 downwards.
TTCAAGAGAAGCCTCCGAAGTGGGTGTGCTGCGGGGCTACATAGCCCCGCGGCGACGGACGCGTTACACGCCGGCGGCCGGCCGCACGAGTTCTGACCGTACGTGCCAGATGCGCTGCAGGACGGTGATGACCGACGCCGCGGCGAGCACGTAGACGCCGACGTCGAGCACGTCGAGGCCGAAGCTGGCGAGCAGCAGCGCGGCGGAGAGGATCACCACGCGCACGGCGCGATCGGCGATCCCGACCTTGCACTCGACGCCCAGCGCCTCGGCCCGGGCGCGCGTGTAGGAGACCATCAGCGAGGCCAGCACGGCGATCACCACGGCGACCACCGCGCGGTCGTCGCCGGCCTGCGAGAACAGGTACGCGACGCCGGCGAGCACGACGCCCTCCTCGATGCGGTCCAGCGTCGAGTCCAGGAAGGCGCCGAACTGCGTGCCCTTGCCCGACATCCGCGAGTAGCGGCCGTCGAGCGTGTCGCAGACGGAGCCGACCACGAACGCGAGCCCGCCCCAGAACAGGTGGTCCTGCCACACCAGCACGGCGGCCACGACGCACAGCACGAACCCGGTCAGCGAGATCGCGTTCGGCGTCAGCCGCGACTCGATCAGCCGCTGTGCGCGAGCTCTGAGTAGTCGCCGCGCTCACGCGGCTGGCGCTCGACGGGTGGCGTGGCCATGCGGCGGCAATCCTAGACCCCGGCATGGCGGCGAGCGCCGCGACGGCCGCGGTGGGCGCGCCGAGGAAGGCGTCGAACCACCAGTGGTTGGCCGTTGCGACCACCACGAAGGTGACCACCGCCGGGTACGCCGCCCACAGCACCTTGGCCCAGCGGCGACGCGCCAGCGCCGCCATCGGCAGCCCAGCATCAGCGCGAACGCGACGTGCATCGAGGGCACGGCGGCGAACGGGTTGAAGAGCGGGTTGGAGGACTGCACGCCGGTGAACGCCGCCACGGGGTCCTGGAAGCCCAGCTCGGGCATGAACCGCGGCGGCGCGGTGGGGAACAGCATGTAGCCCACCAGCGCGATGCCCATCGCGATCATGAACATGTTGCGCACGGCGTAGAAGTGCTCGTTGCGCCGGAGGTACAGCCACGCGAGCGTGACCGTGGTGATCGTGAAGTGCGAGTTGACGTACATCCAGCTCGCCGCGTCGGACACCCACCCCTGCCGGATCGCCCACTGCTGCAGCCCCGGCTCGAAGAACAGCCCGAGCGAGCGCTCCAGGTGGACGATCTCGCGCGCGTTGGCGAACGCCGCCGCCGCCCGGCCGTCGACCAGACCGCGCACGAGCCGGTAGAGCCAGTAGGCGCCGCAGAAGAGCACGATCTGGCGAAGCAGGTCCCTCCACCCGCGGGGGAGCACGCGTGCGGCCATCGCCAAAGCGTAGATGCGGCGCGGCGCGGCCGCGAGCGCCGCTAACGCTAGCCAACCCGCGCCAACACGCGGTCCGGCGGGCACGCGGCCGCCCCGCGCGGAGCGTGAAGCGGCCCGCACGCGCACGAGCGCGCCCCCGCGAGGCTCGACCTCCGTCCAGCCGCCCGGCGCGCGCCGCACGCAGCCGCCCTCCGCCCGCCAGTAGCGCGTGTAGCGCTGGCGCACCACGGTGCGCCCCGCGGTCTCGACCTCGAAGCCCTCCGGCCCGGCGGACACCATCCGCGCCCCGCCGGACGCGGGCGGGGCCGCGTCGCGGACCTCCCAGATGCGCCACTCCCGCGACGCGTAGGCGAGCCGCAGGAACGCCGGGCCGCGCTCGAGCAGCGCCGCCTCGGAGCGCGCGGAGTAGTCCAGCGGCGCGGCCGGCAGCGCCACCCAGCGGACCGCGTTGGCGCTCAGCCACGCCTGGTAGCGCTCCGTCGTGAAGCGCCGGTCGTCGTAGAAGAGCGGGTTGGTCTTCTGGTCGAGCTGGCGCTCCCACCCGCGCGCGAGCGGGACCGCGGTGGCCAGCCGCGCCGCCTCCCAGTGGTTCCTCGTGAACGCCACCTCGACCCGCTCCCCCGGCCCGCCTCGCGCGCGAGGAACGCGCGCGCTCCGGTGTAGAACGCGGCCTGGGTGGAGGGGTCGCCCGCCGCCTCGCCGATCGCGCGCACGGCCGGCAGCCACTGCAGGTACAGCAGCACGGCGCCGCACGCCACCAGCGCGACCCGCGGCGCGGCGGGCCGCGCCGCCAGCAGGAGCAGCGGCGGCCCCAGCAGCACCGCGAGCCGCAGCGCGTTCTGCCCGAACGTGGTCGGGACCAGGAACGCGCCCGCCAGCATCGCCAGGTTGAGCAGCGCGGCCACGCGCAGCCGCGGCGCGAGCAGCGCCGCGCCGGCCACCGAGACGCCCAGCATCGGCCAGAACGCGCTCGCCACGAAGCGGTCCGGGCCGCCCTCGGGGAACAGCGCCACCAGCACCGCGCCGCCCGCCAGCACCGGCAGCGCGAGCCACGGCGAGCAGGCGCGCCACCGCGGCCAGCAGCAGGAACGCGCCCGCCACCGGGCTCGTCCAGACGGCGGCGAGGGCGAGCACCACGGCGAGCGGACGCGGGGAGAGCCACGCCAGCACGGCGAAGGCGAGGCCGAGCGCGAACGGCATCCGCCCGATCGCGACGTTGGCGGCCATGCCGGCCGCGAACAGCCACGTCGCGGCGCCCGCGTGTGCGTGCCCGCGCACGATCCGCCCGAACCCCGCGGTGGCGGCCACGGCGGCCGCGATCCCCGTCCCGGCCACGCCGAGCACGGCCGCCACCGGCGCGAACAGCAGCGAGTAGCCGAGCACGTGGTGGCCGCCGTACCACTGGGCGTTCCACACGGCCACGCCGTCGCGCTCGAACAGCCACGTCCGGAACGTGTGGCCGGCCATGTCGGCCGTGGCGGGCGCGGCCATGAGGTAGAGCAGCCCGAAGAGGGCGGCGCCCACCACGGGAGCGAGCGGATGCTCGAGGGTGCGCCGCACGGCCCGGACCGTAGCGGCGCGGAAGTTGGCTGCTGTTACGAAGCGAAGTCCGCGGTGACCATGCAGGCGCGGCGGCTGCCGAGCTGCCCGGTGCGGGCTCCGATGCCGACGCGGCGGAAGCGGCCCGAGAGCAGCACGGCGCGATGGCTGGAGGAGTTCATCCACATCCCCACGATCCGGCGCGGGCTGCACCGGGTAGCCATGGCGAGCGTCTCGCCGGTGCGGCGAGCGCGGGTGTAGCGCCGGATGCGCCGCGCGAAGTCGGCATGCGCGAAGGAATCGGCGGCGAGCATGTGCCGCGTGTGCACGTCGGCGGCGGCGGAGAGCTGCATGCTCCCGCGCAGCGGCCCGAGGCCGTTCCGGCCGCGGGCGCCGTTGATGGCGCGCACGACGGCGCGTTCGCCGCTGCCGAGACTGGGTCCGGCAGCCTCCGCTGGCGGGGCCGCGAATCCGGGTACGAGCATGGTTGAAAGCGTGCCGAGCACGAGCGCGACGGATCGCATGAAGCATCACCTGTCTGACCGGCTCCCGGGAAAGGGAGCCGAAATCGAGGGTTCCGAGCCAGTCCGTGTGTGAAGCGCCTGCGAGGTTCCAGCAGGGCGTGCGGGTTACAGCAGTCCGTCGCGGCGCGGGACCCTAACAAGATCGTCGGCGGGTGTCGGGCTCCCTCGAACCCCCCGCAACGGCTCGTGCAGGGTCGTATCGTCCGGCGCATGGCGACTCAGGCGAAGCGCGATCCCGCGCGTGTGCGGCGGATTCGCGACCGCCTGCGCCTGCTCTACGGCGTCCCCGCGGCGCCCCCTCACCGGCAGGGGCTCGACGAGCTGATCCTCACCGTGCTCTCGCAATCGACCAACGACCGCAACCGCGACGTCGCCTTCCTGCGCCTCCGGCGCCGCTTCGAGAGCTGGGGGGCCGTCCGCGAGGCGCCGCTCGAGGAGGTCGAGGAGGCGATCCGGCCCGGCGGCATCTCCAAGGTCAAGTCGCAGCGCATCCAGGCCATCCTGCGCGAGCTCGACGGCGACGACCTCTCCTGGCTCGAGGACGCCACCGTCGAGGAGGGCCGCGATTTCCTGACCTCGCTGCCCGGCGTCGGGCGCAAGACGGCCGCCTGCGTGCTGCTGTTCGCCTACGGCAAGCGCGACGTCCCCGTCGACACCCACGTGTCACGCGTCGGCGCCCGCCTGGGCCTGTTCCGCGAGAAGGCGCCGTTCGAGGAGATGCACGACGAGATGCTCTCGATGACCCCGCGCGGGCAGGAGCTCGAGTTCCACGTGAACCTGCTCCGGCACGGCCGCAGGACGTGCCACGCACGCCGGCCGGCGTGTGACGAGTGTGCCCTTCTCCGCATGTGCCCGACCGGCTATTATCTGCGTCACCCCGACTGAGATTTTGAAGGAGAGGCATCTATGGCCAAGACCATTGGCATCGACCTCGGCACCACGAACTCGTGCATGGCCGTCCTTGAGGGCGGCGAGCCGACGGTCATCGAGAACGCGGAGGGCGGCCGCACCACCCCGTCCGTCGTCGCGTTCACCCAGGGTGGAGAGCGGCTGGTCGGCACGGTCGCCAAGCGGCAGGCCGTCACCAACCCCACCAACACCGTCTTCTCGATCAAGCGCTTCATGGGCCGCAAGGAGGCCGAGGTGCGCGAGGAGGAGTCGATCGTCCCCTACAAGGTCGTAGCCGGCCCGGGTGGCGACGCGCGCGTCGAGGCCGGTGGCAAGCAGTCCTCGCCGCCGGAGATCTCCGCGATGATCCTCCAGAAGCTGAAGTCCGACGCCGAGGCCTACCTCGGCGAGACCGTGGACAGCGCGGTCATCACCGTCCCCGCCTACTTCAACGACGATCAGCGCCAGGCGACCAAGGACGCCGGCCGGATCGCCGGGCTGGACGTCAAGCGCATCATCAACGAGCCGACCGCGGCTTCGCTGGCCTACGGGCTCGACAAGGAATCCGACCAGACGATCCTCGTCTTCGACCTCGGCGGCGGCACGTTCGACGTGTCGGTGCTGGAGATCGGCGAGGGCGTGTTCGAGGTCAAGTCCACCGCGGGTGACAACCACCTCGGCGGCGACAACTTCGACAAGGCGATCGTGGACTGGCTCGCGGCCGAGTTCAAGCGCGACCAGGCCATCGACCTGACGCAGGACAAGATGGCCCTCCAGCGCCTCTACGAGGCGGCCGAGAAGGCCAAGATCGAGCTGTCCTCCGCCCAGGAGACGCAGATCAACCTGCCGTTCATCACGGCCGACGCCCAGGGCCCGAAGCACCTCGACGTGCGCCTCACCCGCGCCAAGCTCAACGAGCTCGTCTCGGCGCTGGTCGAGCGCGTCGTCGGCCCGGTCCGCCAGGCCCTCGACGACGCCAAGGACAAGGGCGCGGCCAAGATCGACCACGTCGTGATGGTCGGCGGCATGACCCGCATGCCGGCCGTGCAGGAGAAGGTCAAGGAGCTCACCGGCAAGGAGCCGCACCGCGGCGTCAACCCGGACGAGGTCGTGGCCGTCGGCGCCGCCATCCAGGCCGGCGTGCTGGGCGGCGAGGTCAAGGACGTCCTCCTGCTCGACGTCACCCCGCTCACCCTGGGCATCGAGACCAAGGGCGGCGTGATGACCAAGCTGATCGAGCGCAACACGACGATCCCGACGCGCAAGTCCGAGGTGTTCTCCACCGCGGAGGACAACCAGCCGAGCGTGGAGATCCACGTCCTGCAGGGCGAGCGCGAGATGGCGACCTACAACAAGTCGCTCGGCAAGTTCCAGCTGACCGGCATCCCGCCGGCGCCGCGCGGCATCCCGCAGGTCGAGGTCGGCTTCGACATCGACGCCAACGGCATCCTCGCCGTGTCCGCGAAGGACCTGGGCACCGGCAAGGAGCAGAAGATCGAGATCAAGGCGGGCTCCGGGCTCTCCGACGACGAGATCAAGCGGATGGTCGGCGACGCCGAGGCGCACGCCGAGGACGACAAGCGCCTGCGCGAGCTGGCCGAGGCCCGCAACGCCGGCGAGTCCGCCGCCTACCAGGCCGAGAAGCAGGTCAAGGACCTCGAGGACAACATCGACGAGGCGTCCAAGCGCGAGATCGAGGAGGCCGTCAAGGACCTCAACGAGGCCGTGAAGGGCGAGGACTCGGACGACATCCGGGCCAAGACCGAGCGCCTGCAGACCGCGTTCCACAAGGTCTCCGAGGCCATGTACGAGCGCGCCCAGGCCGAGCAGCAGGCCGAGGCGCCGTCCGCCAACGGCAGCCCGAACGGCGACGCCGCCGCCGGCGAGGCCGAGGAGGAGGTCGTCGACGCCGAGGTCGTCGACGAGCAGAAGTGATGAGCGAGGAGCGCAGCGACATCGCGACGGACGTCCCCTCGGCGGATCCCGCCGAGGGCGTCCAGCCGCCCGCGCCCGAGGCCCCTCCGGTGGACGACGCTCCGCCGGAGGCGACCGAGGCCGCGCCGAGCCCGAGGAGGACCCGGCGGCCAAGTACCTCGCGCTCGCGCAGCGCACGCAGGCGGACTTCGAGAACTTCCGCAAGCGGATGGCGCGCGAGAACGCGGCCGCGGTGGACCGCGGCGTGGCCAAGCTGGCGAAGGAGCTGCTCCCCGCGCTCGACCACCTCGAGCACGCGCTCAAGGCCGCGGAGGGCCACGAGGACGTGATCAAGGGCTTCGCGCTCGTGCGCGACGAGATCGTGCGCGCGCTGGACCGCGTCGGCATCCAGCCGTTCGCTCCCGCGGGCGAGGCGTTCGACCCGACCGAGCACGAGGCCATGGCCTCCCAGCCGGTCGAGGGCGCCGAGTCCGGCACCGTCGTCGAGGTCTACCAGCAGGGTTACCGGCTCAACGGGGCGGTGCTGCGGCCCGCCCGCGTGGTCGTGGCGGCGTAGCCATGGCGCAGGTCCGGCGACCACTACAAGACCCTCGGGGTCGACCGCAAGGCGTCCCAGGAGGAGATCAAGAAGGCCTACCGCAAGCTGGCCCGGACCCACCACCCGGACACCAACAAGGAGGCCGGGGCCGAGGAGCGCTTCAAGGAGATCTCCGAGGCCTACGACATCCTCGGCGACCCGGAGAAGCGCAAGCGCTACGACCGCGGCGGCGGCGTGTTCGGCGGCGGCGCCAACCCGTTCGGCGGTGCCGGCGGCGGCGGAGCGCCCGGCGCCGACTTCGGCGGCTCGTTCTCGGACATCCTGTCCGGGATCTTCAACACCTCGAGCGGTCGGGGCGGCGGCGTGCGGACGAAGCCGGCCGCCGAGCGCGGCCGGGACCTCGAGACGACGATCTCGCTGTCCTTCGACCAGGCGCTCGAGGGCGCCCAGGTGCCCGTCTCGGTCTCGACCCACGTGGCGTGCGGCACCTGCCGCGGCACGGGCGCGCGGCCGGGCACCTCACCCGTCGTCTGCCCGGTCTGCCAGGGTCGCGGCGTGGAGTCCGAGGGCCAGGGCTTGTTCTCGATCACCCGCCCCTGCACCCGCTGCGGCGGGTCGGGCACCGTGATCGAGCAGCCGTGCCCCACCTGCGCGGGCCAGGGCCGGCTGCGGGAGCTCAAGAAGTACCGCGTCAACATCCCCGCCGGCGTCAAGGAGGGCTCGCGGATCCGCCTGCCCGGCAAGGGCGAGGCGGGGTTGCGGGGCGGCCCGCCCGGCGACCTGTTCGTGGTCTGCCACGTGAGCGAGTCGCCGATCTTCAGCCGCAAGGGCGACAACCTGGAGGTCGAGGTCCCGATCACGATCGCCGAGGCGATCGGCGGGGCCGACGTCGAGGTGCCGACCCTGCACGGGACGAAGAAGCTCCGCGTGCCGGGCGGGACCAAGCACGGCACGGTCCAGCGCCTGCGCGGCGAGGGCCCGCCCTCGCTCGGCAAGGGCTCCAAGCGCGGCGACATCCACTACCGGTTCGTGATCGACGTCCCCAAGGACCTGTCCGACGAGCAGCGCGAGGCGGTCGAGGCGCTGTCGAAGACGATGAACGGCAACCCGCGCGAGCGGCTGATGCGCGACGCCAAGGCGGCGTCCGGAGACCCGGCCTGATGTCGGCGCGCCGCGTGACCCGGGTGACCGCCAGGGTCGCCAACGATCGCGGCGTGTTCATGATCTCGGTCGCCGCCGAGCTGGCCGAGATGCACCCGCAGACGCTGCGGATGTACGAGGCGCGCGGGCTGATCGAGCCGCAGCGCTCCCCCAAGGGCACGCGGCTGTACTCCCAGGACGACGTCGACCGCCTGCGGCGCATCCAGGAGATGACCACCGAGTGGGGCATGAACCTGGCCGGGGTCGAGCGCGTGCTGGAGCTCGAGGAGAAGCTCACCCGGATGCGGCGCAAGGTCGAAGGGCTGGAGCGGCGCGCCGAGTCGCTGCAGGCCGAGATCGCGGGTCTCGAGGAGGTCAAGCGCACCGTCAAGGCCGAGATCGTGCGCTACGAGCAGCCGGGCACCGCGCTGATCCCCGTCGTGCGCCGCTCCCGCCACCGCTGAGGTCGTTCCGCGGCGACGGCCGCAGCACGCGCATCACGAACAGCCACGAACCGACCGGCACGCCGCTTTGAGTCACGAGCTGCGCGACCATCCACGGCTCCTTCGTGGTCCCGGCGCCCGCGCCCACCGCGTGGGCGACGCCGAGCACGTAGACCAGGATCGTGAGCTTGTGCAGGCTGCGCCACCGCTTGTGGCCGATCCGCTCGCGGACGTAGAAGGAGAGGCCGAGCGCGGCGGCGAGGTAGCCGCCGATGATCCCGAGCCCGGTCCACAGCGGCCGGGACGCCATCGCGAAAGGGACGGCGAGCCCGACCGGCCCGGGGTCGAGCCAGCGGTCGCCGAGCAGGGTGAGGCCGTGGACGGCGATGGCGATCAGGCCGGCCAGCGCGCTGTGCTCGTGGACGGCGATCAGCACGCGCGGCAGCCCCGGCTTGCGGGCCACCCGCCCGGCCATCGCCGAGGCCGACGGTCACGGACAGCGTGACGAGGCGCAGCCCCACGATCCCGGAGGCGCGGCTCGCCAGCCACCAGCCGAACTCCATCGGATCACGCCCCGTCATGCGGCCACCAGGTCCCCCGGGGGGAACGCCGGCCTAGGGGGCCGGGTTCCCTTGCGGTTCGCCCGGGGGGCGAACCCGCGGGGGCGAACCGTCCTCGCTCACGATCACTCCCCCGTGGCGCAGGGGCCACGCGGCATCGCCCCCCGAGAGCAGCGCGGCCTTGGCGCGCGCCTCGGCCTCCGTGGCGGTCGGGGCGACGGCCGTCGCGGTCACGGCGCCGGTCCAGGCCGGCTCGCCCGTGGAGGGGTCGATCAGGTGGTG
>CAVXSJ010000016.1:0-84850 GCA_963764385.1 uncultured Solirubrobacteraceae bacterium | reverse complement strand
CCTCGAGCCCGCGACGCTCGAGTCGACGTGCGTCTCGCCCTCGCCCTGGGCGATGAAGCGCACCTCGACCTCGGTGTGCAGGGACGGGTCGTACTTCCATTCGGCGTCGAGCTGCCATACGAGCACGAGGCGCTCGGGCGGTCTGAGATGAGCACCTTGCCCCAGACGGTCTCCGCGCCGCCCTCGCCGAGCGCGCTCAGCGCCGCCGCGCTGTCCGTTAGCCATCACTAACGGTAAGTCTAGACTTACACAGCGCGAGATGTCAAGCCGGGCGGGGGCGCCTGCGGCCCAGCACCGCGCCGCCCACCAGGCCGACGAGGACGCACACGAGGCCGACCCCGATCACGGCGACCAGCGACGAGCCGCCGCCGGAGTCGTCCTGCTCCTCGGCCGGGGCGGGCGTGGCCTCCGCGGGCGTCGGCTCGGGGCTGGCGTCCGGCTGCGGCTCGCCGATCACGTCGAGCTCGAACTCGACCGGGACCTCGACGCGGGCCGGCTTCTGCTTGTTCGTCGGCAAGTACAGCGAGACGTACCAGATACCCGGGCCACGGTAGTTGCCCGAGTCCCCGCGCGCGCCGGAGGCGGCGAGCACGGGCGTGGAGACGAACTCCAGCCGGTCCCCGCTCGCGCCGGCCGTCAGCGAGTCGTTGCCCGCGATGTCCTCGTCGACGAGGTCGAGCACCTCCACCTCGCGCAGCGGCGTCTCGATCCCGACCGAGAACGCGCTCGCGATGTCCGAGCCCAGGTCTTCATCGACGTCGAGCCGCGCCGCAACGCGCAGGCGCTGGCCGGCCTCGAGCTTGATGCCGTAGAACAGCCGCTCGGCGGGGAGCAGCGTGTCGCGGACTTCCCGGGCTCGATCAGCGGCGCGTTGACGAACGACCCGCCGCCGACGACGGGCGTCGAGGTCGGGCGAGCGCCGCGGACGGCGCCAGGAGCGCGAGCGCCACCGCGAGGACGAGCGCCCGCGTCATGTGCGCCGCCTCCGGATCCCGAGGAAGCCGCCGATGAGCCCCAGCAGCAGGCCGACGGCGCCGCCCGCGACCACCGACACGCTGGAGCCGCCGCCGTCGTCATCGGCCTCCGGGGTGGCCTTGGGCGTCGCGCTCGGCTCGGGCGCGGTCGGCGTCGCCGCCTGCCCGGGCGCGCCCGGCTCGCGCGCCTGCCCGGGCGCCTCGTTGGGGTCGAGCACCTGGACGGCCAGCTCGATCGGGATGTCGCTCGGGTCGAGACTGCCCGTGTCGAGCGAGATCCCGAAGCGCCAGCGCCCCGGCTCCACGTCGCTCTCGATCCCCGGCGCGGCGACCTGCTCGCCGCGGGTCGCGAGCACCTTGATGTTCCCGTACTGGCCGAGGGCGCCGAAGTCGAGGACCTCCCGCTCGTCGTCGAGCTCCTCCCCGTCCGGCGTGATCAGCCGCGCCGCGAACGCTCCGCTGCCTTCGAGGTCGCGGGGCGGGATCGCGACCGCCGACGCATAGAGCTTCTGCCCGGGCTTGACGTCGACGGCATAGAACTTCTCCTCCCCCGGGCGAATCCCGTCGAGGTACTGCCCCTCGCCGATCACGGGGGCCGCGTCGAGCTCCGGCGCGCCCTGGACGGGGGTCCCGGACGGCTCGTAGGCGCGGAAGGCGCGGGCGAAGGCGGCCAGCAGCTCGCGCTTGAGCGCATCCGGGTCGGAGGCGTCGACGTAGGTGCCCCCGCCCGCCTTGGCGATGCACTGGAGCTGGCGGCGCACGCGCTCGTTGACCTGCAGCCCCACGACCGAGATCGACAGCTTCAGGCCGCGCTGCGAGACCCGGCGGGCGGCCTCGCAGGGCGGCGGCGGCGCGCAGTTGTCGCCGCCGTCGGAGACGAGGATCACGGTCCGGTCCCCGGTCGGGCCCGAGGTCGTCGGGCGCCTTCAGCAGCGAGCGCCCGATCGGCGTGCGCCCCTTGCCCTCCAGCGCCTCCACCTTGGAGCGGAAGTCGTCGCGGTTCAGCGGGCCGACCGGCGTGACGAGGTTGGTGTCCCGGCAGCCCTCGGCGCGCGACACGCCGCTGAGCTCGTTCCCGTACACGCGCAGGCCCACCTTGGCGCCCTCGGGCACGGCCCCGATCAGGTCGGTGAGCGCGGCCTTGGCGGCGTCCAGGCGGGTCCCGCCGTCGCCCGCCGGCTCGTTCATCGAGTCGGAGCCGTCGAGGAGGATCAGGACCGAGCGGTCATCGCCGCCGGACGGCTCGTCCTGCGCGGAGGCGGGCGCCGCGCACAGCAGCGCGGCGAGCAGGGCCACCACACAGCAAAGCGTCCCGGGGCGGAGCCCCGGGACGCTGGTCCTACTGTGCTGCGACAGCTGCGAGCTGATCTGGCTCAGTCGCCGCCGAGGATCTGGCCGACGGCCTTGTCGACGGCCTTGCTGATGTCGTCGTCGAGGCCGAGGCCGAACAGCGCCACGAAGATGAGGGCGATGACGGCGAGGATTCCGCCGTACTCGACGGCGGCCTGGCCCTCTTCGTCACGAAGACGGTGGACGAAGTTCTGGATGACGACGGCGGTGCGGATGGTGATGTCCTGCATGGTGGTGACCCCCTGAGCAGATCGTGTGGCCGGTTGACTGATATGCAGGCTACGTTCCCCCCCGGGGTCCCACCAGAGGCCCAGGTCTCAACTTGCGAGTGGGACCCCCTGGGCCCCTTCTGGGACCCGCTCAGCGTCATACCGGCCGGCGACGCCGAGCCACAGCGCGATCGCCTCGGCCCGTGAGTGGACGCCGATCTTCTCGTAGATGCGGCTCAGGTGGTTCTTCACGGTCTTGTTCGTGATCACGAGCTCTTCCGCGATGTCGCGGTTGGAGAGCCCGCGGGCGAGCAGGTTGAGGACCTCGCGCTCGCGCGCGGTGAGCGAGCCCAGGCCCTCCTCGCGCGGATCGTTGGCGGTCCCGGGCGACCGGCGCAGCGCGTCGAACACCGCGGGCGTCACCGCCGGCGAGAGGACCATCTCCCCCGCCGCGATCGCCTTGATGCGGAACTCGAGGTCGTCCGGCTCGAAGCGGCCGTGGACGAGGTAGCCGGAGGCGCCGTTGGAGATCGCCCCCGTGACGAGCGGCTCGTCCTCGGAGTAGGAGAGCATCAGGACCTTGGCGTGCTCGGAGAGGGGCTTGGCGGCGGCGACGCCGTCCATGACGGGCATCCGGACGTCCAGGCACACGACGTCGGGGCGAGTCTCGCGCGCGACGGCGATCGCCTCGCGGCCGTCGCCGGCCTCGCCGACCACCTCGATCCCGTCGGCCTCTCGAGAGCAGGCTCGCGATACCGCGCCGGACGATCGCGTTGTCGTCGACGAGCAGGACCCTGATCACTGCCATGTGTACCCCGGCACGGAGCGCGGGACCGTATCGGACTCCGGCGGCTCCGGAGCCACCGGCTGCTGGGGCGCGGGCTGCTGGGGCACCGGCTGCTGCCGGGTCTCGGGTGCGTCGCGGCGCGCCTCGGGCGCGGGCACCCACACCGACAGGATGCAGCCGTCGCCCGGCGAGGACTCGACGGCGAGGTCGCCGCCGGCGAGCTGCGCGCGCTCGCGCATCCCGGTCACGCCGAAGTGGCGCCCGCGCGAGAGGTCGTCGAGGTCGTCGGGCACCTCGAACCCGGCGCCGTCGTCGGCGACCGTCATCACCGCCCGCCCGCCGAGCGTGCGCAGCCGCACCGTGACCGCCGTGGCATGGGCGTGGCGCTCCGCGTTGCGCAGGGCCTCGCGGAGGATCCACTCGAGCTCGCGGGCGGCGACCGCGTCGAGCTCGCCCACGTCCTCGATCGCGAGCTCGAGGCGCACCCCGGTCTCCTGCGCCCAGCGCTCGGCCTCCGCCTTGAGCGCCAGCGGCAGGGGCAAGGCCGCGCCCTCGTCCGCCCGCAGGCCCGTGATGATCTCCCGCGCCTCACGCGTGGCCTGAGCGGCGTCGGCGGCCAGGCGGCGGGCCTCGTCGGCGGCCGACTGCGGGTCCCGCTCGATCCTGCGGGCCAGCGCGAGCGCGGCGAACCCGATTCCCGAGACGGTCTTGGCCAGCGAGTCGTGCATGTCGCGGGCCAGCCGCGCGCGCTCCGAGTCGGCGGCCATCTGGCGCTCCTGGGCGGCGATCCGCGCCTCGGCCTCCGCCTGGCGGTCCATCAGCCGCCTCGCGCCGGCACCGGCCGCCGCGACCACGAGGTACATCGCCGGCTGGCCGAGGTCGGCCTGGAAGCCGGACGTGCACCTCCGCGACCCCCGAGCGCACGCGAGATGACCCAGTAGTAGACCGCCACCAGCAGCGGCGAGAACAGGCGCGGCGCCGGGCCAGCCGTAGAGCAGCCCGCCGAGCAGCGCGGTGGCCAGCGTGTAGTAGAAGAACGCGCTCTCGGTGCCCGTCAGCAGCAGGATCAGGGTGGCCAGGACGAGCTCGGCGGCGAAGTAGCCGGGATGGCGCACGAGCACGGGGCCGATGCGGTGCCAGTAGCGCAGCGGGACGAGCGACGTGAGCCCCGCGGCGACCAGCGCGAGGCCCGTGAGACGCAGCTGCTGGGAGTCGCCGCTGGGGAGCGTGACGACCGTGACGAGCAGCAGCCCGGCCCGGATGGCGATGATCAGCTTGCACGCCGACTCCAGCCAGCCCCCGGAGCCGCTCTGTCCGCGCTCCCGGATCGCGCGGGCCGGGGTCACTTGAATGCGCCGGACTCCGTCAGACCGGACCCGAGCAGGATCGAGACGGCGATGAGGATCATCGTGCCGGGAAGGATGAGCGATGTGATGATCAGGCTCACGCGCGGGGTCGCCCTGGCGGCCCGCCGGCGTGCCGCCTGGTGCGCGGCCCGGCGCATGTCGGCGGCGATGTCGTTGAGCGCCTCCGACAGCGGCACGCCGAGCTCCTCGGCCTGCAGCTGCGCGGCCACGAAGCTCGACAGCTGCTCGGAGGCGTTGCGCTCGCGCAGCGCCTCGAACGCCGCGCGGCGGCTGGCGCCGAGCTCCATCTGGCGCAGCGCGACGAGCATCTCGTCGCCCACCGGACCGCCGAGCGACTCGGCCACCCGCGCGAGCGAGAGCCGGTAGCCGAGGCCGGCGCGCACCGTCACGGCGAGGATGTCCATGAAGTCCGGGAGGTCGCGCTCGATCTGCTCCTGCCGGACGCGCCCGGCGCGCGTGATGTAGATGTCGGGGAACCACCAGCCCAGGCCCGCGGCGATCAGCAGCGCCAGCGGCGACCCACCGCCGCGCGGCCATCAGCGCGAACGGCCCGCCGAGCAGCAGCAGTCCGGCGGCCTTGTAGCCGTAGAAGCGCTGCACGGTCAGGCCGCCGGGCCGCCCCGCGAGGTCGATCCGGCGGTCGACCGACTCGCGCCGGCCGGCGCGCACGGCGGGCAGGACGCGCGGGCCGAGGAAGCCCGCCACGCCCTCGAAGAGCCGCCGGACGAACGGGCGTCGGGCACCCGCGTCGCGATCGTCGCCGAGCCCGAGGCGGTCGGCCGGGCCGCGGTCGCGCAGGAGCGGCACGCGCGGCCAGCCCGACGCCGACCGAGCACATGGCGAGCAGGCCCGCGAGCGCCGGGGTCACGTGTCCACCTTGGTGATCCGGCGGATCAGCACGAACGCGATCACGTAGAGCGCGACCGAGACCGAGAGGGCGAGGATGCCGATCAGCGTGGTGGTGAGCTCGCGCATGATGCCCGGCGAGATGGCGTTGATCATCACGATCGTGCCGGCGCCCATGCCCGCGACCAGGTAGGAGGTGAACACCGCGCCGGAGAGCATCGTGCGGATCTCGCGGATCAGGTCCTTGCGGGCCTCCAGCGTCGACCCGAGCTCGGACAGGGCCCGCACGGTGTCGCCGCCCGCCCGCTGCTGGATGATCAGCGTCGTCATCAGGACGGCCACCTCTCGCGACGGCAGGCGCTCGCGCAGGCGCTCCAGCGAGGCCTCGAGCGAGAGGCCGAGCCGGGTCTCCTGCGTGACGATGCGCATCTCGGTGGCGGCCGGGTCCGACAGCTCGCGGGCGGCGAGCTCGACGGCCGCCGGAAGCGACAGGCCCGCCGCGGCGCCGTTGGAGAGGACGCGCGCGACGTCGGGGAGCTGGGCGACGAGCTCGGCCTGGCGCTGGCCGCGCTTGCGCTCGACGAGCATCCGGGCGACGAGGGCCGCGATCGCCACCGAGATCACGAACGCCACGCCCGGCGCCGTGACCGTCGAGGCCAGCAGCGTGGCCACGAGCGTGCCCGTGGTGCACAGCAGCAGCAGGTCGGCGACCGACAGCGGCGAGCCGGCGCCCTGGAGCCAGTTGCCGAGCCGCCGGCCGAAGCTCCGCCGGCGCAGCGAGGCGTCGAGCGTGAGGCGCAGCCGGGTCACCGCCGCCTCGTCGCCGCCCCCGCGGCCCCGCTCGGCGAGCGCGGCGCGGCGAGACGAGCCGGTCACGTACAGCAGCATGCCGAGCATCGCCAGCAGCAGCACGAACAGCAGCAGGAGGAGTGCGGCGGCGTCCTTCTCCATCTAGGTGGCCTCGCGCTCCGGCGTGTGGTCCAGCGTCGCCGCCGGGCCGAACACGGCGGGCACGTCCTCCCCGCGGAGGCGCAGGTGCTCGGCGATGCCGGGCGGCAGCGGGAAGTGCTGGAACTGGCCCGTCACCTTGCGGTCCGGGCCGATCGGGTCGGTCTCGAAGCGCGCGACCGTGCCGAGGCGGAACTCCTCGCGGCGCTCGGAGGCGACGACGGCGACCTCGGTGATCCGCCGGGCGCCGTCGGCCTGGCGGTCGATCTGCACGATCACGTGGATCGCCGAGTTGATCTGGTCCCGCAACGCCTCGAACGGGATGTGCAGGTCGCTCATCGTGGCCAGCGTCTCCAGGCGGTGGATCGCGTCGTCGCACGAGTTCGCATGGACGGTGACGAGCGAGCCCTCGTGGCCCGTGTTGAGCGCCTGGAGCATGTCGAGTGTCTCGCCGCCGCGGACCTCGCCGACGATGATCCGGTCGGGGCGCATGCGCAGCGAGTTGCGCACGAGGTCGCGGATCGCGATCTCGCCCCGGCCCTCGACGTTCGACGGCCGCGCCTCGAGCGTGACCACGTGCGGCTGCTGCAGGCGCAGCTCCGCGTTGTCCTCGACGGTGATGATCCGCTCCGACCCCGGGACCGCGGCCGACAGGGCGTTGAGCAGCGTCGTCTTGCCGGCGCCCGTGCCGCCCGAGATCACCACGTTGAGCTTCGCCCGCACGAGCGCGCGCAGCAGGGTCACGGTGTCGGCGTCGACCGAGTGCATGTCGGCCAGCTGGTCGAGCGTGAACAGGCGCGGGAAGCGCCGGATCGTGAGCGTCGGGCCCTTCAGCGCCAGCGGCGGGATGATCACGTTGACGCGCTCGCCGGTGGGCAGGCGCGCGTCGACCATCGGGCTGGACTCGTCGACGCGGCGGTTGACCTGGGAGACGATGCGGTCGATGGTCTGGTACAGCTGCGCCTCGTCGGTGAACGTGATGTCCGACCGCTCCAGGCGGCCGTCGCGCTCGACGTAGATCTCGTCGGTCCCGTTGACCATGATCTCGGTCACGGTCGGGTCGGCGAGCAGCGGCTCCAGCACGCCGAGGCCGATCGCCTCGTCGATGACCTGCCGGATCAGGCGCGTCCGCTCGCTGGTCGAGAGGACCGGGCCCTCGCGGCTGACCATGCGCCCGACCACGCGCTCGAGGCGGGCGCGGCGCTGCGGACCCGAGAGCTGCGAGAACTCGGAGAGGTCGACCTCTTCGAGCAGCCGGCGGCGGTAGAAGGTGACGCCGTCGCCCGCGGCCGAGCTGTCGCGGCCGTCGCTGGCGATGCGGTCCTTGAGGCCCATCAGGCGGTCACCCCGGAAGCTCCGCGGTGCGGGTCGCGCGCAGCTTCTCGGAGTCCAGGCCGGGCAGCACGATCGGGATGCGCACCCGCACCGTCGCCTTCTCCCCCGACATCTCCACCTTCGCGTGCTTGCGCAGGCTGGGCGTGAGCGCCTCCTTGCCGGCCTTCTCGCCGTTGCCGTCCCGGCCCTCGACGCGGGTGGCGGTGCGCGCGGCGTTCGAGGCCGACGTGAAGGTCCACGTCACGAGCAGCAGCTGCCAGATGAGCAGCGCGGCGAGCAGCATCCACGTGAGCACGCCGGCGAACTCGACGCTCGCCTGACCCGCCTCGTCGCGCAGCGCGGTTACGAGGCGCCTCATAGCGGGCCGTCCTTCTGCGAGGCCGGCAGCGGCTCGTCCTCGATGACCGTGCCCGCCTCCGAGCTGACGGTCCAGGGCGCCTTCACGGACGGGAACAGGAGCGGCACCTTCAAGCGCACCCGCACCGTGTTGTCCTCCGGACGGTCGACCTTCGCGTGCTTGCGCCATGCGTCAGGCAGGTCGTCGAGCGCCACGTCGGCGTACGGGCGGTCCTTCTTGGTGTCGGTCGTGTCGATCGCCAGCTCGCGCGAGCCCTCGCGGGCGGAGTGGCCGGCCAGCATGAACGTGTAGCCCGTGAGCCCGATCTGCCACAGCAAGATGACGACGACCAGCAGCAGGGGCAGGATGCCGGCGAACTCGACCGTCGTCTGCCCGCGCTCGCCCGACAGCCGGGACAGCAGCCCGCGCGGCTCGCCGTCCGCCTCGGCCGGGTCGTCGGCGGCGGGGAGGGCGTCGATCTCGGTGGCGAGGGCCTCGAACGCGCCGCGCAGCTTCTGGTCCTCCAGGCGGGCCGGCGAGCCCGTGTTGACCGCGGCCTCGAACGCCGCGAAGTCGGCCGGGATCGTCGTCTCCGCGAGCCGGCCGCCCACGACCTTGCGGGCGAGGTCGGGCTGCACCTCCCGCTTGCGCGAGGCCTGGTTGAGCACGACCAGCGTGTCCTGGTCGTCGTCGCGCACCTGGAGGCGCCGCCAGAGGTCGCGCAGGCGGCGCACGCCGCGCAGGGAGACGACGTCCGGCGTGGAGACGACGAGGACCTTCGACGCCATCTCGGCGCCGATCGCGGTCGCCTCCGAGACCATCGCGCCGAGGTCGACGACGGTCAGCGCGTGGCGGGCGCGGACGGCGCCCAGCACGTTGCGGGCGACCGCCGAATCGACCTCCTCGGCGCGCTCGCCGTCGTCGGGGGCGAGCAGCAGCCGAACGCCCTCGCGGTGCGTGTAGAGCGTCTCCTGGAGGTGGCGGACGGAGATCTCGTCGGCGACCTCGACGAGGTCGACGACGGAGCGCCGGTACGGCGTGTCCATGTAGGCGCGAAGGTCGCCCTTCTGGAGGTCGAAGTCGACGAGGCAGACCGGCCGGCCGGGCGCGCTGCGGGCGGCGGCGAGCGCGAGGTGCATCGCGACGGTGGTGGTGCCGACGCCGCCCTTGGCGCCGGCCACGGCGATCAGCTGGCCGGCCAGCGTGCCGACCGCGCTCTCGTCGCCCGACACGCGCTCGCGCAGCGCCCGCGACCACTGGGTGGCGGCGCGGACGCTCGACTCGAGCTGCTCGAGCGACAGCGGGAGCGTGACCACGTCGCGGATGCCGGTCTGCATCGCGCTGCGCATCAGCTCCGGCGGCGGATCGGCCGCGAGCAGCACCATCCCGACCTCCGGGAAGCTCGTCGCGATCTCCCGCGCGAGCTCCATCACGGGAACGGTGCCGAGCGCGTCGTGGAGCGCGACCACGTCGACGTCCACCCGGCGCAGCGTGCGCGCCAGCTCCTCGGGCTCCGAGACGCGGCCGACGACCTCGAGGTCTTCGCCCTCGGACGCCAGCGCGGCGGCCGCCGACGACAGCTCGGCGTCGCTGATCGCGATGAGCAGCCGTTGGGTCACTGCTGCGGCCGCCGGTACGTCCGCTGCTTCTTCTTCAGGTTGGACTCCTCGCCGGGGCGCAGCAGCGCGAGGCGGACCTCCGAAGCGAAGGACTCGGCGTAGGTCACGATGAGGGCCTCCTTCGGGTTCAGCGCGAAGGTGACCGGGACGACCTGCTGCGGGTCGGCGGCCTGCTCCTGGAGCCGGCTGCCGCCCTTCACCTCGGGCTGCCCCACGTCGATGATCCGCGCGCCGGGCACGACGATCTGCGATTCCGCCTTGTCGCCGGTCTGGTCGTTGCCGGGGAAGGTGGCGACGATGTCGACCGTCGCGCCGGGGTTGATCTTGCCGGCGACGCCGGTCTCGGCGTCGACGAGGATCGCGATCTCCCGCTCCCCCGTGGCCAGCTCGGGCGGCGGGCCGAGCATCCCCTCCTGCAGGATCGACTCCGCGGGGGCGTCGGCGGTGGCGACCTGGCCGATCAGGCGAGCCTGGTCACGCAGCGCCGTCTTCGGCGCCCAGCGCCGCGGCAGCTCGATCGTCTTGACCATGTCGTCCGTGATCGCCTTGTCCTTCTCCACCGGCTTGTCGAGCGCCAGCACGCGTACCTTCGGATCCACCTCGGCACGTACATCCGCCACGTACCCCGCCACGAGGACGAACACGCCGAGCAGGCCCAAAGCGGAGAGGGTGAGCAACAGGATGCCGCGTCGCTGCCGTGGGTTCATGGCGCCCAGATTACGCCGCAAACCGGGGCCCAAGGGAGGCCCAGACAAATGTTGAGCCCCGGTCCCGGGCCGCAGTTGGGCCTGTAGGCCCATTCGCGAACGACGCCCCGCCGAGTACCTTGGCCCGTGATGCTTCGCCGCGAAGACGGACAGATCCTCCCCGGCCTGCTCGTGGTGCTCCTGGCGCTGCTCGCGGTGGGGATGATGATGTTCCAGGTCGGCCGGGCCGCGGTCCTCCGCTCCGGCGCCCAGACGGGCGCCGACGCGGCCGCGCTCGCCGGCGCGACGGAGATCAAGCGGCAGCTGATCACCCAGTGGGCGACCTACGGGACGACCGACGTCAACCTCCTCAACCGCGCTCTGGTCATCGCGAAGATGCAGGAGTACGCGAAGAAGAACGACACCACGCTCGTGCTGAGCAAGGTCGTGATCCAGGGCGTCGACGTGAAGGCGAGCGTCACCACCGACGACGACCTCGGCAAGGACGGCGCCCGCGCCCGGAGTGAGAACGAGGAGGGCGAGGCGAAGGCGCGCGCCCGCGTCGAGCTGACGGCGATGGGGCTCCCCGGCGGCAGCCTCGGCCCGCTGCCCGGCGGCGGAGGCGGCGGCTCCGGCCCCACGCCGAAGTTCTCCGAGGAGGACTGGGAGAAGCTCGGGAAGAAGATCAACAAGGGCGCGCCGACCTGCGAGGACCTGATCAAGCTCGGCAAGCTCATGCAGAGCAAGGGCTTCCTGGTCGGCGAGAACAACGCGTTCGGCGGCATCCAGGGCGACCACGCCGACGGCGGCTTCCACTACCAGTGCGGCGGCGCCGGCGCGCTCGACGTCAACTTCGGCGGCCCGGGCGACCTCAACCCGCAGGAGGTCGCCGCCGTCGACCCGATCATCGACGACCTCCGCGAGCTCGGCTTCCGCACGATCTGGCGCGCCGCGGGCCACTTCAACCACCTGCACGTCGACATCGCCAACTCCGGGCCGATCGGCGCGGGCAGCGGCGGCGGCGACGGCGGCTTCGCCGGACCGCTCGAGGACGTGCTCCTCGAGGTCAAGCTGATCGACTACGACGCCCCGATGGCCCCGTTCTTCGGCCTCGGCGGCACCGGTGGCGGCGGCTACTTCACCGGCCCGCCCGACCCCAAGGCGGCGCGCGCGATCTGCACCGTGGCGCGCAGCCTCGGCGCGTCCCCCAAGGTGCTGCTGGCGGCCTACGAGGCGGCGATCGTCGAGTCCGGCGTGCACAGCCTCCCCTACGGCGACCGCGACTCGATCGGCCTCTTCCAGCAGCGCGACTCCTGGGGCAGCTACGCCCAGCGGATGGACCCGGCGTGGGCCTCGCGGCAGTTCCTGGTCAAGGCCATCCGCCAGAACGAGCCGTGGATGAGCGCCGGCCAGCTCGCCCAGGACGTCCAGGTCTCCGCCTTCCCCGATCGCTACGACGAACGTCGCACGCAGGCGCTGGCGCTCATCACCCAGTACTGCTCGGGCGGGTCGTCATGAGGCGCGCGCTCGCCGTCGCGGCCCTGGTATTGGCGCTCGGAGGCTGCGGATCGTCCTCGAAGGAGACCGCCTCGGCGCCGCCGCTCCCGAAGGGCGACTTCGGGCCCACGGAGCCTGGCCAGGGCGAGCGCAAGCGCCCCGAAGCGCCTCCCGTCAAGGCCCCGTCTGCCGGGGTCGCGCAGGCCCTGGCCTCCGGCGCCGTCGGCGTGGTCGGCGTCGAGGGCGACATCGGCGTGCGCCCGAGCTCGCTCGACGTGTCCGCCGACGGGACGCTGCAGGGGCTGCGCTGGAAGGGCTGGAGCGACTCCACCGCGTCCGCCACCGGCACGCTGCGCCTGCGCGACTGCGACCCCACCTGCGCGGGCGGCGGCATCGACAACTTGAAGGCGACGATCAAGCTCTCCGCCCCGCGGCTGTGCGGGCGGGCGGCGTACTTCGACCACGCGACGGTCGAGGTGCCGGGCGAGGAAACGCCGACGACCTACGTGCGGGCGCCGTGCTGATCGGCGGGCGCACCACCGGCCGGAGCGGGCGCGCGGCGGCGCGGCGGACGTCCGCGATGCCCGCACAGCGGGCATGGCGAGCGGGCGATCAGCTCCCGGCACCAGCGGCACGTCCACGGGTTGCTCGCCGCGAGCAGCTCGGCGGCGAAGGCCCGCGCGTCGGTCGGGTACGCCACGCTCTTCGACCAGCTTGGAGCTGCCCCACCACGACGGGCCGTTCGGCGTCGGCTCGACCTGCCGCACCTCGAGGTTGCCCAGCGCCGCGTTGACGGTCTGGATCCACGAGACGTCGCCGCCGTGGTCGCTGACCGCGAGCCGCGTCGGCCGCACGATCTGGGGCAGCGGGACGCCCGCCCCGTCGCGGCCGACCTTGTGCACGGAGGGCTCGGGGTAGGACGACACGCCGAAGGCGCTGCCGGGCGAGAGCGACGCGAGGTGCTGGCCCAAGGGTCGGCGTCGGCACGCTGAGCCCGCTGACGCTGCCCGAGCCACGTGAACACGTGCAGCTCGGCCTCGAGCTCGGGCAGCAGCGAGACGAGCACGCCGACCGACGGCAGATGTGGAGCGACCGCCGAGGCGAGCGACGCGAGCACCGCGCCGGCCAGCGGCGGCAGCGGGGTCTCGTGGATCGTCAGCGACTCGCCGTCGAGCGCGGACTCGACCATCTCCAGGCGCTCCAGCCCGTCGCCCTTGAGCCACTGGGGGACGATCGCGATCACGTGGCCCCCGGCCTCCACACCGGAATTCACCGCATCGATCAGCGTCTCGACCTGTTCCTGGGTGGGCGGCTCGAGGAACGCGTCGATGCGGCCCTCGCTGTCGAGAAGGCTCTCCGGCTTGAGGCCGAAGACGAGCACGGTGGGGCGTCGACTGTCTTTGCGCGTACTTCTCGAGGCCTGATTCTGGTCTCCGGCGGGCACAACTGGCACCATAGACACGGAGGCAAGGGCGGCGGACGCCGGAACCCTTGGCAGCGTAGGTAGGGGAGCGATATGGAGATCGTCCTGATCATCACGGGGGTTGTGGCGCTGGCACTGCTGGCGACCATCACACTGCGCCGGCGCGCCGCGCGCTCGGGCAGACGTTCCCGCAGCGCCCGCCAATGGCGCGGCAGCGCCGCTTCGGCCCAGCGCACGTCGCGTTCCCGGCCTGCAGCCGCGGTCTCCGCCGGCGCGGCCGGTGGCTCCGTGGCCTACATGTCGATGGAGGGCGGCGGCGGCGTCGCGGTCCAGGACCCGCCCCGCACCGGCGAGGCCGACCTCGACGCGTGGGACGACGACCTCGAGTGGACCGACGAGCCCGTCGACGCGACGCCCCCGCCCCCGGCGGCGACCGAATCCACCCCCGTCGCCGACGAACCTCCCACCGCTCAGCGCAACGTCTGGGGCGGCTCCGCCCCGGCGCAGTACGACCACCAGGCCGACGAGCTCGACGACGACCCGTTCGACGAGCCCGAGGCTCCCGATCCGGTCGCGTCGACGCCCGCGCGCGCCGAGCGCCGAGCCCGTCGCGGACGCCTTCCAGTGGCCGGCCTCGCCCGCGCCGTCGCCGTCGAACGACGACGCATGGGACGACGATCTCCACGACGACGACCCGGTCCCCTTCGCCCCGCTGCCCGACGGCGTCGGGCAGCCGATCCCCTCTTCGCGTGGCGCGGCCGCCTTCGGCGCCGCCACGGCCACGCCGCCCACCCCGCGCCGCAAGGGCCGGGCCGCGGTCCTGCGCAGCCCCGTCGTGCTCGTCGCGCTGTACGCGGTCGCCGGCATCGCCCTCGTCGTGATCGCCGTGTCCCTGCTGACGGACACGATGTCGCCGACCGACCCGAAGAAGACCGAGCGCACCAGCCAGAAGACGGCGCCGACGCCCGCGCCGCCGGTCGAGAACCAGGGCCCGACCGCGGCGGAGAAGGCGGCCGCCGCCAAGGCCGCCGCTGAGCGCCGCGCCCGGTTCCGCCGCGCCGTGGACGCCGCCGTGATCGCCCAGCGCCGCGCCGCGCGGGACGCCCGCGCCGCCCGCCGCGCCCGTCTCGCCGCCGCCCAGCGCCGGGCAGCGCGCCGTCGCGCCGCCGCGCGGCAGAGCGTCGCGTCTCCGGGCCGCACCACCCCCGCTCCGACGTACAGCCCCGCTCCGACGTACAGCCCCGCTGCACCGGCGGCGGCGCGAGCACCGGTGGCGGCGGGAGCACCGGCGGCGGTGGCGGCGGTTCCGGTGGCGGAGGCGGCGGCAGTGGCGGCTGCGAGTTCTGCATCGGCTGATCCCGCCTGCCCTCGCCTCGACGCCCTGCCCGGCCGCGACCTCCGCGACGGGCTCCGCGTCGCCGAGGCGAGGACGCGCGCGGCGAAGATGAAGGGTCTGGCCAAGCTCGACGCGATGCCGTCCCGGCTCGCGCTGCACATCCCGAAGTGCCGCTCGGTGCACACGTTCACGATGCGCTTCCCGCTCGACCTGATCTGGCTCGACAAGGCCGGGTCGGTCGTCCGCGTCGACCGTGACGTCCCGGCCCGGCGGCTGAAGGGCTGCATGAAGGCCAGCTCGGTGGTCGAGGCGAACGCCGGCACCGCCGACGCGTTCGTGGCCGCCGGGCTCTAACGAGCCCGGCACGCCCTTCGTTTCAAAGACTCCTAGCCGCGCGCGATCGCGGCCGCGTACGGCCCCGCGGTCAGCACCACCACCGGGCGAAGTACGGGAGCGCGGCGGCGTGGCGCAGCCCGTGGCCGTCGACGAGCGTGTAGGCGGCGATGCACGCGCCGACCCCCAGGGCCATCGCCAGCGCGCGGCGTCGCCTTGCCCGACGCCGCGGACGAGGCGAGGATGTACGGGATCGCCGAGGCGCTCACGTCCCGAGTCAGCGCCGCGACGGGCGCGAACACCGCCGCGCCCGTCAGGTGGCTGTGGCGTTCCCGGCCTGCGGCGGCTCGGCGGCCTGCGTCGTGCCGCCCGAGCTCTGCTCGTCGAGGCCGGTGGCGGCGAGCGCCGGTGGGTGGCCGAGCTGACCGAGCTCGGACGCGTCGCGGCCGAACACCAGGCCGACCGTCCAGTCGGTGACCAGCCGCGTCCGGCGCCGGGAGCCGGGCATCATCGCCAGGTGGTAGGAGCGGGCCAGGAACCACGCCGGGAAGCCCCGCCACTTGATCCCGATCGTCTCGGCGACCGCCTGGTGGCGCCCATGTCGACGAACACGCCCAGCGTCTTGTACGTGAACGGCTTCTTCTTCTTCTTGCCGCCGAGCGCGGCGGCGACGTTGTGGCCGACCGTGCGCCCCTGGCGGATGGCGTGCTGGCAGGTCGGCGGGCACGGCTGGCCGGGCCGCGCGGGGTCGGGCACGGCGGCCGCGTCGCCGATCGCCCACACGTCGTCGTGGCCGTCGACCTGGCAGTAGCGGTCGACCTTGATCCGCCCGGCGTCGTCGAGCGGGAGCCCGAGGCGGGCCACCACCGGGTGCGGCTTCACGCCCGCCGTCCACGCGACCGTGCGCGTCGCCACGACCTCGCCGGTGGAGAGCTCCACCGAGTCGGCCGAGACGCGCTCGATCGTGGTGCCCGGCCGCAGCTCGATGCCGCGACGCCGCAGCTCGGCGGCCGCGAAGTCCGCCAGGCTCTCCGAGATCTCCGGCATCAGCCGGTCGCGCGCCTCGACGAGTATGAAGCGCACCCCGTGCATGCGGCAGCGCGGGTAGTACTGGAGCACGTCGGCGGCGAAGTCCTGCAGCTCCGCGAGGCCCTCCACACCGGCGTAGCCGGCGCCTACGAACACGTACGTGAGCAGCGCCTCGCGCGCCCGGTCGTCCTCGGCCGACTCGGCGATCTCGAGCGACTGCACGAGCCGGTTGCGCAGCGCGATCGCCTCCGACAGCGTCTTCAGCCCGATCGCGTGCTCCTCGAGGCCCGGGATCGGCAGCGAGCGCGAGATCGAGCCGAGCGACACGACGAGCTGGTCGTACTCCAGCTGCTCCTCGCCGCCCTGGGCGGTGCGGATGGACACCGTCTTCGCGCTCGGGTCGGCGCTCGTGACGCTGGCGAGGCGCAGCTCGGTGCTGCGCAGCTGCTCGCGCAGCGGGACGACGACATGGCGGGGTTCGAGCGTGCCGCCGGCCGCGCCGGGCAGCAGCGGGGTGTAGAGCATGAAGTTGACGTCGTTGACGATCGTCACGCGGGCCGACGCGGGCGGGAGCAGCCGCTCGAGCTTGCGGGCGGTGTAGAGGCCGCCGAAGCCGCCTCCGAGGATCAGGACGTTCCAGGCCATGTTCGCGAGGCTACTCCGCGATCAGCTCGGCGAACCGCTCGGGTCCGACGTTGCCGCCCGAGATCGTCACGCCCACCCGCAGGCCCTTGGCCTCGACCCGCCCGGCGAGCAGGGCGGCGAGCGCGCAGGCGCCGCTCGGCTCGGCGACCGTCTTGAGCCGCTCGAACAGGAAGCGCATGGCGGCCACGATCTCCGGGTCGCTCGCCACCGCGACCTCGTCGACCAGCCGGCGGACCACCTCGAACGTCAGCTCGCCCGGGATCGGGAGCTGCTGGCCGTCGGCGATCGTCCGCGGCACCGGGATCCGCACCCGCTCCCCGGCGGCCAGCGAGCGGCGCGTGTCGTCGCCCTCCTCCGGCTCGACCCCCACCACGCGCGTGTCCGGGGACAGCGCGGCGACGGCGGTGGCGCAGCCGGCGATCAGCCCGCCGCCGCCCACGCACACCAGCAGGAGGTCGAGCGGCCCGGCCTGCTCGAGCAGCTCGAGCGCGACCGTCCCCTGCCCCGCCATCACGAGCTCGTTGTCGTAGGGGTGCACGGGCACGAGGCCGCGCTCGGCGACCAGGTCGGCCAGCAGCTGCCTCGCGGTCGGACGCGTAGCGGTCGAAGCCGATCACCTCGGCGCCGTAGCCGCGGGTGGCGGCGAGCTTCCCGGGCGGCGCGTCGTCGGGCATCAGGATCGTCGCCTTGACGTCGTGCAGCCGCGCCGCGAGGGCGAGCGCCTGGGCGTGGTTGCCCGACGAGACGGTCGCCACGCCGCGGGCGCGCTCCTCCTCGCCGAGGGCGGCGACGGCGTTGCAGGCGCCGCGGAACTTGAACGCGCCGACGCGCTGGAGGTTCTCCGCCTTCAGGAGCACGGTCGCGCCGGTCGCCTCGTCGAGCGCGCGCGAGGTCAGCACCGGCGTGCGGTGGGCGATGCCGTCGATGCGCGCGGCGGCCGCGTGGACGTCGTCGATGCCGATCATGGGCCCTCCAGCAGGATCGCGCTCCATTCCCCGCCCTCGCGGCGCGCCGTCTCGCGCAGGCCGCGGAACGCCTGTGACACCTCGTCGGCCTCGTGGCGCAGCAGGCCGGAGACGATCATCCGCTCCGGCGGGCGCTCCAGCCGCGCCGCGACCTCGAGCAGGAGCGGGCGGACGAGGTTGGCGGTCACGGTCGGCGCCCACGGGCCCGCCTCGCGCCGCAGGTCGCAGCGCGACACCTCGACCTCGACGCCGTTCTCCCGCGCCCCGTCCCGCGTCGCGGCCACGGAGGCCTCCTCGACATCGCACGCCAGCACCGGCCCGAAGCCCAGCCGCGCGGCGGCGATCGCCAGCACGCCCGAGCCGCAGCCCCAGTCGGCGAGGGGCCGCCGGGCTCGAGCTCCATCAGCAGCGCCAGCGAGAGGCGCGTCGTCTCGTGCGCGCCGGTGCCGAACGCCTGCGCGGGCTCGATCGCGACGTCGAGCATGCCCGGGCGCGGCGCCTCCCACGGCGGGCGCACCCGCAGGGCGCGGCCGCCGGACTCGACCACGACGGCCGGGTGCCAGGTGCGCCAGCGGACGTCCCAGTCGTCCTCGAGCTCGGTGGTCGAGACGTCGACCAGCGCCGCGCCGGCAGCGGCCTTGAGGTCGGGCAGCGGCGGCAGCTCGCCCGGCGCGCCGTAGATGGCGAACTCGACCGTGCTGCTCGTCGATGTCGCGCTCCTCGAGGCCGCCGGGAGAGAGCTCGGCCAGCTCGGCGAGGACGAGCTCGGCGTGCTCGCGCGCCACCCGCACCGCGAGCCGGATCATCCGAGCGTCACCGCCGCCCAGGCGCCCTCGTGGCGGCGGTCGAGCTCGGCCATGCCGTAGACGTCGGCGAGGCCGTCGGCGTAGCGCTCGAGCACGCCGGAGGCGATCAGCCGCTCGGGCTTCGCGTCCAGCCGCTCGCCGATCGCGCGATGCAGCGCCGGGGTGAGGTTGGCGGTGATGGTCGGCGCGGTCGGGGGTGGCTCGGTCAGGAGGTCGGCGGTGCGCGCCGTCACGCTCACGTCGTTGGCGGCCGCGTTGGCCTCGATCACGGCGAGCGCGTCCGGGTCGACCTCGACGGCCTCGACCGGGTCCCAGCCGAGCCGCGCCGCCGCGATCGCGAGCACGCCGCTCCCGGCGCCCCAGTCGCACAGCGCGCCGCCCGGCTCGCAGTCCAGCAGCAGTTCGAGCGCCAGGCGGGTGGTCTCGTGGGTGCCGGCGCCGAACGTCGTCCCGGGGTCGATCACGAGGTCGCCCGGCTCCCCGTCGAGCCACGGCGGGCGGATGCTGAGCGGCCCGACCTCGATCCGGCGCAGGTGCGCGAGGTAGCGGCGCTCCCAGTCCTCGGGGACCGGCTCGGTGATCGTGCCCAGCAGGGCGTCGCCGGCCAGGGCGCGGATCGCCTCCGGCGGCGGGAGCTCGCCCTCCGGCAGGTAGATGGCGTACTCGACCGAGCCGCCCAGGTCGCGCTCCTCGGCACCGGCGCCGAGCAGCGGGAGCAGGTCGGCGAGCGCGGCCTCGGCCCGGTCGGCGTGGACGCGGATCCCGAGCCGGACGATCCGCGACCCCTCGCTCACCCCGCGAGGACCCGCTTGAGCTTGGCGATCATGCCCTCGTCGGAGCGGACGTTCTCGTCGGTCAGCGAGCCCGGCGAGGCGCTCCATCAGGTCGCGCTGCTCGGAGGTCAGGCGGCGCGGGACCGTGACGTTGACGATCACGCGCAGGTCGCCCGTCCGCCCGCGGCCCGAGCGGCGGCATCCCCCGCCCGCGGAGCAGGATCTGCTCGCCGGGCTGGGTCCCGGCGGGGACGTCGAGGGGGATCGGGCCCTCGAGCGTCGGCACGTCGATCGTCGCGCCGAGCGCGGCCAGCGGCGCGGCGACGTCCACGACGGTGATCAGGTCCTCGGCGTCGCGCAGGAACCGCTCGTCCTCGCGCACCCGCACCACCACGTACAGGTCGCCGGCGGGCCCGCCGCGCTCGCCGGCGTGGCCGCGGCCGCTGACGCGGATCCGCTGGCCGTCGGCGATCCCGGCCGGGACTTCGACCTCCACGCGCTGGCGGCTGACCTCCATCCCGCGCCCGCCGCACGTCTCGCACGGGCTCTCCGGCATCCGGCCGTCACCGCCGCAGGTGTCGCAGATCGCGGTGCGGACGAGCTGGCCGAAGCGCGTGCGGGCCACCCGCTGGGTCTGCCCGGAGCCGCGGCAGGTCGGGCACGTGACGATCGGCGTACCGGGCTCGGCGCCGTTGCCGCGGCACGTGTCGCACAGCACCGTCGCGTCGTAGGAGACCTCGACGCGGGTGCCTTTCGCCGCCTCGGCGAGGTCGATCGGCGCGGCCACCGCGACGTCGCCGCCCTGCACCGCCCCGCCGCGTGCCTGGCGGCCCTGGCCGAACGCGGCGTCGAACCCGCCGGCGCCGAAGAAGGCGCCGAACAGGTCGCTGATCGAGCCGAAGCTCTCGAAGTTCGGGGAGTAGCCGCCGGTCTTGAGGCCGTCGTGGCCATAGGCGTCGTACAGCTGGCGCCGCTCGCCGTCGGAGAGCACCTCGTAGGCCTCGGCGGCCTCCTTGAACTTGCTCTCCGCCTCGGGGTCGTGGGCGTTGACGTCCGGGTGCAGCTCGCGCGCCAGCCGGCGGAAGGACTTCTTGATCGCCGCGTCGTCGGCGTCGCGCGGGACGCCCAGCACCTCGTAGTAGTCGCGCGGCATCGTTTAGCGATCCTCGTAGACGTCTTCGATGAAGCGCGAGAGCTGGTGCGCGGCCTCGCGCACCGTCCCGATCGCGTGACCGTAGTCCATCCGCGTGGGGCCGACCACCGACACCGTGCCCAGGTTGCGCCCCGGCAGGCCGTAGTTGGCCGCCACCAGCGACAGCGTCTGCAGGGCCGGCATCGCGTTCTCTCCGCCGATGCGGACGTAGATGTCGCGCTCGGTCAGCGCCGCCGACAGGAGGCCGAGCAGCGAGACGCGGCGCTCGAGCATCTCCAGCAGCGCGTTGAGCTGGCTGACGTCCTGGAAGCGGTACTCGGAGAGCAGCCGCGCGGCGCCGTCGAAGTAGAGCGTGTTGTCGGCCGTCTCGACCAGCTCGGTGAACGCGGGCGCCAGCACGTCCAGGAAGGCGCGCTCGGTGGCGTGCAGCGACGGGTCCGAGAGCCGCGAGCGCAGCGTCCGCGCCCCGAGGCCCAGCCCGACGAGCCGCTCGTTGAGGTACGACGCCGCCCAGTCCGCGAGGCCGGTGTCGATCGGCCGGTCGAGCCCGAACACGCGCTTGGACACGCCGCCCGTCGAGGTGATGATCACCACCATCAGGACCTGCGGCTGCAGGACGAGCACCTCGATGTGGCGGATCGTGGTGGTCTGGATCGGCGGCGCGGACACGATCGCCAGCAGGTCGGTGACCTGCGACAGGGTCTCGGTGGTCACGCGCATCGCCTCGTCGACCTCGCGGCGCACCAGCTCCAGCCGCAGCTCCCCGGGCGGAGAGGCGATCGCCGGGAGCAGGCGGTCCACGTAGTAGCGGTGGCCGGCGTCGGTCGGGATGCGGCCGGCGGAGGTGTGCGGGTGGGCGAGCAGGCCCAGCTCCTCCAGCACCGACAGCTCGTTGCGGACCGTCGACGGCCCGCAGGTGATCTCGGGATCGGCGGCCAGCGCCTTGGAGCCGACCGGCAGGCCAGTGGCGGTGAACCCGTCGATGACCTTGGCGAGCAGCTGCTCCTGACGCGGGGAGAGCAGCGTCATCAGCCGTCGTCGCCGAGTTCGAGGACGGCCAGGAACGCCTCCTGTGGCACCTCGACGCGCCCGACCTGCTTCATCCGCCGCTTGCCCTCCTTCTGCTTCTCGAGGAGCTTGCGCTTGCGGGAGATGTCGCCGCCGTAGCACTTCTCGGTGACGTCCTTGCGGAACGCCTTGACGGTCTCGCGGGCGATGACCTTCGCGCCCACGGCGGCCTGGATCGGCACGTCGTACTGCTGGCGGGGGATCTTCTTGCGCAGCCGCTCGGTGAGCAGGCGGCCCTGGTCGTAGGCCTTGTCGCGGTGCACGACCATGCTCAGCGCGTCGACGGGGTCGCCGCCGAGCAGCACGTCGAGCTTGACCAGGTTCGACGGGCGCAGCCCGATCGGCTCGTAGTCCAGCGACGCGTAGCCGCGCGTGCGGGTCTTGAGCTGGTCGAAGAAGTCGATCACGATCTCCGCGAGCGGCAGGTCGTAGGTCAGCTGTACGCGTTCGGCGGACAGGTAGTGCATGCCCTGGTGGGCGCCGCGGCGGTCCTGGCAGAGCTCCATGATCTGCCCGATGTACTCCTTCGGCGTCAGGATCGACGCGCGGATGTACGGCTCGCGCACCTCGGCGATCCGCACCGGGTCGGGCATGTCGGTCGGGTTGTGGACCGGGATGACCTCGCCGTCGGTGAGCGTGACCTCGAACTCCACGGAGGGCATCGTCGCCATCAGCTCGAGGTCGTACTCGCGCTCCAGGCGCTCGCGGACGATGTCCATGTGCAGCAGGCCCAGGAAGCCGCAGCGGAAGCCGAAGCCCAGCGCGTCGGAGGTCTCGGGCTCCCAGGACAGCGCCGCGTCGTTGAGCGTGAGCTTCTCCAGCGCGTCGCGCAGCTCCGGGTAGTCGTCGTTGTTCATCGGGAACAGGCCGCAGAACACCATCGGCTTGACGTCGCGGTAGCCGGGCAGCGGCTCGGTCGCGGGGTTGCGCTTGGTGGTCAGCGTGTCGCCGACGGCGAGCAGGTTGACGTCCTTGATGCCGGTGATCAGGTAGCCGACCTCGCCGGCCGTCAGCCGCTCGGCGGGGAACTGCAGCGGCGTGAAGAAGCCGATGTCGTCGATCTCGGCCTCGGCCTGGTTGGCCATCGCGCGGATCGCCTCGCCCTTGGTGAAGGTGCCGTCGACGACGCGGATGTAGGCGATCACGCCGCGGTACTGGTCGTACTCGGAGTCGAAGAT
The DNA here is from genome assembly GCA_963764385.1 of uncultured Solirubrobacteraceae bacterium. Taxonomy (GTDB): domain Bacteria; phylum Actinomycetota; class Thermoleophilia; order Solirubrobacterales; family Solirubrobacteraceae; genus DATFQI01. The sequence goes on along the minus strand of CAVXSJ010000016.1, from coordinate 62,186 downwards.
CAGCGCGCGCGGCGAGGCGTCCGGGTCGCCGCTGGGCGGCGGGACGCGCCGCACGAGCTCCTCGAGCAGCTCGTCGACGCCCTCGCCGGTCTTGGCCGAGATGAGCCGGACCTCCTCGGGGCTCTCCCCGATCAGGTCGGCGATCTCCTCCCCCACGCGCTCGGGCTCGGCGCCGGGCAGGTCGACCTTGTTCATCGCGGGGATCAGCTCGAGCCCGGAGTCCACGGCCAGGTAGGTGTTCGCGACGGTCTGGGCCTCGACGCCCTGGGACGCGTCCACGAGCAGCAGCGCGCCCTCGCAGGCGGCGAGGCTGCGGCTGACCTCGTAGGTGAAGTCCACGTGGCCCGGGGTGTCGATCAGGTGCAGCTGGTAGGTCTCGCCGTTCTCGGCCTCGTAGAACACGCGCACGGCCTGGGCCTTGATCGTGATCCCGCGCTCGCGCTCGAGATCCATCGAATCGAGCAGCTGGGCCTTCATCGCCCGCGGGTCGACGGTGTGGGTGGTCTCGAGGATGCGATCGGCCAGCGTCGACTTCCCGTGGTCGATGTGGGCGATGATCGAGAAGTTGCGAATGTGCGCCTGGTCGGTCATCTCTGACCTCAGAGGTTACGAGGCTTACGTGCGGTTCCGGCCGATCCGGCTGCCGATCAGCTGCACGATCTGCCGCGCCTCGGTGATGCGCAGGGCCAGCACCGCCGCGATGTAGGCCGCCGTGCCCGCCACCAGCGCCACTCCGACGGAGATCACCTGGGCGATCAGCGCCCGCCCGAGCGCGTCGTCGAGCACGTACCAGACGCCGTAGGCGACGCCGGCGAGCGCCGCCGCCGCGACGAGCATCTTCGCGACCGCCCGCGCCGTGCACGGGCAGCTCCAGGCCGCCGATTCGCGGGCGCAGGAAGTACGCCTGGCCGACGGTCATGGCCGCGCTCGCCACGGCCGTGCCGATCACCACCCCGGCGATCCCGAACGGCCCGTACAGCGCGCCGGACACGCCGGCGTTGATGACGAGCGTCACGCCCGCGAGTGCGGTTGGCGTCCACGGCGCCTGGAGGCTGAAGTAGGTGCGGGTCAGCAGGAGGTTCGCGCCCGCGAAGGGCAGCGAGAACGAGAACCAGAACAGCGCCTCGGCGACCTGGCGGGTCGATTCCTCGTCGAACGTGCCGCGCTCGTAGACCAGGCGGGTGATCGGCGTGGCCAGCGCGAGCGTCGCTGCCGCCGCCGGGATCAGCAGCAGCGCGATCTGCCTGATGCCATTCGCCCCGGTCCGGCGCAGCCCGTCGAGGTCGTGCCTCGCGACGAGCCTGCTCATCGTCGGGAACAGCACCGTCGCGACGGCCACGGAGAACATCCCCTGGGGCAGCATGTAGATGCGGAACGCCTTCTCGATCGCCGCCGGCGCCTCCTCGGACACGCGGAAGCCGAGGGTGGTGTTGATCAGCAGGTTGAAGTTGATGAGGCCGAGCCCGATCGTGACCGGCAGCATCAGCTTGAGGATCCGCGCGATCCTCGGGTCGCGCCATTTGAAGGAGATCTTCAGGTCGAAGCCGACCCGCCGCAGCGGCGGCAGCGAGATCACGAACTGGACCAGCGTGCCGGCCAGGACGCCGATCGCGTACGCGTACAGCTCGTCCGGGCCCTCGAAGAAGCCGCGCAGCCCGACCATCCCGGCGATGATCGTGAGGTTCCAGACCAGCGGCGCGAGCGCCGGGATCGTGAAGTGGTCGTAGGCGTTGAGGATGCCCGACCAACAGGCCGTTGAGCCCCAGCAGCACGACGATGGGGAACAGCACCCGGCTCAGGCCGACCGCGAGCGCCTCCAGCTCCGGCGTGTACTCCGGGCCGGTGAACAGCGGGATGATCACGCCCGCCAGCGCCATGAAGATCACGGTGATCACGCCCAGCACGGCGAGGATCAGCCCGAACAGCGCCCCCGCGAGGTTGAACGCCTCCCGCTTCTCGCCCTTCTCGAGCAGCTCGGTGAAGACGGGCACGAAGGCGGCCGACAGCGCCGCGTCGGCGAACAGGCTGCGGACGAGGTTGGGGACCTGGAAGGCGAGCGTGAACGCCGAGGCCGGCCCCGTGGTGCCGAAGTAGCTGGACGCCACCACCTCGCGGATCAGCCCGGCGACGCGCGAGAACCCGGTCGCGACCGAGAAGATCGCAGTGTTGAGCGCGATCCGCCGGCCGGGGGGCCGGGGGTCCTCGGAGCGCTCGGGCGTCGGGTCGTCGCGCGCGGGTGGCGGGGCTTCGGGCAAGCGGCGGGCCATGGTATGCGCCCCGCCGGGCGAGTCGGGCGGCGGCGGTCAGATCGCGATGCGGGTCGGCGAAGCGCTGGGCGGAGGGCTCGCTATAGTTCACGGCCGCCGCGGGGGTTCCGCGGCCTCTTTGTGTCATGGCCAACATCGCATCCCAAATCAAGCGGAACCAGCGGTCGCTTCGCGAGCGCCAGGAGAACCGGCAGTACACGTCGCAGATCAAGACGTACTTCCGCCGTCTCCAGACCGCCGTCGAGGCCAGCGATGACAAGGCGGCCGACGAGGCGCACCTGCACCTCGTCAAGCTGATCGACAAGGCCATCAAGCGCGGCGCGCTGCACAAGAACACCGGGGCGCGCAAGAAGTCCCGCGCCGCGCGCCTGCGCCGCTCGGCGTAGCTCCGACCGCCGCTCAGCCCGCCGCCGCGCTCATCGCGCGGACGGCTGCCGTGGCTCAGCTCGCGGCGGCGATCACCGCTCGGACCGCGGCCGTGCTCTCGTCGAGCACGCCCCCGCCTCCGCCGCGGCTCTCCAGCTCGAGGTCGGCCATCAGCTCCAGCCCGCGCCGGTAGGACTCGACGTCCCGGCGGCCCGCGTCGGCGATCAGCCGGTCGGCGGCGAACCCGGGCATCCGCAGGCTCCGCTTGATCTGCGCGGCCGGCTGGCCGGCCGCCAGCGCCTCGGCGATCGCGAGCGCGTCGCGGAGGCGGCGGACCATGTTGTAGAGCAGGCCGGGCAGCCGCTCGCCCTGCTCGCGCAGCTCCAGCAGCGCCCGTGTCGCGCCCTTGCCGTCCCCGGCCACCAGCGCGTCGGCGAGCGTCCACAGCTTGCGCTCGGCCGAGCCGGCGCACGACTCCTGGACCTCCTCGACGCCGATCGATGCCCCCGAACCGTGCTCGAGCGCCAGCTTCTCCAGTTCGCGGAGCAGCCGCTGCTGGCGGTCGCCGACCTGGGCGACGAGCGCGCGAGCCCCCTGGTTGTCGATCTGCAGCCCGAGCTCCCCCGCGCGCTGGGCGACCCAGCGCGGCAGCTCGCGCGGCTTGACCTGGCTCTCCTCGGCGATCTGCCCGCCGGCCTTCTCGACCGCCTTGACGAGACCCGCGGGCACCTTGAGCTTGCCGTCCTCCCGCGCGAAGAAGGCGACGGTGAGCGACTCGGGCTCCACGCCGGCCATGGCGGTCACCACCGGCTCGATCTCGGCGTCCTTCCAGCGCTCCACGCCGTCGGCGATCACGAACCGCCGACCCATCGCGAAGGTCATCGCCGACAGCGCCGCGGCTACCGCCTCCGCGGTGCACGCCTCGGCCTCGAACACCTCGACGCCGGAGATCCCGCTCTCGGTCTCGGCCATCGTCCGCAGGCGGTTGCGGCGCTCGCCGATCCGGCCGTGGTCGTCGCCGTGAATCAGGTAGGCGGCCTTGAAGCTGGGCACGGCGGCCGAGTCTAGAGGCCGGTCCCGCGGACCCGTCAGAACCGCAGCGTCGCACCGGTCCGCTCCAATCGCATCGCGCTCCCCGACACCCGCAGGCGCACGGTGCCGTCCCGATCGGTCCGCACGACGCGCGGCACGCTGCGCAGCGCGGCCAGCGTCGACGGCGCCGGATGCCCGTACGTGTTGCCGCGCCCGACCTCGATCGCGGCGACGGCGGGGCGCACCCGCTCCAGCAGTGCCGGCAGCCCTACGTCGGCGCTGCCGTGGTGGGCGACCTTCAGCGCCTCCACGCGCGGCAGGCGCAGCGCCGCCGTCACGTCGGACTCGGCGTCGGCCGGGAGCAGCAGGTCGAAGCTCCCGCAGCGCACGAGCGCCACGACCGCCCGGCCGTTGGGGTCGCCGGTCGGCCGCCAGCCCGGCGGCGGCGCGGGCGGCCACAGCACCTCGAGGCTGACGCCCGCGAGCTCGATCCGCTGGCCGGTGCGGGCGTCGAGGCGGCGCGCGCGCGCGGCGCGCAGCGCCTCGGGGAGCGCTCGCTGCACGCCGGTCGGCCAGCCGGCGCCGCCGTCGAGCAGCAGCCGCGGCGAGAACGCGCGCATCACCGCCAGCGCCTCGCCCTCGTGGTCGGCCTGGGCGTGCGTGATCACGAGCGCGTCGAGCCGCCGCACGCCCGACTCCCGCAGCCGCCTGACGATCGGGCCGCCGGCTGGGCCTGTGTCGACGAGGATCGAGGCGCCGTCGCGCTGGATCAGCGTCGCGTCTCCCTGGCCGATCTCCAGGAAGCTGATCACGAGCTCGCCCGGCCCGGCCTGGAAGGCCGGCCCACGCTGGTGGATGGCGAGCGCGAGCCCGATCGCACAGGCGACGGCCAGCGCGAGCACCGGGCGCAGCCGGCCGGGACGCGGGCCGCCCGGCGGTGGCAGCCGGCGGGCCAGCGCCCGCACCGCGGCCGCCAGGGCCAGCGGGGCCGCGCATCCGAGCGCGAGCACCACCACCGAGCCGATCCTCACCGGCAGGACGGCGCCCGGCACGGCGCCCGCCTCGCGGGCGAGGGAGCCGAGATAGGCGAGGAGCGGCCCGTCAAGCGCGTTGAGCGGCGCCGCCAGAGGCGGGGCGACCTGCGCCGCGGCCGCCGACAGCATTCCCAGCCACATGATCGGCGCGACAGCGGGCGCGGCCAGCAGGTTGGCCGGCAGCGAGGCCAGCGAAACCTGCTCGAAGTGAAACGCCAGCAGCGGCGCCGTCCCGACCGTGGCCGCGACCGTCATGGCCGCGGCCTCCGCGACCGGACCCGGCATGACACGCTCGAACACCACGCGCAGGGGCGGGCACAGCACGAGCAGCGCGACGACGGCGGCGAACGACAGCTGCCACCCCGGCTCCGACGACGACGCGCGGGTTGAGCGCGAGCGTCACCGCCGCTGCGAGGCCGATCGCGTACCAGCGCGACGCCGGTCGCCCGGCGAGCGCCGCCACGAGCCCGGCCGCCCCCATCACCCCGGCCCGCTGGATCGACGGTCCGCCGCCCGCCAGCGGCACGTAGGCGGCGACGAGCGCGAGCGCCAACAGGAGCCGCGCACGGAGCGGGAGCCCCGCCACGCGCGAGATGAACAGGACGAGGACGCCGAGCAGCATCACGTTCTGACCGGAGACCGCCAGCAGGTGGGCGAGCCCCGACCGCTGGAAGTCGGTGCGCACCTCCGGGTCGAGCCGCTCGTCCTGGCCGAGGACCATGCCCCGCAGCAGCGCGGCCTCGCGTGGGTGCAGCCCGTGCTCGAGACCGCGCTCCGCGCGACGGCGGACGGCGTCGAGCAGGCCGGCCACGCCGCCGCGACGGCGGCCGGTCCGGCGCACCGACGCCGCGTCGACCGCGGCGCCGGCCCCACGCGCCCGCTGGTAGGCGTCGTAGCGCCCCAGAGGAGCGACGCGCCCCGTCATCGCGACCACCTCCCCCACTCCGGGCCACGGGCCCGCATGCGCGCCCGTACGAGCCCGCATCACGGCCACCTCGCCGTCCAACCCCGCACCGCTCAGGCGGACGCGGGCGACGGCGGGCCCCGCCGAGCGCTCGCGGACGGGCTCGAGCACCGTCGCGGTCACCGACACCGTGCGGCCCGCGAGCGCAACGAGCCGTGCGTTGTCGGAAGCGTCGAGCCGGCGCTCCGCGATCGCGGCGCCGCCCACGACGCCGGCAGCCGACAGCAGTGCGAGCGTCAGCGGCGCCACCCGGCCCGGCAGCGCGGCCCGAGCGTCGATCCGGCCCAGCACCACGACCGCCACGGGCACTGCGGCGGCGACCACGAGCACCGCGGCGCGCGACACGGGCGAGAGCAGCAGGCCGCCCACGATGGCGAACAGCACGACGTGCCGCGGATGGCGCAGCACCACGGCCGCGGCCGCGGCGAGTTGCCGGCGGACGGCCGTCATCCCTACACCCGCACCTGCTCGCGCAGCGAGGCGAGGCGCGTCTCGCCGATCCCGGGCACCTGGTCGAGCTCCTCGACGGACCCGAAGCCGTCGTGCTCGTCGCGGTAGTTGAGAATCTGCTGCGCGGTCGCAGGGCCGATGCCGTCCAGCTCGTCGAGCTGCTCGATCGTCGCCGTGTTGAGGTTCAGCGGCACGCCCGGCGTCGTGGCCGTGGCCCCGGCCGCCGGCGCGGCCGCGGCGGACCCGCCCGGCGCGCGCAGCGGCACGAGCACCTGGCGGCCGTCCTCCAGCTCGGCGGCGAGGTTGAGCGCGCTCAGGTCGGCACGGCTGCGCGGGCCGCCCGCCCGCGTGACCGCATCATCGACTCGGGTGCCGGCGCGCATCCGGTACACGCCGGGTCGCCGCACCGCGCCGGCCACGTGCACGACGAGCGCGCCGCCCGCCACCTTCGTCGTCGCTGACCTGGATGCTGGGCGTGCCGGCCGCGGGCGCCGCCGCGGCTCCGTCCCCGTGGCCGAGGTACCACGCCGCGAGCACCACGAGGGCCAGCAGACCGAGGCCGTAGAGGGCCAGCTGGCGTGGGTTGAACTCGGGCATGCCGCCAAGCTAGGCGGCCTTGCGCAACGGTTCAGGACCCTTTCGTCACAGATGTGTGCCGAGTCTGTGACAACTTCGCGCAAACGCCCCAAACCCGCCGCAGCGCGTGCCACGGTGGCGGCGTGACCACCGATTCAGCCTGGATCCACCGATGATCCGTGACCGGCTCGGCCGCGCGGGAATCGGTGGATTCAGGCTTGCGCACGACGAAGTTGACCAGCTTGGCCGGCACCACCACGATCTTGACCAGCTCGTGACCGTTGAGGTGGGCCTCGATCTTCGGCTGCTCGCGCGCCAGGCGCTCCAGCTGCTCGCGCGGGGCGTCCGCCGGCACCTGGATGCGGTCGCGCAGCTTGCCGTTGACCTGCAGCACGACCTCCACCGTGTCGCGCTCGAGCATCGACAGCTCGGCCGCGGGCCACGGCTCCTCCCAGATGCGGTCGCCCGTGAGCATGTCGTAGACGTCCGAGCCGGTGTGCGGCGCGAACGGGAAGATCAGCGACGCGGCCGTCGCCGTCGCGAAGTGCAGCGTCGCCTGATGTGCGGTCTCGCGATGCCGGTAGGCCTCGTTGACAAGCTCCATCACCGCGGCGATCGCGGTGTTGAAGGCGAATCGGCCGGCCATGTCCTCGGTGACCTTGTCGATGGCCCAGTGCGCCTTGCGCATCAGCTCGAGGTCGGCGCCCTGGGGATCGTCGAGCGGGCCGAGCGGTTGCTGCTGGCCCGTCAGGTCGGCCACCTCGGCGCCAAGCCGCCACAGGCGCCCAAGGAAGCGGTGCACGCCCTCCACGCCCTTGTCGGTCCAGTCCGCGGAATGGTCGGGCGGGCCGATGAAGAGGATGTAGCAACGGGCGGTGTCCGCGCCGTAGCGCTCCACGTACGGCACCGGGCTGATCATGTTGCCCTTGGACTTGGACATCTTCGCGCCGTCGCGCGTGATCATGCCCTGGGTGAAGAGGGCCTTGAACGGCTCCTGGGCCGAGAGCAGGCCCATGTCCGCCAACGCCTTTACGAAGAAGCGCGCGTACATCAGGTGCAGGATCGCGTGCTCGACGCCGCCGATGTACTGGTCGACGGGCATCCAGTGGCCGGCGATGGCCGGGTCGAAGGGCCCCTCGTCGTTGTTGGGATCGGTGTAGCGGAGGAAGTACCAGGACGAGTCGACGAAGGTGTCCATCGTGTCCGTCTCGCGCTTCGCCGGGCCGCCGCAGCGCGGGCAGGCGACGTTGAGCCAGTCCTCGGCCGAGGCCAGCGGCGAGCGGCCCTTCGGCGCGTAGTCCTCGATCTCGGGAAGCAGGACCGGGAGGTCGGACTCGGGCACCGGCACCAGGCCGTCGGTCGGGCAGTGGACGATCGGGATCGGCGCGCCCCAGTAGCGCTGGCGGGACAGCAGCCAGTCGCGCAGCCGGTAGTTGACCGACCGGTGGCCCATGCCGCGCTCGTCGAGCCAGTCGACGATCTTCTCGAGCGCGTCGCGGTTGTTCATCCCGTCGAAGTCGGGATGGGAGTTCATCAGCGGCCCGTCGCCCGAGCAGGGCAGCTCCTCTCCGCAGTCGATGACCTGGCGGATCGGCAGGTCGAACGTCGTCGCGAAGTCGTAGTCGCGATCGTCGTGGCCCGGGACGGCCATGATCGCGCCGGTGCCGTACTCCATCAGCACGTAGTCGGCGACCCACATGGGGATGCGCTCGCCGTTGACCGGGTTGACGACGGAGCGGCCCAGCGGCACGCCGGTCTTGGTGCGCTCGGTGTCCGAGCGCTCCTCGCTGCCCTCGGTCAGCGTGCGGTTGACGTACTCGCGCACCGCCGCTTCGTGCTCCGTGCCCTCGGCCAGGCGCATCACGTCGGGGTGCTCCGGGGCCATCACGAAGAACGTCGCGCCGAACAGCGTGTCGGGACGGGTGGTGAAGACGGGGTAGTCGACGCCGATCTCAGGGCAGCTGAACGTGACCTCGGCGCCCTCCGAGCGGCCGATCCAGTTGCGCTGCATCGTCTTGACGTGCTGCGGCCAGTCGATCGCGTCGAGGTCGTCGAGCAGCCGGTCGGCGTAGTCGGTGATGCGGAAGAACCACTGCTCGAGCTGCCGCGCCTCGACCAGGTTGCCGCAGCGCTCGCAGCGCCCGTCGATGACCTGCTCGTTGGCCAGCACGGTGGCGTCGACGGGGCACCAGTTGACCGCCGCCTCCTTGCGATACGCCAGGCCGCGCTCGAACAGCTTCAAGAAGATCCACTGCGTCCAGCGGTAGTAGCGGGGCTCGTGGGTGCCGAACTCGCGCGACCAGTCGATCGAGATCCCCCACGAGCGGAACTGCTCCTGGAACTGCGCGATCGACTTCGCGGTCGAGTCCCGCGGGTGCTCGCCGGTCTTGATGGCGTGGTTCTCCGCCGGCAGGCCGAACGCGTCGTAGCCCATCGGGTGCAGCACGCGGCGCCCCGTGCGCCGGTGGAAGTGCGCCACGGCGTCGCCGACCGAGTAGTTCTTCAGGTGCCCCATGTGCGGCTCGCCCGACGGGTAGGGCAGCATCTCCAGCACGTAGGACTTCGGGGAGCCGACGACCTCCTCGTTGTCGACCTCCCAGGTGCGCTCCCGCTCCCAGACGGCCTGCCACTTCGGCTCGATCGCATGCGGGTCGTAACGGCGCTCGGTCATCGGAGCGCGGAGGTTAGCGCCCGCCGGGCGCCGTGCCGGGTGCTGCGGCGCCGCCGCGCGACCGGGAGCCGGGCGGGTTCGAGCCGTGATGTCTGAGTCGACGCTCAAGGGCGCGATCGCCGAGGCGGCGATCACGGCCGCGGCGGTCGAGCTCGGGATCGTCGTGCTGCGCCCCGTCGTCGAGGGCCGGCGGTACGACCTGGTGTTCGACGTCGACCACCGGCTGTACCGGGTGCAGTGCAAGTGGGCGCCGCGCCGCGGCGGGGTCGTCGCGGTGAACCTCAGAGGCTGCCGGCACACACCGCGCGGCTACCGGTACACGACCTACGACGCGACGGAAGTCGATGGCGTGGCGGTCTACTGCCAGGAGCTCAAGCGCTGCTACTGGCTGCCGATCGATGTCGTGGCGGAGCGCCGCGGGTTCTTCCTGCGGCTGACGCCCGCCGCCAACCATCAGCGCGCCGCGATAAACTTCGCGGCCGACTACGAGCTTGGGGCTATAGCTCAGCTGGGAGAGCGCTGCCATGGCATGGCAGAGGTCGTCGGTTCGAGCCCGACTAGCTCCACTTCGAGGCCGTCCTGATGGGCGGCCTCGGATCGTTCAGGGGGCCTCGTCGTCGCCGACGGCGCGCTTCGGCGCCTCGCCCCAGAGCTGCTCGAGCCGGTAGAAGTCGCGCGCCTCCGGGGTGAAGATGTGCACCACCACGTCCAGGTAGTCGAGGAGGATCCAGCGTGCCTCGGCGGCGCCCTCGGCGCGGCGCGGCAGCAGCCCGTGGTCCTTCTTGAGGCCCTCGCGGATGCCGTCGTGGATCGCCTTGGCCTGGCGGTCCGTGTTGCCGGAGCAGATGACGAAGTAGTCGGTGTAGCCGAGCACGCCGCGCAGGTCGAGCTCGACGATGTTGATCGCCTTCTTGTCGGCCGCGTACTCCTCGATCAGGGAGACGAGGCCGGCGCCCTCGAGCTGCGGGGCGGCGGTGTCGGGTCCGCTCATGCGTACAGCCTCTCGCTGGCGATGTAGTCGGCGACGGCGTCCGGGACGAGGTAGCGCACGGGCTCCCCCGCGGCGACGCGGTGGCGGACCAACGTGGATGAGATGTCGATGCGGGGCATGTCGAAGAAGCGCAGCCGCTCTGCGGCGCCCGGGAGTCCGGACAGCGTGGTGAGGATGTCGTCGCGGCCGACGCCCTCCCGCGCCGCGACGCCCAGTTCGGCAAGAGCGAGAATGGCCTCTGGCTCGCGCCATCGGGGCAGCGAGCGGGCCATGTCGCCTCCGACGATGAAGGTCAGGTGATCCTCCGGGCGCGCGTCATGGAGCCTGGTAAGGGTATCGACCGTGTAGGAACGCCCGGGAACCTCGACCTCCACGGTCGATACGCCGAGCCGCTCGTCCGCCACCCACGGCGGCCTCGCACATGGCCAGGCGGTGCTCCGGGCCGGGGTCGGCGTCGGCCTCCTTGTGCGGGGGCGTGTGCACCGGCAGGAGCAGGACGCGGTCGAGCCCCAGCTGCGAGCATGCGTCCTGCGCGCAGACGAGGTGGCCGAGGTGAGGTGGGTTGAAGGTCCCGCCGAGCAGGCCGATGCGCGCCACGCAGAGCTCAGGCGCGGATCTGGCCGTCGCCCTCGACCAGGTACTTGAAGGTGCACAGCTCGCGGGCGCCGATCGGCCCGCGCGCGTGCAGCTTCTGGGTCGAGTTGCCGATCTCGGCGCCCATCCCGAACTCGCCGCCATCGGTGAACCGCGTCGAGGCGTTGACGTACACGCAGGCGGCGTCGACGCCGAGCTGGAACGCCCGGGCGGCCGCCGTCGAGCCGGTGAGGATCGCCTCGGAGTGCCCGGAGCCGTACGCGTTGACGTGCTCGATCGCCTCGTCGGCGGAATCGACCACCCGGACGGCGAGCACCATCGGCGAGGAACTCCTCCGCCCAGTCCTCCTCGGTCGCGCGGCGCAGCGACGGGTCGACGGCGAGCACGCGCTCGTCGCCGCGCACCTCGACGCCGGCGTCGCGCAGCGACGCCAGCACGCGCGGGAGGAAGGCGTCGGCGACGGCCGCGTGCACGAGCAGCGTCTCGGCCGCGTTGCACACGCCCGGGCGCTGCGTCTTGGCGTTGAGGACGATCGCCTCCGCGGCGTCGAGGTCGGCGCTCGAGTCGACGTACACGTGGCAGTTGCCCGACGCGGCGTAGATGACCGGCACCTTGGCGACCGCGCTGAGGGCCTTCTTCAGCCCCTCGCCCCCACGCGGGATGATCAGGTCGACGACGCCCTCCTGGCCGGCCAGCTCGGCGAGCTCCTCGCGCCCGCCGCCGGACACCAGCGCCAGCACGCCCTCGGGCAGGCCGGCCCCCGTGGCGGCCTCGACCGCGATCCGGGCCAGCACCTCGTTCGAGTGGGTCGCCATCGACGAGCCGCGCAGCACGACCGCGTTGCCCGACTTCAGCGCCAGCGCCGCCGCGTCGATCGTGACGTTGGGCCGCGCCTCGTAGACCACGGCCACGACGCCGAGCGGGACGCGCACCTTGCGGACGTCGAGACCGTTCGGGAGCCGGAATCCGTCGAGCACCTCGCCGACCGGGTCGGGCAGCGCGACGATCGTGCGCACGCCTTCGGCCATGGCGGCGACGCGGCGCTCGTCGAGCGCCAGGCGGTCCATCAGCGCGTCCGAGAGACCCGACTCGCGCCCCGCGTCGAGGTCGCGCGCGTTGGCCTCGAGGATCTCCGCCACGCGGGCCTCCAGCGCGGCGGCGATCGCGAGCAGCGCCGCGTCCTTGACCGCGGAGCTCGTCGCCGCCAGGCGGCGTGCGGCGGCCTTGGCGGCCAGGCAGGTGTCGGTGACCGACTGGGCCGGGGCTGCGGTGACGGAGGCCATGGGAAAAGTCTAGTGCTCGCGCGCGCCGTCGAAGGCCCGCGGATCGGCGCCGCTGATCGCCGCCCCGCGGCGGCTAGGCGAGCACGAAGTAGTCACGGTGGACCGCTTCCTCGGTCGCACGCGGGAGCACCTCGCGCACCGCGGAGGACTGCATCCCCATCACCTTGCGCAGCTCGACGGCGGAGTAGTTGCAGATCCCCTTGCCGATCGCCTCGGCCGAACCCCCGCGGACCTCGATCGCCTCGCCCGCGTCGAACGCCCCCTGGACGCCGACGATCCCGACCGGGAGCAGGCTCGTGCCGCCCTCGCGCAGCGCCCGTGCGGCGCCGGCGTCGACGGTGACCGTGCCGCGGGTGGGCTTGGCGTACTTGAGCCACAGCTTGAAGCTCGACTGGCGCACGGGATGGGGCGCGAAGCGCGTGCCGACCGCCTCGCCCGCCCACGCGCGGCCGATCACGCCGGGCTCCATGCCGCCCGCGATCACCGTGCGGATGCCGGCCGCGGAGCCCATCTCGGCGGCCACGACCTTCGTGCGCATCCCGCCGGAGCCGTGCGCGGAGATCGTGGGCCCGATGGCGAGGCCGTCGAGCGACTCGGCCCCCGTGACCTCCTCGACCAGCTTCGCCGAGGGGTCGACGCGGGGGTCGGCGGTGAACAGCCCGCCGGTGCTGGTCAGGAGCAGGAGCAGGTCGGCGCCGACCAGCACCGCCACCTGCGCGGCGAGGAAGTCGTTGTCGCCGAAGGAGATCTCGTCGGTCGTGGTGGTGTCGTTCTCGTTGATCACCGGCACGATCCGCCACTCGAGCAGCTTGCGCAGCGTCCGCCGGGCGTTGACGTAGTGGGTGCGCACGCTCATGTCGAAGAACGTGAGCAGGACCTGGGCGGTCTGCACGTCGCGCTCGCGGAGCAGCTCGTCGTAGGTGCGGTACAGCCGTCCCTGGCCGACGGCGCTGGCCGCCTGCAGCTCCTCGATCGCGCCCGGGCGCACGTTCAGATCGAGCATGTGCACGCCGCGGGCGATCGCGCCGGAGGTGACGATCACGACGTCGACGCCCGAGCGATGCAACGAGGCGACCTCCTCGCAGACGCGCGCGACGACGGAGAGCCTGAGCTCACCGCTGTCCTCGGCGACGATCGAGGAACCCAGCTTGACGACGGCGACTGGCATGACCCGAGGGAATCTAGAACGGAGCGCCGGGGTCGAGCTCGAAGACGACGCCCGCGATCTCGACGTCGTCGCCGGACTCGAATCCCTTTGCCTCGAGCGCCGCGATCACGCCCATGCGCCGCAGCCGGTGCTCGACGTGGGCGAGCGCCTCCTCGTTCTCGAGGTCGTGGCGGGCGATCAGCCGGTCGACGGCATCGCCGCTGACGCGGTACTCGCCGTCTCCGGTCTTCTCGACGTCGAACGCGCGCCGGGAGGCGGGCCGGAAGACCTGGAACTCGGCGACCTCGCTCTCGCCGGCCAGGCCGTCCGTCGGCGGCTCGACGACCGGCACGCGGCGCAGCAGCAGGCGGCCGAGCTCGTCGAGCCCCTGGCGCGTGGCGCTCGAGGTCACCAGCACGGGCACGTCGACCCGCTCGTCCCACTCGTCGAGGTCGGCCTCGGGCCCGTTGACGCGCTCGCGCCACTCCTCGGCGGCGGCCGACGCCTCCTCGGGGGTCACGAGGTCGGCCTTGGACAGCGCCACGACGCGCGGCAGCTCGGCCAGCCGCGGGTCGTGCTCGGCCAGCTCGTTCTCGATCACGCGGTAGTTGTCGACCGGATCGGAGCCGTCCAGCGGTGCCAGGTCGAGGACGTGCACGAGCAGCCGAGTGCGCTCGACGTGGGCGAGGAAGTCGTGGCCGAGGCCCGCGCCGTCGCTGGCGCCCTCGATCAGCCCGGGGATGTCGGCCACCACGAGCTGGCGGTCCTCGGCATCCAAAGTGCCGAGCACGGGCTCCAGGGTCGTGAACGGGTACGCCGCGACCTTCGGGTGCGCGCGGGTGAGGCGCGCGAGCAGCGACGACTTGCCCGCGTTCGGCAGCCCCACGAGGCCGACGTCGGCGAGGAGCTTGAGGTGCAGCTCGACGACGCCCTCCTCCCCGGGCAGGCCCTTCTCGGCGAGCCGCGGCGCCTGCCGGACCGCGGTGGCGAACTGCTTGTTGCCGCGCCCGCCGACCCCGCCGGCGGCGACCGTGACCTCCTGCCCGGGACGGACGAGGTCGTAGCGGGTGCCGTCCCAGCGCTTGACCTGGGTGCCCGGGGGGACGCGCACGATCAGCTGCGGCCCCTCGGCGCCGGTGCGCTGGGAGCCCTCGCCGTGGCCGCCGCGCTCGGCGCGGTAGTGGGCGCGGCGCTTGAACGACTGCAGGTCGCGCAGCGAGTCGTCGCAGCGCAGGACGACGTCGCCGCCGCGGCCGCCGTCGCCGCCGTCCGGGCCGCCCTTGGGGACGTGCGCCTCCCGCCGGAACGAGACGACGCCGTTGCCGCCCCTCCCGGCGCGGACTTCGATCCTCGCGCGGTCGGCGAGCATCAGTCGGGGGTGGCGGTTCGGCGGAACATCGGCGGGTAACGGTAGAGGCATGGCTGACGAACCCGTGTTCCTGATCACCGGCGCCTCCACCGGCATCGGCGCCGCCACCGCCCGCCAGGCCGCCGAGGCCGGCTACCGGCTCGTGCTCGCGGCGCGCTCGGAGGACAAGCTCAAGGCCCTCGCCGAGGAGCTCGGCGGGGACGAGAAGGCGCTCGCCGTGCGCTGCGACGTGACCGAGTTCTCCGACCAGGAGGCGATGGTCAAGACGGCGATCGACGCCTACGGCCGGATCGACGTCGCGTTCGCCAACGCCGGCTTCGGCGGGCCGCGCGGCTTCGAGGAGGGCGACCCGGAGCAGTGGAAGGCGATGGTGCTGACCAACGTGCTCGGCGCCGCCTACACGATCCGCGCCACCAAGCCGGCGCTGACCGACTCCACCGGGCCATCTGCTGCTGACCGGGTCGGTCGCCGGCCGGCGTGCGATCCAGGGCTCGCTCTACTCGGCGACCAAGTGGGCCGTGACCGGCATGGGCGAGTCCGCCCGCCAGGACTTCAACGAGAGTGGCGTACGGGTGACGCTGATCGAGCCCGGCATGGTCGACACGCCGTTCTTCGACTCGCCGCCGCAGATCGACGCGCTGCGGGCCGACGACATCGCCCGCGCGGTCATGTGGGCGGTCTCGCAACCGCCCCACATGGATGTGAACGAGATCCTGATCCGGCCGACCGACCAGCCAATGTGACGTCGCCGAAGGCGAGCGCCACCGTAACGTCGCCGAAGGCGAGCGCGCGGATCCGGCCCGCAGACGGGCTCGCTACGAGCGCGCTCGCCTGGCAGGCGAAACCATTGTCAGGACGGCCCTAGTCCGCGACAGGATCGACGGAGATCACGCGACCCCGCCGGCCCTCGCGGAACTGCACGATGCCGGGGGCGGTCGCGAAGATCGTGTCGTCGCGGCCGATCCCGGCGCCGAGGCCCGGCTTGAACTTGGTCCCGCGCTGGCGGACGATGATCTCGCCGCCCGTCACGGTCTGGCCGGCGAAGACCTTCACGCCGAGCATCTTCGGGCTTGGAATCGCGGCCGTTGCGGCTGGAGCCGAGGCCCTTCTTATGTGCCATCTAGGACTCGTCCTCCTTCTTGGCCCGCGAGCGCCCGCCGGAGACCTTGATCCCGGTCACCTGGATGCGGGTCAGCTCCTGGCGGTGGCCGGTCGTGCGCTTGTAGCCGCGCTTGGGCTTGAACTTGAAGATGCGGAGCTTGGGGCCGCGCTCGTGGCCGACGACGGTGGCCTCGACCTTGATCTTCCCGAGGTCGTCGGCGCCGAACAGGGACTTGTCGCCGTCCGCGTACAGCAGCGGCTCGAGGGCGATCTTCGCCCCCTCGTCGTCGGTCAGACGCTCGACGAGCAGGGTCGTGCCCTCCTCGACGCGGTACTGCTTACCGCCGGTCTTGATGACTGCGTAGGCCATATCTAGTCAGTTCACTCGCTGGCTTCGGAGACTTCCGTCGCGTCGGCGGTTGCCTTCGCACGCGAACGGCGCCGTCCGCCTCTGCGGCCGCGGCGCCGAGGCTTCGATTCTATCGCGTCGCCGTCCGCGTCGGCCGCCTCGGCCTCCTGGGGCTCGGCGGGCTCCCTACGGGTCGTCCGCACCGCCGTCCGCGCCGCCGTCCTCGTCCACCGAGCGGGAGGAGCGGGAACGGCTCCTGCCGCCGCGCCTGCCGGCGCGGCTTCTCCGCGTCCTCGGCGGCCGCCGGGCCGGTGCCGGCCTGGACCTCGCCCTCGTCGGAGAGCGCCTCGACGGCCTCCGCCTCGGCGTCGGCCTTCTTGGACGCCCGCGGCTTGGAGGCCGCCTCGCGCTCCTTGCGCTTGGCCGCGCCCTTCTTGGCCGCCGCGCTGCGCCGCGCGCGCTGCTCGACGCGCTCGCGCTCCGCCGCGCGCTCGACCGCGGCCTCCGAGGCCGCCTCGGCGTCGGCGCCGGTCAGCACCGCCGTGGCGGTGGTGCGGCGCGCGTCCTCGATGCGCACGAGCTTCTTCTCGCCCACGAACTCGACGCCGTTGGTGACGGTGATGATGTAGCCGTCGACCTTGGCCACCGCGTCGTCGGGGTTGTACATGTGCGGCTCGACGATGTTGACGTGGACCTCCTCGCCGCCGCGGAACGGGACGGCCTGCTCGGCGACCTCGTCGCGCGTGCCCTCCATCACGATCGAGAAGTGGTCCAGCGGCAGCCCCTCGGAGCCCGTGAAGTGGAACGAGCGGCCCGTGTCGGCCTCCAGCGCGCCCAGCTCGCGGGCGCCGTCGGCGGTGAACCATGCCGTGACGTGGGAGTTGAGCCGCACCAGGTAGGCCTCGGGGCCGTCGGGGCCGGCGTCCTTGACCATGTGCCGGAGGTGGCGGCCGACGCTGATGGCCATCGTCTCCTCGGACTTGACGACCCCCTCGCCCCCGCACACCGGGCAGGTCTTGGTCATGATCTCGCGCACGCCGTCGGTGACGTTCTGGCGGGTCATCTCGACCAGCCCGAGCGGCGAGATCTCGACCACGAAGGTCTTCGTGCGGTCCTCGTCGAGCGACTTGCGCAGCGTCTTGAGCACCGTGTCGCGGTTGCGGGCCCGCGCCATGTCGATGAAGTCGATGACGATGATGCCGCCGATGTCGCGCAGCCGCAGCTGGTTGACGACCTCCTCGGCCGCCTCCAGGTTCGTCTTCGTGATCGTGTCCTCGAGCCGGGCGGCCTTGCCCTTGCCGATGAACGAGCCGGTGTTGACGTCGATGACCGTCAGCGCCTCGGCGTAGTCGATCACAGGTAGCCGCCGCTGGGCAGGTCGACGCGCCGGGTGAGCATCCCCTCGATGACCGGGTCGACCCCGTAGGCCTCGAAGAGCGGGTCGTCCTCCTCCCACAGCTCGACCCGGTCGACCAGCTCCGGCGCGGTGCGCGCGAAGAAGGACACGAGCCGGTGGTGCTGCCCGGGGTCGTCGACCACGGCGCGCTCGAAGTGCTCGGAGAAGATGTCGCGCACGACGCGGATCGAGAGGTCGGCCTCCTGGAAGACGAGCGCCGGGGCGTCGGCCTCCTCGACGCGGCGGTCGAGAACCTCGTTGAGCTTGAACAGGTACTGCAGCTCGCGCTCGAAGTCCGCGCGCTGCGCGCCGTGGGCCGCGGTGCGGATGATCGCGCCGCCGCCGCCCAGGTCGAGCTGCTTGGCCTCCTTGCGGAGGCGGTCGCGCTCCTTGTCCTCGAGGCGGCGGGAGACGCCGACGCCCTCGCCCGTGGGCGCGAAGACCATGTAGCGCCCGGCGATCGTGACCTCCATCGACAGGCGCGCGCCCTTGGTCTTCAGCGGGTCCTTGACGACCTGGACGACGACCTCCTGCCCGGGCTTGAGCAGATCGGTGATGCGGGTGCCGCTCGACCCGGAGCCGCGGCCGCGCTTGACCTGCTCGACGCCCGGGATGACGATCTCGTCGACGTGCAGGAAGCCGTTCTTCTCGAGGCCGATGTCGACGAAGGCGGCTTCGAGGCCTGCGAGGACGTTGTCGACGACGCCCTTGTAGATGTTGCCGACGATCGAGCGGCCGCCTCGGCGCTCGAAGTAGATCTCCGCGACGCGGTAGCCGGCGGGGATGGCCCCGCCCTTGCGCTTACGCGGGCGTGATTTCGCTGGTGCGGCGGGCTCGCCCGCGGCCTCCAGCATGGCGACGCGGGTCTCCCCACGGTCGACCGTGACCAGCACTTGCTTTTTCAAGATGATCCCTCATTGGAAGACGGTGGCCCTCCCCTTGCCGGCTGCCGTCTCGCGCGCCTGCGCGTGGACGGAGTGCAGGAGGCCTAAGGCCAGGAATGTAGAGAGCATCGACGAACCGCCGAAGCTCAGGAGCGGGGCCGTCACGCCCGTGATGGGCATGATCCCCACGTTCATCCCGATGTTCACGAAGAGCTGGAACAGCAGCATCACGGTGATGCCCCCTGCGAGCAACGCGCCGTACAGGTTCTTCGCGATGGTAAGGATGTGCAATCCGCGCCATATCAATAGCGCGTAGAGCGAGAGCACCACGGCGGCGCCGGCGAAACCATAGGTCTCGCCGACCACCGCGAACACGAAATCGGTGTGGTGCTCGGGCAGGAAATTGAGCGACGTCTGGGTGGCATTCTCGACGCCGCGACCGGTCTTCTCGCCAGACCCGATGGCGATCTTGGATTGCTGCTGTTGATAGCCCTCTTCGCCGGGGTTCTCCGACGGGTGCAGGAAGGAAGTCAGTCGGTCCACCTGGTAGGGCTTGAGGACCTCCACGCCGCTGGCGGGCAGCGCCACCAGCGCGAGCGCGATGCCCACGCCGAACAGCACGCCCAGGGCGGCGAAGTGCCGCCACGGCGCGCCCGCGACGAACAGCACCGCCAGCGTGGCGGCGACGTAGACGAGCGCCGACCCGAGGTCGGGCTCGGCGATCACGAGCATCGTCGGGATCAGCCCCAGCAGCATGATCCGCGCGGTCGTATGGCGGCCCATCGAGCGCATGCGGTCGACCAGGAAGCCCGACAGCGCGACCACCAGCAGCACCTTGCCCAGCTCGGACGGCTGGAAGTTGAAGCCGGGGAGCGGGATCCACGCCTTCGCGCCGCGGGTGGCCGTCGCGATCGCGAGCACGATCGCCAGCAGGCCGAGCATCAGTCCGTAGATGGGATAGCGCAGCTCGCGCAGCCGGGAGTAGTCCAGCCGCGAGGCGCGCGTACATGAGCACGAGCCCGATGGCGGCGTAGATGGCCTGGCGGTAGACGTAGAAGTTGGGCTGGCCGTCGATGTCGTGCTGGGTCGCGCCGCGCAGCGCGATCAGCGACGCGGCCACCAGCCCGAGCGACGCAAGCAGCAACAGCGGGTCCAGGCGCAGGCGCCACTCCCGCGGCACGAGCGGCGGCGGTGGCTCCGAGGCGGGCTGGATGGTGGACTTGGTGCTCATCGGGTCTGGCTCGAGCCGGTGTGGAACTCGCGGTCCTTGAGATGGAACCACTCCGCGAGGATCAGGCGCGCCGCGGGTGCCGCAGTCTCCGCACCGAACCCGCCCTTCTCGATCGTCGTAACAACCACGATCGGGCGCGTCGGGTGCGGTACGTAGACGGCGTACCACGACTGATCAGGGTTCGGCGCGCGCTCCGCGGTGCCCGTCTTGCCGTAGACGGGATAGGGGAAGCCCTTGAAGACGTCGGTGGACGTGCCGCCGTCCGCCGACGCGGCGCCGCGCAGGCCCTGCATGATCGCCGCGCGGTTGGCGGGATCGAAGTCGACGCGGCGGCGCGCGGGCTTGCGGATCTGCTCCACCAGGCGCCCCTGGCCGTCCTCGACCTGCATCCCGAGGTGCGGGCGCACGACCCGGCCGCCGTTGGCGATCGTGCTGTAGGCGGTGGCGAGCTGCAGCGGCGTCGCCTGCAGGTCGCCCTGGCCGACGGCGAGGTTGACGTTGTCGCCCTGCGACCAGGGCCGCTCGATGCCGCCGCACGCGTACAGCGCCTCGGTGGTCCCCGGCGTGACCTTGGCCTTCTTGGTGCACTTGACGTACTCGTCGTAGCCCTTGTCGCGCCACTCGCGGTCCGGCACGAGGCCCGCGAACTCGCCGGGGATGTCGATCCCGGTGCGCCGCCCGATCCCGAGCTTGCGCGCCCACTCCTGGATGATCGGGCCCTTGGAGTTGGCCCGGGCGCCGAGCTCGTAGAAGAACACGTCGGAGGAGACGGTCAGCGCCCGCGGGAGCTGCAGCGCGCCGAACACGGCGTCGCGGGCGTTCTTGAACTCGCGGTCGCCGAGCTTGAACACGCCGGAGTCCACGATCGTCGAGGACGGCGTGATCAGGCCCTCCTGCAGCGCCGCCATGGCGGTCACGGGCTTGAACGTCGAGCCGGTCGGATAGGTGGCGGCGATCGCGCGGTTGAACAGCGGCGCGCCGTTGGCCTCCGAGTTCAGCGAGTCGAACTTGCGCTGCGACAGCGGCTTGGCGAACACGTTGGCGTCGAAGCTCGGGTAGGAGCCCAGCGCCAGCACCTCGCCGTTGCGCGGGTCCATCGCCACGTAGGCGCCGGCCTTGGAGCCGTTGACCGCGGCGGCTGCGATCGACCGCTTGAGCGCGCCGTTGGCCGCCGCCTGCAGGTCGAGGTCCAGCGACAGGCGCAGCTGGGAGCCCTGCTTGGGCTCCACCCGCGTCGTCTCGCGCCGGTCGTCGCGGTTGCCGAGCGCGTTGATGACCACCTTCGTGTAGCCGTCGCGGCCGCGCAGGTACGGGTCGTAGCTGTACTCGATGCCGCTGGCGCCGATCCGCGTGCCCTGCGCGACGCCGCGATAGCGGCGCTGCTTGAGCTCCTTCGGGGAGATCTCGCGCAGCGTGCCGAACAGCTGGGCGCCGAGCTCGTCGTGCGGGTAGTTGCGCAGGTAGAGCTTCTCGACGGCGATGCCGGGGAAGCGCTCCTTGCGCTCGCGCAGGAAGTTGAAGGCGGCCGGGTCGACGTCGGTCTTGATCGTCACGTTCGAGTAGGGCGTCTCCGCGACCCCCTCGATCACCCGCTGGTGGATGGTGCGCGGGCGCAGGCCGATCACGCGCCCCAGGCGGCGGTAGAGGTCGCGCACGCCGTTGGCGGAGACGGGGACGTCCGGGATCGCGACCGGCGCCGCGGTGCGGGAGGCGCGGGTGAGCCGGCGGCGCTCGCGGCGCTCGGCGCGGTTCGGGGAGCGGCGGCCGTCCTCGTTGAGCTCGCGCTCGAAGCTGCGCAGCTGCGTCCGGGCCTGCAGGCGTGCCTGCTCGGACTTCCCGCGCGCCTCGCGGTAGGTGTCGGCCACCTCGAGCACCGCGTCGGGCAGCTGGCTGGGCACGACCTGGACCACGGGCGCGACCCGCGTCTTGACCAGCGTGCGGCCGTTGCGGTCCACGATGTCGCCGCGCGGCGCCTCGATGCGCACCTTGCGCACGCGGTTCTCGCGCGCCTGGCTGACGTACTCCTCGCCGGTGAGGACCTGCAGGAACCACAGGCGGAAGAACACGACGCCGAACAGCACGAACGCGAAGCCGCCCAGCAGCGCGACGCGCAGCGCGAGCTGCGGCGTGATCGCGGGGCGGCGTTCGTCGAGGCTCGGCGGCATCAGGCGCTGGCTGAGCGGGCTGAGCCCGCCGGTCGTGTACGCGCGGCGGCGGCGGCGGCGCGGGTCGTCGGGCAGGAACGGCAGCAGCGCGCGGCGGCACAGCGCGTAGACGGGCAGCGCCAGCAGCGTGTTGAGCACGATCGTCATCAGCACCTGGCGGATGACCTGGCCGGAGAGCGGCGCCTCGACGCCGAGCAGGAACTGGAGCACGATCACGCCCAGGGCGGTCGCGGCGGTCGCCGCGGCGCCGACCGCCACCGGCGCGAGGCCGTGGGCGGGGTCGCGCAGCTCGCGGAGGCGCCCCGCGCCGTAGCCGACCACGGTGAGCACCAGCGACGTGACGCCGAGCGTCTGCAGCAGCGCGGTGTCGATGAACAGCCCGAGGCTGAAGCCGAGCACGGCGCCCGGGACCGAGCCGGTGAGGAAGCCCACCGAGGCCACGATCAGCGGGGAGAGGTCGACGGGCACGCCGAAGATGCTCACCTGCGAGGCGGCGGTCAGCTGCAGCAGCGCGGCGAGCAGGCCGAGCAGGGCGATGCGGCCGATGGCGGCGGGCGTGATGGTCATTTATCGGCTTCCCGCCCACCCGCGTCCGCACGGAGGTTGGCGTCGGGCGCGGTCAGCACCTGCACGATGTCGAGGTGCAGCAGGTCGGCGGCGGGGGCCACGTGGATGCGGCGGTCGAGCTCGCCCTCGCCGCTCTCGATCCGCTTGACCGTGCCGATCAGGATCGACCGAGGGTAGACGGAGGGCAGTCGCCGCGACGACGTGCCGGCGGTGACGATGAGGTCGCCCTTGCGGAGGTCCTCGGCGTTGTCGACGAGGTCGAACAGCAGGTCGCCGCCGGCGCCCGGGATCGGCGTGATCGAGCCGGGCTCGCCGCGCTTGGGTGCCAGCGCCGAGACCCCGAAGTCCTGGTCGGTGAGCAGCATCACGACCGCGTTGCCGTCGGAGACCGACTTGACCTTGCCGATCAGGCCCTGCCCGTTGACCACCGGGTCGTCGACGGCCACGCCGTCGCTGGAGCCCTTGTTGATGATCGCGGTCTGGTACCAGGTGCTCGGCGAGCGCTGGTAGACGCGCGACTGCAGCGGGTCGTACTGGTCCAGCCCGCCCGTCGTGTTGAGCTGCTGGAGCCCCGGAGCTGCTGGAGCTCGCGGTTGGCGACCTCGAGCCGGGCGACCTCGCCGCGCAACGAGTCGCGCTCGCGGGCCAGCCGGTCGCGCTCGTCCTGGGCGTCGAGCGTGCTCGCCGAACCAGCCGAACAGGTCCCGGGCGGGCTTGAGCGCCTTGTTGGCGCCCTCCTGGATCGGTGCGAGCACCTCCAGCGCCCCGCGCTGGGTCGCGTGCAACCCGCCGCTCGAGGACTCGCCGAAGTAGGCGGTCAGCAGGAGCAGAGAGAGCGCGACCAGCAGGGCGAGGACGGCTCTGCGCCGCCTGACGACCTTGTCGTGCATGCGAAAGGGAACTCCGGAAGTGGTGTGTGGTTCCGCATCAGCGCCTGGGTCGCCGGTTGCGGTTGTTTCGGTTGGACTTGTGGATCGCCTCGAACTCCTCCAACGAGCGGCCGGAGCCGACGGCCACGCAAGTCAGCGGCGACTCGGCGCGGTGCGCGGGCATCTGGGTCTCCTCGCGCAGCCGTTCGTCGAGGCCCTGCAGCAGCGAGCCGCCACCGGCGAGCATGATCCCACGATCCATGATGTCCGACGCCAGCTCGGGAGGAGTGCGGTCCAGCGTCTCCTTGATGGCGTCGATGATCTGCACGAGCGGCTCCTCGAGGGCGGCGCGGACCTCCTCGGAGGTCAGCACCACGGTCTTGGGCAGTCCGGAGACGAGATCGCGCCCGCGGATCTCCGCCTGCACCTCCTCCTCCAGAGGGTAGGCCGACCCGATCTCGAGCTTGACCTCCTCGGCCGTCTGCTGGCCGATGAGGAGCTTGTACTCCTTCTTGACGTAGTTGATGATCGCCTCGTCCAGCTCGTCGCCGCCGACGCGGATCGACTGGCTGACGACGATGCCGCCGAGGCTGATGACCGCCACCTCGGAGGTGCCGCCGCCGATGTCGACGACCATGTTGCCGGTCGGTTCCCCCACCGGCAGTCCTGCGCCGATCGCGGCCGCCATCGGCTCCTCGATCAGGTACGCCTGGCGGGCGCCGGCCGACAGGCAGGCCTCCTCCACCGCGCGCTTCTCGACGCCGGTGACGCCGGAGGGCACGCAGACCACCACGCGCGGGTGCGCCCAGCGGTTCTGGTGGACCTTCTGGATGAAGTGGCGGAGCATCTCCTCGGTGACGTCGAAGTCGGCGATCACGCCGTCCTTGAGCGGCCGGATGGCGGAGATGGTCCCGGGGGTGCGGCCGAGCATCCGCTTGGCCTCGATGCCCACCGCGTGGACCTCCCCGTTGCGCGAGTCGATCGCGACCACCGAGGGCTCGGACAGCACGATGCCACGCCCTCGGACGTAGACGAGGGTGTTCGCGGTGCCGAGGTCCACGGCCATGTCACGGCCGCCGAAACCGGTGAGGTACGAGAAGAAGCCCATGGGAGGTTGCGCGGCCGCCTCGAGGAGGGACGGTTGCAGGGGCCGCGCCGGTGGCGGAGTCTATCGAAGCGCCCTAGCGCCAAATCGGCTGCAAGCGCGCGGTCAGCGGGCTCCGAGCTCGGCCTCGGCCTTGGCCGGCCACGCCGCGCGAAGGGCCTTTGGGGCCCCGGGCGACTTTGCGGTGCGGCTGGGGCGGCGCGATGGCCTCGCCGCCGGTCCGAGGCGCGTCCCGCCGCATTTCGTCCAGGGGAACCCGTTCAGGTCGGGAGCAGGTCGGGCGCGAGCTCCAGCAGACGCGCCAGCAGGCAGCCCGACCACGTTCAGGTAGTCGCCGTGCACGCCTGCGACGAGGGCGGCGCCCTTGCCCTGGATGGCGTAGCCGCCCGCGCGCCCCTCCCACTCCCCGGTCTCCACGTACCAGTCGAGCATGGCGTCCTCGACGGCGCGGAACTCGACCCCCGTGACGACGACGTCGGCGGCGATCACAGAGCCGCCCGCGGCGAGCGCGATCGCCCCGACGACCTCGTGCCGGCGGCCGGCCAGGCGGCCGAGCAACTCGCGGGCCTGGGCGGCGTCGCGCGGCTTGCCCATCGGCTCGCCGTCGAGGGCGACGATGGTGTCGGCGCCCAGGACGAGCTCGCCCGCGACCGCCAGCGCCTTGCGCTCCGCGTTGCGGGCGGCCAGCTCGCGCGGCTCGCCCGCCGTGTCCTCCTCGACGTCCGCGGGCCGGACGTCGAACGCCACGCCGAGCTGGGTGAGGATCGCCCGGCGCTGCGGCGACGCCGACGCGAGGATCAGCTTCCGAAGAACAGCTCTGCCTCGCGCTTGCCCGACTCCGGGGAGTCGGAGCCGTGGACCATGTTCTTGCCGACCTCGACCGCGAAGTCGCCGCGGATCGAGCCGGTGGTGGCCTCGAGCGGGTTCGTGGCGCCGATCACCTGGCGGGCGGCGCGGATCGCCTCCTCGCCCTCGAGGACCATCGCCACGATCGGGCCGGAGGTGATGAACTCGACGAGCTCGCCGAAGAAGGGCTTGCCGTCGTGCTCGGCGTAGTGCTGCCTGGCGAGGTCCTCGGTGACCGTCATGTGGCGCATCGCCACGATCGTGAGTCCCTTGCGCTCGAAGCGCGCGACGATCTCGCCGGTCAGGCCGCGGGCGAAGGCGTCGGGCTTGACGAGGATGAGCGTACGTTCCAACGTGTCTGTCCTTCCAGATTGGGTGTTTCGCGCCCCGGTCGTCGGTTCAACGAACGACCGCGCGCCGTCCCCGACCGTAGCCGTCGGAACCGCCGAGCCTCCGCCCGACGTTACTCGCGCGGCGCTTCAGTTGCGACGGTGGGCTGATCCGTGGTGGACCGCCGCCGGCGGCGGGTCGAGGCGGGCGGCTGGGCGCCGGTCTCCGCCTCGCAGTACGGGCACAGCTTCCACGAGGGGTCGATGGCCTTGCCGCACGAGAAGCACGAGTCCTTGAGCTTGCGCATGCAGCTGGGGCAGCGCAGGTAGTCGCCCTTGACCTCGTAGTCGCAGTGCGGGCACAGCTCGTAGTCCAGGCTCGCGAGGCGCGCCTCCGCCGCCGTCATCTCCAGCTCGCGCAGCCGCACGTCGTCGAGGAACTCGGGCGGGCGGACGATCGCGTAGACGATCGTGCCCACGAACGGGAACAGCGACGCAGCCGCAGCGCAGCCCACCAGCATCGGGTCGTCGATGCGCCTGCGGGCGTCCGCGTACGTCCAGAACACCAGCGCGGCCCAGATGACGATCAGGACGAGGATCAGCACGCTCACCGCCTGATTGACGGAGTCGTTGGTGATCCCGAAGATGCCGAAAGTAAGCATGCGAGAGGGGAGCGTACCCGGCGGTGTTACAGGAACGCCCGTCCGAAAGCGTAGCCGAGGGCAAAGAAGACGAGGATCACCAGGGCGACGACGACCGCAACGAGCGCGACCATGGCGAGCACGTTGGGGCCGTCCTCGTTCACAGC
Source organism: uncultured Solirubrobacteraceae bacterium (assembly GCA_963764385.1). GTDB lineage: Bacteria > Actinomycetota > Thermoleophilia > Solirubrobacterales > Solirubrobacteraceae > DATFQI01. The sequence goes on along the minus strand of CAVXSJ010000016.1, from coordinate 35,792 downwards.
GCCGACGCCCTCCGGCGGTCCGGATCGCCCACTAGATCGGCCACCAGGTAGATCGAGCCGGTCGCCAGCACCGCGCCCTCGGTGCCGGCCAGCTCACGGGCCCGTTCCACCGCGGCGCGCGGGTCCCGGACGATCTCCGACGGCGGCCCGCCGATCTGCTGGGCGAGCGAGCCGAGCGTCGCGGGAGGAAGCGCGCGTGGGTGCCGCGAGGCGCAGAAGACCACGGCGGCACACTTCCCAAGCAGCGCGCGAAGCATTCCCGCCCCGTCCTTGTCGTCGAGCACGGAGACGACCGCCACGAGCGGCCGATCGCCGATCACGTCGGGCAGCGAGGCGGTCAGCGCGGCCATGCCGGCGGGGTTGTGGGCGCCGTCGAGGATCGTCAGCGGGTGGTCGCCGATCGTCTCCAGGCGTCCCGGGACGTTGACGACGATGTTGGATCGCACGATCTGACCCCGGGTGAACTGCTGCGCGGCCTCGTGGGCGACGAGGAAGTTCGTGCGCTGATAGCCGCGGAGCGGGACGTCGATCTCGCCGGGCCGGACGACGGTGGCGCCGGTCTCCCGGGCGAGCGCCTCGACCTCCGGGTCGTCGCCGCCCAGCACCAGGGTCGCGGGTGGGTGGGACCGTCTTACGACCGCGAGCTTCTCGCCGGCGATCTCGGCGATCGTGTCGCCGAGCCACTTCGTGTGCTCCAGGCCGATGTTGGTGAGCACGACCACGGGTGCGTCGAGCACGTTGGTGGCGTCGTAGCGGCCGCCCAGGCCCGCCTCGATGACCGCCGCGTCGACCTCCTGGCGGGCCAGCTCGTCGAGCGCCGCCGCCGTGAGCAGCTCGAACTGCGTGACGCGCTCGTCGGCGTCCCGGTCGACGGTCTCGGCGGCCGCCGCGGCGCGCTCCACGGCGGCGCCGAACGCCTCGGGCGCGAGGTCCTCGTCGCCGATCCGGATCCGCTCGGCGAACGTCGTCAGGTGCGGCGACAGGTAGGCGCCGGCGCGCACGCCGTTGGCCTCCAGCAGCGCCGCGGTCATCCGCACCGTCGAGCTCTTGCCGTTCGTGCCGACGACGTGGATGGCGCGCAGGCGCTCCTGCGGATCGCCGAGCGCGGCGAGCAGGCGCCGCATCCGCTCGAGCCCGAAGCGCATCCCGAAGAGCTCCAGCGAGACGAGGTGCTCCTCCGCCCGCTCAAGCCTCCAGGTCACGTCTCCGCGAGCTCTTGCCGCAGCCGCGCGAGCTTGTCGCGCTCGGCCTGGACCACCGCGGCCGGGGCCTTGGCCACGAACCGCTCGTTCGCGAGCTTGCCCTCCGCGCGGGAGATCTCGGACTCCAGCTCCCCACGGCGGGCCGCGGCGCGGCGCGCCTCCGCCTCGACGTCCACGGCGTCGGAGGCGAACACCGCCACCGTCCCGCCGGGCACGGAGACCGAGGCCACCGGATCGCCGCCGTCCTCGCTCCACTCCAGCCGCGCGAGCCGGGCCACGTGCTCGGCCATCCCGTCGTAGCCGGGCGCCTCGAGCCGCGCGGGGACCGCCTTGCCGGCCGCCGTGCCGACGCTGTCGCGCCAGGCGCGCAGCTCCTGCACGGCGCCGATCACGCGCGCCAGCTGCGCCTCGGCCTCGGCGTCGGAGAGCGACTCGTCGGCGACCGGGTAGCGGCTCGCCATCAGCAGGCCTTCGGCGCCCGGCACGTGGCTCCAGATCTCCTCGGTCACGAACGGGATCAGCGGGTGCGCGAGCGCGAGCGTCTCCGCCAGCACGTGCAGGGCGAACTCGCCGACATCGCGGTTATCGTCCGCGTACAGGCGCGGCTTGACGAGCTCCAGGTACCAGTCGCACAGCTCGCCGTACACGAAGTCGTAGACGCGCAGCGCGGCCACGTGGAAGTCGAACGCGTCGATCGCGTGCGCGACGTCGCGCTCGGCGGCCTGCAGGCGCGAGAGGATCCACGCGTCCTCGACCGCTCCCGGGGCGGGCGCGCTGTCGGGCAGCGTCGCCTCCTCGGGGAGACGCAGCAGGATGAGCCGGCTGGCGTTGTAGAGCTTGTTGGCGAGCTGGCGGCCCTGGGCCACGCGCTCCTCGTTGAAGCGCACATCCTGGCTGGAGGAGATGGCCAGCAGCCCCCAGCGCACGGCGTCGGCCCCGTAGGCGGGGTAGTCGCCGCCCTCCGGATCGGATCCCACCCGCCCCGGGCGCGGACCGCCGTCGATCAACGTCATGCGGGTCGATCCCCGTCCCCAGCGACTTCGACATCCGCCGCCCATCGGGGGCCTGGACGACCGTGTGGACGTTGACGCGCGAGAACGGGATCTCGCCCGTGAACTCGATGCCCATCATCACCATGCGGGCCACCCACAGGAACAGGATGTCGCCCGCGGTGGACAGCACGTCGGTGGGGTAGAAGGCGCGCAGCTCCGGCGTGTCGTAGGGCCACCCGATGGTGGCGAACGGCCACAGCTGGCTCGAGAACCAGGTGTCGAGCACGTCGGGGTCCTGCTCCCAGCCCTCGCCCTCGGGCGGCTCGACGCCGACGTAGCGCTCCTCGCCGCGGTAGTGGACGGGGATCTGATGGCCCCACCACAGCTGGCGCGAGATGCACCAGGGCCGGATGTTCTCCAGCCAGTTGAGGTAGCGCCGCCGCTGGCCCTCGGGGCGGATCTGGATGCGGCCGTCACGGACCGCCGCGATGGCGGGCGCGGCCAGCTCGTCCATCCGCATGAACCACTGGAGGGAGATCAGCGGCTCGATCCGCTCGCCCGAGCGGTGCGAGTAGGGCACGTTGTGCACGAGGGGCTCCGTGCGCGCGATGCGCCCCTCCTCGCGCAGCGCGGCCACCACGGCCTCGCGCGCCTCGAGCGCGGTCATGCCCGCGAAGTCGCCGGCCGCCTCGGTCATGCGCCCGTCCTCGCCGATCGCCGAGATCTCCTCGAGCCCGTGGTTGCGGCCGATCTCGAAGTCGTTGGCGTCGTGGCCGGGCGTGATCTTCAGCGCGCCGGTCCCGAACTCGGGCTTCACGTAGGGGTCGGCGATGATCTTCAGCCGCCGCCCGACGATCGGCAGGATCGCCGTCTCCCCCACCAGCCGCGTGTAGCGGTCGTCGTCCGGGTGCACGGCGATCGCGGTGTCGGCCAGCATCGTCTCCGGGCGCACGGTGGCGACCGTCACCGAGCCGTGCCCGGAGGCGAGCGGGTAGTCGACGTAGTAGAGGGTGTCGGTGACCTCGCGCTCCTCGACCTCGAGGTCGGAGATGGCCGAGCGGGAGCCGGGGTCCCAGTTGACCATGTAGTTGTCGCGGTAGATGTAGCCCTTGTCGTAGAGGTCGACGAACACCTTCATCACCGCGGCGACGTAGGCGTCGTCGAGCGTGAAGCGCTCGTTCTCGTAGTCGAGCGAGGCGCCGAGCCGCTTCAGCTGGCCGACGATCGTGCCGCCGTACAGGCGCGTCCACTCCCACGTGCGCTCGACGAACGCCTCGCGGCCCAGTTCCTCGCGGCTGGTGCCCTCGGCCTTGAGGGCCTTCTCCACCTGGGTCTGGGTGGCGATGCCGGCGTGGTCGGTGCCGAGGATCCACTTCGTGCGCCGCCCGCGCATGCGGTTGAGGCGGATCAGCGTGTCCTGCATCGTGTTGTTGAGCGCGTGGCCCATGTGCAGGGCGCCGGTCACGTTCGGCGGCGGGATCGCGATCGAGTAGTTCTCGTCCGGCGAGCCCTCGGGCTCGGGCGTGAAGAGCCCGGACTCGTCCCACCGCGCCGCGATGCGCGGCTCGGCCTCGGACGGCTCGTAACGGGTGCGGGACTGCAGATCGGTGGTGCTCACAGTGGCCGGAGTCTAGGCTCTTGCGACGCTTGTTACAGTTCGCCATCGAGTGTCACAACGTCACGACTTCGAACCCGATGCCGTCCTCGATGCGGCCAGGGAGTGCGTCCTGGCGGTCGGGTTCCGGCGCACGACGTTCTCCGACGTGGCCAGGCGCGCGGGCGTGAGCCGCATGACGCTCTACCGCCGCTTCCCGGACCTGGAGACGCTGCTGTCGGGGCTGATGACGCGCGAGTTCGGGCAGCTCGTCGACGAGGCGCGCGCGGTCGGCCACGAGGCCGCGACCTCCCGCGAGCGGGCGGTCGCCATGGTGACCCTCGCCGCGCGGCGCCTGCACTCCGACCCGCTGTTCGCGCGGCTGCTCGACGTCGATCCCGAGCTCCTGCTCCCCTACGTCACCGTCCGGCTCGGCGGCATGCAGCGGATGGCGGTCGCTGGACTGGCGGCGGAGCTGCAGGACGATGGTTCGGTCCGCGACGGCGATCCCGAGGCGCTGGCCCGCGGCGTCGAGCTGATGACGCGCGGGTTCGTGCTCGCGCGCGAGCCCGGCATCGACGCCTGGACCGAGCTCGGCCGCGCCGTCGACGGATACCTTCGCCCATGACCGCCTCGCTCAACGCGGCCCGCCGGACCGCCGAGCTGGAGCGCCTCGCGGACGGCGAGGCCGTCGACCTGGTGGTCGTGGGCGGCGGGATCACCGGCGCGGGCGTAGCGCTCGATGCCGCCTCGCGCGGGCTGTCGGTGGCGCTGCTGGAGCGCCGCGACCTCGCCCACGGCACGAGCCGCTGGAGCTCGAAGCTGATCCACGGCGGGCTGCGCTACCTCGAGCACGGCGACGTCGGCCTGGCGTGGGAGTCGGCCCGCGAGCGCTCGCGGCTGATGGGCGCGATCGCGCCCCACCTCGTGCGCCCGCTCCCGTTCGTGATCCCGCTGCACTCCGGGGTCGGTCGCGGCGCCGGGACGAAGGCGCAGGTCGGCCTGCGGTTCGGCGACGCGCTGCGCATCGGCGCGCGCACCAGCCGCCGCGTGCTCCCGCCCTCGCACCGCGTCAGCGCCCTGGAGGCCCGCCGGCTGGCGCCGGCGCTGGCCGAACGCGGCCTGCGCGGCGCGCTGCTGAGCTGGGACGGCCAGCTCGAGGACGACGCGCGGCTGGTGGTCGCGGTCGCCCGCACGGCGGCCGCCCACGGCGCGCGGATCGTCACCTACGCGGGCGTGACGCGAGTGCTGGATGACGGCGTCGAGGCGGTCGACGCGCTGAGCGGGGCCGCGTTCACGGTCCGCGCCCGCCGGGTGGTGCTCGCCACCGGAGTGTGGTCGGGCGAGCTGGCCGCCGGCGTCGCGCTGCGGCCGAGCCGCGGCTCGCACCTGCTCGTGCCCGCCGGGCGGCTCGGCGACCCGCGCGCCGCCGTCAACGTGCCCGTGCCGGGCGAGCGCGGGCGCTGGGTGTTCGCGCTCCCGCGCGCCGACGGGCTGGTGGCGATCGGGCTCACCGACGTCGCGGCCGACGGCCCGATCCCCGACGAGCCGCGGCCGAGCGCCGAGGAGGAGGCGCAGCTGCTCGCGAACGCGAGCGCGGCGCTGGAGGTCTCGCTGGGACCTGAGGACATCGCGGGCCGCTACGCCGGCCTGCGGCCGCTGCTGGCCGGCGACGCGGACCCCGACGTGCCCACCGCGGACCTGTCGCGCCGGCACGCGCTGGTCGAGGACCCGGAGACCGGCGCGCTGGCGCTCGTCGGCGGCAAGCTCACGACCTACCGCCAGCTGGCCGAGGAGGCGGTCGACCGCCTGACCGACCGCCGCTGCCGCACGGCGCGGCTCCCGCTGGTGGGCGCGCCCGGCGCGCCCGGCGACGCGCTGCCGCGCCTCGCCCGGCGCTACGGCGCCGAGGCCCCCGCGGTGGCCGCGCTCGGGGACACCGAGGCGCTCGCGCCGGGCGTGCCGGTGTCGCGCGCGGAGCTGCGCTGGGCGATCGAGCACGAGCTGGCGCTCACCGTCGAGGACCTCGTCGACCGCCGCACCCGCGCCGGGCTCGTGCCGGAGTGGCGCGACGTGGTCGCGGCCGCTGCCGTTGGCATGATTCCCGGATGGAGCTCGAGCCCCTCGGCGAGCAGCACCTCGGCGGCCTCACGGCGCTGATCGCCGACCCCGATGTCCTGCACTTCACTCGCATCCCCGAGCCGCCGCCGAAGGGCTTCGAGCTCAGCTGGATCGCCCGCTACGAGCAGGGGCGGGCCGAAGGCACCTCCGAGGCGTTCGCGATCGTCGAGGACGGCCGGTTCCTCGGCGTCGCGCTCGCGCCGCACATCGACCGCGAGGACCGGGAGGCCGAGCTCGGCTACATCGTGGCGCGCGACGCGCGCGGCCGCGGGGTCGCCACCGAGGCGCTGCGGCAGATGACCCGCTGGGCGTTCGAGCAGCTCGGGATGCAGCGGCTCGTGCTGATCATCGAGAGCGCCAACGCGCCATCGATCCGTGTCGCGGAGCGGAGCGGCTACCTGCTCGAGGGCGTCCTGCGGTCGACCCACCTCAAGCAGGGGCGCCGGGTCGACGCGCTGCAGTACTCGCGGCTCCCGTCGGATCCCGAGCCGAACTGACGTTCCCTTGTGACGGCCGTCACGGAACGCACGTTTGGTCCTGGGTACTGAGGGCGCATGGCCTCCCCACCCCGCGTCCTCCAGACGCTCGCCGACCGCTTCGACCCGGCGCCCTTCGACGCTCCCGCCGGGCGCGCCGTGCTGCGGCTGCGGGTCGAGGGCGAAGGCGACTGGGACGCGCTCGTCGACGGCGGCGACCTTGCGCTCGTGCCCGCCGGGGACCGCCGCCCCGACGCGCGGATGTCCGCCGGCGAGGCGACGTGGCGCAAGGTGGCCGACGACCTGAGCGGCGGCATGGAGGCGTTCCGGCGCGGGCGGCTGAAACTGCGCGACGACCTGCACCTGGGCGTCGGCTTCCTCGCCGCCACCAGCGGGTCGACGGAGCCGGGCCGGCTCGAGGTCGGCCGCGTGGAGACCGCGATCGGCGACATCGCGCTGCTGCGGGCGGGCCAGGGACACCCGATCGTCCTGCTCCATGGCCTCGGCGCCACCAAGGCCTCGTTCCTGCCCACCGTCGCCGCGCTGGCGGGCTCGTTCCGCGTGCTCGCGCTCGACCTGCCCGGGTTCGGCGACTCCGTGAAGCCGCTCGGCGCGGCCTACGACCCGCCCTTCTTCGCCGACGCCGTCGCAGGGGCGCTGGACGCGTGCGGCATCGAGCGCGCGCACCTCGTCGGCAACAGCATGGGCGGCCGCGTGGCGCTCGAGCTCGGGCTGCGGCACCCCGACCGTGTCGGGCGGCTCGCGCTGCTCGCGCCGTCGCTGGCGTGGCTGCGCGAGCGCCGCTGGGCGCCGCTCCTGCGCGCCGTGCGGCCGGAGCTCGGCCTGCTGCAGCCCGCGCCCCGGGCGGTCGTGGACCGGATCGCGCGGTCGATGGTCCCCGGCGGGAGCGAGGGCTGGAGCGCCGTCGGCGTCGACGAGTTCCTGCGCTCCTACCTGACCCCGCGCGGCCGGGCGGCCTTCTACGCCGCGGCGCGCAACATCTACCTCGAGGACCCGGAGCGATTCTGGTCGGAGCTGCGGGCGCTGCAGGGCGAGTCGCTGTTCGTCTGGGGCCGCCAGGACCGGATCGTGCCGATCGGCTTCGCCCGCCACGTCCGCGAGGCGCTGCCGAGGGCCGAGCACCTCGAGCTCGACTGCGGCCACGTGCCGCAGCTCGAGCGGCCGCGCGAGACGCACGCCTCGATCGCGCGGTTCCTGGCGACCGCGCCCGTCGCCGCGGTGGCCTGAGCCGCGGCGGCGGCGCCCCGGCGAGTCACCGCCGCCGGACGCGCTTCACGCGCTTCGCCCGCGTCCCGTCCTTACGGACGATCCGCGCCGCCACGCGGCTCCGCCCGCGCTTCGCCAGCCGCCGGCGCGCCACCGTCGCCATGAAGGGTCGCTTGGCGTCGCGCCGGACCCGCTTGCCGCGCACGACGAACGTCACGCGGCGCACCTGCGCCACGCCCCGGCCGGTCACCCGCAGGCGCATGCGGCCGCCCCTCAGGCGCTTCACCCGCAGCCGCAGCGACCCGTGCCGGCGGCGCGTACTCGTCGGCGGCGCGCTCGCGCCCGGCGGCGGCGTGGCGTCGCGCAACGCGATCAGGCCGCCCAGCACGCCGACGTAGGCGGTGCCGTCCGGCCCCAGCGTGACGGGCGCGTAGTTGTTGTTGTGGCCCAGCCCCTCGCCGCCCAGGCGCTTGTACAGCGTCCGCCCGGTGTGGAAGTCCAGCGCGGTCAGGTACCAGGCGTCGGCGCCGTCGTCGCGGGGGTCCTTGGTGTACGTGTAGACGATCCCGTTGGCGGCCGAGAGCTTGGGCACGACGGTCGGCGCGCGCTCCTGCGAGCGCCACACCGAGCGGCAGCCGGTGCCGTCGGCGTCGAGGTCGACGCGCTCGATGCCGGGCGACGTCGTCTTGCCCTGCTGCGTGGACGTCGGGCCCGGTGTAGCCGTAGTTGTTCTCCACGATGAGCGAGCGCCCGGCGCCGATCAGCGAGTTGTCGGTCGCGCTCGCGCCCTGCTCGAACACCGGCTGCACGCACACCGTGCGCGGTCCCGCAACGCCCACCCCGCGGCGGTAGACGACCACGTTCATCGGGTCGGCGTTGTCGGTGATCGCGACCAGGTCGCGGCCCAGCAGCGTCGGCGTCGTCCCCGAGCCAGGCCCCACCTGCCCGGGCTTGGAGATCCCGGAGTTCTCGTAGGCCTCGCGCCACGTCACGACCGGCGCGCCACCGGCGCCGTGGTCCAAGCGGTACAGCGCGGTCTCGGTGACGACGTAGACGGCGCCGTCCTCGGAGACCGCGAACGAGTTCGTGATCGGCTCGCCCAGCGGGAGCGCGGTGACGGCGCCCGAGTCGCGGTCGACGATCCCGGCCACGCCGGACGAGGAGACGAACCAGAACCGCCCGCTCCAGTCCGGGCAGCGCGGAGACGATCTTGTCGCCCGGCGCGACGACGCCGCTGAGGTCGTAGTCGCGCTCCAGCTCGAACCCCGAGCCGCTCTGGCGCACCACGAACAGGTGCCGCGAGGTGGTCGGGATCACCGCCCGGTCGCGCTCGTCGAGGTAGAAGTAGCCGCCGCCCGCGAAGTCGTTGAACACGTTGCCGGCGCCCGGCACGCGCGGCGGGAGCGGGAACGTCGCCAGCGTCGCGAGCGTGCCCGCGTCGAGCAGGTAGAGCCTCGGCCCGTCCAGCCCGACGCACACGGTCACGATCCGCCCGCGCGAGTCGAACGTCACCGACGCGCAGTCGGCGGAGAAGAACGTCTCGGTCCTGCGACATCCCCTTGCCCAGCGGCCCCGGGCCCTGGTGGACGTCGCTCTGGTACGCGTCGACGTGCAGGCTCGAGCGGCCGTTGGGCGCCATGAACGGGTGCCGCGGCGGGTCGGCCACCGTGACGGGCCGCTGCGGCGCGGGCGCGCCGAAGAAGGGCTCGAGGCCCACCGCCTGCGGCCCCTCGGGGATCGGCGTCTGGGCGCGCGCGGGCGCGACGGCGACCGTCACGAGCAGCACGGTGAGGAGCGCGGCGCGCATCGGCCGCGGATCGTACGCGGGCGTTCTGAACGGGGCGCCGCTAGGCGGTTGATTCCACGGCCCGGTCGTGGGGATCGGGGAATCAGCCGCTAGGCGGACTTGGCGGCTTCGGGCTCGCCCTCGTCGGGCGCCTCGGTGACCAGCGTCGGCTTCACGCCGCGCTCGATCGTCTCCTTGGTCACGACGCACTTCTTGACGTCGCGGCGGGAGGGCAGCTCGAACTGGACCTCGAGCAGGACCTCCTCGATGATCGACCGCAGGCCGCGGGCGCCGGTCTCGCGCTCCAGGGCGCGGTCGGCGACCGCCTTCAGCGCCTCGGTGGAGAACACCAGCTCGATCCCGTCGAAGCCGAAGAAGCGCTGGAACTGCTTGATGATCGCGTTGCGCGGCTCGGTGAGGATCGTGATCAGGTCCTCGCGCGAGAGCTGGTGGACGGCGCTCGTGACCGGCAGGCGGCCGATGAACTCCGGGATCAGCCCGTACTGCATCAGGTCCTCGGGGAGGCACACCTCGAACAGCTCGCCGGTGTCCTTCTCGGACTTGGTGGTGATCGCCGCGCCGAAGCCGACGCCCTTGTGGCCGATCCGCCGCTCGATCACCTTGTCGAGGTTGGCGAACGCGCCGCCGCAGATGAACAGCACGTTGGTGGTGTCGATCGAGAGGAACTCCTGGTGCGGGTGCTTGCGCCCGCCCTGCGGGGGCACGGAGGCGGTGGTGCCCTCGAGGATCTTCAGCAGCGCCTGCTGGACGCCCTCACCGGAGACGTCGCGCGTGATCGACGGGTTGTCCGCCTTGCGGGCGATCTTGTCGACCTCGTCGATGTAGATGATCCCGGTCTCGGCCTTCTTGACGTCGTAGTCGGCGGCCTGGATCAGCTTCAGGAGGATGTTCTCGACGTCCTCGCCGACGTAGCCGGCCTCGGTCAGCGCCGTGGCGTCGGCGATCGCGAACGGGACGTTGAGGATGCGGGCGAGCGTCTGCGCGAGCAGCGTCTTGCCGCAGCCGGTCGGGCCGAGCAGCAGGATGTTGGATTTCTGCAGCTCGATGTCCGAGTCGTCGGACTGCATCATCTGCACGCGCTTGTAGTGGTTGTAGACCGCTACGGACAGCGTGCGCTTGGCCTGCTCCTGCCCCACGACGTACTCGTTGAGGACGCCGTAGATCTCCTTCGGCTTCGGGAGGTTGTCGATGTCGAAGGTCGGGGGAGCGGTCAGCTCCTCGTCGATGATCTCGTTACAGAGATCGATGCACTCGTCGCAGATGTAGACGCCGGGACCGGCGATCAGCTTCTTGACCTGCCGCTGCGACTTGCCGCAGAAGGAGCAGAGCAGCTGTTCGTTGGAGTCGGTCGGGCGGGCCACGTGACGTCTCCTGCTCAGTGCTCCGAGATCACCCTGTCGATGATCCCGTACTCCTTCGCTTCCTCGGAGCTCATGAAGTAGTCGCGCTCGGTGTCGGCGCGAACCTTCTCGACGGGCTTACCCGCATGCCCGGCGATGATCTCATCGAGCGTACGCCGCAGCTCGATGACCTCACGCGCGTGGATCTCGATGTCCGTCGCCTGACCCTGGAATCCCGAGGACACCTGGTGGATCAGGATCTTCGCGTTCGGGAGCGCCATCCGCTTGCCCGGGGCGCCGCCGGAGAGCAGCAGCGCGCCCATCGACATCGCGATGCCGACGCAGATCGTCGACACGTCGGGCTTGATGAACTGCATCGTGTCGTAGATCGCGAGGCCCGCGTACACCGACCCGCCGGGCGAGTTGATGTAGAGCGAGATGTCCTTGTCGGGATCCTCGGACTCGAGGTGCAGCAGCTGCGCGACGATCAGGTTCGCGATCTGGTCGTCCACCGGCGTACCGAGGAACACGATCCGCTCATTGAGCAGACGGGAGTAGATATCGAACGCGCGCTCCCCACGGGAGGTCTGTTCGACGACCATCGGTACGAGTGGGCTCACAGTCCTGCCTTCGTTTCGCTTCGTGCGCTCGAATCCTTCACCGGTCGCCCGACTGTAGCAACGGCCAACCGTCGCCAGAACCGGTACGAACGTCTACGAGCCGGGCGTCCAGATCTCCCCCGGCGAAGAGGCCGATCCGGCCTCCTTCTCGGGGGTCCACAGCTTGTCGCTCGCCTGCGCCTGCTTGACGCTGATCGGCTTCGCCGATTCGGCCACGAGGTCCAGCGCGCGGCGCTGCGCGAGGTCCTCCTTGAGGGCGTCGATCCGCCCCGCGGACTTCAGGCGCTCGAGCAGCTTCTTGGGCGAGTCGCCCTCGGCCGCTTCGCCGACCGCCTCGAGGAGATCCTCCTCGGTCGGCTCGATGCCCTCGGCCTCGATGATGGCCGCCAGGACGGCCTCGCGGCGGAGCGCCTGGGCGGCGTCCTCCTTGCCGGCCTCGACGATGTCGTCCTCGTCGCGCCCCGAGATCTGCAGGTAGGTCTCCTTGGAGATCCCCTGGTGCGAGAGCGAGTGGAGCATCTGGTCCCACAGCTCGCGCGCCCGGGCCTCGACCAGCGAGTCGGGCACCTCGACGGTGGCGGCGCCGACGACGGAGTCCAGCGCGGCCTCGCGGAACTCGGCCTCGATGCGGCTGCTCTCCTGCTCGCCGATGCGCGTGCGGATGTCGTCGCGCAGCTCGTCGAGCGTGTCGAAGCCGGCCTCGGCCGCGAGCTCGTCGTCGAGCGCGGGCAGGTCCTTGGCCTTGATCTCCTTGACCGAGACCGCGAACTCGGCCTGCTTGCCCGCCAGCTCGGCGGCGCCGTAGTCCTCCGGGAAGTCGACCTTGACGGTCCGATCCTCCCCGGCGCCGGCGCCCTCGAGCTGCTCCTCGAAGCCGGGCACGAGGCGGCCGGAGCCGAGCTCGACCATCTGGTCGCGCCCCTCGCCGCCGCCGAACGGCGTGCCGTCGATCGAGCCAACGAAGTCCATGACCACGAAGTCGCCGCGCTGGGCGGTGCGGTCGACGGTCTCGAGCTTGGCCGAGCGCTCGCGGATCTGGTCGATCTCGGCGCCGATCGCCTCGTCGGAGACGTCGGGCTCGCGGCGGCCGACCTCGAGGCCCTTGTAGTCGCCGAGCGTCGCGGTCGGGCGGACGCCGATCTCGATCGAGAACCGCAGGGGCTCGCCCTCGCCGGGGAGCTCGGAGAGGTCCAGGTCGGGCTCGCCGACCGGCACGATGTCGGCCGCGTCGATGGCGGCGGCGTACCAGCCGCCGATCGACTCGCGGACCGCCTCGTCGAGCACGGCCTGGCGCCCGACGCGCTGGATGACGACCGGCGGCGGCGCCTTGCCGGCGCGAAAGCCGGGGACGCGGAGGTTGCGGGCGAGGGCGCGCGCGGCCTGCGCGACACGCTTCTCGACCTCGGCGGGGGGCACCTCGGCCTCGACGCGCACGCGCGACTCGGGCAGCTCGGTGACGGTGGCGTTGACGGTGGAGGCGGCCATCGGGCTCTCACTGTATAAGCCGAGGCGATGCGCTCACTGCTCGCCGCCCGCTACTACACCGGTCCGGTCGGGCACCTCGTGGCCGGGATCGCCGACTGGGGCGAGCTGCTGGTGCGCTGGAAGCTCTCGCGCGTGCGGGCGCGGCTCAGCCGCCCGGGGTAGCGACCACGGCGGCGTGCTCGCCGGTCGCGCGCGCGTCCAGCGCCGCGCAGAACGCATCGACGACGCGCGGGTCGAACTGCCTGCCGGAGCTGCGTCGCAGCTCCTCGAGCGCGACCTGGGGGGACATCCCGCGGCGGTAGGAGCGGTCGCTCGTCATCGCGTCGTAGGCGTCGCAGACGGCGACGACGCGGGCCGCGATCGGGATCGCCGTGCCGACCAGCGCGTCGGGATAGCCCCCGCCGTCGAAGCGCTCGTGGCTGGAGCGCACGATCCGCGCGACCGGCACGAGCGCCGGGGAGGCGCTGAGGATCGCCTCGCCGATCAGCGTGTGGCGGTGCATGAACGCCCATTCGTCGTCGTTCAGCGGGCCGGGCTTGGAGAGGATCGTGTCGGGGATCGCCATCTTGCCGATGTCGTGCAGCTCGGCGGCGCGGCTGACCTCGCCGACCTCCTCCGCCGTGAAGCCGAGGCGCTCGCCCACGGCCCGCGCGAGCTCCGCGACGGTGGTGATGTGCTCGTGCAGCTCGGGCTCGCGCTCGTGCAGGATCCGCATGAGCACGTCGCGGGCGTCGTTGCTGCGCCCCGCGGAGCGCTCCAGCTTGTGCCCGTACATGCGCTGGTCGGCGACCTGGAGCGCCTCCGCGGTGCTCGTGACGTCGCGCGTCAGGCGGATGCTCCCCAAGGAAGCGGCGATCGAGAACCCGTCGCCGCTCTCGCGCAGTGCGGCGCCGGCCGCGTCGACGAACGCCTCGTGGCCCCCTTCGGGCCCGCGCAGCAGGATGCAGAACTCGTCGCCGCCCATGCGGTAGGCGCGGCCGACGGGCTCGACCGCGGCCTGGAGCTGTGACCCCAGCCGCCGCAGCAGCGCGTCGCCGGCGGGGTGTCCGAAGGTGTCGTTGTAGCGCTTGAAGCCGTCGAGGTCGAACAGCCCGAGCAGCACCACGTCGTCGCCCTCGTGGTCGTCGATCGCCACGTCGAGGTCCTCCATCAGCCGCCGCCGGTTGCCCAGCCCCGTCAGCGCGTCGGTGACGGCGTGTTCGCGGCTGACGACGAGCGTGCGGGCGTTGGCCAGGAAGCTCACGGCCATCCGCAGGACGGCGAGGCACAGCGTGGCGGCGGACAGCGCGGCCGCCAGGTGGCTGAGGCGGTGGAAGTGGTCCCAGGCCTGGAGCGCGACGGCGATCAGCGCGAAGACGACGGGCACGAGCACGATGCGCCTTCCCGGCAGCCGCAGCGCGCCGCGATGCGCCGGCTGCCACGCCGCCCATCCCATGAGCAGCGACGACACCGGCCAGAGGACGTCGTTGAGCCCGCCGTCGACGTACACGCCGTGGGTGACGGTCGCGAGATAGACCGTGTCGGCGGCCGCCGAAGCCATGGCGCCCGCCCCGAGCAGCAGCCACTTGCGGTCCGGCTGCCACCCCGTGGCGGCGAAGGCCCACACCACGACGGCGAGCAGCAGCAGGTCGCCGACCGGGTAGGCGAGGTTCGTGGCGACGGAGGGCGCGGCCCCTTCGACGGCGCCCGCGAGGACGGGCTGCAGCACGAGCGCCACGACGAGCGCGCTCGCGCCCAGCGCGGCGATCGCGCCGTCGAGCCACAATCCCGCGGGGAGGGGCTGGCGACGGGAGCGCAACAGCAGCAGGATCCCGGCGTAGGTGCACGGATACAGCGCGAGCCAGCCGGCGTCGGAGAGCGACGGGTGCGGCGGGGCCTCGAGGTGGGAGAGGTAGAGGGTCCAGAAGATGTCCCCCGCCGCCCATGCCGCCAGGCCGGCACCGATCACCGACCACGCGAGGCGGTCGGCGGGCTTCGCGACGACCCGAGCTAGGCAGATCAGCGCCCCGCACACCAGCAGCGCCGGCGAGGCGACCTTGGCAAAGGCGCCGGTCCCCGCTCCGAACGCCGTCGCCGCGGCGTACGCGACGAGCCCGGCCAGCAGGATCCCGAAGGTGGCGCGCCGGACGTCCCGCCGGGCTAGGGCATGGGGGCTCCTGGCGCGAACAGCAGGCACACCCGGTTCATCGACCCGGCTAGGGGTTCGCTTGACCGGCCTAGACTCGGTCGTCCGCCGGATGCGCCGACTCCTCGCCCTGCCCGCCCTCGCTGCCGCATTCGCCGCCGCCCTCACCGGGGCCGCGCCCGCGTTCGGTCACGCCGCCTTCGTCGGCTCGGAGCCGGCGCCCGGGCAGCGCCTCGAGGCTTCCCCCGCTCGCATCGTGCTCAGCTTCACGGAGCCCCTCAACGGCAGCCTGGCCGACGTCACGCTGCGCCCGGCGGCGGGCGGCGCGGCGGTGCCCGCCGCGCTCCGCGTCGAAGGCCGTCGCCGGCTGGTTCTGACGCCGTCCAAGCCGCTGGAGACCGGCGCCTACCGCGTCCGGTGGCACACGGTCTCCACCGAAGACGGGCACGCGCTCGAGGGCGCGTTCGCGTTCGGGGTGCGCGCCGCCGCCGGCGCGGCGCCGGCGATCGAGAGCGGCCCCCTGAGGCGCGCCGGCTGGGTCCGGATCCTGGCCCGGATCGCGCTCTACACGACGGTGCTGATGCTGGCCGCCTCGCTGCTGCTGCCGCTGCTCGTCAAGCGCCCGCGCGGGTGGCCCGTGCCGGACCTCCACGACGACGCGCCTGAGCGGGAGGAGCCGCCGGCGCGGGCCGCGGGACCGAGCGGGGGCGTCGCCACGCTGGCTGCGCCGCCCCAGGCCGCGCCACGCGGCGGCCGGGCCGACCTCGACGCCGTCCGCGCTCGGGGGCGCCGGCTGCGCGGCGACCTCGCCTGGGGCGCGGTGGCGGCGGCGGTGGTGGCTACGGTCGCCGACGCGGCGAACGCCGCCCGCGGGCTCGACCCCGCGCGGATGGGCGACTACCTCGCGGGCAACGTCGCGGGCGCCGGGCGGGCGATGGTGGTCGTCGCCCTGCTCGCCACCGCGCTGCTGCGCGACCGCCGCCCCCGGCTCGCCGCCGCCACCGTCGTCCTCGCGCTCGGCGCGATCGCCGCCTCTGGCCACGCCGGGTCCGCGGACCCGCGCGTGCCGAGCATCCTCAACGACTGGCTGCACCTCGTCTCCGGCGCGGTATGGCTGGGCGGCGCCGCGGTGCTCGCCGTGCTGTGGTGGCCCGTGGTCCGCTTCACGCGCGCCCCGACGCGCGCGGCCGTGGCCCGCGACGTGCTCGCGCCGTTCGGGCGCGTCGCCGCCGGGGCGTTCGCGCTCGTCGTGGCCACCGGCCTGGTCAGCCTCATCACCCAGCTCGGGCGCCTCGACGCGCTGTGGGAGACCGCCTACGGCCGCGTCCTCGCGGTCAAGATCGTCGTCGTCGCGGTGATCGCCGCCGTCGCCGCGGTGCACGTGCGCCAGCGGGCCGCCGACGCGTCCGGCGACCGGAACTGGCGCCTGTGGCGCAGCGAGCCGTGGCTCGGCGTGGCCGTGATCGTGGCCGCGGCCGCGCTCGTCGCCTTCCCGCTCCCGCCCCGGCAGCTCACCGACGCCGGGCGCGCGCAGGCGGCCGTGTGCGACCCGTGCCCCCTCCCCCGCCCCGCCGCCGACGAGCTCGCGGTCGCCGACTCGGCCGGGTCGCAGGTCGTCGCCGCGTGGATCCGGCGCACGCCGGAGGCCGTCACCGGGACCGTGCGCGTCCTGGACTCGCGCGGGCGCCCGTCGCGCGTGCCCGCCGAGCTGCCCGGCGCTCGCTCGGAGTCGTGCGGGGAGGGCTGCCGGCGGTTCCGGCTGCCCGCCGGCGCGGCCGCGGTCGACGTCGCGGTACGCGAGCGCGGGCGGCGCTACGCCACCAGCCTGCCTACGCGCTGGGAGCCCGGCGGCAGCGAGCGCGCCCGGCGGCTGCTCACCCGCGCCGAGGCGACGATGCGCGGCCTGGCGGGCGTCCGCGAGCTGGAGCGGCTCACGAGCGGCCCCGGCAGCGGCGCCACCACCGAGTACCGCCTGCGCGCGCCCGACCGCCTGGCGTGGCGGACCGGCCGCGGCGTGCAGAGCGTGGTGATCGGCAAGCGCCAGTGGATCCGCACGCTCGACGAGCCGTGGCGCGCCGGGCGCTACGGATCCGGGCTGGCCTTCCGCACCCGCTCGTGGTTCGCGTGGCGTCGCTACGCGCGGACCGTGCGCCTGCTCGGTGAGCGCGACGGCGTGGCGGAGCTGGCGCTGATGGACGAGGGCACGCCGGTCTGGTTCCGGCTGCGCGTCGACGCCGCGACCCACCGGGTGCTGAGCGAGCGCATGACGGCCCGCGCCCGCTTCGGCCAGACCCGGTTCGCGGACTTCGGGCGGCGCTTCGAGATCGAGGCGCCGCGATGACGGCCACGCGCCGCGCCGTGCGGACCGCCGGGCTCGTGGCGGCCCTCGCCTTCGTCGCCCTGCTCGTCTACGGGCTGACCAGCAAGGCGCCGAACAGCACCATCGACGACTCGCTCTCGCGCGGGCGGGCCGTCACCCCGCCCGGCTTCGACCTGGCCCGGCTCTCCGACGGCCGCGCGTCCGGCGCCGCCTGGCAGCGCGCCGCCGCCGACGGCAGGGTGTCGCTCGCCGAGCTGCGCGGCACGCCGCTGGTGCTCAACTTCTGGGCGTCGTGGTGCGACCCGTGCCGCGCCGAGGCGAAGGTGCTCGAGCGCGGCCACCGGCGCAGTGACGGGATCCTGTTTCTCGGCCTCGACGCCCAGGACGCCCGGGAGGACGCGCGCGACTTCATCGACCAGTTCGGCCTCACGTTCCCGCACGTGCGCGACCCCGGCAACGAGACGCAGCGCGCGTGGGGCGTGACCGGCCTGCCGGAGACCTACTTCCTGGCCGCCGACGGGCGCGTGGTCGGGCATGTGATCGGGACCGTCGACGACGCGCGGCTGCGCGACGGCATCGCCGCCGCCAAGGCCGGCAAGCCGCAGTCCGCCGCCGAGGGGGGCGAGCAGCGCCCTACGGACTAAGGACTGATGGGCAGCACGTCGTCCACGCCGGCGATCCGGAACACGCGCTGGACCTCCGGGCGCGCGCCGACGATCGACATCGGCGTCTCGGCGTCACGGCTGCGCTCGTAGGTCGTCAGCAGCAGCCCGAGGCCTGACGAGTCGACGAACGCGACGTCCGCGAGGTCGAGGACCAGCTCGGTGACGTCCTCGCCCGCCAGCAGGCGGTCGACCGAGGGCTCCAGCCGGAAGGTGGCCGACATGTCGAGGTCGCCCGAGAGCGCGAGCTCGGCTATCCCGCCCCGGCGCGTCTCCTCGAAGGTGAACTCGGTCATCCCGGAAGCGTTCCCGACCGCCCGGACGTTGAACCGCGTCGCTTTCCCGATCGAGATCCGGGAGTAGGGTTGCGACACCGATTCCCGAGGAGGTCGTCCTGGCGCGCTGGACACCCGACCCCCGCTACTAACGTCCCCCGGCGAGGCCGCCCAGGCGCCCGCCGAGACCCATGCGTACGTGGTCACGCTGAACACGGGGAGCAACGGCGATCGCGCTCCGGACGCCCTGACCGTGCTCGACCTCCAGGACGGCTCGCCGACCTACGGCCAGCTGATCGGGCGCCTCGACATGCCCGAGGTCGGCGGCGAGCTGCACCACTTCGGGTGGAACGCGTGCTCGTCGGCGCTGTGCCCGTGGGCGCCGCACCCGCACGTGGAGCGCCGCTACCTGCTGGTGCCCGGCCTGCGCTCGCTCGAAGATCCACGTCGTCGACGTCAAGGACGACCCGCCACGCCCAGGATCGTCAAGGTGATCGAGGCGGAGGAGATCGCCCGCAAGGCCGGCTACAGCCGCCCCCACACCGTGCACTGCGGCCCCGACGGGATCTACGTGTCCGCGCTCGGCAACCCCGAGGGCGACGGCCCGGGCGGGATCTTCCTGCTCGACCACGACGACTTCTCCGTCAAGGGCGCCTGGGAGGCCGGCCGCGGCCCGCAGGAGCTGGCCTACGACTTCTGGTGGCACCTGGGCTTCGGCACGGTGCTGACCAGCGAGTGGGGCACGCCGAACATGGTCGAGGGCGGGCTGGTCGGCGAGCTGCTGCTCGGCAACCAGTACGGCCACAAGCTCCACGGACCACTGAGCTGCCCTGCGGCTCACGTGAGTCTCGCTCGGAGACCACTGAGCCGCCCTGCGGCTCACGTGAGTCGGGCTTCTTCCAGGTCGAGGTCGCGCTGGATCAGCCGCTGGATCTCGGGGCGCAGCTTGCCCTCGTTGCGCAGGCCGAGCAGCGAGCTGCGCTCCACGCCGATCAGCTCGCGCCGCAGGTCGCCGTAGCGGCGGCGGGTGTCGCGGACGCCGTCGCGGGCGTCGTCCTCCCCGCTCAGCACCGCCTGGCAGGCGCGGAAACGGGCGCGGTAGAGCTCGCGCATCCGCCGTAGCTGCTCCTCGCTGGCGGCGCCCTCCTCCTCGATCTCGTCGATCCGGTCGAGCGCGGACTGGGCGGTCTCCAGCCGGGCGATCGCCTCCTCGGGCGACCACGGGCGCTCCCCCTGGAGCTTCAGCGCCCGCAGCAGGCCCGGCAGCGTCAGCCCCTGGCCGACGAGCGTCACGAGGATCACGACGACGGTCACGAAGAGGATCTGCGGCTGGCCGTTCAGCCCGACGGGCACGGACAGCGCCGCCGCCAGCGAGATCGCGCCGCGCATGCCGCTCCACACGATCGCCAGCCGGTCGCGCCAGCCGTCGCCGATGTTCGCCCACGGCGCGAACACGAGCGCCAGCCGCACGACGATCACCACCGCGGTGACGGCCAGCGCGGCGCCCAGCAGGCTGGCGAAGGTGTCGTTGTCGAGCGCCTCGTCGAGCACGCCGGGGAACTGCATCCCGAGCAGCAGGAACAGCAGCGCGTTGAGGCCGAACACGAGCACCTCCCAGAACGCCGTGGCGCTGAGCCGCGTGTCCGGGCTGAACGCGTCGTGCGAGTACCAGCCCAGGTACAGCCCGCCGACCACGGCGGCCAGCACGCCCGACACGTGGATCTGCTCCGCCAGCACGTAGGCGGCGTAGGGGAACAGCAGCGTGAGCAGGATCGCCAGCGGGCGGTCGTCGAGCTTGCGGGTCACGGTGACCAGCGCCCAGCCGGCGACCAGCCCGATCCCGACGCCGCCGATCACGCTCACGACGAAGTCGCCGGCGGCGTGGGAGGCGCTGAACGTGCCGGCCGTGAGCGCGCCGAGCGCCACGCGGAACGCCACCAGCGCGCTGGCGTCGTTGAGCATCGCCTCGCCCTCGACCAGCAGGCCGACCCGCTCGGGCACGTGCATGCGGCTGAACGTCGCCTGGGCGGCGATCGGATCGGTGGGCGCCACGATGGCGCCGAGCACGAACGCCGCCGGCCAGCTCAACCCGTCGATCAGCTCGTGCGACGACGACGGCGACGGCGGTCATCGTCGCCAGCACGAGCGTGAGCACCAGGCGCGCTGAGCGGCCGCCACTCGGCCTTCAGCTCGCGCGGCGACGCGTAGAAGCCCGCCGAGGCCAGCAGCGGCGGCAGGAAGACGACGAGCACGACCTCCGCCTCGATCTCGACGGTCGGCAGGCTCGGGATCGCCCCCACCAGGAGGCCGACGAGCACGAGCGCGATCGGATACGGCACGTGCAGGTAGGCGGCTCCGCGCGCCAGACCGGCGGCGACGAGCAGGAGCACGAACAGGAACTCGAGGTCGCCCACGGTCTCCGCGAGTCTACGATCGAGCGATGCCCGACCCGCTCGACCCGCCGCTCGGCCCCGACGACCACGTCCGCGGCCGCGCCGACGCGCCCTACGAGCTCGTCATGTACGGCGACTTCGAGTGCCCGTACTGCGCCGCCGTGCAGTCGATCCTGGCCCGGGTGCAGTCGCGGCTCGGCGACGACCTGCGGTTCGCGTTCCGCCACCTGCCGCTCGACTCGGTCCATCCGCACGCCCGGCACGCGGCCGAGGCCGCCGAGGCGGCCGCCGCCCAGGGCGCCTTCTGGGAGATGCACGACGCGCTGTTCGCCGGGCGGGGGCGGCTCGAGGACCGCGACCTCGTCGAGCACGCGCGCGGGCTCGGGCTCGACGCCGAGCGCGTTGCGACCGAGCTGGAGAGCGCACGCCCACGCCGACCGCGTGGCCCGCGACGCCGACTCCGCCGCGAGGGCGGGCGTGAGCTCTACGCCGAGCTTCTTCGTCAACGGCGAGCTCTACACCGACGTCTACGACGCCGGCTCGCTCGTCAAGGCGCTCAAGCTCCTGAGGATCGCGTCGATCTGGACGCCGCCGAGGAACACCACGGCGCCCGCGTACAGGTAGGCGATCAGCACGACGATGCTCGCGAGCCCGCCGAAGATCGAGTTGTAGTCGGCGATGTCGCGCAGGTAGACGCCGAAGCCGATCGACATCACCAGCCAGCCGAACATGATCAGCAGCGCGCCGAACGTGACCAGGTGCAGCGGCTGGAACTGCTCGGGGGCGTAGTGCAGCAGCAGCGCCACGGCGAGCAGGACGAGCGCGGCCGCGACGCCCCAGCGGAACACCAGCAGCACCGCCCCCAGCCCGGCGCCACGTCGCCATGGAGCAGCGGCCCGACCAGCACGACGGCGACCGCCCCGAGCAGGCACGCGCCGACGGCCAGCGCCAGCAGGGTCGACACGACCATCCGGCGGCCCCACGAGCGCTGCGTCTCGGTGCCGTAGACGCGGTTGACGGCGCCCATCACCGCCCGGATCGCGCCGGAGAGCTCCCACAGCGCGATCACGAACCCGGCCGTGACCCAGAACATCGTGCGCGCGTCGAGCACGTTGTTGACCACGTCGTCCATCAGCGCGAACGCGGGCTGCGACACCGCGGGCTCGATCTCGGGCGCCAGCTCGTCGCCCCACACGTTCTCGAGGCTGAAGAAGCCCAGCAGGCCGACCGCGAACAGCATCAGCGGCACCAGCGAGGAGATCACCTGGAAGGAGATCGCGCTCGCGAAGGTCAGCAGGTCGTTCTCCGCGTAGGCGTCGACGAACGCGCGCAGCTTGGCGCGAGCCCGCGGTGCTTTCCGGTCTATCGCGGCCACCGGGGACGGGATACCCAGGCGCGGGCCGTCTAGCCTCGGATGTCGTGACCGACGATCGCCGAGCCCATCAGCGCTGGACCCTGCGCGTCGTGTGCGTGTCCACCGCGCTGCTGATGCTCAACGTCGCCGCGCCGCAGGTGGCGCTGGCGGAGATCGCGGCGTCGCTGGACGCCAAGTTCAGCGAGCTGCAGTGGGTGCTGAGCGGCTACGCGCTCTCGCTCGCGGTGCTCCTTCTGACCGCGGGCAGCCTCGCCGACCGCTACGGGCGCCGCAAGCTGTTCCTGATCGGGCTGACGCTGTTCAGCGCCGCGTCGGCGCTGTGCACCGCCGCGCCGGACCCGACCTCGCTGATCGCGGCGCGGCTGCTCCAGGGCGTCGGGGCCTCGATCGTGTTCCCCTGCTCGCTCGCCATCCTCGCCGAGGAGTTCCACGGCGCCGAGCGGCGGTGGGCGATCGGCATCTGGGGCGCCGTGATCGGGCTCTCGTTCGCGGCGGGGCCGCTGATCGGCGGCATCCTCGTCGACACCATCGGCTGGCGGGCGGTGTTCGCCGTCGGCCTCGTCATCGGCGTCCCCACCATCGCCTTCGCGGTCCGCTACGTGAGCGAGACGCGGGACCCCGACCCGCCGCCGATCGACTGGGCCGGCGTCGGGACGCTGTCCGCCGGGCTCTTCCTCGCCATCTTCGCCGTCCTGCGCGGCAACGAGGTGGGCTGGACGAGCACCACCGTGCTCGGCTGCGGGGCGGTCGCGGCGGTGCTGCTGGGCGCGTTCCTGCTCGTCGAGCGGGCCACCGCGCGCCCGATGCTCGACCTCGGCCTGTTCCGCAACGGCACCTTCACCGGCGCCACGATCGCGGTGTTCCTGCTCGGCGCCGGCACGTTCGGCGTGCTCGTCTACATCACGCTGTTCCTCCTCGACGTCCAGGGCCGCGACCCGATCGAGGCCGGGCTCATCCTGGCGCCGTTCGCGCTCGTCGCGTTCGTCGTCAGCGCGCTGGCCGGCCGCGTCTCCGAGCGGCTCCCGCTGCGCGCCGGGCTCGTCACGGGCATGCTCGTGATGGCGGCGGGCGTGGTCGTCGTGCGCGCCATGCTGGGCCCGGACGTCGGCTGGCTGACGCTCCAGCCGGGCCTGATGATCATCGGCGCCGGCGTCGGGCTCGCCAACCCGCTCGTGACCTTCGCCCACCTCGGCGTGCTCCCGCCCGCCCGCGCGGGCCTTGCCTCGGCGCTCAACAACACCGCTCGGCAGATCGGGCTCGCGGTCGGGATGGCCGTGCTCGGCGCGCTGCTGGAGGCCTCGATCCGCGAGAACGCCTCCGCTCGGGCGCGCCCAGGCGTTCTCCGACGGCCTCAGCGATCTGCTGGTGATCGCCATCGTGCTCAGCGTGATCGGCGCCGTGGCGGCGGCCGCGCTCGTGCGCCAGAGCGACCTGTGGACGCCCGCCCCGGCGAGCGTCGAGCCCGAGGCGGAGCCGGTCCGCGTGTAGCGTCCCGGGCGCGTTGCCCGGCGACATCGTCACGACCGACTACCACACGGCCGGAGAGCCCTTCCGGATCGTGATCGAGGGCGCTCCCGCCCTGCCGGGGCGGACCGTGGCCGACCGGCGGGCGCGCGCGCTGCACGACCCCGAGGCCGAGGCGGTGCGGCAGTTGCTGTGCCACGAGCCGCGCGGGCACGCGGACATGTACGGCGGGTTCCTGGTCGAGCCCGACGACGACGGCGCCACGCTCGGCGTGCTGTTCTGGCACAAGGACGGCTTCTCGACGGCGTGCGGGCATGGGACGATCGCCTTGGCAGCGTGGGCGGTGGAGTCGGGGCGCGTCGCCGCCGACCCGGACGGCGACACCGAGATCGTGATCGACGTGCCGTCCGGACGGGTGGTGGCGCGCGTGCGCTCCTCGGGCGGGGAGATCGATTCGGTGACGTTCCGCAACGTGCCCGCCTACGTGGTCGCGCGCGGCGTGGCGGTCGGCGACCTGGAGGTCGACGTCAGCTACGGCGGGGCGTTCTACGCCTCGCTGCCCGCCTCGGCCGCGGGGCTCTCGGTCACGCCCGAGCACTACGGCGAGCTGGTCGCGCTCGGCCGGCGGATCAAGTGGGCGCTCGACGGGACCGAGGTGGCGCGGCACCCGTCCGACGACCGGCTGTCGGGGATCTACGGGACGATCCTCTACGACGACCTGCCCGACGGCGAGTTGGGCCCGCGGCAGCGCAACCTGGCCGTGTTCGCCGACGGCGAGGCCGACCGCTCGCCGTGCGGGTCGGGGACGTCGGCGCGGGTGGCGCTGCTGGCCGCCGACGGCCGGATGGGGGCAGGCGCGGTGCTCACCCACGAGTCGATCGTCGGGACCACCTTCGAGGCCCGCGTCGTCGAGTCGACGGACGGAGGGCGTGGTCACGGAGATCGAGGGCACGGCGTTCCGGACGGGCGAGCACCGCTTCGTGCTCGATCCGCGCGACCCGCTCGGCGCGGGGTTCGTGCTGCGATGAGCCTGCCGTTCCTCGACGCTCGCACGCTCTCCTCGGAGGCGGCGGTCGACGCGCTGGAGGCGGCGCTGCGCGACGGGCTCGACCTCGAGGCCGACCCGCCGCGATCCAGCGTCCCGCCACGGCGGGCGAGCTGCTGCTCATGCCCTCGACGGCCGCGGGGGCGGTCGGGATCAAGCTCGTCACGGTCGCCCCCGACAACGAGCCCCGGATCCAGGGGATCTACGTGCTGTTCGACGGCGAGACGCTCGCGCCCGTGGCGCTCGTCGAGGGCATCGGGCTGACCGACGTGCGCACCTCGGCCGTCTCGGCGCTCGCGGTCCGACACCTCGCCCACACCACCCGCCGCCTCGTCGTGTTCGGGACCGGCCCGCAGGCGCGCGCCCACATCGCGGCGCTGCCCGCGGAGGAGATCGTCGTCGTGGGGCGCGACCCCGCGAAGACCGCCGCCTTCGCTACGGAGGTCGGCGGCCGCGCCGGAGGCCCCGAGGCGGTCGCTGAGGCCGACGTGATCGTGCTGCGCCACCACGGCCCGCGAGCCGCTCTTCGACGGCGGCGCCGTCCCGGCGCGCGCGACCGTCGTGGCGATCGGCTCCCACGAGCCGGGCGCGCGCGAGGTCGACGAGCGGCTCGTGGCGCGCGCCACCGTCGTCGTCGAGTCACGCGCGAGCGCGCTGCGCGAGGCCGGTGACGTCATCGCCGCGATCGAGTCGGGGGCGATCACGGAGGCCGACCTGCACGACCTCGGCGAGCTTGTCCGCGCCGAGTTCACCATCGACCCGGACCGCCCGCGGCTGTTCAAGAGCACGGGCATGGCGTGGGAGGACCTCGTGATCGCCGCGGCCGTACACGCGGGGTCAGACCCCTCGGCGCAGTGAGATGAAGTGAGGGGTCTGACCCCGGAGTGCGGTGAGATGAAGCGAGGGGTCTGACCCCCTCGTGCGATGAGGGGTACCGTGCGTGGGGTGCCGGTGGCGCTGGTGTTCACGTGCGACTTCTGTGGGCGGCGCCCGGATGCGGAGACGCAGGCGGCGCTGGAGCGCCAGATGCTCGACCTCCGCCACGGCGAGTACGTGGACGCCGAGCCGGGCCGCTGGCTGACCTGGCACGGGCGCGGGATCTACGGCAAGACCCGCTACGCCTGCGGGGAGCACCGCGGCGAGCTGAAGGCGGAGCTCCGCGAGCAGTACGGGACCGTCGGGTCGCGCCCGTGGGCGATGGGCCCGCACCCCTGGGCGGGACGGCGCGGGACCGACCGCGCCCGCGCACTGGCCCGCGGGCTGCGCCAGACGTACGGCCGGTGATAGGACTCCGCACGCCCTAGCTACACGAGCGCAGAGGAGGAGCCATGGCGGACAGCGTCTATCGGGTCACCGAGGTCATCGGGGTCAGCAGCGAGTCCTGGGAAGCGGCGGCGCGCAGCGCCATCAGCACCGCGGCCAAGTCGGTGCGCGACCTGCGGATCGCCGAGGTGCTCCGGCAGGACGTCGTCGTCGGCGACGGCGACCAGCTCAACTACCGGGTGCGGCTCGCGATCTCGTTCAAGTACGAGTCGAGCTGAGCTAGTCAGGTCGCCGGGCTGTAAGCGCGCTGACGTGGCGCACGAACGGCTCGGCGTCCATCCCGCGGCCGGTCGCCGCCTCGACCAGCGGCTCGGTGTCGAGGCGGCGCCCGTGCGCGTGCACGCGCGTGGAGAGCCACTCGCGGATCCCCACCACGTCGGCACGGGCGAGCGCTTCGTCCTGCGACCCCAGGTCCGCCTCGAGCGCCTCCCACAGCTGCGCGGCGATCAGGCAGCCCAGCGCGTAGCTGGGGAAGTAGCCGAACGCGCCCGCCGCCCAGTGGACGTCCTGCATCACGCCGACCGCGTCGCTGGTCACCTCGAGGCCGAGCAGGCGGCGCATGCCGTCGTTCCACGCCGCGGGGAGGTCGGCGACGTCGAGCGTCCCGTCGATCAGCGCCCGCTCGAGCTCGAACCGCAGCACGATGTGCAGCGGGTAGGTCGCCTGGTCGGCTGACACCCGGATCAGGGACGGGCGGACCTCCGCCAGCGCCGCGCGCAGCGCGTCCGCGTTAGTCGCCGCGCCGGCCGCGGTCAGCTCGCCGGCGAGCACCGCCGCGAACGCCGGGCTGCGGCCGACGTGGTTCTCCCACAGCTTGCTCTGGGACTCGTGCACCGACATCGACGTGCCCTGCCCGAGGTTCGTCCGCGACAGCTCGGCCGGGATCTGCCGCTCGTACAACGCGTGCCCGAACTCGTGGATGGCCGCGAGCATCGACAACAGCTCCCCGTCCTCGTAGCGCGTCGTGACCCGGCTGTCGCGGTTGCTGATGTTGACGCTGAACGGATGCGCGGAGACGTCCAGGCGCCAGCCGCCCTCCTCGACGCCCAGCCGCGCCAGCACGGCGGCGACGGCGATCCGCTGGGCGTCGGCGGGCGGCCGCGGCCGGATCCCGTCGGGGAGCGGGCGCGCGGCGGCCACGATCGGGGGCAGCGCCTCGGCGAGCCTCGCCGAACTCGGCCTGGATGCGCTCGGCGGTGAGCCCGTAGTCGTAGTCCGCGAGCAGCGCGTCGTAGGGACTGCCGGCGTCGTCGAAGCAGGCCGCGTACTCCCGTGCGAGATCGACGTTGCGGCGCAGCGCCGGGGCGAGGCGTCGCGAAGTCGTGCGCCTCGCGGGCGGCCTGCCAGACGGTCTGGCCCTCGGCGAACGTCTGCGCCATCTCGGCCGCGAGCTCGCCGGGGACGCGGCGGGCGCGGTCCCAATCGCGGCGCGCAAGCCGCACGATGTCGCGGTCGATGTCGCCGAGCCCGTCGGCGCCCTCGAGCGCCTCCAGCCAGCCGCCGACCTCGTCGGCGGTGGCGCGCTCGTGCGCGAGCCGCTCGAGCGTGGCGAGCTGCTCGCCGCGGCCGGGGCCGCCCTCGGGCGGCATCATCGTGCGCTGGTCCCACGCGGCGAGCCGGCCGAGCGACTCGAGGTCGCTCAGCTCGGCGACGCGGGCGCGCAGGCTTTCGAGGGCGGCCATGCCCGGAAAGACTGTCAAGCCGGCTGCGCGGCCGCCGGCCGGCCCCGCAGCTCGAGCCGGTCGAGGTCGCAGCCGGCCGGCAGCTCGAGGTCGTGGGCGGCGAGCAGGTCGGCGTCGCCGAGCACCTCGCGGCACCCGCGGTCGGCGACGATCCGGCCCGCCGCGAGGATCACGGCGCGCTCGCACAGCTCGCCGGCGAACGCGAGGTCGTGGGTGACGATCAGCATCGTGCGATCGATCTCGGCGAGCACCTCGAGCAGCTCGCGGCGGCCGCGCGGGTCGAGGTTGGCGGACGGCTCGTCGAGCACCAGCAGACGCGGGCGCATCGCGAGGACGGTGGCGATCGCCACGCGCCGGCGCTCCCCCATCGAGAGCTGGTGCGGCGCCCGGTCGATCGCGTCGCCCATCCCCACCGCGGCGAGCGCCTCGGCGACGCGGCGGGCGGCCTCGTCGCGGTCGAGGCCCAGGTTGAGCGGCCCGAACGCGACGTCCTCGCGCACGGTGGGCATGAACAGCTGGTCGTCGGGGTCCTGGAAGACCAGGCCCACCCGCGCGCGCAGGTCGCGCAGCGTCCCGCGAGCGACCTCGACGCCCGCCACCTCCAGCCCTCCGCTCCCCATCAGCAGGCCGTTCATGTGCAGCATCAGCGTGGTTTTCCCGGCGCCGTTGGGGCCGAGCACGGCGACCCGCTCGCCGTGGCCGACGTGCAGGTCGACGC
The DNA here is from genome assembly GCA_963764385.1 of uncultured Solirubrobacteraceae bacterium. GTDB lineage: Bacteria > Actinomycetota > Thermoleophilia > Solirubrobacterales > Solirubrobacteraceae > DATFQI01. Next base: position 7,546 of record CAVXSJ010000016.1, on the reverse strand, counting down.
CCTGCAGCGCCGCGCGCCCGTCGGGGTAGCGGTAGAACAGCTCTCGCGCGTGGATCGCGCAGCTCATGCCAGCTCCGCACCGATCCGCAGGGCCACCAGCGACGCAGCCAGGACCCCGACGAAGACGGCGTCCGTGCGGCGGAAGGCGAGTGGTTCGAGCTCCGGCATGGAGCCCGAATAGCCGCGCGCGAGCATCGCCAGGTAGACCCGTTCCCCGCGCCCGTGCGAGCGCAGGAACAGCGCCGCCGCCAAGCGCCCGGTGGCGGCAGCGCCGAGCGCAGTGCGGGGCCGGTAGCCGCGCGCCGCCAGCGACGACGCGCATGCGCGAGACCTCGTCGACGAGCACGAACAGGTAGCGGTAGGAGAACGCGGCGATCAGCGTGAACGCGCGCGGAACGCGCAGCGCCTCGAGCGCGCGGAGCACCGCCGGGTAGGTGGTCGTGGCGCCCAGCAGCACGGCGCTGACCGTGCCGAGGGTGGCCTTGGCCGCCACCGTACCGAGCACCGCCACGCCGTCGAGCGACAACGTGAACGGCCCGGCCTCTACGACCTCGCCGACGCCACGGTCCACGAACGGGACGAAGGCGGCGACGAACAGGACGAGCAGCAGGACCAGCCGGGAGCGGCGCCAGACGGTCCGCGCCGGGATCCGTGCGGCCGCCGCCAGCAACGCCAGCGCCAGCGCGCAGCCCGCGTACACCGGCCACGCCTCCAGCGGCGCCGACACCGCCACGAAGGTCACCGCGAGAAACCCAAGGACCTTCGCGCGCGGATCCAGGGTATGGACGGGGCTGGCCGGATCGCCCGCCAGCCCCGTCAGCGCGAGTGAGTGGTTGCAGGCCCCGCTCACGCCGCCCCGCTCGCGGCGTCCCGCGCCGGAGCGGCGCCCGGCCGGCGGCGCAGCGCCGCCAGGCCGTAGCCGAGGCCGAACACGAGCAGGGTGCCGAGGAAGCCGGCGACGCCCGTCGCGGCGCGCGCGTCTTCGATACCGGGGAACGCGTAGCCGGGCACCGGGGAGTCGTCCTGCGTCGAGTGCAGCTTGCCGCTCTCGATGAAGCCCTTGTCGGTCGCCACCCGCTCGAGCCCGTCCGGCGACGAGGACGCGTACGGGGAGACGGCCGCGGCGAGGCCGACCGCGAGGGCCAGGGCCACGATCGTGAACACGCGCATCCTCATGACGCCACCGTCCCGCTCGTCGGCGCCGCCGACGGCGACCCGACGCCGGACTCCTCCGGGCGCAGGTCGGAGACCGCGATCAGATCCGGCCGCGCGGCCAGCACCGCGCTGACCGCCGCGACGGTCACCACCGCCTCCCCTACCCCGATCAGCGCGTGCACGCCCAGCATCGCCGGCAGCACGGTGCCGAGCGGAACGGTCCCCGAGATCCCGAGCTCGAACGCCGTGGCCGTCGCACCGGCCATGACCGCCAGCCACGCGCCACCGCCCACGATTGCCAGGAACGTGGCACGGGATCGGATCCCCGCCCGCCCCAGGACGTGACGGACCGCGAGCATCAGCGCGCCCACGCCGAGCGCGCCGATGATGCCCATGTTGAGGATGTTCGCGCCGAGGGCGGTCACGCCGCCGTCGGCGAACACGAACGCCTGCGTCGTGATCACGACCGCCATGACCAGGCAGGCGAGCCACGGCCCGAGCAGGACCGCCGCGAGCGCGGCGCCGAGGAAGTGGCCGCTGGTGCCTCCCGCCACCGGGAAGTTGAGCATCTGCGCCGCGAAGATGAACGCGCCCGTCACGCCCACGAGCGGGACGCGGCGGTCGTCGAGCTGCTCGTCCGAGCGCTTGAGGCAGTAGGCGAGCGTGCCGACGGTGACGACGCCGGCCGCCGCCGCCACGCCCGGGTCGAGGAAGCCGTCAGGGATGTGCATGGCGCTCCTCTTGACAGCGCGGACAGAGGCCGACGATCGGGAAGTGGCCGAAGCGCGCCTCGAGGCCGGTCGCCTCGCGCACCGCGTCGCGGACGGCGTCGAGCTCGGGGGGCGAGAGCGTGCGGGCCTCCCCGCAGCCCTCGCACAGCGAGTACTCGGTCTCCTCCTCGCTGGCCAGCGCGTAGCGTCCGGCGCCGTGGCCGAGGTGCACGTGGCGCACCAGCCCGATCGCCTCGAACGTCTCGAGGTTGCGGTAGACCGAGGTCAGCTCCAGCGTGGCGGCCGCGGCGACCTGCTCGGCGGTGACGGGGCCCTCGGCCGCGAACAGCGCCTGCAGCACGATCCGGCGCGCGGCGGAGAGCCGCAGGCCCTCGGCGCGGACCACGTCGTAGGCCGCTTCGAGCGAGCCGACGTGGACGGGCGGACGCAGCGATCTGACGGTCATCGAATCCCTATACGGAGGGGATCAGAGTTGTGAGCGATTGTCAATAGCGGCCGCCACGACCGCTTGACCGAACGCGATACCCCCGTCCCCCGGCGGCAGGCGCTCGGGCACCAGGACCCGCAGGCCGGCCGCCCGCGAGCCGGTCGTGGGTGGCCTCCAGGAGGCGCCGGTTGAGGAACACGCCGCCCGACAGCACGGCGGTGCCGAGCCCGCGCGCGGACGCCGCGGTGGCGAGCGCGTCCGCGGTGGCGGCCGCGACCGTGTCGTGGAAGCGCGCGGCGACGACGCCGGGATCGACGCCGGCTTGAAGGTCCCGCGCGACGGCGAGCACGGTGGGCCGAGCGTCGAGCACGAGGTTGGGGCCGGCCCGGCGGTCGCTCGCGAGGGGGGGCCGCGCGTCGGGGCCGACGGGTAGCTCGTAACGCCCGTGGTCGCCCGGCGCGGCCGCCGCCTCGAGCTCGATCGCGGCCTGCCCCTCGTAGTTGACCTCCGCGCGGATCCCGCACAGCGCGGCGACGGCGTCGAACAGCCGGCCCATGCTCGTCGTCTCCGGCGCGGCGAGGGTCCCGCGGGCCAGCGCCGCGACCGACTCCCAGCGCCGCGCGTCGATCCCGGGCAGCGGCGGCGGGACCTCGCCGAGCGCCTCCTGCAGCCACGCGCACGCCATCCGCCACGGCTGCCGGACCGCCTGCTCGCCGCCCGGGAGCCGCACCGCGCGCAGGTGCCCGGCGCGCTCGAAGCCGGACGCGTCGCCGACCAGCAGCTCTCCGCCCCACACGGTCCCGTCGAGCCCGTAGCCGGTGCCGTCGAAGATGGCTCCCACGGCGGGGCCGGGCTCCCCGTGCTCGGCGAGGCACGCCGCCAGGTGGGCGTGGTGGTGCTGGACGCCGACGTGCACGGCGGCCTCCCGCTCGAGCGCGTACTTGGTCGAGAGGTACTCGGGGTGCAGGTCGTGCGCGACGACCTCGGGCGCGACCGCGAACAGCCGCTCGAAGTGCTCGATCCCCTCCGTGAAGGAGCGCAGCGTCTCCAGGTTGGCGAGGTCGCCGATGTGGTGCGAGACCCACGCGCGGGCGCCCTTCACTACGCAGAACGTGCTCTTGAGCTCGGCGCCGCACGCGACGATCGGCCGCCGCGCGGGCTCGGGCAGCGTGATGCCCGCGGGCACGTACCCGCGCGAGCGGCGGATGGTCAGCGGCCGCCCGGCGGCCACGCGCACCACCGAGTCGTCGGTGCGCATGTGGATCGGCCGGTCGTGGAGCAGGAACGCGTCGGCGATCCTCGACAGGCGCTCGACCGCGTCGGCGTCGTCGTAGGCGATCGGCTCGTCGGACACGTTGCCGCTCGTCATCACGAGCGGGACGCCGGTGTCGGCGAGCAGCAGGTGGTGCAGCGGCGTGTACGGGAGCATCACGCCCAGCTCGCGCGCGTGCGGCGCCACCGCGGCGGCCACGGCCGCGCCCGGGCGCCGCGGAGCGAGCACGATCGGCCGCTCGCGCGAGCGCAGCAGCGCCTCCTCGGCCGCGCCGAGCTCGACCAGCGCGGCGGCCGCCGCCACGTCGGGGACCATCAGCGCGAACGGCTTGTCCTCGCGGTGCTTGCGCGCCCGCAACGCGCCCACCGCGGCGTCATCGTCGGCCCGGCACGCGAGGTGGTAGCCGCCCAGCCCCTTGATCGCCACCACCTCGCCGCCCAGCAGCGCCGCCACTGCCGGGGTCAGACCCCGATCCGCAGTGCGATGAAGCGAGGGGTCTGACCCCTGCGCGCGACCGCCGGGGTCTGACCCCGATCCGCAGTGCGGTGAAGCGAGGGGTCTGACCCCGGGGGCGGTGGAATGAAGTCACGGGTCCGCAGGTGGGGCACGCGATCGGCTGGGCGTGGAAGCGGCGGTCGGCGGGGTCGTCGTACTCGGCCCGGCAGCGCGTCGCACATCGCGAAGCCGGCCATCGTCGTCTGCGGCCGGTCGTACGGGACGCCGCGCACGATCGTGAAGCGCGGGCCGCAGTTGGTGCAGTTGAGGAACGGGTAGCGGTAGCGGCGGTCGGTGGGGTCGAAGAGCTCGGCGAGGCAGTCCTCGCAGGTCGCGACGTCGGCGGAGATCAGGGCGTCCGGCGCCCCGCCGCCGCGCTCTCGACGATCCGGAAGCCGCGGTCGCCGGACGGCGCGATCGGCTCGGAGAGCACCCGCTCGACGACGGCCAGCGGCGGCGCGTCGGTGCGCAGCCGCGCGAGGAAGGTCTCGACGCGCTCGGGCGGGCCCTCCACCTCGACGAGCACCCCGCGCTCGTCGTTGAGCACGAACCCGTCGAGCGCGAGCTCGCCGGCCAGGCGGTGCACGAAGGGCCGGAACCCGACGCCCTGGACGACGCCCTCCACCCGGGCGCGCGACCTCACCCCACCAGCTCCCGGAGCACGTGGTACGCGCTCGCCTGGGCCTCCTGGATCCGCGGGATGTGCTGGGAGCGCGTGACGACGACATGGTCGGCCAACGCGCCGGCCGCGATCTCGCCGCCGTCGTAGCCGACCAGCGCGATGGTGGCCATGCCGCGCCGGCGCGCCTCGGCCAAGGCGGCGAGGACGTTCCCCGAGCCGCCGCTGGTCGAGAACGCCAGCAGCGCGTCGCCGGCCCGGCCGTGGGCGATGACCTGCCGCGCGAACACGGCCTCGACGCCGATGTCGTTGCCGAGCGCGGTGAGGATCGCGGTGTCCTCGGTGAGGTCGAGCACCGGCCGGGGACGCCAGCCGCCCGGCGGGTGGCGGAAGTCGGCGGCCAGGTCCATCGCGTCGGTCGCCGAGCCGCCGTTGCCGAGCACGAGCAGCCGCCCGCCGGCGTCGAAGCGAGAACGCAGCACCGCGGCGGCCGCCGACAAAGCCTCCGCGCCCTGCTCCAGCGTCTGCTCGCGCAGCGCCACCACCTCGGCCGACTTCATCCGCACCGACGCCGCCACGTCGGCCAGCACGGCGTCGACGTCGGGCGCCGCCTCGCCCGAGGAAGGGGTACAGGAAGCGACGAGGCGCCGGTGTCGTGCGTCTGCCCCGACGAGCAGCCCGCGGTGCTCGAAGAACACGTGCACGAGCTCCCACAGCACGTGGTAGAGCGTCTCGACCAGCTCCTGGTGAATGAACGGGTCGTCGGAGCCGCGGCGAGAACGACCACTCCGCGCCGAAACCGGGGAACGCGATCGTCAGGCAGCCGCGCTCCGCCGCCACCGCCAGCGCCGCGGCGTCCTCCCCGAACGCCATGTAGATGTCGCCCGGCTCGACGGTGAGCGCCACCTGGGCCGCCAGCGGCCCGCCCTCCCCCGCGAGCCCGATGGCGGGCAGCGCGCGCTTGCCGACGATCACCGGGTGGACGAACTCGACGGCGACGTGGCGGGCGTCCGAGCGCGCGGCGGGCGTTGCGCCCGCCGCGATCAGCCGCCCGCCGGCCGCGAAGCGCTCCGCCATCGCAAGGCACAGCCGCGCGATCCGCTCGGCCTCCGCGTCGAAGAACCGCTCGCCCTCGGCGCGGCGGGCCCCGATGCCCGCCGCCACCGTCATGCCGCGGTCACCGCCGGAGCGCGCTCCAGCCACTCGCGGAACTGCTCGAGCCCCTCCCCCGTGCGCGCGCTCATCAGCATCCGCTCGACGCCCGGGTGCACGGCGTCGAGGTGGTGCATGTAGCGCTCCATGTCGAAGTCGACGTGCGGGAGCAGGTCGAGCTTGTTGACGATCACCAGCTCGCAGGCGCGGAACATCAGCGGGTACTTGAGCGGCTTGTCCTCGCCCTCGGCCACCGAGGAGACCATGATCCGCACATCCTCGCCGACGCGGAACTCGGCCGGGCACACGAGGTTGCCGACGTTCTCGATGATCAGCAGGTCGATCTCATCCAGCGGGATCTGCGGGAGCGCCGAGCGGACCATGTTCGCGTCCAGGTGGCACTCGCCGCCGAAGCCTGAGCCGGTGTTGAGCTGGACGACCGGCACGTGCAGGCTGGCGAGCCGGTCGGCGTCGAGGCTGCCCTGCACGTCGCCCTCCAGCACGCCGACCCGGACGCCCTGCACGGACGACAGGACGCGCTCGAGCAGCGTCGTCTTCCCGGCCCCGGGCGCGCTCATCAGGTTCACGACGTAGACGCCGGCCCGGTCGAAGTCGTCGCGGTTGGCGCGCGCGATCGTGTTGTTGGCGTCCAGCGCGTCTTCGACGACCCGGACCTTCACCCGGTGCATGCGGGCTCCTCCTCGACCTCGATGGACTCCAGTTCAAGCTCGTCGCCGGCGGCGATCCGCACCTTGTCTCCCCCGCACGTCGGGCAGCGGAAGATCGGCATGTCGATCGCCCACTCGCGCGAGCACGGCTCGCACGCCAGCCGCGCGTCGATCAGGTCCAGGTCGAGCGTCGACCCCTCGCAGATCGTGTCGCGGGTGACGATGTCCCAGTAGAAGGTCGAGCGAGTCGGGCACGATCTGGCGCAGCCCGCCGACGCGCAGCCGCACGTCGGACACGCGCCGCCCGGCGGCGTGGCTCAGGGCCGACTCGAGCACGGCGGAGGCGATCGAGAGCTCGTGCATCAGATGATCGTCTCGCGTACGGCCTGCGTCGCGTCGCGCAGCTCCTCGACCTGCTCCCGCACGACCTCCAGCGCCCGCTCCAGCACGCCCTCGACCTCGGGCGAGAGCCCGACGCTGAGCGTCCTCGATCGGCCCCGGCTCGCACGCGACGACCACGACCTTGCCCGGAGAAGCCGCCGACGGCGTTGACGAACCGCAGCACGGTCTGCGGGTCCATCCCGTGCGGGCTGATCGTCTCCCCGTCCTCGATCGGGCGCGCGTAGTCGGCGGGATCGGGCTCGAGGACGTACAGCGTGCCCGGCTCGCCGCCCTGGCGGCTGACGTCGACGAGGACCAGCGCGTCGTAGCCGCGCATGATCTCGTAGGCGAGGTCCAGGCCGCCGCTGCCGAAGTCCATCACCGTGACCCCGGAGGGCATCTCGCGCGCCTCCAGGCGCCGCACGACCTCGGGGCCGAAGCCGTCGTCCTGGAGCCAGGCGTTCCCCACGCCCGCCACGAGGATCTGCTTCTCGAACTCGGGCTCATGGCGTGAGCACCTCCACCTCGTCGGGCCGGAAGAAAAGGTACCGCCGGATGTCGCGCATCAGGTCCTGCCCCGGCACGTCCGCGATCGTGACCGCCGAGTTGCACGCGGCCGTCGAAGTCCACGTAGATGCGCTCGAT
>CAVXSJ010000015.1:0-303182 GCA_963764385.1 uncultured Solirubrobacteraceae bacterium | reverse complement strand
CATGTACGGCGGCTTCCTCGTCGAGCCCGACGACGACGGCGCCGAGCTCGGCGTGCTGTTCTGGCACAAGGACGGGTTCTCGACGGCGTGCGGGCACGGCACGATCGCGCTGGCGGCGTGGGCGGTCCAGTCGGGGCGGGTCGCCGCGGACCCCGACGGCGAGACGTCGATCGCGATCGACGTCCCGTCCGGGCGGGTCGGCGCGCGGGTGCGCTGCGAGGGCGGGGAGGTCCGCTCGGTCGCGTTCCGCAACGTCCCGGCTACGTGATCGCGCGCGGGGTGACGGTGGGCGAGGTGTCCGTCGACGTCTCCTACGGCGGCGCGATCTACGCGTCGTTGCCGGCTCGCGCGCTGGGGCTCGAGGTGGTCCCGGAGCACTACGGCGAGCTCGTCGCGCGTCGGGCGCGAGATCAAGTGGGCGCTCGACGCGACCGAGGTGGCGCGCCATCCGACCGACGACCGGCTCTCGGGGGTCTACGGGACGATCCTCTACGACGAGCTGCCCGATGGCCCGGGCGGGCCGCACCAGCGCAACGTCCGATCTTCGCCGACGGCGAGGCCGACCGCTCGCCCTGCGGCTCGGGCACCTCGGCGCGCGTGGCGCTGCTGGCCGCCGACGGGCGGATGCCGCCGGGCGCCGTGCTCACCCACGACTCGATCGTCGGCACCACGTTCACCGCGCGGATCGTCTCGGCGGACGCCGACGGCGTGGTCACCGAGGTCGAGGGCATGGCGTACCGCACGGGCGAGCACCGCTTCGTGCTCGACCCGCGCGACCCGTTCGGCACGGGCTTCGTGCTGCGATGACCTCGCTCCCGTTCCTCGACCCGCGCGTGCTCTCGCCCGAGCAGGCCGTCGACGCGCTGGAGGCCGCGCTGCGCGACGGGCTCGACGTCGAGGCCGACCCGCCCCGCTCCGCCGCGGGCCCGCTCCTGCTCATGCCCTCCACCGCCGGCGGCCTCGGCGTGAAGCTCGTCACCGTCGGCGACACCGAGCCGCGGGTCCAGGGCGTCTACGTGCTCTTCGACGACGAGACGCTCGCCCCGGTCGCCCTGCTCGACGGGATCGGGATGACCGACGTCCGCACCGCCGCCGTCTCCGCGCTCGCCGTGCGGCACCTGGCGGAGCGGCGCGAGCGGCTGGTCGTGTTCGGCACCGGCCCGCAGGCGCGCGCCCACGTCGCCGCGCTCGGCGCCGCCGACGTCCGCGTCGTCGGCCGCGACCCGCGCCGCACCGCCGCCTTCGCGGACTCGGTGGGCGGCGTCCCCGCGGGCCCCGACGCGGTCGAGGACGCCGACCTCGTCGTCTGCGCCACCACCGCCCGCGAGCCGCTGTTCGACGGCGACGCCGTCCCCGACCACGCCACCGTCGTCGCGATCGGCTCCCACGAGCCCGACGCCCGCGAGGTCGACGAGCGCCTCGTCGCCCGCGCCGAGCGTCTACGTCGAGTCCCGCCCCAGCGCGCTGCGCGAGGCCGGCGACATCATCCTCGCCGGGATCCCGGAGTCCGAGCTCCACGACCTCGGCGAGCTCGTCCGCGGCGAAGCCGCCCCCACCCCCGGCCGCCCCGGCTGTTCAAGAGCACCGGCATGGCCTGGGAGGACCTCGTCATCGCCAGAGCCGTCCACTTCATTTCACTGCCATAAGGGTCTGACCCTTTAAGTCAGTGAAATGAAGTTGCTTCATTTCGACCGCCATAAAGGGTCTGACCCCTTAGGGTTGGTGGGGTGCCGGTGGCGGTGGTGTTCACGTGCGAGGTGTGCGGGCGGCGGCCGGATCGCGAGACGCAGGCCGCGCTGGAGCGCCAGATGCTCGACCTGCGCCACGGCGAGTACGTCGATGCCGATCCCGGGCGCTGGCTGACGTGGCACGGCCGCGGGATCTACGGCCCGACGCGGTACGCGTGCGGCGACCACCGCGGCGAGCTGAAGGCCGCGCTGCGCGAGCAGTACGGGACCGTCGGCCCGCGCCCGTGGGCGAAGGGCCCGCACCCGTGGGCCGGCCGGCGCGGCACGGATCGCGCGCGCACGCTCGCGCGCGGGCTGCGCCAGACGTACGGCCGGTGATAGACCTCCTCACGCCCGATCCACACAGCTCAGGGGAGGGACCATGGCGGACAGCGTCTACCGCGTGACCGAGGTCATCGGCGTCAGCAGCGAGTCGTGGGAGGCGGCGGCGAGGAGCGCGATCAGCACGGCTGCGAAGTCCGTGCGCGACCTGCGCATCGCCGAGGTGCTCCGGCAGGACATCATCGTCGGCGAGGGCGACCAGCTGAACTACCGCGTCCGCCTCGCCATCTCGTTCAAGTACGAGGCGAGCTAGGAGTCCACGAGCGCGCCCACGTGGCGCACGAACGGCTCGGCGTCCATCCCGCGGCCGGTCGCCGCCTCGACCAGGGGCTCTGTGTCGAGGCGCCGGCCGTGGGCGTGGACGTGCTCGGCGAGCCACGCGCGGATCGCGCCGACGTCGGCGACCGCGAGCGCCTCGTCCTGGGAGCCGATGTCGGCCTCGAGCGCCTCCCACAGCTGCGCGGCGATCAGGCAGCCGAGCGCGTAGCTCGGGAAGTAGCCGAACGCGCCCGCCGCCCAGTGCAGGTCCTGCATGACGCCCGGCGGCGTCGCTGGGCACCTCGACGCCGAGCAGCCGGCGCATGCCGTCGTTCCACGCCGCGGGCAGGTCGGCGACGTCGAGCGTGCCCTCGATCAGCGCCCGCTCGAGCTCGAAGCGCAGCACGACGTGCAGCGGATAGGTGAGCTGGTCGGCCGAGACGCGGATCAGCGACGGGCGGACCTCGGCGAGCGAGGCGCGCAGCGCGGCGACGTCCGTCCTCGCCCCCGCGGCGGTCAGCTCGGCGGCGAGCACCGGCGCGAACGCCGGGTTGCGGGCGACGTGGTTCTCCCACAGCTTGCTCTGGGACTCGTGGATCGACATCGAGGTCCCGCCGCCGAGGCTGGTGCGCGACAGCTCCGCCGGGATCTGGCGCTCGTAGAGCGCGTGCCCGAACTCGTGCACCGCGGCCAGCACGGAGAGCAGGTCGCCCTCCTCGTAGCGCGTGGTGACACGGCTGTCGCGATGGCCGACGCAGGTGCTGAACGGGTGCGGCGGAGACGTCGATGCGCCAGCCGCTCGTGTCGACGCCCAGCCTGGCCAGCACCGCGGGCACGGCCTTGCGCTGCGCCTCGGCGGACGGTGAGCGGCCGCTCCCCCTCGGCCGGCCGGGCGCCGGCCAGCATCGGCGGCAGCGCCTCGGCGAGCCGCCCGAACACCGCCTCGATGCGCGCGGCGGTGAGGCCGTAGTCGTAGTCGGCGAGCAGCGCGTCGTAGGGGCCGGCGGCGTCGTCGAAGCAGGCCGCGTAGGCGCGCGCGAGCTCGACGTTGCGCCGCAGCGCCGGGGCGAGCGTCGCGAAGTCGTCCGCCTCCCGGGCGGTCACCCACACCGACTGGCTGTCGGCGAACGTCTGCGCCATCTCGGCGGCCAGCTCGCCGGGGACGCGGCGTCCGCGCTCCCAGTCGCGCCGGGCGAGGCGCACGACGTCGCGGTCCAGCTCGGCCAGGCCGTTGTCGACCTCGAGCTCGGCGAGCCACTCGCCGACGTCGTCGGCGGTGGCACGCTCGTGCGCGAGCCGCTCGAGCGTGGCCATCTGCGCGCCGCGGCCGGGGCCGCCCTCGGCGGGCATCATCGTGCGCTGGTCCCAGGCGGCCAGCCGGCCGAGGGCCTCGAGGTCGCTGAGCTCGGCGAGCCGCGTCCGCAAGGACGCGAGCGCGCCATGTTCCGGATTCGGGATCGACGTCATGCGGCCGAGGCTACAGCGTCAGCGAATCCGCTATTGCGAGCGGGTTGCGATAAGCGTAGGGTCGCCGGGCGATGACCCAGGTCGCGCACGTGCTGCGCCGGACCCGAGGGGCGCTCACCCCGGCCGAGTGGAGGCGCGCGGCCGGGCTGGCGGTGGTCATCGTCGGGCTGCACGCGGTCGGCTTCTTCCTGTTGATCGCGGTCGTCGCGCCCCAGCAGTACGCGCTCGGCGCGAGCGGCGTGTTCGGCGTCGGGCTCGGCATCACGGCGTACACGCTCGGCCTGCGCCACGCCTTCGACGCCGACCACATCGCCGCGATCGACAACACGACGCGCAAGCTGATGACCGAGGGCCAGCGCCCGCTCGCCGTCGGCTTCTTCTTCTCGCTCGGGCACTCGAGCATCGTGTTCGCGCTCGGCGTGCTCGTCGTGCTCGGCGTCCGCGGGCTGAGCGGCGCCGTCGAGGACGACGCCTCGGCGCTGCACCAGGCGACCGGCCTCATCGGCCCGCTCGTCTCGGGCACCTTCCTGCTGATCATCGGGCTGCTGAACCTGATCGTCCTGGTGGGCATCGCCAGGGTGTTCCGCCGCATGCGCACGGGCCACTTACGACGAGGCCGAGCTCGAGCGCGAGCTGGACCGGCGCGGCTTCATGAACCGCTTCTACGGGCGCGCCACGCGGGCGGTGCGCAAGTCCTGGCACATGTATCCGCTCGGCTGCCTGTTCGGGCTCGGGTTCGACACCGCCACCGAGGTCGCGCTGCTGGTGCTGGCCGGCGCGGGCGCGGCCTCCGGGCTGCCGTTCTACGCGATCCTGTGCCTCCCGATCCTGTTCGCGGCCGGGATGTCGCTGTTCGACACCATCGACGGGGCGTTCATGAACTTCGCCTACGGCTGGGCGTTCTCCACGCCGGTCCGCAAGATCTTCTACAACCTCACGATCACCGGGCTCTCGGTGGCGGTGGCGCTGCTCATCGGCGGGCTCGAGCTGCTGGAGGTGCTCGACGTCCCCACCGGGCATCGACCTCAACCTCGCCGGCTACCTGGTCGTCGGCCTGTTCGTGCTCACGTGGACGCTCTCGCTCGCGGTCTGGCGCTTCGGGCGGATCGAGGACCGCTGGTCGGCGACGCTGCGATGACCCGCGCGTCCGACACCCCGCGGCTGGCGTTCCGCGACATCGACGACGTCGCCGCCGCGCTGCGCGCCGCCGGCGGGCGCTTCTCCGCCGTCCGGCAGCGGGTGCTGCAGGCGATGTTCGACGCCGACGGCCCGCTGCCGGCCGACGCCGTCGCCCCGGAGCTCGACCAGGCGTCGGTCTACCGCGCGCTCGAGTACCTCGAGGAGCTCGGCGCCGTGCGCCACGTGCACGCCGGCCACGGCCCCGGGCCTGTACCTGCTCACGGTCGGCGGCGAGCGCGAGTACCTCGCGTGCGAGCGCTGCCGCCGCGTGACCGCGGTCGAGCCGGAGCAGCTCGACGCCGTGCGCAGCCGCGATCCAGGCCCAGTTCGGCCTGCGGGCGCGCTTCACGCACTTCCCGATCATCGGCCTGTGCGAGGACTGCGCGCGGCTCACGGGGCCGTAGCCGCGGCGACCGCCGCCTGGCCGTAGGCGATCCCGCCGTCCCCGGCCGGGAGCCGCTCGGGGACGAGCACCCGCAGGCCCGGCGGAGCGCAGGCGCGCGGCGGTCGCGTCGAGCAGCCGCCGGTTGGCGAACACGCCGCCGGACAGGACCGCGGTGCCGACGCCGCGCTCCGACGCCGCGGCGGCGCAGCGCCTCGGCGGTGGAGGCCGCGACCGTGTCGTGGAAGCGGGCGGCGACGACCGCCGGGTCGGTGCCGGCGCGCAGGTCGCGCTCGATCGCGAGGATCGCGTGGCGCGGGTCGAGCGCCGGCATGTCGTAGAGGCCGTGGTCGCCGGGCGCCGGCGGCCGCCTCGAGCTCGATCGCCGCCTGGCCCTCGTAGGTGGTCTCCAGCCGGATCCCGCACAGCGCCGCGACGGCGTCGAACAGCCGCCCCATGCTCGTCGTCACGCGGCGCGGCGAGCCCGCCGCGGGCCAGCGAGGCGACCGCCTCCCAGCCGGCGCGGGTCGACGCCCGGCAGCGGCGGCGGGACCTCGCCGAGCGCCTCCTGCAGCCACGCGCACGCCATCCGCCACGGCTGGCGCACCGCCTGCTCGCCGCCCGGCAGGCGCACCGGCGCGAGGTGGGCGGCGCGCTCCCACCGCGCGACGTCGCCGGCCAGGATCTCGCCGCCCCACACCGTGCCGTCGAGCCCGTACCCCGTGCCGTCGTAGATCGCGCCGACCGCCGGCCCCGGCTCCCGGTGCTCGGCCAGGCAGGCGGCGAAGTGCGCGTGGTGGTGCTGGACGCCGACGTGCGCGGCGACCTCGCGGTCCTGCGCGTACTTCGTCGAGAGGTACTCCGGGTGGAGGTCGTGGGCGATCACCTCGGGCTCGACGGCGAACAGCCGCTCGAAGTGCTCGATCCCCTCGGTGAACGACTGCAGCGTCTCCAGGTTGGCGAGGTCGCCGATGTGGTGCGAGACCCACGCGCGCGAGCCCTTCGCGACGCAGAACGTGCTCTTGAGCTCGGCGCCGGTCGGCGAGGATCGGCCGCCGCGCCGCGCTCGGCAGCGCGATCCCGGCCGGCACGTAGCCGCGCGAGCGGCGGATCGTCCGCGGCCGGCCCGCCGCGACGCGCACGACCGAGTCGTCGGTGCGCATGTGGATCGGCCGGTCGTGCAGGAGGAACGCCTCGGCGATGCCGGCCAGCCGCGCGACGGCGTCCTCGTCGTCGTAGGCGATCGGCTCGTCGGAGACGTTGCCGCTCGTCATCACCAGCGGCACGCCGTCGCAGTCGGCCAGCAGCAGGTGGTGCAGCGGCGTGTACGGGAGCATCACCCCGAGCTCCCGCGCCCGCGGCGCCACCGCCGCGGCCACGCCGGCCCCGGACAGCCGCGGCGCGAGCACGATCGGCCGCTCGCGCGAGCGCAGCAGCGCCTCCTCCTCCGGCCCCGACTCGACCAGCGCGGCGGCGGCCTCGACGTCGGCCGCCATCAGCGCGAACGGCTTGTCCTCGCGGTGCTTGCGCGCCCGCAGCGCCCCCACCGCGCGCTCGTCGTCGGCGCGGCACGCCAGGTGGTAGCCGCCCAGCCCCTTGACCGCCAGCACCGCCCCGCCGAGCAGCGCCGCCACCGCCGCCTCGACCGCACCGACGCTTCCGGTTGCTTCACCCACCCCACATAAAGGGTCTGACCCCTTATGTGGGTGGAATGAAGCTACGGGTCCGCAGGTAGGGCACGCGGTCGGCTGGGCGTGGAAGCGGCGGTCGGCCGGGTCGTCGTACTCCGCGCGGCAGCGCGTCGCACATCGCGAACCGCGCCATCGTCGTGTTCGCGCGGTCGTAGGGGACGCCGCGGACGATCGTGAAGCGGGGGCCGCAGTTGGTGCAGTTGAGGAACGGGTAGCGGTGGCGGCGGTCGGCGGGGTCGAAGAGCTCGGCGAGGCAGTCCTCGCACGTCGCGACGTCGGCGGAGACGAGCGCGTCGGCGCGGCCGCCGCCGGTGCTCTCGACGATCCGGAAGCCCCGCTCGGGCGACGGCTCGACCGGCTCGGCGAGCACGCGCTCGACGATCGCCAGCGGCGGCGCGTCGGTGCGCAGCCGCGCGAGGAAGCGCTCGACGCGCTCCGGCGAGCCCTGCACCTCGACGAGCACGCCGCGCTCGTCGTTGAGGACGAACCCGTCGAGCGCCAGCTCGCCGGCCAGGCGGTGCACGAACGGCCGGAAGCCGACGCCCTGCACGACGCCCTCGACCCGCGCGCGCGGCGCAGCTCTCACCCGACGAGCTCCCGCAGCACGTGGTAGGCGCTCGCCTGGGCCTCCTGGATCCGCGGGATGTGCTGGGAGCGGGTGACGACGACGTGGTCGGCGAGCCCGCCGGCCGCGATCTCGCCGCCGTCGTAGCCGACCAGCGCGATCGTGGCCATGCCGCGCCGGCGCGCCTCGGCCAGCGCGGCGAGCACGTTGCCCGAGCCGCCGCTGGTGGAGATCGCCAGCAGCGCGTCGCCGGGCCGCCCGTGCGCGATCACCTGCCGGGAGAACACCGCCCTCGACGCCGATGTCGTTGGCCAGCGCGGTGAGGATCGCGGCGTCCTCGGTGAGGTCGAGCACCGGCCGCGGCAGCCACTCGCCTCGCGGCGGGTGGCGGAAGTCGGCCGCCACGTCCATCGCGTCGGTCGCCGAGCCGCCGTTGCCGAGCACGAGCAGCCGCCCGCCGGCCTCGAAGCGCTCGCGCAGCACCTCGGCGGCGACCATCAGCGCGTCGGCGCCCTCGCGCAGCGTCTGCTCGCGCAGCTCCGCCACCTCGGCGGACTTCATGCGCACCGACGCGGCGACGTCCGCCAGCACGGCCCCGACGTCCGTCTCGCCCTCGTTGAGGAAGGGGTAGAGGAACGACGAGGCGCCCGTGTCCCCCGCGCTCGCCCGGTGCTCGAAGAACACGTGCACGAGCTCCCACAGCAGGTGGTAGCTCGTCTCGACGATCTCCTGGCGGATGAACGGGTCGTCGCGTCGGGCGGATCGAACGAGATCGTCAGCACCGTCGCCCGGCGCCTCGAGCCCCGGGTCGAAGGGCATGAAGATGTCCCCGGGCTCGACGGTCAGCGCGATCTGCGCCGCCAAAGGCCCTCCCTCCGCGGCCAGCCCGATGGCCGGCAGCGCCCGCTTGCCGACGATCACGGGGTGCACGAACTCCACCGCGACGTGCCGCGCGTCCGAGCGCCCGGCGGGCGACGAGCCGGCCGCGATCAGCCGCCCGCCCGCCGCGAAGCGCTCGGACATCGCGTGGCAGAGCTGCGCGATCCGCTCGGCCTCGGCCTCGAAGAAGGCCTCGCCGGCCTCCCGCCTCAGGCCGGCGCGGCGGCTCTCGCCTGTGCCTGTTCCAGCCATGTGCGGAACTGCTCGATCCCTTCGCCCGTGCGCGCGCTCATCAGCATCCGCTCGACGTCCGGGTGCACGGCGTCGAGGTGGTGCAGGTAGCGCTCCATGTCGAAGTCCACGTGCGGGAGCAGGTCGAGCTTGTTGACGATCACCAGCTCGCAGGCGCGGAACATCAGGGGGTACTTGAGCGGCTTGTCCTCGCCCTCGGCGACCGAGGAGACCATGATCCGGACGTCCTCGCCGACGCGGAACTCGGCCGGGCACACGAGGTTGCCGACGTTCTCGATGATCAGCAGGTCGATCTCGTCGAGCGGGATCTGCGGGAGCGCGGAGCGGACCATGTTCGCGTCCAGGTGGCACTCGCCGCCGAAGCCCGCGCCCGTGTTGAGCTGGACCACCGGGATGTGCAGCGAGGCGAGCCGGTCGGCGTCGAGCGAGCCCTGTACGTCGCCCTCCAGCACGCCGACCCGCACGCCCTCGACCGAGGACGAGCACCCGCTCGAGCAGCGTCGTCTTCCCGGCGCCGGGCGCGCTCATCAGGTTCACGACGTAGACGCCGGCCCGGTCGAAGTCGTCGCGGTTCGCGCGCGCGATCGTGTTGTTCGCGTCCAGGGCGTCCTCGACGACCCGGACCTTCACCCGGTGCATGCGGGCTCCTCCTCGACCTCGATGGACTCCAGCTCCAGCTCGTCGCCGGCGGCGACCGTCGACCTCGGCCCCGCCGCACGTCGGGCAGCGGAAGATCGGCATGTCGATCGCCCACTCGCGCGCGCACGGCCCGCACGCGAGCCGCGGCTCGATCAGCACCTGGTCGAGCGTCGACCCCTCGCAGACCGTGTCGCGGGTGACGATGTCCCAGTAGAACGTCGAGCGAGTCCGGCACCACCTGGCGCAGCCCGCCCACGCGCAGCCGCACGTCGGACACCTGCCGCCCGGCGGCGTGGCCCAGCGCGGACTCGAGCACGGCGGAGGCGATGGACAGCTCGTGCATCAGCCGAGGATCGGGTACGGCCTGCGTCGCGTCCTGCAGCTCCGCGACCTGCTCGAGCACGACCTCGATCGCCCGCTCGATCACGGCCTCGACCTCGGGCGAGAGCCCGACGGCGAGGTCCTCGACCGGCCCCGGCTCGCATGCGACCACCACGACCTTGCCGGAGAAGCCGCCGACCGCGTTGACGAACCGCAGCACGGTCTGCGGGTCCATCCCGTGCGGGGAGATCATCTCGCCGTCCTCGATCGGCCGCGAGTAGTCGGCCGGGTCGGGCTCGAGGATGTACAGCGTGCCGGGCTCGCCGCCCTGCCGCGACACGTCGACGAGCACCAGCGCGTCGTAGCCGCGCATGATCTCGTACGCCAGGTCCAGCCCGCCGCTGCCGAAGTCCATCACCGTGACCCCGGAGGGCAGCTCGCGGGACTCGAGCCGCTGCACGACCACCGGGCCGAACCCGTCGTCCTGCAGCCACGCGTTGCCCACGCCGGCGACGAGGATCTGCTTCTCGAAGTTCATACGACCTCCACCTCGTCGGGACGGAAGAACAGGTACCGCCGGATGTCGCGCATGATGTCCTGGCCCGGCACGCCGGCGATCGTCACCGCGAGCTGCACGCGGCCCTCGACGTCGACGTAGATCCGCTCCACCGTCGCCTCGCGGCCCTCGACGAGGTGGTCCTGCGCGTTGCGGCCGTGACCGGGCCGCAGCACGACGCGTGTCGCCGGGCCGGTAGGTGACGCCCTCGACGGTCGCCTCGGACTCGCCCTGCTCGGGGTCCTTGACCGTGACGCGGCCGTGCAGGGCCATGATGTCCTCCGGCGTGGCGCGCACCGCGCGCTCGAGCATCGCCCGCACCGCCGGGTCCTGGCGCGCGGTCTCCTCGCGCTCGTCGTCGGAGAGCGCCATGACGTGCAGCAGCAGCGCCTCCTCGATCTCGGTCGAGTCGAACAGGCTAGCCGCGGCTCTCCGGCGCCAGCTGCGGGTGGTCGGGGAGCATGATCGCCGCGCCCAGCACGGCGTCGTCGGTCGTCCGAGGCGAGCACCGGCCAGGCGTTGGTCTGCTCGCAGCCGTGCGCCTCGAGCGGCGAGACGAACCTCCCGTCGCGCACGCGCGCGACGACGTGGGTGGAGAGCAGGCTGTGCCGCGAGCGCCGCCGTGCGGTCCAGCCCATCGGGCACCGACGTCTCGTTGACCACCCACAGCGCCATCCGCCCGCCGGCCAGCTCCAGCCCGGCGCGGCCCACCACGCCGTCGAAGTCGAACGCCACCTCGCCCGGAGCCGCCAGGTCGATCCGCCGCGCCTCGGCGCCCACGCAGGCACCGGACCTCCCCGGACACCTGCTCGCCGTCGGCCAGGCACTCGATCCGCACGCGGTCGTGCGTCGCGCCGCTCGCCGCGCGCGTAGGCGGGCGGGTAGGCGATCCCGAACGGCGTCGGCGTGGCGTTCTTGGTCGCGCTCGGCGTGTACGGGTACAGCGCGTGGCCCTCCCACAGCAGCGTGTCGACGAGCGCGTCGAGGTCAGTCAAGGAGGCTCCTGACCGTCGCGTCGAAGCTCGGCAGCCCCTCGCGCGCCTTGTCGCCGGCGAGCCGGTCGAGCGTCTCGGTCTCCAGCCGCACCCAGCCGCCGCCCGGGTAGTGCGCGGCCATCATCGCCCGCCAGGTGGCGACGGGCAGCCTGTACTTCGCGCGAGCAGCTCCACGGCACCATCGTCAGCTGCAGCCGCCCGTCGGCGTCCTCGTAGAGCACGGTGCCGGAGAAGTGCATGGTGAGCGGGATCTCGCCGTCGGGCAGCGAGTAGAAGTACTTGGCGGCCGCCACCTCGAGGTCGTACGTGCACGGCGACGGTGAGCGGGAAGTCGGTCTGGCCCGTGAACGGCGGCACCAGCGCGCCGACCTGCGTCCACAGGAAGCTGCGCGTCGTCGCCGCCCACCGCTCGGGCGCGCCGAACAGCTCCACGAGCCGCTCGCGCGTGGCGTCGTCGTACGTCCGCCGGGCCGGGTCGACGTTGATCTGCGCGGCGAGGACGATCCCCTGCACCGGGCGCCCGGAGGCGTCGGCGACCCGCAGCGTGAAGCGCAGCGTCGGCGCCGCGGCGTGCGCGACCGGCTCGGCGCCGAGCACCTCGAAGGTCGGCGCGGGTGGCGCGGCACCGGCTCCTCGAGCACGGCCTCGCTCACCGCAGGCCGTCCAGGTACGCCCGCACGGCCGGCTCGACCGCGGACGCCGCCGGAGATGCCCTCCCAGCTGGACTTCACGACGCCCGACCAGCCCGTAGGCCTTGTCGATCGGCGCGATCACGTGCTGCGTGCGGCTCGCCCAGGCGGTTGACGATCAGCGCCTCGATGTCGGGCTCCAGCTCCAGCGCCGGGTTGGCGGCGCACACCTCCGCCCACGCCTCCAGGTCCAGCTCGGACTCGGTCGCCCCGGCCGGGCTCGGGTACAGCGCGACGACGCTGCCGGTGACCGTGCTGATCATCAGGAACGCCAGCCCGATCGGCAGCTGGAACGCCGCCCACTGCTCGTCGGAGAGCGCGAAGTCCTCCAGCCGCACGGTGCGGTTGCCGACCGGCCGGAACTCGGCGTCGCCGGAGCGCATCGCCCAGCAGGTCCCGCACACGCACAGGATCCGCCGCTCGGTCGAGGTGCAGCAGGTGCTTGTGCGCGGACGGCGATCGTGATCGGGCACAGCTCGCACTGCGGCTCCTCGCTCGGCACCGCGACCGGCGGGGCCTGCGTCACGCGGAACCGGCGCAGGCCGCCGACCAGCGGCCGCGGGCTCCGGCGCTCTCACGCGGCCACCTGCGACGCGCGGCCCCGCCCTCGCGCAGCAGCGGCACGGGCGCGAGCTGCAGCCCGGAGCCCTCGGTGGAGCGGCCGGCGAGCCGCAGCTCGAACGAGTGCGAGCACGACGGGCAGGCCAGCGTCGCGCCCTCGAGCAGCGCCCGCCGTCCAGCCGCCCGCCGCACGCCGCGCACGCGTTGCGGTAGGCGAGCAGATCGCCGTCGACGTTCGCCACCACCAGCTCCGTCGTCGATCGAGACGGCGGCGATCGCCCCCGGCCCGAGGTGCTGCGAGCCCGGGCACGTTCATCCACGACGCCGGCGCGACGCCATCGGCAGCGGGATCCCGGCGACGGGCTCCTCGACGACGCCCTCGACCTCGATCCCCTCGAGGTCGGGCGCCGCCTCCTGCAGCGCCTGCTTGATGCCCAGCTCGAGCGTCGAGGCCGACGCGCCGCAGCCGTGGCAGCAGCCCTGCAGCCGCAGCCGCGCGACCCCGTCCTCGATCCCCGAGCAGCTCGACGTCGCCGCCGTGGGTCTCCATGTAGGGGCGCACGCTGTCGAGCGCCTCGCGCACCCGCGTCTCGAGCGTCACCGGATAGAGCCCGTGGATCAGCATCAGGCTCGCCACCACGCCGTCGTCGACGAGCCGGGCGCGCAGGGCGTCCGACCCGTCCTCGGCGACGGCGTCGAAGATCCGCTCCAGGCCCTCGCCGTAGAGCTGCATCAGCGCGCCGATCGAGCTCCTCCGCGGTCGCCTGCGCGAGGTCGCCGATCGTGCCGAGCTGAGCGGTGAGCTCCTCGACGCGCCCTACGAGGGCCTCGGCGTCCATGCCGGCCTCAGCAGAGCCCCGTCGGCGTGTGCATCACCTTCCGCACCTTGCCCTTGCCGGTGTACATGTGCACGCCGCACGGCAGGCACGGGTCGAACGAGTGCACCGCCCGCATGATGTCGACGCCCTTGAAGTCGTCCGGGCCGTTCTCCTCGAAGATCGGCGTGTTCTGCACCGCGTCCTCGTACGGCCCGGGCGTCCCGTAGGTGTCGCGCGGGTTGGCGTTCCAGGGGGTCGGCGGGTACGGCTGGTAGTTGGCGACCTTGCCGTCGCGGATGACCATGTGGTGGCTGAGCACGCCGCGCGCCGCCTCGTGGAACCCGACGCTGACCGCGCTGTCGGGCACCTTGACCATGTTCGCGCTCTTGGTCCGCCCCGCGCGCACCTCGCCCAGCGCCTGCTCGAGGTTGTAGAGCGCGGCGATCGCCGAGTACGCCTGGTGGTAGGCGCGGGCGCGGTCGCGCTCGATCGCGTTGGACTTCTCCGGGATCTTCCACTCGAGCTCCATCTCCGGCATGAAGCCCGTCTTGGGCAGCGTCATCTGCAGGCTCGTGCCCGTGGCCTTCAGCCCCGGGATGTCGACGAGGCCGGCCTTCGCCGTCACCCACTGGCGGGCGAACGGGCCGCCGCCGGTGTCGCAGGCGACGTAGCGGTCGGTCCGCTGGTCGTACATGCGCGGGGACGTCACCCACGTGTACTTGTCGTTGAAGTCGCGCGCCTGCGGCTTGGGCAGCGTCACCTTGTTCCACGGGTGGCGCTTGTCGACCGGGTTGCCGAGCGGGTCCTGCGTGACGAACGTCTCCTCGTTGCGTCCAGTCGTCGAAGTACGAGCGAGCCGAGCAGGATCCGGATCGCGAGGTTGATCTCCACCAGGTCGGTGGTGATCAGCTCGCCGCCGATGACGAGGCCGGGGGTGACGTGGCGCTGGTGCGCCCCACTCCGTCATGTCCTTGTAGTCGTAGCGGAGCACGTCGGGGTCGTCGAAGGCGCCCCAGCACACGAGGTCCGTCTCCCGGTAGCCGACCATGTCGTAGCCGGGCAGCTCCTGGAGGAAGAAGTCGTAGATGTCGTCGTGCAGCGGCACGGTGCGCTTCGCGTAGTCCACGTAGCGCATCAGCCGCACGTAGTAGTCCGTGCAGGTCTGGTGGGTGATGTCGGCGCTGACGCCGCCGGGCATGATCGTCGACGGGTGGGTGTGGCGCCCGCCGAACAGGCAGTACATCTCGCGCGTGTAGCGGGCCACCTGGAGGGTCTCCAGGTAGAACTCGCCCGTGAACGGGTTGAGCGCCCGCATGATGTCGGCGATCGTCTTGAAGCCGTGGATGTCGCCGTGCGGCGACGCGGTCTTCTCGGCCTTCGCGAGCAGGGACGGGTTGGTGTCCTTGACCATCTGCTCGCAGAAGTCCACGTTGCACATGCAGTCGTTGTAGATCGCGTGGTCGAACATGTAGTCCGCGAGCTCGGCGAGGTTGTACGCGCAGTTGCCGAGCTTGGGCGGATAGATGCCGTAGGCCATGTTCTGGCACAGCACCGACGTCGTGCAGTGGTTGTCGCCGCAGATGCCGCAGATGCGGCTCGTCAGGAAGTGCGTGTCACGCGGGTCGATCCCCTTCATGAAGATGTCGAACCCGCGGAAGATCATCGACGTCGAGTAGCACTTGTTGACCTTCATGGTTGTCGAAGTCGATCTCGGTGTGGATGCCGAGGGAGCCGACGATCCGGGTGATCGGGTCCCACGACATCTCGCGGACGCCGGTCTTGGGCTTGGTCCCTGGTGTCTCGATGGTCGCCATCTGTCAGCTCCTCGCTTACCAGCGCTTCGCGTAGCCCGTGGTGAGCTCGGGGCGGTTGTGCCGCCACTCGGGCTCCTTGTCGTACTTGCGCTTGATGTTCATGTTGCGGCCCCAGCGCAGGAGCGGCCCGTAGGTGAAGCGCGCCGCGGTCGACGAGATGCCGCCCATCGGGTCGGGGTCCATGAACGGCATGTACTTGTCGGGGAAGCCCGGCATCGTGCACGCCATGCAGATGCCGCCCACGTTGGGGCAGCCGCCGATGCCGTTGACCCAGCCGCGCAGCGGGACGTTGCACTTGACCACCGGGCCCTTGCAGCCGAGCTTGACCAGGCACCGGTGGTCGGAGCCGTACTCGGTGGCGAAGTTGCCCGACTCGTAGAACGCGGCGCGGTTGCAGCTCTCGTGCGCGGTGCGCTCGAACAGCCACTTCGGGCGGCCCGACGTCGTCGAGCTCGGGGACCGGCGCGCGGCCGACGAGCGCGAAGCACAGGTACATCAGCGTCTCGGTGATGTTGTCCGGCTGGGCCGGGCAGCCGGGGATGTTCACGATCGGGATGCCGGCCTTGGACTTCCACTTGTGGCCGAGGTAGTCGCGTCAGGCCCATGGCGCCGGTCGGGTTGTTCTTCATCGCCGGGATGCCGCCGTAGGTGGCGCACGTCCCGACCGCCACGACCGCGGCGGCCTTGGGCGCGAGCCGGTCGATCCACTCGTTGGTGGTGATCGGCTGGCCCGTCTCGGGGTTGTCGCCCATGCCGGCGAAGTAGCCGTCGCCGGAGAGGTTCTCGTTGGGCAGCGAGCCCTCGAGGATGAGCACGAACGGGTCGAGCTTGCCGGCCTCGGCGTCCCACCACGCCTGCATGAACTCGGCGCCCTGCTCGAAGGCGAGCACCGGGTTGTGCACGACGACCTTCGGCATGCCGGGGATCGCGCCGGTGATGATGTCCTCGAGGCTCGGGTTGGTGGCCGAGGTCATGCCGACCGAGTCGCCGTCGCAACTGAGCCCCGTGGTCATCCAGATCACGTGTGCGGTGATCTCCTCCGTCTCGTGCTGCCTTGGCGCGAACTCGATCGCCATCGCCGCTCCTCTCAACAGATCCTCGGGAGGGGGTCGCCGACCAGCTGGTCCATGACCCTCCTTCCGCCGAAGCTCGTCTCGACCAGCACCATCCCGGGCGGCTCGGTCCGCACCTCGCCGATCTCCGCCGCCTTCTCGCAGCCTTCGACCGCGCGCAGCGCGGCGAGCGCCGCGTCCGCCAGCTCCGGGGCCACGAAGGCGACGAGCTTGCCCTCGTTGGCCACGTACATCGGGTCGATCCCCAGGATCTCCGCCGCGCCGGCCACGACCGGGTCGACGGGCACCTGGCCCTCGCGCACCGACCATCGCCACCGTCGAGGCGCGGGCGAGCTCGTTGAGCACCGAGGCGACGCCGCCGCGGGTGGCGTCGCGCATGCAGCGCAGGCCGGGTCCGGCGGCCTCGAGCAGCGCGTCGGCGACCGGCCACAGCGAGCGCGTGTCGGACTCCACCGTCGGCCTCGAGCTCGAACTCGCCGCGGGCGAGCATGATCGCGGTGCCGTGCTCGCCGATCGAGCCGGACAGCAGGATCCTGTCGCCGGGGCGCAGGCCCTGCGGGCGTGAGGCTGCGCGCGCGGGTCCGGGCGCCCGACGCCGGTGGTCGCCAGGTACATCTGGTCGGCGTGGCCGCGCTCGACGACCTTGGTGTCGCCGGCCACGATCTCGACGCCGGCCGCCGCCGCGGTGCGCGCGATCGCCTCGACCTCGGCGCGCAGGACGTCGGAGTCCAGGCCCTCCTCGAGGATCATCGCCACGCGTCAGCGCGAGCGGGCGGGCGCCGGCCACCGCGAGGTCGTTGACGGTGCCGTTGACGGCCAGCTCGCCGATCGAGCCGCCCGGGAAGCGCAGCGGCTTGACCACGAAGGAGTCGGTCGTCATCACCATGTCGCCGGCCGCGCCGGCGTCGGCCATCGCGGCGAGCGTCGCGCCGCCGTAGGCGGGCACGAACAGCCCCTCGATCAGCGTCTGCGTCGCCTTGCCGCCGGCCCCGTGGGCCATCGTGATCGCGGGGTCCTTGAAGCGCGGGCGCTTCGCGCGCGCGGTCTCGATGATCCCGAGGATCCGCTCCTCGCGGCCGACGACCTCAGACAACCTGCTTCTCCCGCGCGAAGCGCCCGTAGTTGTAATAGGCGGCGCAGGCGCCCTCGGGGCTGACCATGCAGGTGCCGATCGCGTGCTCGGGCGTGCACGCGGTGCCGAACACCTTGCACTCCCACGGCTTGATGACGCCCTTGAGCACCTCGCCGCACTGGCACGCCTTCGGGTCGGCGACGCGCACGCCGGGCACGCGAGAAGCGCCGCTCGGCGTCGAAGTCGCGCGTAGGCCTCGCTGAGGCGCGAGCGCGCTCTGGGAGATGAAGCCCAGCCCGCGCCACTCGAAGTGCGGGCGCAGCACGAACACCTCGGCCAGCGCCTCGAGCGCGCGGAGGTTGCCCTCCTGCGGGACGACGCGCTTGTACTGGTTCTCGACCTTGGCCTCGCCGCGCCTCGATCTGGCGCAGGATCCACAGGATCGACTGCAGGACGTCGAGCGGCTCGAAGCCCGAGATCACGACCGGCTTGCCGTAGTCGGCGGGGATGAACTCGAACGGCCGGGCGCCGACGATCGTGGCGACGTGGCCGGGGCCGACGAAGCCGTCGAGCCGCAGGTCGGGCGACTCGAGCAGCGCCTTCAGCGGCGGCACGATCGTCACGTGCGAGCACATGACGGAGAAGTTCTCGATCCCCTCCGCCTTGGCGCGCTTGAGCGTCAGCGCGGTCGACGGCGCGGTGGTCTCGAAGCCGATCGCGAAGAACACGACCTGGCGGTCGGGCGTCTGGCGCGCGATCCGCAGCGCGTCGAGCGGCGAGTAGACCATCCGCACGTCGGCGCCGCCGGCCTTCGCGTCCTGCAGCGACTCGCTCGAGCCCGGGATCGCGCAGCATGTCGCCGAAGCAGGTGAAGATCACGCCGGGCTCGCGGGCGAGCGCGATGCCGTCGTCGACGCGGCCCATCGGGATCACGCACACCGGGCAGCCGGGGCCGTGCACGAGCTCGACGTTGTCCGGGCAGCAGGTCGTCGATCCCGTACTTGTAGATCGCGTGCGTGTGGCCGCCGCAGACCTCCATGATCTTGTAGTGGCGGCCGGGCTCGACGATCGCGGCGATCTCGGTGGACAGCGCCCGGCCGAGCTCGGCGTCGCGGTACTCGTCGACGTACTTCATGCGGCCTCCAGCCGCTGGATCGCCACGCACGCGTGGACGAGCACGTCGTCGCCCGGGGCCACGGCGTCGATCAGCGCGACGTCGACCGGCGGAGCTCTCGCCGTCCTCGGTGACGCAGTCGGCGAGCCCGTCCTCGCCGCCGGTCCCCACCACGCGCATCGGGACCGCGACGTCCCCGCACGTGATGCAGGAGGGGCGTTTCGCCCTACCGTCGCCTGCTCCGCAGGCTCCGCGATCGACGTCCGGGCGACGTTGCTCACTCGATCACGCTCGCCTTGAGCTCCTCGAGCTCCTGCTCGTACTCCGCGCCCATCGCCTCGAGGAGCGCGCAGCGTCGCGCGCGCCTCCTCCTCGTCGACCTTGGAGAGGGCGAAGCCGACGTGGATCAGCACCCAGTCACCGGGACCGCCCCGCCGTCGGCGTCCTCGTCGAGGAGCCCGATGTTCACCGTGCGCCGCACCCCGGCGACGTCGACCTGGGCGAGCCGGTTGAGCTCGTCGACCACTTCGACGATCTGGCCGGGGATGGCCAGGCACACGGTGCTCCCTCCCTCCGTCGGGACTCGCCTACGGGCGACACCTTACACCCGCGAGCGTGAGGGTGCCAACCGGGATCTGCAGGTCAGTCCATCCGACGCCGGCCGAGCGCGTCCTCGTAGCCCTGGCAGTCGTAGAGCCCGTCGACGTCGAATCTCACCGGTTTGCAGGTGGCCTCGACGGCGGCCATGACCGAGCGGCTGCCGGTGCGGCCGTCGTTGAACCCGCCGCCGCCGCGGCCGTCGCTCGTGAGCACCCAGCGGACCTTGCCGGCGCGCACCGCGTCGGCCAGCCACGCCGTGCTGACCTCGCTCTCGTTGCCGGAGAAGCCGCCGATGGCGACGACGTCGGCGCCCTCGATGACCTGGGTGCCGGCGCCCGACTGGCTGGAGACCGCGACGGCGCCGCCGCCGTTGGCCTTGGCGTAGGCGAGCGCGGCGGTGAGCGACTGGCGTGTCGCCGCCGAACATGCCTCCGCCACCTGGCGCGTTGCCACCCTGGGCGCCGCCGCCATGGGCGCGTTGCCGCCCTGCGGCCGCCGAACCCGCCTTGCGGGGGAGCGAAGCCGCCCGGCGCGCCGGCGCCCGCCGGCGGCCCGCCGCCGCCGAAGCGTCCGCCTCCGCCCATGCCCGGCCCGCCCATCCCGGCGCTCTGCGAGCCGCCGGCGGGGAACGTCCCGTTGGTGGCGTGGCCGAGCGTCTGCGCCGACCACGCGGCCGGGGCGATCAGCAGCGCGCCGATCGCGGCGGCCAGCGACGACCGCCCGCCAGCGGTTGGTCGCGACGAGCAGGAGCGCGGCCGCGGCGCCCACGACGACCAGCACAGCGGGCAGCCACTCGAGCTGGCCGGGGTTGTCGCGGAGCACCATCACTCGGCGACCGACGCCCGCCGCGATCGCCGCGACGGCGAGCACGCGCGACTTCGTCAGCTCCGCGCGCGCCCGCGCCCACGAGGGCGGCGGTGAACGGCGCCAGCATCGACACGTAGTAGGGGTGGAAGATGCCCTGCGCGTAGCTGAACGCGACCGCGGTGGTCAGGAACGCGCCGCCGACCGCGATCAGCCAGCCGGTGCGCGGGTCGGCGCGCTCGAGGCGGCTCCCGATCAGCACCGCGAGGCCGGCGACGAGCGCGACGCCGAGCAACCAGCCGGCCTGGCCGCCGAGCGACGTGTCGAGCAGGCGCAGCGCGCCGGTGTCGCCGCCGAACACGCCGCCGCCCGGCCCGCCGCCCGCCGCGCCGCCGCCGGCCGGACCGCCGGCCTGGCCGGTCAGCCGGCCGAGGCCGTTGTAGCCGAGGATCAGCGACCAGATGCTGTTGTCGGCGGTGCCGGAGATCCACGGGCGATCCGCGGCCGGGGTCAGCCACACGACCACCGGCCACGCGGCGCCGACGGCGACCATCGCGGCGCCCCCGGCGAGCAGCTGGCGCACGGCGGCGAGCCGGCCGCGCGGCGCGACCCACAGCCACGCCGCGGCGATGCCCGGCACGACCATCAGCGCGACCGCCATCTTCGCCTCGAAGCCGAGGCCGACCAAGCGCGCCGGCCAGCACCAGCCAGCGGGTGCGCCCGTCCTCCAGCGCCGCGCACCAGCGCCCACAGGGCGCCGGTGCAACACAGGATCAGCAGCGCGTCGGGGTTGTTGTGGCGCGAGATCGCCACCGAGATCGGCGTCAGCGCGAGCACGAGCCCCGCCACGAAGCCCGCCCGGCGGCCGAAGCGGCGCCGCACGAGGTCATAGACGAGCGCGACCGTCGCCACGCCCATCAGCGCCTGCGGGACGAGCATGCTGAGCGGGTGGAAGCCGAACACGCGCGCCGACAGCGCCTGCACCCACAGCGCCAGCGGCGGCTTGTCGACGGTCATCACGTTGGATGAATCGAACGAGCCGTACAGGAACGCCGACCAGCTGTCGGTCATCGATCGCACCGCCGCGCTGTAGTACTCGTTGGCCCAGCCGTTGACGTCGAGCGCCCACAGGTTCAGGACGGCGGCGAGCACGAGCAGGACCGCCAGCTCTGGACGCGGCAGGCGCAGGGACCGGGTTCGGGGGCGGGCGCGCTGGGCGGCGGTGGTCATGCCGTCAGCGTCGGCGCGCAGGCTCAGAGACGCCTGGGAATCGGCTGAGGCCTCGGGCGCTTCCCAGGAAACTCACAGTTTCCGCGACGATGCTGCTCCCATGATCGAGAGCCCCGAAGCCCACCGTGTGCTGGTCGTCGACGACGAGCCGAACATCGTCGACGTCGTCGCCATGGCGCTGCGCTTCCAGGGCTTCGCGGTCGAGTCGGCCGGCACGGGCGCGGAGGCGATCGCCGCCGTCAGCGCGTTCAAGCCGCAGCTGATCGTGCTCGACGTGATGCTCCCCGACATGGAGGGCTTCGACGTCGCCAAGCGCCTCGAGAGCGGGCGCCAACTGCATCTCCCCGCGTGCCGATCATCTACCTGACCGCCCGCGACGCCACCGAGGACAAGATCCGCGGGCTCACGCTCGGGGGCGACGACTACGTCACCAAGCCGTTCAGCCTCGAGGAGCTGGTGGCGCGGATCCGCTCCATCCTGCGGCGTTCGGGCCTCGCCGAGCCCGAGTCGAGCCGGCTCGTGTTCGAGGACCTCGAGCTCGACGAGGACGCGCACGAGGTCTCGCGCGCCGGGCAGCCCGTCGAGCTGACCGCCACCGAGTACCGCCTCCTGCGCTACTTCATGCTCAACCCGCGGCGCGTGCTCACCCGCTCCCAGCTGCTCGAGCACGTGTGGGAGTACGACTTCGGCGGCGACGCCCGCGTGCTGGAGACCTACGTGAGCTACCTGCGCAAGAAGCTCGACCTGCACGGCGCGCCGCTGATCCACACCGTGCGCGGCGTCGGCTACGCCCTGCGGCGGCCGCGCACGTGATGGTGTCCCTGCGCGCGCGGCTGCTCGCCGGCCTGCTCGCGCTCAGCCTCATCGGGATGCTCCTGGTGGGCGGGATCACCTACGCGGAGCAGCGCTCGTTCCTGTACCAGCGCGTCGACGACCAGACGCGCCAGGCGCCCTTCCTCGTCGGCCAGGCGCTCGGCGGGGACGATCGCGGCCCCGGCGGGGAGCGTGCTCCCCGCCGCGGCGACGGCCCGCTCGGGCCGCCCGCGGGAACCTACGGCGAGCTTCGGACGAGCTCGGGCACGCAATCGGTCACGCTCCCTGTCGGCCAGGGCATCACCGAGAAGCCCGAGCTGCCGGCGAAGCTGCCGATGAACAAGCTCGTCACGATCGACGGCTACCGCGTGCTCGCCCAGGCCGACCGGTTCGCCGGCGGGGTGCTCGTCGTCGCCGTCCCCCTGCAGCGAGGCCAACGAGCAGCTCGACCGGCTGCTGCTCGTGCTCGCGCTCGTGATCGCGTCCGTGCTGCTGGTGCTCGGGATCGCCGGGTGGGTGGTCGTGCGGATCGGGCTGCTCCCGCTGGACCGCATGGGCCATACGGCGGGCCGCATCGCCGGCGGCGACCTCTCCCACCGCGTCTGGGAGGCCGACCCCCGCACGGAGGTGGGACGGCTCGGGATCGCGTTGAACGGGATGCTCGACCGGCTCGAGGACGCGTTCTCCCGCCGCAAGGCGTCCGAGGACCGGCTGCGGACGTTCATCGCGGACGCCTCGCACGAGCTGCGGACGCCGCTGGCGTCGATCCGCGGCTATGCGGAGCTGTTCCGCATGGGCGCCGTGCGCGAGCCGGCCGAGACCGAGAAGGCGATGCGGCGGATCGAGGACGAGGCGGCTCGGATGGGCGTGCTCGTCGAGGACCTGCTGACGCTGGCGCGGCTCGACGAGATCGCGGACGCGCCGCACGTCGAGGTCGACCTGGCGGGGCTGGCAGGCGACGCGGTCGACGACGCGCGGGCGACCGCGCCGGATCGTGAGATTGGGTTGGTGAGCTCGCACGCGCCCGTGCTCGGCGACGCGCATCAGCTGCGCCAGGTGCTCGGCAACCTGCTGCGCAACGCGCTCGTGCACACGCCGGCCGGGACGCCCATCGAGGTATCGGTGGCGCGCGCGGACGGCGGCGTGCGCGTGGAGATCCGCGACCACGGCCCGGGCCTGCCGAACGACGACCCCGACGCGCTGTTCGAGCGCTTCTGGCGCGCCGAGGGCGGCCGCGAGCGGGGGCGCGGCGGCGCGGGGCTCGGCCTCGCCATCGTGGCGGGGATCGTCGACGCCCACGGCGGCCGCGTGAGCGCGCGCAACGCGTCCGGCGGCGGCGCCACGTTCGTGGTGGCGCTGCCGCTCTCAGGCTAGTCCCAGGGAGCTCCGGGGCTGCTCACACGGGCGGCGCCGAGTCTGGGGGGCATGACAGCGCTCGCCCCCCTCCCCACCCGGCGGCCCACCCGTGCGCTCGACGTCGAGATCGTCGTGCCGGTCTTCAACGAGGAGGCCGCGCTCGAGCGCAGCGTCCGCTGCCTGCATCGCTTCCTGACCGACGAGTTCCCGTTCAGCTGGCGGATCGTCGTGGCCGACAACGCGTCGACGGACGCCACGCCGGTGATCGCCGCCTCGCTGGCGGCCTCGCTGCCCGGCGTCTCGGTCCTGCGCCTCGAGCGCAAGGGCCGCGGCCGCGCGCTGCGGGCCGCGTGGTCGACGTCGGAGGCGGAGGTCGTCGCCTACATGGACGTCGACCTCTCGACCGACCTGCGCGCGCTGCTCCCGCTCGTCGCCCCCCTGATGTCGGGGCACAGCGACCTCGCGATCGGCTCCCGGCTCGCTCGCGGCGCGCGGGTCGTGCGCGGCCCCAAGCGAGAGGTCATCTCGCGCGGCTACAACCACATCCTGCACACGGTGCTGCGCGCCCGGTTCAGCGACGCCCAGTGCGGCTTCAAGGCCGCGCGGACGGTGGCGCTCGGCGTCGGGCTGCTCGACGACGTGCGCGACGACGGCTGGTTCTTCGACACCGAGCTGCTCGTGCTCGCCCAGCGCCGCGGCCTGCGGATCCACGAGGTCCCGGTGGACTGGGTCGACGATCCGGACTCGCGCGTGCGCATCGTGCGGACCGCGATCGAGGACCTGCGAGGCGTGACGCGCCTCGCCGCCGCCTCCTCGCTGGCCCGGTTCCTGGGCATCGGCGTGGCGAGCACCGCGCTGTTCGCGCTGCTGTTCCTGCTGTTGCACGGCCCGCTCGGTGCCGCCGGGGCCAACGCCGCGGCGCTGGCCATCACCGCGGTGCTCAACACGGCCGCCAACCGACGCTTCACGTTCCGGCTGCGCGGCCGGGAGGACCTCGCGCGCCACCACGCGCGCGGCGCGGCCGTCTTCCTGCTCACGCTGGCGTTGTCGAGCGGCGCGCTGGGCGTGCTGCACGGCATCGACGCCACGCCGCCGCGCGCGGTCGAGCTGACGGTGCTCGTGCTGGCGAGCGCCGGCGCGACCGTCACCCGTTACGTGGCGCTGAAGACGTGGGTCTTCACGCGCCGCCGCCACCGTCACCCCACCCCCGCCCCTCAGGAGATCCACCCATGAAGAAGCGTGCGTTCACCAAAGTGGCCGTGTTCGGCTCGGTCGCCGCACTCGGCATCGCCGGCTGCGGCGGCGAGGCGGCCACGAGCGGCGGCCAGGCAGCATCGTCCGGCGCGGCCGCCTCCCAGACCCGCGGCGGGCCGCCGTCCGCCGACCTCAGCGCCGTGGCCGAGAGGCTCGGCGTGTCGGAGAGCAAGCTCGAGAAAGCGATGGAGGCGACGCGGCCCGCCGCCGGGTCGCAGCCCTCGGCGGACCCGACCGAGGCGCTCGCGAAGGAGCTCGGGCTCGACACCGACAAGGTCCGCGAGGCGATGCAATCCGGTGATGCCGCAGGGCGGCCCGCCCTCCGGCGGCGGCGCGGGCGCGCCGTCTGACGGCGGCGCACCCCCCTCTTCCTCCTCGACGCCGTCCGCGGAGACCTCCGAGTCATGAGCGCCATGGCCGTGGCCACCAGCGAGCATCTCTTCTGGATGGCCAGCCGCGCGGCGGGCATCGTCGCACTGCTGGCGTCCAGCGCGTCGGTGAGCCTCGGCCTGCTGATGGCCGCCCGGCTCCTCCGGGGGCGCGACCTGCGGACGTGGCACGAGGCCCTCGGCATCACGACGATGGTCGCCCTCGTCGTGCACGCGGGCTCGCTGCTCGGCGACTCCTACCTGTCGCCGAGCCTGGCCGACATCACGATTCCCTTCGTCGGCTCCTACCAGCCGGTCTGGACCTCGCTCGGGATCGTGTGCGGCTGGCTCACGCTCGCGCTCGGCCTCTCCTACTACGCGCGGGCGCGCATCGGCGTGTCCCGCTGGCGCCGGATGCACCGCTGGACGGCGCTGGTCTGGCTCGCGTCGCTCGTGCACGCGATCGGCGAGGGCACCGACGCCGGACAGGCCTGGTTCCTGGCCGCCACCGGCATCGTCGTGCTGCCCGCCGCCGCCCTGCTCGCCGTCCGCCTCATCAACCCACCTGGAGCGACGACATGACCCCTCATCCAGCCGTCATCGCGCGCCGCCGGCGCATCCACCGGATCCGCATGCGGGTCGCCGCCGTCGCGGCCGCGCTCTTCATCGCGGTCTTCTCCACCATCTACGTCCAGCTCGCGTCGGGCCGCGATCCGGCGCTGGTCGCGGCGTCCGCGCAGATCTCGACCGCGACGTCGGGCGCCTCCGACACGACCACGACCGACTCGTCCGACTCGGCCACCTCGGACTCGTCCGGGACCGGCTCGTCCGACGCGTCCGCGACCGACTCATCGGACTCGACCGACTCCCCCGACTCGGCGAACTCGAACACCGGCTCCTCGGACTCCGTCATGACCACGGGGGCGTCGTGACCGGTCTCGCCGCGCCCCCGCTTCCCTCGGCCGCCTCGGCCACCGACGGCGTGCTCGTCGTCTCCGGCGGCGAGGTCGTACTGGCCAACGACGCGCTCCGCAGGATGGTCGGCGAAGACCTCGTCGGCGGCCCACCGCCCGACTGGCTCCCCTCCGCGTCGCCTGGCGAGGACGTCGAGGTCGAGTTGCCGCTGCCGGGCGGCTCGCGGCCCGTCAGCGCGACGCTCGCGGCGTGGGACGGCGGCCAGGTGGCGATCGTGCGCGAGCGCAGCACCGCCGAGCTGCGCCGCCTCGCCAGCCACGATCCCCTCACCGGCCTGCTCAACCGCCGCGCGTTCGACGCCCGGCTCGCCGAGGAGTCCGAGCGGCTCGGCACCCACGGCCGCGCGCTGGGGCTGATCGTCGTCGACCTCGACCACTTCAAGGCCGTCAACGACCGGCACGGCCATCCGATCGGCGACCGCGTGCTCGCCGAGGCGGCCGCTCGGATCGCCGGCGAGGCGCGCGCCGTCGACTCCGTGGGGCGGATCGGCGGCGAGGAGTTCGCCTGGCTGCTCCCGGACGCCGCGG
Organism: uncultured Solirubrobacteraceae bacterium; assembly: GCA_963764385.1. Classification (GTDB taxonomy): domain Bacteria; phylum Actinomycetota; class Thermoleophilia; order Solirubrobacterales; family Solirubrobacteraceae; genus DATFQI01. The sequence continues at coordinate 276,861 of CAVXSJ010000015.1, read as the reverse complement.
CCGGCGAGACGCTGGCCGCCGCCGAGCGGCTGCGCGCGGCGATCCGCGACGCCCCGTTCGCCACCGGGCTCGACCTCACGGTTTCGATCGGCGTCTGCGAGCTCCGGCCGCGCGACGAGCCGGCCGTCCTGCTCGAGCGCGCCGACCGGGCGCTCTACTGGGCCAAGGCGTACGGGCGCGACACCGTCCTCGTGTGGTCGCACGCGACGCAGCGCAACCTCTCGCGAGCCCGCGGCGCGGGGTTCGAGACCCTCGCCGGCCTCGCCGGAGCGACCGGACCCGCGGGCCACGGCACGCGCGTGGCCGACCTCGGCGTCGCCATCGCCGCCCAGTTGCACTGGTCGCCCACGCGGCAGGGCCGGCTCCACCGGGCCGCGCGCGTGCACGATCTCGGCAAGGCGGCGCTCCCCCGAGAGCTGCTGGGGCGCGACGGCCCGCTCACGCCGGCCGAGATCGCGCACGTCCGCCGGCACGTCACGCTGGGCGCCGCGCTCGCCGCCGACGCGCTCGACCCGGAGCAGTGCTCGTGGATCCGCCATCACCACGAGCGCGACGACGGCGGCGGCTACCCGGACCGGCTGGCCGGGGACGCGATCCCCGACGGCGCGCGGATCATCGCCATCGCCGACGCGTTCGACGCCATGACGACGGATCGGCCCTACCAGGCGCGCCGAGACACCGACGATGCCCTGGCCCGGCTCGAGCTCGAGTTCCCGGGGGGCGAGAGGCTGGTGCGCGAGGCGCTCAGCTGGTGGAGCCGCTACTAGCGCCGGGGTCCCGCCAGGGCGTCACGCCGAGGTCGGCGGCGCCCTTGGAGATCTCGATCGCGTAGGCGACGTCCCGGAGCCCCTCGAAGATCAGCCCCTTGCAGGCGTTGGGCTCCACCCCGGCGGCCGAACCCAATCACACCGCGCCTGGCAGTATCCGCGACCGCATGCGCGCCCAACAGATCACAGAGCTCTCCGGTCCCAGCTCCGCCTTCGAGCTGAAGGACATCCCGGAGCCCGGTTCTACTCACCCGATGACCGGGAGCGAGGGCGTCGTGGTCGACGTCCATGCCGCCGGCGTCTCATTCCCCGAGGTCCTCCAGACGCGGGGCGAGTACCAGATCAAGCCCGACGTCCCGTTCGTGCCCGGGAGCGAGGTCGGTGGCGTGGTCCGGAGCGCGCCCGAGGGGGCAGCCGTCAAGGCCGGGGACCGGGTCGCGGCGTTCTGCATGCTCGGCGGGTTCGCCGAGGTCGCGGTGTCGCCCGAGTACCTCACGTTCGCGCTCCCCGACAGCCTCGACTTCGCCCAGGGCGCCGGGCTGATCCTCAACTACCACACCGCCTACTTCGCGCTGAAGCTCCGCGGGCGCTTCCAAGAGGGCGAGTCGGTGCTCGTCCACGGCGCGGCGGGGGGCATCGGGACGGCGGCGATCCAGGTCGCGAAGGGGCTCGGCGCCAGCAGCGTCTTCGCGGTCGTGTCGACCGACGAGAAGGAGCGCGTGGCGCGCGAGGCGGGCGCCGACGAGGTGCTGCGTTCCGACGGCCCGTGGAAGGACGAGGCGAAGGAGCGCTCGGGCGGCGGAGTGGACATGGTCATCGACCCCGTCGGCGGCGACCGCTTCACCGACAGCCTGCGCTCGCTCGCCGAGGGCGGCCGGGTCGTGGTGGTCGGCTTCACCGGCGGCTCGATCCCCGAGGTCCGCGTCAACCGGCTGCTGCTCAACAACACCGACGTGGTCGGCGCCGGCTGGGGCGGCTACGTCCTGGGCAAGCCCGACGTCAACCGGGAGATCGGCGAGGCGGTGATGGAGCTCGCCCGCGGCGGCTCGGTCGCCCCGATCGTCGGGGCGCACTTCCCGCTCGAGCAGGTGGGCGAGGCGCTGGAGCTGCTCGACGGGCGCGGCGCGCTCGGGAAGATCGTGCTCGACGTGAGCTAGGCCGGGACGGCGAGCAGCTCTTCCGTGAGCGGCTCGAACCCGGGCTCGGGCTCGCCCGACACGCGGTCGGCGGCGCGCATGACGTCGACCGCCGTCGAGCGGACCTGGCCGACCAGCTCGGTCAGCATCGGCTCGGTCCGCTCGTCGCGGACCTGGATGGCGCCGGCGGCGGCGGCCGCCGCGAGCCGGCGGGCCTCGCCGGCGCGGCGCGGGTCGTCGTAGGCGGCGGCCAGCTCCCAGACGGCGCCGCCCAGCAGCCGCACCGGACCGGGCATGCCCGGCGGGACGGCGCCGGCACGGACGAGCCGGAGCGCGCTGCGGGCCAGCACGCGGGTGTTGCGCACCGCGAGATCGACCTGGCCGACGCTGCGGTCGTAGCGGCCGAGCTGGGTGCGAGCGCCGCGGCGCGGAGCCAGCAGCGACGCCTCGCGACCGACCGCCAGCGTCTGGTGGACCTCGGCGACCAGCGGATCGATCCCGCGCGCCTGGTCGAGCGCGCCCTGCGCGACCTCCGCGTCGCGGTCCTCGAGCCCGGACGCGACACCCTCGAGCGAGCGCGCCAACGCAGAGAACAGCTCCTGCCCGGCGCGGCCGGCGGCGAGCGCCGGGTCGGGCGGGAACAGCACGGCGCTGACCGCCAGCGCGCTCGCGCCGCCCACCAGCGCCTCGAGGATGCGGTTGACCGACAGCGCGTCGCCGGCGCTCGGGTCGACGGTGACGAGCAGGATCGCGGACACCGCGGCCTCGACGACCACCAGCTCGCTCCCGCCCAGCAGGACCGCCACCATCATCGCGAGCACCACCAGCAGGCCCAGCTGGGGCGCGCCCACGCCGATGAAGTGGATCAGCAGGTCGGCGGCGGTGATGCCGAGGATGACCCCGCAGGTGAGGTGGACGGCACGCTGGCCGCGCTGGCCGAACGTCGCGCCGACGGAGATGACCGCGGCGATCGCGGCAAACGCCGGGCGCGAATCCGACAACAAGACGCCCGCGGCCAGCCAGGCGACGACGGCCGCGACGGCGGTCTGCGCGATCGGCAGCACGCGCCCGTGGAGGCGCTGGCGGGAACGGTTGAGGACGTGCACGGCCATTTCAACCCAGTATTCGGCCGCCCGCCGCGGACCTCCCAGCTCTCGCTAACAGGCGCTAATGGACCTCGCGCTCGAGATCCGCCGCCACCATCTCCAATCCGGCGCCGTAGCCGCTGGCATGCAGGCCCGGCGGGAACGCCTCGAGCACTCCCTCAAAGCGAGCGACGAGCGCCGGCGGTGGTCGCCGAGCCGCCACGTGCAGGGTGTGAGCGGCGATCACGGCGAGCGTGGCGAGCACCGCCTGGAGCGCCGTGCCGGCCTCCTCGGCGAGCCGCCACGCCAGCAGCGCCGGCGACGAGGTGTCGCTGGGCGCGCTCCCGCCGAGCGAGATCAGCGTCGGCGCCGCGGCCGCTCGCGCCTCCTCCGCCCACCCGAGCGCCGTCATCGACAGCAGCGAGACCCGCGGCTCGGTCTCGGTCGCGGAAAGGCCCTCGGGATCCTCCGCGAGCCGCGTCGCCTGCACCGCCGCCAGCGAGGCGAGGTCCGCCCACGCCGCGGCGAGCGCGTTGAGCGCGGGCGCCGCGCGCGGATCGTGGTAGCCGGCGTTGGAGAGCACGCGGGACGGGTCGAGCGCGAAGGCGGGGTTGTCGCCCGGCGCGGACAGCGAGATCGCCGCGCACTCCTCCGCCTGCGCCTGCACGCGCCGCAGCCAGCCCAGCAGCCGCGGCGTGTCGCGGAACGCGACCGGCGCCTGATGGCCGGCCCGCTCCCCCTCCCCGCCGTCGGTGAGCGAGCGGAGCTCGGCGAGGGCGGTGGCCTCAAAGGGATCGGCCCATTGCTCGTCGAGCGCCGGGTCCAGGTGGGCCTGCGGTGCGCGGGCCGCTTCGAAGGCCAGGGCGAGCACCTCGTGCGCCACGCGCAAGCGACCCCGACCGCCGAGCGCGCCGTCGGCCAGGGCCGCAGCCGACGCCGGGGCGCCGTTGACGAGCGCCATACCCTCCTTGGCCTCGAGCTCGACGACGTCCTCGAGCCCCCCGAACAGCGCCCGCAGGACGATGATCTCGCCCGGATCGCCGTGCCCTCGGGCCGCGAGCCGCGGGAGCGGGCGCTCGAGCATCCGCGTGACCGCGACCGCCAGCTCCGGCCGCACCGCGGCGCCGCCCCTCAGGAAGCCGGCCGCACGTGCGGCGACGATCCCGCGGACCACGCGCTCCGGCAGCGGCGGGCCGAACGTCGCGGGCGTGGGCGGGATCCGGCGGGCGTAGGCCGCCCGCGCCTCCGGGGAGAGCAGCGTGGTCGCCCCGCGGTGATGGGCGGTGGTGATCCCGTACAGCCGCTCACCCTCGCGCTCGGCGACGAACGCCTCGAAGGCGCGGCGATGGGCGGCGACGCGCTCGAGCGCCGGCTCGGTGAGCACGATGGGCTCGCCTTGCCAGGCCACGCGCCGGTACGCGTCGAGGTCGAGGTCCTCCGCTCCTGTTAGTTGCACACGCAATCACTTTCCTCTACACTGCTTGCCATGATCCTCCGGGGCCTCCACCACATCACGATGATCACGGGCGACGCCCAGGCGAACGTCGACTTCTACGCCGGCGTCCTCGGTCTGCGGCTGGTGAAGAAGACGGTCAACTTCGATCAGCCGGACGCCTACCACCTCTACTTCGGCGACGAGACCGGCTCTCCCGGCTCGATCCTCACCTGGTTCGAGTTCCCCGGCGCCGCGCCCGGCCGCCCGGGCCTCGGGATGATCCACACGCTCCGACTCGGGGTCCCCTCCGAGGCCGGCCTCGACTTCTGGGCCGACCGCCTCGGCATCGAGCGAGCCGCCACGCTGCGCTTCGCCGATCCCGACGGGCTCGCGCTCGAGCTCGTCGTGGCCGACGGCGACCAGCGCGCCGAGCACCCCGAGATCCCCGCCGAGCACGCCATCAACGGCATCGTCGGCGCCCGTGCCTACAGCGCCTACGCCGGCGTCGAGGAGAAGGTGCTCACCGGCGTGCTCGGCTTCACCTACGAGGGCGAGGGCGAGTACCGCCTCGACGGCTTCGAGTGGGCCTACGACCCGGCGCCGGGCAACGGCCGCCAGGGCGCCGGCAGCGTCCACCACATCGCCTGGGCCTCGCCCGACGAGGACCACTTGGGCTGGCAGGCGCGGATCGGCGACGCCGGCGGGTACGTGACCGACGTCCGCGACCGCGACTACTTCAAGTCGATCTACTTCCAGGAGCCGCGCGGCGTGCTGTTCGAGATCGCCACGCTCTCCCCCGGCTTCGCCCTTGACGAGGACGCCGAGCACCTCGGCGAGGCGCTCCGCCTGCCGGCCCAGCACGAGCACCTGCGCGAGCGGCTCGAGCGCGAGCTGACCCCGATCGCCAACCCGCGCGCGAGGCAGACGGCATGAGCGAGCTCGTCCACCGCGAGCGCGAGGCGGCCGGCGACCCCGCCGGCCTGCTGGTGCTGCACCACGGGCGCGGGGCCGACGAGCACGACCTGCTGGGGCTGGCCGACGTGCTCGACCCGCAGCGCCGGCTGCACGTGGTGACGCCGCGCGCGCCGCTGCAGCTCCCCGGCTGGCCGGGCAGCCACTGGTACGTCGTGCCGCGCGTCGGCTACCCGGACCCGGACACCTTCTGGGCCGCGCACCGCGCGCTGGCCGGGCTCCACGACGAGCTGTGGGAGACGACGGGCATGACGCCGGAGCAGACCGTGTTCGGCGGCTTCTCGATGGGCTCGGTGATGAGCTACGCGCTCGGGCTCGACGGCGACCGGCCGGCGCCGGCCGGGATCCTCGCCTTCTCGGGCTTCATCCCGACGGTGGACGGCTGGGCGCCCGACCTCGCCTCCCGCCCGAACCTGCGCGCGTTCATCGCCCACGGCCGCCGGGATCCGGTCATGGATGTGGCGTTCGCCCGGACCGCCAAGGAATTGCTCGGAACCGCTGGCATCGACGTTGCGTATCACGAGTCTGATGCCGCGCATCACATCGATCCCGCGCACGTCCCAGCCGCGGTCGCCTGGCTCGCCGCCACGGTCTGACCGCCGGACGCCGCGGCTGCCGGCGGACGAATCCGACGAGCGCCTCGTCGAGCTCGCGCGCGCGGGTGACGAGCGGGCGTTCGCGGCGATCGTCGAGCGCTACCGCGTCCCGCTGCTGCGGTACTGCCAGGGGATCCTCCCGACCGCGGCCGCCGAGGACGCGCTCCAGCAGACGCTCATCAACGCCTACGCGGCGCTGACCAGCGACACGGCGAACACCCCCGTGGCGCTGCGCCCGTGGCTGTACCGGGTCGCCCACAACGCGGCGCTGAACGTCGCGCGCGATCCGCACAGCGGCCACGACGAGCTGCCCGAGGGGCTCGACGGCGTCGAGCGCCCGGAGGATGTGGTGCAGCGCCAGGAGCGCTTCAAGCGCGTCGTCGGCGCCGTGAGCGCGCTCCCGGATACGCAGCGGCAGGTGATCGTGCGCCACGCGCTCGACGGCGACAGCCACGAGCTGATCGCCGCCGATCTCGGCCTCAGCGCGGGCGCGATCCGCCAGCTCATGCACCGCGCGCGGAACACCGTCCGCGAGGCCGCCGCGGCGCTCCTCCCGCCCATCGCGCGCTTCTTCCCGTGGGGCGCCGAGGCCGCCCCGGTGGCCAAGGTGGCGGCGGTCGCGGTCGTGGTGGCGGGCGCCGGCGGCGGTGCGATGGAGGTCGCAAGGCACGACACGCCCGAGCGACGCCCCGCGGTCGTGGCGAAGGCACCCGAGCGCACCGAGGCGCGTACCGCGCCGGTGCGGCGCGCCAACAGCCCGGCCCCCGCGCCGACGGTCGCCCAGGGCGACCGCGCGGCGCGGTCCACGCCGCGCGGATCGCCTGCTGGCGGCCACTCGTACGTCCATCGCGACGATTCGTCGGGGAAGGGCTCGTCCGGCGACGACTCGTCGGGGCACGGCTCGGGCGGCGACTCGTCCGGGTCAGGCTCGTCGGGGAGCGATGACTCGTCCGGGTCGGGCTCTTCGGGCAGCGATGACTCTTCGGGTTCCGGCTCGTCCGGTTCCGGTTCGGCGGGCTCTGACTCGTCGGGCTCCGGGTCGTCCGGCTCGTCCGGCTCCGGCAGCGGCTCGTCCGGCTCATCCGGCAGCGGCTCCTCCGGCTCGGGCTCGTCCCGCAGCGGTTCGTCCGGCTCGTCCGGTTCCGGCTCGTCGGGCTCGGGTTCGGACTCGTCCGGCAGCGGCTCCTCGGGCTCGGGCTCGTCGGGCAGCGGTTCTTCCGGCAGCGTCGCGACGCCCACCCCGGCCCCCACGATCGACTCGTCCGGCTCCGGTTCCGGCTCGTCGGGCTCCGGCTCGTCGGGCTCGGGCTCCGACGAGGACGACGACGACGATTCATCCGGCCCGGGCTGACGCCAGCTCCATCATCGCCACCGCGCGCGCCCGCTCGTGCCCCGCCACGAGGCCGAGCAACTCGCCCGCGCGCTCCATCAGCCCCGCGTCCATCACCTCGTGGTGGAACATCACGCCCACCGGCCCGCCCGCACGGATCGCGGCGGCGATCCGCTCGCCCGCCTCGACAGCGTCGAGCCGCACGAAGTCGACGCTGACCGGCAGCTCGAGCAGGCCGGGCACGCCGTAGGCCTCCGCGCGCGACTCGCGCGACAGCACGCCGAACCCCAGCGAGGCGAGGCAGCGGGCGGTGTCCAACGTGCAGCGGTTCCAGGGCGGCGTGAAGATCGGGTCGAGCCGCGCGCCCAGCAACTCGCCCAGCCGCTCCCGTCCCGTCGAAATGTCGCGCGCCTGAGACGCCGCCCCGCGCGAGGGCCCGAACTCGCACTTGCGCGCCGCCCGCTCGTGGTTGACGTGCGCGAGGCCGTGCTGGTGCAGCCCTACGCCGGAGCGCACGACCAACTCGGCCGCCAGCCCTAGGTCGACCTCCAAAGGGATCACCGCCAGGTCGACCGGCAACGAATGGGCGGCGAACACATCGAGCAGCTCGATCAGGCGCGCGTCCCCCCACCCGGCGTCGTCGTCGCGGAAGAACAGCGTGGCGCCGCGTTCGTCGAGCGCGGCGGAGACGGGGCGCAGCCAATCCATGGTGCTCAGACACATCCTGAAACCGATTTGTGACATTCGCGTGACCGGCCGTGTCTCAACCCCATGCCAGCCCCGGCCCCCTCCATCGGCTACGTGCTCATGGGCTACCCGCGCGTGTCCGAGACGTTCATCGCGAGCGAGCTCCTGCGCGTCGAGCGGGCCGGCGTGCCGATCCGCCTGTTCGTCGTCAAGGCCGTCGAACCCCACGAGCGCGAGCTCCGCCATCCCGTCAACGACGCGATCGCCGCCACGCCCGAGCGCCTCCCCGACGCCGCCTCGCTCACGCTGCCGCTGCACCGCTGGCGCCTCCGCCACCTGCAGCCCTTCCTCCCCGCGCTGCGCCGCGTCGCGAAGCAACGACCGCGGGGCCTCGCCCGCGCGGCCGCCACCACGCTCGCCCAGGCGCTGCGCGACCGCCGCACGACGCTCTCCGGCCCGCGGAAGATCTACGTCAAGGAGCTGCTGCAGGCGATCGCGCTCGCCGACCGGGTGCTGCAAGCGCCCGACGTCCGCCACCTGCACGCGCACTTCGCCCACGGCACGACGACGATCACGTGGCACGCCGCGCGGATCGCCGGGCTGCCGTTCTCCTTCACCGGTCACGCGCGCGACATCTACGCCGAGCACCTGAACCCGAAGGGCTGGCTGCGGCGCAAGCTGCTCGCCGCGCGCTTCGTGGTCACGTGCACGGAGGCCAACGTCCGCCACCTGCGCGCGATCGCGCCCGCCGCGACCGTGCACCTCGTCTACCACGGCCTCAACGCCGACTTCGCGCGGCTGCTCGAGACCGAGCCCGACACACGGGCGGCCGCCGATCTCCGCGTGCTCGCCGTCGGGCGAATGGTGGCCAAGAAGGGCTTCGACGTCCTCGTCGAGGCCTGCGCCGTCCTTGGGCGCCGCGGGATCGCGTTCGAGGCCTCGATCGTCGGCCAGGACGGCCAGCACGCCGACGCCGTGCGCGAGCGGATCGCCCGCCACGGGCTCGAGGACCGGATCGCGCTCCCCGGGCCGATGGGCCAGCACGACCTGCTGCGCGAGTACCGCCGCGCCAGCGCGCTGTGCATGCCCAGCCGCCTGCTCGCCGACGACCGGGACGGGATCCCCAACGTGCTGGTCGAGGCGATGGCCGCCGGGACGCCGGTCGTCGCCAGCGCCGTGTCGGGCATCCCCGAGCTGGTCGAGCACGAGGTCAACGGGCTGCTCGTCGCGCCCGAGGACCCGGAGGCGCTCGCGGACTGCCTGGTGCGGCTGCACGAGGACCCCGCGCTCGCCCGCGCGCTCGCGGGCCACGCGCGGGAGACCGTCGTCGCGCGCTTCGACGGCGACCGGCTCGCCGGCCACCTCGCCGACCTGTTCCGGGAGGCGACCGCGTGAGGACCTCCGTGCGCCCCCGCCCCGTGCTGTGCGTGACCGAGCACGAGCACCGCAGCCGGACGGTCGCCGACGGCGTCCTGGCCGGGCGCTTCACGGTCGCCGGTGCGACCCGCGCGCTGGGCGCCGACCCGGACTGGCTCGCCGCCGACCTCCCCGATGACGAGGAGTGGCGGATCGAGCTCGTCAAGTTCGGTTGGGGCCAGGACCTCGCCCACTCCGCGGTCGAGACGGGCGACCCCGCCTACCAGGACGCCTGGGAGCGGCTCACCGCCTCGTGGATCCACAGCGTGGCGCCCGACGCCGACGCCGCCGAGGTCACCGCCCGCCGGATCCTCAACTGGATCTACGCCTGGCAGCGCCTCGACCCGGCGCCCGGCCACGCCGAAAACCTGCTCGCCTCCCTGCGCGACCAGGCCCACCACGTGCGCGCGCACCTCGCCCCGGCCCGCAACCATCGCACGCTCGAGCTGTATGCGCTGTTCGTCGCGGGCCTGGCGTTCCCCGAGCTCGACGACGGCGAAGCGCTGGCCGAGCTGGACCGCAACCTCGCCACCGACTTCCACCCCGACGGCGTCCACCGCGAGGCGTCGACCCACTACCACCTGATCGCCCTGCGCTCGTTCGTGGGCGCCCGGGAGAACGCCCGCCGCCGCGGGATCGCGCTGCCCGGCGGCTTCGAGGCGCGGCTCAGCAGCGCCCTCCGCTTCGCCGTCCACTGCCGCCGGCCCGACGCGACCATCCCCGCGCTGTCCGACGCCGACACCGGCGACTACTCGCGGCTGCTCGCCGACGCCCAACCGCAGGAGACGAACGTCAGCTTCCCCGACGGCGGCTACCACGTGCAGCGCAGCGGCTGGGACCCCGGCGCGCGGTTCCTGATCTTCGACTGCGGCCCGCTCGGCGACGGCGGCCACGGCCACTACGACCTGCTGAGCTTCGAGGCCCACGGCAACGGGCGCCCGCTCGTCCTCGACCCCGGCCGCGGCAGCTACTCGGAGGCGCCGCCGAACCTGCGCCGCTGGTTCCGCGGGACCGCCGCGCACAACACGGTGTGCGTGGACGGGCTCGACCAGACGCCCTACACGCGCGGGCGGCCCGCCGGGCCCGTCGCCCAGGGACGCCTGCTCACCGCGTCGGGCGACGTCCTCGAGGGCGAGGCGACCAGCCCCGCCTACGAGGCCGTGCACCGCCGCCGCATCACGTTCGTGGACCACGAGTACTGGGTGATCGAGGACGAGCTCCGCGGCGACCGCGAGCACGCCTACGACCTCCGCTTCCACCTGCCGCCGGGCGAGGCGCGCATCCAGGGCGACACCGTGCTGGCAACCGGTCTCGCGCTCACCATCCACGGCGCCACGCCGGTCCTCGAGCGCGGCTGGATCGCGCCCCGCTATGGCGAGCTGCTCGACGCGCCCGTCGTCAGCGCCGTGAAAACCGGTGCGAACGCCCGCTTCGTCTCGGTGCTGAGGCCGCGGTGACCGCGCTGCTGGCTCCCGACCCCGCCGTGCCGCAGCGCGACGCCCTGCTCGACGAGCGCCGCATCGCCGACCTGTTCGGCGCCGACCGGGCGGAGCGGGTCAACACGAAGTACCGCGTCGGCGACAGCCTGCGCGTCGCCTACCGGATCGAGGCCGGCGGGGCCACCCACACCGTCGCCGGGCGGACCTTCACCGGGCGCAGCGAGAGCGTGTACCGCGACGCCGCGTCGGCCCTCTCGCCCGGCCCGCGCCCCGCCGTCCTCCACGCCGCCGAGCTGGAGACCGTGTTCTGGCGGTTCCCCAACGACCGCCGCCTCTCGGCGCTGTGGCTGTTCGACGGGCACTCGCACGCGCTCGACCGCCTCGTCGGCCACCCGGTCGCCACCACCCGCGTGGTCGCCTACTCGCCCGAGCGCGCCGCGACGGCCCAGTGCCTGGACGGCGCGGGCCGCGTGCTCGCCTACGTGAAGCTGCACTGGGACTCCACCGAGCGGGAGCGCGCGGCCGCCGAGGCCACCGCCGCCGCGGTGGGGACCGACGATCCGCACCTGCGGCTGCCGCGCGTGATCGCGGCCACCCCCGACACGCTCGCGCTCGAGCCGCTGGCCGGCGAGCGGCTCGACGGCCTCGCCGAGCTGGTCCCCGCCCTGCACCGGCTCGGCGCCGCGCTGGCCCGCTTCCACCGCATCCCGCAGCCGGCCCGGCGCTTCGAGCGCCTCGACGAGGCAAAGCTCGTCGCCGCGGCCGACGTGCTCACCCGCGCCCGCCCGGACTGCCACGACACAGCCGCCTCCCTGCTCGCCCGCCTACGGGCCGGCCCCGCCGCCGGCGAGCCGGTCCACCTCCACGGCGACGCCAACCTGCGCAACGCGCTGCTCGACGGCCGCCGGATCGCGCTCGTCGACCTCGAGGACGCCGCCGCCGGGCCCGCCGCCGCCGACCTCGGATCCGTGCTCGCCGGCCTGGTCGCCGCGCACGCACAGGGCCGGATCACCGCCGCCCGCCGCGCCGCGCTGACCGAGGCGCTGCTGGGGGGCTACGGGCGCCCGCCCGCCGGCGCGGAGCTGCGCTGGCACACCGCCGCGTGCGTGCTCGCCCGCGTCGCGGTCCCCGCCGTCGGCCGCGTCCGCCCCACCGCCCTCGCCCACCTCGAGCCGCTGCTGCGCGCGGCGGAGGAGCTGCTGCCATGACCCACCGACCGCCGCTGCTCTGCTACTGCCAGCACTCGGTCGGGCTCGGCCACCTGATCCGCTCCTACGCGCTGTGCGCCGCGCTCAGCGAGCGCTACCGCGTCGTGCTGCTGTGCGGCGGCCCGCTCCCGGAGCAGATCCCGCCGCCCGCCGGCGTGCAGGTCGTCGCGCTCCCGCCGCTCGGCGTGGGCGCCCAGGGCGGCTTCGTCAGCCACGACGCCCGCTACTCGCTCGACCAGGCGTGGGCCGCGCGCGGCGAGCGGATCCTGTCCACGTTCCGCGCCGTCCGCCCGGTGGCGGTGCTCGTGGAGCTGTTCCCGTTCGGGCGCGCGAAGTTCGCCCGCGAGCTGGTCCCGCTGCTGGAGGCCGCGCGCGCAGCCGGAGCGCTGACCGCGTGCAGCCTGCGCGACATCCTCGTCAGCCGCCGCGCGAACCAGCGCGAGCACGACGACCGCGCGGCCCGGCTCGCGGAGGCCCACCTCGACGCGGTGCTCGTCCACAGCGACCCCGGCTTCGCCCGGCTGGAGGAGACCTTCGCGCCGTCACGGCCGCTGCGCATCCCGGTCCATTACACGGGCTTCGTCGTGCGCGACATCGCGGGTACGCGCCCGCCCGGCGACCACGTGCTGGTGTCGGCCGGCGGCGGCCTCGTCGGCGAGCCGCTGCTGCGCGCCGCCGCCGGGGCACAGCGGCTGACGGGGGTGCCGATGCGCCTGATCGGCGGCCCGCTGCTGCCCGAGGACGCCTGGCAGCGCCTCGAGGCACTGGAGCGCCCGGGGCTGGAGGTGGGCCGGACCGTCGCCGACCTCGGCGCCGAGCTCGCGGGCGCCCGCGCGTCGATCAGCCAGGGCGGCTACAACACGGCGCTCGAGGTCCTCCGCGCCGGTGTCCCCGGGCTGCTGGTTCCCTACGCGACGCCGGAGGAGGACGAGCAACGGCGCCGCGCGCGGCTGCTGGAGCGCCTCGGGGCCGTCCGCGTGCTCGATCCCGAGCGGCTCTCCCCCACCGCGCTGGCCGAGGAGATCGAGCCGCTGCTCGCGTTCCGGCCCCGCCCCGCGAGCGTGGGCCTCGACGGCGCGCGCCGCACCGCCGACGTTCTCGACGGGCTGCTGTTCGCCGAGGCCGCGGCATGCGGCTGAGCCCCGCCGCCCGCATGATGCGCCCGCACGTGCTGCGGCGCTGGCGCGCGCTGGCCGGCGCCGGCGGGGCCACGATCGTGCTGACCATCGCCGAGCTCGCCAAGCCGTGGCCGCTCGCGCTGGTCGTCGACCGGCTGCTCGCCCACCGCCCCGCCCCGTTCAGCCTCGACAGCGGCGACGTGCGGCTGCTCGTGGCGGTGGCCGGCATCGTGCTGGCCATCGCGGTCGCGGAGGCGGTCGCCCAGTACGCCTCCGACCTGTGGCTGCAGACCGCCGGGGAGCGGATCAGCCACGACGTGCGCGTCCGCGTCTACGACCACCTCCAGCGGCTGTCGCTCGGCTTCCACCAGCGCCGCCAGAAGGGCGACCTCGTCACGCGCGTGACCAGCGACGCCAACGCGATGGGCGACCTGTTCTCGCAGTCGCTGGGCACGATGGTCGAGGCCGCGCTGCTGTCGATCGGGATGACGGTGGTGCTGCTCGTCATCGACCCGCTCCTGGCCGTCGTGGCGCTCTCCACCGCCCCGGCGCTGGCCGCCCTCAGCTACGCGTTCCGGCGCCGGGTCCGCACCCAGGCCCGCGTCCGCCGGGCGCACGAGGGGCACATCGCCTCGATCGCGTCCGAGGCGCTGTCGGCGATGACGGTCGTCAAGGCGTTCGGCTCGGAGGGCTACGAGAGCCGCCGCGTCCGCGAGGGCTCCGAGCGGCGGCTGGCGGCGGGCGTCGAGGTCGCGCGGCTGCAGGCCCGCTTCGACGGGCTGGTCGGCTCGGTGCGGGCGATCTCGACCGTGCTGGTGCTCGTGGTCGGCGCCCTGCGGGTCTCCGACGGCGCCATCACGCCCCGGCGAGCTGCTCGTGTTCGCCAGCTACACCCGCAAGGCCCAGAGCCCGATGCGCAGCTTCGCCACCGAGCTGACCAAGGTCGCCGCGACGATGGCCAAGGCGGACCGGGTCGCCGAGGTGATGGCGGCCGACGACGTGCTCCCCGAGCCGGCCGGCGCCTACCGCGGCCCGCGCGCGCTCGGGGACGTCGCGCTCCAGGACGTGAGCTTCGGCTACGGACCCGACCGGCCGGTGCTGGAGGGCCTCACGCTGCACGTCGCCCGCGGGGAGCGGATCGCCGTGATGGGCCCGTCGGGCGCCGGGAAGTCCACGCTCGGCGCGCTGCTGGCGCGCTTCTTCGACCCCACCGGCGGGCGGGTGCTGATCGACGGGCGCGATGCGCGCGAGTGCTCGCTGTCCTGGCTCCGCGAGCAGGTCGCGGTGCTGCTCCAGGACACCGTCCTGTTCAGCGGCACCGTGCACGAGAACATCGGCTACGCGACCGACGCCACGCGCGAGGACGTCGTCGCGGCCGCTCGCGCCGCCGCCGCGCACGGCTTCATCGCCGGGCTGCCGATGGGCTACGACACCGACCTCGGGCCGCAGGGCGATCGCGCTCTCAGGCGGCCAGCGCCAGCGGATCGGGATCGCCCGCACGCTGCTGCGCGACCCGCCGGTGCTGGTGCTCGACGAGCCCACCACCGGGCTCGACGCCGACAGCGAGGCCGCCGTGCTCGACGGCCTGCAGGCGCTGATGCGCGGGCGGACGACGCTGCTCATCACCCACTCGCAGCGGCTGGCGGAGACCGCCGACCGCATCGTGGAGCTGGAGCAAGGCCGGATCGCGTGCGGGGAGGCGACCCGTGCCTAGGGCGCTGATCACCGGCTGCGCCGGCTTCGTCGGCTCGCATCTGACCGACGCGCTGCTCGCCGACGGCTGGGACGTCCGCGGCGTCGACTGCTTCAACGACAACTACCCGGCGGCGCAGAAGCTGGCCAACCTCGCCGGCGCCCAGCAGTACCGCGGCTTCGAGCTGCGCCGGGCCGACCTCGCCTCGGCCGACTGCGCGAGCGTGCTCGAGGACTGCGACGTCGCGTTCCACCTCGCCGCCGAGCCCGGCGTGCGCTCCAGCTGGGGGCAGCGGTTCGACCGCTACCTGCGCAACAACATCGCGGCGACCCAGCGGCTGCTGGAGGCGATGCGCGAGTTCCCGGCGCTGCGGCTCGTGTACGCGTCCTCGTCGTCGATCTACGGCGACTCCGAGCGGCTGCCGACGCCCGAGGACGCGATGCCCCGGCCGCGCTCGCCGTACGGCGTCACCAAGCTGGGCGGCGAGCAGCTGTGCCGCGTCTACCACGCCGACCACGGCGTCGACGCCGTGTCGCTGCGCTTCTTCACCGTGTACGGGCCGCGCCAGCGCCCCGACATGGCGTTCCGGCGGTTCTGCGAGGCGGCGGCGTGCGGGGGCGCGATCGAGCTCTACGGCGACGGCCGCCAGAGCCGCGACTTCACCTACGTCGACGACGTCGTCGACACGATCCGCGCCGCGGGCTCGACCCCTGGCGTGGGCGGGCGGGCGTTCAACGTGGGCGGCGGCGCGCCGATCAGCCTCAACGCGGCGCTCGAGCGCCTGGCGGCGATCGCAGGCCGCCCGCTCGACGTCCGGCGCGCCGGGCGGGAGTCCGGCGACGTGCTGCACACCGCCGCCGACGCCTCGGCGGCGCGGCGCGAACTGGGCTTCGCGCCCTCCACCGACTTCGAGACGGGCCTGGCCGCCGAGTACGCCTGGGTGCTGGAGCGTGCGGAGACCCCCGCGGCGGTCAGCGCGCGCCTGGGTTGACCGCGACGGTCGGGAGTGAGTAGCGTCGGTCCGTGCCCGGCACGAGCCGCATCGTCGGATGCGTCACCGGCGTCGCGATCCTCGCGCTCGCGACGTCGGGCGTGGCGGCCGCGCAGGCCCCGGAGGAACGCTTTGCGCTCAAGTCGCCGGCTGTCCGGGCGGGCGAGCCGCTCACCCTCGCGTTCTCGCTCGGGACCACCGGGCGGTTCTCGACGCTGGTGTTCGGCGTCTCGCTGCCCGACGACACGGTGTGGAACGGTCGCCGCTTCCCGCGCTGCAGCCTCAAACAACTGTTCCGCAACATCCGGACATCGCCGAATCCGGAGAAGGACTGCCCGCGACGGTCGCGCGTCGGCTCCGGCACGGCGCGCATGACCCACCTCGGAGCGGGCTCCTCGTTCGCCGAGCGGGCCCGCGTCGTGGCCGTCAACGCCGGCAGCACGGTCAACCTCGTCTGGAAGGGCACTATGACCAGGCCGGACGGGCGCACGCTCCGCCGCACTCTCATCTTCCGTGGCAGTCGCGGCGATGTGACGGAATGGATCGACGCGATCGGGGACTTCCTGTTGCCCGGGCTCGAATCGCGGCTCGACGATCTGACGTTGAAGATCGGCCGCACGCTCCGCGGGCGGGGTCTCATCGAGGCCGGCCGCTGCCGTCGAGGCCGCTGGACGGCCACCGGCTTCCTCAATCACGGCTCCGACGGCGGCACCGTCGACGAGGGCGCCGGCACGGCGCGCGATTCGCTGCGCTGCGTTCGGTAGCGGTCAGCGCGCGGCGGGGCTGAGCCGGCCGGCCTCGACGAGGTCGGAGAGGCGGACGAGCTTCACGCGCGGGCGGCCCTGCGCCTCGCCGGCGCTGCGCTCGACCTCGTCGATCGCCTGCCAGCCCTCCCACGTGATCGCCTCGGGGGCGCGCTCGGCGAGCCAGCGCTCGGTCTCCTCGGCGTCGGGCTTGTCGGGCTGGCCGACGGCGCCCTCCTCGGCGTCGGCGAGGATCTTGGCCACCGTGTCGGCGGCGTCCTTCTTGTTGGTGCCGATGACGCCGCTGGGGCCGCGCTTGATCCAGCCGACCACGTACTCGCCGCGGCACGGTTCGCCGTCGTCCTCGCAGACCCGGCCGCCCTCGTTGCGGATCAGGCCGCGGCGGTCGTCGAAGGGGATCCCGTCGAGCGGCAACCCGCGGTAGCCGATCGAGCGCAGCACGAGCCCGCACTCGATGACCTCCTCCTCGCCGGTGGGAACGGCGCGCAGCCGGCCGTCCTCGGCCTCCTCGAGCCGGTTGACGGCGATCCGCACGCCGGTCACCGGCCCGTCTTCGCCCTCTCCGAGGATCTCCACGGGGGAGCGCAGGAAGCGCAGCTCGATCCGATGGGTCTTGCCCGACGGCTCGCGCTGGGCGTAGTCGCGGAACATCTCGACGTTGCGCTCCGCGGTCGGCGTCTGAGCCTCGGTGGCCTCCGCGACCTGCGCCGGGTCGACGACGATGTCCGCGCGGGCCAGCTCGCCGAGCTCGCGGACCTCCGGGTTGGTGAACGCGGCCTGGGCCGGGCCGCGGCGGCCGAGCAGCACCACGTCCTGAACGGTCGAGCTCCCGAACGCGCTGATCGCGTGGTCGGCGGTGTCGGTCGGCGCCACCTCGTCGGGGTCGAGCACCAGCATGCGCGCGACGTCGATCGCCACGTTGCCGTTGCCGATCACCACCGCGCGCCCGCCGGAGAGGTCGAAGTCGTGCCCCGAGTAGTCCGGGTGGCCGTTGTACCAGGCCACGAACTCGGTCGCCGAGTAGGACCCGGGGCGCTCCTCGCCGGGGATCCCGAGCCGGTTGTCCTGCGAGGTGCCGATCGCGTACACGACCGCGTGGTAGCGCTCCAGGAGCTCGCGGCGCGAGACGTGCTCACCCAGCGAGACGCCGCCGAAGAAGCGGAACCCCGGCTTGGCGGCGGTCTTCTCGTACATCCGCGTGACCGACTTGATCTTCGGATGGTCGGGCGCCACGCCGGAGCGGACGAGGCCGAACGGGGTCGGCAGCGCGTCGTACAGGTCGACCTCCCAGCCGGCGGCCAGGAGCTGGTCGGTCGTGTAGAAGCCGGCGGGGCCGGACCCGATCACGGCGGCGCGGAGCGTCATGCCAATCAGGCTAGCGACGGGCGGATCTGCGCTTGGGAGGCAGGTCGGTGATCGTGCCCGAGGCCCACTTCGGCGGCCATCCCGAGCGATTCCGAGAGCGTCGGGTGCGGATGGATGGTGAGCGCGATGTCCTCGGCGTCGGAGCCCATCTCGATCGCGTGGACGGTCTCGGCGACCAGCTCACCGGCGTTGACGCCGACGATCCCGGCCCCCAGCAGCCGCCGCGTGCCCGGCTCGAGGATCAGCTTCGTCATGCCCTCGGTGCGCCCCATGCCGATCGCGCGTCCCGATGCGGCCCACGGGAACACGGCCGTCTCGATCTCGATCCCCTCCGCCTTGGCGCGGGTCTCGGTCAGGCCCATCCAGGCGATCTCGGGGTCGGTGTAGGCGACGCTGGGGATCGCGCGGACCTCGAAGGCCACGTTCTCGCCCGCGATCACCTCGGCCGCCACCTTGGCCTCGTGGCTGGCCTTATGGGCGAGCATCGGCTCGCCGACCACGTCGCCGATCGCGAAGATGTGCGGCGACGTTGGTGCGCATCTGGCCGTCGACGGCGATGAAGCCGCGCTCGTCGACGTTCACGCCCGCCGCGTCGGCGCCGATCGTGCCGCCGTTGGGGTGGCGTCCGACCGCGACGAGGATGCGGTCGAACTTCTCCTCCTTGCCGCCGTAGACGGCGACGAGGCCGTCGTCCTCGGCGCGGATCTCCTCCACCTTGGTGCCGGTGTGGATCGCCTCGTAGCGCTTCTCGATCCGCTTGCGCAGCGGCTTGACGACGTCCGGGTCGGCGCCGGCGATCAGGTCGTCGAGCATCTCCACGACCGTCACCCGGGAGCCGAGCGCGTCGTGGACGGTCGCCATCTCCAGGCCGATGATGCCGCCGCCGATGACCAGCAGCCGCTCGGGCACGTCGGGCAGCTCGAGCGCGCCCGTGGAGTCCATGATCCGCGGGTCGTCGGGCAGGCCCGGCAGTTCCACGGCGTGCGAGCCGACGGCGATGATGCAGTGCTCGAAGGCGATCTCCTCGCCGTCGACGTCGAGCGCGTTCGGCCCGGTGAAGCGGCCGCTGCCCTTGACGACGCGGACCCCGCGCGTCTTGGCCATGCCGGCCAGGCCGCCGGTGAGGCGGTCGACGGCGTTGTCCTTGAACGCGCGCACGCCGTCGAGGTCGATCTGCGGCTCGCCGAACGTGATGCCCTGCCCGGCGCCCTCCTCGGCATCGGCGATCACCCGCGCCAGATGCAGGAGCGCCTTGGACGGGATGCAGCCGACGTTCAGGCACACGCCGCCGAGGCGCTCGTAGCGCTCGACGAGCACGGTGTTGAGCCCGAGGTCGGCGGCCCGGAAGGCCGCGGTGTAGCCGCCGGGGCCGCTGCCGAGCACGACGACGTCGACGCGGTCCTCGCCGCCGCCGTCGTCCGAGGCGTCCGGCGGTGAGCCGCCGTTCTCGGCGGCCGGCTTCGAGCCGCCGTCTTCGGCCGTGGCCGGCTCCTCGACCTCGGATTTCGCGGCGCCGTTGCCCGAGCCCTCCAGCGTGAGGATCGGGGTGCCCTGGGACACCGTGTCGCCGACCGCGACCAGCAGCTCGCCGACCGTGCCGGCCTCCGGAGCGGGGACGTCGAGCGTGGCCTTGTCGGACTCGAGCGTGACCAGCGGGTCCTCGGCGGCCACCTCGTCGCCGGGCTTGACCAGGATCTCGATGACGGGGACGTCGGCGAAGTCGCCGATGTCGGGGACGCGGACCTCGCTCACAGCAGCGCCCGCTTCATGTCGCCCAGCACGCCGGCGAGGTGGGCGGTGAAGCGCGCCGCCAGCGCACCGTCGACCACGCGGTGGTCGTAGGAGAGCGACAGCGGCAGGATCAGCCGCGGCTGGAACGCGCTCCCGTCCCACACCGGCTTCATCGCGGAGCGCGAGACGCCGAGGATCGCGACCTGGGGCGAGTTGACGATCGGCGTGAAGCTCGTGCCGCCGATCCCGCCGAGGCTGGAGATCGTGAACGTCGCGCCCTGCATGTCGCCGCCCTTGAGCTTGCCGTCGCGCGCCGCGCCCGACAGGGCGGTCAGCTCGGCGGCGATCTCGAGGATGCCCTTCCGGTCGGCGTTCTTGATCACCGGGACGACGAGGCCCTGCGGCGTGTCGGCGGCGAAGCCGATGTGCCAGTGGCGCTTGAGGATCAGCTCGTCGCCGTCGAGCGAGGAGTTGACCTCCGGGTAGGCCTGCAGCGACGTCACGCACGCCTTCACGAGCAGCGCGACCATCGTGACCTTGACGTCCTTCTGGGACGCGTTGGTGTCCTTGCGGAACGCCTCCAGGTCGGTGATGTCCGCGTCGTCGTTGTGGGTGACGTGCGGGATCGTCTGCCAGCTCTGCTGGAGGCGCGGGCCGGAGATCTTCTTGATGCGCGAGAGCTGGACGCGCTCGACGGCGTCGTCGCCCCTCACCGGCGCCTTGGCGGGCGCGGCCTCGGCCTCGGCGGGAGCGCCGCCGCCCTCGAGGTCCTCCTTGGTGATCCGGCCCTTGCGGCCGGTCCCCTTCACGGTCGACAGGTCGATGTCGCGCTCGCGCGCGAGGCGCCGGACCGCGGGGCTCGCGTAGGGCGGCTCGTCGCCGTCGGACTCGGCCGGCGACGCCTTGGGCTCCGGCGGAGCCTCGGTCGCGGACTCAGCCTCCGCCTCGGTCGCCGTGTCCACGGCGCCGGACGCGGCGGGCTCCTCGTTCGACGCGCTGCGGGCGGGCGCATCCGTGTCCGGCGCGGACGCGCCGTTGTCGCCGCCGACCTCGATCAGCAGCAGCAGCGTGCCCTCGGCCACCTTGTCGCCGACCGACACCTTCAGGTCCTGAACGACGCCGTCGAAGGGCGCCGGCACGTCCATCGTCGCCTTGTCGGACTCGAGCGTGACGAGCGGATCCTCGGCCGCCACCGTGTCCCCCGGGGACACGAGCACCTCGATCACCGGCACGTCGTCGAAGTCACCGATATCCGGGACGGTGACCTCCTTGAGCGTGGATTCACCGGTCATCCGTGGATGCCTCGGCGTCGTGGGTCGAGCCAGGGGCGAAGGGCCACGGCGAAGCAGCGAAGCGGTGACGAGCCGCGAAGCGCTCGGCCGGGCCGCGGGAACCGGTGAATTCGCGCTCTACCTCCGCCAAGGGGCCTCCCCTTCGGTCTTGATCTCGTACCTCTCGATCGCCTGCGCGGCCTTGTCCGGCGCCACCGATCGCAATGCGGCCAGGGCCACGTAGCGGCGGTCCACCTCGAAGAACTCGCGCAGCGACTTGCGCCAGTCGCTGCGTCCGTACCCGTCCGTGCCAAGGGTCATGTACGAGCCGGGTACATACGCCCGGATCTGCTCGGAGAACGTGCGCATGTAGTCGGTCGCGGCCACCGCCGGCGTGTCGGGGAGCACCTCGGTCACGTAGGGCACGCGCTGCTCGTCGCCGGGGTGCAGCATGTTCCAGCGCTCGGCCTCCATCCCGTCGCGCGCCAGCTCCGTGAAGCTCGTCGCGCTCCACACGCCCGCCTCGACGCCCCAGTCCTCGCGCAGCAGGTCCGCGGCCGCCTCGACCTCGCGCAGGATCGTGCCCGAGCCCAGCAGCTGCACGTCCTTGCCCTCACGGAGCCGGTAGAGCCCCTTGAGGATCCCCTCCTCCGCGCCCTCGGGCATCTCCGGGTGCGGGTAGTTCTCGTTCATCAGCGTGAGGTAGTAGAAGACGTCCTCCTGCTCGCCGACCATCCGGCGCAGGCCTTCCCGGACGATGACCGCGACCTCGTAGCCGTACGTCGGGTCGTAGGACACGCAGTTGGGGATCGTCGAGGACAGCAGGTGCGAGTGGCCGTCCTCGTGCTGCAGGCCCTCGCCGTTGAGCGTCGTCCGCCCCGCCGTGCCGCCGAGCAGGAACCCGCGCGTGCGGTTGTCGCCGGCGGCCCAGGCGAGATCGCCGATCCGCTGGAACCCGAACATCGAGTAGTAGATGTAGAACGGGATCGTCTGGACGGCGTGGTTGGAGTACGACGTCCCGGCGGCGATCCACGAGGAGAACGCGCCGGGTTCGTTGATGCCCTCCTGGAGGATCTGGCCCTGCTTGTCCTCCTTGTAGAACATCAGCTGCTCGGAGTCCTCGGGCTGATACAGCTGGCCGACCTGGGAGAAGATCCCGAGCTGGCGGAACATCCCCTCCATGCCGAAGGTGCGCGACTCGTCGGGCACGATCGGCACGATGTGCTTGCCGATCTGCTTGTCGCGCACGAGCGTGTTGAGGATCCGGATGAAGGCCATCGTCGTGGAGACCTGGCGCTCGCCGGTGCCGCCGAGCTGCGTCTGGAACGCGTCGAGCGCCGGGACCGGGAGCGACTCCGGCGCGCGACGCCGGCGTACCGGGAGGCCGCCGCCCAGCTCCGCGCGGCGCTCGCGCAGGTAGGTCGCCTCCGGTGAGTCCTCGTCCGGCTTGTAGAAGGACTTCTTGGCGATCTGCTCGTCGGTGAGCTCCAGCCCGAAGCGGTCCCGGAAGGCGTACAGCGCCTCGTCGGTCATCTTCTTCTGCTGGTGGGTGATGTTCTGGCCCTCGCCGGCCTCGCCCATCCCGTAGCCCTTGACCGTCTTGGCGAGGATCACCGTCGGGCGGCTCTCCGAGCGCATCGCCTCCGCGTAGGCGGCGTGCACCTTCACCGGGTCGTGGCCGCCGCGGTTGAGGCTCCAGATGTCGGCGTCCGACCAGTCGGCGACGCGCTCCTTGAGCTCCGGGTAGGCGCCGAAGAAGTGCTCGCGCACGTACGCGCCGTCGCGCGACTTGAACGTCTGGTACTCGCCGTCCACGGCCTCGTCCATCCGGCGGCGCAGCAGCCCGTCGTGGTCGGCCTGCAGGAGCGGATCCCACTTCGATCCCCAGATCACCTTGAGCACGTTCCAGCCCGCGCCGCGGAAGAACATCTCCAGCTCCTGGATGATCTTGCCGTTCCCGCGCACCGGGCCGTCGAGGCGCTGCAGGTTGCAGTTGATGACGAACACCAGGTTGTTGAGGTGCTCGCGGCCGGCCAGCGAGATCGCGCCCAGGGACTCCGGCTCGTCGGTCTCGCCGTCGCCCAGGAACGCCCACACCTTGCGCCCGGTCGTGTCGGCCAGGCCGCGGCCCGTCAGGTACTTCATGAAGCGGGCCTGGTAGATCGCCATGATCGGCCCGAGGCCCATCGAGACGGTCGGGAACTGCCAGAAGTCGGGCATCAGCCACGGGTGCGGGTATGACGAGAGCCCGCCGCGGGAGACCTCCTGGCGGAAGCCGAGGAGATCCTCCTCGCTCAGCCGCCCCTCGAGGTAGGCGCGGGCGTAGACGCCCGGCGACGAGTGGCCCTGCATGTAGATCAGGTCGCCGCCGTGCTTCTCGCTCGGCGCGTTCCAGAAGTGGTGGAAGCCGACCTCGTACAGCGTCGCGGCCGACTGGTAGGAGGCGATGTGCCCGCCCAGCTCGGAGGACTCCGCGTTGGCCCGCAGCACGGTCGCCATCGCGTTCCAGCGGATGATCGCCCTGATGCGGTGCTCGAGCTCGAGGTCACCCGGATACGGGTCCTCGCGCCCGGGCGGGATCGTGTTGACGTACGCGCTCGGCGTGACCGCGCCGTCGTGCGCGCCCGCCGTGCGGGCGTGCTCCAGAACCCGGTCCAGCAGGTCGCTCGCGCGCTCCGGCCCGTCGCGCTTGACGACCGAGTCGAGCGCCTCGACCCACTCCTGTGTTTCCTGTCCGTCGATGTCCGCGTGCGCAGTCAAATGTTCCTCCCGCGATCATTGTGACGAACCGCTGCTAGCGTCGGCGGCGTGGCCCGCACGCGCACCGTCAGCCAGCCGAATCGCGTGCTGTTCGTGCTCCTGCTGGCGGGCGTCTCGTTCGCCCTCTCGCAGACGCTGACGATCCCGGCGCTGCCCTCGATCAGCGCCGAGTTCGACGCGAGCGCGTCGGCCACCTCGTGGGTGCTGACCGGCTTCCTGCTGTCCGCGTCGGTGGCGACGCCGATCGTCGGGAAGCTCGGCGACCTGTTCGGCAAGGGCCGCGTGCTCGCCATCGTGCTGGTCGTGTTCGCCGCCGGCGGCGCGGTCTGCGCGCTGGCCCCCTCGATCGGCGTGCTGATCGCCGGGCGCATCCTGCAGGGCGTCGCGGCCGGCGTGTTCCCCCTCGCGTTCGGGATCATCCGCGACGTCTTCCCGCCCGACAGGATCGCCACCGGCCTCGGGATGATCAGCGCCATCTTCGGCATCGGCGGCGGCATCGGCCTGCCGCTGTCGGGGGTGATGGTCGACAACCTCGACATCTCGTGGTTGTTCTGGATCAGCCTCATCGCCCTGCCGGCCGCGTACGCCGCCCACCGGTGGATCCCGGACTCCGAGCCCTCGGTGCGGACCAGCATCGACTGGCTCGGCGCGGCGCTGCTGTCGGCCGCGCTGGCCGGGATCCTGCTCGGCGTCACCGAGGCCAACGACTGGGGCTGGGGCGCGCCGCGCACGCTCGCGCTGATCGTCGGCGGTTTCGTCCTGCTGCTCGTGTGGACGCGCGTCGAGGCGACGCGCCCGCACCCGCTCATCGACCTGAAGATCCTCAGCCGGCGCGCCGTCGCGACCACCAACCTGACCGGGTTCCTGATCGGCTTCGCGATGTTCTCGAGCTTCCTGCTGATCCCCCAGTTCGCGCAGGCGCCCGAGTCGACGGGCTACGGCTTCGGCTATTCGGTGACGCAGGCCGGGCTGCTGATGTTCCCGGCGGCGATGGCGCAGCTGATCGTCGGGCCGCTCTCGGGCCGCGTCGGGATGGCGATCGGCTTCCGCGCGACGCTGGCGCTCGGCGCGGGCTGCTCGTCGGCCGCGTTCCTCGTGCTCGCCTTCGAGCACTCACACCCCTGGGAGTTCGTCATCGCGGGCGCGTTGCTCGGCGCCGGCATCTCGTTCGCGTTCGCCTCGATGGCCAACCTGATCGTGGGCGCCGTGCCGCAGTCGCAGGTCGGCATCGCGACCGGCATCAACACCGTCACCCGGACCGTGGGCGGCGCATTCGGGGCGGCGGTGGCCACCGCGATCCTGACCGCCGACCTGATCGCCGGTACCCCGCTGCCGACCGAGACCGCCTACACGACCGCCTTCGTGATGTCCTCCGCCGGCGGCCTGCTCGCCATCGGCGCCGCGCTGCTCGTCCCCCGCCACGCGGTCACAGCGGCGGCGCAGGCCACCGAGGCGGCGGCCGAGGCCGCCGCGGCCTAGCCTGGATTCGGGCTTAGCGCACGTCGAGCACGTCGACCAGCCCGAGCAGCCAGCTCTCGATCCGGTGCCCCGTCCGCGGCGGCACGTCGATCGTGACCTCGAAGCGCTCCGGGCCGTGCCGGTCGGCGACGTGGAAGTCGACGGCGAGGATCCGGCAGCTGCGGCGACGGAGCGTCGTGAGCGCGCGGACGAGCACGTCGTCGCCGCCGGTCGTGCTGAGCGCGAGCCGGCGTGGTCGCGCCGCGACGGCGTCGCGGCGATCTTCAATCTGGATGACGGCGGACATGGGTGATGGATCTCCTACGGACCCACCGCTCCCGGTCGCCACCGCGCCGGTCCCGATGGGACCAGTTCGTGACCTGATGCGCGCGAGCGCGGATCAGGCCGAGGTGGCAATGACGATGATCGCGCAGGTGATGCTGGGGAGCGGGCGCGTCATCGTCCGCCGAGTCTAGGGCACCCGTACGCCGAGCACCACCACGAACGCGGCCGCGCCGATCGCCAGCGAGGCGGCGATCGCCGCCCCGTAGCCGACCCCGTCGATCACCGCGCCCGCGGCCGGCGGGCCGACCGCCGAGCCGACCCCCGCGGCGGTGTAGAGCACGCCGAGCAGCGCGCCGAGGTTGACGACGCCGAAGCGGGCGGCGACCACGGCCGGGGCGAGCGCGACGAACCCGCCGTAGCCGACGCCGAGCACGACCGCGAACGCCAGCATCGCCGCGTAGCTGCTCCCCGCCGCCCACCACAGCCCGAACGAGAGCGCCATGGCGGCGAAGCAGCCCTGGTAGACGCGCAGCAGCCCCGCCCCGGCGATCGCGCCCAGCGCGAGCCGGCCGGCGACGCTCGCGATCCCGATCGCGCCGATCAGCCCGGCCGCGGGCACGGGCTCGACGCCGCGCTCCTCCGCGTAGGCCGGCAGGTGCACGAACGGGACGAACAGCGCGAGGGAGATCAGGACCGTCCCGAGGTACAGGCGGCGGTAGGCGGGGTCGCGGGCCGCCTCCCCCAGCCGCGTCCCGCCGGCCTCCTCGGCGGCGGGCGCCGGGGCGACGAGGACCGCGCAGACGAGCAGCGTCGCCACGCCCAGCGCGGCCAGCACCAGGTAGGTGTCGCGCCAGCCGATGTCCTCGATCAGCGCGGCGGTGGCGGGCGGCATCGCGAGCGTCCCGACCCCGATGCCCGCCACGGCGACGCCGAGCGCGAGCGTGCGGCGGCGCTCGAACCACCCGCCGACCAGCGCGACCATCGGCACGTACGCGCACGCCACCCCGATGCCCACCCCGAGCCCGTAGCCGACCAGCGCCACGAGCAGCGAGCCCGCCTGCGACGTGACCACGAGCCCGATCCCGAGCGCGGCGGCGCCGGCCAGCAGCACCCGCCGCGGCCCGAACCGGTCGGACGCCATCCCGCTCACCGCGCCGAGCCCGAAGTACAGCAGCGACGTGATCGAGAAGAACACCGCCCCCACCGCCCGCCCAGCGCCGAAGTCCGCGCGCAGCTCCTCCATGAAGGCGCCGTAGGAGTAGGCGATCCCGAACGCGACGGCCATCGACGCGAACGCCGCGCCGGCGATCCCCCACGCGCGGCGTGAGTCCGTGACGGCGACGGCGCTCATCCCGCGCGGGCACGCTACTCCTCCGTAGGCTGCGGAGGATGTGGGAATCGATCGGGCCGGCGGAGGTCGAGGACCGCACGCCGCACGGGATCCGCCTCCGCGCCGGGGACACCCTCGTCGAGGTCGCCGCGCTCGCGCCCGACCTGTTCCGCGTCGGCGTGTTCCCGCACGGCAAGCCCGCCGACTACGGCTCGATCGCCCGCGACGACTGGCCGACCGCGGCGGCGGAGTGGCGCGAGACCGCCGACGGCGGCGAGCTGCGTCACCGCCGAGGCGACCGCGCACATCGCGCTCGACCCGCTGCGGATCGCGTTCTCCGACGCCCACGGGCGCTTCGCCGCCGACGACCCGGGCGTGGAGATCGACGACCGACGACCGGCTGCGCGTCCGCAAGGCCCGCGGCGACGGCGAGCGCTACTTCGGCTGCGGCGAGCGCACCAGCGGCCTCGAGAAGACGGGCTCGCACCAGGTGTTCTGGAACATCGACCCGCCGGACGGCCACAGCGCGTCGATGAGCAACCTCTACACGTCGATCCCGTTCACGCTCTCGCTGCAGTCGGGCGTGGCGCGGGGGCTGTTCGTCGACCATCCCGGCCGCGTCGAGTTCGACCTCGCCAAGCAGGACCCGGAGCGCGTGGAGGCGACCGTCGCCGGCTCGCTCGTCTACTACGCCATCGCGGGCCCGACGCCGCGGCGCGTCCTGGAGCGCTACACGGAGCTGACGGGCCGGATCGGGATGCCGCCGCTGTGGGCGCTGGGCAACCAGCAGTCGCGCTGGGGCTACGAGACCGCCGACGAGGTGCGCTCGATCGCGAGCGAGTTCCGCGCGCGCGGGATCCCGTGCGACGTCATCCACCTCGACATCGAGCACATGGACGGCTACCGCGTCTTCACGTGGGACCCGGAGCGGTTCCCCGACCCGCCCGGGCTGATCGCCGAGCTGCGCGAGCGAGGGCTTCCGGGTGGTCACGATCACCGACCCGGGCGTCAAGGTCGACGAGGGCTACGCGCTCTACACCACCGGCCGCGACCGCGGCTGTTCTGCCTCACCGCGAGGGGCGACGAGTTCCACAACGTCGTGTGGCCCGGGCTGTGCGCGTTCCCCGACTTCACCAACCCCGCCACGCGCGAGTGGTGGGGCGAGCACCAGGCCTCGCTGCTCGACGCCGGCGTCAGCGGCGTGTGGTGCGACATGGACGAGCCGGCGATGTTCGTCCCCGACCGCGCCACGATGCCCGGCGACGTCGCCCACCCCGGCGGCGGCGAGGCGCGCCCGCACGCGCAGATCCACAACCTCTACGGCTCCCAGATGGCGCGCGCCGCGCACGAGGGCATGTCCGGGCCCGGCCCGGGCAGCGCCCGTTCGTGATCACCCGCGCCGGCTACGCCGGGCTGCAGCGGCACGCGATGCAGTGGACGGGCGACAACTCCTCCTGGTGGGAGCACCTGTGGATGAGCATGCCCCAGCTGCAGAACCTCGGCCTGTCGGGCATCGCGTTCTGCGGCGTCGACGTCGGCGGCTTCTTCGACGACTGCCACGGGGAGCTGCTGGCCCGCTGGACCGAGTTCGGCGTCTTCCAGCCGTTCTGCCGCAACCACACCTGCAAGGGCACGGCGTCGCAGGAGCCGTGGGCGTTCGGCGAGCCGTGGGAGAGCGTGTGCCGCGACATGCTGCGCCTGCGGATGCGGCTGCTGCCGTACCTGTACGCCCACTTCGACGAGGCCGCGCGCACCGGCGCCCCGGTCCTGCGCCCGCTGCTGTTCGAGCACCCCGCCGACGAGACGACCTACACGACCGACGACGAGTTCCTGCTCGGCGACTCCCTGCTGGTCGCGCCGATCACGCGCCCCGGCATCGAGCACCGCCACGTCTACCTGCCCGCGGGCACGTGGGCGCACTGGTTCACCGGCGAGCGGATCCAGGGCCCGGCGCACGTGCTCGCCCACGCCCCGCTCGGGCACGCCCGGCCGTCTACGCGCGCGCGAACGCGGTGATCCCGCTGTGGCCCGACGCGCGAGCACACCGCCGGCGGCACGCCGGACGCGCTGATCCTGCGCGTGTTCGCCGACGCCGGCGCGCGACCCGGTCGAGCGCGGGCCTCTACGAGGACGAGGGCGACGGCTACGGCGACAGCGGCGCGGCGCACCGCGTGGTGCGACGGCCGCACGCTGCGGCTGTCGGCGCGCGAAGGGGACTACGCGGCGCCGCGCGAGCGCGTCGAGGTCGAGGCGCTCGGCCGGGCGGGGAGGTCGTGTTCCTCGACGTCGCCGAGAGCGCGGACGCGGCCGACATCCCGATCGGCCTACCCTCAACGCATGGATCCTGACGATCTCCTGACCGGTCCGGCGGTGGAGGCGGCGGTCGCCGCCCTGGCCGAGCGCAACCACCACCATCTCGAGCAGATGGCGCCCGACGAGAAGGCGGACGCCCTCGGCCACTGGCGCGAGCTGGCGATCACGGTCCTCACGGCGGCCCGCAGCGCGGCCGGGTCCGGCGCGGCCGGCAGGAGACGGCCACGGCCGCGCGACGATCGTGCTCGAGGACGCCGGCACCGAGGAGGTCACCGTGCACGCCACGTTCTGGCCCGAGATGCAGGACCTCGGGCGGCGGCGAGGTCGCCGCCACGCCGGCGCAGATCGCCGCGCTGGAGCTGCTCGAGCAGCTCACCGGCGACGAGGACGAAGAGGAGGAGTAGCCATGAACGACGACGGGCTGCTGATGACCCGCGCCGACTACCGGGACAAGCTCAAGGCGGAGATCGAGTACCTCCAGACGGTCGCGCGCGCCGAGATGGCCGAGCGCATCAAGGCCGCCCGCGAGCTCGGCGACCTCAAGGAGAACGCCGAGTACCACGACGCCAAGGACGCGCAGGCGATCCTGGAGACCAAGCTCCTGCGGCTGCGCGACCAGCTGACGCGCGCCGAGGTCGTCGAGGCGTCGCACTCCGACAAGGTCGGGTTCGGCTCCAGCGTGGTGCTCGCCGACCGCGAGTCCGGCCGGGAGCTGCGCTACACGCTGGTCTCGGCCGTCGACGCCAACGCCGCCGCGGGCAAGCTGTCGATCGAGTCGCCCGTCGGCCAGGCGCTGGTGGGCGCCAAGGCGGGGGACGTCGTGGAGCTCCCCACGCCCAGGGGCGCGCGCACGCTCGAAGTCGTCTCGATCGCCTAGCTCAGCCTGCGCGCTTGATGCCGACCAGCGCGTCGTAGTACAGCGGCTCGCCGGAGATGTCGAGCCGGTGGCGGTAGCGGCGCCGGGCGCGCTGCTCGATGCCGCCCTTGCCGTTCAGCATGCCGCCGATCAGCTCCTCGAAGCCGCTGTCGTCGTCCTCGTCGAGGAAGTCCTGCTTGATGTTGAAGGCGATCCAGCCGCCGTCCTCGACGAGGTCGTAGGCGGCGGTGAACACCTCGGGCGGGATGTCGCCGAAGCCGAGCGCGGCCACCGACGTCATGGCCTTGAACTTGCGCTTCTCGCAGCGCCACGTCGCACGTCGCCGGGCAGCGTCGGTCATGTCGGCCACGAAGTAGTCGGCGTAGACGTCGGGGCGGTCCCGGGCGGCGGCGTCGCCGGCCTCGGGGATGATGTCGACGCCGACGATCTCCTTGAAGCCGCGGTCGCGCAGCGCCTCGCCGACGATCCCGTTGCCGGCGCCGAGGTCCAGCACCGGCAGCGTGGCGGGTCCTGCCCGGCCTCGTTGACGGCCGCGGTCAGCATGTCGCTGACGACGGTCGGCGACTCGCACTGGAGCCGCTCGTAGAAGATGTGCTCGTAAAGGCCCGGAACCTCGTAGATCCGCCCGTAATCATGGAAGCGGATCCGCTTCGTCTCCCCGTCGAGGGTGACGTCGCACCACTCCTGGTCCTGACTGAGCTCCTGATCTGCCTGCGTCGGGAACCGGACCTGGTGGGGAGTGGAAGAGGGAGACATAGTCATCTTCCCTACCCGAGATCCGCAGATCCGATCCTCTGCCGGGCGACGAGGCGTCGCCCGGCACGAGTTCGAACGCTACGCGCCCGCCTGACGGCGGCTCGCGGTGGCCGGCGCGAGGAGCTTGACGCGCGGCGCGGGCGTGTCGGCCGCCGGGTTGGCGCCCGTCCAGCGGACCCGCTCTCCCCCGCGGTAGGTCTGGTAGGCCTTGAAGACCAGGAACGACCCGGGATCGCCCTCCGGGACCCGCACCGAGATCGGGAACTCCTCGAACTGGTCCGGCTTGATGATCCCGCCCTTGCGCGGGTTGCCGGTCCAGACGACCCGGGTGATCTGCTCGTCGACCTTGAAGCCCTCGAGGTCGACGGGCTTGTCGAGCTTCTCGCGCGTGATCTTCGCCTTCCAGCCCGGCACCTTCTTGTAGGAGAGCGTGTAGAAGCCGTCCGGGAAGCGCACGTCGACCTTGACCGTGCCCTTGTTGTCGCGCTCGTTGGGCACGCGGACGGTCATGACCGAGAACGAGCCCGGCGTGACCTCCCTCGGGTTCATCGTCACGTGGGCCTGGGCGGCGGCGGGTGCCGCCAGGGCGGCGACCGCCACGACGGCGGCCAGTGCGGGGGTGCGCATGGTGGTTCTCCTTGTTGGGTTCATCGGAGTCGGAAGGTCCAGCTCTTGCTCTGGATGTGGCCGTCGGGGCTGAGCCAGCGGACGGTGCCCGTGTAGCGCCCCGCCCGGAGGCCGGAGCGCAGCCGGACGCGCACCTGGCGCTTGCGCTTGACGACGGTCCCGTCGCCGCGGCTGACCGTCTCGGCGCCGCGGACGACGGTCAGCTTCGCGTCGGTCACGCGGGCGTCGAAGGTGACCTTGACCCGCGTGAGGGACTTCGCGCTGCGGCTGCCCGGCTTGGGCGAGTAGCTGCTCGATCCCGACGTGGGCGGCGGCGGTGGCGGGCATGGCGAGGACCGCGGCGGTGACCGCGGCGGCGGCGAGGCGCCTCATGCCGCCACCCGCTCGCGACGGCGCGTCGTGGCCAGCGCGGCGAGCGCCGCGAGCAGCCCGAGTGCGCCGACGACGAGCGCGATCACCGCCAGGGTGTCCGAGCCACCGCCTTCGCCCGCCGGCGGGGCGGCGTCCGAGGTGGCCTGCGGGCCGGCCTGCGCCGTGGCCCCATGCCCGCCGCCGGCCTCGCCCGCCTCGAGCATGACCGTCGGCGCCGGCTGATCGGCGTCCTCCGGCCCGATCCAGCGCACGATGTCTCCGCCCTCGTAGGTCTGGAGCGCCTTGAAGGTGAGCTTGTCCCCCACCTTGCCGTCGGGGATCCGGACCGACAGGCCGAAGTCCTGGAACTGGCCCGGCCCGATGAGCCCGCCGCTCCAGGTGATGCGCGAGATCTGCTCGTCGACCTCGAAGCCCTCGCCGACGTCGACCGGCTTGTCGAGCTTGCTGCGGGTCATCTTCACCTTCCATCCGGGGACCGGCTCGTAGGAGGCGAACACGAACCCGGGCGGCAACTGGACGTCGACCTTGGTCGTGCCCGCGTCGTCGCGCTCGTTCGGGACGCGCACGTCGAGCCGGGTGAACCCGCCCGGCGCCGCGGTGGTGGGCTGGATGGTCACGTGCGCCTGCGCGGCGGCCGGGACGGCCAGCAGCGCCGCGACGGCGGCGATCAGCGTTCTTCGCACGGGGGTGCCTCCTTCATTCGATCGGGACGGTGAACGTGGTGCGGAGCTCGTCGAAGTCGGTGATGCGGGCGATCAGCTCGAGGCGCCAGTCGCCGGGCGGCGAGAGCGCGGCGCCGCCGATCACGTAGTGGCCGGGCCCCGCCTTGCGGCCCTCCAGCACGACCGGCGCGATGCCCTTCTCGGGCAGCGAGGCCTCGAAGCGCAGCTCCTTCGGCGCGTCGTACTGGGTGCCGTCGGAGCGGTTGAAGAGGTAGACGTGCAGCTCGTTGGAGCCGGCGCGGGCGGGCTCGACGGTGAGCTCGGCGCGGGCGGGGCCGAGGTTGGCCGAGCCGGAGTAGGGCCCGGCGGTCAGCGCCGTGGCGGGCGCGTAGCCGGCCAGCGCGCCGGTGACGGCCAGCGCGGCGACGCCGAGCGCGACCTCGGCGCGCAGCGTGCGGCGCGCCAGCACGCCGATCCCGCCGGGGGACTCGCCGGCCTCGGCGGCGCGCCGCAGCCCCGGCACGACGCGGCGGCGGTTGACGGCGCCGAGCCCCAGCAGCACCGCCACCAGCGCGGCCTTGACGAGGATCGCGCGGCCGAACGCGGTGTCCCACAGGTCGCGAACGGCGCGCAGCTCGAGCAGCGACTGGAGGATCCCGCCGGCCAGCAGCGCGGCGACGGCGACCAGCGCGACCGTCGAGAAGCGCGTCAGCGTCGCGGACAGCAGCCGCGTGCGCTCGGGCGGGTCGAGCCGCCGCGTCGCGGCCGGCAGCGCGAACACGAGCACCGCGATCCCGCCGATCCAGGCGCCGGCGGCCAGCACGTGCAGGACGTTGGCGGGCAGCAGCACCGCCACCGGGTCCTGCACGCCGGCGTGGCCGCCGAGCCCGGGGAGCAGCGCCAGGACAAGCGCGGGCGCGGGCGCCCGCAGCGCGAGGACGAGGAGCCACACGAGCGCGCCGGCGCCCCACACCACGCCGAACCTCGTGTCGAGGACGTCGGGCGTGCTGCCGAGCGCCGCCCACGCCGACGACCCGCGCGCGGTGGCGGCCTGGAGCGCCAGCGCGGCCAGCGCCGACAGGACGCCCGCAACGCCCGCGGCGATCGTGAGCCGGCGGGTGCGCGGCTCCGCCGCCGCGCCGCGCCACACCAGCGCGGCGATCGCGACGAGCCCGATCCCGAGCGCGATCGCGCCGTACTGCACCGCCCGCGCCGTCGCGAACGCCACCGACGTCACCGGGCCGGCGCCCTGATCGCCGAGCAGGTCGGCGACGCTGGCCGCCTGGGCGTCCGCGTCGTCGCCGACGCTGAACACGAAGCCGCCGCTGACCGGGTGCGAGTCGGCCGAGACGACGCGGTAGGTGGCCGTGTAGCCGCCGTCCGGGAGGTCGGGGGCGCAGCTTCACCGCGACCTCGCTGGACCGGCCCTCCGGATGGAAGGGCTCGCCGGCCTGGACCTGGTCGCCGCCGGCGTCGAACACCCGCACCGCGCCGAACGCGATCTCGACCGGCTCGCTGAAGCGCAGCACGATCTGCGCGGGCGCCGCGTCCACGGCCGCGCCGCGCTCGGGCACGGTGCCCTCCAGCGTCGCGTGCGCGGCGGCGGGGGCCGCCGACGCGGCGAGCGCCGCGAGCGCGAGCCCGGCGATGGCCAGCAGCCGCCTCACCAGGCCTCCGCGCCGGCTGGCGCCCTCGCGCCGCCGCCGGACGACGATCACGGCGATGCAGCCGCCGATCACGATCGCCGCGCCGATCAGGATCGCCGGCAGCGGCACGTTCCCGCCCGGCGTCGGCGTCCAGGTCAGCGTGCCGGCGATCGCGCCCGCGCGGTCGCCGATCCGGATCGGCACGCGGTAGTCGAAGATCTTCTTGCGGACGTCCGGGTCGGTGACCTGCGGCGGCCGCCCCTTGTTCATCCAGTGCATGCGGTGGTCGTGCCACTCGAAGCGGCCGGTCTTGGAGACCTCCTGCCAGCGCGGCGGCGCGTCCTTCGTGGCCGTCTTCGGGACGACGACCTCCCCGTCGCGCTCCTTGTTGAGGTAGTAGGCGGGCGAGTTGGTGTTGACCTCGACCGTGCCGTCCGCCGCCACGCGGGCGTAGGGCTCGCGCTCGTAGCCCTCGACCAGCACCGTCTCGCCGGACCGGTTCTCCAGCAGCAGCTGGTCGTCGCGGTTGAGCACGCTGACGGTCACGCCCTCGGTCGCGGGCGTGACCGAGCGGACCTTGGACTCCATGTTGGGATCGCCCTGGTGGGCGGCCGCGGGCGGCGCCGCCAGGACGGCCGTCGCGGCCGCCAGGGCCAGCGCCCGGCTACGGAACTTCATGTGGTTGCTGCCTCCTGCTTCTCGGCGGGGACTCACTCCGTGCGCGTGCGCACGCCGCCGGCCGACGCCCTCAGCGGGCGTTCAGCGACTTCAGGCGGCGAGCGGCAGCGGCGCGGGCGGTCCGCGACGGCGGACCGGGCTGCGAGACAGCAGCGAGGCGAGCGAGAGCTCGGCGACCCGCGCCCAGCGCGGGCGGACGCGGCGCGCCCGCGGGCGGGCGGGGCCTGCCCAGTGGGCGACGATGCGCTCCTCGCCGAGGTAGCGGCCGCAGAGCAGCAGCGTGACCAGCAGGAACAGCGGCGTCAGGTAGAGGACGAGCGAGGTCGAGCCCGTGACGACCTGCGCGAGCGCGCAGAGCGTCGCGAGGGCGGCCATCCATGGCCAGGAAACGCCGCTGGGTGCGGTCCATCGGCGGCGACCCTAACGGCTGCGCGCCTGGAATGCCACCGTGTCCCAGCCGGCGGCATCGGCTCCGGCGCGGTACGCGCTCTCGAAAAAGGTCAATAGCTCCGCGGCGGGATCGGCGGCCTCGCGGACGGCGTCGTAGGGCAGGACCGCCAGCGATCCGTTGCCCGTGTCCTGCCACTCCGCGGCGGCGGGCTCCAGCGGGCGCTCGCGCAGGCCGG
Organism: uncultured Solirubrobacteraceae bacterium; assembly: GCA_963764385.1. Classification (GTDB taxonomy): domain Bacteria; phylum Actinomycetota; class Thermoleophilia; order Solirubrobacterales; family Solirubrobacteraceae; genus DATFQI01. The sequence goes on along the minus strand of CAVXSJ010000015.1, from coordinate 241,467 downwards.
GCGGCTCAGGCGACGTGTAGGAGTAGAAGGCGGGGAACGGCGTGGTGCGGTTGTCGCCGGGCCACCAGCCGAACGCGATGACCTCGTGCGAGTACGCCTCCGCCGTCACCGGGTCGGCGCCCTCGATGGGCGGCGCGGGGCGCCCCGAGTAGCGGGCGTGGGCGAGGTCGAAGCCGTGCCAGAACAGGTGCGCGGGGCTCGTCTTGCCGTTGAAGCGCGACCGGAAGGCGTCGAGCGCCGACGACGGTCAGCCCCAGGACATGCCAGTAGCGCTCGACGGCGTCCGCGTCGTAGCTGTCGTGGGTCGTGTCGTCCGGGAACGCCGGGCCGTCGAGGTCGTAGGGCTTGGCGAGGATCTCGACCTCGACCCCCACCTCGCGCAGCGCCGCGAACAGGTCGGCGTAGAAATCGGCGCACGGCAGCCGGTCGCGGAGCGCGAACCCGGCCTCGCGCCCGTCGCTGGAGCGCACCCGCAGCCGGTGCGCGACGAAGTCGAACTCGATCTCGACCGTGTCATCGCCGTTGGGCATCGGGCCGGTGGTCAGCCCGCGCGCGGACACGTACAGCGTCACGTGCCACCAGTGGTTGCGGAACGGGACGAGCGCCATCCGGACCTTGCCCACGATCTGGGCGTAGCGGTGCAGCGTCTGCTTGGTCGGCTCCCAGTCCGCGTAGGGAAGCGCGGGCCAGCTCATGCCCCGCGGAGCACGAACGCCACCTCGTCCAGCACGCACCACGACCACTCCTCGCCCGGCTCGACCGAGCGCATGATCGGGTGCTCGCTCGTCAGCGGCGTGGCCGCTCGCGTGGCGGTTCGGCGAGGAGTCGCAGCAGCCGATCTTCCCGCAGGATCTGGCACATCCGCAGGTGGACCCAGCGATCGCCGGTCTTGAGGCATTCCTCGCAGCCGGCGATGTTCTCCGGCGGGTCGACGATCGCGACCTGGTCGAGGTGCTCGCACTTCGCCATCTCCCGAAAATGTACCTGAGTACTCTCGCCGGCCATGGCCGCCCTCGAAGACTTCGCCCGCCACCCGCTGACCTTCGGCCCCTCCCCCGTGCACCGCCTCGAGCGGCTCACCGCCCACCTCGGCGGCGCGGACGTGTGGGCCAAGCGCGACGACTGCAACAGCGGCCTCGCCTACGGCGGCAACAAGACGCGCAAGCTCGAGTACCTCGTCGCCGACGCGCTCGCCACCGGCTGCGACACGCTCGTCTCGATCGGCGGGGTGCAGTCCAACCACACGCGCCAGGTCGCGGCGGCCGCCGCGCGCACCGGGCTCGGCTGCGTGCTCGTGCAGGAGAGCTGGGTCGACTGGCCCGACGTCGTCTACGACCGCGTCGGCAACATCCTGCTGAGCCGGATCATGGGCGCCGACGTGCGGCTGGTGCAGGCCGGCTTCGGGATCGGCTTCAAGGAGAGCTGGGAGCAGGCGCTGGCCGACGTCGAGGCGCGCGGCGGCACGCCGTACGCGATCCCGGCGGGCGCGTCGGACCACCGGCTCGGCGGGATGGGGTTCGCGAGCTGGGCGCGCGAGGTCGAGGCGCAGGAGCGCGAGCTGGGCGTGTTCTTCGACACGATCGTGGTCTGCGCGGTGACCGGCAGCACGCAGGCCGGGATGATCGCCGGGTTCGCGGACCGCGAGCGGGAGCGGCGCGTGATCGGCATCGACGGCTCCGCCAAGCCGGCCGAGACCCGGGACCAGGTGGCGCGCATCGCCCGCGGCACCGCGGCGCTGATCGGGGTCGAGCGCGACCTGCGCGACGACGAGATCGTCCTCGACGACCGCTACCACGCCGGCACCTACGGCATCCCGGACGAGCAGACGCTGGACGCGATCCGGCTCGCCGGGCGCCTGGAGGGCATGATCACCGACCCCGTCTACGAGGGGAAGTCGATGGCGGGGCTGATCGACCTCGTCGCGACCGGCGAGATCGACCGCGGCTCGACCGTCCTCTACGCCCACCTCGGCGGCCAGCCGGCGCTGAACGCGTACGCGGCGCTGTTCACGAGCTGACGCGGATCTGGAAGCATCGCTCTCATGCCTGAGATCGAGGTCACGGTGGGAGACGGCGGCGAGGCGTACGTCGCCCTGGTCGTCGGGGGCGCGCCGGAGGTGCGCGACTCGGTGGAGCTGGGCTCGCTGGAGGAGGCCGACCAGATCCCGGCGCTCGACGGGGTCGTCCTGGACTTCGACCACTACGGCCGCATCGTCGGCCTCCGGGTCACCGGGGCGGCGGACTCGATCCTGGCGCCGTCCCTGCTGGAGGCGGCCCGCGGCGGATGACGTCCGCGACGGCTCTGGCGCGGCAGATCGCCGGGCGGGAGGTGTCGGCGCGCGAGGTGGTCGAGGCCCACCTGCGGCGCATCGAGGCGGTCAACGGGCGGATCAACGCCGTCGTGCAGCTCGACGCCGAGCGGGCGCTCGCGGCGCGCCGGACGCCGCCGACCGCGCCGAGCCGCTGGGCCCGCTGCACGGCGTCCCGTTCACGGTCAAGGACAACCTCTCGGCCGCCGGCATCGAGATGGCGATCGGCGCGCCCGAGCGCGTCGGCGTCGTCCCGGCCGAGGACGCGACGGCGGTCGCGCGGATCAGGGCGGCGGGCGGGATCCTGCTCGGCAAGACGAACTGCCCCGAGTACGGCGGCGGCATCGAGACGGACAACCCCGTCTACGGCCGCACCTCGAACCCCTACGACCTCGCGCGCACGCCGGGCGGGAGCAGCGGCGGCGAGGCCGCGATCATCGCGGCGCAGGGCTCGCCGTGCGGCCTGGGGACCGACTCCGGCGCGAGCGCCCGCCTCCCCGCCCACTTCTGCGGGCTCGCCTCGCTCAAGCCGAGCGCGGGCCGCGTCCCGCTCACCGGCGTGCTCGACGACGAGGGCAGCTCGGCACGCTCGGCGATCCGCGCACGCAGGTGGGGCCGATCGCCCGCTCCGTGGAGGACGTCGCGCTGCTCCTGCGCGTCGTCGCCGGGCCCGACGGGCACGACGGCGGCGTCGCCCCGGTCGCGCTCGGCGATCCCGGCGACGTCGAGCTGCGCGGCCTGCGGGTCGCGGTCCAGACCGCCAACGGGCTCGATGACCCCACGCCGGAGACCGTCGCGGCGGTCGAGGCGGCCGCGGAGGCGCTCGGCGCCCCCCTCGAGCAGGCGCGCCACCCGGGCGGCGGGCACGAGCTCACCATCGACGTGTGGCGCTCCTACGGCGAGGGCGTCAGCGCGGGCGAGCTGTGGCGGCTGCTGCGGCGCTGGGACGCCTTCCGCGGCGAGATGCTCGCCTTCGCGGCGCGCTACGACCTCCTCGTGTGCCCCGTGTTCGGCGGCCCGGCGCGCCTGCACGGCACGATGAACGTCCCGGGAGAGCTGGACCCGACGAGCTGGACGACGCCGCACAGCCTCACCGGCTGGCCGGCCGCGACCGTGCGCGCCGGGACCTCGCCCGAGGGGCTGCCGATCGGCGTGCAGCTCGTCGCCGGGCCGTGGCGCGACGACGTCGCGCTCGCCGCCGCGCTGCGGGTCGAGCGCGAGCTGGGCCCTTCCCGCCGCCGGCGCTCTAGCTCTCCAGCCCGTCCCAGCCCCAGCGCGGCATGGCGACGCGCGGAGGGACGACGGAGCCCACGGGCGTGTAGGCCAGGACGTCGTCGATCGCCCAGCGCATGTACGCGCCCATCGCGTCGCGGAACGCGGGGTCCGCGGGCAGCCCGGCGTCGTCGAGCGCGCCGAGGAAGCAGGCCAGGAAGCGGTCGGGCAGGTCGCCCAGGTCGCCGTTGCCGGCGTGCATGCTCAGCACCTCCGACTGATCGCCGCAGGACCGCGAGAACGCGGGCGGGCCGCCCAGCGACTCCGCCCAGTAGGCGGCGAGCCGCTCGACGTGCTGCGGATGCTGGTCCGGACGCGTGAACGGATGGTTGAGCTCGGGATCCGCGAGGCAGCGCGCGTGGTGGGCGGCGGCGAGGGCGAGGAAGGCCGGCTCTCCGCCGGCGAACTCGTACAGCGTGGGACGCATCCAGGCAGCGTCCCACAGGGGAATAAAGCGGCGGCGCGCCCGTCTGGTGTGGGATGAACTCCTCCCCCGATCCACGACCACGTCTCCTGGTGCGTGGTCGGCGTCTACATCCACGACGTGACCGCCGTCGGCGACGAGCCCACGATCTCGATCCACGTCTACGGCGCCGACATCGAGCGCCTCGGCACGAGCATCTACCGGCGCTTCGACGACTGGCCCGTCCGGCTGGCTGGCGATGGCCTAGTCCGAGCGCGACTCGCGCTCGGCGGCGACCCCGAAGATCAGGCCGGCCACGGCGGCGGCGAGCAGCAGCACGAGCAGGTGCGTCCCGTTCACGTCGAGGATCCACTTGAACAGGGCGCGGGCGATCCAGAAGCCGGCGAACGCGCCGAACAGCGCGTGGGAGAAGAGGCGTGCGGTCATGCCACCAATCCTCGGCCGTCGCGAGCGCCCCGGCGACGGCCGTCGGTCGATACCGACCCCCTACCGAAGTCGCTAGACGGGCTCGACGTGGCGGCCGTCGTAGGCGGCCAGCGAGGGAAAGGCGAGCACGACGAGTCCGGCGGCGGCGAGGCAGGCGAGCCCGCCCGACGCGACCGGCGAAGCCGGCCGAGGTCACCGAGGCCACGAGGCCCGCCTCGACGTCCCCGAGCCGCGGGCCGCTCGTCACCACGAGCATGAACACCGACGACATGCGCCCGCGCATCGGCTCCGGCGTGACGGTCTGGTTGATCGTCGAGCGGCAGACCGCGCTGACCGAGTCCGCCGCGCCGGCCACCGCCAGCAGCCCGGCGGCGATCCACAGGGAGGGGACGAGGCCCGCCGCCGCGATCGCGAGACCCCACACGCACACGGAGACGATCACGATCCGCCCGAGCCGGTTCGCGTGCTCGAGCCAGCCGGTGGTCAGCGCCGCCATGGTCGCGCCCGCCGAGACCGACGCGTAGAGCAGGCCCGTGCCCGCCGCCCCCGCGTCGTAGACGCGTCAGGGAGAGCACGGCGAACAGCGCGCGCGGCATCCCGAACGTCATCGCCGCGAGGTCGATGGCGAACGACCCGACGAGCGCGTTGTTGCGCCGAACGAACTTCAGGCCCTCGGCGATCGAACGCAGCACGGGGAGCCCGTCGCCGTGCAGCGGCGGCATCGGCTTCAGGAGGAACGGTGATCACGATCGTGACCAGGAAGCCGGTCAGCAGCACCACGTAGGCGGTGCCGATGCCCCACGCGGCGATCAGGAGCCCGCCCGACCCCGGACCCGACCACCGCGCACACCTGGTTGCAGGCCGAACGAGATCGACAGCGCCGCCCGTAACCGCTCCGGCCCGCGCGAGCGCCGGCACGACCGCCGTGCGCGTCGACGTTGTCGACCGCCGCCGCCGCCCGCCAGCGCGCCGGCCAGCAGGAACACGACCGAGCACGGACGGTGGCCCGAGCAACGTCGTGGCCGCCAGCGTGGCGGCGCACGGCGGCCACCACGACCTGCGCGAGCAGCAGCACGCGCCGCCGGTCGACGCGGGCGGCGGCCGCGCCGCCGAGCAGCGAGCGGTGATCAGCCGCACGCGCTCGACGACGCCCAGCAGCCCGACCAGCGCCGCGGAGTGCGTCAGGACGTAGATCTGGAACGGGATCGCGACCAGGGCGGCCTGCGTCCCGAGGCCCGAGATCCCCTCGCCGATGACGACCAGCCGCAGGTCGCGTGACTCGCGGAGGACGGTGAGATCGACGGTCACCCTCCGCGGCATGCGGGGGGCCATTCAAACAGGCCGCTACGTCTGGTCGAGCCGGCGAGCTGCGGTGCGCGCCCGCTGAGGTGGAAGACGGCCAGCACCACGATGCCGGTCCCGAGCCACATCAGGCCCACCGTCTTCGCCGCCACGTCCGCCTTGATCATCACGTAGCCGATGATCACGGCTCCGGTCGCCGGGGCGACGAGATGGCGCCACGGGTCGAGCGCGCACGCCGGCGCGGCGCATCCCGTAGTGGCGCAGCACCGACAGGTGCAGCAGCAGGAACGCGCTCAGCGCGCCGAAGTTGACCAGCGTCGAGAGCGTCGTGATGCCGTCGTCGCGCTCGGACATCCAGATCCCCACGCCGAGCGACACGACGGCCACCAGCAGCGTCGCGTTCACCGGCACGCGGCGGCGTCTCGCTGATGCTGCGCGAGGAAGTGCGGGAGCTGGCGGTCGCGCGCCATCGCGTACAGCAGCCGCGAGGTCGCCGCCTGGGCCGCCGAGCGCGTTGGCGATCCCCCACGCGATCGCGGTCGCCACCGCCGTCAGCACGTTCAGCCAGTGCCCGCCGGCGACCTCCGCGGCGTCGTAGAACGCGGTGCCCTCCGGGTCGCCGTTCGGCGATCAGCCCCTCCGGGTCGGGCACGAGCAGCGCCGCGATCCACGTCTGCACGACGAACAGCACGCCGACGATGGCCAGGGCCACGAGCATCGCCCGGCCGATCCGCCGCGCGCCCTCGCGGTTCTCCTCGGCCAGCGTCGAGATCCCGTCGAAGCCCAGGAACGACAGCACGGCGATCGAGACCGCCGAGAACACGAGGCCCGACCGAGAACGTGTCGGGGTTGTAGAGCGGGTCGAACGAGAAGCCCTGGCCCTCGCCCGGACAGCAGCGCGCCCACCCCGATCACGCAGAACAGCGCCAGCACGATCAGCTCGGCGATCAGCATCCCGATGTTGAAGCGCGCCGTGAACTGGATCCCGAGCGAGTTGACCACGGTGTTCACGGCCACGAAGAACACGACCCACAGCCACACCGGGATCTCGGACACCAACGAGTGCAGCGCCACCGCGCCGACGACGTACAGCAGCGCGGGAACGAGCACGTAGTCGAGCAGGATCTGCCAGCCCGCGATGAAGCCGACGCTCGGGTGCAGGCCGCGGCCGGCGTACGTGTAGACCGAGCCCGCCATCGGGAACGCGCGCGCCATCTCGGCGTAGGAGAGAGCGGTGAACGCCATCCCGACCCGCCGACCACGTAGGCGAGCGCGACCATCCCGCCCGAGCCGCTGTAGACGCTGCCGAAGATCCCGAACGGCGCGATCGGGACCATGAAGATCAGCCCGTAGACGAGCAGGTCGCGGAACGACAGCTCCCGCCGCAGCTCCTGCCGGTAGCCGAAGCGCTCGACCGATTCGTCAACCCCCGCCGGGCCGCCATCGAGGCACTGATACCCACTACGCGCCGCGGCGGCATTTCGGGGTACTCCCACCGGCGTGATCTTCTACGAGCCCCACGAGCGCGACCGCTCGCTCCTCCCCCACGACCCGTTCAAGGCGCTCGTCGCGCCGCGCCCGGTCGGCTGGATCTCCACGGTGAGCGAGGACGGCGCGGTGAACCTGGCGCCGTACTCGTTCTTCAACGCGGTCGGCGAGGGACCGCCGATGCTGGGTTTCTCGAGCACGGGCGCCAAGCACTCGGCGACGTTCGCCGGCGAACGCGCCGAGTTCGTGTGGAACCTCGCCACCTGGGGGCTGCGCGAGGCCATGAACGCCAGCTCGGCGTCGCTGCCGCGCGGCGAGAACGAGTTCGAGCACGCCGGGTTGGAGACGGCGCCCTCGCGGATCGTCGCGCCGCCGCGGGTGGCGGCCACGCCGTGCGCGATGGAGTGCCGCGTGGTCCACACCGCGGAGCTGCGCGACGTCGACGGCAACCCGGCGGACCAGTTCCTCGTCGTCGGGCAGGTCGTCGGCGTGCACCTGGACGAGCGGTTCGTCGACGGCGACGGGATCGTCGACACGGCGGCGATCGAGCCGATCGCGCGCTGCGGCTACCTGGGCGGGTACACCGTCGTCCGGGAGCTGTTCGACATGCGCCGCCCGCGCTGAGCCGCCACGACATGCGAACATACGTTCGTGTCCAGCGACGGATCACCCTACGCCCGGTTCCAGCGCGCGCTGAAGACGGGCAACCTCATGATCATCCGCGGGGCGGCGAAGGACCTGCCGCGCGTGGACCTCGGTGACGCGCTGTGCGTCTGCATGGCGATCCGGGCCACGGAGCCGGAGCGCTTCGAGCGCGCCGCACTGCGCTGGCTGGCCCGCTTCGCCGCCGAGCGCGCCGGGACCGTGGGCGAGGTGCACGAGGCGGCCGCGGCGCTGAACGCGATCCCGGCCGACCCGGAGGGCGCGCTCGTCGCGCTCCAGCGCCTGTGCCGGTGAAGCCGTACCGTTGCAGCCCATGACGCTCTCGCTCCTGCTCGCCGACGACGGCTCGCCGGCCGCCGAGGCGGCCACGCACGCCGCGGGGGCGCTGTTCCCCGGCGCCGGCGCGGTCGTGCTGACCGTCCGCAAGGACCCGCTCCGGCTGGTCGAGGTGTCGGCCTCCGCCCGCATCGCCGTGCCCGACGCGGTCATCTCCGAGGGCGCCGCCGCGCTGGACAAGGAGACGGCCGCGATCGCGCTCGCCACCGTCACGGAGGGCACCGAGCGCGCCACCGCGGCCGGGCTGGACGCCAGGCCGCGCATGGTGGACGAGCCGGGCAGCCCGTGGCGGGCCATCCGGCGGGTGGCGGAGGAGATCGGCGCGGACGTGATCGTGTGCGGCTCGCGCGGGCAGAGCGGCCTCTCGCGCGCCTTCCTCGGCTCGACCTCGTCCGCGCTGCTGCACCACGCCGGGCGCCCGGTGCTGGTGGTGCCCGACGGCGGCGGCGGCGAGGGCGGCCCGGCCGTGATCGGCTTCGACGGCTCGGACCCCTCGAAGGCCGCGATCGAGGCGGCGGCCCGGCTGCTCCCCGACCGCGCCGCGCTGGTCGTGACCGTGTGGGAGTCCGCGATCCTCCACAGCCGGGCCGGGCGGCTGCTCGCCTCCGTGCCCGTGGAGGAGATCCGCGAGATGACGCGCGACCTCGACGACTACTACCGCGGCATCCACGCCGGGATCGCCGGCGACGGCGCCGAACTGGCGACCGGCGCCGGGCTGGCGGCCACGCCGGAGGCGGTGGAGGCCGACGGCCTGCCCTGGCGCGGGCTGCTTGCCGTGGCGCGCGAACGCGGAGCCGCCGTCGTCGTCAGCGGCTCCAACGGCGGCGGCATGCTCGCGCTGCTGGGCTCCAACTCCGCCGGGCTCGTCCACAACGCGGACCTCCCGGTGCTCGTCGTGCCCGGCGGGGACTGATCAGGCGACCGGCTCCGGCTCGCGCTCGCGCTCGAGCGCGGGCTCGTCGGTGAAATCGGCGGGCGGCGTGCCGGGGGGCGGGAACGCCCGCGCCTCGAACTCGTCGTAGGGCATGCCGCCGCCCGCGCGGCTGCCCGCGGCCGGCGATCGTGCCCAGGTACGCGCACAGGAACCCGGCGGGGACCGAGACGATGGCGGGCACCGGAGCGGGAAGATCGCCCCGCCCTCGCCGAGCACGGGCGGCCCGATGATGGTCAGCCCGAGCGAGATCGCCAGGCCGCCGACGACGCCCGCGATCGCGCCCGTACGGTTGAAGCCGCGCCAGTAGAAGCTCAACAGAGCACCGGCATCGTCGTGCCTCGCCCCGATCGCGAACGCCACGTTGCCGAACGCGGCGATGTTGAGGTCCTTGGTCCCGAACGAGATCAGGATCGCGATGACCGCCACCCCCGGCGGCCGCCAGCCGGCCCACGATCAGCTGCTGGCGCGGGGTGACGTCGCCGCGCTTGAGCACGGTCGTGTAGAGGTCGTGCGCGACGGCGCCCGAGGCCGCGATGGCCAGCCCCGCCATGACGGCGAGGATCGTCGCGATCGTGATGCCGGCGACCAGCGCGAACAGCAGGTCGCCGCCGATCACCTCCGCCAGCCGCGGCCCGGCGACGTTGCCGGCCGGGTTGTCGGCGACGATCCGCTCCGCGGCCGACCTCGTTGAGCGCGGCGTAGCCGAAGATGGGCAGCATCAGGAAGAAGACGCTGAAGATGGCGTTGGAGACGACGGACGACGTCCGCACCGCCCGCGCGTCGCGCACGGTCAGGAAGCGCAGCATCACGTGCGGCAGCCCCATGATCCCGAGCGCGAGCCCGATGCACTGGGAGATGTTGTTGAAGTTCGCGGTGGCGTCCGAGCGGTCGGGCGTGATGACCTTCGGGCCGAAGTTGTCGGTCGCGTCGATCATCGGCCCGATCGGGTTCCAGCCCGTCCGCGAGATCGCCACCACGAACACGGCGAGCACCATCGTGGCCAGCAGCGCGGTCTTGAAGACCTGGATGTAGGTCGTCGCGACCATGCCGCCGAGCACCGTGTAGAGGATCATCAGGACGCCCAGCACGACGACCGCGAGCCCGAAGCTGACGTCCAGCAGCAGCCCGGCGATCAGCCCGGCGCCGATGAACTGCAGGACCATGTAGATGACGGTCATCACGAGCGTCGAGGAGGCGATCCCGGCGCGCAGCCCGCGGCTCTCGAAGCGGGCGTTGACGGCGTCGGCGAGCGTGTAGCGGCCGAGGTTGCGCAGCGGCTCCGCGATCAGCAGCAGCGTCAGCAGGTACGCGACCGGGATCCCGATCGCGAGGTAGAAGCCGTTGAAGCCGCCCAGCGCGACGGCGCCGACGACGCCCAGGAACGACGCGGCGGAGATCTGGTCGCCCGCCAGCGCGAAGCCGTTGACGACGCCGCCGATCCGGCGCCCGGCGACGTAGTGGTCGCCGGCGTCCTTGTTGACCCGCGAGGCGTAGGCGGTGATGGCGAGCGTCGACGCGATCAGGGCGCCGACGATGATCAGCGTGAGGGCGTCCACGTCAGCGCTTCCCGGTCGCCGCGTCCTCGCGGCGGTTGGCCCACGTCGCGTACGCGCAGGTGGCGGCGAACGCCATCAGCACCACCACGAAGCCGCCGATGTACGCCAGCCCGATCCCGCCGACGTCCCCGTCCAGCCACGGGGTGGTCGCCGTGATCAGGATGTAGGCCATGTAGACGGCGAACGCCGCCGCGCCCCCGATGAGCCCGATCTTCTTCCGCACCATGCGGTCCTCCCTCCGCAGAAAGTGCGTGGGGACGTACCCGGCGCCGAATAGGTCAAACGCTTACGAGTCGAACCCCAGGCCGAGGCGGTCGAGCGTGCGCAGCCACAGCCCGCGGCGCCCTTCGGCGAGGTCGGCGGCGGCGAGGCGGTTGCGGGTCATCTGGATCACCGCGCGTGCGCACCGGCTCGGGCGGGAACGGCACCGGCTTGCGCCGCACGTAGCGCAGCTGGGTGGCCTCGGTGCGGCGGCCGTCGAGCAGGTCGAGCGCCACGCGGCCGCCGAACCGCGTGGCCACCACGCCGAGCCCCGTGTAGCCGGTCGCGTAGGCGACGCGCCCGTCGTGGGCGGTCCCGAAGAACACGGAGAAGCGGCTGCAGGTGTCGATCGCCCCGCCCCACCGGTGGGTGAAGCGCGCGCCCTCGAGCTGCGGGAAGGTGGCGAAGAAGTGCTGCGAGAGCCGGCCGAAGGTGGCCTCGTGGACGTCGTGCTCGGGGCCGGTCGGGCCGCCGTAGCGCCACACCGCGTCGTAGCCGCCGAACACGATCCGGTCGTCGGCGGTGCGGCGGTAGTAGTGGAAGCGGTTGCCCATGTCGCCGATGCCCTGGCGGTTCTCCCACCCCACCTCGGCGCATCCGGTCGCCGAGCGGCTCGGTGGCGAGCACGTAGTCGTAGACCGGGACGACGTAGCGGCGGATCGCGCGCACCAGCGGCGGGAACGCGCTGGTGGCGAGCAGGACGCGGCGGGCGCGCACGCGCCCCTGCGCGGCGACGACGGTCACCGCGTCGCCGCCCGGCTCGAGCGCGCTCGCGGGTGTGTGTTCATAGACGCGCACGCCGGCGCGTACCACCGCGTCGCGGAGGCCGGCGGCGAGCTTGCCCGGATCGAGCGTCGCCGCCCCCGTGCGGTCCCACAACCCGCCCAGGTAGGTCGGCGAGGCGACGTGCGCCCGGACGCCCGCCAGGTCGAGCCGCTCGACGTCGTGCCCGTGCCGGCGCAGCAGATCGGCCTCCTCCCCCAGCCACTCCTCCTGGTGCGGCTCGACCGCCACCATCAGCTCGCCCGTCTCCTCGAGGTCGCAGTCGATCCCGTGGCGCGCGAGGTCGGCCTTCATGCCCTCGAAGTTCTCGAGTCCCAGCCGCTCCAGCGCCTCCATCTCGCCGGCGAAGCGCGCCAGCCCGTTGGCGATGCCGTGGGTGAGCGACGCGACGGCGAAGCCGCCGTTGCGGCCGCTGGCGCCGAAGCCGGCCGTCTCGCCCTCGAGCAGCACGACGTCGCGGCCGGGGTCGTCGGCCTTGGCGTGCAGCGCCGCCCACAGCCCGGTGAAGCCGCCGCCGACGATGCACAGGTCGGCCTCGGTGGAGCCGATCAGCGCGGGCCGCGCGTCCTGGGGGCGGGCGGCGTCCATCCACAGCGCCCGCGGCTCTGCGGCCGCGAACGCGGCGACCTCGGCGGGCGTGGGATCGGTGGCGGGCCACGGCGAGGCCATGGCCCGGACGCTACCGCTGCGGGGCCACCCCGTAGCCGTCGTAGCCCCCGCGGCGCTCGACGACCTCGAAGAACAGCCCCGGTCCCGCGCGCCGCGTGTAGAAGTGCAGCAGCTCCCCGCCGCCTGCGTCCGCGTCGTAGAGGATCCCCAGCTCCCGCATCCGCCCGATGGTCGTCGGGCCGAGGTCGGTGCGGGCGGCGAGGTCGTCGTAGTAGTTGCCCGACACCTCGAGCAGCGGCACGCCGCGGTCGCGCATCGCCCGCGCGGCGGCGAACACGTCCTCGGAGGCCAGCGCGACGTGCTGGTCCTCGAGGTCGCCGGTGCCCACCACCGGGACGCTCAGCGCGAAGCGCACGCTCCCGTCCGCGCTGCGGGCCGCGCGGCTGCGCACCAGGCCCTCGGGCGCGGCGAGCTCGTCACCCGCCTGGAGCTGCAGCCCGAGCACCGACCGGTAGAAGAGCGCCGCCTCGTCGAAGTAGTCGAACGGCTGCGAGAGCGCGACGTGGTCGATGCCGCCGATCTCGGCCGCCACCGGCCCCGGCGGGCCGGCGGTCAGGAAGTCGCCGAGCCAGCCGCCGCGCGACGTCGGTGCGGCAGAAGAACACCGACGTGCCGTCGGGCGCGGCGATCGCCGACAGGTCGGCCTCGTCGGGCCCGCGGTCGCGCGGCAGCAGCGGCGCGAGCAGCTCCTCCGCCCGCCTCGCCGAGCGGATCGGGTCCGCGCTCTCGACGGCGATCGCCGCCACCCGCGGCCCGGCCGCCTCCTCGTGGTTGACGAGGATGTGCGTGGCGCCGTGGCGCCACAGCTGGACGGCCTTGGTGCGGTGGTGGCCGGCGTGGCGGAAGCCCATCGCGATCAGCAGCCGCTCGACCCCCGAGGCCGCCTCCGGCGCGACCGCGAGCTCGGTGAACGCGTAGCCGTCCAGCCGCGCGGCGGCCGGCAGCTCCGCCGTGCCCGCCGCCTCCTCGAGCAGCAGCAGCGAGCGCCGCGCGTCGACGGCCATCCGCTCCGGGTCGGCCTGGCGGAAGACGTCGTTGAAGACCTCCAGCGAGAGCGGCCCCTCGTAGCCCGGCCGCCTCCACGTGGCCGAGGAACGCCGGGAGGTCGAAGCCGCCCTGGCCCGGGAAGCAGCGGTAGTGGCGGCTCCACTGCAGCGCGTCCATCACCAGCTGCGGGGCGTCGGCGAGCTGGAGGTAGAAGATCTTCTCCCCCGGGATGTCGCGGATGCCGCTCGGGTCGGCGCCGAGGGAGAGGATGTGGAACGAGTCCAGGCAGGTGCCCAGGTTCGGGTGGTCGCCGGCTGCCGCGATCCGCCACGCGTGCTCGTAGTCGTGGACGTGGCGGCCCCACGCGAGCGCCTCGTAGGCGATCCGCACGCCGTGCTCGGCGCCCAGCTCCGCCAGCGAGCGGAGCTGGGCGGCGGCCAGCGCGTCGTCGTCGATCGCGGTCTCGGAGACGTTCGAGCAGACCAGCAGCAGGTCCGCGCCCAGCTCCTCGCATCACCTCGAACTTGCGCCGCGCGCGACGGAGGTTCGCGCGCAGCTGGTCCTCGCCGACCCCCTCGAAGTCGCGGAACGGCTGGTAGAGCCCGATCCGCAGCCCGAGGCCGGACGCGAGCTCGCGCACCTCCGCCGGCCTCAGCGAGCGAGGCGATCAGGTCGGGCTCGAACAGCTCCACCTCGCCGAAGCCCGCGGCGGCGGCCGCCGCGAGCTTGTCCTCGAGCGTGCCGCTGAGGCAGACGGTCGCGATCGAGTGGCGCCTCACAGGAGGTTGCCGAACTGGTCGACCCCCACGATCACCGAGGTGGTGCCGAGCAGCACGATCGCGAACGCCATGATCGCCAGCCGGTAGCCGCGCAGCTTGAGCTCGTCCGGCAGGTAGCGGCGGTTCGTGACCACCAGCAGGCACGAGTAGACGAACATGATGAACCCGCCGAGCACGGTCGAGATCGTCACCAGCACGAGCGGCTGGTCGAAGCCGGCCAGCAGGATCGCGCACCCGAACACGATCATCAGCCAGACGACGGCGAAGTAGAGCCGGCTCTCGGTCCAGCGCCGGCTCTCGCTGACGTAGCCCACCCGCAGGACGTCGGCCACGAGGCGCGACACGTAGTCGATGATCCCCAGCGCCGCCGCGAACAGGCTGACGGCGCCGATCGCGAGGAACATCGTGCCGAACCAGTCGCCGACCCGGTCGTCGAGCACGGACGCCTCCAGCGCGATGAAGTCGAAGCCGCTCTCGTCCGGGAGGTCCGGGTTCCCGAACACGGTGGAGTAGGCGATCAGCGAGAAGACGGCGATCGACAGCAGCGGCGATGACGGCGAACGACACGAACTGCTCGAGGTTCGCGCGCTTCCACCACACGTGCCACCGGGACATGTTGGCCTCGTCGGCGGGGAACGAGTAGCACTGGCCCGACGGGGCGGCCTCCTCCTCGCCGGTGACCGGCGAGGTGATGCGGGGCGCGTACTTGCCCATGCCGAAGCCCTTGTCGCGGATCCAGTTGCTCTGCACGAGGTTGTTCGCTCCGCCCGCGCCCGCCGCGGCCAGGGCGCCGACGAGGATCGCGAGGTCGATCGACCCCGGGAAGCTGCCGAAGCTCGTGACCACGTCCGTCGTGTCCTTGTACGCCGTCGAGCTGATCGCCGCGAACACGGCGATCGCGAGGAAGATCAGCAGCGCGCCGACCTTGAGGAACTCGAGGCTCTCGACGGTCTTGTAGACGACCGGGGAGCTGGTCAGCGTGATCCCGATCGCCAGCAGCGCGATGATCGCGATCGTGGTCGGGTTGCCGCCGCCGAACGCGAACGTCGCGATGGTCGCGGCGCTTGTCGCCCAGCCCGGCCACGAGGTCGCCAGGAGCGCCATCAGCACCAGGATCAGCGCCCACGGCTTCCACAGCCGCGAGAAGCCCGTGATCGCGGTCTGGCCGGTCGCCAGCGTGTAGCGCTCGATCTCCATGTTCACGAAGAACTGGACGGCGACGCCGACGAAGGCGGCCCACAGGAACACCAGGCCCGCCTTGGAGGCGATGTAGGGGTAGAGGATGTACTCGCCGCTGGCGACCCCGACGCCGACGAGGATGATGCTCGGGCCGATCAGCTTGCGCAGCGGCGCGGCCTCGGGCAGCTCCTTCTCGACCGGAGTGTTCAACCCGCGCAGGTCGCGGCCGGTCTCGCTCGGCGGCGGTGGTTCGGTCAGCGTGCTTTCGGTGGCCATGGCGCTCCTCCCCCTGTTCAGGCCGCCTGGCGGCGGCCGGTGATCAGCTCTTCGACGTGTCGCAGCATCCGGTCGCGGTCGGGCTCGACGCCCGTGATGAGCTCGAGCGAGCCCGCCGCCTGCAGCGCGACCATGGCGGCGCCGTCGAGCGTCCGGCAGCCCGCCGCGCGGGCATCCGCGATGAGCTGCGTCTCGATCGGCATGTAGACGACCTCGGCGACCCACAGCCCCTCGTGCAGGAGCTCGGCGGGGACCGCGGTCCCCGGGTAGGCGGCCATCCCGGTCGGCGTGGCGTGGATCAGCCCGTCGGCGTCGGCGAGGTGCTCGCCGAGCTCGTCGAGCGGCGCCGCCTCGCCGCCGAGGCGCTCCGCGAGCTCCCGCGCGCGGTCCGCGTCGGCGTCGAGCACGGTGACGCGGCCGGTGTCGAGCCCGTGACCGACCGCGGCGCCCGCGCCGCCGGCGCCCAGCAGCACGACGCGGTCGGTCGCCGCGCCGGCGAGGCCGCGCGCGAACGCGGCGCGGAACCCGGTGGTGTCGGTGTTGTGCCCCACGAGGCGGCTCCCGTCGAACACGACGGTGTTGACGGCGTCGATGGCCTTCGCCTCGGGCGAGAGCTCGTCGAGCTCGGCGACCACCAGCTGCTTGCACGGATGGGTGACGTTCAACCCGCTGAAGCCCTGCTCGACGGCGTCGCGGACGAGCGCGCCGATGTCCTCGGGCGGCCGGTCCAGCTCGTCGAGGTCGAACAGCTTGTAGGCGTAGTCGAGCCCGAGCAGCGCTGCCTCGCGCTCGTGCAGCGCGGGGCTCAGCGACTCCCCGATGCCCGCGCCGATCAGCCCGACGGTGTACGTCCCTCGCAAGCAGCTCCCTCCCCAGGTCGCAATGTACGAACTAGTACGTTACTTCCCGAGGAGGAATCGGTCAAACCTCTACGATGCGGCCCGTGGGCCGAGGAACGCTCCAGCGAGACGCGGACCGCACGCGCAAGGAGATCCTCGACGTGGCCACGCGGGAGTTCGCCGACCGGGGGTTCGCCGGGGGGCGCATCGACGAGATCGCCGAGCGCACCCGCACCACCAAGCGGATGATCTACTACTACTACGGCGGCAAGGAGCAGCTGTTCGTCGCCGTGCTCGAGCGCGCCTACGCGGAGATCCGCGCCGCCGAGCAGAGCATCGACGTCGACCACCTCGAGCCGGCCGCGGCGATCCGCCGGCTCGCGGAGCTGACCTTCGACCACCAGGAGTCGCACCCCGACTTCAGCCGGCTGGTCGCGATCGAGAACATCCACCTCGCCGAGCACCTCGCCGGGCGGGAGGACTTCGCGGGCGTGAACACCCCGGCCATCGAGCTGATCGAGCGGATCCTCGAGCGCGGGCGCCGCGACGGCACCTTCACGCGCGACATCGACGCCGTCGACCTGCACATGATGATCAGCGCCTTCTGCGTGTTCCGCATGGCCAACCGCCACACGTTCGGCGCGATCTTCGACCGCGACCTCACCGACCCGCGCCTGCGCGACCGCTACCGCCAGATGCTCGGCGACATGGTCGTGGACTACCTGCGCGCGGGATAGCGGGGCCGCCCGGAGGCGGCCCCACCGTCACGATCTAGGCCGGCTCGGAGGGATCCTCCTGGCCGGCGAGCTCCAGCGAGCTCTCCAGCACGAGCTTGAGGTGGTCCTCCTGGATCGGGACCGCCCAGTCGGTGAGCTCGCGCACCTCCGCGATCCCGGCGCGCTCGTTGAGCTTGCGCAGGATCGCCCAGTGCCCGACCTCCCCGGCCTCGGACATCGTGAGGAACTCGAACCCGTCGAGCGCCTCGTCCTCGCCCTCCAGGTAGGTCTGCATCATCTCGCGCACGTCGGCGCGGACGGTGCGGGCCTCCTCGGTGATGGCCGTCTTCTTGCCGTCGAAGCCGGAGACGACCGCCGTGGTCCGCTCCTCGGTCTCGGCGGCCTCCTCCTTCATCCGGTCGAGGGTCGCGCCGAAGCGCTCCTCGTCCGGATCGAGCATGCCCTTCACCGTGTCGGCGGCGTCCTTCGCCGCCCCGGCGAGGCCGAGGACCTCGGCCAGCTTGCTCTCGAGCTTGGTCAGCTCGGCCATCAGCTGATGGCCTCCTTGACCTTGCCCACGACGCCGTTGGCGCCGTTGTCGTTGGCGACCACGCCGGTCGGCTCGTCGGGGAGCCCGGCGGCCTTGCGCAGACGCTGGGCGATCTCGGCGACCTCCTCCGGGAACGGGCCGGGGGCGAACACGGCGGGCTGCGGGGGCAGGTCGAACGCCGGCGCGCCCTCGGGGTGCGCCTCCTCGGCGACCGTGAGCTCCTCGCCCGTCTCCGGGTGCGGGCCGTTGAACACGGCGCCGATCTCCAGGAAGTCGCTCGGCGAGAAGCGGTAGAGCTTCAGGTGCTCGCCGCGCTTGATGTGCGGCTGGCACTCCGGGATCTTGTCGGTCGGGATCCGCGGCGAGGGGAACAGCTTCATGAGGTCGACGCCGGTCAGGTTCTCGACCGCGCGGGCGTAGGCGACCTGGTGGACGCCGCCGCGGACCAGCAGGTAGCCGGTCAGCGCGCGGGCCGCCGGATGCTCGACCATCTCGTAGACCTTGAGCTTGTTGTTGCGCGCGCCGGTCTCGAGGAAGAAGTTGTGCGTGAGGTCCTCGACCAGATCGCCCGTGGCGGTGACGTAGTCGCCGTTCCACGGCTTGCCGTTGGAGTCCTGCACCAGAGCGGCCGCGCCGCCGCCGATGAACTGCTGGGGGTTCGGCGCGCCCTTGACGCCGGCGAGGGAGCCGGAGACGCCGGGCTCGCCGTCGGCGGCACCGGTGAGCATCGTGTTGATGGCCGTCGAGACCAGCTCGATGTGGCCGAACTCCTCGGCCGCGATGCTCGCGAGGAGGTCGTAGAACGGGCGCGCCTGCTGCCGCGCGCGGAAGTTGAACGACTGGTACGTGTAGTTCATGAAGGTCGACATCTCGCCGAACTTGCCGCCGAGGAGCTCCTGTACGGCGGCGGCGCCGACGGGATCGGGCTCGGACGGGGGCGGGAGCTCGGTCTGCAGCCGATCGAGGCGCATGATCATGAGGTATTTCCTCCTAGATAGGACAATGTCCGAAGAAGCTACCCACGCGAACCCACGCGCACGCCACAATGGGTAGATGTCGTCGGCCGCCCCGGATCCCGGGGACATGCTCAGGAGCCATGGACTGCGGAGCACGCCCCAGCGACGGGCGATCCTCGCGGCGTTCGAGGGCGGCTCCGCCGAGCACCTCTCCGCCGACGAGGTCCACGCCCGCGCGGTGCAGACGCACCCGGACCTGAGCCGCGCGACGGTCTACTCGACGCTCGCCGAGCTGACGGAGCTCGGCCTGCTGGGCGCGATCGGCGCGGCCGAGCCGGTGCGCTACGAGACCAACGCGGCGCCGCACGACCACTTCCGCTGCCGGGTCTGCCTGCGCCACTTCGACCTCGAACGGCGTGCTCGAAACGACCCCCGCGGGTCCGTCGTGGCTTCACCGTCGAGCGCGTCGAGACGCGGCTGGAGGGCGTGTGCGCCGAGTGCGCCGACTACCAGCGGGGGCTTGCGGCGGGCGCGCGCAGCATGCGCGAGCCCGAGCCCGTCCCCGGGATGCTCGACCGTTCCGGCGTCGCGTACTGCGCGACCGACGGCCCGCTCGGGGAGCTCCAGCTCGCGGCGAGCGCCGACGGCCTGGTGCGGCTGGCCTTCGAGGAGCACGGCGACTTCGCGGAGATGAGCGCGCGCGCCTCGAGCCGGCGCGGCGGCGAGGCCGCCCGCGCGCACGTGCGCACGGCCATCGAGGAGCTCGAGCGCTTCTTCTCGGGCGAGCTGACGCGCTTCACCTCCCCCCTGGACTGGTCGGCCCTCTCGGCGCCGCTCGCCGGGGCCCTGCGCGCGGTCGGCCTGATCCCGTACGGGCGCCACCGCTCGTACAGCAACCTCGGCCTGGAGCTGCCCGCGCGGGACATCGGCCACGGCTACGGCGCCAACCCGATCCCGCTGCTCACCCCCTGCCACCGCGTCACGCGCGGTGTCGAGACCCCCGACGTGTTCGTGGGCGGGGTCGAGCGCCGGCGCTGGCTCGACGCCCACGAGCGCCGGCACGCGGCGGGCTAGCCGCGTGCTCGAGCTGATCGCCGTCGCCGCGCTCGCGGCGGGACTGGCCGGTGCGTCGACCTGGGCGGCCGGCCGCTGGGGCCATGAGATCGGCGGCGTGCTGAGCGCGTTCCCGCTGATCGTCGGGCCCGTGCTGCTCGTCGCCGCGCACCGCCAGGGCACCGCGTTCGCGTCGCACGCGGCGGCCGCGACCCTGCTCGGGCTGGTGGCGCTGAGCGGCTTCGCGCTCGCCTACGGGCGCTCGGCCGTCCACTGGGGATGGCAGGTCAGCCTGGCGCTCGGGTGGTGCACGGCGGCCGTGCTCGGCGTGCTCGCCGGCCAGGTCGAGGCGGGCCTGATCGGCGCGGTGGCGGCCGCGGCCGCCTCGATCGCGCTGGCCCGCTCCGCGCTGCCGCCCGCCCGCCCGCCGGCGAGCGCGCACCCGCTCCCGCGCTGGGAGCTCCCGCTGCGGATGGCGGTCACCGCCACGCTGATCGTCGCGCTCTCGGGGGCCGCGAACCGGTTCGGGCCGACGGTGGCGGGCATCCTCGCCGCGCTCCCCACGCTCGCCTCCGTCCTGGCGGTGTTCACGCACTCGCGCCAGGGCCGCGAGGCGCTGCTCGACCTCCTGCGCGGGATGCTGGGCGGCATGGTCGCCTTCGCCACGTTCTGCGCGCTGGTGGCGCTGCTCGTCGACCAAGCTGGCGTGGCGCTCGCCTTCGGCCTCGCCACCGCGGCGGCCGCGCTCGTGCAGGCGGCGGTCGCCGGCCCACTCGGCGGACCGCATGACGAGCCCCACGCGACGGGCGACGAGCTGCGCGCGGTGTTCGACGCCGTCGCGCCGCTCACGATCGGGCTCGAGGAGGAGGCGATGCTGCTCGAGCCAGGCTCGCTGGCCCTGCTCCCGCGCGCCGCGGACGTGCTCGAGCGCTGCGGCGGGGACCCGCGCTTCAAGCTCGAGCTCGGCGCCTCGCAGCTCGAGGCGGTGCTGCCCCCGACGAGCACGGTGGCCGAGAGCGCCGCGGCGCTGGCCGTCGCCCGCCGCGACCTCGCCGCCGCGGCGGACGGCATCGGGGTGCTGGCCGCCGCCGGCGCCCACCCGTTCGCGCCCCCGCTCGGGCGGCTGAGCACCGGCGAGCGCTACGACGTGATGGCGCGCGAGTACGGCCTGGTCGCCGACGCCCAGCAGGTCAGCGCGCTGCAGGTGCACGTCGCCGTGACCGGCGCCGACCGCGCGCTCGCCGTCTACAACGCGCTGCGCTCCCATCTCCCCGAGCTCGCCGCGCTGGCCGCCAACGCGCCCTTCTACGCCGGCCGCGACAGTGGCCTCGCGTCGGTCCGCCCGAAGGTGGCCGACCTGCTGCCCCGCCAGGGCGTGCCCCCGGTGATCGACAGCTGGGACCAGTACGCGGCCGCCGTCCGCTGGGGCGCCGCGTCGAACGCCCTGCCGGCGCGCGGGTTCTGGTGGTGGGAGCTGCGGCCGCACCCCACGCACGGCACGCTGGAGCTGCGGGTGCCCGACGCGCAGGCGACGGTGGCCGATGCGGCGGCGGTCGCGGCGGTCGCCCACTCGCTGGTCGCCTGGCTCGCGGATCGCTACGACGCGGGCGACCTGCCGCCGCCCGACCCGACGCTGGCGGATCGGGGAGAACCGATGGTCGGCGTGCCGCCACGGGCTCGACGCCGGATTCGCCGACCTCCGGACCGGGGCCGTCACGCCGGTGCGCGAGCTGCTGGCCGAGCGCATCGAGGCGCTCGCGCCCAGCGCGGCGAGGCTCGGCTGCGCCGCCGAGCTCGAGGACGCGCGGCGGCTGCTGGAGGCCAACGGCGCCGAGCGCCAGCGCGCCGCGGGCGGACCGCTCGAGGCCACGCGCTGGCTGGCCGGCGTCTACTGAGCCTGGAGCGAACGGGCGCCGCCCTGGGGACGGCGCCCGGCGCACGGTTACGGGCCGACGATGCGCGTCATCTGGCACCCCCTTCCATCCCGTGCGCGCGGTGCCACGTGGACAACCCCACGGGGCGCCGCGCGAAGATGACCAGCTTGTGGTGGACGCCCTCGTCGGGCGCCTCGGCCGTGATGCGCCCGCCGCGATGCTGTGCGCACACCAGGGCCGGCTCGAGACCGGTCAGCCACAGGCTCTGGAGGACGGCGTCGAGCGGATGGTGACGCTCGGTGATCTTGATCGTCGGCTCGCCGCCGGGCTCGAGGACCGTCACCTCGGCGTGCGTGAGCCCCGCCGGCGCGAGCCGCGGATCGCCCAGCCCCCGCCACAGCACCATCGGCGTCGTGTCCTCGCAGGCCCAGTCGGTCGAGAAGACCGAGCGCAGCGTCGAGAGCGTGTTGAGGTCGAAGACGACCAGGCCGCCCGCCGCCAGGTTGCGCGCCATGCCCGCGAACGCCGCCTGCAACTCGGTCGCGCTCAGCAGGTGGTTGACGGCGTCGTCCAGGCAGGTCACGAGGTCGAAGGCGCCCAGCCGCGGCAGCTCGCGCATGTCCGCCGCGACGAAGCGCGCGCGCCCGTCGAGCCGGCGCTCGGCGACGCCGAGCATGCCGGCCGAGCGGTCGACCCCGGTGACGTCGAACCCGTGCGCGACGAGCGGCGCGGTCGAGCTCCCGGTCCCGCAGGCGACGTCGAGCGCCCGCTCGCCGCGGAGCCCGGCCTCGCGCGCGAGCGCCAGCAGCCTCGCCAGCCACCGATCGTGGTCGTAGCTTGCGGTCAGGCAGGCGTACGCTGGCGCGAGGCGGTCGTACGGGTCGGTGGTCCTTGCATCGAGGACAGTCATGGAACCCTGACCCGGGCGGGTGCCCGTCCGGTTTCACGACGTTGCGGGCTGGCGCATGGACGCTGTTCACGCCGAGGTGCGCCGGTCGGTCTCCTGGGATTGGAGCCATGCTCACCGTGTCTGCCTGCGGGAGAGCACGCGTCTGCTCGGCCCCGGCCCGACCGCCGAGGACGCCGCGCAGGAGGCGGTCATCCGCGCCTGGCGTCAGCGCCGGCAGTGCCGCGATCCCGCGCAACCCCGCACCCTGGCTGCGGCGCATCGTCTTCAACGAGGCGATGCGGCTGGCGTCCCGGCGCACCGAGGCCGCACTGGACGATCAGGCTGACATCGCCACCGAACCGCACGACTGCCACACGGTGTTCTACATCCGTGAGATGGTGAACCGACCTTTCACCGCTCGACCGGCGGCTGCTGTTCCTCCAGCACTGGGCCGATCTTCCCGTGCACCAGATCGCGGTCAGACTGCAGATGCCGGAGGGTACGGTCAAGATCAGGCTGCACCGCGCACGTGCCCGGCTCCGCATCTTGATGGAGAAGGACCTCTGAGCACCCGAATCGACAACATCAGCGACCCGCGCTACGTGCGCGCCCTGAGCCATCCCCTCCGGGTGCGCATCCTCGCAATCCTCGAGGAACGTACGTCGAGCCCGCTGGAGATCTCGCGGCTCCTGCGCGCCGACCTCGGCGTGGTGGCGTACCACGTGCGCACGCTGCACCGGCTCGGGCTGATCAACCTCGAGCGGGAGACCAAGGTCCGTGGCGCCACGCAGCGTCACTACCGAGCCCACGAGCGGCCGCGGATCTCCAACGAGGCATGGGCCAAGGCGCCGCCGGTGGTCAAGCAGGCGGCCATCGACGCCACCCTCCAGCAGATCTACGACTACGCGCGCAACTCCAGCGCCGCCGGCGGCTTCGACAGGGCGGACGCGCACATCACCCGCACCGCCCTGCGGCTCGACCGCCAGGGCTGGGAGCGGCTCGCGGAGGTCCTGCTCGGAGCGCTGCGGGAGGTCGCCGACATCGAGGAGGACATGCGGGCGCGCGTGGACGCGGATGAGGCCGGGGAGCTCGAGGACGTCGGGCTGGTCATGATGCTCTTCGAGGCCCTGCCGTTCAGCTCGGCGCTCGTCGATGAGGAGCACGACACTGGTCAGCGGAACTCACCAAGTTGTCCTGCCGAGGACGGAGTGGCGAGTTAGCATCGCCACGACTCACCAGCAGCGGCAGGAGGGGTGGAAGCCAGTGACAGGGACGCCGACGGCGACGGTTGAAGTCGCGCAGTTCATCGAACGCCGCCTGCAAGAGATCGAGGAGCAGCTCAAGCCCTACGAGGAGCTCGAGCGCGAGCAGCGGCGGCTGCAGCAGGCGCTCGGCGCCCTGCGCGCCGAGGAGCCGCCCGCCGCATCCCGATCGCGCGCCGCGCGTGGTTCCAACCTGGCGGCGATCCTGGCCTACGTCGGGAAGACGCCGGGCTCCACCGCCGCGCAGATCGCCGAGGCGACGGGCATCTCGCGCAGCGTGATCTACAGCGCGACCTCCCGCCTCGCATCGGGCGGCCGCCTCCGGCGCGAGGCCAAGCCGGACGGATCGGTCGCCTACCATCCGGCCGACGCAGTGAGCGCGCTCGGCTAGGCATTCGCCACCGGGTCGGCTGGCAGCTTCCGGTCGTCTGCAAGGCGTCACGGCGCTGAGCAAACGCCCGGTGCTGACTCAGAAGCGCTCGGGCGACAGGGCGCCCAGCGCGGCGTGGGCGCCGGTGCCGGCGACGACGCCGGCGACGAGCCGGCCGGTGAGCGGCGCGAGCGTCACGCCGAGCATCCCGTGGCCGGTCGCGAACACGGTGCGCGGAGCGCTGCGGTGGGCCCCGACCACGGGCAGGCCGTCGGGCGTGCACGGCCGCAGGCCGCGCCACGTGAGCCGGGGGCGCGCGGTGACGCCGAACACGGTCTCGGCCGCGTTCGCGATCGCCTGCACGCGGCGGGCGTCGAAGCGCTCGTCGAGCCCGTCGAGGAGCAGCCCGCCGGTCATGCGCGTGCGGTCGCCCATCGGGTTGGCCACGCAGCGCTGGTCGTGCATGTAGATGGGGACGCGCAGCGGCGCGGCCGCCGGGTCCCACTCCGCCGCGTAGCCCTTGCCGCCCTGCAGCGGCAGCCGCACGCCGAGCGTCCGCGCCAGCCGTCCCGACCACGCGCCCGCCGCTACGACGACGTGCCCGGCGCGGACGGGTCCGTGGGTCGTCTCCACGAGCGTCCCGTCGCCGTCGCCACGCAACGCGTAGGCCTCCACGCCGGTGCGCAGGCGCACGCCGCGCTCGACGGCCGCCGCGCCGACCGCGGCCGCCAGGCGCACGGGGTCGCACTGCGCCTCCCGTGGGAAGAAGACCGCGGCGCCGACGCGCCCGGACAGCGCCGGCTCCAGCTCGCGCGCCTGGGCCGCGTCGAGCAGCTCCGCCCCGAGCGCGCGGCCCGTCTCCGACGCAGCCTCCGCGGCGGCGTGCGCCGCGGCGTCGGCTGACGTGTGCACGGTGAGGCAGCCGCGCTCCTGGAAGCCGCCGTCGATGCCGGCCGCCGTCAGCTCGCGGAACAGCCCCAGGCTCTCGCGGGCCAGCTCGCGCTGCAGCGCCTCACCGTCGTCCGCCTGCTTCGCCGTCGACGCACGCAGGTAGCGCACCAGCCACGGCGCCAGCGACGGCTTGAGCCTGAGCCCGAACGGCGAGTCGGGGCGGACCATCCACGCCAGGCCGGACCGCAGCGCCTCGGGCGCGGCGATCGGCCGCGAATGGCTGGGCACCAGCAGCCCCGCGTTGCCCCACGAGCAGCCCTCGCCCCAGCCGCCGCCGCGCTCGATGCACCTCGACGCGCGCGCCCGCACGCGCGAGCTCGAGCGCGGCGCACGCCCCGATGATGCCGCCGCCGATGACGGCGACGTCCGGCGAGCTCACGCGGCGCGCCCGCGGCGCAGTTCCCGAGTCGCGTCGAGGTCGACGACCGCGCGGCGTCCCCACGATGGCGACGCCGTAGCGGCCGGCGGCCCGCTCGCGTGAGACGAACCCGTCGGCCACGTCGCGGAGCACGGCCTCGGGCTCGCGCTCGAAGGGGTCGCCCCAGCCCCCGCCGCCGCCCGTCTGCATGTCCACGGTGTCGCCGGCCCGCAGCGGCAGCCGGTTGGCCTTGAGGTCGTGCCGGTCCTGGCTGCCCTGGATGTGCATGCGCGGTCCCTCGGCCGACTCGCCACCGAACAGCCCCCACGCCGGGGTGACCGAGCGCTCCATCCACAGGTACAGGTGGGCGTCCGCCTCGACCTGGAAGGAGCGCCGGACGCCGAAGCCGCCGCGCAGGCGGCCGGGACCCTCGGAGTCGGGCCGCAGCGAGTACTCGGTGACGCGGATCGGATACTTGGCCTCGAACACCTCGGCCGGCTGCAGCTTGATCGAGCCGTTCACGGCGCTCATGATGCCGTCCTCGCCGTCGCCGGCGGCGAACGCGCCCCATCCGCCGGGGGTCGCGTCGATGTAGAAGTAGGGCGCGTCGTCGTGGCGCGGGTCGTTGCCGGCGAAGCAGATGTTCATGGGGTCGCCGAAGTGGGCGGCGGCCGCCTCGTCGGGCAGCGGCTCCGCGAGCGCCTTGATCATCAGGTCGATGAGGAGCCCGAGCGGCGTGTAGTAGTACTGGCACGCGGCCGGGTCCTCGGCGCTCAGGATCGTCCGCGGCGGCACGACGACGTCGAGCGTCGAGAACGACCCGCCGTCCATCCCCCGGTCGGGCAGGACCAGCGATTTGTAGGCGACGCGCGTGGCGCACAGCGTCTCGGGCGCGCCGCAGTTGATCGAGCCCTGCGCCATCGGCGCCGTGCCGGTGAGGTCGACGGTCATCCGGTCGGCCTCGATGGTGATGGCGACGCACACCTTGAACGGCTCGGTGCCCGTCCCGTCGTTGTCGAGCGTCCCCTCGGCGCGGTACACGCCGTCGGGGATGGCGCGGATCGCCTCGCGCTCCAGCAGCGCGGTCTGCTCGAAGATCAGGTCGCGGGCCGCCCACAGCGTCTCCGCCCCGAAGCGCTCGAGCGCGTCGCGGAACCGGTTCTCCCCCGTGTGGCAGGCGGTGACCTGCGCGTTGAGGTCGCCGACGAGCGTGTCCGGGAACCGCGAGTTGCGCTTGAGCAGGTCCAGCCACTCCTCGCGCGGGCGGTAGTCCTCGAACAGCTTGGTGGGAGCGGCGCGCAGGCCCTCCTGGTAGACGTCGATCGAGTTCATCGTCACGCCCGGGTCCTTGGCCCCGAGGTCCATCCAGTGCGCGCGGCTGACCGTGAAGCCCACCAGCGTGTCGCGCCAGAACACGGGCGCGAACACGGTCACGTCGTTGATGTGGGCGCCCGTGATGTACGGGTCGTTGGTGAAGTAGACGTCGCCGGGCTTGAAGCCGCCGGCGCCGATCCGGTCGATCGTGTACTGGACGGGCACCTCCAGCGCGCCGAGGAAGATCGGCAGCCCCGAGGACTGGCCGAGCACGTTGGCCTGCGCGTCGAGCAGGGCCACGGAGCAGTCCTTGGACTCGTAGATCACCGGCGAGTACGCCGAGCGCACGAGCGCGGCGTTCATGTCCTCCGCGCAGGACTGGAAGAAGTTGCGGATGATCTCGGTGGTGACGACGTCCGACGTCGTGGTGGCGGTCATCGGTCCTCCGATCGGCTGATCACGAGCGCGTTGGCGAGGCCGACCGCGACGCGCCACCCGGGCGGGACGACGGTCGTCGCCGTCGGCTCCTCGACGATGGCCGGGCCGTCGACGACGCTCCCCTCCGCGATCTCCTTGCGGTGCACGACCGCCGCGTCGTGGGCGGCGCCGTCGAACACGACCGACCGCGTGGGCCGCGCCGCCGTGGCCTGCTCGCCCTCCGGGACGCCCGCCGCCATCGGCCACTCGTTGGCGCCGGACGCGGTCAGCCGCAGCGCGACGGTCTCGACCGGCGCGCCGGGCGTGCTGTGGCCGTAGCGGACCAGGTAGTCGCCGTGGAAGCGCTCGATCAGCGCCGGGACGTCGGTCGCGTCGTCCGGGGCGTCGACGGTGATCGTGTACTCCTGGCCCGTGTAGCGCATGTCGGCCTGGCGGTGGAAGCGGCGCTGCCCGGCGGGGACGCCGTCGGCGGCGAGCAGCTCATCGCCCTCCGCGCCCAGCTCCCGGAACACCGCCTCCAGCTCGGCGCCGTCGATGGCCGCCGGCGGGCGGTAGTGGCTGCGCACGAGGTCGCGGCGCATCTCCGTGTGCAGCATCCCCCAGGCCGAGAACGCGCCGGATGCCCACGGGACGATCACGTCGGCGATCCCGAGCTCCTCCGCGAGCGCGATCGCGTGCATGGGCCCGGCGCCGCCGAACGCCACGAGCGAGAAGCTGCGCGGGTCGATGCCCTGCTGCACCGTCATGGTGCGCAGCGCGTCGGCCATCTTCGCGTTGATGATGGCCAGGATCCCCGACGCGGCGTCGACCCGCGCCATCGCGAGCGGCTCGGCGACGGTGTCGACGGCGCGCTCGGCGGCCTCGATGTCGAGCGCCATCCCGCCGTCGAGGAAGTAGTCCGGGTCGATGCGGCCCAGCACGGCGTTGGCGTCGGTCACGGTCGGCTCGCTCCCGCCGCGGCCGTAACACGCGGGGCCGGGGTCTGACCCCGCGCTGCGCGGCCCCACGCGCAGCCCGCCCGCCTCGATCCACGCCACCGACCCGCCGCCGGCGCCGATCGTGTGGATATCGACCAGCGGCAGGAGCAGCGGCAGGCCCTCGAGCTGCGCCTCGGTCGAGACCGAGGGGGCGCCGTCGATCACGAGGCTCGCGTCGAACGACGTCCCGCCCATGTCGATGCACATCAGGTTCGGGCGGTCGAGCGCCTCCGCCAGCCGGGCGCCGCCGACCGTCCCGCCGACCGGCCCGGACAGCAGCGCCTGCACCGGCCGGCGGCGGGCGACGTCCGCGGTCGTCACGCCGCCGCTGGACTGCATGATGTGCAGCGAGGACTCGAAGCCGTCGTGGTGGAGCCGCGTCATCAGGCTGCGCAGGTAGCGGTCCACCGTGGGCGCGATGTAGGCGTTCAGCGCGGTGGTCGAGCTGCGCTCGTACTCGCGCCACTCCGGGGCGATCTCGTGCGAGAGCGAGACCGACAGCTCCGGCAGGTGCTCGCGCAGCAGCTCGCGCACGCGCAGCTCGTGGACGGGGTTGCGGTAGGCGTGCAGGAGGCAGACGGCCACCGAGTCGATGCCCTCCTCCTCGACGCGCCGCACGATGCGCTCCACGCCCGACTCGTCGAGGGCGGTCCGGATCGAGCCGTCGACGTCGACGCGCTCCTCGAGCGTCTCCACGTCGGTGACCGGGACCAGCGGCCGCGGCTTGCGGTAGTGCAGCGAGAAGATGTCCTTGCGGTCGCCGCGGCCGAGCCGCAGCACGTCGCGGAACCCCGTCGTCGTCACGAACAGCACCCGCGTCCCGCGCCGCTCCAGCAGCGCGTTGAGGCCCACGGTGTTTCCGTGCACGAGCGAGGCGATGTCGCCGAACGAGTCGATCTCCTCGCGCAGCCCCGTGAGCACGCCGCGGGCCTGATCCTCGGTCGTGCTGAGGACCTTGTTGGTCACCGCGCTGCCGGTGCGGGTGTCCTGGATCACGAAGTCCGTGAACGTCCCCCCCACGTCGACCGCCACCCGGTATCGCGACATCTGGCCCCCCGCCTACTCGCCGTCGTCTTCCGGCACCGCCGCCCAGATCCCGCGGACGTGCGCGATGTGGCGCCGCATCACCGTTTCCGCCCACTCGGCGTCGTGCGCCTGCAGCGCGTCGAGCAGCTCGAGGTGCTCGGCCGCCGAGGACGGCAGCCGCCCCTGCTCGACGAGCCCGTCGAGCCCGTACAGGCGCGTCTGCGCGCGCAGGTCGCGCACCACGTCGACGAGGCGCGGGTTGCCGGCCAGCGCCAGCAGGCCGAGGTGGAAGCGGCGGTCCTCCTCGAGGTAGCGGATCAGGTCGCCGTCGGCGGCGCTGTCGACGATCGCCTGGGCCAGGGGGCGCAGCTCGGCGACCTGCGCCTCGGTGATCACGGCCGCGAGCCCCGCCACGGTCGGCACCTCGATCAGCGCGCGCAGCTGCGTGATGTCGTCGAGGTCCTCGTCGGCCAGCTCGGTGACGCGGAAGCCCTTGTTGCGCACGGAGTCCACGAGCCCCTCCTTGGCCAGGTCGAGCATCGCCTCGCGCACCGGGGTGGCCGAGACGCCGAAGCGCTCGGCGAGCGTCGGCACCGAGTAGAGGACGCCCGGCAGCATCTGGCCGGCCACGATCGCGGCGCGCAGCACGTTGGCGACCTGCTCGCGCAGGCTCTGGCGATCCGTGAGCGGCGCGACCGTCCAGGCGCTCTCCAGCGGCGCGGGCATGTCAGCGGCACGCCCCCGCGAGCGCCTGCTCGGTGGCCCGGCGCACCGAGGCCTCCTGGTCCGGCGACAGCGGGCGGCGCGGCGGTCGCGACGGCCCGCCGTAGCGGCCGACCATGTCCATCGAGAGCTTGATGGCCTGGACGAACTCGACCTTCGCGTCCCAGCGCAGCAGCGGGTGCAGGAGGCGGTAGAGCGGCAGCGCGCGCTCGAGGTCGCGGTCGATGCACGCGCGGTAGAGGTCGACGCACGTGACGGGGAACGCGTTCGTGTAGCCCGAGATCCAGCCGACGGCGCCCGCCAGCGCCGACCTCGAGCGTCGACGTCGTCGGAGCCGATCAGCAGGTCGAGGTCGGGCGCGAGCTCGGCGATCTCGTAGGCGCGCCGGGGTCCCCGGTGAACTCCTTGACGCCCACGATCAGCCCCTCGCCGGGAGCCGCGCGAGGAGCGCGGGCGTCAGGTCGACCTTGGTGTCGATCGGGTTGTTGTAGGCGACGATCGGAAGCCCCGCCCTCGCCACCTCGGCGTAGTGCTCGACGACGGTGTCCGCGTCGGCGCGGTAGCTGTTCGGGGGCAGCAGCATCACCGCGTCCGCGCCCGCGGCGGCGGCATCCTCGGCCCAGCGCCGGGCCTCCAGCGCGCCGTAGGCGGCCACCCCCGGCATGACCGAGAAGCCCTCGGGAGCAGCCTCGACCGCGGCGCGCACCACGGCCCCGCGCTCCTCGCGGTGAGCACCTGGTACTCGCCGAGCGAGCCGTTGGGGGTCACGCCGTCGCAGCCGGACTCCGCGAGCCACCGCACGTGCTCGCGGTAGCGGTCGAGGTCGACGCGCAGGTCGTCGTCGAACGGGACGGGGTTGGCGACGAGGACGCCGTGCCAGGCGGGGGTTGTGAGTGGATGACATCGTGCTCCGTTCGTTCACCGGCGTCGCGCCTCGGCGGCGCTGAGCGCCACGGCCGAGAGGATGATCACGCCGGTGGTGAGGTCCTTGTAGAAGGGGTTGGCGTTGAGGATGTTGAAGCCGTTGTTGATCAGCGCGAGCAGGAACACGCCGGCCAGCGAGCGCCACACCGCGCCGACGCCGCCGTAGATGCTCGTCCCGCCCAGGATCACCGCGGCGATCGCCTGCAGCTCGAGGCCCGCGCCCGCCTGCGCCTGGCCGCTGCTGATGCGCGACACCAGGATGGCCGCCGCGACGCCCGCCGCGAAGCCGCTGAAGGCGAACGTCCCGATCTTCACCCAGTTCACGCGCACGCCCGAGAGCTCGGCCGCCTCCTGGTTGCCGCCGACCGCGAACACGTAGCGCCCGAACACGGTGTGGTTGAGCAGGAAGCCGCCCAGCAGCGCGAAGGCGATCAGCACGATGACGGCGTAGAAGACGCCGCCGATCTTGCTCTGGCCCAGCGTCGAGAAGCCCGGCTCGCTGACCGCGATCAGGAACCCGCCGGTGATCAGCACCGCCAGCCCGCGGTAGGCGAGGCTCGACGCCAGCGTCGCGAGGAACGAGTGGATGCGCAGCTGCGTGATGAGCAGGCCGTTGAGCGTCCCGAGCAGGAGGCCGACGACCGGCGCGGCCGCCAGGCCGAGCGTCGCGCTCGTGCGGACCGCGACCCACGCAGCGATCACGTTGGCGACCGCGACGATGGCGCCCGCGGAGAGGTCGAACCCGCCGCCGATGATCACGAATGTCCCCGCGACCGCGATGATCGCCAGCGGCGCGTTCTGGCTGAGGATGTTGAGCAGGTTGGTGGTCGTCAGGAACGAGTCCGTCGCCAACGACAGCGTGATGAACAGCGCCGCGATCAGGATCAGCACCGCGTAGCGGCGCACGAAGTCGACCGTCTGCTGGCGGCCCGACAGCTCGGCGGCGTGGCGCACCTTCACGGGCGCCTCGACGGTCTGCTCACCGGCCGGCATCGGTCACCTCGAAGAGCCGGTAGAGGACGTCGTCGGCCGTCGTGTTCAACGGGTCGACCTCGCCGGCGACCTCGCCGGCGCGGATCAGGTAGACGCGGTGGCTCAGCTCCATGACCTCCTCCAGCTCGGAGGAGATGAGCAGGACCGCCGCGCCCGCGCGGGCCAGCTCGACGATCAGCTCGTAGATGCGGTGCTTGTTGCCGATGTCCACGCCGCGGGTCGGCTCGTCGAGGACGACCACGCGCGGGTCGCCGAGCAGCCACTTCGCGAACAGGATCTTCTGCTGGTTGCCGCCGGAGAAGCCGGCGACGTCGCTGTCGAGCCGCGGCGGCTGGACGTTGAGGCGCTCCATCAGCTCGGTCGCCACCTCGCGCGAGCGCTGCTTGGACAGCAGCCCCGCGCGCGAGAAGCGGTGCAGGTGCGGCAGCGTGATGTTCTCCCCCACCGAGCGCGCGAGCACGAGGCCCTGGGCGCGCCGGTCCTCGGGGATCAGCGCGACGTGGTCGCGCACGGAGCGGCGCGGCGTCAGCCGCGTCACGACGCGCCCGGCCACCTCGAGCTCGCCGGCGTCGGGCGCGTCGGCGCCGAACACGAGCCGCGCGATCTCCGAGCGCCCGCTGCCCACCAGGCCCGCCAGCCCGACGATCTCCCCCGGGCGCACCTCCAGGCTGACGCCGCGGACGGCCACCCCGCGGTGGACGTCGGTCAGCCGCAGCAGCGGCTCGGTATCGGCGGGCGGCGCGGGAGGCCGGTCGGGAAAGGTCAGCTCCAGCGCCCGGCCGAGCATCGCCTCGACCAGGCTCTCCTTCGTCTCCTCCACGGCCGGCGCGGTCCGCACGAGCCGGCCGTCGCGCATGACGGTGACCCGGTCGCAGTGCGCGAGCACGGCGTCGAGGAAGTGGGTCACGTAGATCACCGTGCGACCCTCGCCGCGCAGCCAGTCGATGACGCCGTGCAGCTTGGCCGCCTCGTCGGCGGTCAGCGCCGACGTCGGCTCGTCCATGACGATCGCCCGCGCGTCGCGGGCCAGCGCGCGCATGATCTCGACCTTCTGCTGGTCGGCGATCCGCAGCGACCCGACCCGGGCGCGCGGGTCCAGCCCGAAACGGCAGCGCTCCTCCAGCGTTGCGAAGGCGTCCACGAGGCCGGGCATGAGGATCCCGAACGCGCGCGGCTCGCGGCCCAGGAACACGTTCTCGGCGACGGTGCGGTCCGGCACCAGCGAGAGCTCCTGCGCGATCAGCACGATCCCCTGCTGCTGTGCGCGGATCGCGTCCCACCGGCCGACGGGCTCGCCGTCGACGCGCACCTCGCCGGCGTCGGCGCGGTACACGCCCGCGAGGATCTTGCCCAGGGTCGACTTGCCCGCGCCGTTCTCGCCGACCAGCGCGTGGACCTCCCCCGCCAGGAAGTCCACGCTGACGTCGTCGAGCGCCTGGGTCGCGCCGAAGCGCTTTCCCAGCTGGTGGGCGGCGACCGTCATGCCCTCAGCCAGACCACTGGCCGGTGAAGTCCTTCTGCTCCTCGAGGCTCTGCTTGTCCACGAAGGGGTCGAACGGCGCCTCCTTGTCGGAGTCCACCACCGTCTGGACGTCCGTCTTCTCGAGCGAGTTGACGAGTTGCTCGAGCGCCTGCTCGCCCTGCGTGACGGGGAAGTTGACGTAGTCGGCCTTCCAGGTGCCGTCGCGCACCGCGGCGATCGCCTCCTTCGTCCCGCCCGCGCCGGTCAGGTAGACGTCCTTGGGGTCGATGTCCGCGTTCTTGAGCGCGAGCTGGGCGCCGGCCGTCTGCTGGTCGGCGTTGGAGAGCAGGACGTCGAACTTCGGGTTGGACTGGAGCGCGTCCTGCATCGCCTTGAGCGACTGGTCCCGGTCGTAGTTGCCCTCCAGCGTGGCGACGACCTCGATGTTGTCGTGCTGCTTGAGCACCTCCTGATAGGCGTCGTAGCGGACCTTGTCGAACGGGAACTGCCGCTGGCCGATCAGGATCATCACCCGGCACGGGTCCTTGTCCTCGCAGTACTCGGCGGCGAGCTCGGCCTGCTTGGTCGCGCCGTCGGCGGGCGGGCTGGCCACCGTGGCGACGATGCCGGGGACCTGCGGCTCGAGCTGGGTCAGGTTGGGGCCGATCGGGAACAGCGCGGTGACGACCGGGATGTTGGCCGACTTCGCGGCACCGACCGCGCCGGCGATGCTCACGGTGTCGTTGGGGACGATCACGATGCCGTCGTACTGACCGGAGGCCGCGGCGTCCTGGAGCTGGTTGAACTGGACCTGCGCGTCGAAGCGGCCGTCGAGGATCTTGGCCTGCACGTTGCCGAGCTCCTCGGCCTTGGCCTGGACCCCGTCGAAGACGGCCTTGTTGTAGCCGTTCTGGCTCGAGGCGGCGAGGAACGCGACGCGGAAGGTCTTGCCGCCGGAGTCGCCCGACGCGCCGCCACCACCACCGCCGCCGTCGTCCCCGCAGGCGCTCAGCGCGGCGGCGCCGAGTGCGACGGCCGCGACGGCCCTCGCACGGTTCAGGACGTGACGACGTGACATCTCCCGCTCCCCTCGTCATACCGCCCGCGCTCCCCAGCACGGGCTTCTTTCAGTGGTATAGCACACACTACACGTCATGGACTACGGTTCCGGCATGCACGTGACGATCACGAACGGCGTCGTGTTCGACGGCGAGAGCGCCGACCTGACGGAGGCCGCGGTCCACATCGCCGACGGCGAGATCGTGGCCGTCGACGACCAGCCGCCGCCCGCCGGAGCCGAGGTCATCGACGCGCGCGGCGGGACGATCGTCCCCGGCCTCATCGACGCCCACTTCCACGCGTACGCCACCGGCCTCGACCTACTGGAGATCCACGCCAGCCCGCTCAGCTACGTCGCGCTGATGGCCTCCCGCCGCCTCGAGGCCGCGCTGCGCCGCGGCTTCACGACGGTGCGCGACCCCGCCGGCGGCGACCCGGGACTCGGGCGGGCGATCGAGGCGGGCGTGATCCGCGCCCCCCGCTACCTCTACACCGGCCCGGCGCTGAGCCAGACCGGCGGCCACGGCGACCCGCGGGCGGCCGGCGTCGAGCTGTGCGCGTGCGGCGCCCACATGGGCGAGATCGTCGACGGCGTCGACGACGTCCGGCGCGCCGTGCGCGAGCGCTTCCGCTCGGGCGCGCACGCCATCAAGCTGATGACCTCGGGCGGCGTGGTCTCACCGTCGGACCCGATCCGCCGGCCGCAGTACTCGCCGGAGGAGGTGCGGGCCGCCACGGAGGAGGCCGCGCGCCGCGACAGCTACGTCGCCGCGCACGCGTACTCGCCCGAGGCGATCGTCCACTCCGTCGAGAACGGCGTCCGGTCGATCGAGCACGGCAACCTCCTCGACGCGCCGACCGCCGAGCTGATGGTCCGGCGCGGCGCCTACCTCGTCCCCACGCTGGCGGCCTACGACGCGCTCGACCTCCGCGGCGCCGAGCTCGGCCTCGCCCCCGTATCACAGGCCAAGAACCGCGAGGTGCTCGACGCCGGCCGCGAGGCGATCGAGATCGCCCGCGCGGCGGGCGTCCCGATCGGGTGGGGATCGGACCTCATGGGCGCGCTCGAGGACCACCAACTGGCGGGGCTGCGGCTGCAGGCCGACGTCGAGGGACCGCTGGAGACGCTGCGGTCGGCGACCTCGGTGAACGCCGCGCTGCTGCGCCGCGACGACCTCGGGCGGATCGCCCCCGGCATGCGGGGCGACCTCGTGATCTTCGACGGCAACCCGCTCGAGGACGCCTCGCTGCTGTGGGACGACGGCCCGCGGAGGACCGTCGTCCAGGGCGGCGCGCGGGTCTAGCTCTTCTCCGCGTCCTCCTCGGCCTGCTCGCGCAGGATGAACTTCTGGATCTTGCCCGTGCCCGTCTTGGGCAGCTCGTCGAGGACGATGATCCGCTTCGGGACCTTGAACCTGGCGAGGCGCTCGCGGGCGAAGTCCTGGAGCGCCTCCACGTCGGGCTCGGCCTTGCCGGCCGCGGTGATGAACGCCACCGGCACCTCGCCCCAGCGCTCGTGCGGCGCGGCCACGACCGCGGCCTCCGAGACCGAGTCGTGGGCCTCGAGCGCCTGCTCGACCTCGATCGTCGCGATGTTCTCCCCGCCGGAGATGATCACGTCCTTGAGGCGGTCGCGCAGCTCGACGTAGCCGTCGGCGTGCACGACCCCGAGGTCGCCGGAGTGGAACCACCCGCCCTTGAACGCCTCGCGGGTCTCCTCCTCGTTGCGGTAGTAGCCCATCATCACGTTGTCGCCGCGCATGACGACCTCGCCGAGCGTCTCGCCGTCGGTGGGGACGTCCTCCATCTCCTCGTCGACGACGCGCAGCCGCTCCGAGACGACGGTGCCGACGCCCTGGCGCGCGCGCAGCTTCGCCTGCTCGTCGTCGGCCAGCTCGTCCCAGTCGGGGTTCCAGGCGCACACCGCCAGCGGCCCGTAGGTCTCGGTGAGCCCGTACAGGTGGGTGATCTGCAGCCTGAGCTTGGCCCCGGCCTCGAGCAGCGTCGGCGACGGCGGCGCCCCGCCGACGAACACCTGGGCCGGCTCGTCGAGCGGCTCGGCCTCGTCCGCCCCGATGATCGTGGTGAGCACGGTCGGCGCCGCACACAGGTGCGTCACGCCCTCCTTCGTCAGCGCCTTCCAGATCGGCTTGGCCTCGACCTTGGGCAGGCAGACGTGCTTGGCCCCCATCGCGGTGACGGCCCACGGATAGGCCCAGCCGTTGCAGTGGAACATCGGCAGCGTCCACAGGTAGCTGCTGCGCGGCGTCAGGCGGGCCTCGGCGATGACGCCCAGCGCGTGCAGGTACGCGCCGCGGTGGTTGGTCATCACGCCCTTCGGGCGCCCGGTGGTGCCCGACGTGTAGTTGATCGAGATCAGCGCGCGCTCGTCGTCGGGGCGCTCGAGGTCGATCGGGTCGGCGTCGGCGAGCAGCTGCTCGTACTCGGAGTCCTCGCCGCCGTCCTCCTCGACCCACACGACCCGCGGCGCGTCGTCGCCGAGCTCCTCGAGGGCCGGGTCGAGCGCCTTCTGCAGCGCGCGGTAGGCGACCAGCGCCTTTGCGCCGCAGTGCCCGAGGATGAAGGCGTACTCGGGGGACGCGAGGCGCGTGTTGAGCGGCACCAGCACCCCGCCGACGCCGGGCACGGCGTAGGTCAGCTCGAGCATCGGCGCGACGTTGGGCAGCAGCACCGCGAGCCGGTCTCCGGCCTCGATGCCGAGCTCCCCGCGCACCGCCGCCGCGGCGCGCCGGACGCGCTCGTGGTGCTCGGCATAGGTCCACGTGCGCTTGCCCGACACGACCGCGGACCGGTCCTTCCACACGGCCGCGCTGCGCTCGAGGAAGCGCAGCGGCGTCAGGACCGACGAGGAGACGTCGGCACCCAGTTCCTCCACCGACTGTTGGTCTTGCCTAGTAGCCATGGAGGGATCAATACCCAATAGGCCCATGTCCACCCCCGGCCACGGTTACGGGATCGCGTTGCCGGGCACGTACGAAGCCGTAGATGGTCTCCATGATCCGCAGACTCCCGCGCCAGGCGTTCGACGCGGTCGAGCAACCGGTCACGAGCGTCACCGGCATGTTGCTGGAGAAGGACACCGTCCTGGACGCGCTCGCGCTGACATGGAAGGTCCAGCGGTCCGCGCGGCAGCGCTTCGAGTCCGGGACGGCGGCCGCCATGCGCGTCGTGGGCGTGCCCAGCCGCGGCGACGTCACCGATCTCGTCAAGCAGATCGCCGGGCTGCAGCGCGAGGTCCGCGAGCTCCGGCGAGAGGTGGAGACGCACTGATGACCCCCTCCCTGCTCGAGCGGCAGGCCCTGCGCGTGCGCAACGGCCTCGCGACCGTCGCGGGCCTGAAGCGCCCCGACATCGAGCCGTCGCCACGCGACCTCGTGTGGCGGCGCGAGTCCGCCCGCTTGTGGCGCTACCGCAGCGACGACCGCCGGCACCGCACGCCGATCCTGCTCGTCCACAGCCTGGTCAGCAAGAGCTACGTCCTCGACCTGCTGCCCGGCAACAGCATGGTGGCGTACCTCGTCGAGGAGGGCTTCGACGTCTACCTGCTCGACTGGGACGCCGCGCGTCCGGCCGACGCCGGGAACACGCTCGAGACGTACTCCGACCACCTGATCCCGCTCGCCGTCAAGGCGGCCTGCGCGGAGTCCGACGCCGCCGACGTCACGCTCCTGGGCTACTGCTACGGCGGCCTGCTCGTCCTGCTCACCGCGGCGACCCGCCCCGACCTCCCGATCCGCAACCTGGTCACGCTCACCACCCCGTGCGACTTCCGCGAGATGGGCTTCATGAGCAGGATGTTCCTCGACGGCCGGCTGGACCCCGACGACGCCGTCGACGAGAACGGGCTCGTGCCCGCGGCGATCATGGACCTGGGCTTCCAATCGATCAAGCCCACCGACCGCATCGTCCAGCCGGTGAACCTGTGGGAGCAGCTGTGGCACTCCGGGCGGACCGAGAACTTCCTGGCCATCAACGGGTGGTCGCGCGATCAGCTCCCGTTCCCCGGCGCGATCTTCCGCCAGACCGTCGACGTCCTGATCCGCGACAACGCGCTCTTGGGAGGCGAGCTGCCGTACAACGGCCGCACCGCCCGCCTGCGCGACATCAAGATGCCGTACCTCAACGTCTACTGCGAGAAGGACACGATCGTCGCGGCGGCCGCCGCCGAGCCGCTCCTCGATCTCGTGGGCTCGCGCGACAAGAGCGAGCTGCACCTCGAGTCCGGGCACGTCGGCCTCATCATCGGCCGCTACGCCAAGGAGGTCGCGCGCCCCGCGATCGCCGACTGGATGCGCCGCCACAGCGCCAACCGCAAGACCTCGACCGCGAAGGAGAACGGTGACCGCCATTCCGCTGGCTCCGCTGCCCGATGACATCGCCGCCAACGTCGAGCAGCTCGGTGCGAAGCAGGTCAACCTCTACCACTGCCTCGCGCACGCGCCCGATCTGCTGCGCGCGTGGATCAACTTCGCTTGGGCGCTCCGCGGGCACGAGACCACCGAGCGCCGCCTGCGCGAGCTGATGATCCTGCGCACCGCCACGCTCCACCACTCCCCCTACGAGTGGCACCAGCACCGGCGGATGGCGGCCGAGGCGGGCGCCACCGACTACGAGGTCGCCGAGCTGGAGATGTGGCGTACCTCGGGCGCGTTCAGCGACGCCGACCGCGCCGCGCTCGCGTTCACGGACGCGATCGTCCACGGCGACGTGCCGCCGGCCGTCACCGAGGAGCTCATGCGCCACTTCGACGACAGCCAGCGCGTCGAGCTGACCGTCACCGCCGCCTTCTACTCGATGGTCCCGCGCGTGCTGGACGCGCTCGGCGTCCCGATCGAGGACGCCGACCCGCCGCCCGCCTAGCCCCGGCGGCGGCTCATCGCGGCCCGGAAGCCCTCGACGTCGATGGGCTCCGAGGGCATGGGCAGCGTGGTGTCGCGCCGCGCCGCGACCCCGTCGAGCAGGATCGTGAGCGTCCGCTCCCAGTAGTCCGGGGCGACGTCGCGCGTCTTCTCGGCGACGAAGCCGACGGCGAAGTGCATGAGCGGGACGTCGAACGGGCTGAGGTCCGCGCGGACCACGCCGGCCGCCTGCGCGCGGGCCAGCACCTGCGTGGCGATCGGGGCGATGCGGTCGCGCGCCTCGCCGAGCCGCTGGCGGCCGCGGTCGCGCCCGAGCATCGCCTCCTTGAGCCCGCGGTCCTTGGCCTGCAGCCGGCACACGCTGCGCATGAAGGTCGCGAAGCCCTCCCAGGGATCCTCGATCGCCAGCGCGTCGCGCGCGGCGCGCTCCACCTCGGCGATCCGGTCCTCGAACAGCGCGTCGATCAGCGCGTCCTTGTCGGGGAAGCGCCGGTACACGGTGCCCACCCCGACGCCGGCGGCGGCCGCGATGTCGTCGAGCGAGACGTCCAGGCCGCGATCGGCGAAGACCTCGGCGGCCGCGGCGAGGATGCGCCGGCGGTTGCGCTCGGCGTCGGCCCGCAGCGGGCGTCCGGTGCTCTCGGTGGAGCTCATCATGAGAAGCGTAGCACCGAACTGGAGATATGGCCTCCGCTTGTGCTAGCGTTTATCCGGAACCTGAGGGTCTACCTCCGCTTACGACCGAGGAACACATGCCAGACCACGCGAACAACCCCCACCACGAGCGCCGCTGGCTGATCCTCGCGATCATCGCCGTCGCGCAGCTGATGGTCGTGCTCGACGCGACGATCGTGAACATCGCGCTCCCGAGCGCCCAGGCCGACCTCGGCTTCTCCGACGACTCTCGCCAGTGGGTCATCACCGCATATGCGCTGGCCTTCGGCTCCCTGCTGCTGCTCGGCGGCAAGCTGGGTGATCTGTTCGGCCGCAAGTGGGCCTTCATCGGCGGCCTCATCGGCTTCGCCGTGGCCTCCGCCGCCGGCGGCGCCGCGACCTCGTTCGGACTGCTCGCCACCGCGCGCGCCGCCCAGGGCGTCTTCGCCGCCGTGCTCGCCCCGAGCGCGCTGGCGCTGCTGGCCACGAGCTTCGTGGAGCCCAAGGAGCGCGCCAAGGCGTTCGCCATCTTCGGCGGAATCGCCGGCGCGGGCGCGTCGATCGGCCTGCTCCTCGGCGGCATCCTCACCGAGACCCTCGACTGGCGCTGGTGCCTCTACGTCAACCTCCTGCTCGCCGTCCCGGCGGCGCTCGCCGCGCTGCGCTTCATCCACACCGAGGCCCAGCCCGAGCGCCCGCGCATCGACCTCCCCGGGACGCTGACCGTCACCGCCGGCCTGTTCTCGCTCGTGTACGCCTTCTCGAACTCCGAGACGCACTCGTGGGGCCACCCGGTGACCATCATCGGCCTCGTGCTCGCCGCCGTGCTGCTGACCGCGTTCGCGCTGATCCAGCGCAACTCGTCGCACCCGCTGCTCCCGCTGCGGATCTTCGACCGCACCCGTGACCGGCGTCTACGCCGCCATGGCCCTGTCGGGGGCCGCGATGTTCGGCGTGTTCCTGTTCCTCACGTACTTCATGCAGCAGAACCTCGGGCTGTCGCCGATCCAGACCGGCCTCGGGTTCCTGCCGATGACGGTGACGATCGTGATCGTGGCCGGGATCGTCGAACGTGAAGCTGCTCCATCGCGTCGGCCCGCGGGTCCTGATGACCTTCGGCGCCGCGATGGGCGCCATCGCGCTGGCGTGGTTCGCCCAGCTCACGCCGGACTCCAGCTACGCCGGCCACGTCCTCCCGGGCCTGATCCTGATGGGCCTCGGGATGGCGAACATCTTCGCCCCCGGCTTCCAGACCGGCACGGCGAACGTCCCCCGGTACGACTCCGGCGTCGCCTCGGCGATGCTCAACACCACCC
Organism: uncultured Solirubrobacteraceae bacterium; assembly: GCA_963764385.1. GTDB lineage: Bacteria > Actinomycetota > Thermoleophilia > Solirubrobacterales > Solirubrobacteraceae > DATFQI01. The sequence continues at coordinate 200,240 of CAVXSJ010000015.1, read as the reverse complement.
AGCAGGTCGGCGGCTCGCTCGGCACCGCGCTGCTGTCCTCGATCTTCGCCAGCGCCGCCGCGGGCTACGCGACGAGCCACGCCGCCGGACCGGGCCTGGAGGCCGCGGCCACCGTGCACGGCTACACGGTCGCGTTCTGGGTCGCGTCCGCGCTGTTCGCGCTCGCCGCGATCGCCGTGTGGCTCCTGATCGAGCCGCACGCGGTCACCGCCGGCGTCGAGGACGAGGCCGAAGTGCGCCACGCCGAGCCAGCAGCCGATCGCGGCGTAGCGATCATCAGGCGGCGGGGGGCGGCTCGTCCAGCGCGGCGGGCCGCTCGTCGTCGCCCAGCTTCGGGTCGGTGAGCTTCGGCGGCGCATCGGGGCGGGCGAGCTCGAACCACACGTGGGTCGTGCCCTCGTGAATGCCCCAGCGGCTGGAGAGCGCGTCGACGATCTGCAGGCCGCGCCCGTCGAAGTCGTCGGGGCCGCGGTCGCGCACCTCCTGCTCGAACCCGCCGCCGTCGTCGATGACCTCGCCGTGGACGCGGTCGCCCGCCACCTGGAGCCTCAGCGAGATGGCGCCGCGGCCATGGGCGACGGCGTTCGTGACCAGCTCGGAGACCACCAGCGCGAGGTCGCCGGTCCGCTCGCGACCGAGGTCGCCGGCCAACTGGTCGTGGATGGCCTGTCTCGCGATGCCTGCCGCCGAGTCGTGGCGGGGCAGGTTGAGGAGGAGTTCAGCGGGCATTGGGTTCCCATGCGGGAGAAGTGGCCCGACGTCGTGAGACGCGTGTCGCTCCTAGAGCACTGGCGATGCACTGTATCGCGGGGTCTTGCGGGCGAAACGGCGGTGTGTCGATTCGGACGGCCTGAGCACTCCCGCGGCTCTACTCATGACGGCCGGTCACTAAGCGGCGCCCGGGCGCCGATAGGAACCCATGCTCGCGTTGCGCACCGCCCCTGTGGCGATCCGGTTGCTCCTCGCGGCGCTCACCCTCCTGCTCGTCGTGTACGCCGCTGAGCTCACGTTCCACTTCCTGCCCGAGACCGCCAGCGTGCTCATGCAGAAGTACTCGGGGCACCCGCTCTTCCTGGGCTCGGCGGCGCTCTGCGCGCTGCGCGGGATCCGGAACGCCGAGGAGCGCGCGGCCTGGCTGCTGATGGGGCTCGGCCTCCTGTCGTGGGAGCTCGGCCTCGTCTTCTACACGTTCTTCCAGTGGAACCTGGAGACGATCCCGATGCCGTCGCCCGCCGACGCCGGCTACCTCCTCTTCTATCCGCCCACCTACGCGGCGCTCGCCCTGCTGTCCCGGTCGCGGATCCGCGGGCGCAGCAACGCGCTGTGGATCGACGGCGCGATCGGCGCGCTCGCGGTCGGCGCGGTCGGCGCCGCGATCCTGTTCGACGCGGTCCTGCAGTCGACCGGCGGGCCCGCCGTCACGGTCGCCACGAACCTCGGCTATCCGCTCGCCGATCTGCTGATGCTGGCGCTCGTGGTCGCCGTGGTCGGCATGACCGGCTGGCGCAAGGCGGGGGTCTGGGGCTGGATCGCGGGCGGCATGGCGACGTTCGCCGTCGCCGACGGCCTGTACCTCTACGGCACCGCGGTCGGGAGCTACGAGGCCGGCGTCATCTACGACGCCGGCTGGGCGATGGCCGCGCTGCTGGTGGCGTACGGGGCGTGGACGCCCGCGACGCCGATGCGCGTGGAGGTCATCATCACCCGCCGCGCGATCCTGCTGCCGATCCTGTTCGCGGTGGCCTCGATCGGGCTGCTGGTCTACGACCATTTCCACCGCACGAACGAGCTCGCCCTCGCGCTCGCGGCGCTGTGCCTGCTCGCCGTGCTCGCCCGGCTGGCGATCACCTACGGCGACAACCTCCGCATGCTGTCCGTCAGCCGCGTGGAGGCCTCGACCGACCCGCTGACCGGCCTGCGCAACCGCCGGTCGCTGACGCGGGACCTCGACCGCATCGTCGCCGACGCCACCGCGGAGCGCCCCGCCTGCCTGGCGCTCTACGACCTCGACGGCTTCAAGAGCTACAACGACACGTTCGGGCACCCGGCCGGGGACTCGCTGCTCACCCGCCTGGGGTCGGCGCTCGACGCAGCGGTCGAGGCCCACGGCCGCGCGTACCGCATCGGCGGCGACGAGTTCTGCGTGCTCACGGATCCGGGGCACCCCCACCCGGACGATGTCCTCGCGGAGGCCGCCGCTCGCGCTCAGCGAGCACGGCGACGGCTTCGCGATCGCCTGCTCCTACGGGCAGGTGATGGTGCCCGCGGAGGCCGAGAGCGCCGAGCAGGCCCTCCACCTCGCGGACGCGCGCATGTACCTGCACAAGAACGGCGGCCGCGTCTCGGCGGGGCGCCAGATCCAGCGACGTGCTGCTGCGCGCGCTGGCCGAGCGCCATCCCTCGCTGGGCGACCACGTGTCCGGCGTCGCGGAGCTGGCCGGGGCGATCGGCGAGCGGCTCGGCCTGGAGCCGGACGCCCTCGAGGACCTGCGCCGCACGGCCGAGCTGCACGACATCGGCAAGGTGGCGATCCCGGACGCCATCCTCGACAAGCCCGGCCCGCTGGACGAGGCCGAGTGGGAGTTCATGCGCCGCCACACGATCATCGGGGAGCGCATCCTGCAGGCCGCGCCCGCCCTCCAGCGCGTGGCCCACATCGTGCGGGCGACCCACGAGCGGATGGACGGCAAGGGCTATCCCGACCAGCTCGCGGGCGAGGCGATCCCGCTCGCGGCGCGGATCGTGCTCGTCTGCGACGCCTTCGAGGCGATGACGGCCGACCGCACGTACCGCAAGGCGATGAGCAGCGAGGTCGCCATCGAGGAGCTCGAGCGCTGCGCGGGTGCGCAGTTCGACCCCGACGTGGTCGCCGCCTTCCGCGCGCTGACCGATCAGCTCCCGCGTGCCGGCTCGGCCGACGCGCCGGCCCGCGGCCGGTAGGCCGCGTCAGTCGCGAGCGCCGCGGGCGCGGATGAGCCTCGCGGGCGGCAGGCCGGCGAGGCGGGTCGTCTCGGTGGTCGAGGTGCGCCTGGTCCGCGTAGCCCGCGTCGAACGCGAGCGCCGCCAGGTCGGTGCGCCCGCCGTCGATCTCCTCGACGAAGCGGCGGAAGCGCAGGATCCGCGCCAGGGTCTTGGGCCCGTAGCCGACGGAGGCGTGGAAGCGGCGCCGCAGCTGGCGCTCGCTGATGCCGAGCTCGCGCGCCACGTCGCCGATCGGCCGCCCGCTCACCATCCGCGCGGCCGCCGCGACGAGCGGGTCCGCCTCCCGGCCCGCCGCCGCCCACGCGAACCGCGCGATCACCTCCGCCGGCTCGAGCTCGCCGTCGAGGGCGAACGCCCCGTCGACCTCGCCGACGTCGACCCGCTGGTCGCGCAGCTCGTCGAGCGGCACGCCGAGGACGCCGCCGGCGCCGGGCAGGAAGCGCATCCCGACGAGCACGTCGCCGGCCGCGACGCCGACGAGCTTCGCCGTCGTGTCCGGCCCGGCCACGGTGACGCCCTCGGCCCTGGCGCCACACCACGTCGGTGCACGCGTCGGGCACGATCCGCACCTCGTCGACCCTCCCCGGCACCCGCACCCAGAAGCACGCCACCACGTCGCGGAGCGCGTGCGGCGGGGGCAGCTCGCGGTACCCGGGCGAGAGATCCACCCAAGCATCGTCGCATGTCCGTTCGCGCGATGACCTCGCTAGTTACCGATGAGTAGCTTACGTGATACGGTGCCGTCATGACGGCCATCAGCCCTCCCACGTCCGACCGCACGCTACGACCCGATCCATCGCGTCTCGATGGCCTTCGAGCGCGACGGCGACCGCCTCTGGGTCTTCACCTGGCTCGATCACGGCGGGCACCTGCCCGAGCACTTCCACCCCACGCTCGAGGAGCGCTGGGAGGTCCTCGCCGGCACCGCGAGCGTGAAGGTCGACGGCGAGTGGCGCGAGCTCACCGCCGCCGACGGCCCCGTGCTCGTCGCCCCCGGCGTCCGCCACGAGCTGCGCAACACGAGCGGCAGCCAGGCGCAGCTGCGCACCGAGGTCACGCCCCCGGGGCGGCTCGAGGAGTTCCTCATCGAGAGCGCGCGCGCCGCGCGCGAGGGTCTGTACAACGCCCGCAACCTCCCCACGGGCCTGCGCGGAGCGGCGTGGATCAGCGACATCGCGCTGCGCTTCAGGGACGAGACCGTGATGTGCTCCCCGCCTCCGGCCCTGCAGCGCGCGGTCCTGCCGGTGGCGGCGCGGCTCACGCGGCGCTATCGCGACTGAGCGGCCGCACCCCACGCGATCACCTTCGCCCCTGGAACCACCCGTCGGGTCCTCGAGGGCGGCGCGGCCGTCGTCGACGACCTCGGGCGGAAGCCGAGGGCGAGCACGCGCTCGCGGGCCTGGAGCCAGGTCAGGTTCCAGAACCGGGCGGGCTCGGAGCCGCCGCGGAAGAACTGGACGTCGACCTCGGCGCCGACGTCGATCAGGCCGAGCCCGTCGAGCCGCCGCGGCACCGAGCGCGCCCACTCGGGGTCGAGCCCGGCTTCCTCCGTCATCGCGATGAAGGCCTGCCAGGCCGCGAGGTAGGCACCTTCGGCGGTCGACGTGATCGGGTACGTGTCGTCCTCCTCGACGATCAGCAGGCCGCCGGGCTTGAGCGCGGCGACGAGGCGCGGGAGCACCGCGTCGCGCTCCGGCACGTGGATCAGCACGAGGCGGTGTGGACGAGGTCGAAGCCGTCGCGCGGGAGCTCGTCGGCGGCGAGGTCGATCCGCGAGGACCTCGAGCCCCGGCGCCTCGATCGCCTCGAGATGCCGCACGTCGAGTCGGCGGCGACCACGCCGCCCGTGTCCCCCACCCGCGCGCCAGCCAGCGCGCGAACGAGCCGCCCCCGCGCCCGCGTCCAGGCATCGCCAGCCGGGGCCGACGCCGAGCGCCTCGGCGCGCCGGATGCTCGACGCGTCGTGGCAGGCCTCCAGCAACGCGAGGCGTCTCGCGGGCCATCTCCCACGAGTTCGGCAGCGCGTATCCCTTCTGCGCGGTCACATCTCACTCACCCGGTCGAAGGTGACCACGCTACGGGCGGCCCGGCGAGCCCGGCAGACCCGGAACTGACTTCCGCCCATCCCCAATCTCAGGGATCCGCCGAACTGCACCCGTTTCGGCATCTAGGCGGGGCCCGGCGGGGACCTAGCGTTCCCGCAGCCAACGGAAGGAGCGAACGTGAGAACGGCAGGCGCGGCGCTGGTGGCGCTGCTGCGGCGGTGCGATCGGCTGCGGGAGCGACGACGCGAGCGGCGCGGCGAGAGCGGCCGGAGCCGCCCGAGAAGCCGGTGAAGATCCGCATGGGCTGGGCATCCCGGCCGAGGAGATCAAGTACGTGATGATGGAGTACCCACGAGGTGGCCCGGAACCTGGGCACCTCGTACGACATCGACTGGCAGCAGTTCTCCGGACGCGCGCTCGGCGTGCAGGGGCTCGCCGCGGGGACGCTCGACTGCGCGACCGTCGGCGGCCTGTCGGTCGCCAACGGCATCGACAAAGGCGCCGACATCGTGATCCTCGGCGAGTTCATCGAGGAGCGCCGCCCTTACTACTCGACCGCCTCGATGGTGCGCAAGGACTCCGGCATCGACTCGCTCGAGGACCTGCGCGGGCAAGACCGTCGCCACCAACGCCGTCGGCGGCTCGACCGACTACCTCCAGGACTTCTACATCGAGCAGGAGACCGGTCTGAAGCCCGACCGCGACTACAAGAAGGTCGAGGTCCCGTTCGGCCAGATGCTCGAGACGCTGCTCTCCGGCCGCGTCGACATGGGGCTTTTCCCGCAGCCCTTCTACGGCGCCATGCACGCGAGCGGCGACGTCAAGACGCTGTTCCGCCTCAACGACCAGATCGACGCCCTTCGTGCAGCTGCTCAACGGCTGCCGGCGCGACTTCGTCGAGGACAACGCGCAGGCGATCGCGCAAGTCCCAGGAGGACTGGACGCGGGTCGCGCAGTTGGATCGCGCGAGCCGGAGAACCGCAACAAGGTGATCGAGGCCAGCACCGCCGCGACCAAGATCCCCGCGGACGTGCTGGATCGGTTCCTGCTCACCCAGGAGGACTACTTCCGGCCGCCGACGGCGCCGTCAGCGTCGACGCGCTCCAGGAGGAGTCGGACTTCTTCCGCGAGCGCGGCGGCATCCAGCAGGACCTCCAGGTCAGCGACCACGTCATCGATGAGCTCCTCCCGCCGCGAGCTGCCGTGCTGAGCCGCTCGCGCCCCCAAGTCAGTCCCGCGGCGTGCGCAAGGTCTACGCGACGCCGCCGCGGCGAGCGTGACCGCGATCGACGGGCTCGACTTCAGCGCGTCGCCGGCGAGTTCGTGTCGATCGTCGGCCCGTCAGGGTGCGGGAAGTCCACGCTGCCCCTACATCCTCGGCGGCTTCGTCGAGCCCACCGCCCGCGAGGTACGGTCGACGGGCGCCGGTCAGCGGCCCCGACCCGTCGCGCGGCATCGTCTTCCAGGAGTTCGTCGCTGTTTCCCTGGAAGACCGTGCTCGGCAACGTCGCCTACGGGCTCGCCGAGCAGGGCGTCCCGCGCCGCGAGCGCGCCGCGCGGGCGCGGCGCTACATCGACCTGGTCGAGCTCGCGCGGCTTCGAGGGCCACTACCCGAAGGAGCTCTCCGGCGGCATGAAGCAGCGCGTCGCGCTCGCGCGGTCGCTGATCGTGGACCCCAACATCCTGCTCATGAACGAGCCGTTCGGCGCCGTCGACGCCCAGACGCGGGTCACCCTGCAGCTCGAGCTGCTGCGAGATCTGGGAGCGCACGCGCAAGACCGTGGTGTTCCTGACCCACTCGGTCGACGAGGCGCTGCTACCTGTCCGACCGCGTCTACGTGCTCTCGAGCCGGCCCGCGCGTGTCAAGGCCGTCATCGACGTCGAGCTCCCGCGCCCACGCGATCCCGAGTCGATCCTGGCCGCTGCCCGAAGTACCGCGAGCTCCACCGCCGCATCTGGGCACTGCTCCAGGCGAGCGTGCGATGACGCGTCGCTGCTGCGCGCGCCGCCGTCGCGCGCTGTGCTCGGCCTGTGGGAGCTCGCCCCGCGCGCCGGGCTGGGTGCGCGAGCAGTCGGTGCCGCCCTTCTCCGACGTCGCGGGCGAGGTGGTCGCCGTCCTCGGCCGGGCGGAGTTCCTCGCGAGCCTCGGCGCCTCCGCCTGCCGGTGGGCCGCCGGGCTCGGCGCTGGCCGATCCTCGTCAGCGTCCCGCTCGGCACGCTGATGGGGCGCTCGCGAGCGCTGCACTCGCTCGTCGATCCCCTGCTGGTCGCTCGGTTACCCGGTGCCCGAAGGCGGCGCTGATCCTGCTCTTCGTGCTCTGGTGGGCGCCGGCGACGTCTCGCGGGTCGCGTCATCGTCGTCGGGCTGCCTGATCCCGATCGTCATCTCCTCCTACCACGGCGCGCACGCGGTCGCGCCCGCGCTGCTGTGGTCCGCGCGCAGCGCTCGGGACGTCCCGCGTCGGCTGTGGCGGCGCGTCATCCTGCCGCCGCGCTCCCGCAGATCCTCTCCGGCGCTGCGGCGTCGCGCTCGCGATCTCGCTCTTCACCGCTGCTGGCCTCGGAGCTGCTGATCCGCGGCTCCGGCCTCGGCGCGTACATGTTCACCGCGCTCGACAACGGCCAGACGCTCACGGTGTTCGCCGATCAGCGCGATCGTCGCGACGCTCGGCTTCCTCGCCGACGCCGCTGTACGTCGCCGCGTGCGGCGGGCGCTCCCCTGGCTCGAAGGCGAGTGTGACGCATGCGGCGCGCTCGCGCTGCGCGTCTACCCGTTCGCGCTGCTCGCTCGCCGCTGTGGTCGGCGCTGGCCGCGCAGGGCGCGCTCGGCAACGAGTTCGTGATGCCCCCGCCTTCGCGCGTGCTCGACCACGCGCGGGTGCTGCTCGACAACGGCACGCTCGCCGACGCAGGTCGCTCGCCACGCTGCGCCGGGTGCTCTCGCGTACGGCTCGCGCTGCGCGGTGGGCGTCGTGCTCGGGACGCTGATCGGCCGCGTGCGCGCGGTGCGCTGGCGCTGCGGCCGGTCATCTCGTTCCTGTTCCCCGCACCGAAGGTGGCGCTCTACCCGGCGATGCTGATCGTGTTCGGCCTCGGGTCGGCGTCGAAGGTCGCGTTCGGGTTCTCCGAGGCGCTGTTCCCGGTGCTGCTCGCCACCGCCGCCGGCACCTCCCAGGTCGAGCCCCGGCTCGCTGTGGTCGGCGGCCGCGCTCGGGCACCTCGCGGCGGTCGGCGCTGGTCCGCGTCGTGGTCCCCGCCGCGCTGCCCAGCATCCTCACGGCGCCCGCATCGCGCTGGTGGGCGCGATCATCGGCGTCTTCCTGGCCGAGATGATCGCCGGCGCGACGGGCTCGGCCACATGATGGCCGTCGCGTACCAGACGCTCGACACCCCGGGCATGTACGTCGCCGTCATCGCGATCTCGCTGCCGGCTACCTGCTCACCGTGGCTTCCTGCTCGCCCGCGGACGGCTGCTCGCGTGGAGCGCCGAGGAGGGGTAGAAGTGTGGTTTGCCACATGGTCGGACGATGGTCGCGATGTGAGGATGATGAGAGATGACTCCTCCCCTCGCCATCGAGGCCTCGGGCCTCATGAAGTCCTTCAAGGAGGTCGTGCCGTCGACGGCGTGGACCTCTCCGTCCGTAGCGGCTCGGTCTACGGCGTTCTCGGTCCCAACGGCGCCGGGAAGACGACCACGATCCGGATGCTGGCCACGCTCCTGCGCCCGGACGGCGGGACCGCCCGCGTGATGGGCCACGACGTGGTCGAGGAGGCCGACGCCGTCCGCGGGCTGGTCAGCCTGACGGGCCAACTGGCCTCCGTCGACGAGGACCTCACCGGCCGGGAGAACCTGATCCTGCTCGGGCGGCTGCTCGGCCTCAAGCGGGCCGGGCGCCAAGGTGCGCGCCGGCGAACTGCTCGAGGCCTTCGACCTCGCCGAGGCGTCCGGGCGGCTCGTGAAGAACTACTCGGGCGGCATGCGGCGGCGGCTCGACATCGCCGCCAGCCTCGTCGTCACGCCGGAGCTGATGTTCCTCGACGAGCCGACCACGGGGCTGGACCCGCGGTCGCGCAACCAGGTGTGGGAGATCATCCGCTCGCTGGCCGGGGCCGGGACGACGATCCTGCTGTGCACCCAGTACCTCGAGGAGGCCGACCAGCTCGCCGACGGGATCGCCGTCATCGACCACGGCCGCGTCATCGCCGAGGGCACGCCGAGCCAGCTCAAGGCGTCGGTCGGCACCGGGGCGCTGCACGTGCGGCTGCTCGACCCCGAGCAGCGGCCCGAGGCCGAGCGCATCCTCTCCGAGCAGCTCGGCGCCATCCATCTCGAACCCGACCCGACGGCGCTGTCGGCGTCGTGCCAGGAAGCCGAGCTCGCCGCCGACGCGCTGGCCAGGCTCGGCCACGCGGGCGTGCGGGTCGCCGGGTTCTCGCTCGGGCAGCCGAGCCTCGACGAGGTCTTTCTCGCCCTCACCGGCCACATCGCCGAAGACCAGACCGCCGATGCGCCCAAGAGGAGGAGCCGGCATGACGACCGACGACGCCGCGCTGCGCCACGCGCTCGCCTCGACCCCCCGGCCCCCGCGCGCCTCCGCGCTCTCGGCCGCGCTGACGTTCGGCTGGCGCGGGATGCTGAAGGTCAAGCACGTGCCCGAGCAGCTGCTCGACGTGACGATCACGCCGGTCATGTTCGTGCTGATGTTCACCTACCTGTTCGGCGGCGCCATCGCGGGCTCGACCGGCGCGTACCTCGACTACATCCTCCCCGGCATCCTCGTGATGTCGGTCCTCTTCACGACCGTCTACTCCGGCGTCTCGCTCAACACCGACCTGACCCGGGGCGTCGTCGACCGCTTCCGCTCGCTGCCGGTCTGGCGGCCCGCCCCGCTCCTCGGCGCCCTCCTCGGCGACAGCGTCCGCTACCTCGTCGCGGGCACCGTGATCATGGTGCTCGGCGTCATCCTCGGCTACTCGCCCCCGGCGGGCGTCGGCGGCGTGATCGCCGCGCTCGCGCTGGTCATCTTCTTCGCGTTCGGCCTCTCGTGGGTCTTCACGACGCTCGGGCTGCTCCTGCGGTCCCCGAACGCGGTGATGAACGCGGGCTTCATGGCGATCTTCCCGCTGACCTTCCTGAGCAACGTGTTCGTGGACCCGACCACGCTCCCCAGCGCGCTCGAGTCGTTCGTGGCCGTGAACCCGATCTCGATCCTGGCCACCGCGTCGCGCGGGCTGATGGAGGGCAACGCGGAGGCCGCGACATCGCGATCGTGCTCGGCGTCGCGGTCGCCATCACCGCGGTGTTCATGCCGATCACGACGAGGCTGTACCGCAGCCGCGCGTAACATATACTTTGACCTCCAAGCAATTGTCGAGGGGGTCCTGCGTGAGGCTGTCAGGGAAGGTCGCCGCGATCACGGGCGGTGCGCGGGGATTCGGAGCGGCCGCCGCCGAGCTGTTCGCGCAGCACGGCGCGAGCGTCGTCATCGGCGACCTGCTCGAGGACCAGGGCGAGCAGCTCGTCGCGAAGATCCGTGACGGCGGCGGCCAGGCGGAGTTCGTGCGGACCGACGTCACGTCCGAGTCCGACTCAGCCTTCACCGGGCGCGCGGTCTCGGTGTTCGGCAAGCTCACTGCTCGTCGCCAACGCCGGGATCCTGATCCCCGGCAAGCTCGAGGAGGTCCCCGAGGACGACTACGGGCGCATGATCGACGTCAACCTCAAGGGCACCTGGCTCGCCTGCAAGCACGCGCTGCCGCTGATGCGCGAGGCCGGCGGCGGCTCGATCGTGATCACCTCGTCGGCCGGCGGGCTGCGCGGCAGCCGCACGAGCGCGCTGTACTCCGCCAGCAAGGGCGCGGTCCTGATGCTCGGCAAGGCGCTGGCGCTGCAGACCGCCGAGGAGGGCATCCGCTGCAACATCGTCTGCCCGGGGCCGGTCGCCACCGACTTCTACCGGCTCGGAGGGATCGCGCCGGAGGACTACGACAAGCTCGCGAGCGGCATGGTGCCGATGGGCCATCTCGGCGAGCCGATCGACATCGCCTACGCGATGCTCTTCCTCGCCAGCGACGAGTCGAAGTTCTGCACGGGCTCGGTCCTCTCCGCCGACGGAGGGTTCACGGCGTGAGCCGGGTCAGCTACGAGACCGCCGTCGCGCTGGCCGCCGCGGCGGTCGGCGCGGCCCGCGAGATGTCGATCGCGGTGGCCGTCGTCGTGCTCAACGACGGCGGCGAGACGATCGCGTCGGGCAAGATGGACCGCGCGTACCGCAGCGCCCCCGTGCTCGCCCAGAAGAAGGCGTTCACGGCGCTCAACTTCGGCGTGCCCAGCGCCGTCATGGCCGAGCGCGTGCAGCCCGTCGCCTACCAGGCGGTCGTGGCCGCGGCCGACACGCGCCTCACCTTCATCGGCGGTGGGCTGCCGATCGCGGGCGACGACGGCGTGGCGATCGGCGCGATCGGCGTGAGCGGCGGCACGGCCGCGCAGGACGTCGCCTGCTGCGAGGCGGCGCTGTCCGCGCTGACCGGCGGGAGACGACATCAAGCTGGTGTGGCACGTCACGCTCACGCGCGACAGCGCGGGCGGCTGGACGACCCGGCGCCGCTGTGGGACGCCGTCGAGGCCTACGCGGCCAAGGTCGCGCGCCCGGGCACCGAGGTGGAGCTCGGCTTCCTCGATCGCACCGCCGAGGCCGTCCTCTATCCCGCCGTCGGGCTGCTCAACGGCGCCCTCGTCGTCGAGGACGTCCGGGCCCGCGCCGCCGCGGGCGCCGACGCGGTGCTCGTCGCGGCCGACCGGGGAGCCGGGCCTGCACGAGGCGCGGAGCGCGGTGGACATCCCCGTCGTGGGCTCCGTCGAGGCCGGGCTGGCGGTCAGCCAGTTCATCGGCGCCCGCGTCGGCGTCATCACGATCAACCCGCCCTACACCGACATCATCAGGCGCAACATCCGCCGCTACGGCCACGCGGACCGGCTGGTGGGCCCCGACGCCGTCCGGTCCTTCGATCTCTCCTGGGACGCGGTCGCGGCCGCGCTCGCGGGCGACCCGGACCGCCTCGTGGCCCCCTTCGAACCGGTCATGGAAGGCCTCATCCGCGACGGAGCGGACGTGATCCTGGGCGGCGGCCAGTCTTCGGCGCGCTCCTGGACCACCTCGGTTACGAGCCCGGGCCCGTCCCGTTCGTCGACGGCGCCGCGGCGGGGATCAAGCTCCTCGAGTCGCTCGTCGACCTGCGGCAGTCCGACCGGCCTGCGGACGACCAACGCGGCCTCGAGCCCGTTCCGCCGCGTGCCCGACGACGTGCTCGACGCGTCCTACGCCGCGCTGTACGGGGTGAGGAGTCAGAGCCCGACGGGCCCGGGTCGCACGACGGAGCCGCGGCCCAGCACCTCGACCGCCTGCCCGGGGGCGCAGGCGGCGATGTCGTGCGCCTCGTCGCGCAGGCGGCGACGCAGGATCGTGAGCGCCGGGAGGCCGAGGAGGGCCGGGATGGCGAGCAGCAGGCCGCGGTAGGCGATCACGGCGACGGCCGCGTCTCCGGCGTCGACGCCGTAGAGGACGAGCGTGCCGATGAGCCCGGCGTCGGTGCCGCCGATCCCGCCGGGGATCGGGATCAGGCTGCCGAGCTGGCCGATGATGTAGGCGACGAGCAGCACGCCGACCGGCGGGACGTCGTTGCCGAAGGCGGCGAAGCAGACGCCGAGCATCGCGACGTCGAAGAGCATGTAGCCGGAGGCGCCGAGCAGGATCGCCAGGTCGCCGGTCCGCAGCAGCCGCACCGCCTCGTCCACGCCGTCGCCCACCGCCTCGGCGGCAGCGGAAAGCCGGGCGCGCATCGAGCGCCGGGCCAGCGCCCCCGCCAGCTGGCGCGCCCCGAGGGCGAGCGCGACCGCCAGCGCGGCGGCCACCGCGGGGATGAGGCCGAGGAGAAGGTCGGGCGATCCGCCGAGGAGGCCGGTGGCCAGCGCCACGCCGCCGAGCCCGAGGAACGTCACGTTGGCGAGGCTCGTCAGCAGGAAGAACGCCACCGTGCGATGGGCGATGAAGTCGGCGGCCAGGCCGCCGCGCCGCAGGATCCAGGCGCCGAGCGCGAGCCCGCCCGCTCCGCCGATCGAGAACACCGAGTTCGCCGCGAGCTCCGAGAGCCCGATCTCCGTGCTCGTGCGCCAGCTCATGCGCCGGCAGAACACGCCCCTGAACGCGAGCACGTAGGCCCCGCACGACCCGAGCTGGAGCAGGGCGGCGAACGCGAGCCAGCCCGGCTGGGCGCCCATGAACCGCTCGCGCAGCGACCCGAGCCCGGGCACCAGCGCGACCGCCGCGACGACGACGAACACGATCCCGGCCAGCACGGCCAGCGAGCGCCGCAGCCGCGACGGCGAGAACTCGTCGGGGAGCGGCTCGGCCTCGAGCTCGACGTGCGGCTCGAGGTACTCGACGGTGAAGCTGGGCCTCGCGCTCATCGGATGAGGTCTAACAGCTGCTCAGACGGGGACCTTCGCGCGCTCCGCCGCCGCGCGCTCCGCGTCGTGCGCGCCGGTGTCCTCGTTGCCCTCCAGCGAGATGTTGGGGAGCACGCGATCCAGCCGCGCGGGCAGCCCCCAGGCGCGGTGGCCGAGCAGCGTCACGACCGCGGGGGCGACGACCATGCGGACGATCAGCACGTCGATCAGGATCGCGAGGCCGAGGCCGAGGCCGAACATCTTGCCGATGAAGTCGGGCCCGGTGACGAAGCTGAGGAACACCCCGGCCATGATCAGGCCCGCGAAGACGACGGTCTTGCCGATCCGCCCCATCCCGTGGATCACGCTCTCGCGGGGGCCGTCGCCCTCGTTGTAGGCCTCATGGATCCGGCTGAGCAGGAAGACGTTGTAGTCCATGCTCAGCCCGAACAGGATCGCGAACAGCATGACCGGCAGGAACGAGATGATCGGGATGCCCGAGTCGACGCCGATCAGGCTCGCGCCGAACCCCTCCTGGAACACCGCGACGACCACGCCGTAGGCGGCCGCCACCGACAGCAGGTTGAAGACCGCGGAGACGAGCGGGATCCACAGCGAGCGGAACGCCATCACCAGCAGCAGCACGGAGAGGCCGATCACGACCGAGATGAACACCGGCAGGCGCCCGGACACCTTGTCCGTGACGTCCTCGAACGCGGCGGTGTTGCCGCCCACGTAGACCTTCAGCGGCGTGCCGGCGGTCGCGGCCGGGATGACGTCGTCGCGCAGGCGATCGAGCAGGCCGGAGGTCTTGGCGTCCTGGGGCGCCGTGGTGGGGATGGCGAAGATCGTCGCCATCTCACCGTCCTTGCTCACCGTCGCGGGCGGCACGGCGGCGATGCCGGGCGTGCCCGCGACCGCCTTCTGGAGGGAGGCCAGCTGCGCCTGGGTGTCCGGCGCGCCCTTCGGCGTGCCGATGGCGAGCAGGAACGGGCCGTTGGATCCCGGGCCGAACGCCCCGGTGAGCTGGTCGTACGCGACGCGCTGCGTGCGCGACTCGGGCTGGTTGCCGTCGTCGGGCTGGCCGATGCGCATCTGGGTCACCGGAGCGGCGAAGACGAGCAGCACCGCGACGCCGCCGGCGATCGAGAGCCACGGCCGGCGGGTGACGATCTCGCCCCAGCGCGTGAAGGCCGGCGACTCATGGATCATCTCGGCCTGCTTCGGCACCAGCCTGCGGCCGAAGGCGCCCATCATGATCGGGAGGATCGTGAGTGCCGAGACGACCACGGCGCCGATCGCGATCGCCGCGCCGAGGCCCATCTTGCCGATGTACGGGACGCCGACCACCAGCAGCCCGGCGATCGCCACCATCACGATCAGGCCCGCGGCCACGACCGTGGCCCCGGCCGTCGAGGCCGACCGGGCGGCGGCCTCCCGCAGGCTGTCGCCCTCCGCGCGTTGCTCGCGATAGCGGCCGATGATCAGCAGCGAGTAGTCCACCCCGGCGCCGAGGCCGAGCATCATCGCGATCACCGCCGCGAAGCTGGGCAGGCCGAGCGGCGCCGAGACGGAGGCCAGCAGGATCTGGCCCGCGGCGACGCCGGACAGGGCT
The DNA here is from genome assembly GCA_963764385.1 of uncultured Solirubrobacteraceae bacterium. Classification (GTDB taxonomy): domain Bacteria; phylum Actinomycetota; class Thermoleophilia; order Solirubrobacterales; family Solirubrobacteraceae; genus DATFQI01. The sequence continues at coordinate 185,150 of CAVXSJ010000015.1, read as the reverse complement.
CCGATCAGCGTGGCGGCCATCGCCACGGTGGAGCGGAACAGCAGCGTGAGCAGCACGATCGCGATCAGCACGCCGATCAGCTCGCCGACCGGCGCCTCCTGCTCGGACGCCAGGTCGATGAGGACGCCGCGCTCCTCGACCTGGACCTCGGGCTCGGCGGTCTCGGCCGCCGCGATCAGCGCCTCGCCGTCCGCCTTGTCGACCTCCCCCGGGTCGGTGGAGTAGCGGACGTCGACGGACGCCAGGCGCCCGTCCTCGGAGAGCTGCCCGCCCGGCTCGAACGGGCTGGCCGCCAGCTCGACGCCGTCGAGCTTGCGGACCTTCGCGAGCGCGCCGTCGACCGCCGCCTTGGGCCCGGCGTCGGAGAGCTTGCCCTCGTCGACGGTGAAGACGAGCGTCGAATCCACCCCGCCGAACGCCGGCGAGTGCGCCTGGAAGAGATCGACCGCCTTCTGCGATTCGGCGCCCGGGAGCGAGAAGTCATCGGGCGCCGGACCACCGGCGCCGGCCGCCACGACCAGCAGCACGAGGACGCCGACCGCCGCCGCGAGGCTGCGCTTCCAGTGCGAGGACAGCGTGCGCGCCATGGCGGCCAGGCGGCCGGACGCCGGTGCGGTGCTCTTGCGCTCCATGGGACGACCTTCCAAGCTCCGCGCGGGCCGCGAGGGCTGATGGGAGTCGGCGCTTCCGTCGCTAGGAGAAGTAGCCCTTCAGCGCACCCTAGTCGTCTCCCACGTCGCTCACAGGCGACCGGCAGATCCCTTACGTCACGTCGGGAGCCCGGCCGCCGGCGTGGGGGTGACGACGGGTGCGCCGGCCAGGGCGGGCCGCGGCTCCTGGCCGCCGGAGTCGAACCGGAACGGCGGGTAGACGTCGGTCATCAGCGTGGCGTACGCGGCCACGCGGTAGCACCAGCGGTTCATGCCCATCACGAAGTCGCGCATCACGCCGACGTTGAAGTCGAACATCCCGCGCGGGTAGCGCCCGGTGATGAGGATCGCGAAGAACGCCACGACCGTCACGAAGAAGAACGCGATCCACAGGAACACGAGCACGATCCAGTGGGGGATCGCCGAGAGCCACTTGACCAGCCACATCCAGCGGCTGAGCTGCGGGTCCAGATTCCCTTCGAGCCTCAGGGGATAGGCGTACGGCGCGGGGTCGGTGGCGCTCATGAGCGGACCTCCTCGGTCACCTCGACCCTACCTTCTCGCCGCCGGGGGCACGACACGCTCCCCCGGCCGCGTGCACGCCCCGGCGACCAGGCGCCCGCACACGATCGCGGCCACGAGCTCGACGGCGAGGAGCGAGAGCAGGACGACGAGCTGGAGCCGCGCGGCCTCGGCGGGATCGGCACCGCCGAGGATCAGCCCCACGAACGTGCCCGGCAGCGTCACGAGGCCGACGTTCTTGGTCTGGTCCAGCACGCCGATCAGCCCCGTACGGACGCCGCGGGCGACGACCGGGGCGAGCGCGGTGCGGGCAGGCACCCCGAGCAGCAGCCGGGCCTCGATCTCGGCGAGCTGGTCCGCCGACGTCCTCCAGCACCCGCTGGCCGGTGGTCGACGCCGCCGCCATCGCGCCCCCGATGAGGATGCCCGCGATCGGGATCAGCTCCCGCGGCGTGGTGTCGAAGCCGCCCGAGACGAGCAGCGGGACGAGGGCGATGCCGGCCCCGGCCGCGATCGCCGCCCCGGCGCGCGCGATCCCGTGATCGATGCCGCGCAGCCTGCGCCCCGACGTCCAGGCCGCCATGCCGAACATCACCGCCACGAACGCCGCCGCCAGCCCGATGTGCTCGAACACGGCGGTGACGAGGAGGCCGACGACCGTCAGCTGCACCACGGCCCGCAGCGCGGTGATCAGCAGCTCGCGCTCGAGGCCGATGCCCTCCAGCCGCGAGAGGCCCGCGGCGAGCACCGCCAGCACTCCGGCCACGACGACGGCGGTCACGCGGCCACCCGCCCGTGCTCGATCCGGACCGAGCGCGTGGCGATCCGGCCCGCCTGGGCGAGGTCGTGGGTGACCACGAGGACGGCCAGGCCCCGGGCCGCGAGGTCGCCGACGAGCCCCTCGATCCCGCGCGCGGCGGCCTCGTCGAGCGAGGCGGTGGGCTCGTCGAGCAGCAGCGCGCTCGGCTCGCGCGCCAGCGCCCGCGCGATCGCCACGCGAGCGCCCTGCCCGACCGACAGCGCGCGGGCGTCCCGGTCCATGAACGCCGGCTCCAGCCCGGCGGCGTCGAGCGCGGCGGCCAGCGCGGCCTCGGACGGCGCGTCGAGGCCGTAGGCGAGGTTCGAGCGCACGTCGCCGGCGAACATCACCGGCGTCTGGGCGACCATCGCGACCCGGCGGCGCAGCGTGCACGCGTCGAGCGCGGCGATGTCGGCGCCCTCGAAGGCCACGGTCCCGGCCACCGGGCGGTCCAGCCCCACCAGGCAGCGCAGCAGGCTGGTCTTCCCGGCGCCCGAGTCGCCCAGCACCGCGGTGACGGTCCCGGCCGGCACTTCGAACGAGACGTCGTCGAGCACCAGGCGCCCGGCCCGCTGGAGGCGCACCCCCTGCACCGCAAGCGTGGCCTGAGCCGAGGCCATGTCGCGGATCATGCCAATCGGGCTACGTGGGGGCGGTTTGCGCGACCCGGAGGGCGGCGCGGTCGCTCAGGTAGGACAGGGCGCTGCCCATCGTGTTGGCGATGATGCGGGCGCGGCGGATCTCGAAGCGGGTCCAGGGCCGCGCCTCGAGCGAGTAGGCCTCGAGCGTCCCGAGGATCTCGCCGCGGCACACGACCGGGATCTCCAGCCGGGACAGGTAGCCGAGCGCGATGACCTGGTGGGCGAGGTCCGCCGGCGCGCCCGGGTCGCCGACGAGGGTCTGGCGGATGGCGGGCTGCGTCCCGGTCCAGGCGGCGCCCGCGACCGTCCCGGCCGGGTGGGTGATGGCGCCGTGGGGCGTGAGCACGCGGATCGCGTCGGCGTGGAGCTCGAGCGCGATCGGCTCGAGCGCGGCGTGGAGGTCGTCCGCGTGGTCGGCGAGCGCCAGCCGGTCGGTGAGCAGCTCGAGGCGGCGGTCGTGCAGCTCCTCGGCCCCGCTCGTGGCGGCGCCGCCCAGCATCGCGGTGAAGGAGAGCCGGCAGGTGTCGGCGGCCAGCGGTTCGACCCGCGCCCATGGCGGGGCGGGCCGCCCGAGCCCGAAGCCCTGGCCGTAGGAGACGTCGAGGTCGGCGAGGCGCGTGAGGTCGCGCATGTCCTCGATGCCCTCGGCGCACACCATCGCGTCGATCTCGCGGGCGTAGCGCACGAAGGACTCGATCAGGGCGGCCTTGACGGGATCGTCGGCCACGCCGGCGACGATCGTGCGGTCGAGCTTGATCACGTCCGGGGCCAGCCGCATCACGCTGGTGAGCCCGGCGTAGCCCGAGCCGGTGTCGTCGATCGCCAGCCGAGCGCCGCGGCGGCGGACCGCGGCGAGGGCGGCGTGCGTCTCCGGGTCCTCCGCGAGCACCTCGTTCTCGGTGATCTCGATGACGAGGTCGTCGAGGCGCCTGGGGAGCACCCGCGCCACGGCCTCGGAGGTGAGCGCCGACGGGCTCAGGTTGACGGTCAGGTAGGTCCCCTCGGGGCGCCCCGGGACCGCCAGCGCCGCCGCCAGCGCCTTGGCCTCGAGCTCGTACCCGAGGCCGCAGCGGTGCGCCTGGGCGAACCACGCGTTGGGCGGACGGTTCTGGGCGTCGTCGAAGCGCGACAGCGCCTCGTAGCCCGCCACGTGCCCGGTGCGGAGGTCGACGATCGGCTGGAAGGCGATGACGATGGAGTCGGGGGCCTCGAGGACCGACAGGACCTCCTCGCGCTGCTCGTCGGTGGAGTGGAACCACGAGGTCCGCAGCGTGCGATCGCCGGGCTTGGCACGCTCGAAGCCCGGGTCGTAGAGCTCGATGCGCCGCTTGCCGTTGCGCTTGGCGGCGTACATCGCCAGGTCGGCGCGGCGCAGCAGCTCGTCGACGCCGCGGTCCTCGGCGTCGCTCAGCGCGATGCCGACCGAGACGGCGACCGTCACCGGTGCCCCGATGAGGGAGAACGGCTCGCCCAGCGCCGCGAGGATCCGCTCGCCCGTCTGGATCGGCTCGTTGGGTCCGTGGACCGACTCCAGCAGCACCCCGAACTCGTCGCCGCCGAGCCGGGCGACGGTGTCCGCGCTGCGCGCGCACGACTTCAGCCGCGCGGCCACGTCGACGAGCAGGTCGTCGCCCACCGCGTGTCCGAAGCGGTCGTTGACGTCCTTGAAGTCGTCGAGGTCGAGGTACAGCACGGCGGCATGCCCCTCGTCGCGCTGCTCGCGGGCGAGGGCGTGCTCGATGCGGTCGTAGAACAGCGCGCGGTTCGCCAGCGCGGTGAGGGGGTCGTGGAACGCTCGGTGGCGCAGCTGCTCCTCGAACGCCTTGCGTGCGTTGACGTCGCGGGCGGTGATGACGAGCCCGCCCACCCGCGGGTCGTCGAGGAGGTTGGTGACCATCGCCGCCACGTGCCGGAAGCTGCCGTCGGCGTAGCGCAGGCGCCACTCGACCTCCTGGGAGTGGCCGGCCGGCTTGTCCGCGATGCCGGCGAGCATCGCGGTGAGGCGGGCGGCGTCGTCGAGATGCACGTAGTCGAGGAACGCGCCGCCGTGCAGCGCCGGGCGATCCTCTCCGAAGACGGGCTCGACCGAGCCGCTCAGCGACTTGATCGCGCCGTCGGCGTCGATGATGGCGATCAGGTCCGACGCGTTCTGGACGATCGACTCCAGCCGGTCCTGGCCGTCCTGCGCGATGCGGTGCAGCGCCATGGCGTTGTCGATCCGGCCGGTGCGCTCGCGTGCGAACACGGCGAGCAGCCCGGCGAGCGGCAGGACGCCGGCGACGAGCAGCGGGCGGTCGACCGCCGCGACGGCGACGAGCACCCCGATCGGCATCAGCAGCAGGTCCACGAACCACACCCACGCGAAGGGCCGCAGGAGTGAGCGGATCGGGAAGCCGGTGCCGATGTGCACGCGGAGGCCGGAGACGACGAAGTCGAGCGCGAACTGCGCCGCCGTGGCGACCAGCGCGACCGCGACGGCGTCGGGCCACTCCGTCGGCACGCCGACCAGTCCGATCACGACGGCCGGGGCGAGCGAGAACCAGGAGTCGGCCACGCCCATGAGCAGGCGGCGGCGCGGCAGGCGGCCGCGGAGGACGTCGGGGAACTGCGCGGCGACGTGGCCCACCACGATGGCGAGCGGCACCGCGCCGGCCGGCAGCAGCAGGAGCATGGCCGGCAGTACGAGCATCACCGGGCGGGTGCAGCCCTCGCCGACCTCGAACTCCACGCGCACGAGCAGGGCGCAGATCAGCACGAGCCAGCCGAAGATCCACCAGTCCGCCGTCGGACCCCAGAAGGCGAAGTAGGCGATCAGGCACGCCGGGGCGAACAGCAGTGCGAAGACGGACTCGGTGACCTGCTCGCGCTGCTCGGCCGTGTCGAGCGGGCGGCGCTCACGCGCACGCGCGAACTCCGCCTCTGTCGTCCGGGCCTCGTCGAGGGCCTCGGAGCTGCTCTGCAACTCGGCTTGGCCCATGTACCAGGGTCATCGGGATATGGGCCAGGGGCCTTGAGCCTCGCCATCCGTCCAGACCCCTCTTCTGGCGGCACCCCCGTGCCGAAAGGTCAGGTAACCGCTCAGCACTTTCCACCAGGAGGCTTCCACCCCACATGCCCTTCGTTGTCACCGGCGCCCGCAAGGGCGGCCGCATCCTCGCCGCGATGATCGCGCTCGTCGCGATCGGCGCCGCGCCTGCGTCCGCCGCCGGCTCGAAGGACAAGAAGGCGGCCGCCAACCCGGACGCCTGCGTGGTTTCCCACACGTTCAGCCATCCCTTCGCCGCCTGGAACGACTCCGCCGACTACGCCCTCGCGCCGGCCGGCAACTTCGAGACCGGCGCCGCCGGCTGGACGCTGTCCGCAGCCTCCCTCACGAGCGGCAACCAGCCCTTCGCGGCCAGCGGCGGGACCTCGCTGCGGCTGCCCGCCAAGGCCACGGCGACCAGCCCGCCGATGTGCATCGACAGCCAGTACCCGCACTTCCGCGTGTTCGCCCGCAACGTGGGCAGGGCCAAGAGCCCCCTCAAGGTCAAGGTGCTGTTCCTCGACGGCAAGGGCAAGATCCGGAGGACCTCCTCGGGCGAGCTCACCGCGCCGAGCACGGCCTGGTTCCCCAGCGACTCGCTCCAGATCGGCGTCACGTTCAACCCGCTGGTCGCCGCGGGCGCCGCCCCCGTGGCCTTCCGCTTCAGCGCCGGCTCGAACAGCGACTGGCAGATCGACGACGTCTACGTCGATCCGTACGCGCGGCGCTAGCCCGCGCGCCGCTTCACCGAGTCCCGGTCGCGTCGTTGCCCCCGAGAGCGAGCCGTCGGCGACGCATCCGCTCGAGATGCTCCGGCGTGATGACGGAGCTCGTGCTGGCCACCCTGCGCGCGCACGGATGCCTCTGAAGCGACACTGTCTCGGGTGGACAACGCCCGGATCGCCGATCGCCTGGACGCCTTCGCGTCGCTGCTCGAGCTCGCCGACGCGAACCAGTACACGGTCCGCGCGTACCGCCGCGGCGCCGAGCTGATCCGCGGGGCGGCGGTTCCCGTCGCCGAGCTCGTGAAGTCGGGCCGGGCGCGCGAGCTGCGCGGGATCGGCCCGGGAATCGAGGCTCGCCTCCGGGAGCTCGTCGAGACGGGCGGGATCGCCGAGCTCGCCGAGCTCGAGCGCGACCTGGCGCCGGGCCTGATCGGCCTCGGCCGCTACCTCGGGCTCGGGGCGAAGCGCTCGGTCGCGATCGCGCAGGCGCTCGGGATCCGCACGCCCGAGGAGTTCCGCGAGGCGGCGGCGGCCGGCCGGCTCCGCACTGTCCCGGGCATCGGGCCCAAGACCGAGGCGCGGCTGCTCGAGGCGCTCGGGCGCGAGGCCGGGCCTGAACCGCCGACCGGGCTGCTGGTCAACCGCGCGCGGGAGCTCGTCGAGGGCATCGCGGACGCCCTCGGCGGCGAGCCCGCCGGCGACCCACGGCGCTGGCGCGACTCGTGCCAGCGGCTCGCGGTGGTGTGCGTAGCGCGGGACCCGTCCGACGTCCTGGCGCGCTTCGCCGAGCTGCCCCAGATCGTGGCGGTGATCGAGCGGGAGCAGCGGCGCGCCGTGGGTGTGACGGTCGAGGGCGTCCCCGTCGAGCTCGTCGCCGCCGAGCCGGAAAGCCACGGGACCGCACTCGTGCGCGCGACGGGCGCTCCCGCCTACGTCGAGGCGCTCGAGCCGCTGCCGGACGCGCCCGACGAAGCGGCGGTCTACCGCGCGCTCGGCATCCCCTGGTGCCCGCCGGAGCTCCGCGAGCAGCCGTTCCGCGGCGAGCCGCCGGCCCTCCTCGACCTCGGCGACATCCGCGGTGATCTCCACTCCCACACGACGTGGTCGGACGGGAGGGCGAGCGTCGAGGACATGGGCCGCGCCGCACGCGACCTCGGCTACGCCTACATCGCGATCTGCGACCACACGCCCGCCGTCGGCGCGGTCCCCGGGCTCACCGCCGACGACGTCCGCCGCCAGGCCGAGGAGATCGAGGCCGCGAACGAGCTGCTGGCGCCGTTCCGCGTCCTGCGCGGGATCGAGTGCGACATCCTCCCGGACGGGCGGCTCGACCTCCCCGACGACGTCCTCGCCGAGCTCGACTGGGTCCAGGCGAGCGTGCACGGCGGCCAGCGGATGCCGCGGCAGGAGATGACCAAGCGCGTCGAGGAGGCGCTGCGCCATCCCTCCGTGCGCTGCCTCAGCCACCCGACCGGTCGCCTCATCGGGATCCGGCCGGAGAACGCCGTCGACCTGGAGCGCGTGTACGAGGTCGCGCTCGAGCACGGCGTCGCGCTCGAGGTCAACGGCCTCGCCCCGCGCCTCGACCTCTCCGGCGAGCACGTCCGCGACGCGCTGCGCGCCGGCGTGCGGATCGTCTGCTCCACCGACACGCACTCCGTCCGCGGGCTCGGGAACATGGAGCTCTCCGTCCGGACCGCGCGCCGCGGCTGGGCGACCCCCGCCGACGTCGTCAACACCGGATCGCTGGACTCGATCCTCGCGCTATGAGCACCCACCACCAAGCCGTGATCGCGATCGGCGGCGGCAACACCGGCTACCAGATCGCCGAGGAGCTCTCCGCCTCCCGAGACGCTCGCCGTGGCCGGCGTCGTCTGGGCCACGGGGTGCGGCCTCGACCACTCGTGGATCGACACGCCGGTGTCCGGCCCCGGCGGCGCCCTCCTGCACGAGCGCGGCGTCACGCGGTCGCCGGGGTGTACCTCCTCGGCGTGCTGTGGATGCACACCCGCGGCTCGGCGCTGCGGGCTGGGTCAAGGACGACGCGGCGCACATCGCGAGCCGCCTGCCAGGTCAGCGCTGAGACCCGGGCGACGCCTCATCGTCGAGGTCGAGCAGCGCGTCGATGTGGGCGACCAGGGCCGCCGATCCGGGCGTGCCTACGCCGAGCAGCACCTCGCGACACGCGATCAGCAGCTCGTCGCGCGCCTCGAGCTCCTCCGCGAGGTCGGGCTCGCGCTTCGGTCGGCCCGCGTGCACACCGGCGACCGTAGACCAGTGCCCGCCTTCGCACCGGTGGACCCCTTAGCCTGGATCCAGGCTCAGCGGTAGCCTCTCCCCTGAGTTGCCCAAGGAGACCGGCACGACAAACGACCACGCCGCCGTCTGCGCGGCGATCTCCGAGGGGATGGTCGCGCTGCTCGAGGACTTCTACGGCGTCCCCCCGACGCAGGCCAAGACCTACTTCCACGACGACCTCGTGGTGTGCCTGCTCCGCGGCGGGTTCACGCGCGTGGAGCGCACGCTGCTCGACGGCGGGCGGACCACCGCGGTCATCCAGCAGCGGATGGAGTTCCAGGAGGTCATGCGCGACCGCTTCACCGCCGTTATCGAGGACGCCACGGGCCGGCGTGTGGTCGGCTTCATGAGTGGCAACCAGCAGGCCCCGGACATGGTCTGCGAGGTCTTCGTCCTCTCCCCTACGGGCCTCGTCGACGAGATCAGCCCGGCGCAGCGCTGAACGGCACCACGCTTCGCCGCTGCGCGGAGGGGATCTCTCGGGCCCGGCGCCGGCGTTCGTCGGCACCGCGGAGGCCGACGTCCTCCGCGATGAGGGCGAGGCGTACGCCGACGCGCTGCGCGCCGCCGGAACGCGCGCGACCTCGCGCCGCTACCCAGGTACCGTTCATGGCTTCTGGCGATGGCTCGCCGCACGAGAGCCGCCCCGCACGCCGTGGGAGAAGTGGGCGCCGCGCTCCGGGCCGCCTTCGCCTGACCCCGCCCCACACCAGACCCAAAGGAGATGTCATGAGCCTGACAATTGGCGACACCGCACCCGACTTCGAGGCCGACACGACCGAGGGACCCATCTCGTTCCACGACTGGATCGGCGACGGCTGGGCGGTCCTGTTCTCCCATCCGCGCGACTTCACGCCCGTGTGCACGACCGAGCTGGGCTACATGGCCTCGATCAAGCCCGACTTCGACAGCCGCGGCGTCAAGATCCTCGGCCTCTCCGTCGACCCGACCGACAACCACGACAAGTGGGCGAAGGACATCGAGGAGACGCAGGGCACCGCCCCGAACTACCCGCTGATCGCCGACACCGACTTCGCGATCTCGAAGGCGTACGGGATGCTGCCGGCCGACGTCGGCGGCGACCCCACCGACCGCACGCCGGCGCAGAACGCGACGCTGCGCAACGTGTTCGTGATCGGCCCCGACAAGAAGATCAAGCTCGTGCTCATCTATCCGATGACGACCGGCCGCAACTTCGACGAGGTGCTCCGCGTCATCGACTCGCTGCAGCTCACCGCCAAGCACCAGGTCGCGACGCCCGCGCAGTGGCAGCGCGGCGGGGACGTGATCATCGCCGGCTCGGTCAACAACGAGCAGGCCAAGGAGAAGTACCCCGACGGCTGGGAGGAGCCGCGCCCCTACATCCGGATCGTTCCCTCCCCGGAGTAGCGCAGAAGACGACCCCCGCCCTGAGCGCGAAGGCGCTCGGGGCGCTGGCCGTCGTAGGGATGGTCGACGCCTTCTCGCTCAGCTCGACCGTGGTCAAGCGCGCGGGATCCCCGGGCGTCCTCGCGCATGATCGAGGTCAGCGTCGTGTGCCGCTGGGCGAGGCGGCATCGCGGTCGTCGTCATCGGATGCCGGCGTTCGTCGTGCTGCATCAGCGCGGCGATCGGTCACGACCTGCCCGCGGCGGCTCGTGAGTCCCTCGGCGCCGCCGTCCAGGATGACGTCGCGCCCGGCCTGGTCGGTCAGGAGCCGAAGTCGGTGGTGTAGGTGGCGCCGGCGCCGCCGTTCGAGACGGGCACGCCATGGCCGATGCCGATGCCGATCACGCGGAAGCGTCCCTGGAGGATGTTGGCGCGGTGCGGCGGGCTGGTCATCCACACGTCGACGATCGAGGCGGGCGTCGCGCGGTTGCCGCTGCCCCAGGCGAGGTTCTCGCCGACCGACCAGGCGCCGCGTCCGCGCATCCAGCCGGTGTTGGCGATGCGGGCGCTGAACCGCGCGCCGGAGCGCGAGTCGTGAGCGAAGTAGCCGTGGGCGACCATGTCGAGCGAATGACGCAGAGCCGCGCGGCGGAGCCGGCTGCTCTGGCGCAGCGGCCGCAGGCCCTCGGCGCGCCGCTGGAGGTTGATCAGGCAGAGGGTCGACGCGCGGGTGGCGGCTCCACCGAGCTCGGCGGGCGAGCGATCGGCCCCGGCGCAGCGGGTGGCGGCGCTGGCCGCCGACGGGGCGGCGGCGATGACGAGCAACATGACAACGGCGGGCACGAACCGGACAAACCGGCTGACAGTGATGGAGCGCACGAGGCGCCTCCTGGTCTCGGGGCGGCGAAGCTCCCGAGACGCCTTCGGTAGTCCGGCTGACTCCACGCATGGAGTCCCGTGACTTTGCGAACCCGCCTCGCGACGGGGGTGCCTTTGTCGGGGAAGTGCCTATTGACAGCGATCCTGCGTGCTGCTCTCGAACATTCATCGGCACAAGCGGTCCGCGGCTCAAGTAGCAATTGAAACGTGAACATCAAGTCCGTCTAAGGAGGGTGAGTATCCTCACCCCCGGATGCGACAGGACGGCCCCGCGCGGGAGCCTGCGGCCAGCAGCCTCGGCGAGGTGTTGCAGGAGGGGCTGCTTCGTTCGGTGTTCCAGCCGATCGTCGACCTCGAGTCCGGAGTGCTGTTCGGCTTCGAGGCGCTCGCCCGTGGCCCCGACGGCTCCGGGCTCGAACGTCCGGACCAGCTGTTCGCGGCCGCCCGCGCCGACGGCCGGCTCGCCGAGCTCGACGCGGCGTGCCAGCAGGCGGCCGTGTCGGCCGCCCACGCCCAGGGGATCGAGACGCCGCTGACGCTGTTCGTCAACGCCGAGCCGGAGGCGATGGGGATCGGGGCGCTGCCGCCGATCGGCCGCGGCGTGCGGGGAGTCATCGAGCTCACCGAGCGGACGTTGACCAGCCGCCTCGTCGAGCTGCTCCCGGCCGTGCAGCGCGCCCGCGCGGCGGGCTGGGGCATCGCGCTCGACGACGTCGGCGCCGACACCCGCGCGCTGGCGCTGATGCCGATCCTGCGCCCCGACGTCATCAAGCTCGACCTGCACCTGGTGCAGGAGCAGCCGACGCCCGACATCGCCGCCATCGCCGGTGCGGTCGGCGCCCAGGCGGAGCGCACCGGCGCGACGATCGTGGCGGAGGGCATCGAGACGCCCGAGCAGGCGGAGTACGCGCGGGCGCTCGGCGCAACCCTCGGCCAGGGGTTCCTCTTCGCCCAGCCCTCCCAGAAGCCGCGGTTCAGGGACGTGACCCCGATCCCGCTGCCGATCTCCACCGCCGCGCTCCCCCACCCGTGGCGCACACCGTTCGAGATGGCCAGCGCCTCCCGGCCGGTGCGCCGGGGAACGATGCCCCTCCTCGCGTCGATCAGCCGCGAGCTCGAGCGCCAGGCGGCGAGGGGCCACCGCGGCTCGGTCCTGATCAGCAGCTTCCCCGACGCGGACTCGTCGACCGCCCATATCGACACCGTCTACGAGGAGCTCGCCTCCGAGCTCGCCTTCGCCGCGACGCTCGCGGTCGGCATGCCGCCCGTGCCCGGCCCGGGCCTCCGCGGCGTGAGCATCCAGGAGGACGACCCGCTGCAGGGCACCTGGAACGTCCTCGTGATCGGCGCGCACTTCGCGTCGATGCTCGCCGCCCGGAAGCTCAAGAAGGTCGGCGGCGGCCTCGATCAGTTCGACTTCGTCTTCACCTACGACCGCGACATCATCGTCGAGTGCGCCCAGGCCATGACGCTGCGGATCGCGCTCTCCGAGGCCGACCACGCCGCCGCCTCGCTCGACTCGATCCACCCACGCCCTCCGCAGTAGACCGCCGGGCGGCGCCCACCGAGAGCGTGACGCCGGGCACGACCCGCGCGTCGTGCTCGAGCCGCACCCCCTCGACGTCGGCGCGCAGGGCGTCCGCGCGCCTGACGAGGTCCTCGAGGCTGATGTCGGGCATGAGGATGAGGAGACGAAGCGGCGGTTGTACAGCCCGGTCAGTGGGTCGCGCAGCGCCTGGTGGCGTCGGAGATCGCGACGTCGTTGCGGCTGAGATGGAGAAGGCCGATCGTCTGACCCTGGGCCGTCATCGGGATGCAGACGGCTTCGCTCGTGCCCTCCTTCGAGGTGCGCGCACGGCAGCCCGAGCCCGTGGCCGGACACGATGTGCGCCTGGCCCCGCCGCAGCCCCCAGCGGTCATCGGGGAGGAGGACGTCCTGCGCGGACACGTCGCCCCAGGTCACCGCGCTCTCGAGCAGGTTCCGCGAGGCGTTGAAGAGGTACACGGCCCCCGAGAGGCCGGCGAAGATGACCGTCACGCCGTGCCGGACGATCGCGTTCGCCTCCTCGCGATTCCCGCACGCCTGGAACGGACGGCGGCCACGAGCCTGGCGTTGAGCACGCCGCTCCGCGTCGCGCCGCTGCCTGTCGCGCTGGCGATCGGGGGCTGGCCCCTCACCCCGCGTCGTGCCCGGCGCCGCGCAGCGCCGCGACCGCGGCGTCGAGGGCATCCGCTCGCACGAGGACGTAGTCGGTGTCGTAGGTCGACACGGCGAAGATCGAGATCCCCGCCGCGGCGAGCGGCGTCGCCAGCGAGGCGAGGATCCCGGTCAGCCCGAAATCCAGCGGGCCGGCCACCTTCAGCGCGCGCCAGCCGGCCTCGACCGTCGCCCCTTCGGGCGTCTCCCCCGCGGCGCAGACGATCGACAGCTCGTCGCCGGTGCGCGTGAGCGCGTACAGCTCCGCGCGGGCCGGCGTTTCCGGCGCCGGCGCGTCGCCGGGCAGGCGGCAGACCGCGAGCTCGCCGTCGATGACCTCGACGATCACCGGGCCGTTAACGCGGAGAACCCACTCACTGGTGGGTCCTCGGCCATCGGAAGATCAGGCGGCTTACGCGGGAAGGGGACATTCAGAAACGAGAAGGTCTCGCCCTCTGGTTGCCATCGCTGTCCGACCCCCTCAGCCTAGCGTGCCGCCACGTGGCGTGCCGGATTTGTTTGTAGGCTCCGGTATATGCCTGAGGCATACAAATCGCGGGCGGCGAACCGGCTCGGAGCGGTGGCGCTGACGCTCGGCGACGCCATGCGGGACGCGACCGAGGAGGCGACGGGGATGGCGGGCGGCCTCCCGGCCGTGCTGATCTCGCTGCACGAGTGGGCGGACGGCCACTCGGTGGACGTGCTCGCCGAGGCCATGCGGGTCACGCATTCCCGCGCCGTGCGCGTGGTCGACCGCCTCGAGGCCGCCGGCCTGGCGCGCCGGGAGCGTGACCCCTCCGACGGGCGCCGCGCGCTGGTCTGGCTCGAACCGGACGGTCGCGAGCTGGCCGAGCGCGCGCTCGGAGCCCGGTCGCGCGTGCTGCTGTCCGCGCTCGGCCGGCTCGACGGCGCGGACGTCGGGGCGCTGGAGCGACTGCTCGGAGCGCTCCTCGACGTGACGACCGTCGACACGCGCGCCGCGCGGCAGACGTGCCGGCTCTGCGACGCGCACGCGTGCGGCCACTACGAGGGCACCTGCCCGGTGAGCCACGCGGCCGATCGACGGCGGGCCGCCGCGTGACGGGCGCCGGGCTCGCGCGCGCGGCAGCCGTGTTCGCGCTCGCCGCGGTCGCACCGCTGTTCTTCAGCGCGGGCGGCGAGGTCATCCACAACATGGTGCTGTCCGCCGCCTACGTGGTGATGGCGCTCGGGCTCAACATCATCGTGGGCTTCGCCGGGCTGCTCGACCTCGGCTACGTCGCCTTCTTCGCGATCGGCGCCTACACGGCCGCCTACTTCGGGTCCGGGCTTCTGGGACAACGCCAGCATCGCCGTCCTGGTCGGCGACCCCGGGACGCCCGGCATCCACGTCAACTTCGTGCTCATCCTCGTGCTCGCGGTCGCGGCGACCGCCATCGCCGGCATGCTGATCGGCGTGCCGACGCTGCGGCTGCGCGGCGACTACATCGCCATCGTCACGCTCGCGTTCGGCGAGATCGTCGGCCAGATCGTGTCCAACGGCCGCAGGATCGAGATCTTCGGCGGCACGCTCACCTCGGGCCCGATCGGGATCGGGCCGATCGACCGGATCGACCTGCCGCTGATCGGCCGCTTCGGGGTGCTGGACCTTCGCCCGTGGTACTGGTTCGCGCTCGCGCTGGTCGCGCTCGTGCTCCTCGTCAACGTCAACCTGCGCGACTCGCGAATCGGGCGGGCGTGGGTCGCGATGCGCGACGACGAGTCGACGGCCGCCGCCGTCGGCATCCCGATCGTCCGCACGAAGCTCCTGGCGTACGGAACGGGGGCCGCGTTCGGCGGGATCTCTGGGGCGTTCTTCGCGTCCTACCTCGGCGTCGTCAACGCCGCCCAGTTCCAGTTCTCGTTCTCGATCTTCATCTTCGCGATGGTCGTGCTGGGCGGCCTCGGCTCGATCCCCGGCGTCGTGGCCGGCGCGATCGCCCTCTCCGTGCTCAACAACTACCTGCTGCCGGACGTCCTCTACGACCTGCCGGGCACGCTGGGCCTGGAGTTCGACCTGTCGGCGATCAGCTCCGGCATCTACGGGGTGATCATCGTCGTGGTGATGCTGCTGCGGCCGCAGGGGCTCGTGCCCTCCCGGCAGGCGCGCTCCCGGCCGGGCGAGGAACCGGCCCTCTCGCCGTGGCGACGGGCGTCCGATCCCTCGGCCCGGTCGGGCGTCTGGTCCTCGGGGTGAGCTCTAGTCCACGAGCTCCCCGTAGCGCTGGAGGTAGAGCGGCCACCCGTCCGGCGCCGCGATGCCGTCGCGCACACCCTCCCACCCGTCGCCATGACGCTCGAGATGGCGATGCTCGAGCTCGACGCGGGTGCGCTCCGGAGCCTCGGCGACGAAGCGGACCTCGACCTCGCTGCGCCTCGCGGGGTCCGGCTCGAACTGCCAGCGCGGGTCGATGTTCCAGCTGAAGACGACCCGATCCGGCGGCTCGTACGCCAGCACGCTGCCCACTCGCACTCGCTGCCGTCCGTCCCGCGGTCGTAGATGCGACCGCCGGCCCGCGGCTCGAACACCGTCGTCTCGATGTCGACGCCCAGCAGGTTGTGCTCGCGCGGCTTGATCCGGTCCATCTGCTCGGTGAAGACGCGGAACGCCCGCTCGACCGGCGCGTCGACCACGGTCTGCTGTCGCACCGTCGCGGCTTGGGCATGCGTGCTCATGAGACCTCCCGTGTGTCTTGCTCGACGGCCTCCTTGTAGGCCGCCAGCGCTTGGTTCCAGAACCGGTCGAGCTGCGAGCGAAGTGCCTCGACCCCCGCCGGGTCGGCGTGGTAGATGCGGCGATTGCCGGCGGGCCGGTCGGAGACGAGTCCCGCCTTCTTGAGCACCTTCAGGTGCTGCGACACCGCGGGGCGGCTGACCGGCAGCTCGCTCGCGAGATCGCCCACCGCACGTGGGCGCTCCGCGAGGCGCTCGAAGATCGCGCGTCGCGTCGGGTCCGCCATGGCGGCCCACGCGTCAGCTTGGTAAGCAATCACTGACCGTAAGCATACACTTACGATCAGCCGGGCGTCGCCCAGGTGAGCGTCTTCTCACGATCCGCTCACGCCGGGCGTACGCTTGCGCTCGCGGGCCGCGCCGCCGCGGGCGCCCGCGCGGCGTTGCGGCGCTGCTCGGCGCCGTCGGGGGTGGGCGTCGGGCGCAACTGACGGGGGCACGCCGGGTCGCCGCTCGTCTCGCCGTACGCGCGCGGGAGAAGGAGGACCAAGGCGAGCGCCGCGACGACCGCGATGACGGTGATGGCTCGCTGCACGACGGCTTAGGCGGTGCCGACCGTGCGCGTGGCCGCGGGCGCCGGGCGGCGCTCGAGGGCCGCGACGGCCGCCGCGCCGGGCTGACGAAGCAGGCGGAGCGTGAGGACCAGGAAGCCGATGCCCGTGAGCAGCAGCGCGATGCCCATGACGATCACGAACGTGGCCATGCTCTCGGCGAAGTAGGCCGTGTTGAGCGCCGTGGTGAGGGCCGTCGAGGTGACCCAGATGTTGCGCGCCGGGTTCGCGACGGCTTCACCGGTCTTGGGGTCCTTGGCGGCGGCCTTCTCATCGTTGGTCGGCGTGCCGGAGGCGGTCAGGAGGCGCGGCATCTGCGCGTAGGTCTTGCCGCCCGTGGCCTCCAGCGTGTGCTTGCGGATGATCTTGGCGAAGGCCTGCGCCTCGGCGCCGTTGCTGACGAGCTGACCGGGGATGGTCGAGTCGGGCGTGCCGACGATCTGCTCGCGGGCGATCTCGGCGCCGACCCGGTCACGACCGTCGAAGCCGATCCCGGCGGCGCCGATGCCGGCGGCGATCAAGACGATGCTGGCGGCGATCCCTGCGTACTGGAAGAGCTTGTTCATGGCTGTCCTCGGGGCGATGTGTGGGCGGGATGCGTCGAAACGAAGCCTCGCCCACGCTCCCCCCGGCCACATCAGGGTTCCGGCGTACGACGGGTGCGGGTTCACCGCAGGACGACCCCGCATGAACCCGCATGGCAACATGGGCCGCGGAGACGACGTGCAGAACGTCCATGTCATGCGCGCGGACGTCCGTGCCGAGTACGAGGAGGCGCAAGCGCACATCGACGGGGACGCCGGCTTCAGGCTGCGCCTCGAGCGGTTCTTCACCGAGCTGCGCGATCCGCTCCATGCCCTGTACGGCGACGACCCGCGCTTCCCGCAGCAGTTCCGCTCGCTGCTCGAGGCCATCGCGCGCGCCGCCGCCTCGCGCGACGCCGAGCTCAAGCAGCTCGACCACGAGCGCGAGATCACCCCCGACTGGCTCCAGCGCGAGCAGGCCGTGGGCTACGTCACCTACGTCGACCGCTTCGCCGGGACGCTGTCGGGCGTGCGCGACCGCCTGCCGTACCTGCGCGAGCTCGGCGTCGGCTACCTGCACCTGATGCCGCTGCTGCGGACGCGGCCGGAGCCCAACGACGGCGGCTACGCGGTCGCCGACTACGGCCAGGTCGAGCCCGCGCTGGGCACCATCGACGACCTCCGCGCGCTGGCCGCCGACCTGCGCGCACAAGGGATGTCGCTGTGCGTGGACGTCGTCGTCAACCACACCGCGCGCGAGCACGCGTGGGCGCAGGCGGCGATGGCGGGCGACGAGCGCATGCTCGCCCGCTACCTCACGTTCCCGGATCGCTCGCAGCCCGACGCGTACGAGCAGAGCCTCCCGGAGGTGTTCCCCGACATCGCGCCGGGCAACTTCAGCTGGGTGCCCGAGCTGGAGCGCTGGGTGTGGACCACGTTCAACGGCTTCCAGTGGGACCTCGACTACCGCAACCCCGAGGTGTTCC
Organism: uncultured Solirubrobacteraceae bacterium; assembly: GCA_963764385.1. Lineage (GTDB taxonomy): Bacteria > Actinomycetota > Thermoleophilia > Solirubrobacterales > Solirubrobacteraceae > DATFQI01. The sequence continues at coordinate 167,234 of CAVXSJ010000015.1, read as the reverse complement.
GGGCCATGGCGGAGGCGATGCTCGACCTCGCGGCCGCGGGCGTGGACGTGCTGCGCCTCGACGCGGTCCCGTTCCTGTGGAAGCGGATGGGCACCGACTGCCAGAACCAGCCCGAGGTCCACGAACTGCTGCAGGCGTTCCGGACCGTCCTGCGGATCGCCGCCCCGGCGGTGGCGTTCAAGGCGGAGGCGATCGTCTCCCCGCGCGAGCTTGTCCGCTACCTCGGCGCCGGCCGCCACGAGGGCAAGGAGTGCGACCTCGCCTACCACAACGTGCTCATGGTGCTGCTGTGGAGCTCGCTGGCCTCGGGCCGCGTCTCGCTGATGACGCGGACGCTGGAGTCGATGCCGACGGTGCCGTCCGGCGCGGGCTGGGTGACCTACGTCCGCTGTCACGACGACATCGGGTGGGCCATCACCGGGGAGGACGCGGCGCGCGTCGGCCTCGACGACCACCTGCATCGTCGCTTCCTGGCCGACTTCTACGCGGGCGAGTTCCCGGACAGCTTCGCCCGCGGCGCCCGCTTCCAGCCCGACCCGCGGTCGGGCGAGTCGCGCACCAGCGGGACCACCGCGTCGCTGGCCGGGCTCGAGGCCGCCCTCGGCGACGAGCGTGCGGTCGAGCTGGCGATCCGGCGCGTGCTGCTCCTCTACGCGGTCGCGTTCGCGCACGGCGGGCTGCCGCTGATCTACATGGGAGACGAGATCGCGCTGCTCAATGACGCCGCGTGGGCCGACGTGCCCGCCCATCGCGACGACAACCGGTGGATGCACCGGCCCCCGATGGACTGGGCGGCGGCGGAGCGCCGCCACGACGAGGACTCCGTGCCCGGCCGGATGTGGGCCGGGCTGACGCGCCTCGTGAACGCCCGGCGGTCGGCCGCGCGCAGTGCACGCCCAGGGCCGGATGCACCCGCTGAACGACCGGCAACGACCACGTGTTCGGACTGCGCCGGGAGTTCGCCGGCGAGCGACTGCTGCTGCTCGCGAACTTCACGGCCGTGCCGCAGGCCGTGCCCCACAGCCACGGGCTCGGCGACGACGCGGCCCTCGCCGACGGCCGGCCGCTCGAGACGCGAGCCGGGGAGCTCGTGCTCGCGCCGTACCAGTACCTCTGGTCGGCCGGCTGACGCTCAGGAGACGGCGGACAGCCCCGCAGCCACCGCGAAGCCGAGCACCAACACCACGCCGCCGACCAGGCCCGACTTCTTCCGCGCCTCGGGGATCATCGAGTCGGCGAGCATCACGAGCAGGGCGCCGGCCGCGAAGCCGTCGATGATGGCCTGGAAGCTCCCGCCGGTGGCGTCGGCGAGGCCGTAGCCCGCGAGGGTGGCGAGGAAGCAGATGTCGATCATCGGCCACGGCCATCGCCTCGTCGTCGGTCGCGACCGCTCCCAGATTCGCTTGGAGACCAGAATATCTGTCTTCCGGGTTCTTTGCGAATGACCGATTTGTGGGAGGGTTGCCACGTGGACCCCACGGCGTTGCTCGAGCGCGAGCACGAGATCGCGGTCTTGGACGCGGCGATCGCACGTCTCGGGCTTGGCGGGGGTGGCGCGATCGTCTTCGAGGGGATCGCCGGGATCGGGAAGACGGCGCTGCTGGCGCAGGCGCGGGGCCGCGCGCACGACGCCGGGCTCGACGTGCTCACGGCGAGCGGTGGCGAGCTGGAGCGCGACTTCCCGTACGGCGTGGTGCGTCAGCTCTTCGAATCCGCCGTGCACCGCCTCGAGCCCGAGGTGCGGGCCGAGGTGCTGGCCGGCGCGGCGGGCTTCGCGGCTCCCGTCGTGGGGTCCGAAGCCGCCGGCGGCGGCGGCGATGCCTTCGCCGTCCAGCACGGCCTGTACTGGCTCACCGCCAACCTCGCGGCCCGGGCGCCGGTGCTGATGGTGGTCGACGACGCGCACTGGGCCGATGCGCCGTCGCTGCGCTTCCTCCTGTTCCTCGTCCGGCGCCTGGAGGGTGTCCCCGTGCTGCTGGTACTCGGGGTGCGGACCGGGGAGCCGGGCGCCGACAGCCCGCCGCTCGCCCAGCTGGGGGCGACGGCGCTCACCAGCGTCCTGCGGCCGGCGTCGCTGAGCGAGGACGCGGTCGGCCGCCTGATCGGCGACGCGCTCGGGCGAGCCGATCCGTCGTTCGTGGCGGCCTGCCGCGCCGCCACGGGCGGTACGCCGTTCCTCGTCGGAGAGCTGGCGGAGGCGCTGGCCGCCGACCGCGTCGCGCCGGACGCCGGATCCACGCGGCGCGTGCTCGAGCTCGGACCCGAGACGATCGGCCACGCGACGTTGATGCGCCTCGCGCGGCTGCCGGCGGGCGCGCTGCCGCTGACCAAGGCCGTGGCGGTGCTCGGCGCCGCGGCGCGCGTCCACCTCGTCACGCGCCTCGCCGGCCTCGGCGACGACGAGGCGCTCGCGGCGGTCGACGCGCTGGTGGCCGCGCAGGTCCTGCGGCCCGGGCATCCGCTCGACTTCGTCCACCCGATCGTGCGCGCGGCCGTCTACGAGCAGCTGCCGCCGGGAGAGCGCTCCGCCGCCCACGCGCGCGCGGCCGAGCTGCTGGAGCACGACGCGGCCGGCGTCGACGCGGTCGCGACGCATATGCGGCTCACGCTGCCCGCCGCGCGCCCGGAGGTCGTGGCCCGGTTGCGCGAGGCCGCCCGCGGGGCGCTGCAGCGTGGTGCGCCGGAGGCCGCCGCCGGATACCTGCTGCGTGCGCTGGAGGAGGGCGAGCCGCACGCGCGGATCGAGCTGCTGCAGGAGCTGGCGCGGACGGAGACGATCCTGCGGGCGCCGAGCGCCGTCGAGCACCTGCAGGAGGCGCTCGCGCTCGCCGAGGACCCTGGCACGCGCGGGCGCATCCTCGCCGACCTGGCCGAGATCTTCTTCCTCGCCGGCCAGTGGGGCCTCGCGATGGACGCGATCGACTCCGCGCTCGCCACCATCGACGAGAGCGACGAGCCGCTCACGCTGCGCCTGCGCGCGCTGTGGGCCGGCGCGTCCACCTATGACCCGCACCTGACGGCGCGGCTAGAAGCAGCGCTCCCGGAGCTGCTCGAGCTGGCCGAGCGCGGCGGGGACTCCGCGAGGCTGCTGAACCTGACGCTGGCGGGACGCGCCTCCGTACGGGGGGACGACATCGGGCCCGTCGCGGCGCTGGCGGCGCGCGGGCTGGACGGCGGCCGCTTCATCGCCGACGAGGGCTCGGAGAACGTCGTCGCCCCGCAGGCCATGTGCGCGCTGACCTTCGTCGACCACCTCGACGAGGTCGCCGCCGTGTCCGACGACCTGCTGCGCGACGCGCGGGCCCGCGGCTCGGTCGTGGGGTTCGCGTCCGGCGCCGCGCACCACGCGCTCGTGCACACCCGCCGCGGCGACCTCGCCGACGCCGAGGCGGACCTCCGCGCCGCGCTCGTCGTGCTCCAGGAGCACGAGCTGATGTTCGCGCTCCCCGTCACGCTCTGGTACGCGACCGACGCCATCCTCGAGCGCCCCTCCCTGGCCGACGTCGCCGCGCTCGCCGAAGGGCTCCGGCTGCCCCCGGGCATCGACGCGACGGTCACCGGCGCGTGGCTGCTCGACCTGCGCGGGCGGCTGCGCCTGGCGTCACGCGACGTCAGCGGAGCGGTCGCCGACCTACGCAGCGCCGGGGCCACGCTGACGGCGCTCGGGCACCGGAACCCGACCTACATCGCGTGGCGCTCCTCGCTGGCCCTGGCGCTGGCGGGCGACGCGCCCGGGGAGGCGCGCGCGCTCGCCCGCGACGAGCTGGCCGACGCCCGCCGCATCGGGCTCCCCCGCGGGATCGGCGTGGCGATGCGCACCCTGGGGGCGCTCGAGGGCGACCGGGACGCGCTCGCGGAGGCGGTGGCCGTGCTCGAGCCCTCGCAGGCGCGGCTGGAGCACGCCCGCGCGCTCGTCGAGCTCGGCGGCGCGTTGCGACGCGGGAACCAGCGCGCGGCCGCGCGCGATGCCCTGCGGACCGGTCTGGAGATGGCCACCCACTGCGGCGCCGACCGGTTGGTGGAGCGCGCACACGAGGAGCTCGCGGCCTCGGGTGCGCGAGCGAGCCGGAACACGGTCGGCGGCGCGGCCTCGCTGACCCCGAGCGAGCGGCGCGTCGCGGCCATGGCGGCCGCCGGCATGAGCAGCCCGGAGATCGCCCAGGCCCTGTTCGTGACCGTCAACACGATCGAGACCCACCTGCGCCACGTGTACGCGAAGCTGGGGATCCACCGCCGCGGGCAGGTCGCCGACGCGCTCTCCGGCGGCGCCTAAAGATCACGGAGTTCCGTGACGCGCCGCGCCGTCGCGCCGGAGAGCATCGGCCGCATGGCGACGGAGACGCAGGTGACGCTGGACCTCGAGGTCGGCGCCGAGCCGATCACCGGCCGGCTGAGCGACGACCGTGGCACCACCGTCGCGTTCGCCGGGTGGCTGGAGCTCGCCGCCGCCCTCGAGAACGCCATCCGGGAGCGAGCCGAGGAGGACGCGGCATGACGTTGAGGACCGGCATCGCGGCGGCGATCTGCATCGTGACGCTGGGCCTCGCCCCGGCGGCGTCGGCCGAGCCCGAGTGGAACCTCTCCTCCACCCAGGGGTCGGAGCGCCACGGCGACATGGGCTTCCCGGGGGGCTGGAGCGATCCGCGCGGCAACCTGTTCGTTTCGGCGTGGGCGCGCGGCTCCGACGCCGACCACTACTTCTCGCTGGTCACGCCGCGGCCGACCGCGGCGATGGTGCCTCTGGCCGAGACCATGCCCGAGCCCGAAAGCGCTCTGGCCTCGGCGGTGGCCATGGGCTTCGACGCCGCGGGCGACGCCGTCGGCGTGTGGCTCTCCGACAACGGCGTGCGGGCGGCAGGGAAGCCGTCCGGCGCCACCACGTGGGGCGAGCCGGTGACGCTCGCCCCGGGCGTCGGCTCGGGCGCGCCGCAGGTCACGGTCGCCGCCAACGGCGACAGCGTGGCGGTCTGGTGCCAGAACGACCCGTCGATCGAGGGCAGCAGCCCGGAGGTCATGGCGGCGGCGTTCACGGCCTCCACCAGCCACTGGGCGGAGCCGCGCTCCCTCGGCCGGGCGGCCAACACGAGCGTGTTCTGCTCCACGAACGGCAACCCGCGGCTCGCGGGCAACGCCGCCGGCGACGTGGCGATCACGTGGGCGCCCGGCGCCGAGTTCATCAACGTGCGCCGGCGCCCGGCCGGCGGCGACTGGGAGGACCTCCCGGCCCCCGTCCAGGCGCTCGAGTCCGACGTGGCGGTCCTGCCCGACGGCCGCACGGTCCTGGCGATGCACCGCCGCTCGATCAACGGCGCGGGCGAGGAGGGCCTCCCCGACGTGATCGTCGCGCGGACGGCGCCCCGCGGTGGGAGCTTCGGCGGCCACGAGATCCTCGCCGAGGACGGCCTCGAGCTGACGCCGTTCATCCGCCACTTCTCGATCGCCGCCGACGGGTCCGGCCTGTTCGCCTACGGCAAGGACACGGACGTGCTGGCGCGGCGCCTCAGCTCGGCCGGCGTCTTCGGCCCGGCCGACATCGTGCTCAGCGGCACCCTCCAGGACTACCAAGTGGGCCTGGGCAGCGACGGCGTCGCGGTCGCCGCGGCGAACTGGCGGCCCAGCACCGGCCAGCCCTTCCGGTTCTACGGCACGTTCCAGGGCGCGCCCGGGCAGTTGTGGTCGCCGCCGCACCAGCTCTCTCGCACCGGCGCGGTGATGCTCAAGCAGCGCAGCGCGGTCATGTTCAACCCGCAGGGCGAGGCGAGCGTCTGGTGGGTCGAGAAGGACGACGTCGGCTGGATGCTGCGGTTCACCGACCTGCACACGCGTGGGCCGTTCCCGCTCGACCTCGTGGTCCCCGCCCAGATCGGGACGGGGATCGAGGCCACGTACTCGGTGACGCCGAGCGACATCGGCGGCGTCGTGGACGTGCACTGGGAGTGGGACGACCACACCGATCCGACGACGGGCGCCAGCGTGAAGCACATCTTCGGCGCCGCCGGCACCTACCGGGTCAAGCTGGTGATGACCGACGAGGTCGCCCAGCAGACGATCGTCAACTGCAACGTCGTCGTCGGGCCCGGAACTCCGGGGTCGTGCGACGCGCCGACCACGCCCCCGCCCGCTCCCGACCCCGATCCCGATCCGCCCGGTGGCGGCGGCGGCCCCGGCCCCGACCCCGGCCCCGGCGGCGGGCCCGGCGGCGGGCCCGGCACGCCGGCCCGGCCGGGCAAGCCCACCAAGCTCAGGGGCCTGTGCAAGGGCTCGGGCGCCTGCAAGATGACGGCGACCTTCATCGCCCCTGGCCCGGGGGTCATCATCATCGTCCTCCGCCCGGTGACGGACGAGGTCAAGGGCGACCCGATCCGGGGTCCGAGGCCGCGGGGTAGCTCACGCGCGACCGCGACGAAGAAGCAGCGCTTCAAGACGCGGCGCCGGACGATCGTCGTCAAGAAGGCCGGCAAGGTGAAGGTCCGCCTCGGCAAGGTCCCGCGTGGCAAGTACCGCCTGACCGCCGTGCTGAAGGCCAACGGCAAGAAGTCCCGGGTCGCCAAGGTCATCGTCAAGGTGCGCAGGTGAGACGAGCGGCGACGATGCTGGCCGTCACCGCGCTCGCCGCGCTCCCGGCCGCCGCGCTCGCGCTCTCGTTCGGCGAGCCCGAGGACCTCCCTACCAACGGCAACCCGGTGGTGGGCTCGCTGTTCCTCGGCGCGCCGGCCGATGAGAGCGTCGTGGCGGTCTGGCACGACCACCAGCCCGGGCCGACCCAGGTCAAGGCGTCGGTCCGGCCACCCGGCGGCGGCTTCGGCGCCGCGCAGGTGCTCAGCCCAGACGGCGTGTACGCCGAGCTGCTGTACATGGACGTCGGCCCGCAGGGGCACGCCGTCGCCTTCTGGCGCGAGGAGGGGAACACCCGGCAGATCCGCTTCGCCGCCCGCGCTCCCGGCGGCGCCTTCGGACCCGCCGCCGACATGCCCCTGCCGCCCGGCTACGAGGGGGGCGCGCGGTTCGACGTCGGCTCCAACGGCGTCGCCGTCGTCATCTACCCCACCTTCGACGACACCGAGGAGACGCTCCTCTCGAGCATGCGCGACCCGGTGACGGGGAACTGGGGCGCGCTCCAGCAGGTGACGAGCGTCCCGAGGTCGGGCTCGCCGCGGCTCCAGCCATGCGCCGTGAAGCTCGCTCCCTCCGGCGATGCGCTCGCGCTCTACAGGTCGCGCGAAGGGACCGAGACGCACGTCCGGGCCAAGTACCGTCCGGCGGGCGGCGCGTGGGTCAACCAGCAGTCGTTGGCGCCGGAGCGGCGTGCGACGACGGCGAGGAGCCCGATCGCGGGCTCGACGTCGACGCCACCGGGCGCTTCGCGACCCTGGTGTTCGCCGCCAACAACGACACCCTCGGCGCGATCCGCGCCCCGGGCCAGGCCGGCGCCTGGACCTCGACCGTGATCGTCCCGGGCAACCAGCCGTCGACCGCTTCGCTCGCCGCCGATGACGCCGGCAACGCGGTGGCCGCGCTCGACATGACGAGCGACGGCATCCTGCTGGCGCGCTACAGCGCCGCCTCGGAGACGTGGGACACGTCGACGCGGTTCGCGCAGACGCCGGCGATCAACCTGCAGGGCCCGCGCGTGGGCGCCGACCGCGACAGCGGGGCGTTCGTGGTCGCGATGCGCCGCCGCAGCGGGGCCGGGGACGAGGTGTTCGCGACCGGGGCCGACGGCCCGGCCGCGGCGTTCGGGGCGCTGGAACGGCTCGGGCCCGAGGACGACCGGTTCACGGTCGGCGCGGTGCCGGGCTCCGGCGGGACCTGGTCGATCGGGTTCGAGGAATACGACGGCTCCCAGCCGGACGAGCCCGACAAGCTGAAGGTCGTGGTGCCGGGCAGCGCGGCGCCCACCCCCACCCCCACCCCGACGCCGACACCGACACCGACGCCCGGCACCACGACGCCTCCGGCCCCGACCGCGACGCCCGTCCCGGGTCCCCCCACGGTCACCCCGCCGGCGGCGCTGCCGAAGTTCGCCACCGTCGTGAGGCTGCCGTCGGCCAAGCGATGCGTGAAGCGCCGCGCCACCCTGCGCATCCGGCTACGCGTCCCGGCCGGCCTCCGCGTCGCCAAGGCGGTCGTGAAGGTCAACGGCAAGCGGTTCAAGGTGCTCCGCGGCGCGAAGCTCGCCAGGCGGATCGCGCTGCCCAAGCGCGCGCGGCGCGTCACCGTCACGCTGCACCTCGCCGACGGCCGCGAGCTCACCGGCAAGCGGACCTACCGCCGCTGTCCGCGCCGCGGCTAGGAGTCCGTCAAAGACGGCGTGTCGGCGTCTTTGACGGGCTCCTAAAGGTCGAACTCGAACCAGACGCGGGTGCTGCTCCGCTGGCGGACGACGCCCCAGCGGCGCGCGAGCCCTTCGACGAGGAACAGCCCGTAGCCGCCCTCGCGGTCGGAGTCCAAGGCGCCCGGCCGCGACACGAAGCCCTCGCCGGAGTCGGTGACGTCCACCCGCAGATGGTCCTCGCCGGTCCGCGCGAGCAGCTCGATCGGCGCGTCCGCCGGCCCGTGAAGGACGGCGTTCGTGACGATCTCGCTCACCGCCAGCAGCAGCTCGTAGGCGCGGCTGCTCGGCACGCGCTCGGCGGTGAAGCTCGCCACCGCCTTCCGCGCCTCGGCGACAGCGTCGGCGCGGCCCGCGAGCGCAAGCCGCAGCTCAGATCCGTCGTCCGCCCCGTCCCTTTCGAGCACTCCCCGCACGTTACTCCGCGGCGCTCCCGGCGCGGCCGGCCGCCGCCCACCCGGAGGTGAGCGGCGGCCGGACCTGACCGTCTACGACGCGTGCGCCTGCTGGTTGCCTCGCGACGAGGGCGTGGTCGGCACGTCGAGCACGACGTTCCCGTCGGCGTCGGTGACGACGATGCGCCCCGTGTCATCGGAACCTGGCTCGCCGGCGTCCGTGAACGTGAACGTCGCCGTCGCGCCGGCCTTGCCGTCGTACTTGCCCGTGGCCGTCCCGACGAACGTGTCGAACCCCGCCTTCGGCGGCGCCGGAGCGATGGCCGGATCGTCGAAGCAGAACGCCGACGTGAGCGCGGTGGCGTGGAACTTGTGCCCGCCGCCCCAGTTGACCTGCAGCGTGGTCGGGCCGGAGCCGTCGCACTTCAGCGTGCCGAGGCCGTGGGTGACGCGCCCGTCCGCGTTGAACAGGCTGCCGCCGCCGGTCATGCGCCCGGTGCCGGTGCAGTTCGTGTCGAGCGCCCGGACGCCGTCGAGGTCGTAACCGTCGCCGTCCTCCCGGTAGTCGTCGGGGTCGTTCGTGTCGACGATTCGCACGTAGTGGGCGATGGTCACCGAGGCGGGCAGGCTGACCTCCCCGTCGCGGGGGACGTCATCGCCGGCCTGGACGTACGTGGTGCCGTCCGCGCTGACGAACACGTCGACGGTCTCCACGGGGTAGGGCTCGTTGGTCGCCTCGACCAGCGCGAGGTCGACATCGCTGCCCGGGCCGTTGCAGATGTTGTTCTGGAAGCCCAGCGTGATCGAGCCGCCGAACCCGAGGCTGAAGAACGTCCCCTCCACGTTGCCCGTCGGGGAGTTCGGAGGGTTCTCCGCGACGCCGAGGGCGTCGGTGGGGTCGCTGCGGGTCGCGATGACGGGCGTGCCGTTGCCCCTCAGGGCCTGATTCACGTCGACGACCGAGTCGGCCCACGGACCGGGTCCGTCGGGTGCGGCGGCGAGCGCGCCCGGCGCCGACATCAGCAGCGCGCCCAGGGCCGCCGCCGTCACGATTCCTCTATGTGTCATACGTCTCCTTCTCTCCCCTGCGATCCATGCGGTGGTTGGTGCGGAGCAGGCCGAACGTACCTGCGGGGGAGGGCTCAGATTCGCGCGGATGACGAACTCGTCATCCGGGCGTGCGGCGCGGACGAGAAGCCCGCCAGCCGCAACCGGAACGTCGAGCCGGCGGGCGACGAGGACACGGTGCAGTCGCCGCCGTGGGCCCGCGCCACCGCGCTGACCATCGCCAGCCCGAGGCCCGCTCCGCCGGAGCGGCGGCTGCGGGCGGAATCGGCGCGCGCGAAGCGCTCGAAGATGCGGTCGACGGCGTCCGCCGGGATCCCGGCGCCCTCGTCGGCGACGCAGACGACGAGCGCATCGCCGACGACCTCGGAGCTGAGGGTGATCGCCTGGGTCGCGCTCGTGTGCTCGACGGCGTTCTCGATCAGCGCGTCGAGCGCCGCGCGGAGCGCGTCTCCGTCGGCCGTGAGGGTCCCGGCGGCGAGCCGGCCGAGGCACCAGGGTCGCGGGGTCGTGTCCGACCACCGCACGAAGCGATCCTCCAGCAGCGCCTCGGCATCGAGGGGCTCGCGCGCGAGCGAGGTGGGCTGGTCCGCTCGGGCAATCGCGAGCAGCCGCTCGACGATGCGCTCGATGCGCCCGAGCTCGTCGAGCGCCACGCCCGACTCCGGGCTCGCGCCGTGCGCCCGTTCGAGCGTCTCGATGTACCCGCGGGCGATCGTCGCCGGCGTGCGGAGCTCGTGCGTGACGTCCTGCAGGAAGCCGTTCTGGCGCTGGAGGAGCTGACCGGCCGCCTGCCGGGCCCCACGCTCGCGTTCCAACGCCCGCAGTCGCGCGACGGCGGCGTCCACGCTGCGCACGCGGTCCGCGGCGAGCGCACGGAGCAGCAGCACGAGCGGAAGCGGCGCCAGCGCCGCCCACGGCTCCGACGTCGCCGCCCAGGCGGCGAGTAGCCCGATGGCGGTGAGCGCGACGTCGACGCCCCACACCTCGGTGAGCAGCCGCAGGTGCACGCGCGCCCGCGATCCCATCGCGGCGATCTCGTGCACGCTCGAGGACAGGAAGTCGGCGAGCAGCTGCGCGCCGAACGCGCAGACCAGGACCCAGGGCGCCGCGGCCGTCGCGTCGCCCCCGGCGAAGATGGTGAGCACGATCGCCGGCCCGAGCGCGTGCACGGAATCCCCGGCGCAGAAGGCGACGCGGTCGAATCCCTTCGCCCCCGTCGCCGAGGCGGCGGTCGCCGCGAGCAGGAAGGCGGCGAACACGAGCGCCGGCACGAGCTGGGCCGGCGCGAGCACGAAGAGGGGCACCAGGAGGAGCTGCGTGGGCGTGAAGTACGCGGCGCCGACCGGGAACTCGACGCGGGCGGCCAGCGCCAGCGCGAGCACGAGCGCGACCGTCACGGGATCCGGCGCGTAGGCGGGCGGCGCGAGCACCGGCAGCGCGACCGCTGCGGCGGCGAACGCGCCGGTGACGACGACCTCCGCGCGGAGCTCGGCACCGCGGATCGCCCGCCGGCGGCCGCTCCAGGAACGCTCCAGCAGCTCGTCGACCTGCGGGTGCACGCGTCGCTACCCGCGCTTGACCGGGTCGACGAAGACGTCGTCGACGACCCAGTCGCCGACCGGGCCCACCACGGACAGGCGCACGCGGAGATCGCGCACACCTCCGAGATCCCGCGGCAGCACCTTCCTCAGCGGGATGTCCCCGGTGGGCAGCCAGCTCTGATGGAGGAGGGGCGTCTGAGGCTCGAGCGGCCGCAGCTGCGGCTTGCCCGCGGCGTCGGTCCACAGCGCCTCGATCTCCAGGTGCGATCGCCGGTTCGCGGCCAGCGCGAGCAGCCGCAGGTGCGGGTACGACCGCGTCACGCACAGGGCGGGCGAGGTGATCGAGTCACCGGCGTGGAGCCGGAGCGCGGCCGAACCCGCCTCGGTGCCCTCGGCGAGCACCGGGGTGCCGACGGCGTCCCAGGCGAAGCCCTCCTCGAACGAGCCCCCGGGCACCTCGACGTAGTCGCGGACGTCTCCCCAGGCCGCGAACGGCTGCGTGATCGGACTCGCCGGGCAGGCGGACGCCGCCGGTGCCGCGACGAGCCCCGCCGCGAGCACGGCCAGCAGCGTCTTCACGGATCGCCGGGTCATGACTGCGGCACCAGGTAGCCGGCGTTGCGGACGGTCTCGATCGGCGCGAGCGGACCGAGCTTCTTGCGCAGGCGGCGCACGCAGACGTCGACGACGTTGGTCCGCGGGTCGAAGTCGATGCCCCACACCTCCTCGAGCAGCCGCTCGCGGGTCACGACCTGCGCCGCGCAGCTCGACGAGGTGGTACAGCAGCGCGAACTCGCGATCGGAGAGGTCGGTCGCGACGCCGTCGACGACGACCTGCCGGCGCAGCACGTCGAGCGCGAAGCCGCCGCCGTCCGTCATCGCCTCCTCGTCGCGCGACCGGCGCAGCTGGACGCGCACGCGGGCCACGAGCTCGTCCAGCGCGAACGGCTTGGTGAGGTAGTCCGTCGCCCCGAGGTCGAAGCTGCGCAGCTTCGTCGGCAGCTCGGACCGAGCGGTGAGGACCAGGACGGGAATGTGCGGGTTGGCCTGCCTGAGCCGCGCGAGCACGCGAAGGCCGCTGATGCCGGGCAGCATCAGGTCCAGGACGACGAGGTCGTAGCGGGTCTCGAGCGCCTTCTCGAGGCCCTCCGCCCCGTCCTCGGCGCCGTCGACGGTCAGCCCGTCGTCCTCCAGCGCACGGCGGACGAACGCGAGGATTCGTGGCTCGTCTTCGATGATCAGGACGCGCATCGGTGCTCAGTTGTTCAACGTCTGACAAGCCGCGCATCTTGCGCGCGCGTCCGGTTAGCGTCCTTCTGTGAGCCTCAACCGGTTCAGCGTCGCGACGTTCAACCTCTACAACCTGCAGCTTCCGGGCGCCGCGATGAACCCGGGGCAGACGCGCTGGACCGAAGACGAGTTCGCCATCAAGAGCGCCTGGATCGGCCAGCAGCTCCACGCCATCGACGCGGACATCGTCGGCCTCCAGGAGCTCTGGAGCCGTGACGCGCATGGAGCGGGTCCTCGCGGACGCCAGCCTCACCGGGGAGTACGACCTGCTGGCCGCGCCGGCGACCGGCGGGAAGATCGTGTGCGGGGCGCTGGTCCGCAAGGCCCTGCTGCGCGGCACGCCGCGCTGGATCGAGACGTTCCCCGACGAGGTCCGCCTCGAGTCGAGCGGCAACGATCCCCAGACGCCCGACATCAGCGTGCACATCCCCCGCTTCTCACGGCCGGTGCTGAACTTCCAGGTCGCGCTGCGGGAGCAGCCGCCGCTGACGGAGATCTTCGTCGCGCACCTGAAGTCCAAGCTCCCCGAGCGCATCTACACCGAGGACTGGTACGAGACGGACGAGGCGCTCTACAAGCCGCACGTGAACGCCCTCGGCGCGGCGATGTCCACGATCCGCCGCACGGCCGAGGCGACCGCCATCCGCGTCCTGTTGACCAAGGCCATGAAGGGCACCGTGACCCCCGTCATCGTCCTCGGCGACCTCAACGACGGTCAGCACAGCAACACGCTGAACATCGTCACCGAGCAGCCGCGCTACCTCGTCGGCGACTCGCGCGGCGGCACCGACATCGGCCTCTACACGGCGCAGACGCTGCAGGAGTACCGCGACACCCGCGACGTGTACTACACCCACGTCCACGAGGACCTCCGCGAGTCGCTCGACCACGTCCTCGTCAGCGAGCAGTTCTACGACAACAGCCAGCGCCGCCTGTGGCTCTTCGACGGGCTCGTCATCAACAACGACCACCTGAACTACGAGAACCACCGCGAGACGGGCACGGGCGACCACGGGATCGTGCGGGTCGACTTCACGTGGCGGCCCGCGCGTCCCTAGTCTGCGGCGGATGACGCCAGAACCGGATGGGCGCTCGCTGCTGATCGTCGGCGGCGGGCGGATGGGCGAAGCGCTGCTGGGCGGCCTGCTGGCGGCCGGACGCGCCCCCGCGGACATCACCGTCGCGGAGGTCGCGCCGGCCCGGCGGGAGCAGCTCACGGCCGCGTTCCCCGGCGTCGCGGTCGTAGAGGCCCCGGTGGCCGCCGCGGGCGTGGTGCTGGTCGTCAAGCCCGCCGACACCGCCGACGCCGCCCGCGCCGTCGCCGACATGGGCGCGCGGCGCATCCTGTCGGTCGCCGCCGGCGTCACCACCGCGCGCCATCGAGGAGGCGGCGGGCCGGTCGCTCCCGGTCGTGCGCGCCATGCCCAACACGCCGGCGCTGGTCGGCGCGGGCGCGGCCGCGATCAGCCCCGGCTCGTCGGCCGGTGAGGACGACCTGGCGTGGGCGGAGGAGATCCTCGGCGCGGTCGGCGTCGTGGTGCGCGTGCCCGAGAAGTCGCTCGACCCGGTCACCGGCCTCTCCGGCTCCGGCCCGGCCTACGTCCTCCTGGTCGCGGAGGCGATGGCGGACGGCGGCGTGCTCGCCGGCCTGCCCCGTGACGTCGCCGAGCAGCTGGCGTTCCAGACGCTGCTCGGCACGGCGCGCCTGCTCGTGGAGTCCGGCGACAGCCCGGCCGCGCTGCGGGCCGCCGTCACGTCGCCCGGCGGAACCACCGCCGCCGGGTTGCGCGAGCTCGAGCGGCACGGCGTGCGCGCCGCGTTCCTGGACGCCGTGATGGCGGCCACCGAGCGCTCGCGCGACCTCGGCGCCTGAGGCGCTACGCGAAGGGGCGAGCCCCGACGTCGACGGTCGCGTCGATCGTCATCGCCCCGCGGGCCATCGCCACCGACACGCGATGGTGGCCGTCGCGGATCGCGTAGGCGTCGCCCACCGCGACGAGCTCGACCGGCGGCAGCCGTCTCGCCGCGGAACTCGGCGAGCCACACGCGCTGCCACCGGCAGCGGGCGCCCTTGGCGGGCCGGAAGCAACGGTCGAACAGCCGCGCCCGGCTGGGCTCGAGCGTCCCGCGGATCGCCGACAGCGGGATCTCGCGGATCGTGCGCCCGCGCCGGCCGGACCGCCACGTCTGCCCGTCATAGACGTCGAGGCGCCCGAGTTCGACCGGCTCGCGGCGCAGCCTGCGCGCCAGTGCGGCGTACCTGCGCGAGCGGTGCATCCGGGTGAAGGCCCGCTCCGCGTCGATGGGTCCCACCCCTGTCATCAACATGCATCCAGGATCGACTACGACGGGCCGGTCCACATCGGGGAAATGGAGCGACCTCAGGGGTGGGCGCGCTTAACTTCTCGCGGCGACGCCTTACGAGGTGCGGCGCACGCAGCGGAAGCCGACGTGGCTCATCCCGGTGTCGATCATCTGCGGGCGCCGCGCCGCCGGGCGGTAGCGCAGGCAGTAGCTGTCGGCGCACAGGAACGACCCGCCCTTGAGCACCTTGCGCGGGATCGCGAACTGCGGCTGGGCGGGTCGCGGCTCGCCGCCTCGCTGCCGCCGAACCAGTCGGCCGTCCACTCCCAGACGTTGCCGGCCATGTCGAACAGCCCGAAGCCGTTGGGCGCGAACGAGCCGACCGGCGCGGTCGTGCCGTAGCCGGGCTCCGCGCGCCACGGGAAGTCGCCGTGCCAGTAGTTCGCGAGCCGGGCGCCGGCCGGCTCCGGCTCGTCGCCCCAGATGTAGCGGCGCCGTCGAGCCCGCCGCGCGCGGCCAGCTCCCACTCGGCCTCGGTCGGGAGCGCGCGCGCCCGCCCACTCCGCGTACGCGGCCGCGTCCTCGTAGGCGACGTGGACGACCGGATGCTCCTCGCGCCCGGCGAGCGCCGAGCCCGGCCCTTCGGGGCGCCGCCACGACGCGCCCGGCGTCCACGCCCACCACTGGTTGATGTGCCGCAGGTCGACCGGCCCCGCCGTGCCCGTGAACACCAGCGAGCCGGGCACGAGGTTCTCCGGCGGCGCGCCCGGGAAGTCCGCCGGGTCGAGCGGGCGCTCGGCGACCGTGACGTAGCCCGTCTCGGCGACGAACGCGGCGAACCGGCGGTTGGTGACCTGGTGCGGTCGATCCAGAACCCGTCGACCGCCACCGCCGGCGCCGGCGCCTCCTCGGCGTAGTGCGCGTCCGAGCCCATGCGGAACGTCGCCGGCGCGATCCAGGCCTCGCGCCGTGGCGGTGCGTCATCCGCGAAGACGCGGTTCCAGTCGTCGCGCATGCTCACGACCGTCCAGCCCATGCGGCCGCGGTGGTCCAGGATCGGCTCGGCGTCGGGGTCGGTCAGCGCGCCGCCCGCGTACGCGTACTCGCGCTCGGCGTCGTCGTGGTCGACGACCAGGCACAGCGACGGGCGGTCGCCGGTGTGCGCGTACTCGAGCATCTCGCGGTCGCCGGCGCTGTTGCCGGCCGCCAAGATCGGCCGGCGGCCGATGTGGGCCTGGATGTTGACCGCCTTGGGCGCGCCCTCGTTCGGCGAGCCGAGCATCGCCGCCTGGCGCACGAGCACCACGCGCCCGTCGCGGCGCTCGAACGTCGACCTGCACGGCCGAGCCGACGACGTCGTCGGGCGCGACGCCGTAGAGCTCCTCGCCGACCGCGCGCACGAACTCGACGCCGCCGCCCGTGACGATGAACACGCGGAACCCGTGCGCGCGCAGCAGCGTCCATCAGCTCCAGCATCGGCATGTACGTGAGCTCGCCGAACGGCACGTCGAAGCGCGGGTGCTCGGCCGCGGCGAGCCACTCGCGCGGCGCCGCGGGTGAACTCCTCGGTGGTGCTTCCCCGCGTCGAGCTCCAGCAGCACGCCGGCGATCGCCTCGAGCCCGAACTTCTGCGCGCCCGCGAGGTCGCCCGCGAGCAGCGGCTCGACCACCGGCTGCTCCGCCAGCTCGGGCCGGTCGCGGCCGCCTCGTGCAGCCGCGCGAGCACGAACAGCGCCTGCACGTACGCCGGGCGCTCGCACCACAGCGTCCCGTCGTTGTCGAACACCGCGATCGCGCTCGGCGGGCGGCACGTAGTCCGCGCCGCCCTCCTCGGTGACGCGCTCGACGAAGTCGAGGATCGCCGTCCGCGCCGGCCCGTCGTTCCAGGAGGAGAGCATCATCGGCCCGACGTCAGCGACGCTCTCCAGCTTCGCGACGACCTGGTCGATCGTGAAGCTCGCCGCCTTCTGGCGCGGCGGGAACTCCTTGAACGTCGCCAGGAACTGGGCGACGAGCGCCGGTCGCGGCCAGGACGAGGTAGTCGTTGTCGAACAGCCAGTCGTAGTAGGTGTTCGACGTGATGTCGGCGCGCTCGAACGGGTCGGTGCGCAGGTTGAAGAGCTTGGGCACGCGCAGCGTCACGAACGGCTCCGCCCAGATCTGCAGCGTGCCCTGGCACGCGCTGCTCCATGAAGACGACCTTCCAGTTGTCGAAGCGCAGCGCCAGCACGTCGCCGTCGTCGGAGAAGTAGACGAGCCCCTTGCGCGGCGACGTTCTCGACCTCGCCGGTCAGGTACGGCAGGAGGTTGTAGCCGTCGATGTGGACCTTGTAGGTCGTGTCGCCGATCGTGTGGCCGGCCTTGAGCTTGTCGACGATGTCGGGCTCGCCGGCGGCGGCCAGGAACGTCGGCAGCCAGTCGTGGTGCTGGACGATCTCGTTGGAGACCGTGCCGGCGGCGATCCTGCCCGGCCAGCGGATCATCTGCGGGACCCGGAACGCGCCCTCCCAGTTGGTGTTCTTCTCGCTGCGGAACGGCGTCATGCCGCCGTCGGGCCACGTGTTCATGTGCGGCCCGTTGTCGGTGCTGTAGATGACGATCGTGTTCTCGGCCAGGCCGAGCTCGTCGAGCTTGTCCAGCAGCGCGCCGACGACCTTGTCGTGGTCGATCATCGTGTCGTGGTAGGGCGACTGCCAGCGCCCGGCCTGCCCCACGCTCTCCGGCTTCGGGTGGGTGCGGAAGTGCATGTGGGTCGTGTTGAACCAGCAGAAGAACGGCGTGTCGGCCGCGGCCTGGCGGTCGATGAAGTCCGAGCGCGTGCTCGAGCACCTCGTCGTCGATCGTCTCCATCCGCTTCTTGGTCAGCGGCCCGGTGTCCTCGATCCGCTGCCGGCCGACGCGGCCGTAGCGCGGGTCCTCGGTGTCGTCGTCGTTGTCGGTCGCCCAGGAGTGGAGCACGCCGCGCGGGCGGAAGCGCTCGTTGAAGCCCGGGAAGTCCTCCTTCGACGGCCAGTTCGCGGCTTCGGGCTCCTCCTCGGCGTTGAGGTGGTAGAGGTTGCCGAAGAACTCGTCGAAGCCGTGGACGGTCGGCAGGAACTTGTTCAGGTCGCCGAGGTGGTTCTTGCCGAACTGCCCGGTCGCGTAGCCGAGCGGCTTGAGCAGCTCGGCGATCGTCACGTCCTCGGCCTGCAGGCCGACGTCGGCGCCCGGCATCCCGACCTTGCTCAGCCCGGTGCGGAACACGCTCTGGCCGGTGATGAACGACGACGCGGCCCGGCCGTGCAGCTCTGCTCGCCGTAGGAGTCGGTGAACCGCATCCCCTCGTCGGCGATCCGGTCGATGTTGGGCGTGCGGTAGCCCATCAGCCCGTCGCTGTAGCAACTCAGGTTCGTGATCCCGATGTCGTCGCCCCAGATGACCAGGATGTTGGGCTTGCTCTGTCGGGCCACTCCCTGTCGTCTCTGGTCGCTGATTGCTGGATCGCGGCCGATCGCGCCGTACCTACTGGTCCCTGCAGGCCGCGACGTCTGTCGCGGCCTTGATCAGGCTGGCGTGTGCTGGTCCAGCACGCCTCGAGCCGGCACCGCTGACGTCGAGTTCGACTCCAGCTCGGACGCTCGGAGCGAGACACCGCTCGCGCGTGCATGGAGTCATCGCGTTGACCCGGTCCTCGGGCCGATCAGGTGGTTGTGTCGTCGAGGCCGGTGATCTTGACCACGACTCGCCGGTAACGTCCGGTGTCCGGGCGAGCCGAATGTCGCCGACGTCGCACGTCTCGTCGGCCGAGAACAGGAACGCCTCGGTCCGCTCGATGTGGCCGTCGCCGACCGCGTCGCCGTCGATGTAGAGCGTGACCGTCGCCGCCCTTGCCGACGCCGCCGCCGTCGTAGGTGAACTCCATCCGGACCTGGTGCTTGCCCGGCGGGATCGGCTCCGTGCCCTCGACGTAGTACTCGCTCGAGGCCGAAGAAGTTGTAGCACGTACTTCGGCTTGCCGTCCTTGACGTAGAGGCTGTGCCCGCCGGTGACGCCGCCCTGGGCGACGATCACGCCCTCGGCGCCGCCCTCGGGCACGTCGACCTCGGCGGTCAGCGAGAACGACGTGTTCTTCATCATCAGCACGCGAGTTCTCGGTCAGCCGGCCCATGCCGCCGAACAGCAGCTGGCGCTTGCCCTGGATCAGCGTCGGGCGGCCGGCCGTCTCGGGCAGGCCGCGCTCGACGAAGCGGTCGTCGAGCGGGACGACGTTGTACTTGACCGCCTCGATCAGCCACAGCCGCTGCAGCTCGTGCAGCTTCTCCGGTGCTCCGCGGCGAGGTCGTGGCCTGCGTCCAGTCCGTCGTCGTGTCGTAGAGCTCCCAGACGTCGTCGTCGAACGCCGGCGGCTTGGCGTCGGCGCCGGTCTCCCACGGCGTGCGGTGCTTGGTCACCGCGGTCCAGCCCTTGTGGTAGATGCCGCGGTTGCCGAACATCTCGAAGTACTGCGTCTCGTGGCGCTCGGCCGCGTCGCGCGTCGTCGAACGAGTACGCCATGCTGACGCCCTCGATCGGCTTCTGCTGCGACGCCGTTGACGAACGTCGGCTGCGGCAGGCCGGCGACCTCGAGCACGTCGGCGCGACGTCGATCACGTGGTGGAACTGGTTGCGGATCTCGCCCTTGGCCTCGATGCCGCTGCGGCCAGTGGACGATCGTGCCGTTGCGGGTGCCGCCGAAGTGCGAGGCGACCTGCTTGGTCCACTGGTACGGCGTGTCCATCGCGTGCGCCCAGCCGACCGCGTAGTGGTTGTAGGCCTCCGGCCCGCCGAACTCGTCGATCTTGCGACGACATGAACTCGGGCGTCTCCAGCGCGCCGAAGCCGCCGAGCGTGATCATCTCGTTGAACGTGCCCTGCAGCGAGCCTTCGGCGGAGGCGCCGTTGTCGCCGATGATCACGTAGATCAGCGTCTCGTCGAGGATCTCGAGGTCCTCGAGCGCGTCGAGCAGCGGCCCGACGTGGTGGTCGGTGTTCTCGAGGAAGCCGGCGTAGATCTCCATCTGGCGGGCGAGCACCGGCTTCATCTCGGCGGCGATGTCGTCCCAGGCCGGGATGCCGCGGGCTGCGCTCGGTCAGCTCGGCGTCGGCGCGGGATCACGCCGAGCTCCTTCTGGCGGGCGAACGTCTCCTCGCGCAGCGCGTCCCAGCCCTCGTCGAACTGGCCCTTGTACTTGTCGGCCCACTCCTTCGGGCACGTGGTGCGGCGCGTGCGTGGCGCCCGGCGCGTAGTAGGCGAAGAACGGCTTGTCGGGCATCAGCGCCTTCTGCTGGCGGATCCACTTGATCGCGTGGTCGACAGGTCGTCGTTGAAGTAGTAGCCCTCCTCGGGCGTCTGCGGCGGCTCGACCGGCGTCGTGCCCTCGTAGAGCGCCGGGTACCACTGGTTGGTCTCGCCGCCGAGGAAGCCGTAGAAGTACTCGAAGCCCATGCCGGTCGGCCACTGCCGGTACGGGCCCATCGGGCTGGTCTCCCACACCGGGCACCTCGTGGCACTTGCCGAACTGCGCGGTGCTGTAGCCGTTGAGCTTGAGGATCTTGGCCAGCGGCGCGGCCGTGTTGGGCCAGATCGAGTTGTTGCCGGGCGCGGAGTGGCCAGCTCGGCGATGTTGCCCATGCCGACGGAGTGGTGGTTGCGGCCGGTCAGCAGCGCCGAGCGCGTCGGCGAGCACAGCGCGGTCGTGTGGAAGCGGGTGTACTTCAGCCCGTCCGCCGCCAGCCGCTCGAAGTTCGGCGTCTGGCACGGCCCGCCGAACGCGCTCGACGCGCCGAAGCCGACGTCGTCGATCAGGACGACCAGCACGTTCGGCGCGCCGGCGGGCGGCCGCAGCGGCACGATCGGCGGATAGACGTGTCCGGGTCCTTGGCGTCGTACGTCGTGAGCCCCGGCGGCGGGATGTCGGGGATCGGCAGGACGTGACGGGAAGGCTGTGGCGCTTCGGGCATCAGGCTGACTCCGGTCGACCGGGGAACGCCTCCCACGGTCCTCGGAGGCCGGGTGGCGCGGCATCACCCCGGCCGGGTGATCAGTCCTGCGGCTCCCGCCTCGCCCCGTACCAGTACGAGAGGGCGAGGCCGCCGAGGGCGCCCGGAATGCGTAGAGGCCCTCCTGGATCCCGGGCGGGTTGGCGCGTGGGCAGGCCGGGAACCGGCAGCGCGTAGCCGGTGGCGACGGCGCCGATGACGGCGACGACGAACGCGCCGACGATCCCGCCGTAGAACTTGTCCGGCACCAGCACGGCGAAGTGCCAGAAGGCGATGCCCACCATCGTCCACACGAGAACGCTCATCCGGCGACGTGGCCAAGGAGCGTTCCGGCCCGGCCTTCCATGGGCGCCAGTCCCCATCGTGGCGCCGCCGGGCATGCGTCAAGCTTTCGTGGTGTCCCTGTTCTGGCGCGTGGTCGCGATCAACGCCGGCGGCCTCGTGTTCGCCGCGCTCGTGCTCGCGCTGTCGCCGGCGACCGTGAGCACCCGCCTGACGATCGCCGAGGCGATCGTCCTCGGCGCCGGCACGCTGCTCGTGATCGCCGTCAACGTCGTGCTGCTCCGGCGGGTGTTCGGGCCGCTCGAGCGCCTGACCGAGCTCATGCGCCGCGTCGACCCGCTGGCGCCCGGGCGGCGGATCGAGCTGGAGCGCCCCGTGGCCGAGGTCGCCGAGCTCTACCAGTCCTTCAACACGATGCTCGACCGCCTGGAGCACGAGCGCCGGACCAGCGGCCGCCGGGCGCTGA
The DNA here is from genome assembly GCA_963764385.1 of uncultured Solirubrobacteraceae bacterium. Lineage (GTDB taxonomy): Bacteria > Actinomycetota > Thermoleophilia > Solirubrobacterales > Solirubrobacteraceae > DATFQI01. The sequence goes on along the minus strand of CAVXSJ010000015.1, from coordinate 145,538 downwards.
TGGCGCAGGAGAGCGAGCGGCGGCGCCTCGCACGTGAGCTGCACGACGAGGTCGGGCAGACGCTGACCGGCGTCGTGCTGCAGCTGGAGGGCCTCTATCGCGCCGCGCCGGGGACCTCGCCGAGCCGGTCTCGCTGCTGCAGGAGACGGCGCGGGAGGGCGTCGAGGAGGTGCGCGAGATCATCCGCGGGCTGCGACCCCAGGCGCTCGACGAGTTCGGCCTGCGCAGCGCCCTGATCTCGCTCGCCGCGGGCGTCACCGAGCGCACCGGCGTGCGGGTGCGCGCCCAGCTGGCGCCCGAGCTGCCGCCGCTGGAGCGCGAGCAGGACCTCGCCATCTACCGCGTCGCGCAGGAGAGCCTCACCAACGTCGCCCGCCATGCCGGGGCGGAAGCCGCCGAGGTCATCCTGGAGCGCGACCGCGATCGCGTCGTGCTGCGCGTCCGCGACGACGGCCGCGGCATCTCCACCGCCGAGGCGACCAGCCAGGGCGTCGGGCTCGGGGGCATGCGCGAGCGCGCGCTGCTCATCGGCGGCCGGCTCACCGTCGGCCGTCACGAGGACGGAGGCACCGAGGTCCGCCTCGAGGTGCCCCTGCGGGACGGCACGTGACGGTTCCGCTGCGCACGCGGATCCTCGTCGCCGACGACCACACCGTGGTCCGGCGCGGGCTTCGGATGGTCCTCGACGCCGCGCGCGACCTCGAGGTCGTGGCCGAGGCCCAGGACGGCATCGAGGCCGTCGAGCTCGGCCTGCGCGAGGACATCCACCTGGCCGTGCTCGACGTCGCGATGCCGCGGCGCACCGGTCTCCAGGCGGCGCGGGAGCTCGTCCGCCGCCGGCCCGAGCTGCGCGTGCTGATGCTCTCCATGCACGACCTCGAGGACTACTGCTTCGAGGCCCTGAAGGCCGGGGCTCGGGCTACGTGCTCAAGACCGTCGCCGACCGCGACCTCGTCGAGGCCTGCCGCGCGGCCATGCGCGGCGAGTCGTTCCTGTACCCGCCGACGATCCGCTCGCTGATGCGCGCCTACGTCGACGACCCCGAGCGGGCCGGAGAGGGCCCGCTCAGCCCTCGCGAGCGGGAGGTCGCCAAGCTGGTCGCCGAGGCGCACACGACCGACCAGATCGCGGAGCTGCTGGTCGATCAGCCCCAAGACCGTCGAGCGCCACCGCGAGAACATCCTCGCCAAGCTCGGGATGCGCGACCGCGTCGAGCTGACGCGCTGGGCGATCCGGCACGGCCTCGTCGAGCCCTAGATGGGCGCCGCTCCCCATGGCCGCGGCCCGCCGGCTCGGCCACGGTAAGGGACACCCCACCCGAAAGGAGCGCACCATGGCAGTTCCTCCGCGCCCTGGTAGCGAAGCCGGATCGGCCTTCGAGCACGATCCGCGCACCGACCCCGCACCCCGCGTGCCCCGGTCAATGCCGGAGAGCAATCAGCGGGCCGGCACGACCGCGCTCGTGATCGCCGCGCTCGCGGTGATCATCGTCGCCTTGATCGTGCTGCTCTAGCGCCGGGCATGATCCGCGTCGCCATCGTCGACGATCACCACGCCGTGCAGGCTGGGCCTGCGGACCGCGCTTGCCGCAGAGCCCGGCCTCGTGCCCGTGGGGACCGCCTCGACCGCCTCGGAGCTGGCGACGCTGCTCTACCGGGTCGACCCCGACGTCGCTGCTCCTCGACTACCACCTGCCCGATGCCGACGGTCTGAGCCTCTGCCGGGAGGTGAAGGCCTCCCGGCCGGCGCCCCGCGTGATCCTCTACTCGGCGTTCGCGGACGCCTCGATGACGGTCCCCGCCATCGTCGCCGGCGCCGACGGCCTGGTGCACAAGAGCGCGCTCCCGCAGGAGCTCTTCGAGGCCATCCGCGAGGTGGCGGGAGGCGGCGCCGCGCTCCCGCCCGTCTCGCCGCAGCTGCTGGAGGCGGCCGGCCTGCAGCTCGACGCGGACGACCTCCCCATCCTCGCGATGCTCCTCGACCGCACCGACGCCCGCGACATCGCGGCGACGGTGGGCATCGACGACCCGCAGCTCAAGCAGCGCGTCCGGCGCATGCTGGCGCGGCTGAAGGTCCCCGTGGCCGGCGTGAGCGCCCCCTGAGCCTGGATCCACCGGATGACCCGCGACCGTCTCGGCGCACTGTCTCGGCCGGAGGCCTCGCCACCGCTTCGCTCGGCCGAGTCAGAGGCGATCGGCCGCGATCTCATGGCCGTGCACCACGCGGAGGTCGTCGCGCACCGGGTCGGCGAGCCGTTCGGGGCCGCTCGTGCTCGCCGTCGCGGGCACCCTGATCGAGGTCGCGCTGATCGTCACGCTGCTGGTGTCGGGCGGGTCGGAGACGTCGACCCTGGCCCGCGACGGTGTTCGCGGCGGTGATGATCACCTGCAACGGGAGCGTGGGCCTGTCGCTGCTGCTCGGCGCGCTGCATCGGTGGAGTCCAAGCCGATCGAGGACGGCATCTCCGCCGCCGGCCTCCCGCGATCGGCGGTCGGCGTGGGCATCGCGCTCCTCGTGCTGCTGCCCGAGACCCTCGCCAAGGACACAGGCTGCTCGGCGAGCTCGGCGGCGAGCTTCCGGAGCGCGAGCCGCATCCTGCCCTTGACCGTGCCGAGGGGGACGCCCAGTCCCGCGGCGATCTCGCTCTGCGTCAGCCCCTCGAAGAAGCTGAGCTCGACCACCTGACGCTGGGCCGCCGGCAGGCTGTGCAGCGCGACGCCGATGGCGATCGCCTCGATCCGCAGGAACGCCTCCTCGTCGGTCCGCTCGACCGCCTCGGGATCGCGGACCGCCTCCAGAGCCATGGACGGGTGCGTGCGAGCGCGCCGGATGGCGTCGATCGCGCGGTTCCGGGTGATCGTCAGCAGCCAGGCGCGAGCGCCACCGCGCTCGGCCCGGTACGTGTGCCGGCTCCGCCAGAGCGCGGTGAAGGCCTCCTGGGCCACGTCCTCGGCGGCGCAGCGCTCGTGCAGCATCCGGAGCGCGAGCCCGAAGACGGACCTGGCATGCCGGTCGTAGATCGCGCCGAAGGCTCCGGTGTCACCGGCGCCGACGCGCCGCATGAGCTCGACGTCGTGGCACAGGTCCTGGTTTGAGACAACTGCCACGATCGAATGGTGCTACCCAAACCGCGACCGCCTTGCGCGGATCGCGAGGCTCCGTGTCCACATTCGGACCATCGAGTCCCTGATCCGATACCGGTATGGTTCGAAGTATGCCGATGCGCGCTACCACGATCCGCTTTGCCGACGACCTCTGGGACCTCCTCGAGGCGGAGGCGTCGTCCCACGGGATCAGCACGGCGCAGTTCGTCCGGGACGCCGCGCTGCTCCGGCTCGGCGCGATCAGCGAGCGTCGCGGTGACGCGCGGACGACCAGGACGCTGGAGGATCTGGCCGCGGCCGCCGTCGGGCGCCGGACCCCGGCGGCCGAGAGGACCGGCTCCCTCGCCGTCGTCCGGGATCCCGGGCGTCTCGCGGCCCTCCGCGGCGCCCGCATCCTGGACACCCCCGCGGAGGATGCCTACGACCGGCTGACGCGGCTCGCGATGAACCTGCTCAACGCGCCCGTCGCCCTGGTTGCGCTGATCGACGAGGACCGGCAGTTCTTCAAGAGCGCCCACGGCCTCGACGAGCCGTGGGCGACCGCCCGCGAGACGCCGCTGTCGCACTCCATGTGCCAGCACGCCGTCGACACGCGCGCGCCGTTGATCATCGAGGACGCGCGCACCCACCCCCTCGTGCGCGACAACCTCGCGATCCGGGATCTCAACGTCGTCGCCTACGCGGGCATCCCGCTCATCACGTCCGGCGGCCAGGCTCTCGGCACGCTGTGCGTGATCGACCACAAGGTCCGGGCCTGGACCCGCGAGCAGATCGAGATCCTCACCACCCTCGCCGCCGCCGTCCTGGCCCAGATCGAGCTTCGCGCCGCCGCGTCCTGACGGTCAGCCGCCGGTGGCGAGCGCGCCGAGCAGCTTCGGCGCCACCTGCTTCTTGCGGCTCATGACCCCCGGCAGGTCGAAGATCCCGTCGTCCGCGTCGTCGCCGAAGACGCGCGCGACGATGGCGCGATCGCCCGACACGTACAGCTCGGTCCCCTTGGCGAGGATGTCGGTGACCATCAGCGCCGCGAGCGTGTCCCCCTCCCGCTCGCGGAGCGCGTCGAGCGCCTCCATCAGCTCGTCGCGCCGCTCGTCCAGGCTCTTGCCGACGATCTCCACCTGGGCGATGCGAAGCGTCCTCCCGTCCCCGGCGTCGTACTGCTTGACGTCGTGCCGGACGATCTCCTCGGCGGGGACCTCGGTGAGGTCGGTGGTGTTCTCGAACATCTCCCGGCCGAACTCCTTCGCCTCGACCTCCAGGACCCGCTCGAGGTAGTCGATCACGGCGTGATCGCGCTCGGTCGTCGTCGGCGAGTTGAGGATCACCGTGTCCGACAGGACGGCGCCCAGGAGCAGCGTCGCCGCCTCGCGGGTCGGCTCCATGCCGTTCTGGCGGAAGCGCTCGATCACGAGCGTGGCGGTCGAGCCGACCGGATCGAACGTCGCCCGCACCGGGATGCGGGTCTCGATCGAGCCGATGTGGTGATGGTCGAGGATCTCGACGATCTCGGCGTGCTCGACGCCCACCACGCTCTGGGCCTGCTCGGCGTGATCGACGAGCAGCACGCGCCGGGGCACGGGGTTGAGGAGGTCGGAGCGGGTGACCAACCCCACCGGGCGCCGCCGCGCGTCGACGACGGTGGCGGCGCGGTACTCGACCTCCTTCACGGTGTCGGAGATGTCGGTGAGGAGGTCGTCCGCGCGGACGACGAGCGGCTCGGGGTCCATCAGCGCCCGGCACGGCGCCGACAACGTGATCATCCGGCTCGTGACGTAGCTGTCCAGCGGGGACGTGACCACGGCGGTTCCGCGTTCGGAGGCGAGCGCGAGGACGTCCTCGGTGGGCGAGGTGTCGTTGCTCGTCACGATCAACGCGACGCCCACCTCGATCGCGATCCGCTGCGCGTCCGGCCGGTCGCCGACCACGACGACGTCGCCGGCCGTGAACCCGATCGGGAGCGACTCCATCGACATCGCGAGCACCCACACGCGCCCGGACACCTCCCGGTCCGGCTCGCCCACCAGCTGCCGCCCCTCGAGCACACCCGTGATGGCGCCGACGGTCGTCGGGGCGTCGAGCTTCGACGCCTTGCGCGACTCGCGGACGTAGCGGCGCGCGAGCTGCCGCTCGGTCACCGCCCCCACGAGCGCGCCGTCGTCTTCCACCACCGGGACGAAGTCGACGTCGTCGCGGGCCATGATCAGGCCCACCTCGCGGACCGGGTCGCGGTGCCCCGCGCTCGGGAACCGCTCGCGCATGACGTCGCCCACCCGCAACAGCACGTGCGGCAGGAGCGGGGGCTCCGGCGCGCCGCTGCGCTCGAGCACCCAGCGCGTCTGCGCGTTCAGCTCCCCGAGGCGGACGGGGACGTACTCGTTGCCCGGATCCAGGCGCCGCTTGAGCTCGGCGTACCCGATCGCGGAGGCGATCGAGTCCGTGTCCGGATTGCGATGCCCGGTGACGTAGATGCGCCCCACGCAGGCATCATCGCGCCTTTGCCCGCCGGAACGGTGCGCACCGTCCCGGCGGGGAAGACTCCTGACTCAGCCGCCGACGCGGATGAGCTTCTTGTTGGCGAACTCGTCCATGCCGCCGCGGCCGAGCTCGCGTCCGAAGCCGGACGCCTTGACGCCGCCGAACGGCAGCTCGGCGCCCTCGGCGCCGACCGCGTTGATGAACACCATGCCGGCCTCGATCTGGTCGGCGACGCGCAGCGCCTGCTCCTCGTCGGTCGTGTAGACGTACGACCCCAGCCCGTAGGGCGTGTCGTTGGCGAGGCGGACGGCGTCGTCCTCGGAGCCGACCTTGTAGACCTGCGCGACGGGGCCGAAGAACTCCTCGGTGTAGGCGGGGTTGTCCGGCGTGATGTCGGTCAGCACCGCGGTCTTGAAGAAGTTCCCCTCGCGACCGCCCCCGGCCACCAGCCGCGCGCCCTGGTCGAGCGCGTCCTTGACCTGCTGCTCGAGGCGGTCCGCCGCGCCGGTCGACGACAGCGGGCCGATCGCCGTGTCCGACGACTTCGGGTCGCCCGGCTCGACCTTGGTCAGGGCCGCGGTGAACTTCTCCACGAACGCGTCGTAGTGCTCGTCGAGCACGATGAAGCGCTTCGCCGCGTTGCAGGCCTGCCCCGTGTTCTCGAGGCGCCCGCCGACGGCGGCCTCGACGACGGCGTCGAGGTCATCGTTCTTCAGCACGATGAACGGGTCCGACCCGCCGAGCTCGAGCACGACCTTCTTGAGGTTGCGGCCCGCGATCTCGGCCACCGCCGCGCCCGCACGGCCGCTGCCGGTGAGCGACACGCCCTGGACGCGCGGGTCAGCGATGACGCCGGCGATCTGGTCGTTGGTCGCGTAGATGTTGATGTACGCGTCCTGCGGGACCCCGGCCTCGTGGAAGATCTGCTCCATCACGGCCGAGGACTCCGGGCACTGCGGGGCGTGCTTGAGCAGGATCGTGTTGCCGACGATCAGGTTCGGGCCGGCGAAGCGGGCCACCTGGTAGTAGGGGTAGTTCCACGGCATGATCCCCAGCAGCAGGCCCACCGAGGAGCGGCGGACGAACGCCGAGCCCTCGCCCTCGAGCAGCTCGATCGGCTCGTCCTTCATGAGACCCGCGCCGTTGTCGGCGTAGTACTGGAAGATCGCGGCGGCGAACTCGACCTCGCCGGACGCCTGCTCGATCGGCTTGCCCATCTCCCGGACGATGATCTCGGCGAGCTCCTGCTGGCGCTCGTTGTACAGCTCGGCGACGCGCGCCGATGACGGCGGCGCGCTCCTCGACCGTCGTCTCGCGGCCCCACGCCCGGTGCGCGTCGGCCGCGCGGCCGACCGCAGACGCCAGGTCGTCGTCGCTGATCGTCTCGTAGGTCTTGATCGTCTCGCCCGTCGCCGGATCGATGACGGCGTAGTCGGTGGTGCTCATGTATCGCCTCTCCCTTGTCGGCCTTCGGCGCACAGTCTGTCGCACCGCGGCGATCCGGACGGTCAAAAGTCTTCCCGAACGGCTGTCCGCGCCGGACTCGACACCACATCGGCAAGCTGGTGTCCCCTGCGGATGCGCCACGAGCACGTTCGGCGTGAGCGGGATCCGGCCGTGGTGGCGCCCGAGCCGGTCGAGGCCGATCCCGCGGCCGAGCTGAGCGCGCCGGCCATCCTCGCCCTCCAGCGCTCGGGCGGCAACCAGGGGTGCTGCGTGCGCTCGCCGTGGCGCGGCAGCCCGCGACGGCGACCTCGAGCAAGATCGACCGCCTCGACGAGCTCCTCGATCGCTCCGACGTTCCCGAGGAGGAGGTGATCGGCGACGTGTACGAGCTCGGCCAGGCCTCCGAGACGGGGATCATGGACATCACGCTGGCGCACGAGAGCGCGCACCTCGTGCTCGGCGCCGACGACGAGTACGCCGACGCCTCCGACCCCGGGCGCACCGTCTACACCGACCACAGCCTGCTCGGGTCCTACCGCAGCGAAGGCGCCGCGGCGGCCGAGATCAAGGCGCGCCACTTCGGGTTCGCCGTCAAGACCGTGGGGCGCTGGTTCCCGGGCCGGGCGATCTCGATCGTGCGCTGACGCCAGTGGAGGAGACGCTCACCGGCTTCCTCGACGGCGCGATCGCGCCGGAGGATCTCGTGCTGCGCTACCGCAGCGGCGACGCGGGGTCGGACGAGACGATGCTCGAGTTGCGCGGCGACGGCCGCTACGACGCTGCCTCGACGGCCACGGCCGGCGGGCGGCGGCTCGCCTACGAGGGGACGCTCCCCGCCGCGGACGTGCGGGCGCTGATCGCCGCACTCGCCGAGGCGCGCGTATGGGAGGCGCGCCACGTCAAGCGCCGGCGGCCCAAGGGCGATCCACCGGCCGCGTTCTCCGTGTCCGCCGGCGGGCGCAACGCCGAGGTCGAGCTGTGGGCGTCGGAGATCGCCGACGTGCCCCAGGTCGAGGCGGCCCAGGCCGCGGCGCTCGACCTGATCCGCCGGATCTCCGACGGCGAGGTGCTCGAGCCCGGCCGCTAGCGCGCCGCGGGCCGCGCGGCGCGGCAGGCGCGCGTCACGCGCTTGGTCGCCGCGCGCCGTGCGCGCCGCGAGGTCGCCCTGCTCCGTGCCATGCGCGCGGCGCGGCACGACCGCGAGACCCGGCCGGCCACCGATCGCTGCGCCGAGGAGCGAACCACGTCCGGCGCCGCGCTCGGGGAGCCGACGACGCTCGCCGCGGCCGGCGCCGCGCTCGCGGAGCCGCCGGCGCTCGACGCGACCAGCGCCGCCTCGGCGGACGCCCTGAAGGCGGCCGCGGGCTGCACGAGCCCGATCGTGCTCGGTGCCGCCTCGTCGAGCGTAAGGCCGGAGAGGGACGTCGACCCGAACGCGCCGCTGCGGAAGGCGGTGCTGACCGAGAACACGTCGTGGCGCGCAGCGGCGGCGGGGACGTAGCCGCCCGTGAGGACCGCCTCCAGACGGCCCGCATAGCGCAGCGTGGCCGCCTGCACCTGGCCGTACCCGGAGCTCACCCCGGGGCCGTGGACGTCGAAGCGCGTCGTCCCGTCCGTCGTCTGCTCGTACTGCGTGGCGACGAGCCTCCCGCCCTGCACCTCGATCACGCCGTCGTTGATCAGCCACGGCCGGAAGGTGAACGAGCTCGTCGTCTCCTTGACGAGCAGCCCGCGGTTGACGAACCGCGCCGCCTCGTCGCCGGCGAGCGTCGGGAAGAGGCCCGACTTGATGCGCACGGTGCCGGTGTTCTCCCACACCGTTCGCGCGCCCCACGTGGTCTGCGGCCGGCCGAGGCCCGTCTCCGTTACCGTGACCTCCCCCGCCGTCTCGAACCGGCGCGCGCGCATGCCGAACGCGTGCGTCCACTCCATCGTCTGGCCGACGGGGAGGATCGCCAGCGTGTCGGGCGTTCCGAGGACGCCGTAGTAGGCGTGGAAGTGGCCCTGGAGGACCACCGTGCCGGGCCCGGTCAGCGAGCCGCCGGCGATCTGCAGGTTGGTCGCCGTAAGCGTCCCGCCGCCGAGCACGACGTCGCCGCTGATCGAGGCGCGGGAGATCACGGCGCCCCGGCCGAGCTGGAGCGGCGAGGCGGTGAGGTTGACGTCGTCGAAAGTGCCCGACGACGCGCCCGTGGCGTAGTCCACCCACACTCTGCCGACGGCCGGGTCGTCGGCGCGCCCGACGGCGCCGTCGTTGTCGAGCTGCCAGGCGATGTTGTAGTTGCCGCCGCTGTTCGTGCGCAGGAGCGACCCGGCGGCCTGGTTGAGAAACCTTGGCCGCACGCCGCCGACGACGGTGGCGTTGAGGTCACCGGGCCCGAACGTGATGTCGGCCCGGTTGGTCCACGTCGCGGAGCCCGCTCCGTTGATCGACGTCGTCCACACGCCGGTCCCCTCGGTCACGATTGAGCGGCCGTCGCCGACGGAACCGCCGCCGATCGTGTGCGTCTCGCGCACCGTCGTCGTGCCGGTGCCCGCCATCGTCCCGCCCGTCCACGTCAGCGCGTCGACCTCGAGGTCGCCGGCGCCGGCGATCCCGGTGCTCGTGCGCAGGTCCTCCAGGCGCGACGGCTCGGCGGCCCCGGTGAGCGTCAGGATCGCCGTCGCGCGGACGATGCCGTCGCTGCGAACGGCCACCACGGACGTCGCGGCGTTCACGGTGGTGTCGGTCGTCGCCCCGAGGCACACCACGTCGGAGGCGCCCGGCGCGCCGGCAGGCGTCCAGTTCCCAGCCGTGGCCCAGGTGCCGGTCGCCGGGCCCGACCACGTCTTCGTGCACGCGGCGCCCTGCGCGGACGCGCCCGCGGGAAGCACGAGCAGCGCTGCGAGTGTCGCGATGGTGACGGCCGCGCGGCGCATTACAGGTACCCCGCCAGGTCCGACCACGTCCACGTGTCGCACTCCTTGTACACGGTCTTGGCGCCGAGCTCGAGCCCGGCCTTGCTGATCTGGAGACCGCTGACCCCGTCCTTGGAGTCGTACTGCCCGGCGATGGGGCCGGCGGAGACCTTGCCGACGTACTTGGTGTCGACGACGCCCTTCGGCGGGCACCAGGTCTCCTCCACCCCGAGGCTGCCGCCGATGACGCCGAACTTCGCCGACCCCTCGGTGACGTAGTACTGGCCCTGGTCCGGCTTGCCCAGGAGGTCGACCTCGAAGCCGCCGCCGGCGCCGGCGCCGACCTCCTGGCACCAGCCGAGCCCCTCCTCCCAGGTGATCGAGAACTGGCCCCCGACGCACCCGCCGACGCACAGGCCGCCGGTGAGCGCGGCCAGGCCGAGCGGATCGTGGTGGCCGGCCGGCGAGCTGTCGGCGTAGGCGAACAGGTTGGCGGGGCTGCCCTTCTGGAAGGCGGGGTCGCGCGCCGTGAAGCGCCCGGTCTCCGGGTCGTAGTCGCGCAGCCCGAACCGCACCAGGCCGGTGTCGGGATCCTCGATGCCGCCCGCGAAGCCGATCGGGAGGCTGAGCGCGGGCGCGCTGTCGCTGAGGACCCGGCCCCAGGTGTCCCGGTCCACGCGCTTGACGATCGTCCCGTCGGCGTCCACCACGACGCGCGGGGTGCCGATCTGGTCGGTCCCGACGCGATAGCGCACGCCGCCACGCTCGAGAGCGTGGAGGTGGCCGTACTCGTCGTAGAAGTAGGTCGTGAGCACACCGGCGTCGTCGACGGTGGCGGTGACCTCCATCTGCCGCTCGCGGCTGCCGTACAGGTAGGCGAGGTCGTCGCCCCCGGCGCTGCGGGAAGTCCGGCGGCCCATTGCGTCGTAGGCGTAGGTGACGGTCGTCGCCCCGGCCTCGGCGGTGAGCAGCTCGCCGCCCGGCGCGTAGTCGTAGGCGTCGCCGCCGCGCGCGGTGAGGAACCCGTCGGCGTCGAAGCTCATCGCCAGCGCACCGGCCGCCGTCTGCAGGCCGGTGGTCGCGTTGTACGTCGCGGCCTGGGCGGCGTGATCGTCGGACCGCGCCGACGTCCGGTCCCCGTTCGCGTTGTAGGCGTAGTCCTCGACGATGGCGCTCGCGCCGTCGCGCACGACGTCCAGGCGGCCCTGCGAGTCGTAGGCGTAGGTCCGCGTGACGGGCGCGCCGCCGTCGATCGTCTCGGTGCGCTGCTGGACGCGGCCCTCGTCGTCGTGCGTGACGGTCAGCTCGTAGAGCTCGTCGCCGCCCTCGGTCACGCGCCGCTCGTCGAGCTCGCCGAACCCCTCCGTGTCGACCGACTCCACCTGCGTGTCGTCGGCGGCGTCGCCGTAGGTCTGGGCGGCGCCGGTCTGCGCGTCCCGGCTGACCGTGAACGGCCCGTATCCGGTGACCATGCGGTCGTTGTCGCGGGTGAAGGCGTAGGTGCGCGGAGCGCCGCTGCCGGCGTCGACGGTCGTCGAGGTGAGCTGGAACCCGGTCGCGCCGAGCGTGTTGTCGATCGAGCCGTCCGCCGCCCCGCCGTACGTGTAGCTCAGCGGGACGTCGCCGTCGTAGGCGGTGTCGAGGTCCTGCGTCGTCGCGCCGGCCGTCCAGCGCGTGTCGTCCGGCAGGTCGGTGTTACCGAGGTAGCCGAAGGTGCGGGTCGCCACGGCCGCGCCGCCCGAGGTGTTGCGGTCGGTGCGGCTGGCGATGCGGGTCTGGCCCGTGTCGGCGGCGAAGCCCGTGTCGGTCAGCGCACCCGTGGGCAGCGTCTGGCGGTTGAGCGCCTGCAGCGCCGTGTACGCGCGGTCGATGGTCTGGCCGCCCGGCAGGGTCATGGTGTCCGAGCGGCCGCCCGGGGTGTGCGTGAAGGTCGTCCTGCGGCCGCCCGGGTGCTCGAGCGACAGCCGGCGGCCGTTGTCGTCGTAAGTGATCGTCGTGGTCTGGCCGCCGGTGGTGCTCGTGAGCATGCGGTCGGCGGCGTCGTAGGTGTACGTCGTCGTCCGGCCCTCACCCGGACGTGCGGGTCGCGATCCGCCCGCGGGCGTCGTAGTCGTAGGTCAGCTGCCGGGACCCGTGCTCCTGCTCGGTGATCCGCCCGTCATCGGCGTCGTCGTACGTGGTGGTGACGGGGAGGCCGTCGCCGACCGTCCCGCTGACCACGCGGCCGTGGTCGTCGAAGACCGTGCGCGATTGACGACCCGCCGGGCTGGTGCTCACGACGCTGCCGCCGTTGTCGCCGGGCTCGGCCGTGAACGTGCGCGTGATGGCCTTGCCGTCGACGGTCGCCGTCTCGGTCGACGTCTGCAGGCGCGTCGCGTCGCGCATGGTGACCGTCCGGGACCCGGTCGTCGTGGTCGTCTTGCCCGACGGCGACGTCGTGCGGGAGAAGGTCGTGATCGGCGCCTGCATCCCGAAGCGCGGGTCGGGCGCCGCTGCGCTGCAGATCGGTCGAGCCGTCGGGATGGACCGTGGTCCGCGTCCCGTCCCGGCTGGTCGTCGTCACCGTCGCGGCGCCCGAGGGCTCGGTGATCGTCGCGATCCGCTGCCCGAGCGCGTCCACGACCGTCCGGTACTTGGTGGTGCGGCCGCCGGGGGAGGAGAGCGCGACCTCGGTCCCGCCGGGCACGGTGGTGCGCGTCAGCGTCTGCACGAGGCCGTCGGGGTCCGTGTCGCGTGTGAGGCGTCCCTGGGCGTCGTAGACGAACGCGTGGGCGCCGCCCTCGGCGTCCTCCGTCGCGGTCAGCAGGCCGCTCGCGCTGTGGTCGACGTCGAACACCTCGTTCGCCGGGTTGCTCACGCCGGCGGCCCAGCCCTGGCCGTCGAGGGTCATCGTCGTCCGCGCGCCGCCGCGGGCGGTCAGCCTGACCTCCGACGCGCTCGGACGGGTGATCGTCGAGCAGCGCGCTGTGCGCCGGGCTCGCGCCGGCCGCGTCGTCGAAGACGCCCGCCAGGCGGCCCTCCGCGTCGTAGGTGAAGCGGCGCAGCACGGCGCCGGTGGGCGCGTCGAGCGTCCGGACGTGCCGCCCGTCGAGGTTGAACTGGTAGACCTCGCTGCCGTCGGGCGAGGCGATCAGCGCGTCGCCGCCGCTGAAGCCCGGGAGCTCCGGCACGACGCGGCTGATGCGGTCCTGACCGGGCTCGGTGAGCGACACGACGTCGTCGGCGCCGACCGCCACGCCGACCGGGCCCAGACAGCGCGGTCGCGACCGCCGGCACCCCGGCGGCGCGCGGCTCGGTGCCGCCGCCCGCGATCGTGCGCATGACGCCCTCGACCGTCAGCTCGCGGATACGGCCCGCGCCCGGGTCGGCGATCACGAGCGCGCCGCTGCGGCGCAGCGCGAGCGCGGTCGGCTCGTCCAGCGCGGCGTCCGCCGGCGCCAGGCCGTCGCCGACGTCGTCGCCGGGGCTGCCGCCGCCGGCCAGCGTCGAGATCGTGCCGTCGGCGCCGACGCGCCGGATGCGCTGGTTGCCCGTGTCGGCGATCAGCAGGTCGCCGGCCGGAGTGACGGCAAGGCCCTGCGGGCGCGCGCAGCCGCGCGAGCGCGGCGCGGCCGCCGTCGCCGCCGAAGCCCGCGGACCCGGTCCCGGCGACCGTGGTGATGCGCCCGTCGGTGCCGATCATCCGGACGCGGTGCTGCCCGGTGTCGGACACGTAGATGGTGCCGTCCGGCGCGACCGCCACCCCGGCGGGGAGCGAGAGCCGCGCGGCGGTGGCCGGGCCGTCGTCGCCGAGGCTCGTCCCGCCGCCGGCGATCGTCTGGATGGTTCCGTCGGGCGCGATGCGGCGGACGCGGTTGGCGCTCGTGTCGGCGACCACCACCACCGGCTGCCCGGCGCCGTCCTCGAACACCGCCACGGCCTGGGGCGACGACAGGCGCGCCGAGGTCGCGGGGCCGCCGTCGTCGGCCGGCCGGTAGCCGAACGCCCCGGTGCCACGCGATCGTCGTGGTCGTGCCGTCGGCGGCGACGCGGCGGATGCGCTGGGCGCGCGTGTCGGCGACGACCAGCGCGCCGTCGGGCGCTGCGGCGATGCCGGTCGTGCCGTCGAGCGTGGTCGCCGTGGTCGACTGCGCGGTGAGCGCGCCGACCCGCAGCGGCTCGGCGGCGCCGAACCCGCCGTCGCCGCGCGTGATCGTCCGGGTCTGCGGGTCGTAGACGTGGTGGTCCGACAGCGTCCACCCGCCGAGCCCGACGCCGCGCGCGTCGAACGAGGCGAGCGACGTCGTCGCGGTCTTGGTGAGCGAGAACTCGCCGCGCGCGGCGCTGCTCACGGGCGTGCCCGAGACGCGCGCCCAGCTCGCGGCGAAGGCCGGCGGCGCCTGGTAGACGGCCTTGAACCGGTAGGAGATCGCGACGCTCACGGGCACGGCGCCCTGCACCGAGCGGCCGTAGGCGTCCTCGCCGTCCCACACGAACGTGGTGATCGGCGTCGCCAGCACCTGCGCGCGCGTGAACGCCTGGCGGAACGTGCGGCCCGCGACCGTGATCGTGAGGTCGACGCGCCTGGAGCGAGCTGTCGAGCGCGCCGTCCTGCAGCCGGATCTGCATGGTCCGCTCGGTCTGGCGGCCGGGCACGCGGTCGGAGCGGTACACGAGGCGCTCCGCGCCGCCGACGATGGGGATCTCCTCGCCGAGCACCTGCGCGTCGCACAGGATCACCGAGCCCTTGCCGGGGCACGGGTCATCCGGGGGCGGCGGCCCGGTCGGGCCGGTGCCCGGGCCCGGAGGGCCGGCGCCGGGCGCGGGGCCGTACGGGTAGTTGTAGTCCCACGGCGTGAAGTGCGCGATCTCGACCCGCCACAGCTCGGTGCCGGCCGCGTAGAGCGAGAGCACCTTGGCGCGCTCGGCGTCGTCGATCCCCGTGTTGTCCGCGCTGCCGTCGCCGTCGGTGTCGATCCCGCCGTCGACGACGCGCACGACGCGCCCGTCGGGCGCGCCGACCCACGCCTCGCGCTGGCGGTCGTAGTAGCCGGCCGGGACGCCCGTGCCGACCGGCAGGCCGATGAAGTTCTCGACGTAGGTCGGCACCGGCTTGGAGAACCGGACGTCGGTCGCGCCCGCCTGCACGGCGGCGTCGATGGAGAACTCGGCGGCGTAGGTGTAGGCCGTCGTCGGCGGGAGCTGCCCGGGCATCGCCTCAGGCCCGCGCGCGCCCTGGGTGAACTCCGTCGAGCGGACGGTGAACACGTTGCCGATCTGCCGCGTCTCCCCGCCGACGACCATCTCGGCGGTGGTGCCCGGCTCGAACAGCAGCGTCTGCGTCCGCTTCCCGGCGTCGTCCTCGATCGTGGTGCCGTGCGCCTCGAGGACGTTCGGCCCGGACGTGTCGATGATCGTCGCGCGCGGGTCGTACGGGACGAGCACGATCGTGTCGACCGGGACGGTGTCCTGGTAGGGCACCTGCGACCATGCGCTGGCCGCGTGATGTAGCCCTCGCGCTCGAAGACGAGCGTGAGCGGCCCGCCGCCGTTGACCGCGATGTCGTAGCCGCCGTCGTCGCGGGTCGCCGTGCGGCCCAGCTCGGGATGGTCGGCGACCGTGACGCGCACGCCGGCGATCCCGCCGCCGAGGCGGTTGAGGACGCGCCCGCGCAGGACGGCCGAGCGCTGGAGCGGTGATCGTGCCCGGCGGCGACGCCCTGCTGGATCGGGCTCGCGCCGGTGTAGAGGAAGTCGGTGGCCGCGCGATGGGACGTCGTCGACTCCGTGGGAAGCTCGTCGGCGCGCGTGACGGGGTCGGGCGCGGCGGCGTCCGTCGGGTCCCGGCGCCGGTGACGGGCTCGTCGATGACGACCGGGACGGGTTGGCCGGGCGTTCCAGGGTCGACGGGTCCCGGGCCGCCCGGTACGGGGTCGGACGGGCCCGGCGTCGGCGGCGGCGGTGGCGGCGGCGGGGTGCCTCCCGACGCGCGGCGGCGCACGGTGATGCGACGGGTCGTGCAGCGCGTGGCCTTGGCGGCCGTGAGGCAGGCCAGCAGCCGGTAGGAACGGGCGCCCGTCGTCGCGGGGATCGCCGACCGGAGCTTGTACGTCTTCGTCGTGCGCGCCTTCAGCAGCTTGATCTTGCGGTTGACGAGCCGGCGGTCCTTGCCGTCTCGCTTCTTGTCGGTCGACAGGAAGACGCGGAGCGTGGACTTGCGCAGCGCGCCGCGCGACGGCCGCACCCTCACCTTGACGGTCACGGCGTTCCCGGCGGTGACCGAGGCCGGCGCGGACACCTTCACAGAGGCCGGCACCTTCTTGGTGGCCGCGTCCGCGTCAGGCGCGTCGTCGGCGACGGCGAACGCCATCGCGGCCGCGACGCAGACGCCATAACGACGCCTCGACATCCATTCCGAGCAGAGCAGCGCGGTTCCCCGATTGCGGTCGACAGTGGGCAGGTGCTCCGCACCCGGGGAGCCAGAAGCGCAACGTTACAGGCGGGGCAAGTGCTCGTAAGTCCTACATTCGGCCAAACAAGTGCGGGGCGTCTCAGGCGGGCCGGAGGACCACCGCTATCGGCGGCTCATGCCTTGACCCGGTAGCGCAGGTGGGTGACGCCGGGGGCGTCGACCACGCGGGTCAGCTCGAGCTCGGCGTGCTCCGCGAGGTCGCCGAACAGCGGTCGTCCCGCGCCCAGGAGCACCGGGATCAGGTGGATCTCGAGCTCGTCCAGCACGCCCGCGCGCAGGCACGACTGCGCGACGTCGGCGCCGTGGACCAGGACGTTCGCGTCGCCCGCCGCCCGCTTGGCCTGGCGCATCGCGCTCTCGATCCCGTCGGTGACGTAGTGAACGAGCTCGGACGCCGGCCCGGGCGGCTCGCCGCGGGTGGGCACGAAGATGGGGACGCCGTGATGGTCGCCGTCCCAGCGGCCCGCGATGTCGAACGTGCGACGGCCGACGAGCACCGCGCCAGTCGCCATCAGCTCGTCGAAGATCTCACCGCTCGGCCCCGACGGCCGGTAGCCGGCGGGCCTGCCGCCGCCGTCGGCGAGCCAGTCGTGCAGTCGCTCGCCCCCGCGGCCGAGGCCCTGGCTCGCGTCGTCGTCGGGCCCGGTGATGAAGCCGTCGAGCGACATCGACATGTAGAGGACGGAGCTGGACATCTCCCCTGTCTCTACCCCGAGCGGTTAGGGTCGGGGATCCGATGGCCGACGAGCTGACCCTCGCCTTCAGCCTCCCCGGCCGCGACGCCGACCTGCACGCCGCATGGCGCGCGCAGCCGCCGGCCTTCCTCGCCGAGGGCGGCTACGAGCTCAACGACGAGTCCTACGACACGCTCGTCTACGAGGCCAACGTGATGGGTCGCGGCATGCGCCTGCTGATGTTCGGCACGGCGAACACGCTCTACCGGCTGTCGGTCACGTTCAAGGCCGACCCCGCCTTCGGGACGCGCGTGACGATCACGGGGCAGGCGAAGGACGAGACGCGCGAGGCGATCCTGCGCTACGCCGACGAGCACGGCAGCGCGCGAGCGGGCTAGAGCCCACCCGCGCGCGGCGCGCTCAGATCTCCCGCAGGATCTCGGCCTTCTTGGCCTCGTAGTCCTCGCTGGTGATCGCGCCCATGTCACGCAGCTCGTTGAGCTTCTTCAGCCGCTCGACCGGATCCTGCGCCGGGGCAGCGGCGGGAGGCGGCGCTCGTCGGCATCGGCGACGGCGCGGCCTGAGCGGCCGGGCTCGCCATCGCCTGGCGCATCGCCGCGTCGGCCGTGCCCGAGTAGGTGCCCTGGAGCCCGCCCATGACGGCCGCCATGTCGCCGCCGGCCGCCGCGATCGAGCCCTTCAGCGCGTCCCACTGCACGGCGACGCGCCCGGGGTCGTCGGGCAGGTACTTGACGGGGACCTCCATGCCGACCGACATCGCCGCCTTCTGGCGCGCCGACGGATACACGTAGGTGATCTGGTACGGCTCGCCGGCCGGAGGATGGACCTCGAGCTCGATCTGCATCGCGAACTTCTCGGTCGTCGAGGGCATCGCGAACGACTTGACGATCGCCTTGGCGGGCGTGCCGTTCTTGAGCACCTCGCCCTCGCCGCGATCGTCCGCGAGCGTCGCGATGTCCTTGAACGCTCCGCCGATCGAGGGCATCCCGCCGTGGTGGTCGCCGAGCTGCTTGGCGCCGCCGATGGCGCCCTTCATGTCCTTGAACAGTCCCATCGGTGAGCTCTTACCAGCTCCAGAGGGCCGCGCTCGTCGGCTGGTCCGGGTCGTACTTGGCGACGATGGCCATGCCCTGCGAGAGCCCTTCCATCTGCGCCGGCAACATGCCCTGCTTGATCGTCGTCTGGTAGGGCGTCCCGCCGGCCGGCGTGATCGTGACGTCGAACTCGTGCGGCGTCGCGCCGCTGAAGTCGGGCCCGCCGACCGGGCGGATCGCGTCGAGCGTGCCCGGCGCCTCGACGCCGCTCGCCGACAGCTTCGCGTACATCTGCGCCTGCGCCGCCTGCGCGGCCATGTCGCCGCCCATCATCTGCTGCACGTCCACGCCGCCCATACCGCCGGCCTGGCCCATCGCGCCCGCCTGGGCGCCCTTGATCTTGCTGAACAGGCCCATCTCGTGCAGCCTCCTTGCTCGTTTGTCCGACACTACGTGAGCGTGCAGGACCGAACGCAACCGCTTGACCCCGCCCCACCCACAGGCGAGAGTCGCTGTGGATGTTCGGACGCCGGCCAGACGAGGACGATCCCTTCGCCGGGCTGCGCGGCGACGCCGCGCCGGCGCCACCCGCGCAGGAACGGCCCCGGCGCCGGGGAGCGTTCAGCGGCGCGCTCGGCCTCCTGTTCGGGCTCGGCGCCCTGCTGCTGTTCGACTGGGGGCTGTACCAGCTCGTCCAGACCGGCACCTGCGCATCCGGCGGCCCCTACCTCTCGGCGCGGCCGTGCCCGGAGGGGACGGGCGTGCGGATCGCGGCGTTGACCGCCGCGATTCCTCTCGGGCTGATCGGCTGCGCCCTGCTCTCCTTCTCCCGCCGCGGGAACTGGCGCGCGGCGATCGGCGTCTGGATCGTCGCGTGGGCGCTGCTGTTCGTCTCGGCGGGGGTCGTCGCGCTGCTGGCCGTCTACACGTCCGACGACCCGGTCGTGGAGGGCGCGCGGCTCGGGGTGACGATCATGGCCGCCATCTTCATCCCGATGGGCCTCGCGCCGCTCGCCCTCCTCGCCCTCGGTCGGCGGCACGGGGGCGCCGACGACGGCCCCGGTCACACCGCGGCCGGCCGGATCCTCGCCGTCGAGGACACCGGGGTGACGGTGTCCAACGCCGCCGGCGTCAGCCTCCCCGGGACGCGGCGCGTGCGGGTGACCGTGCAGGTCGAGCCCGCCGGCGCCGCACCGTTCACGGTCACCACGACGGCGGTGGTGCCCGACCACGCGGAGGCGGAGGTCGGCGGCCGCGTCAGGGTCCGCTACCGAAGCCGCGACGAGGTCGAGCTCAACTTCCCGGCGCGGGTGCGGCCGGTGGGGTGACTCACCCGTCGTCGAGCGCGACCTGGGGCACGAGGAAGGCGGCCGCGGACGCGACCGCGGCCAGCAGCAGCACGATGCCCAGGATGAGGCTCACGCCGGAGTCGGAGAAGAAGGTGAGCGGGACGCCGAGCACCGCGCAGACGGCGGCGGCGATGCCCGCCGTGCGCCCGCGTACCGGCATCGGCGGGCCGGTCACGACCGGCGCTTCATCGCGCTCCAGCGACCCCGGCTCCTCGGGTCGCTCGTCGAAGCGCCCGGTCAGCACCAGCCGGAACAGCAGCACCAGCGACGGGATCAGGATGGCCGAGCCGATCGCGATCGAGACGAGCAGGGCGACCAGCGTCGCTTCGCTCGCGGCGGCCTCCTCGACGGTCAGCCCGGGCAGCAGTTGCGGCTGCTGCGCGAGCGCCCAGCCCGCGACGATCGAGGCGACCGCGACCACCGCCGTCCACCGCGCCGGCTCCAGGCGCCGGCGCGCGACGAACAGCATCGTCGCGGCCCCGGCGGCGCCGGAGGCGATGACGCCCACGACCCCCGCGCGGCCGGTCAGGCCGTCGTAAAGCCGCTCGCTGTCGGAGTGCAGGACCACGAGCCCGGCGAGCGCCACCGCGCCGGCCACGCCGCCCGCCGCGAGCGCCCGCACGCGGAACGCCTCGACGAGGTCCGCGCGGCCGGCACGCGCGGCGTCCCCCGTCAGCCACACCGCCGCCAGGTAGGCGCTGGTGACGACGGCGAGCACCGCGACCACGGCGGAGGTCGGGTTGAGCCACGAGTCGATCGAATCGCCGGCGGCGTTGCCCACCGGAACGCGACCGGAGGCGATCCCCCCGACGGCGGCGCCGAGCGCGAGGGGCGTCAGCAGTGAGGACGCACCGAAGAGCACGCCGAGCGCTCGCTCCTCGGCCGGCCCGGACACGGCGCCCCGCAGGGCGTAACACGCGCCGCGCAGGATGATCCCCAGCGCGGCCACGAACAACGGCACGTACAGCGTGGAGAAGATGGCGCCGAACGCCACCGGATACGCCGTCCACACGACGACGAGCACGAAGATCAGCCAGACGTGGTTGGCCTCCCACACCGGGCCCATCGCGTGGTAGGTGTGGTCGCGCAAGCCGCGCCGGCGCTCACCCGGCAGCAGCATGTACCAGAGGCCCGCGCCGAAGTCGGCGCCGCCCAGCACGACGTACGCGGCCAGGCCGACGAGCGCGAGCAGGAGCGGGATCTCAGCGAGCCCCATCGCCTGCCCTGACCTCGAGCGGCGCGCGCGCCAGGCGTCGCAGCAGCCAGACGGTGGCGGCGCCGAGCGCCACGTAGACGACGACCAGCATCGCGTAGCCGACCGGGATGCCACGAGCCCCCGTCACGGCCTCCTCCGTCCGCATCAGCCCGTAGACGACCCATGGCTGGCGCCCGACCTCCGTCGTCACCCAGCCCGCGATCAGCGCGATGACGGACAGCGGCCCGAGTGCGGCGACCGTCCGGAGGAACCAGCGCCCGTCCGGCAGTGCGCGGCGCCGCCACCACACGATCAGCAGCGCCACCCCGAACGCCGCCAGCACGGTGCCGATCCCCACCATCGTCGCGAACGAGAGCCGCACCACGTTGACCGGCGGGCGGTCCTCGGGCGGCACCCGATCGAGCCCCTGCACGGTCGCGTTGGGATCGTGGAAGGCGAGGAGGGACAGCAGCCTCGGGATCGGGAGGCCGAACCGGACCTCCTCGCGCTCTTCGTCGTACCAGCCGCCGATGTGGAGCGACGCGCCGCGCTCGGTGCGGCCCAGGCCCTCGAACGCGGCGAGCTTGGTCGGCTGGTGCTTGGCCACCTCCCTCGCCGCCCAGTCACCGACGATGACCTGCACGGGCGCGGTGATCGCCGCGACGACCAGCGGCACCGCCATCGCGACGCGCACGTAGCGGTCGTTCCGGCCCCGCAGGCGGGACACCGCGTACACGCTCGCCGTGACGAAGCCGCAGACGAGGAAGGCCGCGAGGTACATGTGCACCAGCTCGTGCCAGAAGTAGGCGTTGCCGAACAGCGCCTTCATCGGCTCGACGTCGACGGCGCGCCCGTTCACCAGCCGGAAGCCGCCGGGGTGGTTCATCCAGCCGTTGACGGTGATGACCATCAGCGACCCGCTGAACCCGGCGATCGCCACCGGCACCCCCGCGAGCATGTGCGCCCGCGCGGACAGCCGATCCCAGCCGTAGACGTAGATGGCGATGAAGATGGCCTCGACGAAGAAGGAGAACCCCTCGAGCGCGAACGCGAGCCCGAAGACGTCGCCGTAGGTGGCCATGAACTCGGGCCACAGGAGCCCCAGCTCGAACGACAGGATCGTCCCGGTCACGACGCCGACCGCGAACAGGGCGATCATCGCCTTCGACCAGCGGCGGGCCAGCGCGAGCAGGAGCGGATCGCCGCGGCGGCGGCCCAGCCACTCCATCCCCAGCACCAGCGCCGGGAACGCCACTCCGAAGCAGACCAGCGGGATGTGCACGGCGAACGACAGCGCCTGCATCTGCCTCGCCTGCAGCAGGTACTCCTGCTCGACCGGGCCGAGCGCCTGCGCGAGCGGCACAAGCATCCGCATGTTCTACCCGAGGCGCGCGGGTGGCGTCCCGTGGATGCGCTGCGCGACCTGGACCGCGGCGCGGGAGACCCTCGCGGCCAGCGCCGCCCGGCCGGCCTCCTCCACCTCTTCGGCCGGGAACGTGAGCGCGACGGCCGCCGCCGGGTGGCCGGCGTGATCGAGCACGGCGACGGCCACCGAGGCGAACCCGGGCGTCACGGAGCCGTCCTCCACCGCATACCCGCTCGCGCGCACGCGCGCGAGCTCGCGGCGGAGCGCGGTCAGCGACGCCGGGCCGACGCCGTGGCGGCGCACCAGCGCGCCGCGCGCCGGGAACAGCGCCCGCACCTGCGCCTCCGGCAGCGCGGCGAGCATCGCGAGGCCGCTCGCGGTCAGCGACGCGGGCAGCCGGACGCCGACGTCGGTGACGAGGCTCGGCCGCCCCGCCGCCCGCTCCTCGATCACGTACAGGACGTCGCGCCCGTGCAGCACGGCCAGGTGGCCGTTGTGGGTGGTGGCGTCGACGAGCCGGCTCAGCACCGTGCCGGCGATCCAGCGCAGCGGCTCCTGGCGCGCGTAGGCGGAGCCGAGCTCGAAGGCCGCCACGCCGAGGCCGTAGCGGCGCTGCTCGGGCAGGTGCACGACGAAGCCGCGGTCGCGCAGCACGGCGAGCAGGTGGTAGACGCTGGAGCGCGGGAGCCCGAGCTCTCGCGCGATGGCGGCGGCCGGCATCGGCGCCGCGTGGGCGCCGAGCACCTCGAGCACGCCGAGCGCGTGCGCGGCCGCGGGAGCGTTGGCCATCCGGCCAAGTGTCTCAGATGCGAGACGAAAGCAACCCGAATCGCATGACAAGGACGATCGGCGGGTGTCTCATGCCGGTCATGGCGATCCTCACCGGCACCGCGACCGTCGGCATCGGCCCCGGCCCGGTCCCCCTCGAAGCGGTGGTCGACGTCGCGCGGCGGGACGCCCGCGTCGAGCTCACCCCGGAGGCGCTCGCCGCGATGGCGCGGCAGCCGCGCGGCGGTCGAGGCGCTGGCCGACGACGTCAGCGCCCACTACGGCGTGTCGACGGGCTTCGGCGCGCTCGCCACCCGCCACATCCCGCTCGAGCGGCGCGCCACCCTCCAGCGCAGCCTGATCCGCAGCCACGCGGCCGGCTCCGGCCCCGAGGTGGAGCGCGAGGTGATCAGGGCGATGATGCTGCTGCGGCTCTCGACGCTCGCCACCGGCCGCACCGGCGCCCGCCCGGAGACCGCCCAGGCCTACGCCGCGCTGCTCAACACCGGGCTGACGCCCGTCGTGCACGAGCACGGCTCGCTCGGCTGCTCGGGCGACCTCGCTCCGCTCGCCCACTGCGCGCTCGCGCTGATCGGCGAGGGCCCGGTGCGCGAC
The DNA here is from genome assembly GCA_963764385.1 of uncultured Solirubrobacteraceae bacterium. Lineage (GTDB taxonomy): Bacteria > Actinomycetota > Thermoleophilia > Solirubrobacterales > Solirubrobacteraceae > DATFQI01. Next base: position 122,143 of record CAVXSJ010000015.1, on the reverse strand, counting down.
GCCGACGGCACGCTGCATCAGACGGTCCCGCACCCGATCGAGCTGCGCGAGAAGGAGGGGCTCGCGCTGATCAACGGCACCGACGGGATGCTCGGCATGCTGGTGCTGGCGATCACCGACCTGCGCGACCTGCTGGCCACCGCCGACGTCACGGCGGCGATGAGCGTGGAGGGCCTGCTCGGCACCGACCGCGTGTTCGCCGCCGACCTGCACGCGCTCCGCCCGCATCCCGGGCAGGCGGCGAGCGCCGCCAACGTCCGCGCCGTGCTGCACGACAGCCCGATCGTGGCCAGCCACCGCGGGCCGGAGGACACGCGCGTGCAGGACGCCTACTCGCTGCGCTGCTGGCCGGCCGTGGCCGGCGCGGCGCGCGACACGCTCGAGCACGCCGCGACCGTCGCGGAGCGGGAGCTGGCCGCCGCGATCGACAACCCCGTGGTCACCGAGGACGGCCGCACGGAGTCCAACGGCAACTTCCACGGCGCCCCGCTGGGCTACGTGCTCGACTTCCTCGCCATCGCCGCCGCCGACGTCGCCAGCATCGCCGAGCGCCGGACCGACCGCTTCCTCGACGTCGCCCGCAGCCACGGCCTGCCGCCCTTCCTCGCCGACGACCCCGGCGTGGACTCCGGGCTGATGATCGCCCAGTACACGCAGGCGGCGATCGTCGCCGAGCTCAAGCGGCTCGCCGCCCCGGCGAGCGTCGACTCGATCCCGAGCAGCGCCATGCAGGAGGACCACGTCTCGATGGGCTGGGCGGCCGCGCGCAAGCTGCGCCGCTCGCTCGACGGGCTGACGCGCGTCGTCGCCATCGAGCTGCTGACCGCCGCGCGGGGCATCGAGCTGCGCGCGCCCCTCTCCCCCGCGCCCGCCACCGCCGCGGTGATCGCCGCGCTGCGCGAGACCGTCGCCGGCCCGGGACCCGACCGCTTCCTCGGCCCCGAGATCGAGGCCGCCACCCAGTTCGTCCATCAGGGCCGCGCCCGCCGCGCCGCCGAATCCGTCTGCGGGAGGCTCGCATGAGCACCAAGCTGCACACCGTCCGAGCCGCGCGCGGCACCGAGCTCTCCTGCCTCGGCTGGCCGCAGGAGGCCGCGCTGCGGATGCTCCACAACAACCTCGACCCCGAGGTCGCCGAGCGCCCGGAGGACCTCGTCGTCTACGGCGGCACCGGCAAGGCCGCCCGCGACTGGCCCTCCTTCGACGCGATCTCCCGCACGCTGCGCACGCTCAAGGACGACGAGACGCTGCTCGTGCAGTCCGGCCGCCCCGTCGGCGTCGTCCAGACCCACGAGTGGGCGCCGCGCGTGCTGCTGGCCAACTCCAACCTCGTCGGCGACTGGGCCAACTGGGAGGAGTTCCGCCGCCTCGAGGCGCTCGGGCTGACGATGTACGGGCAGATGACCGCCGGCTCGTGGATCTACATCGGCAGCCAGGGGATCCTGCAGGGCACCTACGAGACGTTCGCCGCCGTCGGCAACAAGCGCTTCGGCGGCTCGCTGGAGGGCACGATCACGCTGACCGCGGGCCTTGGCGGGATGGGCGGCGCCCAGCCGCTCGCCGTCACGATGGCCGGCGGCGTGTCGATCTGCGTCGAGGCCGACCCGTCGCGGATCGCCCGCCGGATCGCCCACGGCTACCTCGACACCGAGGCCTCCTCGCTCGACGACGCGCTCCGCCTCGCCGTCGAGGCCCGCGACGCGCGCCGGCCGCTCTCGCATCGGCGTGCTCGGCAACGCCGCCGAGGCCGTCCCGGCGCTGCTGGCGATGGGCGCGCCGATCGACGTCGTGACCGACCAGACCTCCGCCCACGACCCGCTCGCCTACCTCCCCGCCGGGGTGGCGTTCGAGGACTGGCGCGAGCTGGCCGAGCGCGACCCGGCCGGCTTCACCGACCGGGCGCGGGAGTCGATGGCCCGCCACGTCGAGGCGATGGTCGGCTTCATGGACGCCGGCGCCGAGGTGTTCGACTACGGCAACTCGATCCGCGCCGAGGCCGCGCTGGGCGGCTACGACCGCGCCTTCGCGTTCCCGGGCTTCGTGCCCGCCTACATCCGCCCGCTGTTCTGCGAGGGCCGCGGGCCGTTCCGGTGGGTCGCGCTGTCGGGCGACCCCGCCGACATCGCGGCCACCGATCGCGCGGTGCTCGAGCTGTTCCCCGAGAACGCAGGCGCTCGCGCGCTGGCTGAAGATGGCGGGCGAGAAGGTCCACTTCGAGGGGCTCCCGGCGCGCATCTGCTGGCTCGGCTACGGCGAGCGCCACCTCGCCGGGCTGCGCTTCAACGAGATGGTGGCCAGCGGCGAGCTGAAGGCGCCGATCGTGATCGGGCGCGACCACCTCGACACCGGCTCGGTCGCCTCCCCGTACCGCGAGACCGAGTCGATGCTCGACGGCTCGGACGCGATCGCCGACTGGCCGCTGCTCAACGCGCTGGTCAACACGGCCTCGGGGGCGTCGTGGGTCTCGATCCACCACGGCGGCGGCGTCGGCATGGGCCGCTCGATCCACGCCGGCCAGGTGAGCGTCGCCGACGGCTCTCCGCTCGCCGCGCAGAAGCTCGAGCGCGTGCTCAGCAACGACCCGGGGACGGGCATCATGCGCCACGTGGACGCCGGCTACGACCGCGCCAGCGAGGTGGCCGAGGAGCGCGGCGTGCGCGTCCCGATGCGGGAGGGCGGTTGACGCGCTACTGGGCCGAGCTGGCCTGGCTGGGGGGCGCAGCGGCCGAGCGCGAGGTGCTGATCGAGGTTCAGGGGGAACGGATCGCGAGCGTCGTCGCCGGGGCGGAGCGCCCCGGCGACGCGATCCTCCTGCGCGGCGTCACGCTGCCGGGCCTTGCGAACGCGCACTCGCACGCGTTCCACCGCGCGCTGCGCGGGCGCACCCAGCGCGGCGGCGGCACGTTCTGGACGTGGCGGGAGGACATGTACGAGGTCGCCGACGCCCTCGACCCGGACTCCTACCTCGCGCTCGCGCGCGCGACCTACGCCGAGATGGCGCTGGCCGGGATCACCTGCGTGGGCGAGTTCCACTACCTCCACCACGCGCCCGGCGGCGTTCCCTACGCCGAGCCCAACGCGATGGGCGAGGCGCTGATCGCCGCCGCCGCCGAGGCGGGGATCCGGATCACGCTGCTCGACGCCTGCTACCTCGCCGGCGGGTTCGGCGCGCCGACGACACGCGCTCGTCCGCCCGGTGGATCGGCGGCGCCGCCCAGGGGCGCAGCTGCGCTTCTCCGACGGGACGGCCGACGCCTGGGCGGAGCGCGTGGAGGCGCTGAAGCCGGCGCCGCACGCCCGCATCGGCGCCGCCATCCACTCCGTCCGCGCGGTGCCGGCCGAGGCGCTGGCGACGGTCGCGGAGCGCGCTCCGCTGCACTTCCACCTGTCCGAGCAGCGCGCCGAGAACGAGGCCTGCCAGGCCGCGCACGGCTGCACGCCCACCGAGTTGCTCGACGCGCACGGCGCGCTGGGCGCGAGCTCGTGCGCCGTCCACGCCACCCACCTCACCGACGCCGACATCGGCCTGCTGCGCGACACGACCGTGTGCATGTGCCCGACCACCGAGCGCGACCTGGCCGACGGGATCGGCCCGGCCCCCGGGCCGCTGTGCCTGGGCAGCGACAGCCACGCCGTCATCGACCTGTTCGAGGAGGCGCGCGCCGTCGAGCTCGACGAGCGGCTGCGCAGCGAGGCGCGCGGCCACTTCACCGCGTCCGAGCTGCTCACCGCGGCTTCCAACCACGCGGCGCTCGGCTGGCCCGAGGCGGGGCGCCTGGAGGCGGGCGCGCCCGCCGACCTCGTGACGGTCTCGCTGGACTCCGTGCGCCTGGCCGGCACCCGGCCGGACACCGCGCTGGAGTCCGTCGTGTTCGCCGGGACGGCGGCCGACGTGCGCGAGGTCGTGGTGGGCGGCCGCCGGGTCGTCGCCGACGGCCGCCACCTGACGATCGACGTCCCGCGCGCGCTCGAGGCGGCGATCCCGTGAGCGTGCTGATCGACAACATCGGCGAGCTGGTCACGCATCGACCCCGAGCTGGGCGTCATCCACGACGCGGCGCTCGTGATCGGCGACGGGGTCGTCCAGTGGGCGGGCCCGCGCGCCGCGATCCCGGAGGCGGCGGCCGGCGAGCGCGTCGACGCCGCCGGCCGCGCGGTGATCCCCGGGTTCGTCGACTCCCACGGCCACCTCGTGTTCGCCGGCGACCGCTCGGAGGAGTTCGCCGCCCGCATGGCCGGCCGCCCGTACACGGCCGGCGGGATCCGCACCACCGTCGAGGCCACCCGCGCCGCCACCGACGAGCAGCTCCACGCCACCGTCGCGCGGCTCGTCGCGGAGGCGCGCCGCTCCGGCACCACGACGATCGAGTGCAAGTCGGGCTACGGCCTGACGGTCGAGGACGAGCGCCGCTCGCTCGAGATCGCGCAGGCCCACACCCCCGAGACCACCTTCCTCGGCGCCCACGTCGTCGCCCCCGGGTACGACGCCGACGCCTACGTCGACCTCGTGTGCGGCGAGATGCTCGACGCGTGCGCTCCCCACGCCCGCTGGGTGGACGTGTTCTGCGAGAGCGGCGCGTTCGACGGCGAGCAGGCCCGCGCGGTCCTGCAGGCCGGCCTCGACAAGGGCCTGCGGCCCCGGATCCACGCCAACCAGCTCGGCCACGGCCCCGGCGTGCAGATCGCCGTCGAGCTCGGCGCCGCCTCCGCCGACCACGTCACCTACACGAGCGACGCCGACGTCGACGCGCTCGCCTCCGGCGGCACGGTCGCGACGCTGCTCCCCGCGGTCGAGTTCTCGACCCGCCAGCCCTACCCGGACGCGCGCCGCCTCCTCGACGCCGGCGTCACCGTCGCCCTGGCCGCCGACTGCAACCCCGGCTCGAGCTACACGACCAGCATCCCGTTCTGCATCGCGCTCGCCGTCCGCGAGTGCGGGATGACGCCCACGCGAGGCGCTGTACGCCGCCACGATGGGCGGCGCCAGGGCGCTGCAGCGCGACGACGTCGGCCACCTCGGCGTCGGCGCCCGCGCCGACGTCGTGATGCTCGACGCGCCGTCGCACGTCCACCTCGCCTACCGGCCGGGCGTCCCCCTCGTGGCGGCGGTCTGGTGACCCCGCGCCCGATCGTCACGGTCGGCGACCCGGTGCTCCGGCAGCGCGCGCGCGAGGTGACGCCCGAGGAGCTGCGCGCGCCCGAGACCCAGCGCTTATCGACGAGCATGATCGCGACGATGCGCGCCGCCGGCGGCGCCGGGCTGGCCGCCAACCAGGTCGGCGACCTGCGCCGGATCGCGGTCGCCGAGGTCGACGGCAACCCGCGCTACCCGTACAAGCCGCCGATCCCGCTGACCGTGCTCGTGAACCCGGAGATCGAGCCGCTCGACGACGAGACCTTCGCGGTCAACGAGGGCTGCCTGTCGGTTCCCGGACCTCCGCGGCGAGGTCGACCGCCACGTCAACGTCCGCGTCCGCTGGCTCGACCGCGACGGCGTCGCCCACGACGAGGTCCGCCGCGGGCTGACCGCCGGCACCTTCCAGCACGAGCTCGACCACCTCGACGGCGTGCTGTTCCTCGACCGGGTGCGCGACCCGGCCACGTTCACGACGTGGGAGCAGTTCGAGCGCCACCACCGCGACGCGTTCGTCGCGCGGGCCCGGGCGCTCGTCGAGCGCGTCGGCTCCTAGCTCGTCAGCGCCTCGTCCCACTCGCGGATCTGCCAGCCGCGCACGACGCCGTTGAGCACGAACGGGTCCTCGGCGATGAACTCCTCCGCCGCCTCGCGCGTGGCGAAGATGGCCATCGAGCCCTCGTTCTGCGGATCGCCGAACGGGCCGACCATGAGCAGGCTGCCGTCGCGGTGGAACCGCTGGAGGCGCTCGCTGTGGGCCGGGAAGTGGACGGGCGCCTTCTCGGCGACGTTGTCGGCGGACTCGTACAGGAGGACGTACTTGGTCATTGGCTCCCTCTCGCTCGTGTGCCCGGCGAACCAGCCGAGCAGCTCTTTCCATCCGCCGGCGTAGCCGCCGATGAACGCCTCGGCGTCGGGGACGCGCTCAAAGCCCGTCTGCGCGAGACGCACCCGCGTGCCCTCGGCGACCGGCTCGAACGTGACCTCGATGTCGGTGGCGACGCCGTCGGGCCAGCCGAGCTGCGTCCACCTCAGCGCCAATCGCCTGCCCGGCTCCCACGCCGTGACGCGTCCGGCCTCGAAGCCGGACTGCGTCTCCAAGTCGTAGACCTCGATGAACCGGCCGCCGACGCCCGGCTCGATGCGCACCGACCGCCCGCGTTCGCGATCGTTCCAGTAGGGCGTGCCGGTGCGCCACCACAGCCCGATCTCGTCGGTGAAGATCGCGAACGCGTCCTCCGGCGACGCCTCGACCAGCACCTCCGCCGTTGCGGTCGCGCCGCTCACGGGCGCTCCGCGCGCAGGGCGACGAAGTCCTTGAACGAGTCCAGCTGCGTCTGCCACGTCCGGCTCGTCTCGGCGAGCCACTGCGCGAGCGCCTCGAGCGGCTCGGGCTTCAGGGCGTAGAGCCGGACCCGCTTGTCGTCCGGCGGGCGCCGTTCCTCGACGAGCCCGGCCTCACGCAGGACACGCAGGTGGCGGCTCACCGCCGGCGCCGCGATCGGGAAGGCACCGTGGATCTCCCCGGCGGAGCGCGGTCGCGCGGCCAGCATCTGGACGATCTCCGCGCGCGCGTGCCGTCGGCCAACGCGGCGAACAGGTCCAGCCGGCGCATCCGCCCTAACGTTCCGGCCATGACGGGACTCAAGGAGACGGGCTACGCGCCGGTCAACGGGCTGCAGATGTACTACGAGCTCCACGGCTCCGGGGGCACCCCGCTGGTGCTGTTGCACGGCGGCCTGTTCGACATCGACCAGCAATTCGGCGAGGTCCTGCCGGCCCTGGCCGCGACCCGCCGGGTGATCGCCGCCGACTTCCAGGGGCACGGACGCACCAACGACATCGACCGGCCGCTGACCAGCGCCGGGCTCGCCTCCGACGTCGTCGGCCTCCTCGAGCACCTGCAGGTGACGCAGGCCGACGTGTTCGGGTTCAGCGTCGGCGGCGCCGTCGCGCTCCACCTGGCGATCCGCCATCCCGAACTGGTCCGCAAGGTGGTCGTGTCCTCGGCCTCCTTCAACCGCGAGGGGGACCGTCCGGAGAACAGCGAAGCCGTCGGGTCGATGACCGTCGACATGATCGCGGGCACCCCGATGGAGGAGGCCTACAAGGCCAAGTCGCCCCACCCTGACCGGCTGCAGGCCTTGCTGGACAAGCTCGGCGCGTACGACGACGGCGCCCCCGGCTGGCCGACGCCGACGGCAGGGGATCGCCGCCCACCCTCATCACGGTCGGGGACGCGACGCCGTCAAGCTCGAGCACGCCGTCAGGCTCCAGCGCGCGGCGGCGACGTCAACGGCGACTCGTCGGCGTCCCGTCATCCCAGCTCGCCGTGTCCCGGCAGCACCCACTTCTCGGCATGGCGCGCACCGCGCTGGGCTCGACGCGGTGCAGACGTTCCTACCTAGGCCACCGACGACACCCACGGACGGTGGGCGAAACGGCGGGTGCGGAGCCGCCGCAGGGCCTCCTCGCCGTCCGCCGGCGCGCCGAAGTAGTACCCCTGCCCGTAGGTGAAGCCCATCGCGGCGAGCTCGATCGCCTGCTCGGCCGACTCCACGCCCTCCGCGACGGAGGACAGCTTGAGCGCGTCCGCCAGTGCCGCCGCGGCCGCCACGATCTGCCCGTCGCCGTGGCCGCGCATGCCGGCGACGAACGAGCGGTCGAGCTTCAGGACCGACATCGGCAGCGTGCGCTGCAACTGGCCCAGCGAGGAGTACCCGGAGCCGAAGTCGTCGAGCGCGAGGCGCACGCCGAGCGCGTGGAGCTGAGCGACGGTGCGCTCGGTCACGGCGGGGTCCGCGACCACCGCGGTTTCGGTGATCTCCAGCCACAGCCGGTCCGGCGGGCGCTTCCAGCCGGCCAGCGCCGCCTCGACCTGCCCGACGAGCGCCGGGTCGGCGAGCTGCCGCGCGGAGACGTTGACCGACAGCACGAAGTCGTCGCCCACCATCCCTCGCGACACCCAGCCGGCGACCTCCGCAATGGAGGTTCGCAGCACCCATTCGCCGATCACGCCGATCAGGCCGATCTCCTCCGCGAGGGCGATGAACTCCGTCGGGCCGACCGGGTCGGCGGTGCCGGGGCGGCGCCATCGAACCAGCGCCTCGACGCCGTGGATCTTTCCGCCGGCGAACTCGACGATGGGCTGATAGTGGACGACGAACTGCTCCTCGTCGACCGCGCGGTGCAACGACGCCACGGCCTCCAGGCGCGCCAACGCCTGCCGATGGAGTTCCGCGTCGTACATCTCCACCCGGCCGCGACCGAGCTCCTTGGCGCGGTACATCGCCGCGTCCGCGTCCGCGACCAGCTCGGCGGCCGTACGCTCCGTGTCGCCGCCGCCGGTCGCAACACCCATCGAGAACGACACCGGCACCCGCCGTTCGCCGACGTCGACCGGGCCGAGGAGCCCGGTCCTGATCCGCTCCACGAAGGCGAGCGTCGCCGCGCCGTCGGCGACGTCCTCGCACAGGACCATGAACTCGTCGCCGCCAAAGCGGCTGACCGTGTCGGCCTCACGCACGCTGGCGGTCAGGCGCCGGGCGACCTCGCGCAGCACCTCGTCGCCGACCTCGTGCCCGAACGAGTCGTTGATGCGCTTGTAGTGATCGATGTCCATGAACACCACCACGACGGACCGCCCGTGCCGGCGGGCCGCAGCCACCGCGTGACGGGCCCGCGTGGCGAACAACGCCCGGTTCGGCAACCCCGTCAACCAGTCGTGCAGACGCTCATGTGCAAGCTCCGTCGCGGCGCGCTCGCGCGCGTTGGCGTCCGTCAGCTTGCGGGCGGCACGCGCCGCCATCGAGCCGACCGCGAGCAGCGCGGAGAGCGCGGCGGCGAACACGGCAAACAGCAACCACGCCGCGCGAGCGGGAGACCTGACCGACGCGTACAGCACGTTGCTGGGAACGCTGAACACGACCCTCCAGCCGGATGCCGGCACGGTCGCCGACACGAACGTCCGCTCGCCATAGGTGCCGGTCTCGCCCTGCTCGAGCGCCGTCCACAGCTCGTCAGGGACAGCAATCGAACGCGGTCGCCTGGAGCCCAGGACCCGGCCGGTGCCGTCGACCAGGTATCCCTGCGTGCCGGGAAACGGCCACGCCGTCGAGAAGAACCCGTCGGTGAAGGTCTGGACCCGCTCGACCGGCACGGACGCGAGCGAGCACCCGGCGCCCCGACCGGCTCGGAAACGGCACGGCGATCTGGACGACCCAGCGGCGACGTCCCTCCCGGAACGTGTCGGATAGCGCCGGCGTTCCGCTCAGGGCGATGCGCGCCCTCGCGACGACGCGACGGATCCGCCACACCACTCGGTCCAGTCTCGGCGAGCACGCGCCCACGAGCGTCGAGCACCGTCACATGCTGGTCCGTGGATGTGGCGCCGACCGCGGCCACGGCCTTCCGCAGCGCGCGCTTCGAGCCGGCAAAGTTTTCCAGTGCCTGCTCAGAGGTGCTCGACGCCAGCAGGGCGCTGCCGATCAGGTCCGCGGTCAACGCGGCACGGCGCATTGTCGTGTCGCGCACTGACTCCCGCGCCCGCGACTGCGTCGTGAACAGGTTCCACGCCAGGCCCCCGGTCAACGCCGTGGCAATCACGAGAGCGACCACCGTCACACCGATCCCGAGCCCCCCTACCGACCGCGCCACGCGAGTTACTGGCGCCGTCGGCGACGGTTCAGGTGGAGCGTATTGGCGTGGGCGGAACGTCATCGGTGGCGTCTCCCTGCCGAAGCCGCCGGGGCCAAGTATCACAGCACCCCTGAATTCAGGTCTGCATGCGGACGCGTGTTTCATTGCTGACTTTCATCAGTGACTTCACTGCGTTTGCCCGCGAGATGCGCACGATGGCCGTCAACGCGACCGGCGTCTTCTACGGCATGCGCGCCGCGATCCCTGCGCTGCGCCGCGCGGTGGCGGCTCGATCATCAACGTCGCCTCCATCTACGGGCCCGTCGGCGCCCCCGGCTACGTCGCCTACACGGCCAGCAAGGGCGCCGTGATCGCCATGACGAGGGTCGCCGCGCTCGAGCACGCGAACGACCGCATCCGCGTCAACGCCATCTGCCCCGGACCCGTCCGCTCACCGATGAGCGAGCAGGAAGGCGACGCCTCGGTCGACGTCACGCCGCTCCGACGCCGCGCCGAGCCGAGCCGGAGGAGATCTCATCGGCGGTGGCCTTCCTCGCGTCCGACGACGCCGGCTTCGTCACCGGCGCCGAGCTCGCCGCCGACGGGGGCTACCTGGTCGGCTCCACCGCGGCGTACTTGCCGGATTGGAAAGTTCATGACACACTTTCCAGAATGGAAAGCACACCGCCACGCCCGACCGCCGCGGAGGCCTCGGTCGCGCTCCTCGATGCCGAGGCATCGCGAGCGTCGCTCGCCGATCGGATCACCACGCCCTCGTGGTTCTTCGCGTCGATGGGCGTCGCGATCGCCGTCCAGATCGCCATGACGCGCGGTCGGTCTGGGCACCGAGGCCCCATGGCTGCTGGTCGGCGGCCTCGCGGTGTTCGCCGCCGTCGCGGGCGTCCAGCTGGTGCGGTTCCGGCGCGTCAACGGGGTCTGGCTGGGCGGCTTTGCCAGCCGCGTGGTCCTGGGCACCGCGACGGCCGCGTTGGTGTCCGAAGCGGTCGCCCTCGGCGCGGCGATCTGGGCCGCGTACGGCGACCGCTGGTGGCTCGTGGCGCTGTGGTCGGCGGTGGGCGGCGCGGCGTACGCGCTCAGCGGCCGCCGCTGGATGCAGCGCTACCGCAGCGATCCGGCGGCACACGCCCGGGGCGAGTCGCTCGCATGGCTCGCCCTGGTGACGGCGGCCGCGATCGGCGGCCTGGTGCTGCTGGTGCTCAACGCCTGATGGCCGAGCTCGACGAGCACGTCGTCGCCCCCGCCCGCCTGAAGCTCATGACGATGCTCACCGCGGTCTCCGAGGCGGAGTTCGCCACGGTCCGCGATGCGCTGGACGTCAGCGACTCCGTGCTGTCCAAGCACCTCGGCGCGCTCGAGGAGGTCGGGTACGTCAAGCGCCACAAGGGCGTCCACCACGGGCGCGCACGACCTGGATCTCGCTCACCCCGCGAGGCCGCAAGGCGCTGCGCTCGCACGTCACCGCGCTACGGGCGCTGATCGACGGCATCTAACGCCCGATGCGCCAGCTGTCGGCGCAGGCTCGCCGTCGCTTTGGCGCGCGCAGGCGGCGAGTCGCGAGCGTCGCCGCGCTGCTTCACCGTCGCCGGCGGCATCGGCGCGACAGAGCGCCCCGGCCTCGCAGTTCGGCGACGAGGGAGCGGAGATCGTCACGCAGGCCGATCCCGGCGAGGCGATGGGCGCCTTCGAGGTCACCGTCGACGCCGCGGCCGGCACGGTGACGGCGATGGACAGGACACAGACCGGCACGCCGCCGTTCCAGACGCAGCGTGGAGCGCCACGGCCGGGTGCGCGCTGCCGCAACGAGGTCATCGAGCGCTCGACGGTGCGCTTCCGGGCGACCGTCTGCCCGCTGGACGGTGCGCTCGGGCGTCCGCGTCGAATGGGCCGGCGCCGTGCCCGACCCGAGCGCGTTCCCGGTGCCGATGCAGGCCGGCCGGTACGCGATGGCGCGTGAACGTCACGGGCGGCTTGCTCCCCCTTGTGTACCGCGGCGCCCCGGGTCCCGAAGGTCTGCAGGCGAGGACGTCCGGGGCGGTCGTCGCCGACACGGGCGACGGCGACGACGTCTTGACGTCAACGCCGGCTCCGGGTCGTTGAGCGGCGGAGCGGGGAGCGACATCATCATCGCGAGCTCGCCCTCCAACCTGCGCATGCAGGTCGATGCCGGCCCTGGAGACGATGGCGTGTCCGCCGTCACCGGCGACGACTCGACCGTGGCCGGCGGTCCTGGCCACGACCGGCTGACCCTGTCCACCTGGAACTCCGACCCGGAGGAGCAGGCACGGGCGCCGCTGCGCCGCCAGCGCGTCGACATGCGGCGACGGCGCCGACACGCTCACCGCCGACCTCCGCGTCGTGGCCGGACCAGGCTGTGCCGCGGCACCATCCGGGCTGCGCGAGCGGATGACCCTCGGGCGCTTCGATCGCAAGGGCCGGCTGCGCGTGAAGCTCGGGCGGGTGGTGCGCCGTTCCTCCGTGCGCCACCGGATCGTCGGCTCGGAGCCGCCGGGGTTCAGCCCGAACGCGAGCCCGCTGCACGAGATCGCGTACGGCAAGCCGGCCACCCAGACCATCAAGCGCGTGCGCGGCGCGATCCGCGCCAAGGTCAAGCTGCTCGCAAGGTGCGCAAGGGTCTCCGCGAGACGTCGAAGCGGACCGTGCGCAACGTGAGCGCGCACGTGGACGCGCGGCGCAGGGTGCCGACGTGACGACCGTCAGCGTCGGCGGCGTCCTGCGCCGCGCCGGCTAGCGCCGCCGCCCCGCGCTGCGCAGGACGTCGGCGCAGGCGGCGTCGGCGCGGCAGGACGCTGCCGGGTCCGACCCCGGGAGCAGCGTGTTGCCGGTGAGCGTGATCCCGCCCGTCGGCGTGTTCTTCGGCCACCAGAACGGCTTGCCGTCGTCCCAGTAGTTGTTCGCGATCCTGATCCGCTTCGGCTCGACGCCGGCGACGGCATCGTCGCTGCCGTGCAGGACGTTGCGCTCCAGCGTGACCCAGTCGGCGCCGACGTCGGGGTAGAGGCCGGCGCCGCCGGCGTGGTGCACGACGTTGCCGCGGACCACGGCTCCGTCGTCGAACGACGTGCCCTGGCGAACGGGAGGTAGATGCCGCCGCCGTCGGGGATCGTCCGCACGGCGTCGAACACGAGGTTGCTCTCCACGTGCAGTCCACCGGGGGACTGGCCGCAGATCCCCGGTGGACGGCACGTCGTTGACCTGGTTGTGGGCCACCGTCGCGTTCCGGGAGCCCTCGACGGCGATGCCGACGGAGCTGCGGTAGTCGACGCCGACGTCGTGCACCCAGTTGTCCTCGACGCGGTTGCCGCCGCCGCGCCCGCGTAGTTCCACGCCGCCTCCGGACACGTCCTCGACGACGTTGCCGCGCACGGTGTTGTCCGAGCCCACGCGAGACAGGACCAGCGCGAGCCCGCCGAGGCGCGAAGTGGTTGTCCTCGATACTGATCCGCTCCGCCCCGCGGAGGCGTACCTGGCCCGGCATCCGCTTGGCGCCGTAGACCCAGCTCCCGATGATCTGCGGTGGAGCCGGCCGGCTTGCTCGGGGCCAGCCAGGTCGCGTGGGAGAACGTCAGCCCCCGAAGGTGATGTCGTGGAGCGGGGCGTCGGCCGTTCCGCGCGCCGACCAGCAGGCGCTGCAGGACCGGGCGACGATTCGCACCCGCCGCGGATCCTCGCCGGCGGGGCGAGGTAGTACAGAACATGGCGTCGCGGCCGGGAGCGATCGAGGTACCAGCTCCCGGCTTGCGAAGCAGGCTGAGGCTGTTCTCGACGTCCGTGGGCGCGCCGGGCGCGCAGCCCTCGGAACTCCCCGTCGTAGGCCTTCTTGAGATTCGAAAGCACGGCCGGTCGAGCGTGATCAGGCTCCACTTGGCGTCGCCGCGGATGCGGGACCACCGCAGCGGCCTCCGAGTACCCGAGCCCCGCCTTGGTGCCGTTGAAGACCAGTTCGATGTCCTCGGGTGCTGCCAGGACTGGCACCGTGCTCCGGTCGCGTACCCGGTCTGCACCCGGATCGCCTTGCCGGAAGCCCGCGGCCGCGTGCGGTCCGCTGTGCGCGCCGGCCGTCGACGAACAGCTGCGGTCTCGAGGTCGCCCACGTTCGCGCGCCAGACGCCGTCGACGGCTCGGCCCGCCGCCAGCCGGTGACGCGGCGACCGCCGCTGATGACGACGCGACCGCCGTACCCCTGGTAGATCACGCGGTGCCGCTCTGCCGGAGTCCCCGGCCGCCGCCGAGAACCGCAGCGGCCTGCGCAACGTGTAGGTGCCGCCCCGCAGGTTGACGACGATGTCGGAGCTCATCGCCGCCGTCTGCGCCCGCACGGCCCGCTGCGCACGCTCCACCGTCGCGAACGGCGGCGCTCCGTTCCCGGCCAGGCGTCCTTCCCGCTGGGTGAGACGAACAGCTCCGCCTGCGCGGAGCAGCCTCGACCCGCGCGCCGAACACCCCGGCCACCACGACGAGGAGCACGATCGATGCCTTGAGTGCAGTCATGCCGCGAGCATCGGCACCGCCGGCGCCGCACATGGCGAAGATGCCTTGCGTTCGCCTTAACGTCGTCAGAGCGAGGCGGTCGAGGCGCGGCGGACGAGCGTCGGCGTGACCCGGACCTTCGCGCTGGAGCCCTTGCGCTCGCTGCCCGCGACGGCGGCGGCGAGCAGCGCGCTGGCGGCGGCGCCCGACCTCGGGCATGCCCCACTCGACGCTGGTCAGCGCCGGCGCGACGACGTTGGCGATCGGGTGGTTGTCGTAGCCGGCCACCGACAGGTCGCTCCGGGATGCTGCAGCCCGCGGGCGGCGGCCGCCGCGTAGACGCCGCAGGCGATCGTGTCCGACAGGCAGAACACCGCGGTCGGGCGCGGCTCGCTGCTCGAGCACCGCGTCGGCGGCCTCGGTCGCGGCCTCGATCGAGTGCCGCGAGTTGACGACCGTGGCCTCGATGCCGAGCGCCTCGCACACCTCGACGACGACGCGCTCCGACGGCCGGTCGGGCGTCGACGGGCGGCTCGGCGTGAGCACGGCCACGCGGCGGTGGCCGAGCTCGTGCAGGTGCTCGAGCACGAGCGACACGCCCGCGCGGTTGTCGAACAGCACCTCGCCGACCGTCGGCCCGGCCAGCGCGTCGCCGACCGAGACCACCGGGAGCATCGTCCCGATGTCGGCCCAGCGACTCGTCGGAGGGATCGAGCGGCGAGACGATCAGGCCGTCGACCAGGTGGTCGGCGAGCTGCCGCGCCAGCGCGCGCTCGCGCTCGGGGTCCCCGTCGGCGTCGGCGACGAGCATCTGCAGGTCCCGTGCGCGCCGAGGCCGCGCCCCAGCGACTCGACGAAGCGCTGCTCGCCGAGGTCCTGCAGCGAGCCGGAGAGCACGCCGACGAGGCCCGGTGCTCCCCCGCGACAGCGCGCGGGCGACGGCGTTGCCCGTGTAGTTGAGCTCGTCGGCCGCCTGCCGGACGCGCTCCTGGGTCTCGGCGCGAGGTCTGGACGCCCCGCAACGCGTAGGAAACGGCGGCGGGCGACAGCCCGGTCGCCGCGGCGACGTCCTTGATCGTGACGCGCCTGCGGGAGGTCACGTGCCTAACCGTAACCGTTCAAACGGTCGAAGCGGCGCCTGTACACGCGGCCATTGACCGCTTGACGGTCGCCGTGCTCTAGCTTGTTGAATCGATTCACTGAATCGGTTCACCGTTGCGCATCGACCTCCATCAACATCTCTGGCCCGACGCCTTCCTGCACGCGTTCTGCGGGCGCGGACGCGCCCCCCGCGGATGGACGGCTGGACGCTCGTGCTCGAAGAGGGCGCGTACGCGATCGATCCCGGCGCGCACGACGTCCGAGCGCCGCGCGCGCGCAGGCCGCGACGACGGCTTCGACGTCGTCTGCGTCGCCCCGTCGGCGGCGCTCGGGATCGACCGGCTGCCCCCGCGAGGCCGGGAGCTGTCGCGCGCCTGGCTCGACGGCGCGCTCGAGCTGCCGCCGCCGTTCCGGGTGTGGGCGGCCGCCACGCGACCCCGAGGCGCTGCAGGAGGCGCTCGACCGCGGCGCGATCGGGCTGGAGCTCGCCGCCGACGCGCTGGCCGCCCCCGGCGCGCTGGACGACCTGGCGCCGCTGCTCGACGTGCTCGACGCCGCCCGCCGCCCGCTGCTTCGTCCACCCCGGCCCGCCCGGCATCGACGCCGTCGAGGGCCGGCCCGGACTGGTGGATGCCGGTCGTCCCGTACGTCGCCCAGCTGCACGCCGCCTGGTGGGCGTGGGCCGACGGCGGCCGCGAGCGCTTCCCGGACCTGCCGGTCTGCTTCGCCGCGCTGGCCGGGCCTCGGGCCGCTGCACGGCGAGCGCCACCGCGCCCGCGGCGGGCATCGGCTCCGCGATCGACCGCGCTGACGTTCGTCGAGACCTCCTCCTACGGGACGCAGGCCGTCGACGCGACGATCCGCGTGCTGGGGATCGACGTCGTGTGCTTCGGCTCCGACCGCCCGTACGCCGAGCCCGCCATGCCGCAGCTCGACGGCGCGGCGCTGCACGCCATCGGCACGCACAACGCCGAGCGGCTGCTCTCCCACGCGCTCGCGGAGGCCCCGGCATGATCGCTCGAGCGGCTCGAGCAGCTGGTGCAGCAACGTCGCGGCGCGCACCGAGATCTGGACCCCGCACTACGACCCGGACGCGCAGCAGCGCACGTACGCCTCCCTGCACCGCGACGCCGACATCGACGTGTGGGCGATCTTCTGGCTGCCCGAGAACGACACGGGCTGGCACGACCACGACACCTCCAGCGGCGCGGTGCACGTCGTGTCCGGCGCGCTGGAGGAGCACGCGCTGATGCACGGCGGCCCGGACCGCCGTCGCACCCATCAGCGCCGGGACGACGTTCTCGTTCAGCCCCGTCGCGCATCCACCGCATGACCTGCGAGGTCCCGCGCGCGATCTCGATCCACGCCTACTCGCCGCCGCTGTGGCGCCTGGGCCAGTACTCGGTCGACGCCGAGGGGCAGCTGCACCGCCAGTCGGTCTCCTACGCCGACGAGCTGCGGCCGGTCGAGGCGGACGTGGCGGCATGAGCGACGACGTGCTCGTCATCGGCGGCGGCGTGATGGGCCTGTTCACCGCCTACCGCGCCTCGGAGCTGGGCGCGCGCGTCACCGTGCTCGAGCGCGGCCGGATCGGCGACCCGATGACCGCCTCCTACGGCCGCACCCGCTCGTTCCGGTCCGACTACCTGGACGCCGACTACGTCCGCTTCGCGCGCGAGGCGATCCGCCTGTGGGGCGAGTTCGAGGCCGAGACCGGCGCCACGGGCGCTGGTCCGCTGCGGGTGCATGAACATCGCCAAGGACTCGGTCACGCCGGACCGCGACCACACCTACGCGGAGATGAGCCGGCGGGTGCTCGACCGGCTCGGCCTGCCGACCACGCACGCTCGACGGCGCCGGCGCTGCGCGAGCGCTTCCCCTACCTGGACGCCGACGTCGGCCACCTCGAGGCGGAGGCGGGCGTCGTCGACCTGCAGGCGGTCGCGAGGCGCTCACGCGCGTGCTCGCCGAGCGCGGCGTGCGGATCGTCGAGGGCGTCGAGACGCAGCTCGATCGAGCCGACGGCGACGGGGTCGCGCGACCACCGACGCGGGGACGTTCGCCGCGCAGTGCGCTCGTCGTGACCGCCGGCCACGGCAGCAACGACGTGCTCTCGCGCCTCGACGGCTGCCGCCTGCAGGTCCCGCTCTCCCGCGACCGGCCGACCGAGGCGAAGTACGTCACCCCGCCCGCGGACGAGCGCCACCGCTTCACCGCCGACGCGATGCCGGTGATCGCCTACCTCGACACCGGGATCTACCTGCACCCGATCGTCCCCGGCGTCACCGACGCGGTGAAGATCGGCTACTACAACCCGCCCGACCTGCCCGCGCGGGCGCACCGGCATCGACAACGTCGCCGACTTCGTCGAGCAGTGCCTGCCCGGGCTGCGCGGCGCCGAGGTGCGCGACGTCGAGGACGTCGACGGCTGCGACTACGACCTCGTGGCCGACGACGACTTCGTGCTCGGCCGCGTGCCCGGCGCGCCCGCACGCGTGCGTCGGCGTCGGCTGGCGCGGGACGGGCTACAAGTACGCGCCCTGGGTGGGGCGCGTGCTCGCCGAGCTGGCCGTCCAGGACGGCACGGTCTACGACATCGCGCGCTTCTCACCGGCGCGCTTCGAACCCATCCAGGAAGGGGTCAGCGGAAGTGCGTCTGCAGCAACGTCTTGACGACGGCGTCGTGCTCGGCGCCGAGGGCTACGTGTTCGAGCTCGAGCGCCGCGGCTACGTGAAGGCCGGGCCCGTACGTGCCCGAGGTCGTGCTCGACGAGCCCGAGGCGCGTGCGCCAGCTCCACCGCGAGTTCCTGCGCGCGGGCGTCCGACGTGATGGTCGCGCTGACCTACTACGCGCACCGCGACAAGCTCAAGGTCGTCGGCCGCGACGGGCAGCTCGAGGAGATGAACCGCGCCGCCGTGCGGATCGCCCGCGAGGTCGCCGCCGAGGGCGACGCGCTGGTGGCGGGGAACATCTGCAACACGTGGTCCTACGACCCGGCGCGAGCCGGAGGAGTCCGGCGCCGTGGTGCGCGCGCAGTACGAGGAGCAGCTCGGCTGGGCGGCCGACGAGGGCGTCGACTTCGTGATCGCCGAGACCAACGACTTCGTCGGCGAGGCGCTGATCGCGCTCGAGGTCTGCCAGTCGCTCGGGCCTCCCGGCGATGGTCACGTTCGCCAGCGTCCAGCCGGACACGACCTTCGACGGCTACGACTACGTCGACGCCTGCCGGATCCTCGCCGACGCGGGCGCGGCGATCGTCGGCCTCAACTGCTCGCGCGGGCCGGAGACGATGCTGCCGCTGCTCGAGCAGATCCGCGCCGCGGTCGACGTCGCCGTGGCCGCCCAGCCGGTCCCGTACCAGACCTCGCCCGCCGTCCCGGCGTTCGAGTCGCTGGCCGCCGAGGACGGCGCGCGCCTGTTCCCGATCCAGCTCGAGCGCTTCCAGTGCACGCGCTTCGAGATGGCCGACTTCGCGCGCCGCGCGCGCGACGTCGGCGTCGACTACATCGGCATCTGCTGCGGCGACCGGCCCGCACCACGTCCGCGCGATGGCGGAGGCGCTGGGCCGCGACACCCGTCGCCAGCCGCTACTCGCCCGCGATCGAGCTGCACCCGGTCATGGGTGAGCCGACCGCCCACGAGGTCATGGGCGGCTGGGAAGCCGCGCCGGCCGCCTAGTTCTTCACCTCCAGCCGCCGCACCGCCGACCAGGCGCCCGAGCCCGCCGTTCGCCCGCACGCGCCACCACAGCTTCGTGGTGGGCAGCGAGCTCGTGGTGAACCCGGCGTCGGTGACGGTCTCGGCGACGCGCAGCGGCGCCGAGCACGACGAGGAGTCGTCGATCTGGATCGTGTAGCTCGCCGCGCCGAGCACGTCGCCCCAGTCGAGGGCGACCAGCTGCGCTGGGCGGACGCGCGCGTCGTTGGCCGGGCTCACCGGGGTGGGTGCCGCGCGCGACCCGCCCGGAGGACCGGAGCTCCCCACCTGGACGGCGCGGACCGCCGCGTACACGCGGCGGACCGGGGGCGGTTCGGTGGCGGTCCTGCTATCCGACGCGACCGGTGGCGATGAGGCTGAGCCCGGGGAGCTCGAGTCCTGCGCGGGTGGTGTAGCGGCCGGTCTCCTCCCGCAGGCGGGCCGTGATCGCCTGCACGTCCGGCTCGGGCAGGCGGGCCAGGACGCCCGCGAGCGGGCCGGCGAGGGCCGTCGTCCGCGTCCACCACTCCTCGAACGACGCGGCCCGGAGGGGCACGGCGAGCTCGCTCATCACGACGTCCACAACGCCGGAGCCCGAGAGCAGCGCCTCGAGCTCGTCGGCGCTCGCGAGCGAGAACGGGCCGGGGACGCCGGGCGGCGGGACGGGGCGCCCGAGCTGGGCGCTCACGGCGTCGAAGACGATGCCGAGCCACGGGTTCAGCTCGCGCGGCCCCCAGACCGCGAGCGCGAGCCGTCCGCCGGGTCGCAGCACCCGCCGCATCTCGGAGACGGCCCGGCCGGGGTCGGTGGCGAACATGACGCCCTCGCGGCAGAGGACGACGTCGTAGCTGTGGTCGGGCTGCTCGATGTCCTCCAGATCCAGCTCGCACGTGGTGACGCTCGTCAGCCCTTCGGCCCGCGCGGCGGCGATCGCGGTCATCCCGGGCACGACGTCCGAGAGGACGACCTCGCCGTCCGGGGCCACCCGGGCGGCGGCGGCCAGGCCGAGTCCTCCTGGCCCGCACGCGAGCTCGAGGACGCGCTCGCCCGGCGCGGGTGCCGAGCGCTCGAGCATCGCCTCCGCGACGCCCGCGCCGCGGAGGTCGGCGTACTCGGTGTGCTCGGCCCAGGCCGGGGCGACGGCCGCCCACATGCCGTGCAGCCGGTCCTTCGTCGTCATCATGCACCTCCTGAGAATTTTCACTGCTCGCTACATGTAATGAATTCATGGCTAGGATAGGGAAATGGCGGAACCTGTCAAGGGCACGCGCCGCTACGACTCCTCGCGCCGTCGCGCCCAGGCCGCCGCGACCCGCGAGGACATCCTCGGCGCCGCCCAGAGACTGTTCGAGGAACGCGGCTACGCGGCGACGACGATGGACGCGATCGCGACCGACGCCGGCGTCGCGCTCAAGACCGTGTACGTCGGCTTCGAGACCAAGAGCGGCCTGCTGCGGGCGCTCTGGAACCACCTGCTCCGGGCCGGCCGCGACGAGGTGCCCGTCGCCGAGCAGCCCTGGTACCGCGAGGTGCTCGCGGAGCCCGACCCCGCGCGCCAGCTGCGCCTGCACGCGCGCAACGCACGCGCGGCGAAGCTGAGGATCGGCGGCGTGCTCGAGGTCATCAGGGCCGCCGCCCCGACCGACCGCGACATCGGCGCCCTGTGGCGCCGCATCCAGTCGGACTTCCACGCCAACCAGCGGGTCATCGCCGAGAGCCTGGACGCGAAGCACGCGCTCGGTCCTGGCGTGGACGTGGACACGGCGACCGACATCCTGTGGACGCTCAACATCTCCAACGTCTGGCACCTGCTCGTCGTCGAGCGCGGCTGGACGCCCGAGCGCTTCGAGCAATGGCTCGCCGACGTCGCGTGCTCGCAGTTGCTCGCGCCGGGAGAATCAGGAGGATGAGCTCCGAGACGCCTGTCCTCACCTCCCCCTCCGACCTGCCGGCGCCGGTCGGCTACAGCCACGTCGTGACGATCCCCACCGGCCGGCTCGTCTGGACGGCGGGCCAGGTCGGGATGACGCCCGACGGGAGCGCCCCCGCCGACTTCGAGTCACAGACGCGCTTGGCGTTCGAGAACGTCGGTCGCGCCCTGGCGGCCGGCGGCGCCGGCTGGCCGGACGTGGTCAAGGTCACCATCTACCTGCTCGACGTGGGCGAACTCGCCACCGTCCGGGCCGTGCGCGACGAGTTCGTCGACACGAGCGCGCCGCCGACGAGCTCGCTGGTCCAGGTCTCCGCGCTGTTCCGGCCCGACCTGCTCATCGAGGTCGAGGCGGTCGCGTCGCTCACCTGACCCGACGGCAGACGGTCGTCGTTCTCAGCCGCCTCTAAGGTCCGTCGCGATCATTGGAGAGCCGTGAGGATCCTCCTGGTAGAAGACGATGCGCGCATGGCCGCGGCGATCCGCCGCGGTCTGCGCTTCGAGGGGCTCGTGGTGGACATCGCGGGTGACGGCGAGCAGGCGCTTCGCGAGATCCGGACCGTCGAGTACGACGCGGTCGTGCTCGACGTGATGCTCCCCGGCGTCGACGGGTTCGAGACGTGCCGGCGGCTGCGCGCCGACGGGCTGTGGATCCCCGTGTTGATGCTCACGGCCCGTGACGCGGTGGAGGACCGGGTGCGCGGGCTCGACGGCGGCGCGGATGACTACCTGACCAAGCCGTTCTCGCTCGCGGAGCTCGTCGCGCGCCTCAGGGCGCTCGTCCGCCGCGGCGCCGCCGAGCGTCCCGCCGTCCTCGAAGTCGGGACGCTGCGCCTCGACCCGGCAACCCGCGAGGTGCATCGCGGCGGGACGGAGATCGAGCTGTCGGCGCGCGAGTTCGCGCTCCTGGAGACGTTCATGCGGCGCCCGGGCATCGTGTTCCGGCAACCCCAGCTCCTCGACGCCGCCTGGGACCTCGGCTACGAGCAGCGCTCGAACGTCGTCGAGGTCTACGTCAGCTATCTGCGCGAGAAGATCGACCGGCCGTTCGGGGTGCGCTCGATCGAGACCGTGCGCGGGGTCGGCTACCGGCTGCGCAAGGACGGAGGCGGGTGAGCCGGGTCCCGGTCCGCCTCCGGCTGACCGCCGCGTTCGCGCTGGCCATGGTGCTCGTGCTCGCCGCGACGGGGCTGTTCGTCTATCTGCGGGTGCAGGGGGACCTCGACGAGAGCGTGCGCTCCGGCCTCGAGTCCCGCGCGGCGGCCGTGGCGGCCTCCGGCCACGCCTCCGCGGGAGCGACCGGTGACGGTGAGGATGGCTTCGCGCAGATGCTGACCGCGGACGGCCGCGTGATCGACGCCGTCGGGGACGTCCGCGACAACGTGCTCACCTCCGCTGAGCTGGCGCAGGTGGCGGCCGGCGACGGGGTCGAGGCCGAGCGTGACGTGTCAGGTGTCGAGGACACGGCCCGCATCCTCGCGATCCCGGCCACGGGGCGGGCGAGCGTGGTGGCCGTCGGTCAGTCGCTGGCGGACCGCGACGAGACGCTGTCGGCGCTGATCGCGTCGTTCGCGGTCGGCGGCCCGATCGCGGTCGTGCTCGCATCGCTGCTCGGGTACGCGCTCGCCGCCGCCGGCCTGCGCCCGGTCGAGGCGATCCGCCGCCGCGCGGCCGGCGTCTCGCTCGAGCGCGACGGCGAACCCCTGCCGCTGCCCGCGGCGAACGACGAGATCCGGCGCCTCGCGGAGACGCTCAACGAGATGCTCGACCGGCTCCGCCGCTCCTACGAGCGCGAGGCGAGCTTCGTCGCCGACGCCAGCCACGAGCTGCGCACGCCGGTGTCCGTGATCAAGACCGAGCTCGAAGCGGCCCTCCGCGGCTACCCGGCCACGGAGGCGCGCGAGGCGCTGGTCGCCGCGATCGAGGAGTGCGACCACCTCGCCCAGCTCGCCGAGGACCTTCTCGTGGTCGCCCGCACGGCCGAGGGCGGCCTGCCGGTACGTCCCCGCACGCTCAACGCCGAGGAGCTGCTCGCCGGCGTGCGCGAGCGCTTCGTCGACCGCGCCCGCGAGCGCGACCGCACCATCGAGGTCGACGCCGACGGAGGCCTGCGCGTCCACGCCGACGAGCTGCGCCTGCGCCAGGCGCTCGGCAACCTCGTCGACAACGCCCTCCGCTACGGCGACGGCACGATCGTGCTGCGCGCCATGCCCGGCCCCGGCGAGGTCGTGCTCGAGGTCGCCGACGAAGGGACCGGCTTCGCGCCCGACGTCGAGGGCCGCGCGTTCGAGCGCTTCGCGCGCGGCGACGTCGCCCGCACGCGTGGCGGAACGGGCCTCGGGCTCGCGATCGTGCGGGCGATCGCCGAGGCGCACGGCGGGAGCGCCGACATCGTTCCCGGCGCCTCCGGCGCGACCGTCCGCGTCCGCCTGCCCGCCGCCTCAGGGGAATCCAAGCCCGCCGCCGTAGCTTCGCCCCCACAGTCCACCGACACAGGAGACGAACGCCAGTGAAGGACAAGCTCAAGGGAATCCTGATCGCAGTGGCCGCCGTCGCGGCACTGGGCATCGGCGGGGCCGCGATCGCCGGAGCCGCCGGCGGCGGCGGGGACGACCAGAAGACCGAGAAGGCGATCACCGGGTCCGCGCTGGACCGCGCGAGCGCCGTCGCGCTCAAGGAGGTCGGCGAAGGCAAGGTCACCCAGACCGAGGCCGGCGACGAAGAGGGCGCCTACGAGGTCGAGGTCACCAAGGCCGACGGCAGCCAGGTCGACGTGCACCTCGACAAGCAGTTCAACGTGCTCGACGCGGCCGCCGACAAGGAGGAGTCAGGCGACGGCGACGGCGAGACGAACGACGACTGACCCGTGGAGCCGGCTCGGCGGGCGGGATCACCGCCCGCCGAGTCGCTCGCGAATCAGCCGAAGGTGAAGACGTACGCGCGTACGCCGGGCCCCCTCGAAGGTGATCTCGAACGTCCGCTCGCGGGTGGGCCCTCGTCGCCGGACGAGTTGGTACCTCCGCGGCTCGGAGAGGGTGCCGTCTCCGGACTCGTCGACGTCGACGTGCAGCAGCGCCTCGATCGCCAGCTCGGATTCCTCGTAGGCGCCCTCGCCGAAGTGCCGGAAGCCGACGCGCCCGTCCCCATCGACGAGGTAGAGCGCGGGCCAGCACCGGTTCTCGAACGCCCGCCAGATCGCGAGCTCGTCGTCGATCACCACGGGGTAGCCGACGTCCAGGTCGCGCACCGCCCGCCGCACGTTGTCGAGGTCGTGCTCGAACCCGAGACGATCAGTTCGTGAGGATCGGCATGGAGGCGTTCGCGGCGCGCGCCCGGGGTGAGCTCCTGGGCACGGGCGAGCGGGTGCGCAGCGGACCGACGAGACGCGCGACGAGCTGACCCCGCAGGAGCTGCAGATCGCGTGGCTCGCCCGCGACGGGCTGTCGAACCCGGAGATCGGCGCGCGGCGCTTCCTGAGCCCGCGCACCGTGGAGTGGCATCTGCGGAAGGTGTTCGCCAAGCTCGGCATCCGCTCCCGGCACGAGCTCTCGCGCGCGTTGCCGGACTCCGATTCCGAGCTGGTCCCCACCTGACCCTCAGGTCGTCTTGTTCAGCCCGCCGTCGATGACGTACGAGATCCACCCGGCCCGACCTACACCCTGTCCGCGGGCCTCCCGGCTGCCAGCAGATCGGTGACGGCCTCCATCGGCTGCGGCCGCGCGTAGAGGTAGCCCTGGCAGAGGTCGCACCCGAACGCGCGCAGCTGCGCTTCCTGCTCGAGCGTCTCGACCCCCTCCGCGACGACGGTGAGGCTGAGCGCGTGGGCCATGTCGATGGTCGCCTTGACGATCGCGCGGTCGTCGTCGTGGCTATCGACGCCGGAGATGAACGAGCGGTCGATCTTGAGCGCGTCCAGCGGGAAGCCCTTGAGGCGGCTGAGCGAGGAGTAGCCGGTGCCGAAGTCGTCGAGGACCAGCTTCACCCCGTGATCCTGCAGCGAGCTCAGCACGGTGATGGGCGAGTCGGCCTCCTCCATCAGCACGGATTCCGTGATTTCCAGCGTCAACGTGCCGGGCCGGAGCCCGGAGCGCTCGGCGATGGCCGCCACCTGGGCGGGGAACGCGGGATCGACGGCCTGGCGCCCGGAGACGTTGACCGAGACGGTGAGCGCGGGATCGAACTGCCGTTGCCAGGCGGCGGTCTGGACGCACGCCTGTTCGAGGATCTGCGCCCCGAGGTCGGCGATCAACCCCGTCTCCTCCGCGATCGGGATGAACTCCGTCGGCGGGATCATGCCGCGCTCGGGGTGCTCCCAGCGCGCGAGGGCTTCCGTTGACACGGGTCGGCCCGTGGCCAGGTCGACGACCAGCTGGTACCAGACCTCCAGCTCGCCCCGTTCGATCGCCCGCCGCAGGTCGGCCTCCGTCAGCGCACGCTCGAGCGCCTCGGTGCGCACCGCCTCGTCGAACAGCTCGCAGCGCCCGCGGCCGCGGGCCTTGGCGCGATACATGGCGGTGTCGGCGTCCCGGAGCAGCGACTCGGGCGTGTCGCCGCGATCGGCCGCGAGGGCGATTCCGACGCTCACCTTGAAGGCATGGTCCCCGCTGTCGAGGGCCAGCGGGCGGGTGACGGCGGCGGTGAGCCGGTCCGCGAGCTCGGTGGCGCCGCGCACGCCGTCGACGTCCGGGCAGATCACGATGAACTCGTCGCCGCTGAGGCGGGCGACCGTGTCGGTCGCGCTCACCGTGCCGCTCAGCCGGCCGGCCAGGGCGCGCAGCACGTCGTCGCCGGCCGCATGGCCGGCCGCGTCGTTGACGAGCTTGAACCGGTCGAGGTCGAGCACCAAGACCGCCACGTCGATGCACTCCCGGTGGCGTCGATTCAGCGCGTGGGCGATCCGGTCCAGTGCGAGCGTGCGATTCGCGAGGTTGGTCAGCGGGTCGTGCAACGCCGCGTGGCGCGTCGCCTGCTCCTCGCTGTGGCGCTCGACGGCCACCGTGACGAGCGTCGCGATCGCGCTGAGGAAGGTGACGTCGTCCTCGGAGAAGCCCCGTGGTTCCCGGGCCCGGACGTCCAGGACCCCGAACGGGCGGCCGTGGGCCTGGATAGGGACGGACGCGCTGCTGACGGCATCGACACCCTCAGGCAGGCCGACGCCCGCCACGACCGTCTGGCTGAGGCCATCTTCGCTGAGCTCCACGATGCACCCACCGTCGACGTCGAGCGTGGAGGTCGCGCGCTCCACCGCCGCGGTCAACACCGCCGCGAGATCGTGGCTCTCGAGCGCGAAGCGCCCCAGCTCGGCGACCGCCTTCTGCTGGCGCGCGTGGTGGGCGATCCGCTGCTGGGCCTCCGTCCGTTGCGTGACGTCGCGGGCGACGACGAGTACGGACTCGACGGCCTCGTCCTCCCCGCGGACGGGCACCGCCTGGATGGAGAAGGTCAGCCCCTCGCTGAGGAACTCGAAACTCCCGCGCTTGCCCTGTAGCGCGGCGCGGTACGTGGTGAGCGAGAGCTTCAGGACGTCCGCGGGGACCATGCCGTCCAGCTCGGCGACCAGGCGACCCTGGAACAGCTTCTCGTCGAACCACGGCAGGCGCCGGATGGCCTCGCCGTCGGCGACCAGGATCCGGAGATCGCGATCGAGCAGGAACACCGTGGTGTCGGGGAGGTTGGCGGTCAGGATCCGGTGCAGATCGGCGGACCGCCGCGCCTCGGCCTCCGCGTCTCGGCGGGCCGTGGCGGCCTCCCCGTGCTCGATCTCGGTGGCGCGACGCTCGGTGACGTCCCTGGCGACGAAGTACGCGACGCCGCCCTCCCCGCCGCCCGTCCACTCGAGCAGGCGATAGTCGCCGTCGCGCGTCCTGAAGCGGTTCTCGAACGCGAACTCGGTCGGGCGATCCGGGTTTGCGAGCGCGGTCTCCGTGGCGTCGACGTCGTCGAGATGGACGAAGGACAGGAACGGCACCGCCATCAACTCGGCGATGGACCAACCCAGCGTGGACTCCCACGCGGGGTTCAATCGAGTGAAGTAGCCCTCCGCGGTGGCCGTGCCAAGCATGTCGCGCGACAGCTCGAACAGGCGCCGCACCGGATCTCTCGCCGTGTCGGGAAGAGCTCCCACATGCGGGGTATCGACATCCCGCGGGCAAACCAGTAACCCCGTCCTCTGCCGGGGGCCCGAGACGCGAGATGGCTGCGCTGCGATTGCGCACGATTCGACGTCAAACCTCGGCCGCCACGGCGAGGACCGCGTCGCCAAGGCGGCGTTGATCAGCGCGGTGCCGCCGCTCATGGTGCAGACCGACGCCAACCCCGGCGGCACTACGACGGCATCGTCGCCTTCTCCCAGACCGATTTCACCGAGGATCTCGAGAAGATCAACGCCGACCTCCTGGCGTTCCTGCAGTCCTGACGCGGCTCAGGCGCCCCGCGACGACGCCGTCACCTCGTCGCGGACGCCGCACGCTCGGTCTCCTCGAGGAGCACGGGCACACCCAGCGTGCAGGCATGGATGCCGAGCACGCTGATCAGCTCGTAGACCTCCATGATCTCCTCGGTCGTCGCCCCGTGGCGCAGCGCGTTCTGGATGTGCTGGCGCAGCCCGGGCTCGTAGAGGTGGGTCGTCGCGGCGTCGATGGCGATGTAAACGAGCTCCTTCTCCTTCGGCGACAGCGTGCCGTTGCGCCACGGCACGCTCGAGAACTCGAGGTAGGCCTTGAAGAAGTCCGCGTCGAGCGCGAGCAGCCCGTCCCAGAAGTCGTTCCAGTAGCCGCGGCGCTCGACGAAGTCCTCCTTCATGCGCGCCTGCTCCTCCGTGAGCTCGGCCGGGCGGCCGTTGGAGCCGGCCTGCTCGAGCTCCTCGAGCAGCACCGGCACGCCGAGCGTGCAGGCGTGGATGCCGAGGACGCTGGTGAGCTCGTAGACCTCCATGATCTCCTCGCTCGTGGCCCCGTGGCGCAGCGCGTTCTGGATGTGCTGGCGCAGGCCCGGCTCGTAGAGATGGGTCGTCGAGGCGTCGATCGCGATGTAGACGAGCTCCTTGAACTTGGGCGACAGCGTGCCGTTCTTCCACGGCACGCCGGAGAACTGCAGGTAGGCCTCGAAGAAGTCCGGGTCGAGCTGGAGCAGCCCGTCCCAGAACGCGTTCCAGTACCCCCGGGCGTCGATGAACTCCTCACGAATGCGGCGCTGGCGCTCGTCCATGTCGTTCTCCTCTCAGTAGCCCTTGCCGGCGACCCAGCCACCATCGACGACGAGCGTCTCCCCCTGCACGAACGCGGATCCGGGGCTGCACAGGAACACCACCGGGCCGACGAGGTCCTCGGGCTGCCCCCAGCGGCCGAGCGGCGTGTTCTCCTGGATCTTCGGCGCCAGCTCGGGGTCGGAGAAGTACGCCTGGGTGAGCGGGGTCTCGATCACGCCGGGCGCCACCGCGTTGCAGGTGATGCCCTCGCTCGCGAGCTCCAGTGCCACGGTCTTGGTCAGCGCGATGAGCCCGGCCTTGCTGACGTTGTAGGGCGCGCGGTTCTTGAACATCAGCATCCCCGCGACCGAGGCGACGTTGACGATCCGGCCGCCGCCGCCCGCGCGCATGTGCGGCACCGCGGCCCGGATGCAGTTGAACGTCCCGGTGAGGTTGACGTCGAGCGTCGTCCGCCAGCTCTCGAGCGTGACCTCCATCAGCGGCTCGATCGCCCGCACCCCGGCGTTGTTGACGAGGAAGTCCAGCCGCCCGTGGCGCTCGACCACCTCCCCCACCGCGGCCTCCACCGCGGCGGCGTCGGTGATGTCCGCCGCGTGGGCCGAGGTCCCCTCGATCTCCCCCGCCGCCACCTGGACCGCGTCGGCCTGGCGATCGAGCAGCGCCACGGTCGCGCCCGCCTCCGCGAGCCCGCCGGCCAGCGCGCGGCCGATCCCCTGGGCGGCGCCCGTGACGATGCCGACGCGGCCGTCGAGCTCGTCGCTCACGTCTGGCCCGCCTTCTCGGTCTCGCCGACCTCATCCGCCTCGAGGTCGCGCAGCTCGCGCTTGAGGACCTTCCCCGTGGGGTTGCGCGGCAGCGCGTCGATGAAGCGGAAGCCCTTGGGCGTCTTGTACCTGGCGAGGCGCTCGCGGCAGTGCGCGTCGAGCTCGTCCTCGCTCACCTCAGCCCCCTCCCTGAGCACCACGTAGGCGACCGGCACCTCGTTCCAGCGCGGGTGGGGGCTGCCGACCACCGCCGCCTCGGACACCGCCTCGTGCTCGTAGATCACGCGCTCGACCTCCGAGGAGGCGATGTTCTCGCCGCCGCTGATGATGAGGTCCTTGAGCCGGTCGACGATGAACAGGAAGCCGTCCTCGTCGAGCAGGCCGACGTCGCCGGTGTGCAGCCAGCCGCCCCGGAGCGCGCGGGCGGTCGCCTCCTCGTCCTTCCAGTAGCCCTTGCAGACCTTCGGGCCGCGGATGCAGATCTCGCCGCGCTCGCCCGCCGGCAGCGGGTTGTCGTCCTCGTCGACGATGCGCACCTCGCAGTGCGGGATCGGCTTGCCGACGGAGCCGATCTTGTCGCGCATCTTGCCCTTGTCGAGGTACGTGTCGCCCGACACCGTCTCGGTCAGCCCGTAGGCATCGCTGAACCAGGCGTTGGGGAACGCGTCGAGCACCTTCTCGATGAGCGGCAGCGGCATCTTCTCGCCGCCGTCGAGGATCAGGCGCACCGAGTCGAGGTCGCGGTCGGCGAGCCCGTCCGCGCCGACCACCGCGTGAACCATGGCCGGGGCGAACCACAGGTTGGTGATCCTGCGCTGCTCGATCGCGTCGAGCACGGCGCCGACGTCGAAGCGCGGCAGGATGTGGGTGCTGCCGCCGACGTAGAGCATGTTCGTGGTCGTCATGTCGAGCGCGCCCACGTGGTAGAGCGGCCCGGAGGCCAGCCCGCGGTCCTGCGCCGTCATCTCCAGCTCGACCACCTGGCCGATCGACTTCCAGTACAGGTTGTCGTAGGTGATCATCACCCCCTTCGGGCGCGACGTCGTGCCCGACGTGTACATCAACCGCATCACGTCGTCGCCCGCGACCTCGGCCGCCTCGGCCACCAGGTCGGCCGCCGCCACCGCCTCCCCGAGCGACCGCCAGCGGTCCTCGGCCTCGCCCACCATGACCCAGGTGCGCTCGCCCCCGAGATCGTGCAGCGCGTCGAGGTTGCCGGCCAGCTCGGGCTCGGAGATGACCGTGCTCGCCCCCGCGTGGTCGGCGATGTAGGCGAGCTCGGGACCCGCGAGGCGCCAGTTGAGCGGCATGAAGATCGCCCCGAGGTGCGCGCACGCGCCCAGCAGCTCGAGGAACTCGATCCGGTTGTAGAGCAGCACGCCCACCACGTCGGAGCGCGCGACGCCGAGCGAGCGCAGCGCACCGGCGGTGCGCTGCACGCGCTCGTAGTACTCGCGGTAGGTCAGCTCCTCGTGCTCGGTGCTGAGCGCGAGGCGGTCACCGAAGCGGTCCGCATGATGGGCGAGGAGGTTGCTGAGGTTCATGACCCCGTCAGTCGGAGGTCGATCAGGACCTCGTCGTCGGGCCGGCACACCTCCGTCGCCAGCCGCGTCGCGCAGCCGGGGCAGAAGAGCTCGCGGAAGATGATCTCCGCGTCGACATAGATCGACGGGTCGTGGAAGCGCGTCCCGACCTCCTCGAGCGGCCGCTCGCGCACGACCATCGACTGCTTGTAGTGCTCGGACAGGGCGCCCAGCTCCTCGCCGCAGTGCGCGCACCGGTACGTACCCGCGCCGCGGTCGACCCAGATGTCGTCGCCGATCACCAGGTCGTCGGCGCCCGGGGAGGCGTCGCGCTCGGCCGGGTCACGGTCGACGCCGGCCGCCGAAAGCCGGTCGCGCCGCCGGTCGCGCCGCCGCTCGGTGGTCGCGTCCTCGTCGAGACGGCCGTCGTTGAGCACGACGCCGTACTGGGCGTCCGCGTCGGCGTCGGAGACGACGCCCGCGGCGACGTCGCCGAACACGCGGTCGGTCTCGCGCAGCAGCGGGTCCCCGAAGCCCGCCGCGCCGCCCCAGTTGTACTCCATGACCGAGGCGTCGTCGAGCGGCAGCGGGGCGCCCTTGCCGAAGGACGGCTCCTCGTCGCCGGTCAGCTCGTCGAGGGAGCCGGGCATGACCCCCGACTCGAACTTCGCGCGCACGTCGCTGCCCTGGATGAGCCGGGTCTGCCCGGGGTTGCCGGGCGTGGCGCCGAAGATGCCCGGCGACTTCGGGATCCCCTCGGACGTGTAGAGCGCCGTGGCGATCTCGCCGCGGTGCGACACGTAGGCGAGCCGCCCGCCGTTGCCGCCGCGCCACCGGCCGGCGCCGCCCGAGTCCGGGTCCTCGCGCCGGTAGAGGTACAGGATCGGCCAGTCGCGCTCGTAGGACTCGACGTTGGGACCGCGGCCCTCGGGGATCCACCAGACGCCGTTGGCGAACGTGCCGTCGGCGTGCGCGGTGGCGCCCGTCGTGCCGATCATCGCGTCGAGCATCGGCCCGACGTAGTACGCGCCGCGCTGGTTGGTGCCCGCGTTGATGTGGATATGCCACTGCGCCGGCGTCGTGGCGAGCGCCTTGCCGCGGACCTCCTCGTCGCTCGAGCAGAGCAGCATCTTGGTGAGGATCGAGTTGGCCATCGCCATCGACAGCTCGGTGGCGAAGATGCCCGCCGGGCTCACCGCCACGCCGTAGTCGGGACAGGTGATCGTGCCCGGCACGGGCTCGAACTCGACCTGGCGGGCGGCGCCGCCCACCACCCCCATGTGCTCGGGCACCGCGAGCACGTTGATCGTCGCCAGCGTGGTACCGCGCAGCGCGGCGAACGGGAGGTTGATCGCCCCGACCTCGGGATCGGTCCCCTCGTTTGAGACGATCAGCCGCTCGCCCTCCTTGCGGATGCTCATCTGGACCTTGTAGGCGCCCCGGTCGCCGCTGACCGCGACCTCCTGGTAGCAGCGCTCGGCCCACTCGCCGTCGGGGATCGTCCCCAGCAGCTCCTTGAACGAGGACTGGCTGGCGTCGAGCACGCCGCGCATCACGCCCTTGACGGTCTCCTTGCCGTACTTGGCGACCAGCCGCAGGATGCGCTCGCGCGCCGCGTGGTTGCCGGCCACGCTCGCCCGCAGGTCCAGCGCCAGCGCGATCGGCGTGCGCGACTGGCGGCGGTAGAGCGCCTCGATCTCCGGATCGATCTTGTCGTCCTTGACGATCCGCACCGGCGGGATGCAGATCGGGTCGAAGTAGATGTCCTCGGCGTTCGGGCAGAAGGAGCCGGGCAGCGAGCCGCCGACGTCGTTCTGGTGCGCGTTGTTGGCCACCCAGCAGAACAGCTCGTCGTCGACGAACACGGGGCACATGACGTTGACGTCGGGCTGGTGCGCGGTGCCGATCCAGGGATCGTTGACCAGCCACATGTCGCCGGGCCGGACCCGGTCGCCGTGGTGCTCGATGATGTAGTGGACGACCATGTCCATGAACCCGCCGAGGTACTGCAGGTAGGGGCCGAAGAACAGCAGCTCCCCCCGCTCGGACAGGATCGCCGTCTGGAAGTCGCGGGTCTCCAGGAGGATCGGCGAGACGGCGAGGTTGGACAGGACCGTGCCGTGCTCCTGATTGGTGTTCCACAGGCTGTGGCGCACCACCTCGAACGTGATCGGGTCGACGTCGTCGTCGGCCGCGCTGTGGAGCTTCAGGCCCTCGGGGACGCGCAGCTCGCTGCCCGGGATGAAGGCATGGGCGATGCCGTCCCAGAACGCGCGGTGCTCGTCCTCGTCGGTGATCTGCTTGCGCTCGGGAACCGGAACCGTGGTCGACATGTCGTTCACCTCTCGAAGGTCAGCTTGAAGTCGCCGCGCTCGGTGCGCGTGACGGTGGCATCCGGCGGCACGACGATGCCGGTGGTGGGGAGGTCGATCACCGCGGGGCCGGAGATCGTCTCGTCGGCACCGATCGCGGTGCCGTCGTAGACGGGCGTCTCCTGCGGCTCCTCGCCGCGCTTGAACGCCACGAGCCGGGGTTCCTTCTTCGCGTCCCCCTCGCCGCTCGGCGGGTGGGCCTGGACGTCGATGCCGGTGGGCACCGACGCCTCGGAACGCACGTTGACGACCTCGAAGCGGGCGTCCGGCAGCAGCGCCGCGGAGCCGTAGCGCTGCTCGTAGCGCTCCTCGAAGTCGGCGGTGACGGCGGCGAGCTTCTCGTTGTCGAGCCCGCCGGTCGGCACCGTCACCTCGAGCTCGTTGCGCTGCCCCTCGTAGCGCATGCGCGCGAAGCGCTTCAGCTCCGGCTTGGAGCCGTTGTCGAACTGCCGGAGGAGGGTCTCCTCGAGGCCGTCGTACACGCCGGTCAGATCGCCGGAGTCGATCGGCGAGACGAGCTGGACGTCGCCCTCCAGCGTGTGCCGGATGTCCGACAGCGCGATGCCGAAGGCGCTCCACACCGACGCGATCTCGCCGGGGACGAGGACCTCGGAGATGCCCAGCTCGCGGGCGTAGCCGGCGGCGTGGATCGCGCCGGAACCCCCGAAGGAGAAGATGGTGAAGTCGCGCGGGTCGAAGCCACGGCCGACCACCACGTTCTCGAGCAGGTTGGCCATCTTGGCGTCGACGATCTCGGCGATGCCCAGCGCGGCGTCGGTCACCGAGAGGCCCAGCGGCTTCGCGACGCGGCGGATCGCCTCCTCGGCGAGGTCGCGATCCGGGCGGATCTGGCCCTCCCCGGCGGTGCCGAACACGGCCTGCGGGTCGAGATAGCCGAGGACGAGGTCCGCGTCGGTGACGGTGGCCTCCTCGCCGCCCAGCCCGTAGCACGCGGGGCCCGGGTCGGAGCCCGCGCTGTGCGGGCCGACCCGCAGCGTGCCCGAGTGCTCCTCCACCCAGGCGATCGAGCCGCCGCCCGCGCCGATCGAGATCACCTCGACGGCCGGGATCTTGTACGTGTACTTGCCGAGCACGGTCTCCGCCGCGACCTCCGGCTCGTGGCCCTCGATGATGCCGACGTCGAAGCTCGTGCCGCCCATGTCGGTGGCGATCACGTTCTCGATCCCGAGCTCGGCGGCGAGGCGCTGGGTGCCGACCATGCCGCCGACGGGGCCCGACCCGATCGTGAGGATGGGACGGCTGCTGCCGTCCTCCAGCGGGACCATCCCGCCGTGGCATTGCATGAGCATCAGCCCCTGCGAGAAGCCGAGCTCGCCGAGGCGCTCCTCGAGCTTGTGCAGGTAGCCGGTGGTGCGCGGCCCGACGAACGCGTTGACGACCGCGGCGACCGTCCGCTCGTACTCGCCGACCGCGCTCGAGAGCTCAGAGGAGACGCTGATGAAGGCGTCCGGCGCGACGCGCTGGACGATGTCCCGCGCGCGCTGCTCGTGCTCGGGGTTCTGGGTCGACCACAGGAAGCAGATCGCGTAGGCCTCGCAGCCGGCGTCGGCGAGCTCGCGCGACCTGCGCCTCGAGCTCCTGCCTCGTCGAGCGCGACGAGGATCTCCCCGGTGGAGTCGACGCGCTCGGTGACGCCGCGGATGCGCTCGCGCGGCACCAGCGGCGCCGGCTTGGAGGTGTCGACGACGCGCAGGATGTTCTCCGGCGGCTCGCCGACCACCCGGCCGAGGCCGCGCATCATCAGCAGCGTGTCCTCGTGGCCCTTGGTCGTGAGCAGGCCGACGGTCGCGCCGTTGTTCTCGACCACGATGTTGGTCGCCACGGTGGAGCCGTGCGACACGAGCCGGGTCAGGTTCTCGAACAGCTCGTCGGGGTCGTAGCCGGCCAGCTTGGCGGCGGAGGTGAGGCTGCCGAAGAACCCGCCCTGGAAGTCGTCCCCGGGTGAGCTGAGGGCCTTTCCGTACGCCACCCGCCCGTCGGGTTCCACCAGCACCGAGTCGGTGAAGGTCCCCCCGATGTCGACGGCCGCGATCAGTCCCGGCGCAGCGCCGTTCGTCATCTCGTCTTCCTCTCTCCTTGACAACCCCGGCGCGAAGTTCTACTGATCGGTCGGTATAAATTCAACCCACCGGGAGGAGGAGCGCCGAGGGCCTGTCGGGGTCGTGGAAGATGACGGCGCGCTGCGCCTGCGGGCTGCGGTCGTAGCGCGGGAAGTCGCTGGCGCAGACCTGCAGGCGGAGGCGGTGGCCGGGCGCGAAGCGGTGCGCCGTCGACCACAGGTCGACGCTGACGCGCACGGGCCCCGGCGACGGCGGGAGCCGCAGGACGCCGTCGACGACGTTGAACGACCGCCCGTCCGTATGCACGTCGCACAGCCGCACGACGAGGTCGGCCTCCTCCGTCTCCGCCCGCACCCACGCCTCGAACGTCACGCGCCCGAGCACGAGCAGCGGCGCCGTAAGCGGCTCTCCCGTGAACAGCCGCACGTCCGGGTGGCGCTCGCGGAACGACTGGTCGAGCGGCCCGCGCAGGAAGCCCGCCGGCAGCAGGATCTGCCCGCCCTGGGTGGGCACCGGGTGCGCGGGGTCCAGCGCGAAGGCCGTCGGCTCGCCGGGCGCCGGCGGCCGCTCGCCGAGCCCGCCGTCCGCCTGCAGGTGCACGCGCTGCTCCGCGGTGCCGGGCGGCGGCCACTCGTCGAGGTCGCGCCAGCGGTTCTCCCCCATCACGAACGCGCGGACGGGCGGCTCGTCGTCGATCGAGCGGTCGGTTCCCCGCAGCCGCGCGTCGAACCAGCGGCGGTGCAGGTCGGTGAGGTCGCCGCGCAGGTCGAGCGCGGCGCCCGCGGCGCGCACGCCGAAGTCGAGCTGGCCGACGCCGTTGAGGAACGCGCCGTGCGCCCACGGCCCGACCACCAGCCGCGTCTTCGTCCGCGCGTCCTCGGTCGCGGCGCCGGCGCGCATCTCCGCGAAGCGGTCGAGGTCGGGCTGCAGGAGCACGTCGTGCCAGCCCGCGATCTGCAGCGCCGGAGCGGCGATGGCCGCGCTCGCCGGGCGTGCCGGGGCGGTGCCCTCCTCCCCTTGCACCACGGCGCCGAACCACGCGGCGAGCTCGGGATCGTGGCGCTCCAGGGTGGCGATCGGGTCGACGGCCAGCTCGTGGAGGCGGTCGATGTCGTCGACCAGCGCCGTGAAGCGCTGCGCCAGCGTGTCCGGCGGGCCGCGACGGATCACGCGGTTCGGCCCGATGACCGCCAGCAGCCACGTGAACAGGAGCCCGAGCGCGAGCACCCCGCCGCGGCGGAAGTGGTCGGCGGAGAAGTTGAAGGGGGCCTGCGCAGACGCGAGGGCGCGGAGCGCCGGGGGCTGCTCGGCCGCCGCCAGCCACTGGACGCCGGCCATGTAGGACATCCCGTACATCCCGACCGTGCCGTCGCAGAACGGCTGCCGGCTGAGCCAGTCGATCGCCGCCGCCCCGTCGGCCGCCTCGTCGAGGTACGGGCGGAAGTCGCCGCCGGACCCGAAGCGGCCGCGCACGTCCTGGATCGCCACGACGTAGCCGGCCGCCGCCAGCTTGCGCGGGTCCAGCAGCGGCCACGTGAGCGGGTACTGGCGCTTGTCGTACGGCGTGCGCTGCAGCACCGCCGGATGGCGTCCGCCCTCCGCGGGCCGGTAGACGTCGGTGGCGAGGAGCGTCCCGTCGGGCGCGGGACACTGGAGATCGGGCTCGTAGAGGACGGTCACGCCGCGGCATGATGCCGCTCTGTACGCTGCCGCGCCATGAGCATCCTCGACCGCTTCAGCCTCGAGGGCAAGGTGGCGATCGTCACCGGCGCCTCCTCCGGCCTCGGGGTCGGTTTCGCCCAGGCCCTCGCCGAGGCCGGCGCCGACGTCGCGCTCGGCGCCCGGCGCGTCGAGCGCCTCGAGGAGACGCGCGCGATCGTCGAGCAGGCCGGCCGCCGCGCCGTGACCCAGCGCGCCGACGTCTCGGACCCCGACGACTGCCAGGCGCTGGTCGACGCGACGATGCGCGAGCTCGGCCGCGTCGACATCCTGGTCAACAACGCCGGCGTGGGGACCGCGGTCCCCGGCGTCCAAGGAGTCCCCCGACCAGTACCGGCAGGTGCTCGACGTCAACCTCCACGGGTGCTACTGGATGGCGCAGCGCGCCGCCGCGGTCATGGAGCCCGGCAGCTCGATCGTCAACATCTCCAGCGTGCTCGGGCTCACCACCGCCGGGCTGCCGCAGGCGGCGTACGCCTCGAGCAAAGCCGGACTGATCGGCCTCACGCGCGACCTCGCGCAGCAGTGGACCGGGCGCAAGGGCATCCGCGTCAACGCGCTCGCGCCCGGGTGGTTCGCCTCGGAGATGAGCGACCAGCTGCCGGAGGGCTACCTCGACCAGCAGCTCCAGCGCATCGTCGCGGGGCGCGTGGGCGAGGTGGAGGAGCTCGGCGCCGCGCTCGTGTTCCTGGCCAGCGACGCGGGCAGCTACGTGACCGGGCAGACGCTCGCCGTCGACGGCGGCTTCACGATCACCTGATCACGCCGACGGCGACCTCGCGGATGCGCGCGGCGATCGACTCGTGGGTGGGCAGCATGCGCTTCTCCAGCGCCGGGCTGTACGGGACCGGCGACGGCTGAGCGCGCCGAAGCGCGCGATCGGCCCGTCGAGCTCGTACAGCACCCGGTCGGCGATCCGCGCGGCGATCTCCGCGCCGGGCCCGAACGCCTCGACCGCCTCGTGCACGATCAGGCAGCGGCCCGTCTTCGCGACGCTCGGCGAACACGGTCTCGAGGTCGAGCGGCGCCAGCGTCCGCAGGTCGATCAGCTCGACGTCGACGCTCGTCGGCCGCCTCGAGCGCGCGCACGCGTCTCGGACGACCATGCGCCCCCAGCTGACGACGGTCAGCTGCGCCGCCGGGCCGGACCACCCGCGCGCGCCCCGGCGGCAGCGGCTCGCGCGTCCCAGTCGGCGCCCGCCGCGGGTAGAGGCGGCGGTTCTCGACGAAGCAGACGGGCCGTCGTCGCGGACGGCGGCGACCAGCAGGTCGTAGGCGTCGCGCGCGTCGGCCGGGCAGTACACGCGCAGCCCGGGGACGTGCGCGAGCATCGCCCTCGAGGCTCTGCGAGTGCTGGGCGCCGCCGCTGCGCCCGCCGCCGGTCTGGGTGCGGAAGACGATCGGCACCGTCGGCCGCCGCCGCCGGTCATGTAGCGCAGCTTCGCCGCCTGGTTGACGATCGGGTCCAGGCAGACGGTGATGAAGTCCATGTACATGATCTCCGCGATCGGCCGCAGCCCCGCCATCGCGGCGCCGACGGCGGCGCCGAGCACGCCGGCCTCGGCGATCGGCGTGTCGATCACCCGGTCCGGCCGAAGCGCTCGTGGAGGCCGCGCGGTCACGCCGTAGACGCCGCCGGCGGCGCCGACGTCGACGCCCGAGCGCGACCACGTCGTCGTCGGCCCCATCTCGTCGGCGAGCGCCGCGCGGATCGCCTCGAGGTACGCGCGGCGACCTCAGCGCATAGACGTCGCTCGAGCACGCTCTGCGGGCTCCGGGTAGGGCGCCGCCAGCGCCGCCGCCACCGCCGCGTCCATCTCCGTCCTCGGCGCGCGGCGCGATCGCGTCCGCGGCGGCGTCGTCGCCGAGCAGCCCGGCGCGCGTGCTCGAGCGGGTCGCGGCCCTGCAGCTCGAGCAGCTCGGCCCTCGGCCGGTACGCCTCGGCGTCGCCCTCGTAGTGGCCGCGCAGCCGGGCGGCGTGGGCCTCGACGAACCGCCGGGCCCTCGCCCGCGCGCGCGGCCGCGCCGACGGCGTGCGCCACCGCCTCGCGCACGGCGAGCACGTCGTTGCCGTCGACGCGCGCGGCCGCGGACGCCGTAGCCCTCGGCGCGCGCGGCGAGCGCCGGGCCGCCGCCAGCGGCCGCTGCGGGGTGAACTCGGCGTAGCCGTTGTTCTCGCAGACGAAGACGACCGGCACGGCCAGGCGACGGCGAGCGTCACGCCCTCGTGGAAGGCGCCGCAGTGGACGGCGCCGTCGCCGAAGAAGGCGACCGCGACCGGCCGCCGGCGCCGCGGAGCGGCGGTGATGCGCGGCGCCGACCGCCAGCGGGA
Source organism: uncultured Solirubrobacteraceae bacterium (assembly GCA_963764385.1). GTDB lineage: Bacteria > Actinomycetota > Thermoleophilia > Solirubrobacterales > Solirubrobacteraceae > DATFQI01. Next base: position 83,135 of record CAVXSJ010000015.1, on the reverse strand, counting down.
TCCCGGCGCCGACGATCCCGTTGGCGCCGAGGATCCCGAGCCGCGGGTCGGCGATGTGCATCGAGCCGCCCTTGCCGCGGCAGAGCGCCGTCCGCGCGCCCGAACAGCTCGGCGAACATCGCGGTCAGGGTCGGCGCCCTTGGCGATGCAGTGGCCGTGGCCGCGGTGGGTCGTGGTGATCCAGTCGCCGGGCTCGAGCGCCGCGCAGGCGCCCGCGGCGACGCCTCCTGGCCGATCGAGACGTGGACGAAGCCGTGGACGTCGCCGTCGCGGAAGCGGCGCCGCGACGCGCTCCTCGAACGAGCGGATCCGGCACATCGTGCGGTACAGATCGGCGATGCTAGTCACAGCGGTGGAGCGTAGACCAACCAGTCGGTATAAGTAGCGAATGGCTGTCGCGACGCCCCTCCCCGTCCCCACCGATGAGGACCGCGCGCTGCGCGACCTCGCGCGCGACGTGGCACACGGCGAGATCGCGCCTCACGCCGCGCGCTGGTACGAGGAGGAGCGCTGCCCGATCGAGCTGTTCGCGAAGATGGGCGAGCTGGACCTGATGGGCCTGCTCGCGCCCGAGGAGCACGGCGGGACGAACGTCTCCACGGTCGCGCTCGTCGCGGCCCTGTTCGAGGTCGCGAAGATCGACCAGTCGATCGCCGCGGCGTGGCAGGCGCACCTGACGATCGGCTCCATGCCGCTGATCGCGTTCGGCAGCGAAGCTCAGAAGGAGCGCTGGCTGCGGCCGCTCGCCACCGGCGAGAAGCTCGGCTCGTTCGGGCTCACCGAGCCGGGCGCCGGCTCCGACGCGAGCGGCATCCGCACCACCGCGACGCCCCAGGACGAGGGCTGGGTGGTCAACGGCTCGAAGGTCTTCATCTCCAACGCGGGCACGGACATGAGCCTCGGCCCCGTCGTGCTCGCCCGCGTCCCTGGCGAGGAGAACGGCAAGTCCGGCTACGCGAGCGTGCTGGTGCCGCGCGGGACGCCGGGCTTCACCGAGGGCCCCAAGCTGCGCGGCATCGGCTGGCTGTCGCTCGACAGCCGCGAGCTGACCTTCGAGGACGTCGCGCTCGACGACGAGCACGTGATCGGCGACCCCGGCCGCGGCCTCACCCAGTTCCTCTCGGTCCTCGACGTCGGCCGCATCACGGTCGCCACGCTCGGCATCGCGCTCGCCGAGGCCGTGCTCGAGATGGCGCTCGAGTACGCGCTCGAGCGCAAGCAGTTCGGGCAGCCGATCGCGAAGTTCCAGGCCATCCAGTTCAAGCTCGCCGACATCGCCGCACAGCTGGAGGCGGTCAAGCTGCTCGTGGTGCGCGCCGCGCAGCTCCGCGACGCGGGCCAGCCGTTCGGCCGCGAGGGGGCGATGGCGAAGCTGCTCTCGTCCGAGCTCGCCGTGCACGCCGCCTCGGAGGCAGTGCAGATCCACGGCGGCTACGGCTACATGCAGGAGTACCCCGTGTCGCGCTTCTACCGCGACGCCAAGGTGCTGGAGATCGGCGAGGGGACGAACGAGATCCAGCGCATCGTCATCGCCCGCCACCTCGGCTGCTGATGCGCGCGCTCCGCTGGCACGCCGCGGGAGACCTCCGCGTAGAGGAGGTCCCGGACCCGGGGACCCCCGAGCCCGGGATGGCGCTCGTCGAGGTCGCGCAATGCGGCATCTGCGGCAGCGACCTCGCCGAGTTCCGCGCCGGCCCGAAGATGATCCGCTCGACGCCGCACCCGCTGACCGGCCGCTCCGCGCCGCTGACGCTCGGCCACGAGTTCTCCGGGCGCATCGTGGCGGCCGGCGACGATTGGCCCGCCGGCACGCGCGTGACCGCCGACGCCTGCTGGCGCTGCGGGCGGTGCGAGGCGTGCACGAGCGGCGACTACCACCTGTGCCGCTACGGCGGCTCGATCGGGCTGCACTCCGACGGCGCGTTCGCGCCCTTCGTGGTCGTGCCGGAGTACACGCTCGTGGCGGTTCCGGACGAGGTCTCCGACGCGGCCGCGGCCATGACCGAGCCGCTCGCGGTGGGCCTGCACGCCCTCGACCGGGGCGGAACGCGCGCCGGGGACGCCGTGCTCGTCCTCGGCTTCGGCCCGATCGGCGCGGCGGCGGCGCTCCTGGCCCGCGCCCTCGGCGCCACGCCGTGGTCGTCGAGCTCGACGGCGCGCGCCGCGAGCGCGCCGAGGCGCTGGGCCTCGCCACGCTCGACGCCGGCGAGGACCTCCCGCGGCGCGTCCGCCGCGCGGTCGGCGGGGGCGGCGCGCCGGTCGTGATCGAGTCCACGGGCGTCGCCGCGGTGCTGCCGGTGGCCGTCGAGTGCGCGGCGCGCGGCGGCCGCATCGTGGCCGTCGGGCTGACCGGGCAGCCGAGCCCGCTCGACTCGAGCCGCCTCACGTTCTACGAGCGCTCGATCGTCGGCAGCCTCGGCTACCGCCACGACCTCCCGCGCGTGGTCAAGATGGTCGCCGACGGCCTCGTCGACCCCGAGTCGCTGATCGGGCGAGACGGTGCCGCTCGGCGAGGCGCCGGACGCCTTCGCCTCCCTGGCCGCCGATCCCCGGGGTAGGGTCAAGGTGATGGTCGACACCCATGGCTGAGCGCGATGCGACCGCGCTCCCGGGGCGCCACGGCAGGCGTCCCGACCGCGCCCTGTCGGCGGCGAAGTACGACGCCCGCTACCAGGAGCTCGTCGACGTCGCCGCGGCCGTCTTCGCGCGCCAGGGCTACCACGCGCACGTCGATCGACGACCTCGTCGAGGCCACCGGCCTCAAGCGCGGCGGCCTCTACCACTACATCTCGCGCAAGGAAGACCTGCTGATCGCGGCGCACGAGCGCTTCATCGTGCCGCTGCTCGAGAACGCGCGGGCGATCGCCGCCGAGTCGCTCCCCGCCGACGAGGCGCTGCGGCGGATCGCGCACGCGCTGATGCACGACATCGCGGTGTACCAGGACCAGGTGACCGTGTTCCTCCACGAATGGCGCGTCATCCGGGACGCGCCGGACTGGGACCACGTCCGCGAGGCGCGCCACGAGTTCGAGCAGATCATCCAGTCGATCTTCGAGCAGGGCCAGGAGGACGGCGTCTTCGACGTCAGCGCGCCGCGGCTCACCGTCCTGGCCTTCCTGGGCATGGTCAACTACTCCTACACCTGGTACAGCCCACGCGGCTCGCACACCCCGGCCCAGATCGCCGACCACTTCGCCGGGATCTTCCTCTCCGGGATCCGCGCACACGCCTGACCCGGCAGCCGCCTGACCCCCGTCGTCGGTGTTGATGTCGCGCGGAGGGTTGACGTCGCGGCGCAGCGCGTACAGCCGCACGGCGAAGCAGACGCAATGCCCGGGAGGGGAAGACGGCGCTCTGCGAGCCGGCCTCCGAGCCGACGACCGAACTCTCCGCTCGCGGTACGGCGCAATTGGTCGCGTCGCGTGTCCTAAACGCTCGCCCCGGCCGGGAGGCGGGATTAGGGTCCGCTGAGGTAATTCGCGCGCCTCGTCGACGCGAGTTCACGGACACGCCGAGCAAGCCTCGGAGGAGACTTCAAGGTGATCGCCGCCTCGGCGCCCGGAGAAACCCGGCTGGGCCCATGGACCGCAGTGCTGTTCCTGGGCGCCTTCACGATCGGCTGCACGGAGTTCGTCGTCGTCGGGATGCTGGCGCAGATCGCGGACGGGCTCGGCAGGACCGAGGCCGCGATCGGCCAGCTCGTGACGCTCAACGCCCTGGCCGTCGTCGTCGCGGCGCCCGCGCTGACGGCCAGGTTCGCGGCCATGGACCGGCGGCGGTTCCTCACCGGCGCCATGCTCGTGTTCGCCGCCGCCCACCTGGCCTCGGCGGTGACGTCGAGCTTCGTCGTGCTGATGCTGCTGCGGCTGGCCGGCGGCGCCGCGTTCGGCGTGTGGCTGGCCGGCGCGTTCGCCGTCGTCGGCCGCCTCGCGCCCCCGGACAAGCGGTCGCGTGCCCTCGGCTTCGTCGTGGCCGGCCTCTCGACCGCGACGGCGCTCGGGGCGCCCGTCGGCACCGCCCTGGGCCACGCCGCCGGGTGGCACGCGCCGTTCGCCGCCATCGGCCTCCTCGGGCTCGGCGTGGCGGTCGCGCTCCACCGGGTGCTGCCGCCGATGGCCGGCCTGAAGACGAACGACCGGAACGGCATCGCGGTGCTGGCCAACCGGGCCGTCGTCATGGCGATCGCCATCATCGCGGTGTTCTGGGCGGGGTCGTTCGCGGCCTACACGTACGTGGTCCCGCTGCTGCGCGAAAGCGCGGGGTTGTCGCACGAGGCCGTCACCGCCGTCCTCCTCCTCTCCGGCCTCATGGCGATCGCGGGCAACCTGCTCGGGGGCCGGGCCGCCGACCGCGGGCTGGCGGCCACGCTCGTGGTCACGGCGGGCACGACGGCGGCCTCGCTGGCGGCCCTGTGGGCGCTGCGGGGGATCCCGGTGGCCGCCGTCGCGCTCGTGGCGCTCAGCCAGCTCGCGGCCTGGAGCTTCGTGCCGGCCATCCAGGGGTTCCTGTTCGGCGCCGGCGGCGAGGCCGCGATGCCGTTCAGCGTGTCGTCCTTCAACCTCGGGATCCTCGCCGGCGCCGGGATCGGTGGCGCGGCGCTCGACCTGGGCGGCCTCGGTGCCGTGATGGCGGCGGCCACCGCTCTGGCCGTGGCGGCCCTCGGGCTGGTCATGGCGGCCACGAACCGGTGGCTCCCATTCCGGTCGAGGACGGTGTCCGAAACCTAGCCGCCGCTTCCGGGGCCCACTTACGCTCGGCCCGCTACTTGGATCGGCTCGGGCCTTCGAGCGCAAGAGTTGCAGAGGAGAGAGGTCATGCAAAAGCTTTGGCGTTCGGGCGCGTGCGCGTCTGTATTGGTGGCGCTCACGGTCGCGGTCTCGGCGTGCGGCAGCGACGACAGCGGCGGTGGCGGAGGCGGCGATTCGGAATCGGCGTCGTCCGGCGACGCCGCCGCGGCGGTCAAGGCCGCCCAGACCGAGGCCGAGAAGTGGCTGTCGGCCCCGACCGAGTGGGGCGGCCCGAAGGACGGCCCCAAGCCGACGCCCGGCAAGCGGGTCGCGATCATCTCCTGCTCGCAGGCGACCGAGGGCTGCAACCGCCCGTCCCGCTCCGCCGCCGCCGCGGCGAAGGTCATGGGCTGGACGCCGACCGTCCTCGACGGCAAGGGCGAGCCGAGCGGCCAGCTCGCGGCGGCCAACGCGGCCGTCGACGCCCGCTACGACGCGATCATCATCATCCTCGTCGACCCGACGAACCTGAGCGAGGCCATGAACAAGGCCAAGGCCGCCAAGATCCCCGTGGTCACGCTCGGCGCGCCCCCGTACTCCGATGAGCGGGCCGCCCTCGACTGGATCCCCGACATCTCGCACGACTGGCTCGCGACCGGCGACGTGCTGGGCTACTACATGATCTGGAAGTCCGACGGCAAGGTGAACGCGCTGATGCTCCACGACTCCAGCACGCTGGTGGTCGACCAGGGGCAGTACAAGGGCTCGCACCGGATCCTCACCGACAAGTCCAAGTGCCCGGACTGCGAGGTCACGGTCAAGGACTTCACGCAGGCGACGCTGACGTCGCAGCCGGCGCAGGACGCGCTCGCCACGATCCAGGCGAACCCGGAGATCAACTGGATCTGGTGCTACGACTTCTGCCTCCAGCAGGCGGTGCAGAAGCTCAAGTCCGCCGGCCTCGGCGAGGACCTGCTGGGCGCGGGCTTCGACTGCAACGCGGCCAACCTCGAGCTGATGAAGAGCAAGACGGTGCAGTCGGTGTGCGTCGCCGACCCGCGCGACTGGGAGGCATGGGCCACCGTCGACCAGGCCAACCGCTTGGTCGAGGGCGAGGAGCCGGCCGAGCAGAAGATCCCGTTCCTGCTCGTCGACCGCGACACGCTGGATCAGCTCACGCCCGAGGATCTCGACAAGGGCTGGCAGGGCGGCATCGACTACCAGGCCGAGTTCAAGAAGATCTGGGGCGTCGGGTGATCGGAGCCGTCGCGTCCCTCCCCCACCGTGGGATGCGGTGACCACGAGCGCGGCCCCGGTCGGTGGCGGCGGCTCGGCCGTGACGTCCGCGGCGCTGGAGGTCTCCGGCGCCGCGAAGACGTTCGGCGCGACGCAGGCGCTCGCCGGGGTGAGCCTGCAGGTCCGCCCCGGCAGCGTCACCGCGCTGCTCGGGGCGAACGGCTCGGGCAAGTCGACGCTGATCCGCGCGCTGGCCGGCTACCACGACCTCGACGAGGGCACCGTCGAGGTCTACGGGCACCCGCTCGGGAGCGCGGAGGCCGAGGGCGTCGGCCTGCGCTTCGTCCACCAGGACCTGGCCCTCATCCCGACGCTGTCGGTGATGGACAACCTCGCGGTCGGCCGCGGGTACGTCCGCAACCGCGTCGGCGGCATCCGCTGGGGCGCCGAGGAGGCGCGCGTCCGCGCGCAGCTCGACCGGGGTCGGCCTCGACGTCGACCCCCAGGTCGAGGTGCAGGAGCTCGGTCCCGTCGACCGCACGCTCGTGGCGATCGCCCGCGCGCTGGAGTCGATCGACACGCGCCGCGACGTGCTCGTGCTCGACGAGCCGACGGCACGGCTGCCTCGCGAGGAGGCGGCTCGCCTGCTCGAGCGCCTCCAGGCCCTCAAGCAGCGCGGGCTCCCGATCCTCTACATCACGCACCGGCTCGAGGAGCTGCCCGGCTTCGCGGACGAGATGACGATCCTGCGCGACGGCTACGAGGTCTACGCCGGCGCCTTCGACGCGCTCCCCTTCGCCCGCCTGCGCGAGCTGATCGCCGGCCTCGAGCCCGGCACCGGCGACAAGCCGACGGCGCCGACGGCGCCCCAGCCGCGCACCACCGCGGCGGCGCTGGAGCTGCGCGGCGTCGCCTCCGAGCGGCTGCGCGACATCGACTTCACCGTGCACGAGGGCGAGATCGTCGCCGTGACGGGCCTGGTGGGCTCCGGCCGCTCCGAGCTGGGACGGGTCATCTACGGCCTCCAGCGCTTCACCGACGGGCGAGATCCGCGTCGGCGGCAAGGACATGGGCGGCCCGCCTGTCCAAGGCGCGCACCGCGCTGGACGTCGGCTACCTCCCGCAGGAGCGCGTCGCGAGCCTGCTCGCCGGGCTGTCGGTGCGCGACAACCTCGTCGCCGCCTCCTACGAGGGCATGAGCCGCTGGTACGGGCTGGTGACGAGCCGGGTGAACGCGGCCGCCGACAAGATGATCCGGCTGCTCCAGATCCGCCCGCCCGATCCCGACGGCGCTCGTCGACACGATGTCGGGCGGCAACGCGCAGAAGGTGGCGGTCGCCCGCTGGCTGCGCATCCCGCTCGCGCTGCTGATCCTCGACGAGCCGACGCAGAGCATCGACGTCGGGGCGAAGGCCGACCTCATGGAGGCGATCCGCGAGCGGGCGCGAGGCACCGCGATGGGCGTGCTGTGGCTCGAGTCGGACATCGAGGAGGTCGTCAAGTACGCGGACCGGGTGATCGTGATGTCCGACGGGCCGCATCGAGACGGAGTTCTCGACGCAGCCGTTCTCGGTCGCCGCGATCGTCGCCCACTCCTATGGACGTGACGGACGAAGGGACGAGACCAATGACCAGTGACGACGCGGTGCTGGCCGACCACGGAGCACAGGCCGACGCGCCGCGCGAGGCACCGCCCGCGCCGAAGCCGGAGCGGTCGAGCGGGGCCGGCTGGCGGCTGTTCAACCGCTACGGGCTGGTGTTCGCCTTCATCGCGCTGGCCGTGCTGTTCTCGCTGCTCAAGCCCGACGCCTTCCCGACGAGCCGCAACGCCCAGTCGATCCTGACCCAGAACGCGAGCCTCACGCTGATGTCGCTCGGCGTGATGCTGCCGCTGATCGTCAACCGCTTCGACCTCTCCCCCGGCTACATGGCGACGCTCGCGGGCCTGATGGCCGTCGGCTACCAGTCGTTCCACCAGTGGCCGGTGTGGGCCGCGGTCCTCATCGCCGTCGTCGCCTCCGCCCTCGTCGGGCTCGTCAACGGCGTGCTCGTCGCCAAGTTCAACTTCAACTCGCTGATCGTCACGCTCGGTACGGGGTCGATCCTGTTCGGCATCGCCCAGCTGTACTCCGACGGGGCGACGCTGTTCAAGGACATCTCGCCGGACTTCCTCGCCATCGGCGGCAACAAGGTGCTCGGGGTGCCGCTCCCGTTCGTGATCGCGCTGGTGGTCGGCATCCTGATCTGGTACGTGCTGCAGTACCGAACCACCGGGCGGCGGCTGTACGCGATCGGGGGCAGCGAGGACGGCGCGCGGCTCGTCGGCGTCCGCGTCGACGGCCTCATCATCGCCACGTTCGTGGCCTCCGCGGTGCTGGCCGGCACGGGCGGGGTGATCGAGGCGACGCGCGTCGGATCGGCGAACGCCACCGGCCTGCAGTCCTTCCTGCTCCCGGCCTTCACGGCCGCGTTCCTGGGAGCCACCGCCATCAAGCCCGGCCAGTACAACGTGTGGGGCACGTTCCTCGCCGTCTATCTCGTCGGCATGGGCACGACCGGCATGTTCATGCTCGGCGCGCCCTCGTACTACGCACAGGTGTTCAACGGCGCCATCCTGCTCATCGCGATCGGCCTCGCGCAGCTCAGCACGCGCCGGCTCCGTCGCAACTGAGCGGCGCGAACTCGAGGAGACAGCGAATGAACCCGCAGGAGCGCGCGTCGATCGGCGACACCGGAGTCACGGTGACGCCGGCTGGGCATGGGCACCGGCCCGATGGGGACGGTGCACGACGATGGCGAGTGGGGCGAGATGTTCGGGGCCGCGTGGGACCTCGGGGTCCGGGCCTTCGACACCTCGCCGTACTACGGCTTCGGCAACTCGGAGATCCGGCTCGGCCGCCAGCTCGCCGGCCGGGACCGCGACAGCTACACGCTGACCACCAAGGTCGGGCGGCTGCTGCGCAGGGAAGGGCCGATCGACCCGTTCGCCGAGGCCTACTTCTACCCCGAAGGCATGCCCGACGACGTGCCGCGCACGATCTACGACTACTCCTTCGACGCGACCAAGCTGTCGCTCCAGGAGAGCCTCGAGCGGCTCGGCGTCGAGCGGCTCGACATCGTCCACATCCACGACATCATCGAGATGGCGTCGGGCGTCAACCACAAGGACGAGGCGATCGGGCAGTCCTTCCCGGCGCTGGTGGAGCTGCGCGAGGCCGGGTTGCTGCGGGCGATCGGCGCCGGCGTGCAGGACAACCAGCTGCTCGTGGACCTGGCCGAGGCCTGCGACTTCGACGTGTTCCTGCTGGCGGGCCGCTACACGCTGCTCGACCAGGGCGCGCTCGACGCCGCGCTGCCGGCGGCCCAGGCGAAGGACATCCCGATCATCGTCGCCAGCCCGTACAACACGGGCATCCTGCACGACCCCACCGACGACGCGATGTTCGACTTCACGCCCGCCCCGAGGCACCTCATCGACAAGGCGCGGGCCATCAAGGCCGTCTGCGAGCGCCACGAGGTCCCGTTGCCCGCGGCGGCCATGCAATTCCCGTACGGGCATCCGTCCGTCGTCCAGGTCCTGACCGGGGCGGTGCGGCCGAGCGAGATCCAGGAGAACGTCCGCCTGCTCGAGTTCCCCATCCCCGCGGAGCTGTGGGACGACCTGCGCGACCGCGAGCTGCTCCACCCGGACACGCCGACCCCGGGCTAGGCCACGATGCGCTCCGGCGCCCGCATCGATGCCGGGAGCTGGATCGCCTCGACGAGGTACCCGATGGCGGCGTCCGTCTCGAAGTAGACGTAGTGGCCGTCGCCCTGGGTGCCGAAGCCGCGCCCGCTCTGCACGATGGAATAGCCCTTCGCCTCCATCTGGGCGATCGCCGCGTCGATGTCGTCGACGTGGAACCCGACGTGATGGAAGCCGTCGCCGTGGGCGTCGAGGAACTCGACGTACGAGCTCGGCCCGTCGAGGGGCTGGATCAGCTCGTAGGTCACGCCGCCGACGTCGCAGGTCGCCATCACGAAGCTGTGCGGCTGCTCCTCACCGCGGAACGACATCCCGCCGGTGCAGGTATCGGGCGAGATCGTGAGCACCTCCCACGGGCCGATGCCCAGGTCCTCGCTGTACTGCGCCATCGCCGCTTCGAGGTCCTTCACCACGATTCCGACCTGGTCGACCGACTTGATGAACCCGCTGGGCATCGCTACCTCCGTGTCAGTGGCGTGTGCAGCGCCGCCTTGGGCCGCACGTCGATCGTGTAGCCGTCCCGGCTCGACATCGTCAGGACGTCGCCGGGAGGCAGGACGACCGTGGTCGTCGGCGCGCACAGCACGGCCGGGCCACGGACCACGCTCCCCGGCGTGAGGTCCGCCACGTCGTGGAAGGCGGTCTCGACCATCCCGGTCCCGTCGAAGTAGGCCATCCGCGATCGCGCCGCGACCGCCTCGTGCGCGTCGGGCGTCTCGACGGCCTGCTCGTCGCGCCGCTGGTGGGCGACCGCGGTGATGCGCCAGTGCAGGAACTCGACGGGCAGCCCCGGCCGGGCGTACGCGTACTGCGTCTCGTGCTCGGCGTGGAAGGCGGCCTCGAGCGACCGCAGGTCGTCCTCGCCGAGGTCGCCGGGCGGGAGCGCGATCATGATCTCGCGGTGCTGGCCCGGGTAGCGGGCGTCGACGGTGCGCTGGACAACGGTCCGCTCGGCCGGGACGCCCTCCTCGGCCAGCTCCGCGCGGGCGGTGGCGGCGAGGTCGCGCAGCAGGCCGTTGAGCCGCCCGACGTCGGCGTCGTCGGAGACCGCGTGGAATGCGAGCACGTGGTCGTGCCGGATGTCGGTCACGGTCATCCCGAGCGAGCAGAAGACGCCGGCCTCGAGCGGCACGAACACCCGGCGCGCGCCGAGCTCGCGCGCCAGCTCGGCGCAGTGCAGGCCCCCGGCGCCGCCCCCACACATCAGCGTGAACCCGCGCGGGTCGATGCCGCGCTCGACCGAGACCGCCCGGATGGCCGCGACCATGTTCGCGTTGACGATCCGCACGATGCCCGCGGCGGCCTCGATCGTCGACAGGCCGAGCGCCCCCGCGACGTGCTCGTCGACGGCGGCGCGGGACAGGTCGTCGCGGAGCACCCTCCGCCCGCCGAGGAAGGCGGCCGGATCGAGGTACCCGAGCACGACGTTCGCGTCCGTGACGGTGGGCTCCGCGCCGCCGAAGCCGTAGCACGCGGGCCCCGGCCGGGCCCCGGCGCTGCGGGGCCCCACGCGCAGGGCGCCACCGGCGTCGATCCACGCGATCGAGCCGCCGCCGGCCCCCACCGAGTGCACCTCGACGGCCGGGACGCCTATCGGCTGGCCCTCCACGTGGACGTCGCGGCTCATCGCCGCCCGCCCGTCGCGGATGAGGCACACGTCGAGGCTCGTGCCGCCCATGTCGACGGTGATCAGATCGGTCCCGATCGCGCGGGCGAAGTGCAACGCCGCCGCAGGGGCGGCGGCGGGGCCGGACGCCAGCACGTTCACGGGCCGGCGGATGATCGTCCGGCACGCGAGCGCAGCCGCCGTTGATCTGCATGATCAGCGGGGGCCGCCGCAGGCCGCCCTCGGCGAGGGTGCGCTCCAGCCGCGTCAGGTACTCGACGATCCGCGGGAGGATGTAGGCGCTCAGGACGGTCGCCGACGTCCGCTCCCACTCGCGGATCTCCGGAAGGATGTCGTGCGAGCAGACGACGTGGGCGTCCGGCAGCTCCTCGCGCAGGATCTCGGCGGCGCGCAGCTCGTGCTCGGGTCGGAGCATCGACCACAGGAACGCCACCGCGACCGCCTCCACGCCGCCCGCCCTGAGCTCGCCCGCGGCGCGGCGCACGGCGTCCTCGTCGAGCGGCTCGAGCACCTCGCCGCGGAAGGTCACGCGCTCGGGCACGCCCGACGCGCAGCCACCGCTCCACGAACGACCCCGGGTGGGCCATCCGCAGGTTGAAGCGGTTCGGCTTGTAGCCGTCGCGGAAGTAGAGGATGTCGCGGAAGCCCTCGGTGCACACGAGCCCGACCGTCGGCCCGTTGCGCTGGATCAGCATGTTCGTCGCGACGGTCGTCCCGTGGACGAACAGCGACGTGTCCTCGAGCAGTGCCCGCGACGCCGGTGTCGAGCTGCGCCGGCGAGCACCTCGAGCCCCGCGTCGATGGCGCGCACCGGATCGTCGGCCGTGGTGTCCTCCTTCCACAGCAGCACGCGCCCGTCGTCCGCCACGATCGTGAAGTCGGTGAACGTGCCGCCGATGTCGATGCCGATGCGATAGCTCATGTCACAGCGGGTTGAGGAGGTACGACGTCGCCGTCGCGCATCTGCCCCGGCGAGCCAGGTGGAGGCGTTCGGGGTGGTCGGGTCGAGCATCGGGCGGCCGGCCGCGCGGATCCGCCCACGGCAGCTCCCGCGTCTCGTCGGCGAGCAGCGCGGGGTCGCGATCGTCGGAGAGCACGACGCCGAACACGGCTCGCGCGGCGGCGCGCGAGACGATGCCGTCGCGCACGTCGCGGCGGACCGCCTCCGCGTCGCGGTCGCACGGAAGCCCGAAGCCTCCCCCGCCCGTCGACACGCCGACCCAGATCTCGGAGGCGCTGTCGACGCGCATGTTCCCCGAGCCGGACACGAAGCGGCGCGTGCCGCCGGCGCGGTCCTCGATGTACTGGCCGCCGCCGATCCCGGGCGTGCCGCCGAGCGCGCCGTGGGGCGGGTTGGTGCAGCCGTCGCCGTAGGTGATGACGGTCGCCACGTCGGCGAGCGGCCGCACCGCGATCCGGTTGCCCGGCCCGCCCAGCCACTCCCCCGCCCCCATCGAGTCGGGCTCGACCTCCCACGTCTCGACGTGCACGGGGTACAGCAGCTCGAGCTGCTCGATCGACTCGATCTTCATCGCGCCGAGCGCCGCCTGCGTGTAACAGAGCGGCCAGGCGTCGTAGCCCTTGGTCGCGCCGAAGCCGCCGGCGTTGTTCATGAGCAGGAAGCTCCACGGCGACCCGTCGAGGCCGTCGCTGACCCGAGAACTGCGCCAGGTTCTGGCACCGCGTGCCGCCCGCGGGCACCCGGTCGGGCATCGCCGCGACGATCGCCCGGTTGATGACGTCCTGCATCAGGTCGGACGGCACGATCGTCGCGCAGCTCGTCGACGCGGGGTAGCTGGCGTTGCAGATCGTCCCCTCGGGCGCGATCACGTCGACGTGGTCGATGCAGCCCTGGTTGTGGGGGATGTCCGGATCGATGTAGTAGAGGAAGGGGATCGTCCCGGCGGCCATCGCGGTGGCGTAGGTGCCGTTCGTCCCGCCTCGGCCCTGCGGTCCGCTGCCCGTGTAGTCGACGGTGACGCGATCGCCCGCGATCGTCACCTCGACCTTCACCGGGATGTGCTCGAGCGTCGAAGCCGTCGCTGTCGACCCAGCCCTCGGCGCGGTAGACGCCGTCGGGCATCCCCTCGATCTCGCCGGCTCATCCGGCGGTCGGCGTAGCCGATGATCTCCTCGACGTAGCGGAGCACCGTCTCGGTGCCGTACTCGTCGCACAGCTCGACGAGGCGCTGCCGCCCGCGCTCGATCGAGCCCAGCATCGACCGGAGGTCGCCCTCGACGAGGTCGCGGTAGCGCACGTTGGCGAGGAAGATGTCGAGCAGGTCCTCCAGCATCACCCCGCGCTCGCACGAGCCGGGTCGGCGGGATGGTCAGGCCCTCCTGCCAGACGTTCTCCGCCGACGCCGTGACGCTGCTGGCCACGAACGCGCCGGTGTCCAGCTGGTGGCCCTTGGTGACCGACCAGAACGCCAGCACCCCGTCGCAGAACACGGGCGCGGCGGCCACGAGGTCCCCGATGTGGGTGTTGTTGCGGTAGGGGTCGTTGCAGAGGAAGACGTCGCCTTCGGCGATCGTGCCCTCGAAGCGATCGGCGATCTCCTTGACGACGAGCTGCATCGACGTGCTGTGGATCGGCAGCGCGTCGAACATCGACACCTGCCGCGGGACGGCGTCGTAGAGGCCGCACGAGTAGTCGTGGGCGAGCGCCATGTTCGACGACCACGCGGAGCGCTCGAGCACGACCGTCATCTCGGTGGCGATCGCGTCGAAGCGGCTCAGGATCACGCTGAACGTGATCGGGTCGTACTCGGGCGTCACCATGCCGTCCACCCGCCGTCGACGCGCAGCACCGTGCCGGTGACCGAGCCCGAGGCGTCGCAAGCGAGGTAGCGGACGGCGTCCGCGACCTGCTCGATCGTCGCCAGCTCGCCGGTGGGGAGCCGGCGCTGCACCTCGGCGAGGAAGGCGGGGTTGGAGAGCATGCCCTCGGTCATGGGCGTCCTGACGAACGTCGGCGCCACCGCGTTGACGCGGATGCCCTCGGCGGCCCACTCGACCCCGAGCGCCTTCGTCAGCCCCTCGACGGCGTGCTTGCTCGCGCAGTACGCCGCCCGGCCCGGGTAGCCGACGGTGCCCATCTGCGAGGAGAGGTTCACGATCGACCCGCGCCCGCCGCGCCGCAGGACCGACTCCCCGAAGGCGCGGCAGGTCATGAACGTGCCGCGCACGTTGACGTCGAAGATGAAGTCCCAGTCGGCGACCGGGTAGCCCGCGGTCGGCCCGGGGCGGTTGGTGCCCGCCGAGTTGACGAGCACGTCCGCGTCGGGGGCCGCCGCGAACACCGCCGCGACCTGTTCCTCGTCGGTGACGTCGGCCACCTCCGCGCGCGCCCGCCCGCCGTCGCGGCGGATGGCGTCCGCCGCGGCGACGATCTCGGTCGACGTGCGTGCGACCAGGACGACCGCGGCGCCCGCTTCCGCCATGGCCCGCGCGCAGCCGAGGCCCAGCCCCCGCCCGGCGCCGACGACGACCGCCGTCCGGCCCTCCAGCCGCCACCGGTCGCCGGTCACGCGGAGCCCAGCCGCTCGAGGCGCATCGTGGCCGTGAGCCCGTGGCCGGCGAAGTGCTCGGCCTCGCAGATCGCCTCGACGGCGGGCGCGATCCGGCGCGTGCCCTCGTCGCCGACCTCCTGGTAGGTGCACGTCTTGAGGAACTTGCCCACCCACAGGCCGCCCGTGTAGCGGGCGCCGCGCAGGGTGGGCAGGACGTGGTTGGTGCCGATCGCCTTGTCGCCGTAGGCGACCGTCGCCCCGGCCCCGAGGAACAGCGACCCGAAGTTGCGCAGCCGGTCGCGGTACATCGGGAGCTTGCTCTCCTCGACCTGGACCTCGAGGTGCTCGTTGGCCGCCTCGTCGGAGAGCCGGATGGCCTCGTCGTCGTCGGCCACCACGGCGGCCCAGCCGTGGTCGCGCCAGGCCTGGCCGGCGACGTCGGCGGTCGGCCACGTCTTCAGCAGGTCCTCCACCTCGGCGAGCACGGCGGTGCCGACGTCCTCCCCGATCGCGATCAGCCCGGCCGGCGAGGTCGGGCCGTGCTCGGCCTGCCCGAGCAGGTCGGCGGCGACGAGCCGCGGGTCGGCGGAGGCGTCGGCGATCACCAGCACCTCCGTGGGCCCGGCGAGCAGGTCGATCCCGACGCGCCCGTAGAGCTGGCGCTTGGCCTCGGCCACGTAGGCGTTGCCCGCTCCGACCAGCATGTCGATCGCGGGGATGCCGTCGATCGAGCCGAACGCCATCGCGGCCAGGGCCTGCACGCCGCCGAGGCACACGACCGCGTCGGCGCCCGACGTGCGCATCGCGTAGAGCATCGCCGGGTGGATGCCGCCGCCGCGCTGCGGCGGCGCGCACGCGACGACCGTGTCGACGCCGGCCGTCTTGGCCACGAGGACGGTCATGAACGACGACGCGAGCATCGGGTAGCGCCCGCCGGGGACGTAGGCGCCCACGGTCTGGATCGGGATGTGGCGGTGGCCGAGGACGACGCCGGGCCCCATCTCCACGCGGATCTCGCTCATCGAGTCCAGCTGGGCCTGCGCGAAGCCGCGGACCTGCGCCTGCGCGAACGCGATGTGCTCCTTGAGGTCGTCGCTGAGCTCCGCCGCCGCGCGCTCGTACTCCTCGTCGGAGACGACGAACGACTCCGGGGACCAGTCGTCGAGCTCGGCCGACCAACGGCGCACGGCGTCGATGCCGCCCACCTCCATGTCGCGCAGCATGGAGCCGACGCGCTCGCGCAGCTCGTCGGTCGCCTCGAGCGACGGCTCGCTGGGCGGCTTCAGGTACCGGGTCATTCGGGCCTCCTCGTCGTCATGGTCTGCTCACCAGCCGAGCTCGATCGCGAACGCGTCGCCGGCGGCGCGGACGCGGCCGACGGCGGGCGGGTGAAAGTGCGCCGGGATCAGGAGCGCGTCGTGCTCGACGCAGTCCTCCAGCAGCGCGCGGCGGGTCCGCACGTCCTGCTCGGCGTCCTCGGCCAGCGCCGTGCGCCAGGCCCACAACGGCGCCTGCAGCGGCGTGTGGACGATGTCGCCGCTGAGGATCCCCAGCGCGCCGCGGGACCGCAGCTCGATGCGGACGTGCCCGGGGGTGTGGCCGGGCGCGGGGCGGACGGTGATCTCCCCGCCGAGCTCGTACGTGTCGTCGATCGCCTGCGCCTGGCCGGCCTGGACGACGGGCAGGACGCTGTCCACGTACACGTCGCCGAGCAGGCCCGGAGCCTGGGTGGCCATGAAGTCGAGCTCGGCCGCCGACACGACGTAGCGCGCGTTCGGGAACGTCGGGACCCAGCGGCCGCCGGAGAGCCGCGTGTTCCACCCCACGTGGTCCGCGTGGAGATGGGTGCAGAGCACCACGTCGACGTCCTCCGGACGCACCGACGCGCGCTCGAGGCGCTCCAGGAACCCGGTGCGCAGGAGGTGGAGGTCGGGGATCTCGGGCCGCCACTTGCCGTCGCCGCAGCCGGTGTCGACGAGGACGGTGGTGCCGCCGGCGCGCACGACCCAGCAGTGCACGGGCAGCGTGTGGATGCGCCGCGCCGGGTCGTAGAACCGCGGTCCCAGGGCGGCGGCGAACGGCGCGACGGCGGCGTCGTCCCAGTCGAGGAACAGCTCCTCCGGCGCGAGCCGGATGTCGGCGTCGTGCACGCAGGTCAGCGAGACGTCTCCGACGGCGCCGCAGGTCATCGCGGGCGGTGCATCTCGATCCCGCGCACCTCGTGGGGGACGTACGCCTCCTCGAGCGTGGCGAGCTCGTCCGCGGTGAGCTCGAGCGCCAGCGCCGCCGCGGCGTCCTCGACGTGCCCCGTGCGGGTCGCGCCGACGATGGGCGCCGTGACGCCCGGCCGGCCGAGCAACCAGGCGAGCGCGACCTGCGCTGGGGCCACGCCCCGGGCGGTCGCGACGTCCTGCACGCGGTCCACCACCTCCATGTCGCCGGGATGATCGTAGAGGTCGAGCGCCCAGGCGTCGGTCCGCGCGCGCTCCGTCCCGGCCCTGCCGCGGGCGAGCAGCCCACGGGCCAGCGGGCTCCAGGGCAGCACGCCGACCCCGTCGTCCGCGCAGTACGGGAGCATCTCGCGCTCCTCCTCGCGGTAGACGAGGTTGTAGTGGCTCTGCACGGAGGCGAAGCGGGTCCATCCGTGGCGCTCGGCCGTGTGCTGCGCCTTGGCCAGCTGCCAGGCGAACAGCGAGCTGGCGCCCAGGTACCGGGCCTTGCCGGCACGGACGACGTCGTGCAGCGCCTCCATCGTCTCGGCGATCGGCGTCCGCGGATCCCAGCGGTGGACCTGGTAGAGGTCGACGTAGTCGCTGCCGAGCCGCTGCAGCGAGGCGTCGATGGCCGACAGCACGTGCTTGCGCGACAGCCCGGCGCCGTTCTCGCCGGGCGTCATCGGGAGGAAGACCTTGGTGGCGAGCACGTACTCGTCGCGCGAGCCCAGCTCGCGGAGCAGGCGCCCGGTGAGCACCTCGCTCTCCCCCTGCGAGTAGCCGTCGGCGGTGTCGAAGAACGTGACGCCCGCCTCCCACGCGGCGCGGACGATCGGCTCGGCCGCGTCGCGGCCCAGCACCCACGGCCGGTCGCTGTCGTCCGCGTAGCTCATCATCCCGAGGCACAGCCGCGACACGCGCAGCCCGGTGTCGCCCAGGTTCACGTGGTCCATGGCCCGGTTATATGCGCCCGCGCCCGCCCCCCGGCGGTTCCGGTCGCCCGCGGTGACCGGAACGTGGACCGCCGGTGCGCCCTCCGCCTACGTTGGCGGCATGAGGACGACGCTGCTGGGGCCGACCGGGCTCCGCGTCTCCGAGCTCTGTCTCGGCACCGCGACGTTCGGCAACCGCGACTGGGGCTCCGGAGAGGACGAGAGCCGCCGCGTGTTCGAGGCGTACTACGACGCCGGCGGGCGCTTCTACGACTGCGCCAACACGTACGCGGACGGGCGCTCGGAGGAACTGCTCGGGACGTTCGCGAAGTTCCGCCGCGAGGAGCTCGTGATCGCGACGAAGTTCACCGCCGCGACGCGCCCGGGCGATCCGAACGGGTGGGGCAACCATCGCAAGAGCCTGCGTCACGCCCTCGACGACAGCCTCCGCCGCCTGGGGACCGACTACGTCGACGTCCTGTGGGTGCACGCGTGGGACGAGCTGACCCCGTTCGACGAGCAGATGCGCGCGCTCGACGACGCGATCCGCGCCGGCAAGGTGCTCCACGTCGGCGCGTCGAACACGCCGGCCTGGGGCGTGGCGCACGCCAACGGCCTCGCCCGCGAGCACCACTGGACGCCGTTCTGCGCGATCCAGGGGCAGTACAACCTGGCCGAGCGCACGATCGAGAACGAGCTGATCCCGATGGCGCACCACCTCGGCCTCGCGGTGCTCGCCTGGGCGCCGTTCGGCCAGGGCGTCATCGTGGGCGGGGGGCGGCGCTACGCCGCCGACGACGACGTGCCGCCCGAGCGCGCCGCGGCGCGCGGCAAGCTGGCGGCGATCGCGGACGAGGCCGGGATCGAGCCGGTGGTGCTCGCGCTGGCGTGGCTGCGCCACCGCGAGGTGCCGGTCATCCCCGTGATCGGCGCGCGCACGCCCGGCCAGCTCGCCACGTCGCTGCGCGCCCTCGAGGTGACGCTCGACCCGCCGCTCGTCGAGGCGCTCGACGCGATCGGGCCGCCCGCGCCCGTCCTGCCGGGCGCGTTCCTCCACAGCCCGGACGGCGTCGCCTTCTTCGACCAGGGCCTGCGGGACCTGGTCGTCACTCGTAGTTGAGCGCGACCCCCATGGTCGTCTCGGGCTCCTCGTCGAGCAGCCGGTAGGCCTCGGGCGCGTCGGCGAACGGGAGGCGGTGCGAGATCGGCGTCCGCAGGCGGTCGTCGGCCAGGAGGTCGAACACGGTCGCCATCCGCCGCCCCAGCGTCCAGCGGGGCTGCAGGCCGGATCCGACCGTGCTCACCTGGCTCGAGATCAGGCGGTGCCGCCGGTAGTGGAACTCGGGCGCGAGGATGAGCGGCACGGTGCGGTTGCCGAAGAAGGACACGGCGGTGATCGTGCCCTCCTGGCCCGTGGCGACGATGGCCGACTGCAGCGCCGGCGGCGAGCCGCTGGCCTCGATCGCGACGTCCGCGCCGCGGCCGTCGCTGAGCTCGAGCACCGCGTCGAGCGCTCCGTCCGGGTCGACGGCGGCGTCGGCGCCCCACGTGAGCGCGAACTCCCGGCGGTTCGCCGCCGGGTCGACGACCACGATGCGCCCGGCCGTCCGCCGGGCGAGCTGCGCGCACATGCTCCCGACGACGCCCTGGCCGTAGACCACCACGACGTCGCCGTGGCGTATCGGCACGTCGAGGTTGCAGTTGAGCGCGACGTCGAGCAGGTTGGCGAAGATCGTCCGGTCGGGCGCCAGCCCGTCCGGGACCTTGAAGATCAGCCAGTCGACGTAGCGCATCGTGAACCGCTCCTGGTGCGGATGCCGGCAGAAGACGCGGTCGCCGGGGGCGAACGGCACCCCCTCCCCCACGGCCTCGACCTCGCCCAGGATCTGGTACGCGTACTTGACCGGGAAGCCGAAGCTCCCCGCGCACGTCTCGAGCCCGAGCTCATCGTCGGCCGGAAGGTCGCCGCGGTACACGAGCATCTCCGTGCCGGCGCTGACCAGCGACGCGATGCCGCGGACCGTCACCTCGCCGGGCCCCGGGTCGGCGACGTCCTCCTCGAGGAGCGCCGGCACCCGCGGTCCGGTGAACCACAGCGCGCGCGCCGCGCTCATCAGGACGCCTGCGCGTCGTGCGTGGCCTCGTAGATCCGATCGAACTTCTCCTTGCCCTCGGCGACCCACTCGCGTGTCGGCCGCTTCCAGATCGAGTCCGGGAAGTCGTCTCCGGCGCGGCCGTCGTCGGAGAAGATCTCCAGGTCCCACCAGCCGGTGAAGCCGCCCTTCTCGAGCGCGGTGATCATGGCCGGCATGTCGATCGTGCCGTCGCCCGGCAGCACGCGGTCCATCGCGCTGCGCGTCGGCTCACGGTGGTCGCACACGTGCACGCCGGTGACGAGCGATCCGTACTTCTCCGTCATCGGGAGGACGTCGGTCGTGTTCCACATGTGCCACATGTCGTACACGATCCCGATGTCGCCGCCAACCTCCTCGATCAGCTCGACGGTCTCGCCGACGCTGCAGATCATGCTGAACCAGTCGCGGTTCTCCTCGCGCATCGGCTCGAGCGAGAGCCCGACCCCGGCCTCGCCGGCGACCTCCTGGAGCTCGCGCAGGCGCTCGACGACCATGCCGCGCGCGTCGCGGCCGAACTCGCCCTCGGGGCCGGTGATGACGAACACGGTGTGCGGGTCGAAGCGCGCGAGCCGGCGGATCCCGTCCTTGATCCGCGCCATGCGCTCGTCGACGTCGACGGGCTCCGGCACGAAGCCGCTGGGGAGGATGGTCATCGGCTGGGCGATGCAGATCGTGGCCGCGACGCCGTTCTCGCGCATCAGCTCGATCAGCCGGTCGTCGTCGGCCGGATCGCCGAGCTTGTCGTGATCGATGGCGAGGCCGATGCCCAGGTCGCGGGCGAGCGCGACGTCCTCCTCGAAGGTCTGGTCCGGTACCGCGAGCTGGCAGAGCGAGAAGCGCGTCGAGCTCGTCATCGAAGGTGTCTCCAATTCGTCGGTCGGTCAGTCTGCGGGCCACAGTGCGATGGCCCGTGCGGGGGCCCCGGTGCCGCCCTGGAGCTTCAGCGGGAAGAACGCGGTCCAGAAGCCGTCGTGCCGAGGGATGCGGTCGATGTTCGCGACCATCTCGGTGTGGATCACGAGCCGCTGTCCGTGGGTGAAGTGGTTGGGATACGCCGTGTCCGCGGGGTGATCGGTGCTCGGTGCGTCCGTCGCGAGGTTGACGAGCCCCTGATCGAGGAGCCAGTTGCTGGCCTCGGCGTCGAGCCCGGGGTACTCCGCCGTGAAGCGCAGCGGATCGTGCCAGAGGCGCGAGACGCCGGTGTAGTAGAGGAGCGTCATACCGGGACGCAACTCGACCTCCGCGTCGTCGAGCGCGCGGCGCACGCGGTCGGCGGTGATGTGCGTCTGCGGCGCGACGTCGCTGACGTCGATCCATGCGGCCGGGGTGATCAGCTGGTCGAAGCCGACCTTGTCGATGGTCAGGTCCGGTCGCTCGCGGTTGAAGTGCCAGATCGCGTCGACGTGCGTCGACACGTGCTCGGAGGCCACGATGCCACGCACGGCGTAACCGCCGAACGACGACGCGGGGTCCACGCGCTGCCGGCGGACCTGCTCGTGCGTCAGGTGGTCCCAGAACGCGACGCCGACATGCCCCGGGTAGATCGGGATGTCGGGACCGAGCTCTCGCGAGATGTCGAGGACGGAGACGCGCCGGCCCAGCAGATCGACCTCGATGACGTCGTCCGTGGCACCCATCGCCCCGTCGTGTGTGTTCCCTGCTGTCATGTCGTGGCCGACGCTATGGACGCACCACGCCACCATCAATGGTTCCGGTCACCAGAAAGGGCCGAAAGGACGTGGCGGTGAACGGCGACGCGGACGTCGCGGCACACCAGGTGACGGCCCTGCTCGAGGTCAGCCGCTCGGTCCACGAGGGCGGCGACCTGCGGACGACGCTCGACACGATCGCCGAGGCCGCGACCCGGGTGGTCGGCGCGACCTCGGCCAGCGTCCTGATGGTCGAGACGCCGAAGTCGCTGCGGCTCGCCGGCTCCTACGAGCTCACGCCCGAGTACGAGGGGTTCCTGTCGAGCCGCTTCATCGTCGAGGGCCGCGGCCAGGCCGGCTGGGCGCTGCAGGCGGGGCGCCCGGTGACGATCGCCGACATGGACAACCACCCGTACACGCGGCGCGCCTACGCCGACGCGTGGCGGCGCTTCGCGGCCATCCAGGGCTACCGCTCGATGGCGGCCGCGCCGTTGACCTTCCACGACGAGACGCTCGGCGTGCTGAACGTCTACCGCGCGCACGTCGGCGACTGGCCCGACCGCCTGGTGGATCTGCTGACCGCGTTCGGCGAGCACGCCGCCGTCGCGATCGCGACCGCTCAGCTGCTCGACGTGCGAGCCCGCCACGTGTCGGCCCTCACGCGCGTCGTGGGCGCGCTCCGCGAGCAGACGCATGAGTACGCCAACCACGTCCACGCCGTGCACGGCCTCCTGGCGCTGGGCGAGTACTCGGCCGCGACGGAGTTCGTCGACGAGCTGACCAAGAGCCACCACCGCACCTACAGCGCGACCGTCGACTCGATCGGCGACCCGATCATCGCCGCGCTCGTGCTCGCCGAGATGAACCTCGCCCGCCAGCGCGGCATCGATCTGACCCTCCACGCCACCAGCAGCCTCAGCGCGCTGCCCGCGCGGCTGTCCGCGGCCGATGCGGTCACGGTGGTGGGCAACCTGCTCGACAACGCGCTCGACGCCGTCGACCGGATGCCGCCGGACCGCCGGCGCGTCGAGCTGCGGCTGGCCGAGGACGACGAGATGCTGACCATCACCGTCCGCGACCACGGCGCGGGGCTGCCGGTGACCGCGATGGACCGCCTGTTCACGCGTGGGTTCTCGTCGAAGACGGAACACGCCGGGGTCGGGCTGACGCTCGCCGCGGCGGCCGTCACGGCGGCGCGCGGGACCATCGACGTGAGACGCCACGTCCAGGGCACGACGTTCGAGGTGTCGATCCCGCGGCACTAGCACGGTGGCAAGTGGTCTGGCCAATTTGCGCGTTCCGTGGTAGACATCACTCCGAGGGATCCCTTCCAGAGGGAACGAGGAGATGCAAGTCGCACCCATCACCGCGCCGCAAGAGCGCGCGCCCGGCCGTTGGCGAGTGCTCATCGCCGAGGACGACCCACGGGTCGCCGAGTTGCACCGTCGCATCGTCAACGCGCACTGCGCGTTCTCCGTCGCCGCGACCTGCGACGACCTGGACGCGACGGCGAACGCGCTCGAGGAGCTGGTGCCGGACCTGCTCATCCTCGACCTGACGATGCCCCGCGGCGACGGCGTCTCGTTCCTGCGCCAGACGCGCGCCGACTCCATCCCCGTCGACGTGATCGTGGTCAGCGCCTCGCGCGACGCCACGAGCATCCGCAGCTGCATGCAGCTGGGCGCCGTCGAGTACCTCGTCAAGCCGTTCGCCCCGCAGCGCCTCCATGACGCGCTCGTGTCGTTCGCGCGGCGGGATCGCACCCTCAACCGCACCGAGCTCGCGCAGGAGGACGTCGACGCGCTGCGCCTGAGCGGAGCGACCCTGCGCCAGCTGCCGCGGGGCCTCAAGCGCTCGACGCTCAGGCTCGTGTGGCAGGAGCTGCGGGTCGCGGCGGAGCCGATCACGGCGGCGGAGGTCGGCGAGGGCGTCGGCGTCGCGCGGGTCACCGCGCGACGCTACCTCGACTACCTCGAGGCCGTCTCCCTCGCCGAGCTGGTGCGGGTGCCGCAGGCCGTGGGCCGGCCGTCGAACCGCTACCGCGTCGCGCGGCGGCCGTCCGGCGGCGATCAGTCGCCGGTGTAGCGCACGATCGTCACGCCCGAGTTCTTCTCCGACAGGTAGGCGTAGCCGCGGCGGTCCACGAGGACGTCCTCGACCTGCGTCACGAGGTCGACCGGCAGCACCCCGCGCCGCTCGACCGGGTCGCCCGGGATGTAGTGCCCGACGATCCGCGGCGCGTACGGCTTCGAGATGTCGTACACCTGCAGCCCGGCGTTGAAGTACGTCAGGTAGATCAGGTTGCCGCTCGGCTGCAGAACGGCCTGGTTCTGGGGCTGGTGCTGGTTGTGGGGGCCGAAGCGCCCGCCCTTCTCGCAGAACGTCTCGTGCGGGTAGCCCTCGGGCGGCTCCGGCACGGGAAACATCGAGATCAGCACCGGGTCGGTCTCGTCGCTCACGTCGACGACGGCGGCGTAGTTGAGCGGCTCGCGGCAGCGCTCGTTGAGCGCCTCGGAGTTGATGATCACGAGCTCGCGGTCGGGCAGCGGGATCGCGCTGTGCAGGGCGATGCTGCTCCCCAGCGGCGGCGACACGTCGAGCGAGCCGACGAGCTGCGGCCGCGCGAGGTCCTCGATGTCGAGGATGACCAGGCCGGCGCGCATGTACGGCGCGTAGACGCGGTTGCCGACGGGATAGGGGCCTCCGTGCAGCGACACCGCGGGGTGCGCCACCCCCGAGTCGAGCACGTAGGGGCGGTAGCGGGTGCGCTTGTTGGCGTCGCGCTCGGTGAACTGCTCGCCCCCGTCCGTGTTCTGGCCCGGCCACCACCAGCGGCCGACCAGCTCCGGCGCCGACGGGTCGTCGATGTCGACGACCCCGTAGACGTGCCCGTCGAAGCCCGGCAGCGTCGTGGTCGCGTGAACGTAGCGTCCGCCGTCGTAGTAGTTGCGATGGGTCCCGCGCGCGCCGCTGCGCCAGTGGCCGATCTGCTGCGGGTCCTCCGGATCCGCCAGGTCCCAGATCAGGAAGCCCTCCTGCGGGGGCGTGTCCGTGTCGCCGCCCCACCCGGCGGGGATGTGCTCGAGGGCGGTGATCATCCGGCCCTCGGCGATCTGGACCTGGATCGTCCACGTGTTCGGCGGGCCGGGGATCCAGCGCACGAACCGCGGCGAGCTCGGATCGGTGACGTCGACGATGCTCCAGCCGCTGTGCCACAGCGAGGCGACGTAGAGGTAGAACCGGTCGCCGGCCTCGTGGAGCGCCAGCTTGAAGCCTGGGCGGCCGTCGAGGTCGTCGTAGCCGACGAACTCCACGTGGTTGGTGAACGGCTCGCCGGACGTCATGCGATCTCCTTGATCTCCAGCCGCGACCAGACGTCGCGGATCAACTCTCGTAGCAGCAGGGACTCGGCCCAGCGGTCGGACAGCTCCTCGCCGTCGGCGCCCGTGATCGCGTACCAGCGGGGCGGCCCGAGCTCGACGGTGAACACGATCACCGCGTCGTCCTCGAGCGTCTCGCGCAGGTGCCGGAGGCCGTACTCCCACCAGCCCGCGAACAGCTCGACCAGCTCGCGGTGGTGCGGGAACGAGGGCTGGATCTGGACCTGCTCGCGGCTCGCGACGCGCCCGTGGATCGCGCGGGCACGGCGCAGCACGGTGTGGATCAGCTCGTGGTTGTGAGCGCTGACCGGCCACGCGAACTCGCGCCCCACGAGGAAGTGCGAGAGGTCCGCGGTGAGGCGCAGGTCCGGGACGGCGTCGAGCAGGTCGAGCGTGAAGTGCAGGTCGGTCGTCATGCGGTCGCGGTGCGTCTCGACGTACATCGGGACGCCCGCGGCCTCGGCCAGGTCGTGCCAACCGAGGAGGTACGGCAGGCACTCGCCGACGGTGCGGGGCCGCACGTTGGGCTGCAGGTTCAGGTGATCGACGTGCTCGCGGCCGACGGCGTCGATCGTCGCGAGCACGGGCTCGAGCTCGGCGACGGTGGTCGGGAAGCCGGAGGCCGCGATCCGCAGCCCGCGCTCGATGGCGGCGGCGCACATCGTGCGCGCCGCGGCCGCGTCGGTGAACGACACGTTGACGCCCTCGAAGCCGGCGTCCGCGATCCGGTCGAGGCGCTCCTCGAGCGTCCACGGGGTCGCGCCGCGCCACGGCAGGCCGTCCATGGCCCACATCGACTGGTACACGTGGAGCTCCATCCGGCCCGCTAGCGCGGCTCGACTCGGTCCCACTCGACGGGGAGCGAGCCCAGGCCGCCCAGCATCGCGTGCTGCTCGCGCTCCGGAGGGCGGTCCGGCACGAGCCGCAGCGACGGGACGCGCTGGGTGAGCGCCTCGAGCGCGACCTTCGCCTCGAGCCGCCCGATCGGCGCGCCGACGCAGAAGTGGATGCCTCGGCCCAGCCCGAGATGCCGGCTGGCGTTGCCGCGATCGAGGTCGAGCACGTCGGCGTCGGAGAACACGTCGGGGTCCCGGTTCGCGCGCCGGAACACGAGGTGGAGCGCGTCGCCCGGCGCCAGCTCGGCGCCGCCCAGTGTGACCGCGGCCTTGGCCTGGCGCAGGTGGTACGTGACGGGCGGCTCGAGCCGCAGCGACTCTTCGATCGCGGTCGGGATGACCTCCGGCTCCGCGGTCACCCGCTCCCACAAGGAGCGGTCCGACAGCAGCAGGTTGATCATGCTCGCCAGCAGCCGGGTGGTGGTCTCCTGGCCCGCGAACAGCAGGTGGATGACCGTCGAGACGAGCTCCTCTTGCGTCAGCGGGCGCTCGCCGGCGAGCGGCGTCGCCACGAGCACGCTCACGAGGTCCTGGCCGGGCTCCCGCCGCCGCTCGTCGACCATGCGGTCGACGTAGCGCTGGAACTCGACGAACCGCTCGGCCGTCTCGATCTGCGTCTCGAGCGGCAGGGTGCCGATCGTGCCCGCCTCCAGCGTGCGGAACGAGTCGCTGAGGTGCTGCACGCGGTCGGTGTCCTCGGTCGGCACGCCGAGGAT
Source organism: uncultured Solirubrobacteraceae bacterium (assembly GCA_963764385.1). GTDB lineage: Bacteria > Actinomycetota > Thermoleophilia > Solirubrobacterales > Solirubrobacteraceae > DATFQI01. The sequence continues at coordinate 56,367 of CAVXSJ010000015.1, read as the reverse complement.
CTCGCTGATCACGCGGATCGGCAGGGGGTCGCCGAACACGCGGACGAAGTCCGCGCCGGTCTCGCCCGTCAGCCCGTCCAGCAGGTCGTCGGCGATCGCGCGCATGCGCGGCTCGAGCGCGGCCACCCGCCGGGGGGTGAAGCCCTCGTTGACCAGCCGCCGGTAGCTCGTGTGCCGGGGCGGGTCCATCTCGATGATCCCCGGGAACCGCGGCAGGCCCGCCTCGAGCACGGCGCGCACCTCGGGCCGCATGGTCGAGAACGGCGCGATGCCGATCGAGTTGACGGCCGAGAAGTGGACCTGATCGCGCAGGACCTCGATGACGTCCTCGTAGGCTTCGACGATCCAGGCGCCCTGCTCGTCGTCGAAGCGCACCTGCCCGGCCGCGGGCGCGTCAGTTCCCATCGTTGGATCTCCTCGTGGTTGGCGAGCCGTCCGGCTCGCCGGCCGGCGCGGCGATCATAGGTCCGGGCCTGGTCCCGCCGGCCATACTTCTGGTTGCCCGCGATGACCACAACGCCCGCGCGAGCGCGGTGCGCCGATACCGTCGCGACGGCATGTACGCCACGGGATCCGAGGCATGAAGGGCGTCGTCGTCACCGCGTACGACGCGCCGCTCGAGCTTGCCGAGCTCGAGCCCGAGCCGCTCCTCCCGGGCCACGCCCGGATCGAGGTGCTGGCGTGCGGCGTCTGCTTCAGCGACGTGAAGATCGCGCGCGGGAAGATGCCCTTCAGCGGCACGCTCCCGCTCCCCCACGTCCCCGGGCACGAGATCGCGGGCCGCGTGCTCGAATCCGACCCTGCGGGCGCGCTCGCCCCGGGACGCTCGTCACGGTCTACAACGTGTGGCCGTGCGGCATGTGCGACCGCTGCCGCGCCGGCGACGAGAACATCTGCCGGCGGCCGCGGGTCCGGGCGGGCTTCACCGAGCCCGGTGGGCTGCGCGAGGAGATGGTCGTCCCGCTCGACCGCCTGCTCGTGGTGCCGCCCGGCATCGATCCCGTCCACGCCGCCCCGCTGACGTGCGCCCTCGGCACCGCCTACCGGGCTGTCGCCACCCGCGGTGAGGTCCACGCCGGCGACCGCGTCGCGGTGATCGGGCTCGGCGGCGTCGGCATCCACGCCCTGCAGGTGGCCGTCGCCGCGGGCGCGCGCGCCGTCGGCGTCGAGCGCTCCGCCCGCGCGATCGACCACGCCCGGCTGATGGGCCTCGACGTCGTGAGCGCGGACGCCCCCGAGATGGAGGCGGAGCTGCTCGACCGGACCGGCGGGCTCGGCTTCGACGTCGTCGTCGACACGGTCGGCCGCGAGACGACGATGGCCGACGCCACCGAGCTCGTGCGCCCGGGCGGTCGCATCGTCGCGGTCGGCTACGGGGTCGGCGGCGCGTTCACGTTCCCCTCGCCGCACCTGGTGCTCCAGGAGATCTCGGTGGTGGGGTCGCGGTACGGACAGCGCGACGACATCGAACACGTCATCCGGCTCGTGTCCGAGGGCCTGGTGCAGGTCGTGGTCGACCGCGTGCTGGCACTGGACGAGGCCGAAGCGGCGTTCAGCGCGCTGGAGGCCGGCGAGGCCGTCGGCCGCCTCGTGATCGACGTCGGAGCTTTCAAGAACCAGATGCCGGCGATGGTCGCCGGCGCCAACCGAGGAGGAGACCTGCATGGCTGAGGAACGAGTAGTGATCGCCACCGGGGCGGCCGGCGGGCTCGGCTCCAAGGCGGTGGAGCAGTTGAGCGCCCGCGGCGTCCGCGTGATCGCCGTCGACCTCAACGCGGACGGCCTCGAGGAGGTCGCCGCGCGCGCGAGCGGAGGCGGCGAGATCGTCCCCCACCCCGCCGACGTCACCAACGAGGACGACGTCAAGGGGTTCGTCAAGGCGGCGGTCGACCGCTACGGGCGGCTCGACGCGATCTTCAACAACGCGGCCATCCAGGGGCCGGTGCGGCCGTTCCTCGAGTACGACGACGAGGATCTCTGGAAGATCATGCGCGTCAACCTCTACGCCGCCTGGCTCGGGATGAAGCATGCGATCCCGGTCTTCCAGGAGCACGGCGGCGGCGTGATCGTCAACACGGGCTCGTCGCTCGCCTTCCGCGGCTGGAAGGACGTTCCGGCCTACGTCGCGTCCAAGCACGCGCTGGCCGGCCTGACCCGCTCGATCGCGATCGAGCACGGCGCCGACAACATCCGCTGCAGCCTTCTGTGCCCGTCCTCGATGGACACGCAGATGCTCTACGACGTCGCCAAGGACGTCGGCGACGGCGACGCGGACGCGGGGTACGAGACGCTCAACAGCCTCAGCCCCAACGGGCACATCGCGCCGCCCGAGGACGTCGCCGCGGTCGGGGTGTGGATGCTGCTCGACGCGCCACCGCACCTCTCGGGCGTGACGCTGCCCGTCGACGGAGCCGAGAACGCCGGCTAAGCCCTGGATCCGCCGATCATCCGTGGATGACTCGGCGCACTGTCTCGGCCGGAGGCCTCACCACCGCTTCGCTCGGCCGAGTCGGAGGCGATCGGCCGCAATCTCATGTGGTGGGCCACCTGGGTTTTCCGGCCGATCGGCTCTGGCGAACGGCCACGGTGTCGAGGCGCCGCGGGAATCGGTGGATCCAGGGCTAGTAGTGGAGCGTCACGCCTAGCGTCTCGTTCGCCTGGGCGTCCAAGAGGCGGTACGCCTCGGGCGCCTGGTCGAACGGGAACGTGTGCATCGCGTGGACGTGCACCCGCTCGGTGCGGAGGAGCTCGAGCACGACGTTCATCCGGCGGGCGAAGCTCCAGCGCGGCTGGAGGCCCGATCCGACGCTGCTGAGCTGGGTGCTGACCATCCGCTGGCGCCGCAGGTGGAACTCGGGTGACAGGCGGAGCGGAACGTCCTGGCTGCCGAAGAAGGTGACGGCCACGACCGTGCCTTCGATGCCGGTCGCCTCGATCGCCGCCTGCAGGGCGGCCGAGGTGCCGCTGGCCTCGATCGACACGTCGGCGCCGCGCCCGGCGGTCAGCTCGCGGATCGCCGCGGGCGCCTCGCTCGGATCTACGGCGGCGTCGGCGCCCCACTCGCGGGCGAGGGCGCGCCGCGACTCCAGGCCGTCGACGACGATCACCGTGCCGGCCGTCGCGCGCGCGAGCTGCGCGCACACGCTGCCGATGATGCCCACCCCGTAGACCACCACGGCGTCGCCGATCCGGATCGGCGCGTCGTGCACGGCGTTGACCGCCACGTCGACCAGGTTGGCGAACACGGCGCGCTCGGGCGGGAGGCCCGCCGGGATCGAGAGCACGAGACTCGGGTCGTCGCGGACGACGAAGCGGTCCTGGTGGGGATGCCTCGCGAACACCAGGTCGCCCTCGGCGTGCCTGGCGCCCGGCCCGGCTTCGTCCACGCGCCCGACGACCTGGTACGCGTACTTGACCGGGTAGTCGAGGCGGCCCTTCTTCATCAGCAGGTCGAGCGAGGCCTCGGGCGTGGCCTCGCCGCGGTAGATCAGCATCTCGGTGCCCGGGCTGATCAGCGACACGATGCTGCTCACGAGCACCTCGCCCTCGCCCGGCGACCCGACCGGCTCGGCCCGCAGCTCGGCCTGGCGCGGGCCGGTGAACCACAGCGCGCGCGAGATGCTCGTGACGACGCCGGCTTCCGGGATCGCGGACATGGCACCGATCGTAGGCTTGCGCCCGACCGTTTCGGCTGATGCGCGCATCTGGGATGCGAATGGGAGCGCAGGCGGCGCTAGGCGGCGCCGACGAGGAGCCCTGAGGCGTCCTCGCCGTCGTCGGCGAGGAGCAGCAGCTGCTCCTCGAGCACCGCGGTCAGCTGCGTGATCGCGAGCCCGTTGCGGGTGGGCCGGTGCATGTAGCCGATCTGCACGTGGCTCCCGGGCTCGATCGGGATCGAGCGAAGGGCGTTGGTCCGCTCCTCGAGCGTGACGACCGCCTGCGGGAGCAGCGCGATCCCGTGCCCCGCCTCGACGAAGGCCTTGAGCTGGGTCAGGGTCTCGATCTCGGCCGAGACGATCGGGCGGAAGCCGGCGTGCCGGGCGTTGTCCTCGAGCCAGCGGCGCGCCGGGTTCGGCGGCGGGAAGGTGATCCACGACTCCTCGGAGACCTCCTCCAAGCGCACCGTCGGCTGCTTCGCCAGGCGGTGCTGGCAGGAGACGACGACGCACAGCGGCAGCCGTCCGACGTCCACCCGCGCCATGTCCTCCGGCGAGACGGAGCCGATCGTGACGATGAGGTCGAGGCTGCCGAGCCGGAGGCCCTCGAGCAGGTCGCCGGCCACCCCCTCCTTCAGCCGCAGCCGGATGTCCGGGAGCCGGATGTCCATGGTCCGCACCAGCGGCGCGATCAGGACCGGCGCGATCGTCGACATGACGCCGAGGTTGACGACGCCCTTGGGCTGACCGCGGTAGGTCGCCATCTCCGCCTCCAGGCGGTCCACCGCGTCGAGGATGCGCTGCGCGCCGTTGGCGAGCACGACGCCGGCCGGGGTGGGCCGCACGCCGTCGGAGCGCCGCTCAAGGAGCTGTTCGCCGAACTCCTGCTCGAGCCGCTTGACGGCCTGCGAGACCGCCGACTGCACGATGTGCAGGCGCTTGGTGGCGCGCGTCATCCCCCCGAGCTCGACGACGGCAGCGAACGCCCGCAGGTCGCGAAGCTCCATGCGGGCAAGCATATGCGGCGCGACGTTCGCCAAATATGAAGATTGCGGAGATCTCTTCCGTGGCCGCCGATCAGGTCGGTGCCGCGGCGCGCCGACGGCGCAGGCGGGCGAAGAGGCCGTTGCTCGTTCCGCCGGCCGCTCGCGCGCCGGCCCGTGCGCTGAACACGACGGCCGCGATGATGATCACGCCGCGGGCCATCAGCTGCTCGGGGTCCGCCAGCCCGAGGATGATCAGGCCGTTGTTGAGGATGCCGATCAGCAGCGAGCCGACGAGCGCGCCGATCACGCTGCCCTTGCCTCCGGTGAGCACCGTCCCGCCGATGATCGCGGCGGCGATCGCCGTCAGCAGGTCGGACGTGCCCAGCGTGTACGTGGCCGCGCCGAACTGGCCGGCGTAGAGCAGACCCGCCAGCGCGCCGGCGAACCCGCTCGCCATCAGCGCGCCCACCTTCATCCGGTTCGTCCTGATGCCGGAGAAGCGCGCGGCGTTCATGTTCGCGCCGGTCGCGAGCAGCGCGCGCCCCGCGGGCGTGAAGGCGAGGATCACGTGCGCGACGACGACCACCACGACCGTCCAGGCGATCAGCGCCGGCACGGGGCCGAGGTCGCCCTGACCGAACACGGAGAGGAACTTCTCGTTGCCGACCGACACCGACTGGCTGTTCGTGAGGCGCTCCGACAGGCCCGTGACGATCCCCATGGTGCCCAGCGTCACCACGAAGGAGGGGATCTTGAAGCCGACGGTGACGAGCCCGTTCACGAGCCCGACCAGGAGGCCGAAGCCGAGCGCGGCGGCGGCGCCGACCAGGAACGGCGAGCCGTCGCGCATCAGGATCGCCGCGATGTAGGCCGACACCGGGACGACCGACGCGAACGAGAGGTCGAGCTCCCCGAGGAGATCACGAACACCGTGGCGATGGCCATGATCGTGATCGGCGTCGTCTGCTCGACGATGCTCAGCAGGTTCTCCGAGCTCAGGTACGAGGTGTCGCGCAGCGCGATCCCGAACACCCCGATCGTGACCAGGACGACGATGATCAGCACGCCGGAGTTCTCGCCCCGCCACGCGCGCCGCAGCGACTCGCGGATCGCGACGGACAGGCGCTGCCGCAGGTCGGGGCGAGGAGGCGAGGGCGGGGCCTCTGGCTCGACTTGCACGTCCGCGCTGTTCACGCCTCTCCTCCTTGGGAACTGCTCTGACTCTGTCGACGCTGCATGGCCCGGAGCAGCGACGGCTCGCTGAAGTCCGGATCGCCGCTGTGCACGACCTGCCGGATCTCGCCGTCGGCGAGAAGCAGGACGCGGTCGGCCACCTTCAAGAGCTCCTGTAGATCGGAGCTCACCCAGATCGCGGCGCGCCCCGAGTCCGTCATCGAGCGCACCTGCCCGATGAGATCGGCGGCGGCGCCGATGTCGATGCCGAACGTCGGCTCGTCGAGCAGGAGCACCTCGGCGTCGACGGCGAGCGACTTGGCCAGCACCACTTTCTGCTGGTTGCCGCCGGAGAGCTCGCCGACGATCTGGCGCGGGCCGCGGGCCCGGATGTCGAGCTTGGCGCTGAACTCCTTCGCGAGCTTCGTCGCGCCGGACGCGCGCAGCAGGCCCGCCGAGGCGAGCCGGCGCAGGACCGGCATGGCGACGTTGTTGGCGATCGTCTCGGTGAGGACGAGGCCGTGCACGCCCCGGTCCTCAGGGATCAGGTAGATCTTCTCCAGGATCGCGTCGGAGGGCGACTTCGGCTTGTAGGGCTTCCCGTTGAGCAGCATGTCGCCCTGGAGGGGCCGCACGTCGCCGAACAGGGTCCGCATCAGCGTCGAGCGGCCGCTGCCCACGAGCCCGGCGATCCCCAGGATCTCCCCCGGCCGGAGCTCGAACGAGACGCCGGTGAGCTTGTCGCCGACGTGCAGATCGCGGACGGCGAGCTTGGGCTCCTTGCCGAAGTCGGTCTCGCGGGCCGGGGCGGCCGCGCGGTCGATCTTCTCCCGGCGGCTGCCGAGCATCGCGCTGATGACCTCGTCGAGGTTGGTGTCGGCCGTCTTCTTGGAGAGGGTCGTCGCGCCGTCGCGCAGGCACGTGACCTCGTCGGTCACCGCGAAGATCTCGTTGAGGTGGTGGGTGATCAGCACGATCCCCGTCCCGAGCGCCGCGGCGCTGCGGATCACGCCGAACAGCACACCGATCTCCTTGGCGCTCAGCGGCGCCGTCGGCTCGTCGAGGATCAGCACGTCGCGGCCGAGCCGCATCGCCTTGGCGATCTCGACCATCTGCTGCTCGACCGGGCTCATCTCGACCACGGGCCGCCGCAGCACCGAGGGCGCGATCCCGAGCCGCTCGCACAGCTCGAGCGCCTCGCGGCGCTCCTCGCCGCGCCTGAGGATGTGCAGGCGGGTGATCGGCTCCGCGTTGAGGAAGATGTTGTCCAGCCCGTTCAGCGTGCCGATCAGGCTGTGCTCCTGCAGGACCATCCCGACCCCGAGGTCGCGGGCCTCCGCGGGCTTGGAGAAGGTCAGCTCCTCGCCGCCGACCCTGACGCGTGCCCTCGACGGGCTTGTAGCCGCCGAGCGCGATCTTCATCAGCGTCGACTTGCCGGCCCCGTTGTGGCCGACCACGCCGTGGACGGAGCCGCGGCGCACGGTGTAGGTGACGTCGCGCAGCACCCACTGGTCGCCGAAGCGCATGCCGATGCCGCGCATGTCGAGCGCGGCCTCGGCCGCCGCAGGCGGGTCGATGGTGGTCGTAGTCGGGGACGTCGGAGTCATCGGATCGCCGGGAAGAACGGCCGCGCGGGCGGGCCATGCCCTTGAGCATGGCCCGCCCGGTGGAGGCCGGCCTCGAGTCGCTTAGGTCACTCGCCGCAGCACGGGAAGGAGGGTCCGTGCATCATGGCCCAGGCGTCTTCGAGAGTGTCGCCGGTCGTCGCGAACGTCGGGATGATCACGAACGGCGGCGGTTCCTTGTCGATGGCGGCCATCGCCGCGGTCAGCGCCATCGCGCGCCCACCGTCGTAGATGTCCTGCGCCATGTCGACGGTGATGGTCCCCTTCGGGTCCTTGAGCTGCTCGGCGCCGGTCGGCCCGAGGTCCATCGTCACGATGTCGACCTTGCCGAGCTTGTTCCGGCTGCGAATCGCGGCGAGATGGCCGAGCGCCGGGGGATCTTCCCAGGCGCCGAACAGGACGTTGACCTCGGGATGGCGGGTCAGGAACGCCTCGGTGGTGGGCTGGGACGCGTTCGGGTCCTTGTAGCCCGAGTTCGGCTTGGTCGGGTCGGCCTCGCCGCCGTCGGCGATGACCTCGATCTTCGGGCACTTCTTGAGGCCCTCGAGGAAGCCCTGCTCACGCAGACGGATCGACGAGAAGTTGTTGATCCAGTGCAGGTAGCCGAGCTTGGCCCCGTCGGGGTACTTGGCGCAGACCGCCTTGGCCATCTGCTGGCCCAGGGCGTAGAAGTCGTACGCGACCATCGAGGTCATCGGCTTGCCCTTGCCGATCTCCCAGCCCTTCGCGCCGACGCCCCACGACACGATCTGGATGCCCTTGGCGCGGGCCGGTTCCAGCAGCGTCGCCATCTGCGTCGGGTCGATGGTGCCGCCCGTGAAGATGATGTCGGGGTCCAGCGGCAGGACGGCCTGTACGTCGCCCTGGAGTGCGTTCGGGTCGAAGTTGAAGCTGGTCTCGCGGACCAGCTCGATGTTCAGCGCGGCCAGCACGTCCTTCGCGCCGCCGCGGATGACCTGGTTGTAGAGGACCTTGTCCCAGTCGAGGTAGACCGCCTTGAGCTTCTTCTCGCAGACCTCCTGGACCTCGTCGTCGGTGAGGCTCAGCGTGTTCCACCACGTCGGCTTGTACGACTGATCGGTACCGAGATCGCTCGAGCGGACGGTCATGTCCTCGATCGGCGGGACGGAGCCCTCGGGATCGAGGCTCGCCGGGATCTCGCGGTGCTTGAGCGCCGCGGCATCGGGCTGACACTTCGACCGCGCCCTGCTTGGTTCCGCTACTCGCCGAATCGCCCGACGACTCGTCGTCGGAGCCGCACGCCGTGACACCCACTGCGATCGCCGTGATGGCGAACACCGACGCGGACAACCGAAGCAGCCGCTGCCTTTCTCGCAACAGTCTCAACTCCCTGCCTCCTCAAGTGGGGACCTACATGGATGCGCTACCGACGACCGGCGAAACCCGACGGGCCGACCCTGAGGCAGCGATGCTAGGAGAGGGTGCGAGCGGTGTGGCTGATGCGGCCATCTGTGCTCGGAATGCCTGCCTCGAGACCGGCCCAACGAAGCTTAGACTTCCAACCATTGATGCACAAAGGACTGCTCCTCCTGCTGGCTGTGGCGAGCGGCGCAGCGGTCGGAAACCTTTATTTCCCCCAATCGATCAGCCCTGCGATCGCCGGCGACCTCGGCGTGTCGCCCGCGGCGGCGACGCTCGTGGTCACCGCGGTGCAGTTCGGATACGCCGCCGGCATCTTCTTTTTGGTCCCCCTCGGCGACCGAATCCCCCATCGCACCTTGGTCATCGCGATGTTCGGCGTCACCGGCGCGGCGCTGCTCACCGCGAGCCGCGCGCCGGACCTCGCGGTGCTCGTCGCCGCGAGCGCCGTCGTCGGCCTGACGACCACGTCCGCGCAGGTCATCGCCCCGTTCGCCGCCGGCCGCGTGCCGGCCGAGCGCCGCGGCGCGGTGCTCGGGATCGTGCTCAGCGGCTCGACGGCGGGGATCCTCATCGGCCGGGCGGCCGGCGGCGGCGCGGCCGACTGGCTCGGGTGGCAGGGCGTCTACGTCGCCGCGGCGGTGCTCGCCCTCGGCATGGCGGCCACGCTCGCGATCGCGATGCCGCGCTCCGTTGCCCCGTCGCGGCAGCCCTATCTGGCGTTGCTCGCCGAGCCGATGCGGCTCCTGCGCACCGAGCCCGAGCTGCGGCGGTCGTGCTTCTACCAGGCAACCGTGTTCGCGAGCTTCACCGCGGTCTGGACCGGCGTCGCGCTCCTGCTGACCGGGCCGGTCTACGGGCTCGGGACGCGGGCGGTCGGGCTGCTCGCGCTGGTGGACATCGGCGTGATGGCGTGCGTGCCGGTCGCGGGCCATCTCGCGGACCGGCTCGGGCCCGACCCGGTCAACGTGTTCTCGATGGCGGGGACGCTCGCCGCCGGCGCGATCCTGCTCGGGGGCGCCAGCGGCGGGACGATCGGGCTCGCGGCGCTCGCCCTGGGGACGCTCCTGCTCGACGTCTCGATGCAGTCGGGCATGGTCGCCAACCACACGCGCATCTTCGCCCTGCGCAGCGATGCGCGGAACCGGCTCAACACGGCGTACATGACGTGCGTCTTCCTGGGCGGCGCGGCGGGCTCGTGGCTCGGCGTCCGCTCGTACGTGCAGTTCGGGTGGCCGGGCGTCTGCGGCCTGGTCGCGTGCCTGGCGGCGTTGGGCCTTGCCGCGCACGTGACGGTCGAACGAGGGCGCGTCCACCCTCGGCTCGACTGACGCCTCCCTCAGCTGTCGGCCGCGTCCTCCGCGTCGAGCGCGGCGAACAGGCTCACCCGGACGTGGTCCAGGTGGCGGTGCATCGCCTTCTGCGCGGCGGCGGGCTTCCGCGCGCAGATCGCGCTGGCGATCTTCCGGTGGTCGACGACCGCCTGATCGAGGATGCCGGGCACCCGGACCGTGATCGCCCGGCTCTCGACTGACAGCTTGCCGATGCTCTGCGCCACGTTGATCAGCAGACCGTTGTGTGAGCAGCGCACGATCAGGTCGTGCCACTCGATGTCCCAGGCGCCGCGCTCGTCCTGGTTGAGCTCGGGCGCGGTGCTCTCGCGCGCCGTGCGCTTGATGATCTCGAGCTCCTCGTCGGTCGCGCGCTCGGCGGCCAGCGCCGCGGCGCCCGGCTCGATCAGCGCGCGGACGTCGAACAGGTCGCGGATCCCGCTGTCGGCCAGCGTCACCACGAACTGGAGGGGTCGCAGCAGCTCGTCGAGGCTCAGCGACGACACGTAGGTCCCCGAGCCGTGCCGGCTCTCGAGGATGTGCATGGCGACCAGCGACCTGATCGCCTCCCGCACGCTCGGGCGGCTCACGCCGAGCGCCTCGCTGAGCGTCCGCTCGGAGGGCAGCCGATGGCCCGGACCGAGGCGCCCGTCGAGGATCATGTCCTTGATCAACGCCGCCGTGTCCATCGTGACGCTGCGGCGCGTGATCGCCGGAAACTCTGGGAGTGGCGTGCTCACTACGTGCGCTTCCCGTCCGATCTCCCGATCCTATCCGCACACACGGGCGTCCTCACAGCATCACCCGGCCGCCGGCGACGTCGAGCGTGACCCCGGTGATCCACGACGAGACGTCCGACGCGAGGAACACGGTCGCGTGCGCGGAGTCGTCGGGCACGCCGAGCCGGCCCAGCGGCGACAGCGCGGTCACCTTCTCGCGGATGTCGTCGGGCATCACCGCGTCGACCCGCTCGGACAGGGTCGTGCCCGGCGCGACGCAGTTGACCCGGATGCCGTGCTGCCCGAGCTCCTTCGCCGCGTGCCGGGTGAAGATCACGACGCCGCCCTTCGCGGCCGCGTACGACGCGGTCAGCGGGACGTCGACGTGGCGCGCGACGTTCGACGCCATCGTCACGACGGCGCCGCGGCGCCGCTCGATCATCCCCGCGAGGAAGGGCTTGACGGCCAGGAACGTCGAGGTGAGGTTGTCGTCGATCACGCGGCGCCACTCGTCCTCGGTGATGTCCTGCAGCGGCGTGTAGGAGCGGAACCCGCCCGCGAACGGGATCACGACGTCGGCCGGGCCGAGCTCGGCCTCGACGGTCCGGTGGAGGCGCTCCATGTCGGCGCCCTCGGCGGCGTCGCCGATGCAGCCGATCGCGTCGGCCCCGCCGGCGCGCAGCTCCTCCACGATCGCCTCGACCGGCTCCGGGCGCCGGGCGGAGACGGCGATCCGGGCGCCGCTGGCCGCGAGCAGGCGCGCCGTCGCCGCGCCGATCCCCGCGGACCCGCCGGTGATGACGGCGACCTTGCCGGCGAGGTCCGGGTAGATCGCCGCCGCCGTCATGACCCGACCAGGGCCTGCGGGACCGGGCGGTGCGGCGGCTCGCCGCGCAGCGCCCGGGCGACCTCCTCGACCGCGCGGCGCTGCAGCTCCGCCTGGGCCTCGACGGAGTAGAACGCCGTGTGCGGCGTGATCACCGCGCGCGGGTGGGTACGCAGCGGGTGGCCGGCGGGTAGCGGCTCGGGCTCGGTGACGTCGAGCGCCAGGCCGCCGATGGTGCCCGCCTCGAGCGCGCGCGTCGCCGCCTCCAGGTCCACGAGCGGGCCGCGCGCCGTGTTGACGACGATCGGCGAGCGCCGCATGAGCGGGATCGTCGCCGGCCCGATGATGTGGCGCGTGTCCTCGGTGAGCGGGGCATGCAGCGAGATGACGTCCGCCTCGGCGACCGCCTCCTCGAGCGTGTCGGCGCGGGCCATCCCCGGCAGCTCGCTCGCGTAGGGGTCGAAGCCGGTGACCTCGTAGCCGAACGCCTGCGCCCGCGCGGCGAGCTTGCGGCCGATCCGCCCCACGCCGATCAGGCTCATCCGCCGGCCGCGGCTGCGGTGGACCGCGCTCTGCGGCACCTTCCATCCGCCCTCGCGGACCACGCGCGACCCGTCGGCGACGCCGCGGGCCAGGCTCAGCAGGAGCGCCATCGCGTGGTCGGCGACCTCGTCGAGGCAGTAGTCCGGGACGTAGGTGACCGTGATCCCGTGCTCCGTCGCGGCTGCCACGTCCACATTGTCGTAGCCGATCCCGTAGCGGGCGATGACCTTGCACCCGGCGGCGGCCGCCGCCTCGATGACGGGCCGCGTGACCTGCGCGTAACAGACCAGGATCGCGTCGGCGAAGCCGGCGAGCTCGGTGAGCGTCGCCTCGTCGGCGGCCGGCGCGTGCATCACCTCGGCGCCGAGGGGGTCGAGCACCGAGTGCTCGACCTCCAGGCCGCCGAAGACGTGGTCCGTGATCAGGACCCGCGGGGACGCCATCTACGCGAGCGCCTCTTCCGCGTGGCGGTGCTTGGTGAAGATCACCGGGCCGTCCTTCGTGACGAGCAGGTTCTCCTCGAGCCGGACGGTCTGCTCCAGCTCCGGGTGGCCCGAGAACGTCTCCGCCGCGAAGTACATGCCCTCCTGCAGCTCGACCGGGTACTCGAGCGAGTAGGCGCGCGAGATCCACATGCCCTCGTAGAGCGAGAGGCCGATCGAGTGCGCGAACTGCTGGAGGGTCACGGTGCCGAACTCGTCGTCGGCGTACTTCGGCAGCTTGGCGGCGACGTCGGCGGTCGTGTTGCCCGCCTTCATCTCGCCGATCGCCGCGTACATCGACTCGTAGCACTCCTTGTAGAGGTCCTTCTCCTTCGGCGTCCAGGCGCCGCCGACCTTGAAGCAGCGGACGAAGTCGACGAAGTAGCCGCCCGGCCCGACGGCGTTCTGGTCGACGATGACCAGGTCGCCCTCGCGGATCACCTTGTCGGTGTGCCAGCGGCGGTACGGGCTCGTGTTACCGCCCGACGCCACGATGATGTCGTAGACGAAGTCGAAGCCCTGCTCGTAGAGGTACTCGTTGACCTTCGCGGTGATGTAGCTCTCCTTGACGCCCGGCTTGAGCCACTCGTTCTCGATCTTCCAGAACGACGTGTCGCCGATCGCGGAGGAGATCTTCAGGCACTCGATCTCGTCCGGGGTCTTGACGATCCGCGCGTCCGACATCGCCGGCCACGCGCTGACCGTGCTGAGGCCGATCCGCTCGAAGGCGGCCGCCGCGGCGGGGTCGTAGACGTCGACGCCGATCCGCTCGCCCTCGACGCCGTTCTCCTTGAGGACCGCGACGATCGACTGCGCCATCCGGTCGGCCATCATCGTCTCGGCCGTCTGCGACCACTTCCAGGTGATGGCCGGGCGGATGTTGCCCTTCAGCCACGGCGCGTCGATCTTCGCGCACTCGAGGTCCGAGCCGGCGGTCTCGAACAGGACAGGGTCGCCGTCGCGCGGGAGCACGCAGTAGCGGATGAAGATGTTGTTCTTCCAGTTGCCCTGGAAGACGCTCGTGATGTAGCGGACGTTCTCGCCGACGAAGCAGACGAGTGCGCCGAGGTCGTGCTTCTCCATCATGACCCGCGCGCGTGCGAGGCGGTCGCCGCGCAGCCGGTCGAAGTCGACCCGGCTCTGCCAGTCCGTGGACGACGTGCTGTAGACGCGGCGGGGGTCGAACTCGTGCGGCTTGCCGAGGAAGGACGTGTCGAGCCCCTTGCCGAAGGCGGTCGCCGGGTTCGGCGTGCCGTCGGCGGGCAGCCCTGCCCTCCTGTCGACCTCGGCACTCCCGTACGCTGCGACGGTTCCCTCTGACATCGTGCTCGCTCCTCCTTGCAACTGGTCAGGCCACTTGACCACGCGATTAGATCACACCCCTGCTCACCACCGCAAGGAGGCGTCAGAGCATCAGCCGCTCGTCGAACGCCGTCCGCGTCAGCGGCCGGCCACCGGCCTCGTCGACCATGATCGTGTCCTCCAGGCGCACGCCCGCGCCGCCGCGGACGCCGGGCACCCAGATCAGCGGCTCGAGGGCGAACGTCATCCCGACCTCGAGCGGCACCGACTCCGCGCCGGGCAGCGACTCGCCGACGTAGGGCGGCTCGTTCGCGCCGGCCCCGACGCCGTGCCCGATGAACAGGCTGATGAAGTCCTCAGCGAGCCCGTGCGCGTCGGCGACGGCGTGGATGGCGTCCGCGACGTCGTCGTTCGTGTTGCCGGGCCGCATCGCCGCGGTGCCGGCCATGAGCGACTCGTAGACCGCGGTGTAGACCTCCTGCTGGCGGCGGCTCGGACGCCCGCAGATGATCGTGCGACCCATGTCGGAGAAGTAGCCGTTGAACATCGCGCCGATGTCGATGAACACCAGGTCGCCCTCGCGGATGATCTTGTCGGTCGAGAGCCGGTTCGGCGGGGCCATGTGCTCGCCGGAGGCGACGAAGGGCGTCGCGAGGTGCGCCATCTCGCCGCCGAGCCGGTAGAGCGTGCGCATCGCCTCGGCCGAGACCTCGTTCTCGCGCACGCCGGGCGCCACGGTGGCGATGGCCGTCTCGGTGAGGGCCTCGGCGATCGCGGACGCCTCCTCCATCAGCGCGATCTCCTCGCGGAACTTGATGAGCCGCGAGCGCTGCATCAGCGAGTCGCCGTCGTCGAGCTCGACGCCCGGCAGCGTGCGCCCGATCTGCTTGACGAGGATGTACGAGCATTCGTCGATCCCGACGCGCGCGGCGTCGAGCCGTACCGGCGCAGCAACGGCGCCAGCGTTCCCTCGACCGCGCCCTCGATCAGCCCGGTCGCCTCGAGGATGGGGATCGGATGGAACTCCTCGATCCAGGTCATGGCGTTGCGCGCCCGCTGAAGGTCGCCGCCCGAGATCAACATGATCGGCGGGCCCTCGCGCCGCAGGAGGCAGCCGTTCAGGAGCGCCGTCTTGCCGCTGATCAGCTGCGCGCGCATGCCGGTGAGGTAGCGGACGTTCTCGTCCTTGAACACCAGCAGCGCGTCGAGATCGGAGTCGCGCAGGAGCGCCTGCGCGCGCGCCACCCGCGCCTGGCGGAGCTCTTCGATGGCCGGCCGGTCCTCCCAGTCGACCTGGAACTGCCCGTGCGCGAAGTCGCCGACGTCGCCGCGCGATCGCCGTCCTACGCGGGCGATGCGATCGTCCCCGCCGGTCCCACTCGATGACACGTTTGCCTCCTAAGCGGTCTGGTGGCCTGACCATTTAGCACCTTAGGTGCCCGCTCACCACACTGTCAAGTGTGTCGGCGCGCTCCGAGCTCGCCGCGCGAGCGGATGCCGAGCTTGGTGAAGACCTTGTGCAGGTGGTACTCGACCGTGCGGGGGCTGACGAACAGCCGCGCCCCGATCTCGGCGTTGGTGAGCCCGTCGCGCGCCAGCCGGGCGATCCGGTCCTCCTGGGCGGTCAGCCCGGCCCCCGTCTCGGGCCGGCGGCGGCGGGCCGTCTCGCCGGTCGCGCGCAGCTCGTGCCCGGCCCGTGCGGCGAACGCCTCGAGCCCCATGTCCGTGAACAGGTCCTGCGCCGTGCGCAGCTGCTCGCGAGCCTCGAGCCGCCGGTGCTCGCGGCGCAGCCACTCGCCGTAGAGCAGGTGCGCGCGGGCGAGCTCCACGCGCACGCGCGTGCGCCCGAGCGCGTCGATCGCCTCGCGGTAGAGCCGCTCGGCGGCCTCGCCCTCGCTGAGGAGCGCCCGGCACCGCGCCTCCATCCCCAGCGCGAACGGGGTCCCGCTGGCCTGGGTCGCGACCGCGAGCCGCTCCAGGTGGGCGGCGGCCGTCTCGCGTGGCGCCGGTCCGCGCCGCCGCTTCGATCAGCTCGACGGCCCCGTAGGCGGAGGTCCACACCTCGTCCGGGTTGATCGTGGCCTGCCGCGCTGCCGCCAGCGCCTCGTCGAAGTGGCCGAGGCCGTTGCCGAGCACCGCCCGCGCCCAATGCGCCGCGTTGACCGCGATGCCCTCGCCCCGGCTCGTCGCATCCCGGATGACCGACTCGGCCAGCCGCGCCACCTCACCCTCGTCGCCGCGCAGCGCGGCGAGGGCCAGCTCGATGAACGCCGCGCCCGGACCACCCGTCGCATCGCTCATCGCCCGGACCTCGTCGAGCAGGAGGACCGCCTCGTCGAGCTCGCCGAGGCCGAGGTGCACCCCGGCGCGCGTGTTGAGCGCCGGCAGCAGCGCGGTCAGCGCCCCGGTCTGGCGGGCGAGGGCGACGTTGCGCGTCGCGAGCAGCTCCCAGCTCTCGTCATCCCACACGTCGAGCGCGGCGTGCGCCGCGAACCACAGCCAGCGCAGCGCGACGTCGACGGGAAGCTCGTCGTCGCCGAAGGCGGCGAGCGCGCGCCGCAGCGTCGGCACCGCGCGGGATAGCCCTCGCTCGCGAGCAGGGCCATGCCGTCGAGCAGCAGGTCCGCGGCGCGCGGGGGCTCGGGCGCCGGCGGAGCGGCGAGCGCCGCCCCGGCGACCACCGCCGGCGTGCAGTCGCCGGACAGCCCCGGTCCCGCGATCGTCGCCGTCGCCAGCGCGTCCAGGTACGCGTCGCGCGCCGCGAGCGGGTCCAGCGGCTCCAGCCGCCGAGCCGCCCGCAGCAGCAGCGCCGGGGCTTCGCGCCCGCGGCTCTCGGCGAACGCGATCTGCGCGCGCAGGACGTCGACGCGGGCGCGGGCGAGCTCGTCCAGCGGGCCGGCCTCGGCCGTCACGAGCAGCCGCGTCGCCTCGTCCGGCGCGCCCGCGTGGTGCTTGGCCTGGGCCGCCGCCAGGGCGCGCTCGCGTGCGGCGCTCCGGCGCGGGCGTCAGCTCCGCGGCGCGCTCGAGGAACGCGGCGGCGGCCGCGAGCCCGCCGCGGGCCTGGGCCAGCTCGGCCGACCGCTCCAGCTCCGCGGCGATGGCCTCGTCCGCGCCGGCGGCGCCGTGGCCCCGGTGCCACGCGCGGCGCTCGGGGTCGGCCGCGGGGTCGATGGCGTCCGCCAGGGCGCGGTGCACGGCGCGACGCTCCTCCACCCCGGCCGCGCCGTAGACCGCCGAGCGGACGAGCGGATGGCGGAAGCGGACCAGGGCACCGAACTCGCACAGCCCGGCCTCCTCGGCCGGCAGCGCCGCCTCGGCGCCGAGCCCGAGCCGCGCGGCCGCCGCCCAGATCAGCGGGCTCGCGCCCGCGGCCTCGACGGCGGCGACGAGCAGCAGCGCCCGGGTGTCGTCGGGCAGCGCGGCGAGCCGGCGCTGGAAGCTCTCCACGAGGCGCGCGGAGACGTGGGCGCCGTCCGGGAGCCCGAACCCGCCCGCCAGCGGTCGGCGCCAGCTCGCGCGGGAGCTCGAGCAGCGCGAGCGGGTTGCCGTGCGCCTCGGCGACGATCCGGTCGCGCACCGGCTCGTCCAGCGGTCCCTGGATCGCCGACGCCAGCAGCGCGCGGGCGTCGCTGGTGCCCAGCCCGCGGACGACGCGCTCGGACAGCCCGCCCCAGCCGTCGCTCCCCGCCGGCGAGCGCACCGCGACGATCATGCCGACCGACTCGGCCCGCAGCCGGCGCGACACGAAGGCCAGCGCCTGCGCCGACGCGCGGTCGAGCCACTGGGCGTCGTCGACCAGGCAGACCAGCGGCTGCTCGCGCCCGACCTCGGCCAGCAGCCCGAGCAGCGCCAGGCCGACCAGGAAGCGATCCGGCGGCGGGCCCGCGCGCAGGCCGAACGCGGTGCCCAGCGCGTCGCGCTGCGGGCCGGGCAGGGCGTCGAGCCGGTCGAGCATCGGCGCGCACAGCTGCTGCAGCGCGGCGAACGCCAGCCCGGTCTCCGACTGCACGCCCGCGGTGCGCGCGACGCAGGCAATCGGCCGCCCGCTCGGCCACGTAGGCGAGCAGCGCCGACTTGCCGATCCCCGCCTCGCCCCGCAGCACCAGCGCCCGGCTCTCGCCGGAGCGCACCGCGTCCAGCAGCCGGTCGAGCGCTTCGCGCTCGCTGTGACGGCCCACGAGCACCAGGGGCCGAACCTACACCGGCCCGGCGGGCGGACTAGGCGGCTCGCGCTAGGGGTCACGGATGCGAAGGCGGCGGCGCCGGGAGAGGCTCGGCGTCGCGCATGACCCCCACCATCGTCCTGGTCCACGGCGCCTTCGCCGAGTCCTCGAGCTGGAACGACGTCGCCGAGCGGCTCGTCGACGAGGGCCATCACGTCATCGCCTACGCCAACCCGCTGCGCTCGGTCGCCGGCGACGCCGCCGGGCTGACCGAGCTGGTCCGCACGATCGACGGACCCGTCGTGCTCGTCGGCCACTCCTACGGCGGGGCCGTCATCACCAACGTGCCGGCGGACGCCGGCGAGATCGTCGGCCTGGTCTACGTCGCGGCCTTCGCGCTGGAGGCCGGCGAGAGCGCCGCCGACGCGGCCGGCTCCGTGCCGGGCGGGACGCTCGGCGAGACGCTCCAGGCCGTCCCGCTCCCCGGCGGCGGCGTCGACCTCTACATCCAGCAGGACACGTACCACCCGCAGTTCTGCGCCGACGTCCCCGAGCGCCAGGCCCAGCTGATGGCGATCACGCAGCGGCCGATCACCGAGGCCGCGCTGGGCGAGGGCTCGGGCGACGCGCCGCTGTGGAAGACGGCTCCGAGCTGGTTCATCTTCGGCGAGGTGGACCGCAACATCCCGGCCGGCGCGCACCGCAACATGGCCGACCGGGCCGGCTCCAGGCGCACCGTCGAGATCGCCGGCGCGTCGCACGTCGTCGGCATCTCGCACCCCGCGGAGACCGCCGAGCTGATCCTCGAGGCGGCCCACGCCTCGAGTCCCGCGTACTCCGGCACGTCGAGCCTGATCACCCCCGACGAGCTCATCCCCCAGCCGCGCGAGCTCGTCCTCCGGAACGGGGCGCCGGACACGATCGCCGGGTGGAAGGCGCTGGTCGACGGTCTCCTGACCGACCAGCCCTGCGCGTTCCACCGCAACCTGGAGATCTCGTCGCGCTACGCCTGGATCTACAAGTTCCTGCCCGCGTGCTTCAAGTGGGCCGGGATGGCGGCGTTCGCGTCGCACCACGTCCGGCTCGCCCTCTTTCCGTTCCGGCTGGACACCGATCGCACCGGCTACGTGGACATCCCGCACAGCCTCGGTCGCCAGCAAGGCTGCTGCTGATCGAGGACGTGAACACGATCCGGGAGACGAACAACGCCATCTTCGACGACATCTTCTGGGTGCACCTCGCGTACGGCACCGCCGACGACGGGATCGAACGCCTCCGCGCTCTCCTGCGGAGCGGAGCCCCACTACGCCGCGCGTCCTCGCCGGCTTCGAGGCGATCGACCGAGGACGCCGGTCCTGGAGGACCGCGACGGCGTCCGCGGAGGCTCGACGGACGGCCGAGGATCTCATCTGGGAGGGCAACGTCCAGCTCCTCGAGCACGAGCAGCGCGCGCTTGGTGCAACCCAACCTCGATCGCCTCTCGTGCGCGTTCGCCAGGCTCTTCTCGATCGGCTCGGCCCTGACCTTCGAGGTGCGCGGCGTGCGGCAGGAGGCCGTCGTACTTCACCTCGTTCTACCTCTACTCGCTCACCCGCGGGATCCCGCAGGTGCTGCAGTGCGCAGGCGTGGCCGAGGATCACCCGCTTCGACGACCGCTGGCGCTGGATCGTGACGAGCATCGTCCCCCGCTTCCGGAGGTTCGACGCCGACACCGCGCCTGGCCGACGCCAGCCTGCGCCGCATCTTCGACGAAGCGCGCGACTACGCGTCGAACCCCTGCGTCGTCCGGGTGCGTCCGCGCCGCTCGCCGGCTAGGTCACTCGACGAGCCGTCCCTCCGTCTGCAGCTCCTCGTCCAGCGTGAGCGCCATGACCTCCTCCGAGGCCGGCGGCACGTCCGTGCGCCCGATGGTCCCGTCGGGCGAGTACACGAGGTTGACCTGGAACGCGGGATCGAGGTCGGGATAGTCGGAGCGGTTGTGCGCCCCGCGCGTCTCGCGCCGCTCGATGGCGCACGCGAGGGTCGCCCGCGCCGAGACGATCATCGAGCGCAGGTCGAACGAGTAGACGAGGTCCTCGAACCCGGCGATGTCGGGGAGGATCTGGATCTCCTGCTCGCGCCGCTCGATCTCCTCCAGACGGCGCAGGCCCTCCTCGAGGACCGGCTCGGCTCGCACCACGCCGCACGTCTCGTTCATCGTGTCGCGCACGGCGCGCTGGATCGAGCGCGGGAACTCGTCCCCGCTGCGGGAGAGGACGGCGTCGATCTCCTCGCCGGCCGCGCGGATCGCCGCGTGGTCGCGCACCTGGCCCTCGGCCTTGCGCACCAACTCGGCGGCCGCCGCGCCGGCGATCTTGCCGAACACCACGCAGTCGCTGAGCGAGTTGCCGCCGAGGCGGTTGGCGCCGTGCAGCCCTCCGGCGCACTCGCCGATCGCGAACAGCCCCTCCACGTCGGTCTGGTGCTCCACGCCGTGGACGAGCACGCCGCCCATCGAGTAGTGCGCCGTCGGGGCGATCTCCATCGGCGTGCGGGAGATGTCGAGCATCGCGAGGTCGATGAAGTTGCGGTAGACCTGCGGCAGCTTGCGGAGGATCTCCTCGCGGCCGAGGTGGGACACGTCGAGGTAGACGGCGTCGCGCTCGGTGCCACGGCCCTCGATGATCTCCGTGTAGTTGGCCAGCGCGACGCGGTCGCGGGTCGACAGCTCCATCCGCACCGGGTCGTAGCGCTCCATGTAGCGCTCGCCGTTGGCGTTGCGGAGGATGCCGCCCTCGCCGCGCACCGCCTCCGAGACGAGCTGACCGGCCGCCTCCTCGGGATAGACCATGCCGCTGGGGTGGAACTGGACCAGCTCCATGTCGCGCAGCCGGCAGCCCGCGTCGAGCGCGAGCCGCATCGCGTCGCCGTTGTTCTCGTCGCGGCGCGACGAGCAGCGCCGGTAGACGCGCATGTGCCCGCCGGCGGCGAGGATCACGGCGTCGGCGTGCACGATCATCCGGCCCCCGGTGTCCATGTTGAACCCGTAGGCGCCGAACACGCGCCCGTCGTGGACGAGGAGGCGGGTGACGTAGAGGCGGTCGTCGAAGTCGACGCGCAGCTCCTGCGCGCGGCGCAGCAGCGTGCGGTGCACCTCGCGGCCGGTGTAGTCGCCGGTGTAACACGTCCGCCGGTGCCGGTGGGCGCCGAAGAAGCGCTGGAGGACCTTCCCGTTCTCGTCGCGGGCGAAGCTCGGCCCCCCACCGCAGGAGATCCTCGATGCCGCCCGGCGCCTCACGCGCGAGCGTCTCGACGAGATCGGGCTCGTTGAGCCAGTAGCCCTCCTTGAGCGTGTCGGCGGCGTGCGCCTGCCAGGAGTCCTCCGGGTCCACCGTCCCCAGGGCGGCGTTGATGCCGCCCTGCGCCAGCACGGTGTGCGCGTCGCGGCTCGGGCGCTTGGCCGTGCACAGGACGCGCACGCCCTGCTCGGTCAGCTCGATCGCCGCCCGCAGGCCCGCGCCGCCCGCGCCGACGATCAGGACGTTCGTCGCGACGCGCTCCTCCGGCGGCGGCCCTTTCCCGCGAACACGGGCATCGGCGAGTCCTGCCACAGCGAGCGCCGGCCGTTACGCTGGGCGCGACATGAGGATCGTCCAGATGTCCGATCTGCACGTCGGGGCCGATCTGTTCCAGCCCGAGCTCCTGACGGCGGCGATCCAGGAGACGAACGAGCTCGCCCCGGACCTGGTGGTCGTCGCGGGCGATCTCACGATGGAGGGCTACCGCGGCGAGTTCGAGGCGTGCCGCCGGTACCTGGACGAGCTGTCGTGTCCGCACGTGGTCGTGACGATGGGCAACCACGACGCCCGCAACGTCGGCTACCGGCACTTCGAGGACTTCTTCGGCGGGCGGGAGTCGGTCCGGATCCTTCCCGTCGAGGAGGGACGCGCGAAGGTCGTGGCGATCGACTCGACCAAGCCCGACCTCGACGAGGGCGAGGTCGGTCGCGAGCACTACGGATGGGTCGACGCCGAGCTGCGCGGCTGGACCGAGGGGCCGCGGATCGTCGTCATCCACCACCACATCCTCGCCGTCCCCGGCACCGGGCGCGACGTCAACAACCTCCGCGACGCCGGCGACTTCATGGCGATCCTGCGAGAGCTCGAGGTCGACCTCGTGCTCTCCGGCCATCGCCACGTCCCCTACGTGTGGAGCATCTCCGGGGTCCGGGTCGTGCACTCCGGCACCGTCTCGACCCTGCGCGTCCGCGGGACGATGCCGCCGTCCTACAACGTGATCGAGCTCGACGCCGACGAGGTCAGCATCGCGCTCCGCCGCCCTGGACGTGGCGCGGAAGGGGAAGAGCCGCTCGCGCGCTTCGCCCGCGAGCCGGTCACCACCAGCCAGTTCTATCCCGACCTCGAGCGCTTCGTCCGCTACGACCCCGCGCCGTTCTCCCCGCCCCGCGCCCCCGACGTCTGACTCGGCTCCCTCGTCGTGCGCGGCCGGCTCCAGCACCCAGCGCGCGAAGTCGGCCGGGCCCACGTTGCTTCCGCACAGGATCGTGGTGACGCGCCGCCCGGCGAACCGCTCGGGCTGCTCGAGGACGGCGGCGATCCCGAGCGCGGCGGATGGCTCGACGACGAGCCCCGCGTGCTCGTAGAGCGCGCGCATGCCGGCCTTGATCGACTCCTCCCGCACGAGCACCACGTCGTCGAGCAGGACGAGCAGGTCGTCCAGCACCTCGGGGATCGGACAGCGCCCGGCGACGCCGTCGGCGATCGTGTCGATGCTGTCGGTCTCGACCACCGTTCCCTGACGCCAGGACAGCGCCATCGCGGGCGCGCCGAGCGGCTGGATGCCGATCACCTCGACGTGCTCGGCGAGCGACCGCATCGACGTAGCCCACGCCGCTGGCCATCGCTCCGCCGCCGAGGGCGACGAGCACGACGTCGAGCCCCGGATCGTCCCGGACGAGCTCGAGCCCGATCGTGGCGGCGCCCTCGCAGGTCGCGAGCTCCAGGCTGTCCTCGACCAGGTAGGCGCCGTCCGCCTCCGCGATCTCGCGCGCGAGCAGCCGGGCGTCCTCGATGTCCTCGCCCTCGAGCCGCACGTCCGCGCCGAGGGCGGCGATCTGGCGCAGCTTGAGCGGGTTGGCCGTTCTCGCCGCCACGACGGTGACCTCCAGGCCTCGCCGCGAGCCGCTGTAGGCCAGCGCCTGCCCGAGGTTGCCCGCGCTCGCGCACACCACGCGCGCCGCCCCTGCGTCGCGGCCACGGCCGCCACCGTCTCCGTGCCGCGCCCCTTGAAGCTCCGCACCGGGTTGAGCGTCTCGACCTTCAGCGTCACCGAGCACCCGAGCGCCCGGCCGAGCGGCGCGCACGGCAGCGCCGGCGTGTCGAGGAACACCGGATCGATCTCGCCGACCGCGGCGCGGACCCGATCGAGCTGGAGGCGGACGCGTTCGTGGCGAGGCACGGCGGCGCAGCATGCCACCCCCTGCGGCTGCGACTAGGGCGAGCCGGTCGGCCCGCTGACCAGGCGCGCGACGAAGTCCTCACGGAACCGGTCGGCATCGACCGCGTCGGCGACCCGCGTGGGCGGCACCGCCTGGACGGGCAGCGAGAGCGGGCCGCCGTCCTCGCGCTCCATCAGCCACGCCCGCGACAGGTACCCGTCGCCGATCACGTTGACCGGCCCCTCCCGCCACGCCGTCACGTAGTCGGGCCGCACGAGGATCCCGGCCGCCAGCGGGTCGTGCAGGCAGCAGATCCGCCGGCCCCACTTGTGCTGGTAGAAGCCGAGGTAGAAGGGCAGGATCGCCGAGGCGAGGCGGGCCTGCGGCGTGTCGGCGGCGGCGATCGCCTCGACCGACGCCTCGTCGAGGATGGCCGGGTTGGTCACGTTGACGCCGACCATCACCAGCTCCTGCCGCGGCGCGCCGAACACGAGCGCGGCGGCCACCGCGTCGTGGTCGATGTTGGCGTCGACCTCGCGGAGCACGCCCGCCGGCGGGTAGGCGCCGGAGCCGCCCATGATCACCACGGACCGGTAGCGCGAGAGCACGTCGGGATCGCGCTGGATCGCCAGCCCGAGGTTGGTGAGCGGCCCGACGGCCAGCAGGTCGAGCTCGCCGGGGTGCTCGAGCGAGAGGCGGACGAGCTGGTCGGCCGCGTGCTCGGCGGTGACTTCGCCCTGCGGCAGCGGGAGGCCGATGTCGCCGAGGCCGTCGAAGCCGTGCACGAACGACGCGAGCCCCACGGGCAGCCCGATCGGCCCGCGGGCGCCGAGGGCGACCGGCACGTCGCCGAGCCCGCAGATCTCCAACACGCGCAGCGCGTTGACGGCCGAGTCGTGCGCGTTGCAGTTGCCGTGCACGGCGCCCAGGGCGACGATCTCGGCGTCCTCGTGCGCGGCGAGGTAGAGGATGGCGAGGGCGTCGTCGATGCCGACGTCCATGTCGAGCACGATGCGATGGGTCATGTGGTCACCGGTCGGGGGCGGACGCGGCGCGCGAGCAGCACGAGCACCGCGATGGTCAGGACGTAGGGGATCATCGCGACGAACTGCGGCGGGATGCCGATGCCCTGCAGGCGCACCGTCATCGCGTAGCCGAGCCCGAAGAGCAACGCCGCGCCGGCCACGTAGACCGGGTGCGAGCGGCCGAGCATGATCGCCACGAGCGCGACGAACCCGCGCCCGGCCGTCATGTTCTCCACCCACTGGGTCACCAGCGACAGCGCGAGCTGCGCGCCGGCGAGGCCGCACAGCACGCCGCACAGCGCGCAGGCGGCGAACTTGATCCGCACGGGATCGACCGCGGCCTCGGACGCCGCCTCGGCGTCCTCGCCGACGGCCCGCAGCCGCACGCCGAACGGGTGCTTGAACAGCAGCCACCATGTCGCCGGCACGAGCAGCGCCGCGAGGTAGACGAGCGGGGAGAACCCGAACAGCTTCGGCAGCCCCTCCAGTGCCGGGTCGTCGAACGAGCCCTGCACGCCGAACACGGGCAGCGTGAGGAACGCGGTGATCCCGACGGCGAACAGGTTCACGGCGAGGCCGACGATGATCGCGTCGCCGTCCAGCACGATCACCCACAGCCCGAAGAGCAGCGCCAGCGCGGTGGCGCCCGCCACGCCGATCGCCAGGCCCGCCCACGCGCTCCCGGTCCAGTACAGCCCGGCGAAGCCGAGGAACGCGCCGATCAGCATCTGGCCCTCGAGCGCGATGTTGAAGATCCCCGCGCGGTCGGTGAACACGCCGCCGAGCGCCGCCAGCAGGATCGGGCTGGCGAGCCGGATCGCCGAGAGGATCAGCGCGCCGTCGAAGATGCCGAAGAACTCGTTCACGCCGGGGCCCGCCTCCGCCGCGCGACGCGCCCCATCCACAGGCGGATCGAGACCATGAGGATGATCACGGCCTGGATCACGTTCACCAGTTGCAGCGGCACGTTCGTGCTCAGCTGCAGCCCGCTGCCGCCGACCTGCAGCGCCGACAGGAAGAACCCGGCGACCACGGTGAAGATGGGGCTGAAGGCGGCGAGCATCGCGGCCGTGAGCCCGGTCCACGCGGTGCCGGGCCCGACGATCGAGCCGTCGAGGTAGCGGTAGGTCTGGCCGAGCACGAGCAGCGCGCCCGCCAGCCCGCAGATCGCGCCGCTCAGCGCCATGGTGGTGACGATCGTGCGGCGCATCGGCACGCCGCCGGCCTCCGCGAAGTCGCGGTTGAGGCCCGTCATCCGCATCACGTAGCCGAACGACGTGCGCGACAGCAGCCACAGCAGCGCGATCGGCAGCAGCAGGGCGACGAACACGCCGGCGTGCAGCGGCGTGCCGGAGACGACGATCGGGAGCTGCATCGCGGACGGCAGCTCGGCGGTCTGCGCCAGCGTCGATCCGCCGGTGCGATCGCGCAGCGGGTACGCGGCGATGTAGGTGGCGAACAGCGCGGCCACGTAGTTGAGCAGCAGCGTGGTGATGACGAGCGGCACCCGGAGCCACGCCTCCCACCAGCCCGGGAGCACGGCCCACAGCGCGCCGGCCACCATCCCGGCGAGCACCGCCGCGAGCAGCGCGACGACGCCGGGGAGCGGCTCGAGCGCATGCCCGACCACCGCGGTGGCGAGCGCGCCAAGCACCATCTGGCCCTCGCCACCGAGGTTGAACAGCCCGACCTTGAACGCCAGGCCCATCCCGAGCCCGACGACCACCACCGGGATGGCCGTGGTCGCCGACTGGGCCAGGCTGGCGGTGGTGCCGACGGCGCCCTCCCACAGGGCGCGGTAGGCGTCGAACGGGGAGGCGGAGGCGAGCAGCACGAACAGCGCGCCGACGCCGAGGGCCACCGCGACGGCGACCAGCGGCTCGAGCAGCACGCCGCCGCGTTCACGCAGGCTGGCCAGCACCCGCCATCAGGAGCCCGAGCTCCTCCTCGTTCGTGCCCTCGCCCGCGATCGCGCCCTCGTAGAGCACGACGATCCGGTCGGCCAGCGTGAGCAGGTCGTCCAGGTCCGCGCTCACCAGCAGCACGGCCGCGCCGCGGTCGCGCGCCGCCCGCAGCTGCTCGCGGACGAACTCGCTGGCGCCGATGTCGACGCCGCGGGTCGGCTGCGACGCGAGCACCACCCGCGGCTCGCCCGCCAGCTCGCGCGCGATCACGAGCTTCTGCGCGTTGCCGCCCGACAGCGACGCCGCCGGCTCCGCCACCTCTCCGGCGCGGACGTCGTACTCGGCCACGAGCTCGCGCGCGCGGGCCGCGTTGCCCGGCCGGTCGAGCAGGAAGTGCTCGGCGTGGCGGCCCATGAGCAGGTTGTCCGAGATCGAGGCCTCGCGGGCCAACCCGCGGGCGTAGCGGTCCTCGGGGATGTGGGCGAGGCCCGCGGCGCGGCGCTCGGCGACGGTGGCGTCCGTCAGATCAAGCCCCCCGATCCGCACGGCGCCGCCGTCCGGCGGGCGGATGCCCGCCAGCGTCTCGATCAGCTCCGTCTGCCCGTTGCCGTCCACGCCCGCCACGCCGAGGATCTCCCCCGCGCGCACGGAGAGCGACACGCCGTTCAGCCCCGGCCCGGTCAGCGCGTCGGCGTCGAGCAGCACGCCGCCGGGCGGGCGCGGCGCGGGGACGCGGTCCGTGGCGATCGAGCGGCCGACCATCAGTGAGGCGAGCTGCCGCTCGTCGGTCTCCGCCGTGGCGACCGTGCCGGTCACCACGCCGCGGCGCAGCACGGTCACCGTGTCGGAGACCGCCAGCACCTCGCGCAGCTTGTGCGAGATGAACAGGATCGTGCGCCCCTCCCCCGCCAGCTCGCGCAGGATCCGGAACAGCCCCTCGGCCTCCTGCGGCGCCAGCACGGCGGTGGGCTCGTCGAGGATCAGCACGTCGCCCGCCCTGTGCAGCGCGCGCAGGATCTCCACGCGCTGCTGGTCGCCGACCGACAGGTCGCCGACCCGGGCGCGCGGGTCGACCCGCAGCCCGTGCCGGCGGCCGAGGTCGTCGACCACCTCCGCGGCCGCCGCGTGGTCGTATCCCCCGCGGCGCCGCGGCTCGCGTCCCATCACCACGTTCTCGGCGACCGTCAGCGCGCGGAACAACTTGAAGTGCTGGTGCACCATGCCGATCCCGTGCGCGTAGGCGTCGGCGACCGAGCCGATGTCCGCGCGCTCGCCGCCGACCTCGACCGCGCCCGCGTCGGCCCGCACGACGCCGGCGAGCACGCCCATCAGCGTGGTCTTGCCGGCGCCGTTCTCGCCGATGACGGCGTGCACCGTGCCCCCGGCGGCGTCGAGGTCGGCGCCGTCGAGGGCCGTCAGCGCCCCGAAGCGCTTGACGATGCCGTGGAGGGCGACCCCGCTCACTTGTCCTTGACCGTGATCTCGCCGGAGGAGATCTGCTCCTTGACTTCCTTCAGCTTCTCCTGCACGTCGGCGGGGAGCTTGGTCTCCACCTTCAGCTCGTCCTCGGGCAGCGTGAGGAAGTCGGGACCGACCGCGCCCTCCTTGACGCCGAGGACGACGTCGCCGCCCTTGAAGGTGTCCTTGCCGACCTCGCAGACGGCGTCCTTGACGGCCACGTCGGAGCGCTTGACCATCGAGAGCAGGATGTGCTCCGGGTCCTTCGGGCGCTCGTCGATGTCCACGCCGGAGGTGAAGAAGTCGCGGTCCCCCGCGGCCTCGAAGACGCCGGAGTTGCCCGCGGCGGCGACGCCGGCGATGTACTTGGCGCCCTTCTGGGCCTGCGAGATCGCGAGCTCCTTGCTGGTCGCGGGGTCGGTGTACGAGCCCGCCCAGCCGACCTGGACCTTCGCGGCCGGGTCGGTGTCCTCGGCGCCCTGCTGGTAGCCGGCCAGCCAGCGCCGCACGAGCGCGTTGTCGATCGCGCCGACGAAGCCCAGCGACTTCGACGCGGGGAAGTCGCCCTGGCCGCCCTTGGCGAGGGAGGCGAAGGCGGCGCCGATCAGGTACATGCCCTCGTTCTCCTTGAACAGGACGCCGCGCAGGTTCGGCGTGTTCTCGACCGTCGCGTCGACCAGCACCCACTTCTGGTCGGGGTCCTGCTTGGCGAGCTGGCCGATCGTCTGCACGGAGTCGAACGAGTTGGCGACGATCACGTCCGGCTTGGCCTGGGCGGCCGCGCGCAGGTTGGTGGCGAGCTGGTTGGGGTCGTTGGACTGCACGACCTTGACCTCGACGCCGCACTCCTCGCCGCCCGCCTTGGCGCCGTCGGCGATCAGGTTGAGGAACTGGTTGGTCCCGAGCGGGTTGGTCGTGACGTAGATCGCCGTCTTCTTCGCGGACCCGCCGCCGCCGGAGCCGGATCCGGAGTCGTCGGAGCCACAGCCCGCCGCGAAGGCGAGCAGGGCGATGAGCAGGACGGTTCGGCGCATAGGGGTCTCCTGGTCGTTGCTAGCTTGGAAGGTCATGCCGCGGATCCGCCACGCCCCGTTCGACCCGGAGGCCTACGAGTGGCAGGGGGTGACGGCGCGCGCCTACAAGGACGACCCCGGCACCCGGCGCGGCATGGCCTGGCAGGGCCTGACGCGCCACACCCTCGTGCGGGCGCCCGAGGCGGGCGTGAGCTTCGAGGTCCGCTACTTCGAGATCGCGCCTGGCGGCTTCTCCTCGCTGGAGAAGCACGAGCACGTCCACGTCGTCGTCACCCAGCGCGGCCGCGGGCAGGCGCTGGTCGGTGACCGCGTCGTCGACATGGCGCCGCTGGACATCGTGGAGACGCCGCCGATCGCCGCGCACCGCTGGATCAACGCGGGCGACGAGCCGTTCGGCTTCATCTGCACCGTCGAGGGGGAGCGGGACGCCCCGCAGCCGCTCGACGACGCCGAGTGGGAGGCGCTGCTCGCCGACCCGCGCACGGCGCGCTTCGCCCACTGAGTGGACCACACCACCGACCGTGCGGGTCATGGCCGGAACCTCACGGCGTACTTGGCAGGGACGGGGTCGTGGAGGCGCCCGGCGAGCGCGTCCGGGAGCGCGTCGAGGCCGATCACCGGGCCGGCGAGGTCCTCCCACGGCCACTCGCCGGCGGCGAGCGCGTTCAGCGCCCGCGCCAGGTAGGCGGGCGTGTGGTGGTAGGTGCCGAGCAGCGTGACCTCCTCGTAGTGCACGCGCGCGGTCGGGACCGTGAACGTCGAGTCCCGCGCGCAGCCGCCGAACAGGTTGACCGTTCCGCCCGGCGCGGCCATCGCCACCGCCAGCTCCCACGCCTCCGGGCGCCCGACCGCCTCGATGACCAGCCAGGCTCCCCGGCCCTCCGTCAGCTCGCGCACGCGCTCGACGTCCTCTGTGCCCCGCGTCGCCCGCACGGCGTGGGCCGCGCCGAAGCGCTCCGCGGCGGCCAGGCGCTCCTCGTGCGGATCGAGCACGATCGGCTTCGCGCCGGCTGACGCGGCGAGCCCGCACAGCATCAGGCCCAGCGAGCCCGCGCCCAGGATGGCGACCGGGTCGCCGGGCTGGATCTCGACGGCGTCGAGCGCGTGCACCGCGCACGCCAGCGGCTCGGCCAGCGGCGCGAGCTCCAGCGACAGGCCGTCCGGGAGCCGGTGCAGGTTCACCCGGGCGACGAGCTCGGGGACGAGCACCTTCTCCGCGAAGCCGCCGAGCAGGTAGAGCAGGTCCTCGCACAGGCTCTCGCGCCCGCGGCGGCACTGCGCGCACACGCCGCACGGCGCCGAGTTGCCGCAGAACACCTCGTCGCCCGGCGCGACGTGGCCGACGCCCTCGCCCACCGCCTCGACGACCCCGGCGAACTCGTGCCCGAGGCGGGCCGGGTACGTCGTGATCGAGGGGTGGCCGCGCAGCACGCTCTTCACATCGGTGCCGCAGCTGGCGGCCGCCGCGATGGCGAGCACGACCTCGCCCGGGCCGGGGACCGGGTCTTCGACGTCCTCGACCCGCAGGTCGCCGGGGCCATGGAGCAGCGCGGCCCTCATGCGTTGGTCACGATCACCTTGACGCCCTCGCGGCTGCGCGCGGCGGCGAGCGCCGCGCCCGTGTCGGCGAGGGGGAACCGATGGGTGATGAGGCGCTCGGATGGCACCGCGCCGCTCCCGATCAGCGCCAGCGCCTCGCGCGTGTCGCGCGGTCCCGCGGAGTAGCTGGCCTGGATCTCCAGCTCCTTGAAGAAGACCTCGTCGACGAGGAAGTCGCGGCGCTGCTCGGGGCCGGAGGGCGCGAACAGCTGGATCACGCCGCCCTTGTCGGCGGCGCGCAGCGCCTCCTCCCAGGCCGGTGCGGCGCCGGTGGCGAGCATGACCGCCTCGTAGGCGCCCGCGTCCACCTCGCCGGGCTCGACGGCGCGCGCCCCGAGCTCTCCGGCGATCACCCGCCGTGCCTCCAGCGGCTCCGCCACGGTCACCTCCGCGCCCGCGGCCACGGCCGCCGCGGCGGTCAGCAGCCCCATCTGCCCGCCGCCGATCGCGAGCAGGCGCGTGCCCTCCCCCACCCGCGCGCGGCGCAGCCCGCGAACGCAGCAGGCCAGCGGCTCGATCGCGGTGGCAGCCGCGTCGCTCACGCCGTCGGGGATGCGCAGCAGGTCGAGCGCCGCGTTCGGCGCCGGAACGAGGATCAGCTCCGAGAACCCTCCGGGGTGGATGCGCGTCGCCTTGAAGGTGTCGCACAGCGTCTCGTAGCCGCGCCGGCAGTAGTCGCACGTCCCGCACGGCACGTGGTGGTGCACGAAGACGCGGTCGCCGATCCCGGGGAGCGGAGCCTCGAGCGGCTCGCCGGTGGCGACGACGACGCCCGCCGGCTCGTGGCCGAGTACGAGCGGCACCCGCGACTCCAGGTACCACTCCATGAGGTCGCTGCCGCAGATGCCGCACGCCCGCATCGCGACCAGCACCTCGCCCGGCCCCGGCTCCGGCGCCTCGCGCTCCTCGAGCCGGACCTCGCCGGCTCCCAGGTAGACGGCCGCCCTCACGCGGCGAGCGCCTCCGCGATGGCCGGCCCGTACGGCGCGCGCAGCACCCCGGCGTCGGTGATGATCGCCGTGATCAACTCGGCGGGGGTGATGTCGAAGGCGGGGTTCCACACGTCCGTGCGCGTCGTGAGACCGGCGACGAGGCGGATCTCGTCGCCGTCGCGCTCCTCGATCTCGATGTCCGCGCCGGTCGGCGTGGCGAGGTCCAGCGTCGAGCGCGGCCCCGCGACATAGAAGGGCACGCCGTGATGGCGGGCCGCGACCGCCAGCGCGTAGGTCCCGATCTTGTTGGCCGTGTCGCCGTTGGCCGCCACGCGGTCGCAGCCGACGATCACCGCGTCGATCCCGCCGCGCGCCAGCAGGGTGGGCGCCGCGCCGTCGGTGAGCACCGTCACCGGGATGCCCGCGTCGTCGAGCTCCCAGGCGGTGAGCCGCGCGCCCTGGAGCAGCGGGCGCGTCTCGCACGCGAACACCTCGACCGGCTCGCCGGCCTCCGCCTTGGAGTAGATGACGCCGAGCGCCGTGCCGCGGCCGGCGGTGGCCAGCCGGCCCGTGTTGCAGAGGGTGAGGATGCGCCGCGCGCCGGCCAGTTCCTCGCGCCCGTGCTCGCCGATCGCGCGGCACGCCTCGACGTCCTCCTCGAGGACCTGCACCGCCTCGGCCTCCGCGTCCTCGGCGGCCAGCACGCGGGCCACGGCCCAGCGCAGGTTGACCGCCGTCGGGCGCGCCGAGGCGATCCGCTCCGCCGCGGCGCGGTCCCCGCGGGCGAGCACCACGCCGAGCGCACCGGTGACGCCGATGGCGGGCGCGCCGCGCACGGCCAGCCGCTTGATGGCGTCGATCACGTCGTCGGGCGTCTCGAGCCGGAGCACGCGCACCTCGGCGGGCAGCAGCGTCTGGTCGATGATCTCGATGGCGTCGCCCGTCCACGTGACGGCCGGCCGCACGTCCGGCTTCATCCGCGCGCCAGCTCCTCGCGGGTGATCGCCGACACCTCGGCCGGCGACCGGACCGGCTCGAGCAGCAGGCGGCGCACGACGGCGATGATCCCGCGCCCCGCGGCCTCGCGCTCCCCTAGATCCAACGTCTCGAGGTCTGGCACATGGGCGAGCCCGACCACGCGCCGCGCCGCCTCCGTGGCCGCGAACCCGGCGGCGTCGCGGCGCACCTGGTCCAGCCGCCGCTCGAGGTAGGCCTCGGTGAACACGCGCGGGTCGACCACGCCCGGCCACAGCGCGCGCAGCTCCTGCTCGAAGGCGTCCCACGACTCCTCGAACAGCGTCGCCACCCACGCCCCGTGCTCGGCGCGGCCGAGGACCGCGTCGCGGGCGAGCGTGACGATGAAGTTGGCCCACAGGAGGCCGATGTCGAACCCGACCGGGCCGTAGAAGCAGAACTCGCCGTCGAACGCCCGCGTCGAGCCGCTCTGGTGGACCATCACGCTGCCCGTGTGCAGGTCGCCGTGGATGAGGGCCTCGCCACGCGTCATGAAGTCGTGCTTGAGCTGCCCGGCGGCGGCCAGGACGTCCGGGTCGCGGAGGGACGCCGCCGCGTCGGCGAGCTCGTCCTGGAACCAGTTGCGATCGGCGCCCGAGAACGGCTCCGTGAGCACGAGGTCCTCGGTGATCTCGCACAGATCAGGGGAGATGGCCTCCGCGGCGCGGACCTTGAGCTCCTTGGCCTCGAGCCCGAACACCGAGGTGTGGAAGGCCACCCGCGCGACGTAGAGACCCATGCGGCCGGCGGCCCCGTCGTGGCGCTCGCCGTCGGTCAGCGCACCGCGCCACACGCGGTGGTCCGAGAGGTCCTCTATGGCGAGGATGTAGCGCTCGCGGTCGAACCCGTACAGCTCGGGGATGTACTCGGCCGCCCACTTGCCGTGCTCGGCGTAGGCGCGCGCCTCCGCGACCGCCCGCATCGGGGTGAACGGCCAACTCGGCCCGACGAGCCGCACGTAGGGCAGGGCCTGCTTGAGCACGATCCCGCGCCCGCCGCCGTCCTGGCACAGGAACACGAGGTTGAGGTTGCCGTCGCCGATCTCCATGACGTCGAGCGAGGTCGTGTCGACGCGCGCCGCGAGGTCGTCGCGCGAGGCGATGTACGCGGCCACGGTGTCGGGCTCGAGCAGCTCGTAGCTCTCCGAGACCGCCGTCATCTGAGCCTCCTCACCCCGAACGTGAGCAGCAGCGCGACCATCAGGACGACCCCCTTGACGAAGTCCTGCGTGTAGTACGGGAAGTTCTTGATCGTCAACCCATTGATCATGATGCCGAGGAAGACCGCCCCGATGGTGGTGCCCAGCACGTTCGGCCGGTTGACCGCCAACACGGCGTACCCGACCAGCGCCGCCGCAACCGCTGTTGGGCGTCTCCACGTCGAACGCGACCACCGGGATCCCGGCCCCGACGGCCTTGTCGACGAGCGGGTTGACCGTGGCGGCCAGCCCGTGGTCGACGATGATCGCGTCGACCTTCTGGTCGATCGCGCGCTGCAGGTCGGTGGCCTGCTGGTCGTTGTTGTTGCGCGCGTCGGAGACCCTCAGGTCGATGTTGAGCGCCTTGGCCTGCTCACGGGCGCCGAGCAGCCATTGCTGGAAGAAGTCGCCCGAGCCCAGTTGGCGCACGAGCGCGATCTTGACGCCGTCCCGGAACGTGTCCGGGAGGTCGGACTTCCTGGCGGCCGGCGCGGAGGCGGACTGCTCGGAGGAGCCGCCGCCCGTGTTGTCACCGCAGCCCACGAGGATGGCGGTGACGGCGATGAGCAGAAGCAGGCGAAGGAGGGTTCTGGGCACGTGGGACCTCGCTAAAGTGGGGGCGGATCGAGAAACCTGACTTTCTCGATCGGGTTTGTGAGATTACGACATGGCTCCCGTCACTCGAGGCTTCCAACCGCAACGCCGTCCGAGCGGTGACGAGCTCCGGCGGCTGCCGCCTGGCCAATACCTCACGCCCGACTTCCCCGTGCTCTCGATCGGCCCCACGCCGCGCGGCGCGGCGCGCGGCTGGGCGCTGTCGGTGACGGGTGCCGCGGCGCCGCGGCGTTGGAGCTGGGACGAGTTCGCCTCCCTTCCGGCGGAGCAGCTTACGACCGACATCCACTGCGTCACGCACTGGTCCAAGCTGGGCACGACGTGGACCGGCGTGCCGCTCGACGCGCTCCTCGAGCCCCGGCCCTCCGCCTCGCATCTGCTGGCACGCTGCGAGGGCGGCTACACCACCAACCTGGCGCTCGACGATGTGCTCGGCGGGAAGGCGTGGATCGCCTACGAGTTCGAGGGCGCGCCGCTCCCGCCCGCGCACGGCGGCCCCGCCCGGCTGCTCGTCCCGCACCTGTACTTCTGGAAGAGCGCCAAGTGGGTGCGCGAGCTGGAGGTGCTGGAGGCGGACGCGCCGGGCTACTGGGAGGAGAACGGCTACCACGATCGCGGTGACCCGTGGCGCGAGCAGCGCTACCAGGGCGACGACTAGCGCCATGGCGGACGGTCACCATCCGGGCGGTGCGCGCGGAGACGGACCGCGTCGCCACGCTCACGCTCGACGTTCCTGACTGGCCCGGACACCGGGCCGGACACCACGCGGACCTGCGGCTCACCGCCGAGGACGGGACCGTCGCGCAGCGCCCGTACTCGATCGCCTCCGCGCCCGAGGACCCGGCGCTGGAGATGAGCGTCGCGCGGCTCGAGGGCGGCGACGTGTCGCCGTACCTGACCGGCGAGGCGCGTCCCGGCGACCAGTTCGAGCTGCGCGGCCCGGTGGGCTCGGCGTTCACGTGGCACGTCGAGGACGGCGGCCCGCTGCTGCTGGTGGCGGGCGGCGCCGGCCTGGCGCCGCTGCGGGCGATGGTGCGCCACCGGATCGCGACGGGCGCGGCCACCGACGTGCGCCTCGTCGTCTCGGCCCGTACGGAGGCCGACCTCCTGTATCGCGACGAGCTGGCCGGCTGGGAGGCCGCGGGCGTGACGCTCGACGTCACGCTGACGCGCGCCGAGCCGTTCCGGCGCGTCGACGCCGCGATGCTGGCCGCGGCCGGCCGCGCCGGGCACGTCTTCGTCTGCGGGCCGACCGCCTTCGCCGAGGCCGCCGCCGAGCACCTGCTCGACCTCGGGCACGACGCGGCGCGCATCCGCGTCGAGCGCTTCGGCGGCTAACCGACGAACTCGCGCACGAGCGCGTGGTACTCGGGCACGTCCATGAGGAAGGAGTCGTGCCCCCACGGCGAGCGCACCTCGTGCCGGCTCACGTCGGCGCCGCGCGCGAGCAGCTGCTCCTCGATGTACTCCGAGTGCGCGGTGCCGAAGCGCCAGTCGCTGTCGAAGGAGACCAGCAGGTAGCGCGTGGACGGCGTGCCTTCGTGCTCGGCGAACGGCTCGAAGTAGTCCATGACGCGGGACAGGTAGAGGTAGGTGTGGGGATCGAAGCGGGCCAGGAAGATCGCCGCCTGGTGGTCGAGGTAGTGCTCGACCTCGAAGTCGGACTCGATCGTCATCGGCGCGCCGGGCACCCGCCGCGCGCGGTCGAACTTCATCCGCATCGACTCGTCGGAGAGGTAGGTGATGTGGGCCATCATCCGCGCGACCGCCATGCCGTCGTAGCGCAGGATCCCCTCGCGCGCGACCTTGGAGAACGCGATGTTCTGCGCCGTCAACCGGGCGGTGGCGCACACCAGCACGGCGCGCTCGACCTCCTCGGGGTGGTCGAGCGACCACTGCAGCGCCTGCATGCCGCCCAGCGAGCCGCCGACCGCCGCGTACACCCGCTCGACGCCGAGCTCACGCAGGAGCGCGCGGTGGACGGTGACGAGGTCGCGGACCGTGAAGAGCGGGAAGGCGAGGCCGTAGGGCTCCCCGGTGGCGGGGTCGATCGACGACGGCCCGGTGGTGCCCTGGCAGCCGCCGAGCAGGTTCGCGCACACCACCCGGAAGCGATCGGTGTCGACGGGCCGGCCGGGGCCGACGAGCGTGTCCCACCAGTCGGTCGCCTCCGCGTCGCCGGTCAGCGCGTGGTGGATGAACACCACGGGCGCGTCGCGCGGCCCGTCGTCGGCGTAGGCCACTTCGACCGGGGCGATCGTCGCGCCGGACTCGAGCGTCACCGACTCGAGAACGATGCGCTGGACCTGGATTCGTCGATCATCCGTGGATGGCTCGGCGTCGTGGGCCGAGTCAGAGTCGATCGGCCGCCTACTCATGTTGGCCACCTGGGTTCGGCCGACGACCCACGGCGAGACACGCGGGAATCGGGGAATCCGGGTCCTAACCACGCGTGCGTCGCGAGGAGATCACGCCGGTGTCGAAGCCGGCGAGGTGGAGCCCGCCGTTGAAGCGCGCGTGCTCGATCTTCAGGCACCGGTTCGACACGACGTCGAGGCCGGCCTCGTGGGCGATCTCGGCGGCCTCGCCGCTGTGCAGCCCGAGCTGCATCCAGAACGCGCCCGCGCCCGCCGCGACCGCCTCCTCGGCCACCCCGGGCAGCTGGTCGGCGCGCCGGAACACGTCGACGACGTCCGGCTTCCCGGGCAGCTCGGCCAGCGACGGGTAGGTCTTCTGGCCGAGGATCTCCTCCTCGCGCGGGTTGACGGGCCACACCTCGTAGTCCGTGCTGGACGACAGGAGGTAGGTGAGCACGAAGTAGCTGGCCCGGGCGGGGTTGGAGGACGCGCCCACCACCGCGACGGTCCGCGCGCGGCGCAGGACGGCGAGGCGCTGGCCCGCGGTCGGCTGCTGCCAGCTCATCCGAGCGCCCGGTCGAGGTCGAAGATGATGTCGTCCACGTCCTCGATGCCCACGCTGATGCGCACCAGTTCGGGGACGGCGCCCGCGGCCTGCAGCGCCTCCTCGGACAGCTGGCGATGAGTGGTCGAGGCGGGGTGGATGACCAGCGTGCGGGTGTCCCCGACGTTCGCCAGGTGCGAGCACAGGTCGACCGACTCGATGAACCGCTCGCCCGCCTCGCGGCCGCCGGCCAGCCCGAACGAGAACACCGCTCCGGGCCCCTTCGGCAGGTACTTCCGCGCCAGCTCGTGGTTGGGATCGCCGGGCAGGCCCGCGTAGCGCACCCAGTTCACGCGCTCGTCGGCGTCGAGCCACTCGGCGACCCGCTGGGCGTTGCGCACGTGCGCGTCCATCCGCAGCGGCAGCGTCTCCATGCCGTGCAGGATCAGGAAGGCGTTGAAGGGCGACAGCACGCCGCCGAGGTTGCGCAGGCCCTCGACGCGCAGCTTGGTGGCGAAGCCGTACTCACCGAAGTTGTCCCAGAAGCGCAGGTTTCCGTAGGTCGCGACCGGCTCGGTCATGATCGGGAAGTTGCCGTTGTCCCACGGGAAGCGGCCCGAATCGACGACCACGCCGCCGATCGACGTGCCGTGGCCGCCGAGGAACTTGGTCGCGGAGTGGATGACGATGTCGGCGCCGAAGTCCAGCGGGCGGCACAGGTACGGCGAGGCCAGCGTCGAGTCGACCACCAGCGGCACGCCGGCGTCGTGCGCCGCCGCCCCCAGCGCCTCGAGGTCGGCGACCGTGCCCGCCGGGTTGGCGATGATCTCCGTGTAGAGCAGCCTCGTCCGGCCCGGCTGGATGGCGTCGGCGAACGCCTGCGGGTCGTCGGGGGCGACGAAGGTGGTCTCGATCCCCAGCCGCCGCAGCGTCACGTCCAGGAGCGTGTACGTCCCGCCGTACAGCGCCGAGCTGGCGACGACGTGGTCGCCCGCGCCGGCGAGCTGGGTGAGCAGGAGCGTCTCGGCGGCCTGGCCGCTCGAGGTCGCCACGGCGCCGATGCCGCCCTCCAGGCTGGCGACGCGCTCCTCGAGCGCGGCCACCGTCGGGTTCCCGAGGCGGCTGTAGATGTTCCCGTACTTCTGCAGCGCGAACAGGTCGGCGGCGTCCTGGACGTCCTCGAACACGAACGAGGTCGTCTGGTAGATCGGCACCGCGCGGGCGCCGGTGGTCGGGTCGGGGCGGGCGCCGGCGTGGATGGAGCGCGTCGCCATCCCCCAGTCACGGTCCTCCGGAGCGGTCATCGCGCGGCACCATAGCCGCCGATCACATCGGGCGATCACGCGAGCCCGCATGCGGATTGCCGCGCCCGCCGAACGAGGCGGGCGGCTACGCTCGGGCGATGGCGTCACCCGCTCGCAACCGGGCGCTGCGCGCGGCGGCCGGCGGCCCGGTCGACGCCGACGCGGTGGTCGCCAAGGCCCGCGAGCTGGCGGTCATGGGCTGGGTGCGCTCGACGGGAGAGCTCCATGCCGAGGGGCCGCCCGACGCCCTTCAGGCGCTGATGGCGTTCCTCGGTGAGGACGTCGAAACCGAGCGTGCCCGAGTCGAGGGCCACGAGCAGTTCGCGATCCGCGGCGTGAGCGCCGGGGTGTTCGTCGTCCAGGAGCATCAGGCGACCGCTCACCATTACGACTTCCGCCTGGAGGTCGACGGCGTCATGCGGTCGTGGGCCGTGCCCAAGGGACCGTCGCTCGATCCTCCCGCCAAGCGCCTGGCCGTGCAGGTCGAGGATCACGGCATGGGCCACAACGACTTCGAGGGCGCGCTCGGCGACCGAAGCGGTGACGAGCGCCCGGCGCGAGGCAGGCGGGGCGTGATCGTGTGGGACCGCGGCACGTACGAGCAGGGCGGGCGCGTCGCCTGGCCGGAGGCGCTCGACCGCGGTCACGCGGTCTTCGTCCTGCACGGCGAGAAGCTGCGCGGCGGCTTCGCGCTCCAGCGCACGCGACCGGGCGCCAAGGCGCAATGGCTGCTGATCAAGCGGCGGGACGACGAGGCGCGCCCCGGCTCGGACATCGTCGCCGAGCGGCCGGAGTCGGTGATCAGCGGCCGGACGCTGGCGGAATTGCTCGGCTGAGCAACCACAGGTGATGTAATCGAACGATGCTCAGTCGCGTGGTCGCCGTCATCGTCCTCCTGATCGTCGCGGCCATCGCGGTGCGGCTCGTCGTCGGGTTCATCTCCTCCATCCTGTGGATCGCCCTGCTCGCGGCGCTGGTGGTCGCGGCGCTGTGGGCGCGGTCGACCCTCAAGTCCGCGAAGGCGAACCGGAAGGTCAAGTCGTCCGCAAAGGCGAACCGGACGGTCAAGTCGTCTCCCGCCAAGGATCTGCCGGCGGCCCCCACGCCCGCCGAAGACCCGGTGGCGGCCGAGATGCGCCGCATCACCGAGCAGATGCGCGAGCAGGGCCGCATCGACCGCTGAGCACTTGGAGCGCCCCGAGGAGACCCTGCTGCGGATCGGGCGGGGCTACCAGCTCTCGCAGGCGTTGTACGTCGCCGCGAAGCTGGGCGTCGCGGAGGTCCTGAGCACAGGGCCGCTGACGGCGGAGGCCGTCGCGGAGGCGGTGGACGCGCGAGCGCCGGTCCTCCGCCGGGTCCTTCGCGCGCTCGTCGCGGGCGGTGTGTTCACCGAGCTCGAGGACGGCCGCTTCGCGACCAACGATGCCGCTACAGCGCTGCGCGCCGACGCACCCGGTGGCCTGCGCGACGTGGTCGTCAACTTCGGCGAGGAGATGTACCACGCGTTCGGCGAGCTGCTGCACACCGCCCGCACCGGCGAGACGGCGTTCGACGTCGTCTACGGCGCCCCGTTGTTCGAGTACTACGCGGCGCACCCGGACGTGGAGGCGAGGGCGGCGGCGCGCATGCTGGCTCGCACCCTTCCGGTGGCCGCCCAGTTCGCGGCGGCCGACGCCCTGCGCGACGCCCGGAAGCTCGTCGACGTCGGAGGTGGGACCGGCACCCTCGTCGCGGAGGTCTTGAGTCACCGGCCCGAGATCCGCGGGATGCTGCTCGAGCGGCCGGGGATGCTCGAGCTCGCGGGCGGCTACCTCGCCGAGCGGGGCGTCGCCGATCGCTGCGAGCTCGTGGAGGGGGACTTCTTCTCGTCGGTCCCGGCCGGTGGCGACGTCTACGTGCTCAAGAGCGTCCTGCACGACTGGGACGACGAGCGCTGCGTCGCCATCCTGGAGAGCTGCCGCGCCGCCATGGACGGGGCCGCGCGGCTGGCGATCATCGAGCTGCTCCTGCCCCAGCGCATGACCCCGAGCGGCCCCACGCTCTCGGCCGCCCTGCTCGACCTGATCATGCTCGTCTACGCGGGCGGCCGGGAGCGCACCGAGGCGGAGTTCACGCAGCTGCTCGATCAGGCCGGCTTGCGCCTGGTGAGCGCGACGCCCCTCTCGGCCGGGCCGCATGTGCTCGAAGCCGTCGTCGTCTAGGTGGCCGACGGCGCGCTCGGCACCTAGCCATCCGCCGGCCTGTCCGCACACCGACCCGGTGCGGCACCGCGAGCTCCGGCGCGTCGCCTGACGCGAGACGCGCCGACGGGTGCTTTGCGATCGCTCTGTAAAGCGGTTGGGCCTCCTCGGCGATTGACCGCGCCTGCTCGGCATCCGTAGCGTCGCTGCCCCCGACCATCGGTCGTCACGTGCTCGACAGCGCCACCCAGCAGGACTCCGTCGTTCCTGAGGACGCCTCCCCGGCGACCGAGGCGGCGGCGGACCCCGCGGCCCCCGTGACGGGGCTCGCGCCGGCTTCGCTCGCCGCGCTGCCGCCCGCCCAGCGCGCGGCCGGCGTCGCCCGGCTGCAGGCGACGGCGGGCAACGCAGCGGTCGCGCGCGTCCTCGGGTCCCCCGAGCGATCCGTCGGCCGGGAGCCCCAGCGGTGCGCGTGCGGCGGGGTGCTCGGCGCCGACGGGCAGTGCGACCGCTGCCGCGCGAAGGGCGAGTCCGGGCCGGCGCCCGCGTCGCCGTCCGAGGCGATGGCGCGGATGATCGACGCGGACGCCCGGGAGGCCGCGTCGCCCGACGAGTCTCCTGCGCCACCGCGACCCTCGCCGGTCCGCCGCTCGGCGCACAACTTCCCGCTCGCTGACACCATCGCGGCGCCGGACGAGGCGAAGGCCGCGGCCGCGGATGCACAGGCCGTCGCCACCGCCCCGGCTCCGCCGCAGAAGGCTCACGGCCCTCCGGAGCCCGGCGTGGACCTCGAGACATCTACGAGCTCGCATCGCGCCGCCAGCACCGTCGCGCGGCTCGTCGATCCGACCGCCGACCCCGGCGCCACGGCTGCGGGCGACACCAGCGAGCAGTTGGAGCGTGTCAAGGAGACGGTGGCCGGCACCGAGGCCGAGGCACAGCGGGCCG
Source organism: uncultured Solirubrobacteraceae bacterium (assembly GCA_963764385.1). Classification (GTDB taxonomy): domain Bacteria; phylum Actinomycetota; class Thermoleophilia; order Solirubrobacterales; family Solirubrobacteraceae; genus DATFQI01. Next base: position 14,631 of record CAVXSJ010000015.1, on the reverse strand, counting down.
GCGAGTACGCGGGCGCGACCGCGGTCGCCGAGATCGAGCGGACGCCAGAGCAACTGGAGACGGGCCTGGCTCCCGTCGAGCAGGCAGGCGCCGAGTTTGCGGCCGTCGAGACGCGGACCGCGGAGGAACAGGCAGCGCTCACGTCGCGATCGGCCGGCCAGCTCACGCTCGAAAGCACGCAGGCGGCTGCCGCCGTCGCCGCCGTCGAACCGCTCGCCCCGGCGCTGCTGTCGCCCGCGCGGGCGATCGTCGAACCGGGCGCCGTCGAGGCCGACGGCGGTCGCATCGCCGACGCCGGCCGCACGGTCGGCGGCGATGCGACGATGACCGGCGACCCCGGGGCGACGGCGACTCAGGCCATCGGCGCGGGCGCGCAGCCGCTGTGGAACTGCGACCTGGCCGAGATCGTCGCGAGCGCCGGCGGCATCGCCCAGAGCGCCGTGGCGGGCGCCGTCAGCCTCGGCGAGCGGGCGATCGGCCCCGCACGCCTTGCGCAGGCACGCGAGTTCGGCGCGCAGATGAGCGGCCGCGTGAGCGACGTCGCCCAACAGCTCGGCCTCGACCTGTCGGCGCTGTCGGGCTCGAGCAGCGAGCGGTTCATGGCCGGCGCCCAGACGGCCGTCGAGACCGCCGAGGCTGCGGCTGTCGGCCTGCGCCAGCGGTTCACGAGCCTCCGGGACGGCGCCGCGCAGACGATCGAGACCGTCAAGACAGGGCTCATGGAGCGCGCGTCATCGCTGGCGCAGGGCGCCGGCGAGACGATCGGCTCCATCCTCGGCGACGCCCGGACGCGCCTCGCCGGCGCGGCGGAGACCGCGAGCAGCCTGCTCGGGGGCGTCGGTTCGGCGCTGATGCCGCTGTTGCCGGCTCCGCTCAGCGGGCTGGTGTCGGCGATCCCCCAGACGGTTGCGGGGCTCTCCGAGCGCTTGCAGACGATCGGCTCGCGGATCGCCGGAGCGGCCGCGGCGGCACGGGACGCCGTGATAGCGGCCGCGAAGAGCTACCTGGACGCCCGGTTGCAGGAGTGGGCGACGGCGCTGCAGCTGGTCGAGGCGACGATCGCCGGGGCGAAGGACCTCGCACGGCGGGCCGGCGAGGCGGCCGTCGCGCTCGTGCCGGAGCGGGTGCGGTCGATGGCCGCCGGCGTCGCCGCGGCCGCGCAGGGCCAGATGGCCCGGCTCGGCCAGGCGGCGGGGGCCGTCGCCGACAAGATCCGCGACGGCGCGTGCGTTGCGCTCGGTGCCGTCGCCGGCCCATGCGTCGAGCAGTACCTGCCCGAGCTCCCCGGCGGCGCCACCAACAGCGTCCGGCTCACGGCAACCGGCGCGTTGATCGTGCCCCTGGAGGAGATCGGGGTCCCGGCCAACCTGAAGGTGGCGGGAGGCGCGTCCGTCGAGGTCGCGGTCCAGAGCGGTGTGTACACCGTCAAGGTCGACGGCGAGGGCGCGCTGTTGTTGAACGAGCTCGTCGGCGGCGACGCGCACGTCGGCGTCGGCGCGACCGGGCTTCTCGGCGACGGCGCCCCGGAAGGCCAGATGGCGCAGGCGTGGAACGCGCTCGCTGGCGTCGGCGCGCCGGACGGCGCCGCCGCGCCGGACGGCGGTCCCGCCGCGCCCGCAGCGCCGGGAGCGACGGCCACGGGGGCGCTCGCCCCCGTCGCCACCAACGCGGTCGCGGCGGACGCAGGCGGGGCAGACGTGGGCAGGGCCAAGCGCGCCGAGGTCAACGCCGGCGTCAAAGGCTCCGCGCATGCGGAGTGGCAGTTCGACGCCACCGCGGCGCCGACGAGCTGCGAGGGCGTCGGCGGGCTGCTCACCCTCCTCGCCGGGCTCGGGCTCGCGGCCGCGTTGCCGCCGCCGTTCAATCAGGTGGCATCGCAGGGTGTCGCCCGCGGGTTCATGGACGAGCTTCAGGTCTGCCGCTTCTCCGTCGGCCTGCACCTGGGCGCCGAGGCCGACCTGAAGGCGGGCAACCTCGCCGACATCCAGGTGAACGGCAGCGCCGAGCTGATGGACAACATCGAGCTCCGGCGCGATCCGGCCACTAACCAACTCGTCGCGGTCCAGACCCGCACCGCCACCGCCTCGCTCGACGCAACGGCCCTGGGCGGCCTCGCCCTCGGGTCCTTCGAGAAGTTCCGGGCCTATCTCGCGGGCGAAGGCATCGTCCGGGCCACCCTCATCTACGACGACGCCACCGGCGACATCCTGCCGTCCGCCGTCGGCGCCGCCGCGTCGCTCACCCTCGGCGCCAAGGACGTCGACTTCTCCCTGCTCGCGCAGCTGCTCCCGGAGCTCGGCGAGGCGCTGGCGGAGCTGCGGGCGCTGCTCGACGGCACGCTCCCGGGCATGACCGGCGAGCGCGAGGTGAAGGTGTCGCTGACCATCGGCCGTACCTACGAGGGCTTCGAAGCGCTCGCCCGCGAGCTGATGCAGTACTTCCGCGGACCGGTCGAGAACATCACCATCGACGGCGTCATGGACATCGTCAAGCGCAACCTCGCCACGATCCGGCCACAGGATCACATCAAGCTGGAGCTCAGCCAGACGCAGCGCGCCGCGCTCGACCTCGGCGCCGCCGAAGGCGCGGGCATCGGGGCGGGGGCCGAGCTCGACGTCACCGCCGAGCACACGGTCAGCAAGGCCTGGTGGTTCGGCGGCGAGGACGACCTGGTCGAGCTCGCCGCCAAGAAGGGCAAGCAGTCCCGGTCGACGGTCCAGCCCGGCAAGGGGGGCGGAGGTGGCAAGCCCGCGCGGATGAACTTCCAGGTCCAGTGGGACAGCAAGAACAAGGGCCCGTGCTTCTCCGAGAACGAGTACGGGACGGACCCGCCGGGCATCACCGCCGCGAAGGCCGTCGCGGCGCTCACCAAGGCCCATGGGAAGGTGACGCCCGCCGCGGCGAAGACCGCGTCGCAGGCCGCGCTCGCGAATCAGATCAGATGGATCCAGAGCCGGCCGGCCAACGGCGGCATCTCCCAGCAGGGTTACTCTCTGAGCGAGTACTTCACCTACCATCCCTACCGGGACGCCCGGGTCGACGTCGTCAACTGGGCCGGCCACAACCTCAGGCAATGATCGACGAGCTCACGGCCGAGCTGCGTGGCGGCGGCACGCAGGCGAGCGACGCGGCGCTGACGCTCGGGCTGCTGATCGAACGCGCGACGCGCGGGGCCGAGAACGACGACCGGGACCTCGTAGAGGCCCTCCCGCCGGAGCTCTCAGACCGGCATCTGACCCCCGGCGAGCATCGCGCGGCGGTCGACGCCCTGATCGCGTACGTCGTGGGCACCGAGCTGCCGGTGCCGCTCGCCGCGTGGGCGCTGTCCAAGACCGACGACCAGCGCGCGGTCGGAGCCCTGCTCGAGCTGCTCGCCCGCACGATCGACCGCCCCGAGCGCGAGCATCTCGCGTACCAGGCGCTGGTCGGGCTGATCCCGTTCGGCGGCCCGCTGGTGGTGAACGCGGTCCGCGACGCGGCGGAGCGCGGGCACGGGTGCGTCCGCGAGGCCGCGCGCCAGTACCTCTTCGTCAACCCGGACCAACACTGAAGCAACCGACGTCGGTCAGCCCCAGTCCCACCGGTCGAGGTCGCGGAGCCAGGCGGCGGCTGAGGAGTCCGACGGCGCCCGCCAGTCGCCACGCGGCGACAGCGACCCTCCGGCCGAGACCTTCGGCCCGTTCGGCATCGCCGAGCGCTTGAACTGGGCGAACGCGAAGAACCGCTCGCAGAAGAACCCCAGCCAACGGCGGATCTCCGGTCGCTGGTAGGCGACGCGCTTGTCGCCGGGGAAGTTCGGCGGCCACGTCCCGTGGTCGACGTCGCGCCACGCGTGCCACGCCATGAAGCCGATCTTCGAGGGCCGGAAGCCGTAGCGCAGCGTGTAGAAGAGCGAGAAGTCGTGCAGCGCATAGGGGCCGATCTGGGACTCGGTCGACTGCAGCTCCTCACCCGGCACCAGCTCGGGGCTGATCTCGGTGCCGAGGATCGAGGTGAGCGTCTCGCTGACCTCCGGCTCGAACTGCTCGCTCTCGACCACCCAGCGGATCAGGTGCTGGATGAAGGTCTTCGGGACGCCGGCGTTGACGTTGTAGTGGCTCATCTGGTCGCCGACGCCGTAGGTGGCCCAGCCGAGCGCCAGCTCCGAGAGGTCGCCGGTGCCGAGGACGATGCCGCCGCGCTGGTTGGCGATCCGGAACAGGTAGTCGGTCCGCAGCCCGGCCTGGACGTTCTCGAACGTCACGTCGTAGACCTCTTCGCCCTTCGCGTACGGATGATCGATCTCCTCGAGCATCAGCCGCGCGGTGGGCCGGATGTCGATCTCCCCGGCGGTGACGCCGAGCGCGGCCATCAGCCGGTGGGCGTTGGTCTTGGTCCCCTCGCTGGTGGCGAAGCCGGGGAGCGTGAAGCCGAGGATGTCGCTGCGCGGGCGCCCGGCACGGTCCATCGCCTGTGCGGCGACGAGCAGCGCCTGCGTCGAGTCCAGCCCGCCGGAGACGCCGATCACGACCTTCGGATCGCCGATCGCCCCCAGCCGCTGCTGCAGGCCGGCGACCTGGATGTTGTAGGCCTCGTAGCAGTCGAGGTTGAGGCGCTCGACGTCGGCCGGGACGAACGGGTAGCGCTCCACGCTGCGCCGGAGCCCGAGGTCGGTGTCCGGTGGGTCGAGGGTGAATCCGACGCGGCGGAAGGCGCCGGTGCGGTCGGCGTGGGCGCGCCGGTTGTCGTCGAACGTCCCCATCCGCCGGCGCTCCTGGAGCAACAGGTCGAGATCGACGTCGGCCACCGCCCGCCGGTCGGCGTCCGCGAAGCGCTCCGTCTCGGCGAGCAGCACGCCGTTCTCGTAGATCGTCGTCTGACCGTCCCACGCCAGGTCGGTCGACGACTCGCCCTGGCCGGCGGCCGAGTAGGCGTAGGCGGCCAGGCAGCGCGAGGACGCCGACCGGCACAGCAACTTGCGGTCCTCGGCCCGCCCGACCGTGATCGGGCTACCCGACAGGTTGAGGAGCAGCGTCGCGCCTGCGAGCGCCGCCTCGGCGCTCGGCGGGACCGGGATCCACATGTCCTCGCAGACCTCGGCGTGGACGACGAGGCCCGGGACGTCGTCGGCGGCGAAGAGGAGGTCCGTACCAAACGGCACGCCGGCGCCGCCGACGCGGATCTCGCCGCGCTCGCCGACGCCCGAGGCGAGCTGCCGCCCCTCGTAGAACTCGCGGTAGGTGGGCGGATAGGACTTCGGGACCACGCCGAGCAGGCGGCCGCGGTGGACGGCGACGGCGCAGTTGTAGATGCGATTGCGGTGGCGTAGGGGCGCACCGAAGACGATCAGGGGCAGGAGAGTCGGTGGAGCCCTCGACCACCGTGGCCAGCGAGCGCTCGACGTCGTCGAGCACCGCATCCTGGAGGACCAGGTCCTCGAGCGAGTAGCCCGTCAAGGCCATCTCCGGGAACAGCGCCACTGCGACGCCCTCGTCGGAGCACTCCCGCGCCGACCGCAGCACCATCTCGGCGTTCAGGACCGGATCGGCGATCGCCACGCGGCCGGTGCAGGCGGCGACGCGGGCGAAGCCGTGCTGGTAGATCGATTCGAAGCCCATGTCCCGGCTGAGTCTTACCCGTTCCGAGCGCTAGTTCTGAAGGAACGCGGTCACCGCGGCGAGCGTGTCCGGGTCGGCGATCACGCCGAAGTGGTTGGCGGCGACCGAGACGACCTCCGCGCCGGCGACCTCCGCTGCGAACCGCTCCGCGTCGTTCGCCGAGACGATGAAGCCCCCGGTGTCGCCCAGCGGAGCCGTGGCGCGAAGGAGCAACACCGGGCCGCGAAGCGCGGGCCACAGCGCGTCTTGGGGATGTTCGCGGCCCCACTCGACGTCCTCCATGACCGCCTGCAGGGAGGTGCGCGACCGCACCTGTCCGTCGTCTCGCCGCTCGAGCTCGTAGCGGTAGAAGCGCTCCCAGAGCTCGCTCCAGGGCTCGACGATGCCCCCCGCGCGTCGCCGTCGCCACCCCACTCGTGGGCGCGCAGTCGTCCCGAGGACAGGGCGAGATCGTGCGTTCGAGCGGTCGTCACCACGGGCCCGATCCTCGCAGCCCGGCCAAATTAGACTAACTCGATCAACTTCGTATGGTTTCTGACGTCCACCTGCCCGGAGGGGTACGTTAGGCCCATGACCTTCCCCCGCCCCCTCTCGGTCGTCGCCGTCATCGCGGCGAGCTGCGCGCTCGCCGCGTGCGGCAGCGACGACGAAAGCAGCAGCTCGTCCTCCACCCCGGAGGCGTCGGCCGAGTGCACGAAGGACTCGCTCGCCACGCTGACGGAGGGCCAGCTGACCGTCGCCACCGACAAGCCCGCCTATCCGCCCTACTTCGAGGACGACGACCCCACCAACGGCAAGGGCTTCGAGAGCGCGGTGGCCTATGCGATCGCGGACAAGCTCGGGTTCGCGAAGTCCGAGGTCAAGTGGACGGTCGTGCCGTTCAACTCCTCCTATGCGCCGGGTCCGAAGAAGTTCGACTTCGACGTCAACCAGATCTCGATCACGGACGCGCGCAAGGAGCGGGTCGACTTCTCCAGCCCGTACTTCACGGCGCCGCAGGCGGTCATCGCGTTGAACGGGACGGGCGCGGCCGACGCCACCTCGCTGGCCGACCTCCAGTCGGCGAAGCTGGGGCTGCAGGTCGGCACGACGAGCCTCGACGCGGTCCAGGACCTCATCACGCCGACCGGAGATCCCCAGGTCTACAACGACTCGAACGACACCGTGCGCGCGCTCAAGACGAAGCGCGTGGACGCGATCGTCGTCGACCTCCCGACCGCCTTCTACCTGACGGCCGCGGAGATCGAGGACTCGAAGATCGTCGGCCAGTTCAACGCGCCGGGCGGCGACTCCTGGGGCGCGCTGCTCGCGAAGGACTCGAAGCTCACGCCGTGCGTGTCGAAGGCGGTCGACGAGCTGAAGGCTGACGGAACCCTGTCGAAGCTGCAGAATGAGTCGATGGGCGGCGACTCGGCACCGCAGCTGCGCTGAGCGCGTCCGCGGCGACCCAGGTGGAACCGAGCCGGCGCGCGGCGCGGGAGGCCGCTCGGCGCCGTAAGGGCCGGCGCGACCGGCTGGTCGCCACGGCCTCCACGCTGCTCGTGTTCGGTGTGGTCATCGCGCTGATCGTGACCAGCAAGGGCTGGCCGACGGTCCGGGAGACGTTCTTCTCGCCGCAGGACTTCGCCGACTCGTTTCCCGACGTCCTGCGCGGCTTCTGGCTCGACGTGAAGCTGTTCGTCATCGTCGAGATCGCCGTCCTCGTGCTCGGGCTGGTGATCGCGCTGGTGCGCACGTCGCGCATCGCGGCGCTCGCGCCGCTGCGGATCGTCGCCACGCTGTGGACCGACGTCCTCCGTGGGATCCCGACGATCCTGCTGGTCTACCTGATCGGCTTCGGGATCCCGGCGCTGGAGCTGAGCGGCCTGCCGACCGACCCGCTCGTCCTCGGGGGCATCGCGCTGGCCTTCTCCTACTCCGCCTATGTCGCCGAGGTGTACCGGGCCGGCATCGACTCGGTGCACTCGAGCCAGCGGGCCAGCGCGCTCGCTCTCGGCCTGACCGAGCATCAGGCGCTCCGCTTCGTCGTGCTGCCGCAAGCTGTGCGACGGGTCGTGCCGCCGCTGCTCAACGACTTCATCGCGCTGCAGAAGGACGTAGCGCTCGTCTCGATCCTGGGACCGCTCGAGGCGTTCCGGGTCGCGCAGATCGAGGCCGCCTCCAACTTCACCTACACCCCGCTGGTGGCCGCGGCGCTGCTCTACCTCGCGGTGACGATCCCGATGGCCCGCCTGACCGACCATCTGCAGCGACGGGAGAGCGCGCGATGACCGGCCCCGCGGTCATCGAGGTCCAGGGCGTCACCAAGTCGTTCGGCGACGCGGAGGTGCTCGGCGGGATCGACCTGACGGTCCGCGAGCACGAGGCGATCGCGCTGATCGGCGCGTCCGGGTCGGGCAAGTCCACCCTGCTGCGCTGCATCGGCCTGCTCGAGGAGATCGATGACGGCGACATCTTCCTGGACGGCGAGGTCATCACCGACCCCTCCGTCTCCCCCGTCGCGATCCGGCGGCGGCTCGGGATCGTCTTCCAGGCGTTCAACCTCTTCCCTCACCTATCGGTGCTCGACAACATCACGCTCGGGCCGGTGAGGGCGCACGGCGTGCCACGCGCGGACGCGGAGCGCAGGGCGCTCAGCCTGCTCTCGCGCTTCGGCCTCGCCGGGCGCGAGCACGACCGGCCCGAACGCCTGTCCGGCGGTCAGCAGCAGCGCGTCGCGATCGTCCGCGCGCTGGCCACCTCGCCGCGCGCGCTGCTGCTCGACGAGATCACGAGCGCGCTCGACCCCGAGCTCGTCGGCGAGGTGCTCGCTGTCGTCGCGGAGCTCAAGCAGGAGGGCACGACCATGATCATCGCGACGCACGAGATGGCGTTCGCGCGCGGGTTCGCCGACGAGGTCTGCTTCCTGCACGCCGGCCGGATCATCGAGCGAGGCCCGCCGGCCGACGTGCTCGACCGCCCGGCACAGCCGGAGACGCAGCGCTTCCTCCGCCGCCTCACCAGCATTCAGCCGCTGTAGTCGACGGCGTCCAAGCCGGCCTAGAGGAACGCGAGTCCCTCCTTCCGCTGCTCGGGCGTCATGGCGCCGGTCGATCCGCGATCGACGGTTCGATGCATGAGCGATGGGATCATCATGGCTTCATGACACCCCACCGCGTCGTCATCGTAGGCGGCGGCTTTGGCGGACTCCAGGCGGCGCGCGCGCTGCGGGGCGCACCCGTGGAGATCACGCTCATCGACCGGCGCAACTTCCATCTCTTCCAGCCGCTGAGCTACCAGGTCGCGACCGGGGCGCTGTCGCCGGGTGAGGTCGCGTATCCCCTGCGGGCGATCTTCAAGCGCGACCGCAACGTGCGCGTCGTGCTCGCCGAGGTCGCGCGGTTCGACCTCGAGCGGCGAGAGGTCGTCCTCCGGCCGGTCGACGGCCTGCCCGCACCCGAAGCGGCGCCCTACGACACGCTGATCGTCGCCGGCGGCTCGCGCTACTCCTACTTCGGCCATGACGAGTGGAGCGAGTACGCCGCGGAGGTGAAGTCGCTCGAGAGCGCGCTGACCGTCCGCAGCCGCATCCTCACCGCCTTCGAGGCCGCCGAGATCGAGCGCGATCCCCAACGGCGCGAGGAATGGCTGACCTTCGTCGTGGTCGGCGCGGGTCCGACCGGCGTCGAGATGGCCGGCCAGATCGCCGAGCTCGCCCGCGACACCCTGCGGGCGGACTTCCGCACGGCCGATCCGGGCAGCGGCCGCATCCTCCTCGTCGAGACGGCCGACCGTGTGCTCACCGGGTTCCCGCCGTCCCTGTCGGCGAAGGCGGAACGCTCGCTACGCCGGCTGGGCGTGACGCCGGAGCTCGGCGGCACCGTCGTCGACGTCGACGAGACCGGCGTCACGATCGAGGACGCGGACGGCGTCACGCGGCGCGTCCCGTCGCGCACCGTGGTCTGGGCCGCCGGCGTGACGGCCTCCAGCCTCGCCACGGCGCTGGCCGGGCTCACGGGTGCCGAGCAGGACCGCGCGGGCCGCGTGACCGTCGAAGCTGACCTCACCCTCCCCGGCCATCCTGAGGTCTTCGCGCTCGGCGACATGGTCCGCGTGCGCGGCCGGGACGGCTCGGCGACCACGCTTCCCGGCGTCGCGCCCGTCGCCATGCAGCAGGGCCGCTACGCGGCGAAGGCCGTCCGTGCCCGGCTCGAGGGCCGCGCCGCCAAGCCGTTCCGGTACGTCGACAAGGGCAACCTGGCCACCATCGGCCGCGCCGCGGCCGTCGCGGACATCAAGGGCATCAAGCTCAGCGGCTTCCTTGCCTGGGTGACCTGGCTCGTCGTCCACCTCTTCTATCTCGTCGGCTTCCAGAACCGGCTGCTCGTCTTCATCCGCTGGACCATCGGCTTCACCACCCGCGGCCGCGGAACGCGGCTGATCACGAACACCGGCAGCGCGGAGGCTGCCGGGCGTCCGGGAGCGGTGCCCGATGGCATCGGAGGAGGATGAGGCTTATCCGCCCAGGGTCACCGCCTCGCTCATGTGCGCACGACGACGGCCATCGTCCGGTCGTGCTCGGCGACCGGGCTGAGCTCGATCAGCTCGACCGGCTCGAGCGAACGCGATGCGGACGTCGCCCGAGTCGACCGTGCGGCCCTCGTACTCGCCGATCACCGTCGGCTCCAGGTCAGCCTTCGACACGTGCATGGATGACTCTCCTCTCGAGAGTGGTGGTGAGCAGGAACAGGCAGAGCAGGCCGATCAGCGCCGGGCCGACGCCGGCGACGAGCAGCGCGGGCCGGGCGCCGAACGCGGCGACGACGATGCCGCCGAGCGCCAGCGCCCCGAGCTCGGCGCCGTTGCGGGCGCCGTTGTAGGCGGCGAACGCGCGGCCGCGCAGCGCCTCGGGCACGCGCTCGTGGATCAGCGTGCGCAGGAGGACGTTCTTGACGCCGTGGGCGACGCCGCCGAACACGAACCCGATCAGCGCCATCCACAGCACCGGCGACAGCGCCGCGCCGGCGATGCCGACGCCCTGGAGCACGACCGCGACGAGCCCGCCGACCGCCAGCGAGCCGCGCGGCACGCGGTGGGCGAGCGCGCCCGAGCCGGCGGCCATGCCGAGCGTCCACGAGGTCAGCAGCACGCCGTAGGCGAGCGGGCCGCCGTCGAGCACCTCGGTGACGAAGAACGGCTCGGCGGTGACGGAGATCGAGAACACCGCGAGCGCGGCGACCGCGCCGCCGAGCGCGATCGCGAGGTCGCGCTCGCGGAACAGGAACGCGAAGCCGTCGCGGGCGCGGACCGGCGCGTCGTGGTCGGCCGCGACCGGCTGTCGCCGCGCGCGCAGCAGCGAGCGCGGCGACGCCGACGACCACGAACGAGAGCGCGTTGATCGCGAGCGCGAGCCGCAGCAGCCCGGCCGCGCCGAGCGCGCCGCCGACCAGCGGGCCGGCGGTGAAGCCGAGCGAGCGCACGGTCTCCATCAGCCCGTTGGCGCGCGCGACGTCGCACGCTCGCCGGCCGCCGCCGGACGAGCGAGAACTCCGCCGGCTGGCTGACCGCGACCCCGAACCCGAGCAGCGCCATCAGCGGCAGCACGGCCCACAGCTCGTCGGCGCCCGCGACCATCCCGGCCACCACGGCCGCCTGCGCGAACGAGACGACGATCAGCACCATGCGGTTCTCGAAGCGGTCGACGATCGCGCCCGCGAGCCCGGCGGCGAGGACCACGGGGCCCCAGAGCGCGAACACCAGCGCCGAGACCGCGAACGCGGAGCCGGTGCTCTGCTGCACGTGCAGGATCAGCGGGAAGACGGCCATGAAGTCGCCGAGCGCGGAGAGGCCGGCGGCGCCGGCGAGGAGGCGGAGGTCGCGGGACATGGCGGCGATGATCCGCGGCGCCCGCTCGCGCTACCGCTCGCGCACCGTGAACGTCGCGCGCACGCCTTGCACCGGCTCGCGCGGGGCGACGACAGTTGGCGCGTGCTGGAGGTCCGACTCACCGGAGGGCTCGCGCTCCGCGCGAACGGCGACGAGCTCGCGCCGCCGGCGTCCCGCCGCGCCCGCGCCGTGCTCGCCTACCTCGCGCTGCACCCCGGCCCGCACGCCCGCGCCCAGCTCGCCGCGCGCTTCTGGCCCGACGTCCTCGACGAGTCGGCCCGCACCAGCCTGCGCGCCGCGCTGACCGAGCTGCGCCGCGCGCTCGGTCCCGCGGCCGACCAGCTCGTCGCCGGGCGCGAGACGGTGGCGCTCGAGGGCGCGGTCGACACGCGCGCGTTCGCCGCGGCGCTCGACGCCGGCGACGCCGCCGCCGCGCTGGCGGCGAGCCGCGCGCCGATCCTCGACGGCTTCGACGACGACTGGGCCCACGACGCCCGCCAGGCGCACGCGCAGCGGCTCGCCGAGGCGCTGGAGCAGCTCGCGGCGACGGCGGACCCGGCCGAGGCGATCCGCCTCACGCGCGAGCAGGTCGCGCTCGACCCGCTCGCCGAGGAGCCGAACCGCCGCCTGATCGAGCGGCTCGCGGCGGCCGGCGACCGCGCCGCCGCGCTGGCCGCGGGCGAGCGGTTCGCCGAGCGGCTGCGCGGCTCGCTCGGCATCCCGCCCTCGCGCGAGACGCGCGCGCTGCTCGACGAGCTGCGGCGCACGCCGGCCGCGCCGGTCGCGCCGCCGCGCGCGCTCGAGCGCGCCCACGCGACCGAGTTCGTCGGCCGCCGCGCCGAGCTCGAGCGCCTGCGCGCGTCCTGGGCCGGCGTGCAGATGCACCGCGACCGCCGGCTCGTGCTGCTGGCCGGCGAGCCCGGCGTCGGCAAGACCCGGCTCGCCCACGAGTTCGCCGCCGCCGCGCTCGCCGACGGCGCCACCGTCCTGCTCGGCCGCTGCTCGGAGGAGCCGCTCGCGCCGTTCGAGCCGTTCGCGGAGGCGCTGCGCCAGGCCGGCGCCGCCGACGCGCTCCAGCCCGGCGCGGCCGACGACGCCGGCGCCCGCCACCGCCTGTTCGACGCCGTCGACGCCGCGCTCGCCGACCGCGCGCCGCTGCTGCTGGTCATCGACGACCTCCACTGGGCCGACCGCGGCACGCTGCTGCTCGCGAGCTTCGTGCTCCGCTCGGCCGCGCCCCGGCCCGCTGCAGATCGTCGGCACCTACCGCGACACCGAGCTCGGCCGCCGCAGCCCGCTCACCGGCGCGCTCGCCGACCTCCAGCGCGACGGCGCGCTCGACCGCATCGGGCTGCGCGGGCTCGACGAGGACGACGTCGCCGCGCTCGCACGGTCGCTGCTGGGCGAGGACGACGTCGCCGCCCGCGTCCACGCCCGCACCGGCGGCAACGCGTTCTTCGTCGAGGAGGTGCTGCGCGGGCTGGCCGAGGCCGGGACGCCGGAGGTGCCCGAGAGCGTGCGCCACGCCGTCGGCGTCCGCCTCTCGCGGCTCACCGACGCCGCCAACGAGCTGCTCGCCGTCGCGGCGATCCTCGGCCTCGAGCAGGACGCGAGCGCGCTGCAGGCCACCGCCGGCCTCGAGCCCGACGTCGAGGAGGCCGCGCTCGACGAGATCCTCCGCGCGCGCCTCCTGCGGCCCGCCGCCACGCCGCGGCGCTTCGAGTTCGCGCACGCGCTCGTGCGCGAGGCCGTGCTCGCACGAGCTCAACGTCCTCCGCCGCCAGCGGCTGCACCGGCGCGCCGCGGACGCGCTGACCGGGCTCGGCGAGAACCGCCACCTCGAGGAGATCGCCACGCACCTGTTCGAGGCCGCCGACGCCCGCCGCGCCGCCGAGATGCTCGTCCGCGCGGGCCGCCGCGCGCTCGACCGCCTCGCCTACGAGGACGCGGCCGAGCGCTTCGCCCGCGCGCTCGACGCGCTCGCGCTCGCCGACGCCGAGCACGACGCCGGCCCGGTCCTGCTCGCCCGCGGCGACGCGCTGCTGCGCGCCGGCGAGCCCGCCGCGGCGCGCGAGGCGTTCACCGAGGCGGCGCGGAGCTCGCGCGCCGCACCGACGACGCCGCGCTGCTCGGCGAGGCCGCGCTCGGCTTCGCCGGCCTCGGCATCGCGATCGTCGGCCTCGACGCCGACGACGATCGCGCGGCTCGAGGAGGCGCTCGAGAGCGCCACCGACCCCGTGCTCCGCTCGCGCCTGCAGGCCCGCCTCGCCGTCGAGCTCTACTACGCCCCCGACCGCACGCGCTCGGAGGCGCTGAGCGCCGAGGCCGTCGCGACCGCCCGCGGCGCCGGCAACGGCCACGCCCTCGCCTCCGCGCTCAACGCCCGCCACGTCGCGCTGTGGCGCCCCGACCGCGTCGAGGAGCGGCTCGCCACCGCCGCCGACATGATCGCCGCCGCCCGCGAGACCGGCGAGCGCCACGCCGAGCTGCAGGCGCGCAACTGGCGGGTCACCGACCTCTTCGAGCTCGGCGACATGCCGGCCTTCCGCGAGGAGGTCGCCCGCCACGCGCGGCTCGCGGACGAGCTGCGCCTGCCCAGCTTCCAGTGGTACACGCCGCTGTGGGCCGCGGTCGAGGCGCTGCTCGCCGGGCGCTTCGAGGAGGCGGACGGGCTGGCCGCCGAGGCCAAGGAGCAAGGCGTGCGCGCGGGCGACCGCAACGCCGAGCTGTTCGCCGACATGGTGCTGTTCACCGGCCAGCTCGAGCGCGGCGAGTTCGACCAGGTCGACCTCGCGCTTCATCGAGGACAAGATCGCCAACTCGCCGGCCGGCCCCGCCTACGCCGCCTCCTACGCCTGGGTGCTCGCCGGGCTCGGCGAGACCGAGCGGGCGCGCGCGACGCTCGACCGCGCCGTCGCGCACGCCGCACGCGTTCGACGCCAACTGGATGTCCGCGCAGGCCGAGTGCGCCGACGCCTGCGTGCTGCTCGGCGACGCCACCCACGCCGCCGTCTTCTACGACCGCCTCCTGCCCTACGCCGGCCGCCCCGCGACCGCCGGCCGCGCGGTCACCAGCTACGGCGCCGTCGACCGCCACCTCGGCGGCCTCGCCGCGCTGCTCGGCCGCCGCGACGACGCCGTGCGCCACCTGCGCGCCGCGATCGTGCGC
>CAVXSJ010000014.1:0-174431 GCA_963764385.1 uncultured Solirubrobacteraceae bacterium | reverse complement strand
CGCGAGGCAATGCCGTTCGTCCGATCGGTCGTCTCCTCCGTACGATTGGCATGAACCCTCCCGGAGCAACGCCCGCGCGGCGCAAGGCGGACCATCTGCGCATCGCCGCCGCGGAGGATGTCCAGCATCGCAGAGGGACCGGGCTCGACCGCGTCAGGCTGCGCCACCGCGCGCTCCCGGGTCGCGACCTGGCCGAGGTCGACCTCCGTGCCGAGCTGCTCGGCCGGCCGCTCGACGCGCCGCTGCTGGTCTCTGCGATGACGGGCGGCACCGACGAGGCGGAGGTCATCAACGGCCGCCTGATCCGGGCGGCCGCCGACCACGGGATCGGGCTCGTCCTGGGATCCGGGCGGCGTCTGCTCGACGAGCCGGCGCTCCTTCGCACCTACCGGCCGACGCCCGCGGAACGCCCGCCGCTGCTCTTCGCGAACCTCGGCGCGGTCCGACGAGTGGCCGAGGCGGCGCTGACCGCGCCGAGCGGCTCGTGTCGATCCTGAACGCCGACGGCCTCTCGATCCATCTCAACCCGCTGCAGGAGGCGATCCAGCCCGAGGGCGAGCCGCACTTCGGCCGCGCCCTCGACGGGATCGCTGAGGCGGTCGAGCGTCTCCGGCCGCTGCCGGTGATGGTCAAGGAGATCGGCTTCGGACTCGCGGAGGCCGACGTCGCCGAGCTCGCGCGAGCCGGCGTCGCCGCCGTCGACGTTGCGGGCGCCGGCGGCACGAACTGGGCGATCATCGAGGGCCGTCGCGATGCGGCCGCGGGTCGCGTCGCTGCGCCTTCGCGACCTGGGGCACGCCGACCGTCGAAGCGCTCGCCCAGGCGCGACGCGCTGCGCCCGGGCTGCCCGTCGTCGCGTCGGGCGGACTGCGAGACGGCGTCGACGCCGCCAAGTGCCTCGCGCTCGGCGCCGTCGCCTGCGGGTCGCCCATCCGCTGCTCGTCGCCGCGCAGGGCGACCGCGCGAGCGACGCGCTGGCGACTGTGATCGCCCAGCTGCGCATCGCCGCGTGGCTCGCGGGCGCTCCCGCGTCGGCCGCCCTCGGCCCGGAGCACCTGGCGTGAGCCGCGTCGTCGTCATCGGCGCGGGTCTCGGCGGCCTCGGCGCGGCTCTGCGCCTGCAGGGTCAGGGCCACGAGGTCGTGGTCCTCGAGCAGCGCGAGCGCCCCGGCGGCCGCGCCTACCGGCTCGAGGACGCGGGCTACACGTGGGACATGGGGCCATCGCTGATCACGATGCCCTGGGTGCTCGAGGAGACGTTCGCCGCGGGCGGGCTGGACATGCACGCGGAGCTGACGATGCGCCGCCTCGACCCGATGTACCGGATCCATTGGGCCGGCGAGCAGGAGCACTTCGACTTCGCGCAGGGTCGCGACGAGCTCGCGCGCCAGGCGGCCAAGTTCTCCAGCCGCGACGCGCGGGCGGTCGGCGGCTTCCTGGACGCGCTCGAGCCGATCTACCAGGAGGGCATCCTGGCCGCCGGCCGGCGTGCCTTCGGCTCCCCGGCGGCGTTCGCGGCGTTGATGCCCGCGATGCTCCGGCTCGGCGCGATCGTGCCGCTGCACCGCTTCGTCGCCCGCCACTTCGAGCACCCGCGGGTACGCGAGGCGTTCTCGTTCCACTCGCTGTTCATCGGCGGTGACCCGCACCGCGTGCCGGCGATCTACGGGGCGCTGATCTCCCTGCAGGTCGCGGACGGCGGCTGGTACACCGACGGCGGCGTCTACTCCGTGGTGGAGGCCATGGCGCGCCCGCTCGACGTGCGCTGCGGTGAGCCCGTGGAGGCGATCGAGCACGCCGGCGGCCATGTGACGGGCGTGCGCATGGCCGGCGGCGAGCGGATCGCCGCGGACGCCGTGATCTCCAACGCCGACGTGCTGCGCACGCACGAGTTCGTGGGCCGTCGCGCACCGCTGCGCCCGCTGCGCCCGACGATGTCGTGCTTCCTGGTGTACCTGGGCACCGACCGCGTGTTCGAGAAGCTGCGTCACCACACGCTTCTCGTCGGGCACGGCTATCGCGACTTCATCCGCGGCGTCACACGCGGCAGGGAGTTGCCTGGCACCTACTCGACCTACGTGCACGCGCCTGCGCGCACCGAGCCGGCGATGGCGCGGCCGGGCGGCGACTCGATCGCCGTGCTGCTGCCCGTCCCGAACCTGCGCGCCGGCATCGACTGGGAGCGCGAGGCTGAGGGGCTGCGCGACGCGCTGGTCGCTGACATGGAACACACGTTCGGGCTGGAAGGGCTCAACGCCTCGATCGCGGTGGAGCACCGGATGGCCCCGCCGGACTTCGCCTCGGAGCTGGGCGCGGTCGACGGCAACGCGTTCGCGATCGAGCCCACGCTCCACCAGTCGGCCTACTTCCGCGTGCCCAACCGCGACCGTGGCCTCGCCGGCCTGTACCACGTGGGCGGCGGCACTCACCCCGGGGCCGGAATCCCCGGCGTGCTGATGGGCGCCGAGGTCACGGCCGCCCTTGCCGCCGCTGACCTTTCCCCGAGGCGCTCCCGGCGCCGGGAAGCGGTGCGCCGATGAGCGTTATCGCCCGCGAGAGCACCGTGCTCGACGAGGCGCGCACGACCACGGAGCGCGTCGCCCGCACGTTCGCCCTCGCCTGCCGGCTCCTTCCATCCGACGTCCGCGGCGACGTCTACCTCCTCTACCTCGTGTTCCGCCTGCTCGACGACGCGGTCGACGAAGGTCAGGCCGGAGCCGAGCGGCGCGTGGCCGCGGTCGAGGCGTGGGCCCAGAAGAAGCCCGCCGAGGTCACGCGCGAGGTCGAGATCCTCGGCAAGCTCGCCAGCCGGCACCCGATCCCGCGCGACGCGTTCACGGACTTCTGCGCGGGGATGCGCTCGGATATCGCCGGCGAGCGCTATCGCACCGAGGCCGACGTCGATCGCTACTGCTATCGCGTGGCCGGTACCGTCGGCGTCGTGATGGCGAGCATCCTCGGGATGCGGGATCCAGTGCGCGCGCGCCCTGCGGCGGCCGCGCTCGGTATGGCAATGCAGCGGACGAACATCCTGCGCGACATCGACGAGGACCTCGCCGCGGGGCGGGTGTATCTGGCCCAGGAGACGCTCGACCGCCTCGGCGGCCCGCAGCCCGGCGCCCGGCGGGACTTGCTGCGCGACCAGATCGCCCGCGCCGAGGCGCTCTACGAGAAGGGCGGTGCCGGCATCCCCGAACTGGTGCGTGGCCGCCGCGCGGTCGCTGCCGCGGCCGGCATGTACCGCGAGATCCTGCGCCAGATCGAGCGCGAGGGCTACGGCGCCCGGCCGGGGCGCGCCGTGGTGTCCAAGCCACGCAAGGTCATCGCTGCGGCGCGCCAGGCGCTGCGATTCCGATGAGGCGGCGCCCCCTGCGCGTCACGCCCGCTCGCGCCCTGCTCGCCGCCCTCGTCCCTGCGCAGATCGCTTACGGCCGGCTGCCCGGCCGGCGCTCCCCGGCGGCCACTCGGGGCTTGGTCTGGCTGCTGCTTGGCGCGTCGGCGGCGGAGGCGGTCGAGTCGCGCGGCCTGCGGCGCGGCGGCGTGCCGGTCGCGATCGCCGGCGCGCTGGGCTTCCTCGTCGAACTGGCGGGCGTCGCCACGGGCCGGCCGTTCGGCCACTACAGCTACTCGGATCAGCTCGGGCGGCGCGTAGGTGGCGTACCGCTGCTGGCGGCCGCGGCGTGGGCGCTGATGGCGCGACCTGCCTGGGTGACGGCCGGCCACGCGACCCGTCGCGCGCCGTACTTGCGGGTCCCTGCCGCAGCGGCCGCGCTGACCGCCTGGGACGTCTTTCTCGATCCGCGGATGGCCCGCGAGGGCTACTGGAGCTGGCCCGCGGGCGGGCGCTATGAGGACATCCCGGCCAGCAACTTCGCGGGCTGGCTGGCCACGGGCGCGCTCGTCTACGCCGCTTGGCTCTTGCTCGACGCCGACGGCGAGCCCGACGCCGGTGACGACGGTGCGCTGGTGCTCTACGCCTGGACCTGGATCGGTGAGACGTTCGCGAACGCCGCGCTATGGAAGCAACCGGTCACGGCCGCGGCCGGCGGCGTCGCGATGGGCGCGTTCGCGGTGCCTGCTCTGCTCGAGCGGGCCAGGATCTCACGGCCGTGAGGGTCGCGGTCGTCGGCGCCGGCGTCGGCGGCCTGGCCTGCGCGATCCGGCTCGCGCACGCCGGGCATCGGGTCACGGTGCTCGAGCAGGGGGCGGCGCCGGGCGGCAAGTGCTCGCTGGTGCGACGCGATCCGTTCACCTGGGACGCGGGCCCGTCGCTGCTGACCCTGCCGGCGGTATTCGAGGCCCTTTTCGGGGAGACGGGCGCGCCGCTCGCCGACGAGCTCGAGCTCCTGCGCGTGGAACCCGTGACGCGCTACGCCTTCGCCGACGACAGCAGCGTCGAGCTCTCCGCCGACCTGCCGCGCGCGATCGCCGCGCTGGAGGCGTGGTCACCCGGCTCGGGCGAGGACTGGCTCGCGTTCATGGGCACCTGCGCGGCGATGTGGCGCGCGTCGGTGCCGTTCCTGACGGGCCCGCCGCCGTGGCCGCCACGGCGGCCGGACCCGGGGACGCCGGCGCTGAGCCCGGTCGACCTGGTGCGCGTGAGGCCGTGGTGGACGCTGCGCGACCTCGCCGCCGCCCACGCCCGCGATCCGCGACTGCGCATGGTGATCGAGCGCTTCGCCACCTATGCGGGCGCCGACCCCCGTCGCGCGCCGGCCGCACTGGCCGTCGCGGGGTTCGTCGAGCACGCCTTCGGCGCGTGGTATCCGCGCGGAGGACTCGCCGCCCTGGTCGCAGCGCTCGTCCGCCGCTTGTCGGCGCTCGGCGGCGAGCTACGCCTCGGAACGCCCGTCGAGCGCGTCGTCGTCGCGGGCGGGCGGGCCACGGGTGTGCTCGCCGGCGGAGAGCTCGTAACGGCCGACGCCATCGTCGCCGACGTCGACGCGGACGTCCTGCACGGCACCCTGCTCGGCCGGCCGCCGCGCCGCCCCGGGCGCGGCCTTCCCCGATCCTCCTCGGGGCTCGCGCTGATGCTCGGCCTGTCCGGCCACACGCCCGGCGCCGCGCACCACGCGATCACCTTCCCGCGCGACTACGACGCGGAGTTCGACGACCTCTTCGTCCACCGCCGCCCCGTGGGCGACCCAGCGATCTACCTGAACGTCCCCTCCGTGACGGACCCGGCCGCCTCGCCCCCGGACGCCGAGGCGTGCTTCGTGCTCGTCAACGCGCCTGCGATCGGCGACGGCGCCGACTGGGACGACGCGGCGGAGCGGATCTTGGATCGCCTTGGCGTCCGCGACCGGCTCGTGGCGCGGGCGCTCCGCACGCCCGGCGACCTCGAGCGCGAGACGGGCACGCTGGGCGGAGCGATCTACGGCCGCGCCCCGCACGGCCGGCTGGGCACCCTGCGGCGCCCCGGGAACGCCGTCCGCGGCGTGCGCGGGCTGTGGGCGGTCGGCGGGAGCGTCCACCCGGGCGGCGGCCTTCCGCTGGTGACGCTCGGCGCCGCGGCCGTCGCTCGCGAGATCGGTCCGGCCTAGCGTCGTGTGGCGGCCTTCCCGGCCGCGAGGAGGAACGGTGTCTTGGGCAGCGCCGCGATCACGCGCGCTTCGTCGGCGGGCGTGCTCGCGTCCGACATGAAACGGGCGAAGGCGCCGGCGCTCGTGCGGCGCAGCAGCAGCTCGAAGTAGCGCGGGAACGCGCTTGGGCGCTCGCGCAGCGCGCGCAGGAACACGGCGTCCAGCAGCGTCTGCCTGGCCGGCGCGAGCGCATGCGGCAGCGGCTCCCCGCGGACGACCGCACGCGCCACGGCCGAGCAGTGCGCCTGCGTGCGCATGAAGGCGTACCCGCTCGAGGGCCGCACCGCCCCGGCCGCGGTGCCGACCGCATGCACCCGTGGGCCGTGGTGCAGCGCGAATCGATGGGTGGTCATCGGGATCCGGCCGTGCTCCTCGTGGCAGACCGTCCAGCCGCGCGCCGGCGTCCGGTCCAGCCAGGCGGCCACGCCCTCGCGGCGAGCCGCGCGCGAGCGCGCCGGGCCCCCGAGCGACGTGTCCTCCACAAGCGCGCGGGTCGACGAGAACGGCAACACGTAGGTGAAGCGCACCTCGTCCGCGGCGGCAGGCCCGAAGTCCATGAGCGTGGCCACTCCCGGGTCGAACGCCGGCCGGTCCGTCTCCACCTCGAGGCCGAGGAACACCTGTGCGAGCTCCACGGTCCCCCGCGGACGGCCGCGCAGCAGCGGCGAGCCGCCCGCCAGCGCGTCAAAGACGCGGTCGGCCTCCACGCGCCCGCGGCTCGTCGTGACGACCGGGAACGTGCCCGCCTGCTCGACCGCGTGCACGGACTCGCCGAGCCGGAGCTCGACTTGCGGCGCGGCGGCCAGCGCCGTGAGCACCAGCTCGTAGAAGCGGCTCGCGTCGAGGTAGAGGTACGGGTGTGCGGTGCTGGTCTGGACGGCCTCGCGGCCCGCACGCACGACGCGCCACGACGCCCAGCGCCGCGAGGCGAGCGCGGTGTAGGGCGTCGGCGCGACGTCCCACCAGCACCATGTGCGGTCGCGGACGTGCTCGCGGCGGCGGTCGATGATGACGATCGGCGCCCGCAGGCCCTCCCGTACGAGCGCGTGCGCAAGCGTGAGCCCGGCCAGCCCCGCGCCGAGCACCACGTGCGGGCGGGGTTCAGCCACCGAGGCCGGCCAGCGGGTCGCGGCCGTCCCACGTGCCCTCGGAGCCGAACGGGCGGAAGCGTGCGAACAGCTCCTCCGAATACCAGCCTTCGGCGCGAGTGCGGCGGACCACCTCGCGGTGCGCGGGACGACCGTACGCATAGGCGCGCGCCGCCTCCAGCGAGTCCCAGAGCGAGAACGTCGCCTGCCGTGCGAGCGGCCACTCGCCCATTCCGACGGAGGCCAGCGGTCCCGCCTCGGCGAGCTCGCGGGCGGGCGGCTCGATGGCGCGGTAGAAGCGCACGATCCGTGCTGGCCGGATCCTCGCGCGGGTGAGGATTGCGACCGGCGCGCCGGGAGCCCCGTCGCGCGGCGGGCCCGCCGCGATCGGGTCGCTCCCGCCCCAAGCGCCGGCGGAGCGCAGCGGGTCCAGGCGGACCGTGTAGCTCTCCGCGGCGAGCGAGCGCCAGCGGGCCGTCACCGGCGAGTCCGCGAGAAAGGCGTCGAGCGCCGCCTCGTCCTCCCAGACGGCGAACAGCGCCCAGCGCTTGAGGTCGGCGCTGAGCGTCATCGTCTCCCCCCGGCCCGTGCCGAGCAGCCGCCAGAAGTGCAGGCCGGGCGCCCGCCGGAGCTGCGGGCGGTCAAGGCCCATCCGCGACAATGCCTCGAGTGCGGCGTCGCGCGGGTAGCGGGTGAGGTGGAAGGAGGCGAGAGGCACGAGTGGAGTACGTCGCGGCGATCATCATGGGCTATCTCCTCGGCTCCGTGCCGGTCGCGCTCCTCGTCGCGCGCCGCTACGGCGTCGACCTCCGCCGCACGGGCGACGGTAATCCGGGCGCCTGGAACGCGCTCGAGCAACTCGGCTGGCGGCGCGCCTGGCCCGTGTTCGTCGGCGACGCGGCGAAGGCGGCGCTCGCGGCGGGAATCGGCCTCGCGCTCGGGAGCTGGTGGGTCGGGTGGGCCGGCGTCGCCGCCGCGATGGCGGGCCACGCGTTCCCCGTGTTCGCGCACTTCCGCGGCGGCAAGTCCGTGATGTGCTTCGTCGGCGGGGGCATCGCGCTCTCGCCACTCGCTGGGGCCGCCGCGCTCGTCCTGTGCGCGACCGTCAGCGTCGCGACATCGTTCAAGTGGGGCGCCAGGGCCGGGGTCTTCGCGTTCCCCGCGCTGCAACTCGCCGTCGACCCGGTCACGCACGTGATGGCCACCGGCGTGCTGATGGCGATGATCGGGGCGCTGTTCGGGCTGGACCGGCTCCGCGGACGGGCGCCTCAGGCCGCGTAGCTGCGCCCGCGCCAGCGGCGCTCCGGCCGCAGAGCCGAGAGCGTGTAGCGCGCGGCCACCGCGGGATCCGCGAGCGGCGACAGCCAGAACGCGGCGCCGCGGATCGTGTACGCGCGGGCGAGGCCGGCGAGCAGGGCGGCCCGGACGGCGAGCAGCGCGAGGTCGAGCGGTCCGGCCCTACGGGCGAGGAGCCGGAGCGGCGGCAGCGCGAGCGTCAGCCACACGACCGCGAGATCCTCGGCCTGGCGGCGCGCGGGCGTGACGTCCGGCAGGGCGAGCGAGCGGCCCCATTCCCGCCAGACCTCGCCGGCCGAGTCATGCATGTCGACCTCGACGAGGTCGCCGCCGTCGCGGAAGGCGATCGTCCAGCCGCCGGCTGCCAGCGCCCGGGCGAGCGCCGCGTCATCGGTCATGTGGCCGGCCGCCGCCCGGTAGCCGCCCGCGGCGAGCAACCGCCGGCGCTCGACCGCCGTGCACTGACCGTTGGAGACCACGCGTTCGAACGCTGGGACGAAGCCCTTGGCGTCCGACGGACCGAAGCGGTAGACGAGCGTGGCGAGCATCGCCGGGTGCAGGAGCCGCTCCCCGAACCGATCGCAGATGAAGCGGGTCCCAGCGGTGGCGAACGTCGGGGTCGCCCCGTCGAGCAGGGCCGCCATCGCGCGCGCCAGCCCCGGTCGCGGCCGCGTGTCGGCGTCCAGTGACACGACCACGTCGCCCGTCGCGGCCTCGAGCCCCTGCTGCAGCGCCCATGGCTTGCCGACCCAGCCGGGCGGCGGCTCTTCTCCCGCGATCACCCGCGCGCCGTGCTCGCGGGCCGTCGCGGCGGTCGCGTCCGTGGAGCAGTCGTCCACCACCAGCACCTCGTGGAGGTCCGGATCGCTCGCGAGCCCCTGGAGGCACGGGCCGATCCGCCCGGCCTCGTCCCGCGCCGGGATGACCACGGAGATCGTCCACCGCGAGCGCTCCGCTGGGACGCTCAACGGGGGGTGCCGGGTGCGACCCCGCCCCAGCCGGCGCAAGACCGCGGCTGCTGCGGCGGCCTGCGCGATGGTCAGGGGTCGCATGCCCTCATCTCATCAGGCGGTGCCGCCCGAGGTGGCCGTACGCCCGGGATCGCGCCTCGATCCCGGGCGCTCTCCTGCGGGCCTACGTGCCGGTCGTCGGAACGAGCACGCGGTCGATTGTGTGGATCACGCCGTTGGTCGCCCGGATGTCGATCCCCCACAGGACCAGCCGCGGATCCTGCAGCGAGGCGGTCTCGTCGCGCAGCTGGATGCCGCGCGGGCGCACGATGCCGCCGTTGGCCATCGTCAGGCTGCGCGAGAACAACACCTGCAGCGGGCCGAGCTTGCGGCCCGCGACGACGTGGTAGAGCAGGACATTCTTGATCGCGTCGACGCCGAGCGCGGACACGGCCGTCTCCAGCGCAGCCTGCTCGCTTGCGGGGGCGCTGCCGGTGAGGTCGGTCACGAGCCGCACGAAGGCCCGGTCGTTCGGCGCGAACACGGTGAAGCGCGCGCCCTCGTCGTCGAGCACCGGCACCAGGCCGGTGGCGGTGACGGCCTGCACCAGCAGGTCGTAGTCGTACGGGTTGGCGTCGGGCGTCCCGCCGCCGGAGGCCTTGACGGCGACGTCGACGACGCTGCCCGCCGGTGGCGCTCCCCACCACTTCGGCTTGGCGACAGCCGGACCGGCCACGAGACCGGAGATGACGACCGCGGCCGCGGCCGCGACGATGACTCTGCGCATAGCTCCCTCCCTGGGAACGAGATGAGGTCGCGCCGGGTACGGGCGTCCGGCGGCTCCCGCGTTTGGTCCCCGTGCCCATGTAGCCACCGAGCGGCATAATACGGCTGTTAGCAGGGCTTTCTGTGATCGGGGAGACAGGATTTGAACCTGCGACCGCCCGGCCCCCAGCCGGAGGGTTCCAGGCTTACCCAGTGCTCGTCGGCCTTCTAGAGCGATCTGAGTTCCTCTGAGTTGTGCTCGGTTGCGCTCAGTTTGTTCCCCGGATTGATCCCCGTTCGGCCCCGTGTGGCGGCCTGGCTAGCCGCGCTCGCACCGCCACAGCTTGAATCGCAGTAGCGTCCGGTCGGTGAGCACCTCGGTGCGGTCGCGGAGCGGCGTTCCCATCCTCACGATCGAGGACTGGGAGCACCATGCCTCGACCGAGGGCAACGGGGAGCCGTACTTCAGCGCGATGGCTCTCGCGCGGCTGTGGCTCGATGAGGCAAGAGCCGGTTCGCAAGCCGTCATCGACGCGCTCGCGCCGGCACTGCCCGACCTAGTGCTGGGCGAAGGCATCGCCGAAGCGCAGGTCGCCTTCGACGCCTACCCGGGCGGCGTGCGCAACCACGACATGCTTGCCTGTGGGCACGTCGATGGCGGCGGCGTGGTCGTAGGCGTCGAGGGCAAGGTCAACGAGAGCCTCGACGCCACGATCACGCGCAAGTACAAGGAGGCCGCCCGACCCCGGGCGCCCAGGAAGCGCTCCAATCTCGCCAAGCTGGTCGGTGCCCTGCTGCTGGCGATCGCAGGCCGCTCACTCCAAAACGACCCCGCTCTCGGCAAGCCGCGCTACCCGCTGTTCTCGGCTGTCGCCGGCACGCTGGCCGCGGCCCGCGAGGACACGGTCGCAGTTGTCGTTCACGCCATCCGCACGCCCCTGGCCAAGGAGGCAGATCTGAGCAAGGTCGGTGACGAGCATGAGGAGATCGTCGAGCCGATCGAGCACGGCGACGAGGCGGCCGCCGAGCTCGCGATCCGTCGCCATATCGTCGGAGGCGTTGACGACATGATCCGGCGGCTCGGCGGCGACCCGGATCAGCTGCTGCATCCGATCGCCGATGGCCAAGGCCGGTCCGGATGACCGCTCCGACACATGACGACCGGCAGCTCGACAGCCATCTGCGTGTCGGACCGGCGGGCAGGCTGCGGATCGAGGAAGTGTCGGCCCCAGAGCTGGCGGAGCGGTTCGGGACGCCGCTGCACGTGATCTCGGGGACCCGGCTGAGAGCCAACTACCGGCGAATCCGGGACGCCTTCGCGGCGCGCTGGAGCCCGGGCGTGAACGTCTATTTCGCGATCAAGTCGAACCCGGCACTCGCGCTGCGGCGCGTACTGTCGCAGGAAGGAGCCGGCGGCGACTGCCTGGGCACCCCGGAGCTCCAGGCCTCGCTGATGGCCGGCACGCGCCCGGAGCGGCTCGTGCTGAACGGGAACAACAAGTCCGACGACGCGATCGAGCTCGCGGTGATGAGCGGCGCGCGGATCAACATCGACAGCGCTGACGAGGTCGGCCGCGTGGCGGCGATCGCGCGTGAGTCGGGCCGTGCGGTACGGGTCGGGATCCGCGTCAAACCCGATCTGGGAGAGCTCGGACCACGGCGCTCAGAGCTCATGGACATGTCGGTCGGCTCGTACGCCGCCATGTCCAAATGGGGTCTCGACCCGGACGACGCTCTCGCAGCCGCCGTGGCGATCGCGGAGCAGCCCGAGTTGCGGCTCGTCGGCCTGCACTACCACCTCGGCCGCCATCTCACGGACCCGGAGCTGTTCACGCCCGTGGCGCCAGGGCTCGCGGCGCTGTTCGCGCGGATCGCCGCCAAGACCGGCCACGCGCCGGGCGCGCTGACCGTCGGCGGCGGCTTCAGCCAGGGGCGCGACCCGTTCTTTCGCAACCCCGGCGGACAGGCGCCGTGGCCCCGGGTCAGCGACTGCTTCGTGCCTCCGATAGAGCAGCTCGCCGAGGCGCTCTGTGCCGCGCTCGCGGCCGCGTTCGACGCGTCTGGCGTTCCGCGGCCGATCCTCGGCATGGAGCCCGGCCGCTACATCACGGCGAGCGCCGGTCTCACGCTCACGCGCGTGGGCACGGTCAAGGAGACCGCCGAGCGGCGGTGGGTGATGGTCGACGCGTGCGGCACGCACATCGGCATGTCGCGCTCGCCCCGCGACGCCCACGCGATCGTCGTGGCCGACGGTGACGACGGTGGCCAGGAAGTCGTCTGCGACGTGGTCGGCCCGCTCTGCGTCCTCGACGTGATCATGGAGCAGGGGCCGCTTGCTCCAGTCCGGCGCGACGCGCTGCTCGCAATCCTCGACACGGGCGCGTACGCGGATGGCGAGGCGAGCAACGCGAACTCGATCGGGCGCCCAGCGGTCGTCCTCGTCGAGGGTGGGCGGGCCGAGCTGATCCGCCGCCAGGAGTCGTTCGCGGACGTCTTCGGACGCGACAGCATCCCGTCGCGGCTGGCCGGCGATGGGCTCGGGTCGCCGTGGCATGAGGACCCGCTCGCCGACTGATGCCGCAGCCGCGACGTGACACCGCGGGCGCGCTCGCGCTCGGCGAGTTCGTCGCGGAGCTTCGCGCCACGCCGATCCCGGACGCGGTGACCGAGCGCGCCCGGGCGCACCTGCTCTACAACCTCGCGTGCGGCATGACGACGGACACGCTTCCGGTCGAACAGCTGCTGCGGCGCCCAGCCGGCGGGCTCGGAATGTCAGGTGAGGCGGGGCTCGTCGGCCATCCCGGGAAGGTCCCGGCCGAGTTCGCGGCGTTCATCAACGGCGCCCTCATCCACAGCCGCGCGCAGGACGACTCGCACTTCGCCTCGCAGTCGCACCCCGGCGCGGCCGTGATCCCGGCAGCCCTCGCGCTGGCCGAGCGCGAGGGCGCGAGCGGTGACCTCCTCCTCACTGCGCTCGTGGCCGGGTACGAGGTGACCGCGTCGGTCGGCGAGCCGCTCGCCGACGCACTCGTTGCGCGCGGATTCCGGGCCGCGTCGGTGTTCGGCACGCTCGGCGCCGCCGCAGCCGCGGCCGTCGTGCTCGAGCTCGACGAGCGGGCTGCGGGCGACGCGATCGCGATCGCCGCCAGCTTCGCAGCGGGTCTATCGGAGACCTGGATCGCGGGGTCAGCCGAATGGCCGTGGCAGCTCGGCGCCGCCGCGCGCTCGGGCATCACCGCAGCGCAGCTCGCGCAGGTGGGCGTGCACGGCGCCACGACCGCTCTGGAAGGACGGGTCGGGCTCGCTGGCGCGTTCTCGTCCCGCGACGCATGGACATCCCCGGACGAGTGGCAGCTCGGCGAACGCTGGCGCACGCTCGAGGTCATCTACAAGCGGTATCCCGTCTGCGACATCAATCAAGGTCCGCTTGCTCTCGCCGCGACCATCGGGCGGCGACTCGCCGACTCCGGCGAGCACATCACAGCCGTCCGGTGCTTCCTGCACCCCGCCGATCGCAGCTATCCCGGAACGCTCAATCACGGCCCGTTCGCCGACCGCTCGTCAACGCTGATGAGCGCGCCGTACTGCATCGCGATCGGCCTCAAGTACGGCACGGCGACGCCGGCGAGCCTGCGCGAGTACGACGACCCGGTGCTGCTTGACACGATCAAACGGACCGAGATCGTCGCCGACGAGCGCCTCGGCCCGCTTTCCGCGCGGCTGGAGATCGACACGGACCGCGGGAACCATGTCGAGGAACTCGCCGGGGACAACACGCTCGCACCATCAGGCTGGGACGAAGCGGTCACGATGGGAGAACGGCTCGCCGCGGAGTTGCCTAGCGGCCTGGAGAGCTTCGCAGCGTTGCGGAGCAACGCTCAGCAGTTGCAGCACGCGACGGACGTCGGCGCGCTCGTGAAAGCGACCGCGACGGCGCGACCCGGGCGGACGGCACCGTGATCGCCGTGCCCCTCGGCTCAGAACCCAGAGTCCGGCTGCGTCCGGGCCGCGAAAGGCCTCGTGAGGACCGGGCACCAAACCGGGGAGACAGGATTTGAACCTGCGACCGCCCGGCCCCCAGCCGGAGCGATCCAGGCGTACCCGCTGCGATTCGGCGCTCTCGAGGCGGTCTGAGTTGTCTGAGTTCGGTGGTTGCGCTCAGTTTGGACCGGTTTGGACCCTGTGGGGACGCGCCACGACGAGCGCTTCGCTGCCACGGTGCTGGAGGTCCCTCCCTTAGCCTGAATCCACCGATTCCCGCGGCCCGTCGCCACCGTGGCCGTTCGCCAGAGCCGCTCCACGGCGCCGACGCATCCACGGTGATCGGTGGATCCAGGCTTAGCGGATACTTGAACGTGGCCTGCACGAATCGCGGACGCGGCGAGGTTATCGAGCGTGTTCCCGTCGCCCGGTAGCCGTCGAGTGCGCGAGCGGCAGTGGCGCAGGCGGCGCCCCAGTCCCCGGCTCTGCATGTGGCGCGGCGGCGAAGATCCACTTCCGAGCGGAGGCTCGACGCGCCGCTCCGGGGGTGAACGCCTGACGACCGTGCCCTCGGTGGTCGCCTCGCCTCGGGCTGCCGCTGGACGTCGCTGCCCTGACCCGGCGAAGTGCCGGGGTGCTCCGCCGGCGGAGCACCCCAGCTCCTGTGGCGCGCAGCATCAGAGCCCGGCCCGCTCCCGCGCCCTCGTCGCCCGCTCGCGGGCCTCGGCTCGCA
Organism: uncultured Solirubrobacteraceae bacterium; assembly: GCA_963764385.1. GTDB lineage: Bacteria > Actinomycetota > Thermoleophilia > Solirubrobacterales > Solirubrobacteraceae > DATFQI01. Next base: position 160,037 of record CAVXSJ010000014.1, on the reverse strand, counting down.
CCGCGGTCTCGTCGAGCGTCGTCACCGTCCCGTCGCGCACGACGACCCGCCCGTCGACGAGCACGGTCCGGACGTCCGAGCCGCGAGCGGCGTAGACCAGTGCGGCCTGGGGGTCGCCGAGCGGCGTGAGGTGCGGCACGTCGCAGTCGATCAGGACGACGTCGGCGAGCTTCCCCGCCTCTAGAGTGCCGACCCGGTCGGCCAGGCCGACCGTGCCGGCGCCGTTGCGAGTCGCCATAGCGAACACGTCGGAGGCGTGCAGCGCGTCGGGGTCGCGCGTGAGCACCTTCTGCAGCAGAGCGGCGCCCTTCATGGCCTCGATCATGTCCTGCCCGTTGTTGCACGCCGGCCCGTCGCAGGCCAAGCCGACGTTGATGCCCGCGTGCAGCAGCGCCGGTACCGGCGCGACACCGGAGGCGAGGATCATGTTGCTCGTCGGATCGTGCACGACGTGCGTGCCGCTGTCGGCGATGAGCCGGATGTCCTCGTCGGAGAGATGCACGCAGTGGTTGAGCATCACCTGGGCACCGAGCGCACCCACGTCGGCGAGCATGCCCACGTTGCTCTTGCCCGTCCGCTCGCGGACGAGGTCGTTGTACTCGGGCGTCTCGGCCGTGTGCAGGTGCACTCGCACGCCGTGGCGGGCGCTGAGGTCGGCGCTGTCGCGGAAGGCATCGGCGCTCGACCCCCACGGCACCAGCGGCCCGACGCCCACCTGCGTGCGCGTCGAGTCGCGCCAGTCGGCGATCAACTGCTCCGACCGCTCCACGATTTCCTCGCGCGTCTCGACGAAGCCGTCGAAGAACGACTCGTCGTTGGCCGTGCGGAAGAAGAGCGATCGGATCCCCGAGGCGTCGAGCGCGCGCGCGGCGAGCCGGTCGACCTCCTGTTCATAGTGCGGCGAGAAGAAGACCTCGCAGATCGTCGTGTTGCCGGCCTTGAGGTTCTCGATCGCCCCGAGCTGCATGCTGACGACGTAGTCCTCGGGCTCGAATCCCTGCATCAGCGGCACCTGCGCCGCCGACAGCCAGTGCAGCAGGCTCGCGTCCGTCCCCAGGTTGCGCCCCAGGACCATGCAGAGGTGCGTGTGGGCGTTGACGAAGCCCGGGACGACAAGCATTTCCGTCGCGTCGATCGTCTCGTCGGCGTCGACGGCCGGCGGGTCGCCCGCGCCGACGGCCGTGATCGTGTCGCCGTCCACCACCAGGTGCCCGCGCTCGATCACGGGCTGCCGCTCGTCGCCGGTGAGCAGCAAACCGTCCCGGATAACGATGCGCCCGGTCATGACGAGGGCTGCAGGACGGAGGAGTCCCAGCTCGCCACGCGTAGCTCCGCCACCTCGTTCGCCCCGATCTTCGCCGAGGGATGGCGATCGAACACGCGCATATCGTGCCCCGGGACCACGCGGTCCAGGTCGCCGCCCACGAACTCGGAGATCTCGCCGTAGGTCAGAAGCATCTGGTAGGTGCTGCCGTTCGTGTAGCCGCTCGGCCACATCTCCTCGACGTTGGAGAACCACATCACCGTGTCGCTGGCGACCACGAGCGGCTGCTCGGGCGTCTCGACGGTGATCCACTGCACCCCGAAGGTGTGCCCGCCCGGGCTCAGGTGGCCCACGATGCCCGGGTGCAGCTCCTCGAGGTCCTCGACGAAGCGCAGGCGTTGCTCGCCGGCGAGCGTCGCGAAGTGCGCCAGGTCGCCGCGGTCGAACGACGACGTCAGCCAGCTCTGGATGCCCATCGGCGTGTAGAGCTCGGGCAGGGTCAGGGCCTTGGCCCAACCCTCGTGCTCCGTGCGCTGGACGATGACCTTCGCGTTCGGGAACCGGTGCAGGTTGTTGACGTGGTCGAAGTGCATGTGCGACACGAAGACCGACTCGATGTCCTCCGGTCGCACGCCGACTTTGCCGAGGACGACCTCGGGGGACTCGTAGTCGTAGAAGCCGAAGCGCGGGATCCACGGCTCGTCGAAGCCGCAGTCCACGAGGTGGTGGTGCACCGTCCCCTTGTCGTCGCGCTCCGAGAGCAGCGTGTAGAGCATCGCGGCCTGCGGTGTGCCCTCTCCGCTGTGGATCGGCACGCCCGCGAAGAACTCCTTCGGCAGGTCGACGTGGGCATAGCACAGCACCCGCACGGACACGTCGGTCATCGGATTCCCTTCTCGAGTGGGCGGAGGGCCGTTTGCGCGAGCTCCTCCGTGAGGTCACCGTCGGGGGCGTTGAGCCCCATGATCGCCTGGAAGTGGTCCTTGCCCGGCAGCTCCAGCCCGCGCACGTCGGCGCCGGCCGCCTCGAGCTTGGCCAGGTAGGCCTCGGACTGGCGCCGGAATTCCTCCGTCTCGCCGCCGCCCCAGGTGACGAGCAGCGGAGCGCCGAGCGGCCGGTCGCGCAGCATCGGGCTCTGGCCCTCGATCACCCGGTGGCTGAGCTGCAGCGCCGGCGCGTACAACGTGAAGGGCAGCGGGCGGAGGTCGAAGACCCCCGACACGGCGAGGCCACCCTTGAGCACATCCGCCGGGAGGCCGTACTCGCCCGCCCAGTCCGTCTCCAGCAGCATCGCCGTCTGCTGGCCGCCGGCGGAGTGCCCGCCGACGATGATCCGGTCCGGGTCCCCGCCCCACTGCGTGCAGTGCTCGTGGACCCACTTCACCGCCGCCCGGCTCTGCCGGGTGATCTCTTCGATCGTCACCTTCGGGCACAGCGAGTAGTGTGAGGACCACGACGTCGATGCCGCGAGCGACCGGACCCGGCGCGACCAGGGCGAACTCCTTCGCGGTGAAGGCCCGCCAGTAGCCGCCGTGGATAAAGATGAACACCGGGCGCGCCCCGGTCGGGGCTCCTGCCGGGTAGACGTCGGCGTGCTCGTCGCGGGTCGGCCCGTAGGGCTGATCGAAGCGCGCGTCCAGCGTCTCGCGGGCTCGGCCGGAGGCGCCGACGAATGTTTGGAACACCGCGTCGAGGTCGGGGTGGATCCCCTCGACGTCGTACTGGGCGTCGAGTTCCTCCTGGGTGGCGAAGTCGCGGTACAGCACTCAGGTCTCCTGTCAGTGGTCACGCCGCAGGACGACGGCGCGCGGGTCGGTGAAGAACTCGCGCGAGTGCTGGCCGCCCTCGCGCCCGATGCCCGAGGCGCGCTCGCCCCCGAAGGGCAGGCGCAGGTCGCGCTCGAAGAAACAGTTGACCCAGACCATGCCGGTGCGCCACGCGGCGGCCATCCGGTGCGCCCGGTCGAGGTCGCGAGTCCACACCATCCCGGCCAGTCCATAGGGGGAGTCGTTGGCGACAGCGAGCGCTTCCGCCTCGTCCTCGAAGGCGACGATGGTCTGAACCGGCCCGAAGATCTCCTCGCGCACGGCGCGCATGTCGTTGCGCATGCCGCCCAGCACGGTCGGCTCGAAGTAGCACCCGTCGGCCAGTGCCGGGTCGGCAGGCGCGCGCCCGCCCAGCAGCAGATCCCCGCCCTCGCGCACGCCGAGCTCGACGTAGCCGGCCACCTTGTCGCGGTGGGCGGGCTCGACCAGCGGGCCGACCATCGTCTCGGGGTCCTTGGGATCGCCGACGCGCAGTTCGCGCGCGGCGGCCACGAAACGCTCCGTGAAGGCCTCGAGCACCGGGCGCTGCACGAGCAGCCGCGAGCCGGCCAGGCACACCTCGCCGTTGTTGCCGAAGATGCCCCGGATCGCGCCCGCGACGGCGGCCTCCATGTCGCAGTCCGCGAAGACCACGTTCGCCGAGCGGCCACCGAGCTCCGCCGACACCGGGATCAGCCGCTCGGCAGCGGCACCGGCGATCGCCCGGCCCGTCGCGGACTCCCCCGTAAAGGTGATGCGGTCCACGCGGTCGTCGGGGTCAGTGCCTCGCCGACGGCGCCGGGCCCGAAGCCCTGCACGACGTTGAGCACCCCGGGCGGCAGCCCGGCCTCCAGCGCGAGGGCCCCGATCCGCGCGGCGCTCAGCGGGCTCTGCTCGGCCGGCTTGAGCACGACGGTGTTGCCGAAGGCGAGGGCCGGTGCGACCTTCCAGCTTGCCTGCATGGCGGGGAAGTTCCAAGGCGAGATGGCCACGACCACGCCGGCGGGCGGGTAGAGCACGTAGGACAGCCGGGTCCCGTCGGGGTAGGCCTCGCTGGGCGCGAGCGCCGCGTAGTCGGCAAAGAAGCGCAGGTTGCGCGACACGCGCGGGAGGTCCATCGCGCGGCTCTCACGGATCGGCTTGCCCATGTCGCGCGTGTCGAGCAGCGCGAGTTCCTCCGCGTCGCGGTCGACCAGGTCCGCAAACGTGTGCAGCAGCCGCCGCCGCTCCTCGGCCCCCATGCAGGGCCAGGGCCCCTCATCGAAGGCGCGTCGGGCGGCGGCCAGCGCCCGGTCGGCCTCGGCGGCGCCGCCGGCGGCCACCGTGGCCAGCAGCGAGCCGTCGTGCGGGTCGCGGCTCTCGAACGTCGCGCCGTCCGCCGACGCAACCCACGCGTCGCCGACGAGGTGCTCGACCTTCGCGGTCACGGCGTGCACCGCAGCGTGACCGTCCCGAGGGTCGTGAACTGCGCCTGCAGCGTCATCCCCGGAGCGAGCACGACGGGCGCAGTCATCCCGCCCGACAGCACGAGTGCGCCCGCCGGCAGATGGCCGGCCTCCCTGGCCAGCCAGGCCACAGCGGCGGCCGGATGGCCGCTGACCGCGGCGCCGGCGGCCGTGTGAACGACCTCGCCGTCCACGCGCAAGACCACGCCTTCGAGCTGTGGATCCAACGCGGAGGGGGCGAGCAGCCGGCCGCCGCACACGACGCCCGCGGCGCTGGCATTGTCGGCGATGACGTCCGGTAAGGTGAGCTCAGCACCACCTCGATCCGAGCCGAGCGACCGAGCTCCACCAGCAGGTCGGTGCCGATGTTCCCCGGTCCGAGGACGGCTGCCCGCACGCGCGTCATGCGCCCGCTCCGGAGAAGCGCGCCCGCACGGTGCCGAGCGGCCCGAAGTCGGCCCGCACGATGTCGCCGGCGCCCAGCTTGACCGCCTTGTGCATGGCGCCCGGGATGACGATCTCGCCCGCCTCGATGCCCTCCCCGAACGGCGCCAGGGCGCGCGCCAGCCAGGCGAGCGCCTCCGCGGGGTGCCCGAGCACAGCGTCGCCCCGGCCGCCGTCTTCCTCCACTTCGCCGCCGGCGTGCTCGACCTCGATGGTCATCTGCACTGCGGCCAGGTCGATCTCGCCGAGCGGCCGGAAGGCCCCCACGACGGCCAGGCCGGAGGACGCGTTGTCGGCAACGGTGTCCGGCAGGGTGATGCGCCAGTCCGCGACGCGTGAGTCCACGACCTCAAGCGCAGGGGCGACCTCGCCGATGGCGGCGAGCGCAGCTGCCCGGTCCACGTCGGCGCCGGCGAGCGGCGAGGTCAGCCGGCACGCGATCTCGGCCTCCACTCGTGGCGCGACCAGGCCGGCGGCGTCGATCGCGGCGCCGTCCGGATGCACCATGGCGTCCGTCAGGTAGCCGAAGTCCGGCTCGTCGACGCCGAGCAGCTGCTGCATCGCAAGGCTGGTCAGCCCGATCTTGCGGCCCACGAGGCGGGCGCCGCGCGCCACGCGCAGCTCCCGGCCGCGGCGCTGCACCGCGTAAGCCTCGGGTACGCACATGCCGGGATGGCGTTCGACGAGCGGCGCGACCACGGTCCCGGTGAGCTCGGCGTCGAGCAGCTCGCGGGCGAGCGCCTCGACCTGCTCTGGGGTCAGTTCCACGCGGGCTCCTCGGGATCGGGGGCGACAAGCCGGATGTGCTGGCCGCGGTAGGCGACCTCGGCGTGCGGCCCGTCGAGCCGGACCCAAACACGCTCCAGGTGCAGCGGCTCACCGAGGTCGAATCCGATCGCGTGCGCTGCCAGCGCCCGCATCGGGCCGGAGTGGGTGCACACGACCGTACGGGGCGCCCCGCCGGCGGCGACGGCGGCGAGCGCGCGCCAGAAGCGCCGTACGACGATCGCCGCCGGCTCGAAGGCGAGCACGGGCTGCTTGAGCCACCACTCGACCGGGTCGCCGCCGCCTTCGTGGATGTCCACGAAGCGCGCCGCCTCCTGCGCCCAGGCCGGCAGCGGCCCATGGTGGGCATCGCGGATCGCCGCCAGCGCAGGCCGCACGCGGTCGTGCGGTCCCGGCACGCCGTCGACGACGGAGCGGAAGTTCTCGAAGCCGTGGTCGGTCCCGCGATCCTCGATGCCGACACCGTGGCCGGCGAGCGCGGGCCCGAGCAGCGCGGCGGTGCCGGCCGCCCGGCCGCTGGGCGCGTGGCGCAGATCGATCGCGTCGCCGAGCTGCGGCGCCAGCTCTTCGGCGGCCGTCCGCACCTGCGCCTCCCCGCGCTCGGTCAGGCCGTGGTCGCCGTAGTAGGAGGCCACCTCGGCGTGGCGGACGAGCCAGACGGTGCTCACGCCGCGCCCCGGATCGACAGGACCATCTCGATCTCGACCGCGAAGCCGAGCGGCAGCGCCGAAACGCCGATCGCCGAGCGGGCATGCGCGCCACGTGCGCCGAGCATCTCGTGCAGGAGGTCCGAGCCGCCATCGATCACCGTCGGGCAGGCGCGGAAGTCGGGCGTGCAGGCCACGAAGCCCAGCACCTTCACGACGCGGTCGATGCGGCCCAGGCTCCCCAGGGCGTCGCGCGCCTGGGCAAGCAGATTGAGCATGCAGTCGCGCGCTGCCGTGCGGCCCTCGGGCACGTCGAGGTCGTCGCCGAGGCGTCCGACGTGCCCGTCGGCGCCCTGGCCGGACAGGAACAGCAGGTCGCCCGCGCGGACGTAGCCGACGTAGTTGCCCGCCCGTGGGCGCAGGCCGGGCAGCTCCAGCCCCAGCTCGGCGAGGCGCGCCTCCGGCGTGGGCGCGCTCACCGGGCCCTCCAGGTCGAGTGGAACGCGCGCTGGGGCGCCGCCGCCTCGTGCGCTGCCAGGCCGAGGTCGGCCAACACCGCCGCGACGGAACCGGCCGGATCGCGCACGTCGAAGAACCGCGCGCGCATGCCCGCCGTCTCGGCACCGCGCAGGTTCGCCGGCAGGTCATCCACGAACAGGCACGATTGCGGCCGCTCGCCGATCGACGCGGCGGCCGCGACGTACGCCGCCGGGTCGGGCTTATGCACCCCGAGCTTCGAGGCCTCCACGACGGCGTCGAACGCTGTCAACTCCGGGAAGCGCTCGGTCCAGTCCTCGCCGAAGAAGTGCGCCATGTCGTTGGTGAAGGCGACGAGCCGCACGCGACCCGCGAGGGCGTCCAGCGACCGGCGCAGCTCGTCCCGGACGCGTGAGCACTCCCGCCACAGGGCGGGAACGTCGAGGCCCGGCCGAGCCTCGGCGATCGCGCGCCAGTACTCGCGCTCGGAGGTCTGCCCCTGCTGCACGCGGCGCCACTCCGGCTCGGCCGCCAGCGGCCCCGACGGGAAGCCGTCGATCGCCACCGACTCGAACAGCGACGGGATCACCACCCCGCCGACGTCGAGCACGAGCACGCTGGGCCCGGCGCCGGCCGCGCGGCGGACGGAGCGCCGGCGCCGCACCCGCCACGACGCCGGATCGACGGTCGGCTGCAGGGACGTCGTCTCCGGCAGCCGGCAGTGGAGGCACCCGTCGGCCATCAGAGCAGCGTCACGACGCCCGTGTCGCCGTCCACCCGGACCGTCTGGCCTTCCTTGACGCGCGAAACGGCATTGCCCGTACCGACCACGGCGGGCAAGCCGTACTCGCGGCAGATGATCGCCGTGTGGCTCATCACGCCGCCGACATCGGACACGGTCGCCGACACGCGCGAGAACACGGGCGACCACGCGGGCGAGGTCGCCGGGCAGATCAGCACGTCGCCGGGCTGTACCGACTCGAGCTCGTGGACGGAGCGCACGATCCTCGCCGGCCCCTCGACGACGCCGGGCGAGCCGGGCTGGCCGCGCAGGACGTCTCCGTCACCGTCGCCGGACTCCAGCCAGCTCTGCACGACATCCGTCGTGATCCCCCACAGCATCACCGTGAAAGGCTCGTTGACCTCGGTGGGCGGGATACCGAGCGCCGGCGGGGCGTCCCACGAGGCGAGCTTGTCGTAGATCGCGCGGCGCCGCTCGATCGTCGGCGCCCAATGCTCGCGGCTCATCGAGCGGCCGCCGCTGCCCCACGCCGTCACGACGTCGTAGAGGGTCTCCATGACCTCCGTGCGGCGCAGGAAGAACAGGTCCTCCGGCCGTTCGAGGGCGCCCATCTCGGTGAGTGCGCGCGCCAGCGCGCGTGACTGGGCCCAGAATGTCGCCCACATCCAGTGCTCGATGTAGATGACGTGTTCCTCGATGTAGACGAACACCTTGCGAGCGAGCGCGAGCATGTCGTCGAAGGCCGCCTGATCGTCGTCGCCGAGCAGCTCGCGGTACTCGGCGGTGATGCGCTCGCGCTCGGCGAGCACCTGCTCCGTGGGCCGGTCGATCGTCTTGCCGGCCTGCAGCGCGGCGATGTACTCGCTCACGGCGCCGAGCGGGATGTCGGGCTCGGACGCCCACGTGCCGTAGTGGCCGTAGCCGCCCGGGTGCCCCGGCGCGGTGTCGATGACGAACCACGGGTCGGCGGTGCGCTCCCAGTCGGCCACCCACTCGGCGCCGGCGTTCGCGCGCAGTCGGTCGAAGACCTCCCGCGCCGAGCCCGCCGCCGCTGACCTCGTCGGCGATGCCCTGGTCGATGGCGGCCTTGGCGAGCCGCTTGAGCTCGTCGTCGGGCCGGTAGAGGTCGACGTGCAGGCCGCCGACCATCCGCGAGATGCTCTGGTCGGAGATGTCCGGGAACGCCTCCTTACAGAACGCGAAGAACGTCAGGTACGCGGCGTAGCCGATGTTGAGCAGCTCGAAGTGGAACTGGTACGTCTCGTACATGATCAGGACCATGCGCGAGTAATCCTCGATCAGCTGGTAGCCCGTCGAGCAGCCCTTGTGCGCGAGAACGGTCTCCTCCGGCTCGAGGTCGGGCAGCGCGCTCGAAGCGCATCGCCTTCATCTGCTCGAGGCGGTCGACCGTCTTGACCTTCCACTCCTCGTAGATCTCGTCCCAGTGCTCGTAGTAGTGCCCGGCGCGCTCGCCGAACGCCGACGCACGGGCCGCGAGGTCCTCCGGCGGCGCCGGGATCGGCGAGATGTACAGGTACCCGTTGACCACCCGCTGATCGATGCCGTAGGCCGGCGGCATCGCGAAGATCCGGGTGTTGAACGCTCCGAGCCCCTGCCACCAGCACTCGCACTGGATCTCGTCGTAGGGGTGCATCACCTCCGGGTGGTGCAGGCGGTCCTGGAACCAGAAGCGCTGCTCGTCCTCGCCGCGGCGCCCCTGCCCGCGCAGGTGGTACCAGTTGTAGAGCTCCTCCCAGCCCTTCGGCCCCTTCGGGCGGCTCGACGTCATAGAGGCTGGGGAATCGCGCGTCTCGCCATGCGGGCTCCTCGGCTGCGGTCTCGCTCAGCCGGCCCCGGGCCGGTCGCTCTTGTCGGTCAGCGTCGCGAGCATCGCCGCCATCGCGCTGCCGCCCTTCGCCACGCTCACTGCGCGGCTTGCGACTCCAGACCGTCTCCGGCCGGCACTGGAGCAACAGGACGTTGTCGGGGGCCTCCCCGTCGACGACGGCGAACTCGCCGTCCTGGGGCGCGCCGGCGGCACGCTCGAGCAGCCGCCCGACGCGGACCAGCTCCGCGATCTCCTCCTTGGTCAGCGAGGGCAGCTCGCGGCGGTCGCCGGCCACCTCGCTCAGCGCGATGCCGCGGCCCGTCGCCGGGTCGCGCACCGCGGCGGTGTCCTTGCTGGCGTGCTCGCGCTTGACGATCTCGCCCGTGATCTTGTCCACGAGGAAGCGGTCGGGCGTCACCTCGCCGGAGACCAGCGGCTCGCCCAGCCCCCATACGGACTCGATCATCAGCTTGGACCGGTCGCCGTTGACGGGGTTGAGCGTCATGAAGACGCCGGCGGCCCGGGCCGGAACCATCTGCTGAACCACGACGGCCATCGCGAGCTCCGCGTGCGCGGTCCCTTCGCGGTAGGCGACGGCCCGGCTGGTCACCAGGCTGGCCCAGCACTCCCGCAGCCGGCGGTCGACCTCGTTGGGGCCGTCCACCCACAGGAAGGTGTCGTGCTCGCCGGCGAAGGACTTGTCCGCAGAGTCCTCGGCGATGGACGAGGAGCGCACGGCGACGGTGAGCTCGTCCATCCCGGTGCGCGCCTGCAACTCCTCGCAGGCGGCGCGCACCTGGGGCGTCAGCGCGTGGCGGTCCGTGCCTTCGACGATCAGGTCGCGGATGCGCCGGGTGTGGTCGTCAAGCTCGGCGCCGCGCAGGCCGGCCGGGATGGCCTCGAGCGCCTCGGAGACCGCCGCGCGCAGATCCGGCCCGACGGCCTCGCGGTAGCCGTCGGCGGTCACGACGAACGCCGGGGGGATGTTGACCCCGGCCTCCATGAGGAAGGCCAGGCCGGCGCCCTTGCCACCCAGCGCGGCCACGTCGCGCTCGCAGCCCGGTTCGAGGAAGCGGATGGCGTCGGTCACCGGGCCGCCTCCCGCAGCGCCTCGAGCTCGTCGGCGCCCGCGACCAGCGAGACCACGGCCGCGTCTATCCCGCCGCCGCTGCCACCCGCCGCGAGCTGGGCCGCCTCGTCCGTCGCGACGAGCACGGTGTTCCCCGCGGCGACCTCCACGAGGTCGACCGCGACGAGCGCTGCGCCCCCGGGCACCCGGACGGTGACGAGCCGGCGGCCGTCGAGGCCGCTCACCTGGCGCTCGTTCCAGACGCGGCCGACGACGACGCCGAGGATCACGAGGCGCGACCCTTGCCCACCGACTTGTGCCCGTCGCCGCTGGCCAGCGCCGCCTTCGTGCCGTTCTCCAGCAGCGCGGCCGAGGCCTCGTGCGGGCGCGGGTACAACTGCGCTGAGCGCAGGTCGCCGTACTGCTTGACCGCGGCCGTCCCGGAGTCCAGCGCCTGCCGCACGGCGGCGATCGAGCCCTGCACAGCGGCCGCGAAGTACCCGCTGGAGACGCGCTCCACGGCGACCGTCTGGACGTCGGCGGTCTTCATCATCGCCTCGATGCCCGCGGTCAGCGCGACGATGCCGCGCGTTTCGATCAGGCCGATGGCGTTCTCGGAAGGGGGCATGTCGTCTCCTCAGCCGTCGATGAGGCTCGGGTTGGTGGCGATCGCCGCCACCGGGGCGCTCGGGTTGGCGAAGATGACCGAGTTGACCTTGCCTCCGGAGACGGCGCGGGCGGTCTCGGCGCCGATCTCGATCGCCTCCTCCACCGTCGCCAGGTCGCCCGTGATCGATACGGCGACGATGCCGCCGCCGAGGCGCATGGTCCCGCGGACGGTCACCTCGGTGGACTTCGTCATCGTGTCGACGGCGTCGAAGATGGGGACGAAGCCCTCGGCCTCGATGAACCCTGCTGCTTCGCTCATTGCGGTGTGCTCCTGTCGATGGGCCAGTGGACCACGGCGGCGCCGGTGCCCCAGACGGGGCCGTAGGCGCGGACGTCGGCGGAACCGATCAGGCAGCCGGTCCCGGCCAGGAAGGCGAGGGCCCGGAACTGGCTGTCCGCCTGCGCCTCGCGAGCGAAGTCCGGGGACCGCTGCAGCGCCTCGTCGAGCTGGCCGGCGGCGAGCAGGTCGAGCATCCGGCGGTTCCAGCGGTCGTGCTGATCGTCCTCGAAGCGGTCCTCGGCCGGGGTGATCCAGCGCTGGATCAGGCCGCTCGACATCCCCGAGATCGCGGCGAAGGCCACGCTGCGCCCTGTCGTCGCGGCCGCGCGCAGGGCGCAGGCCCCGAGGATCGAGAGGTCCTCCGGCCCGGCGTAGAGGTTCGTCGAGACCTGAGAGATCGGCACGCTCGCATCGGGATCCAGCAGCGGCCCGGCGGACACGACACCCGTGTCGATCGGAAAGCCGTCGTAGCGCGTCCGCCGCGCCTGCAGGCCCGCCGCGTCGATGGCGTCCGCCCACGCCTCCCCGAAGGCGACGTCGACCCGCAGGTCGTACTCCAGGGTGCCGTAGTCGTAGGCGTACCAGTTCTCGTCGATCCGGGTCCCGCGCGGATTCGGGTCGAGCTGGATCTGGTGCCCGAGGACCGTGAACCATTGCGTGGAGAGCACGACGAGCACGTCGGGCCGGGCCGCCCGCAGGTCGGCGCCGGCGGTCCGCGTCGCTTGGGCGAGCTCTCGCCAGCTCGGCGCCGGGTCGGCGGCGAGCAGGTGCGGCATCCCCGGCACGAGCACGGCCCCCCGGAACGCGGCGCGCTCGGCAGCGCCGAGCGTGGCGGTCGCGTCATGGTCGGCCATTCGGCTCCCAGGCGGCGACGGCGTTGCCCGTACCGATGATCGTCCCATAGGCGAGCACCTCGCCGAGGCCCTCCGGCCAGTCGAGCGCGGACAGCAGCCAGGTCAGGCTGCCCGCCTTGGTCTCGGACTCCGTGGCCTCGATGTGCTCGCCGATGAAGGTCTTGAGCTCCCGCGTGCGGCCGGCCCGGATGAGCTCGAGCAACCGCATGTCCCAGCGGTACTGGTGGTTGTCGTAAGCGTGCTCGCACGCCATGTCCTCGGGCAGCTCTGGCTCCCGGTCCCAATGCAGGTGGCTGAGCGAGTTGGAGCCGGCGAGGATGGCGCGGCGACCCGTCGCCTCGATCGCCTTGCGCGTGGAGTTGCCCAGGACCTCCATCTGCTCCATGGAGGAGGTGGAGTAGAAGTACGGGTTGTTGTTGGCCGACAGGGACACGACGGGGATGTCCCAATCGGGGTTGAGCAGGTGCAGCGCCGTGATCGTGGCGTAGTCGACGCGCACGCCCTCCGTCTCGAGCTTGCGCGTGACGAGGCCGTCCTCGTGGGCCTGGTCGGCGATCGCGTGCGCAAGCTCCACGTCGGTGCGGAAGTCGTAGTGGTAGCGCAGCAGGTGAGGGAAGATCGGCTCGACGGAGAAGCCGCGCGGGTTCGGCACGCAGTTGACGTGGTGACCGACCATCGTGATCCAGTGCGGGGCGTGGATCACGATCACGTCCGGAGCGAGCGCCTTGACGCGTTGGCGGACGTCCTCGTAGGCCCAGCGCAGCGTCTCCCAGCCGCCCGTGGACCGGGGCTCGTTCTGTGGAGGGTTCTCGGCGTAGAGCAGGTGGGGCGGGTGCGGTGCCAGGTAACCCGCGACAATGCCCGGACCGGGCGCGTTCGCCGACGGGGTCGGGCCGGGAGCAGGGGCTCGCCCAGGGGCGTGGTCCCTGTGCCGCCAGGTGCGGTCGCCGACTGGCGCGTGGAAGACGCTGGACATCGGCGTCGACGGTACGTACGGTCCTGAGGCATGTCATCCGCACTGTCCGGCACAGCCGGACACCAAGCCGGAGGCGTGGCGGCGGTGGCCAAGGCTGGCGACGTACTCCGAGCGTTTACGGCGCTCACGCCGACGTTGAGCCTGCGCCAGCTCGCCAAGCGGACCGGAATCCCGCGCTCGACGCTGCACGGGCTCTGCCTGGCGCTGGTGGAGACCGGCCTGCTGGAGGCCCAGCCGCGTCGCGGGTACCGGCTCGGAATCACGCTGGTGGACCTCGGCGGGCAGGTGATCGACCGCACCGGCCTGGTCGAGGCCGCGGAGGGCGTCCTGGATCGGATGCCGCGACGCGACGGCACAGAGGCGCACCTTGGCCAGCTCGTCGGAGGTTGGATCGTCTATCTGGACCGCGCGTCCGGGGTCATCCGCGTTCCGATGGACAATCGCGTAGGTCAACGGGCGCCGGCGCACTCATCCGGCTGCGGCCGGGCCGCGCTCTCGATGCTGTCCGCCCGTGAGGCCCGCGCCCGGATCGAGGATGCGGCACGGTCCGAGCGCCGGTCCCCGAGCCCGACGGACATCGACGTGCTGCTGGTTGAGCTGCGCCGCGCGCGCCGGCATGGCTACGTCGTCTCCTCCGCCTTTCAGCGTGGCAGGGTCTCCGTGGCGGCTCCGGTCGTCGGCGCGGACGGCGTGCCCGTCGGCGCGCTGTCGATCGCCGGCCCGGAGGGGCTGTTCACCCCGCGCGTGCTCACGAGTACGGCCGTCGCGGTAATGAGGGCGGCCGCCCGGGTCGGGGAACGGCTACATTCGCAGCGCTGACGCCGGACCCACACGCAGTAGCAGTCGTTCGTCAGCTCGGGCCGCGCAGCGAGCTTGTTTGGGCCGACCTCCGAAACGCCGAAAGGTCGGCGTTTGCGGGCCTTTCGTGTTGATCAGGGAGACAGGATTTGAACCTGCTACCGCCCGGCCCCCAGCCGGAGCGATCCAGGCGTACGGGGCGGACTCACTCGAACTCGCCGTCGAGTCGCCGGAGCAGGTCCTCGACGAGCACCTCGACCTTGTCCTGCGGGTCGGCGGCTATCTCGTTCCACTTGTGCTTGTCGTCGAACTCGTCGCTCTTCTCCTTCAGGATCGCCGACGGCCGCCAGGCGTCCGCGCCCTTCTCCTCGTAGGAGCGCTTGGCGTACCAGGTTCGCGCGAAGGCGACCGTACGCTCGGTGATGTACTTCGCGTGGTCGGCCGCGGACCGGCGGGAGACGCGCTCGAAGTGGCTCGCGTACGTGCTCTTCGGCTTGCTCACCAAGTAGAGGTCGCGCAGGATGTTCGAGATCTTCAGCTCGCCGCCGGTCGGGCTCTTCGCGGCCGGCACGGACTTCCACACCTCGACCGCGATGTAGCCGTGGATGTCGCCCAGCAGCTCCTCAGGCGGGGACTTCCGAGCGACCCAGTCCGCCAGCGTGGCCTTCGCGTTGCCGAGAAGGTGCCGGTCGATGAGGTACTCGGCGTACGCCTGGCCGAGATCGCCCGACCAGGTCGTGAAGTCGCGCACGTCGCCCTTGTGGGCCGCCTTGAGCGCGTCGTACTTGGCTTCGCTCTTGAAGGTGTCGTGGTCGCCCCCGGTGATGCCCTCGCGCTCCTCGAGGAAGCCCTCGGGGTACGCGGTCGGCGCCCCGCTCAGGTTCGCGTCGATGCCGGCCAGCAGGTGCCCGACGTCCACGCTGCCCATGGGCGTGGTGAGCTGGAGGCTGCCGCCGGCGGGCGCGATCTGCTTCATGTCGAACGCCGTCGCGATCGGCGCCTCGGTCTCGATGTCGACGAGGTCGCCGCCGCTGCGGATTCCCTGGCTCGCGACGAGCAGCTCCCAGTTGACGTCGGAGAACCAGACCTGCCGGATCTCGGCGGCCACCTCGGCGGGCTTGGCCGCGGGGTACGCACGCTCGACCTGTTCCACGAACAGGATGAAGTCCTCGATGGTGGTGATCTGGACCTTGGGCCGGGCGGAACGGTCGAAGTCCACCTTGTACGTGCTCTCGTCCACGACGTACTTCTTGGTGGTGCGCAAGACGCTGACGGCCAGGTTGATCCGGTCCTGCTCGTCCTCGCTCGGCGTGAAGCTGCCGGCCTTCTTGCGCGTCTCCGCGCGCTTGAGCTCCACGAACGCCTCCGGCACCGTTGGGACGTCCACGCTGACAGTGATCTCTGGCAGCTCGAACGCGCTCTCGCCGACGTAGGAGACGAGCTCCTGGGAGATGTAGCCCTGGAGCGCGCCGCCTTCGTGTGTGACCTCGGCGTGCAGCCAGCCGCCCTTGCGGTCGACGATCCTGACCTCCGTCCCGCCCGGCAGGTCGACGAGCGTGTTGGCGTGCGGGTCGCCGGCGTCCTTGGCGGGAGTCTTGCGCAGCGCGGCCGCCCAGGTCCCGTGGACCTTGCCCACCCATGGGAACTTGTTGCGCGGGTCGGCGACCGGCGCGGCGACGGGTTGGCGGGCCAGGAGGCGGCAGACGGCGGAGTTCCCGGCGCCGCGGTTCAGCGCAGCGAGGATTGCCGCGGCGTCCTTGGGCGGCGGAGAGGGGGCTGTCGCGCTCTGCGGCGAGTCCTCGCTCCGCCGCGGCTCGCGCTCGAGCCGGTCTCGTTGCATTCCACCCGCAATCTCGCAGGCTCCAGGCGTGGTGGCAAGCGTGCCCGTGGGGTAGCGTCGGCAGCGCGATGCCCATGCGGCGCAAGTACGACGAGCGGGACCGCGAGGACGCACCGGGCGGTGACCATGTCGCGCCCCCCGTCAGCCGGCCCATGCGGCCAGCCGAGGCGCTTGCCTTCCTTCAGCGATCCGCCGGGAACGCGGCTGTGGGGCGGATGCTCGCGCGCGCCGAGGTGGAGGACCCGTTCGCCGTCGAGCAGGAAGCCGACCCCGCCGCCACGCCGGCGATCGCGCCGCACGGTCCCGGCGAGGACGCGGACACGCCGGCGCTGCTGGCCGAGGCAGCCGCCGGCGATGGGGGCGCGGACGCGTTCCCGGACCGAGAGCCCGAGCTGACCGCCGCCCCGGACAAGACGGCGCCCGAGAGCGAGAAGCAGCCCGCCGCCACGGCGGGGCCGGACCCTGCGATCGTCGCCTGGCTCGCCCGGCGGCCGAAGACCAACCCCGACCACGCGCAGTGGCTCCTCGACGCGGGGGAACACGGCTTCGCGAAGTACGGCTGGGGAACCAGCAAGGCCCAGCTCGAGACCCTGGCGGCCGGCGGCACGTACTCCATGGCCGGCGGGCGCGAGATCGGCGGCACCGTCGACGGCTCGGCGAAGGCGGAGCTGCTGACGATGCTGGAGACGGCGCACGCCGTCATCGCGGGTCGAGCCGGCCGCTGGCTGAAGGACCACCGGAAGCCGAAGCAGCCGCTCGAGCTCCTGTGGCTGGCCCGCAACTGGCCCGGGCCGATCGCGGACGCCCACAGCAAGGGCGCGGCGCTGGACGCCGCGGGCGGGATCCCGTTCGGCACACCCGCGGCCGGCCCGGCGGTCGCCCAGATCCTCCGGGACCTGCCGAAGGACACCAGCTACTACATCGGGCTGCCGTGGCAGGTCCCGTTCTTCCACTTCTCGGACTCGCTGCTGCACCACACCAACAAGGCCGAGAAGGCGGCCGAAGCGGCCGGCGGCGATCCAGCCGACGTGACGGTGCCGGGACTGGTCGAGTGGGAGACCGGCCACTTCACCGCGACGTGGAACAAGGCGACGCGCAAGTGGGTCCGCAAGCCCGTCTCCACGCTCGCGGGCGGGAAGATCAGAGACGCCGAGGTGCGCAAGCTGCTCGGCGGCTTCGATGGGAAGAAGTTCATGGCGCTGCCGGATCGCAAGGACCACATCCACATCCAGCGCATGTGAGCATGGAGCGCATGCAGATCGGGGTGCGCGAGCTGGGCGCGGCGCGCGGCGGCCGCACCCGAGCGACGCCGTAGTTGCGCTCGCCCAGTGCAACGGATTACGGAGTGCGCCGGGCGCGGCGGCGGACTAAACCGAGAACGGGCCTGCTTTAGAGGCCCTTTCGAGGGTGAGCGACGGGACTCGAAACCGCGGGCCGCTGGCTCGAAGGCAGACAGGCCCACTGTCGACCAAGGCCGGCCGTCGCGGGTCGTCCGCCTTCTTCGGGCGTTCACGCGCGGACGAGCGCGCTCGGGCCGAGCTGGCGGTGGTTCCCGACCCCGGCGATGGCGAGGGTGATTTCGAGCTCGGCGAGGAGCGTGCGGAGCATGTGCCGGACGCCCGCCTCCCCTGCGAGCGCCAGGCCGTGAACGTACGGGCGACCGATGAGGACGGCCTCGGCCCCGAGGGCCAGCGCCCGGTAGACGTCAGTCCCCGTGCGGACGCCCGAGCCGAACAGGACGGCGACCTTGCCGCCGACCGCGTTCACGATCCGCCGCAGGACGTCGATCGTCCCGGCCGAGCCGGGACCGCGACGCGCGCGCTCGTTCGACACGACGATGCCGTCGAAGCCACGGCGGACCGCCATCCGCGCGTCCGGCACGGTCTGGATGCCGCCGAGGACGATCGGCCCGTCCCACGCCTTGCGGATCGCCGCGAGCGCCTCCCAGCCCTTCCCGGGCCGCGGAGGTGAGAGCACGAGGTGGGTGCACCCCGTGAGCCGCGCGCGCGTGAGCAGCGCGGCGTCGGGGCCGTCCCCGCCCGGCCAGTCCAGGCCGAACCACCGGGAGCCGGTGGGCGCGGCCACGGCGATCTCCTCGACGGACCTGCTCGACCGCGACGCGTGGACGTACGTGAGCCCGAGGTCCGCAGCCGCCTTGGCGGTCGCGGCCTCGCCGTCGGGGTGCGCCAGGGCCTGGTTCCCGACCGGGCCGAGGATGACCGGGGCCGGCATCGCGACGCCGAGCACCGTCGCGGAGAGGTCGCGCTCGGCGCGGTCGATGAACATCCGCGGGACGATCCGCCATGCGGACAGCGCCCGCGCGTTCGCGCGCACGGCGGCGGGACCGCCCGCCCAGGCGAGCAGATGCCGCCGCGCGGCCTCGGTCAGCACCTTCGCTGCGGCGGCCTCGAGGTCGGACAGGTTCGTGGTGAAGATCGGCTTGACGTCCGCGCTCATCCCGGCGATGTAGATCTCGGACTGGTAGCTGCCGTACGGGGCGCCCGGGCCGACGGGGAGCGGCGACTTCGCGGGGGGCTTGGGGGGCGCGGGGACGGGGAGCGCGGGGACGGGCACCTCCTGGCCCGCGGCGAGCGCGGTCGGCGCGAGGAAGGTCGCGGCGGCGGCCGTGCCCGCCACCTCGAGGAACTGACGACGAGTGCTCTCGGACATGTCAGCGCGCGCGGGTCAGGGAGGAACGGGAGAGGGTGCGGTGCGTGCGACGGCCGGCCTTCCGGACCTCCTCCTCGAGCTCCTCGACGAGGATCCGCATGACCGTGCGGGTACCCGCCTGCCCGCCCAGCGCGAGGCCGTACAGGTACGGCCGGCCGATGAGCAGCGCGTCGGCGCCGAGCGCCAGCGCCTTGAAGGCGTCACGGCCCGTGCGGATCCCGGAGTCGAACAGCACGGGCATCTCGTCGCCGACCTCCCTGACGATCGGTCCGAGCGCATCGAGCGACGCGATCGCCCCGTCGACCTGACGGCCGCCGTGGTTCGAGACGACGATGCCGTCGATCTCGTGCTCGGCGGCGATCCTGGCGTCGCGGCGGCTCTGGATGCCCTTGAGCAGGATCGGGCCGTCCCAGTTCGCGCGGATGAGCGGCAGCTGCTCCCAGCTCAGCCCGGGGTTCTGGAAGACGCCCGCGAACGCGATGCCGGCCGGCAGCGGAGCGACCTCCGCCGGCACGGGCATCCGCCGCTGGAAGACCGGGTCGCTCGTGTAGTTCGCGATGCCCTTGTTCTCGAGGAACGGCGAGTATCCGCGATCGAGGTCGAGCGGCCGCCAGCCGAGCAGCGTCGTGTCGAGCGTGATGACCAGATGGGTGTAGCCGGCCGCCTTGGCACGACGGAGGAAGGACGCGGCCAGCTCGTCGTCGGTGGGCCAGTACAGCTGGTACCAGCGCGAGCCGTCGCCGTTGGCCGCCGCCACGTCCTCCATCTTGTAAGCGCCCTGCGTCGAGTGCACGTACGTCAGCCCAAGCTCGGCCGCCGCGCGGGCGCTGGCGAGATCGCCGTCCGGATGAGCGAGCGTCTGCACCCCGACCGGCGCGAAGAGGACCGGCGCGGGCATGCGCGTCCCCAGGACGGTGGTCGAGAGATCGACCTTCGCCGGCTTGCGGCCCCTGCGCCGCTTGAGCTTCCAGCGCCGGAAGGCCGCGGCATTGGCGCGCGTGCTGTCCGCGTCACCCGCCCCGGCAAGGATGTAGGCAAGGGCCTCGGGGCTGAGGACCTTTGCGGCCTCCGCCTCGAGCTTCGAGAGGTCCTCGGGGATGGTGGCTGCGGCCGTCGCCTGCGTCACGGGTAGAAGTGTGACTGCGACCTCACGGCGGCGCGGCACTTGCGCACGGCACACCGGCCGAAGCCCCGGCGTGCAACCTCAGCTGGTCCTGACCGTGATACCGGGGAGCTCGAACCGGTACGGCGGATCTGGCCATCCCGCCTACGACCGGAGGTGCCGCTATGCAGGGGCTTCTGGAGGGTGAGCGACGGGACTCGAACCCGCGGCCGCCGGGACCACAACCCGGATCCATTCAACCTGCGACCTCCCGGTTCTGGGCCGGGCGCAACGCACGGTCGGAGCCGTCTTAGCGCGCGTCGGAGCGCTCGGTTTACGCGCTAGAGCCAAACTCTGGGGCCCGGACCACACCGATCCCGTCGAATTTGTTCCCCGCTTGTTCCCCGTCCGAGAGCCGCCGCGGACTGGCAAAATACGGCAATTAGCAGCCATTTTCTGTGATCGGGGAGACAGGATTTGAACCTGCGACCGCCCGGCCCCCAGCCGGGTGCGCTACCAGACTGCGCCACTCCCCGTGGCTTGTCCTACAGAGCGGGCGACGGGAATCGAACCCGCCCTAGAAGCTTGGAAGGCTTCTGTGCAACCACAACACTTCGCCCGCAGCGGACGCGGCCATCGTACCGCGAGCGCCGTGGCGGGTCAGGGCGTCGGGCGGGGGCGGCGTGCCTCGGTCGGGACGTCTCCCCCGTCGTCGGTCAGTGACGGCGGCGGCCAGGGGCCGAACCAGTTGTCGCGCGCTCCGTCGAGGGTGATCACGGAGCCCGACAGGATGCGGCCGAGCGGCGAGGCGGCGAGCGCGACGAGCCAGGCGTGCTCCTGCTCGCGGCCGAGCCGCTGCAGCGGGACGGTGCGGGCCGCTCCTCGCCACACCGGCTCGGGGTACTTGCGCAGCGACTCGGTGTCGAAGTGCCCGGCGGCGAGCGCGAGCACGGCGATGCCGTCGGCGGCCCAATCGCGAGCGAGCGCTCGCGTGTAGCCCTCGACGGCGGCGCGGGCGGCGCTGGAGTGGGCCATGCCGGTCAGGCCGTGGTGGGGCGAGAGCGTGACGTTGACGATGGTCCCGGCGCCGGCGGGGCGCATCGCGAGCTCGTAGGCCGCGGTGGTCATGCTCGCGGTCCCGCCGAGGTTGAGCGCGGTGACCGCCCGCCAGCCCTTCGGCTCGATCGCCTCCGCCGGCACGAAGTACTGGCCGCCGGCGTTGTTGACGAGGACGTCGAGCCGGCCGTGGAGGTCCAGGCACGCACCAACCAGTGCCTCGGCGTTGCGCTTGACGTCGCCGACGACGACGGTCGCCGCGTCGCCGATCTCGGCCGCCGCCGCGTCGAGCACATCGGCGCGACGCCCCGCCAGGACGACCGAAGCGCCACATCGAGCCAGCTCGGCCGCGGCCGCCTTGCCCAGGCCCGACCCGCCGCCCGTGACGAGCACGACGCGACCGGCGAGGAGGCCGGACGAGAAGATCGCTGACCTCCCTGATAGCGCGCCGGTCATTGCGGGAACAAGGGTTTCATGCCGATCCCCGGCGTGCACATCGAAACCCTCCAGAACCCCATCCGGTACACGTACGCGCAGATCGAGAACGCGTGCGCCCTGGCTCAGCTGCTGAACCGGGGCAAGCTCGTGCTCGTCGAACCGCCCCGGCGCTAGCTGAGCTAGCGGGGCGCCACCACGCGGTCCACCTGGCGCTGCAGGTACGGCGTCATGGTCCGTGCGTACACCGTGGTCAGATGGTGCTCGTCCTTGTAGACGAGGGCGCCGCCGACGACCGGGAAGCACTTGCGGGCGTCGCAGATGAGGCGCGTGAGGTCGGCCAAGTGGATGCGGTCGCGCTTCCATCTCAAGGCCGCGGCCGCCAGCGGATCGGCGGTCAGTGCCCGGGAGCGCGGCTGTGCGCACGCCGTCCCCGCGCGCCGGTGCGCGCCGATGGCCCGCTGCACGCAGGCGGCCGTGTCTCGCTCGGCCTTGGGCGTGTCGCGGATCACCACGACCTGCTTGACCGCGCCCCCGAGTGACTTGAACGCGCGCAGGTAGCCGTCGACGGCGGACGCGAACTGGCTGCGGCCCGGGCGTACGACCCAGGAGGAGCCGGAGATCGCGGACACGAACACCGTCTCGATCTCGCGATGGCGGCCGAGCCACGCCCGCACCTCGCGGTTCCAGCGCAGGCAGTCCGAGCGGGCCGGCTCGCGGAGGTCCTTGACCGCGCGCGTGAACGGGCAGCCGGAGTGCGTGATCGACACCCCGTGCCAGCCGCGCGCGTCCGCGACGCCCTCCACCGCCGCGCGCCAGTGTGACGCGTGGCTGTCGCCGATCAGCGCGATCGTGCCGGTCGCGTGCTTGCGGGGCGTGCCGAAGCCGCACACGTACAGCAGTCCGCGGAGCTCCTCGAGCGTGCACGGCGCGTTGCTGCGGTCGCGCGCCTGGAGCGGAGTCGGCACGACGGTGAGCCGGAGCTTCGGGTTCTCGCACGGGTGCTGCGGGTCTCGCGCGGCGGCGCCGAAACAGGCCGGGCGGGAGGAGAGCACCGACGCGGAGGCGCGCTCGGCCTCCCGGATCTGGTCGCGCAGATAGGAGGAGCCGCCGGAGCAGACGCCGAGGAGCGCGACCGTGGCGGCGGCCACGAGGGCGAACGTGGGCCGCGAGGCTCGCCCGAACCGCAGCGGGTCCTCGACCAGCCGTTTCGTCAGCCAGGCGAGCAGGATCGTGAGCATGAGGATCACCACCGGGGTCGTGGAAGGGACAAGGACGATCAGCGGCCAGTGCCACAGGTAGATCGAGTAGGAGAGGTCGCCTCCGACCTGGGCCGGCGCGAGCGCGAGCGGTCGGACCGCCACCCCGCTCGCCATCACCGCGACGGCGCCGAGCACGGGCAGGAGCGCGGCGACGCCGGGGACCGCGGTCGCCGGGGCGTAGGTCGCGGCGGCCAGCCCGATCGCCGCCAGCCCGGCCCAGGCGAGCGGTGCGCCGCCGAAGCGGCGCGCGCCCGCCAGCGCGAGCAGCGCCCCCGCCCCGAACTCCCACGCCCGCGCCGGGGTGGCGAAGTACGCGGCGGCCGGGTTGGCGGCGGTGGACCGGACCGAGTAGACGAGGCTGGCGGCGGTGACGGCGCCGATAGTGATCGCGACCATCCGACGGCGCCCGAAGCTCGCGGCGAGCAGCAGCACCGGCCAGCAGAGGTAGAACTGCTCCTCGACCGAGAGTGACCAGAAGTGCCGGACCGGCGACGGCCCGTCCTCGGCGGCGAAGTAGTCGACCGCGGCGGAGGCGAGGTGCCAGTTCTGCGCGTACAGCGTGCTCGCGCGGATCTCGGCGATGAACTGCTCCCAGTACACGGGCGGGACGAGCAGCGCCGTCGCCGCGGCGCTGCACAGCAGCACGAACAGCGCGGCGGGCAGGATCCGCCGCACCCGGCGCCCCCAGAAGGCGAGCAGCGAGACGCGGCCGGTGCGGTCGATCTCGCGCACGAGGTGCGAGGTGATCAGGAAGCCGGAGATCGCGAAGAAGACGTCGACGCCGACGAAGCCGCCCGGCAACGCGGCGGGCCACAGGTGGTGCACGACGACGAGGAGCACGGCGACGGCGCGGAGCCCCTGGATCTCAGCTCGGACGGGCATGCCCCGACCCTCCGCCGCCGCGGCGCCCGCGCCCATGGGTCACAGGGCGGCTCGCGCCACACCCCAGGGGGAGGCGATTCCCACCCTTGGTGGAGCCCGCCTGCGGTTACGCTCAGCACGTGCCCGACTCGCCGCTGGAAGCCCACGCCGCGACGCCCCGGGAGCTTCGCGAGCGCATCTCCGCCGAGCGCGGCGGAGACGCGTTCCTGCTCTACCGCGACGGCGACGGCGGCCAGGTGATCCTGCCGCTCTCGGGCGACCGCGTGACGATCGGGCGTCGCCCCGCCAACGAGGTCGCGCTCGACTGGGACTCGGAGGTGTCGCGCGTCCACGCCGCGCTGGAGCGCGCCGGCGACGAGTGGACGCTGGTCGACGACGGCCTCTCGCACAACGGCACGTACGTCGGCGGCGACCGGGTGACCGGCCGGCGGCGCCTGCGCGACGGCGACGTGATCGCCGTCGGGGCGACGACGATCGCCTACTGCGCGCCGTCGGAGGGGTCGGCGTCGATGCCGACCGTGACCTCGCTCGGCCCGCACGTGTCCGAGCTGCTCACCCCCGCGCAGCGCCGCGTGCTGATCGCGCTGTGCCGCCCGTTCCGCGACGGCGCGTACGCCACGCCCGCCACCAACCAGCAGATCGCCGACGAGCTGGTGGTCAGCGTCGACGCGGTGAAGAGCAACCTGCGCCCGCTGTTCGCCGCCTTCGGCGTCGACGACCTCCCGCAGAACCAGAAGCGCGCGAGCCTGGCGATGAAGGCGCTGCGCAGCGGCGTCGTCAGCCGGAGGGAGCTGTGACGCGCGTGAGCCTGCCGTCGGCGAGGCTCGTGACCCACACGGCGTCGTCGTCGACCGCGAGCTCGTAGGGATTCAGCGGCACCTCGACCTCGTCGCGGACGCGGGTGGTGCGTGCGTCGACCCGGCTGAGCGTGCTCGACGCGCGGTTGGCGACCCACACCGAGTCGCCCTGGACGGCGACGCCGACCGGGTCGCTCCCGACGGCGACGGTGGCCACGTTGAGGGTCCGCAGGTTGATGCGGGCGAGCTGGTCGACATCGGCGAGCGTCACCCACAGCGAGCGGCCACCGACCGCGAAGTCGCCGCCGGTCGCCGCTTCGAGCACCAGCTTGCGGCGGTGCCTGGTGCGCAGGTCGATCCGCACGACGCGGGCGGGATCGCTGGCGAGCATCCACAGACCGCCGCCTTCGCGCAGCAGGCGGCGGACGCCCCTGGTGACCTCGATCCGCTCGCGCAGGGCGCCCGATCGGGCGTCGTAGCGCAGGAGGTCGTCGACGGCCGGCTCCGGGCTCGTGACGACGACCCACACCGAGTCCTTGTCGGCTGCCAGGGCGTTGGCCGCGGCAGGGATCGAGATCGGCGCTCGCAGCCGCCTGCCCGGTGCGCGCGTCGAGGGGGACGAGCAGGCGGTCGCGTGCCACCGCCACCCACAGCGTGTTCCCGGCGACGGCAAACCCGTGGAGGCCGATGCCGACGTGCGGCCGCGCGCCACGGATGCGGCTGGCGGTCGAGGGGTCGACCGCGTCGAGGCGCTCGTGCAGGAACGCCCCCGTCCAGATCTTGCCGCCGGCGGCGGCGACCGCGTTCAGGCGACCGCCGATCCGCACGGGCGTGACCGTGGGGGTCGGCGGCGGCGTACTCGCCCGGTCCGTGGGCGGCTTGTCGCCCTCGCCGAGGAGCGCGACAGCGGCGGCGGCCGCGACCACCACGGTGATCGCGGCGAGCGCGAGCGCCGGAACGCGACGGCGGCGAGCCAAAGGGACCCCGACCGCGGTGCGCGTCTCGACCTCCACGGGCGCGGCCGCGCCGACGGCGACCATCCGCTCCCGCCCGGCCGCCTCCCGCGCACCCGCCGCGGCGAGCGCGGCGCGGCCCAGGTCGCCCGCCGACGGATAGCGGTCGTCGGGTGACTTGGCGAGCGCGCGGGCGATCACCGCGTCCAGCGCCTCGGGTGCGCCCATCTCGCTCGCCCGCGGCGGCGGCTCGGACAAGTGCGCCCACAGCTTCGCCTCGTCGGTGTCGTGGGCGAACGGCGGCCGGCCGGTGAGCGCGTAGTGGAGCAGGCAGCCGAGCCCGTACACGTCCGCGCGCGCGTCGATCCGCTCACCGCGGATCTGCTCCGGGGCGACGAAGTCCAGCGTCCCCACCCAATGGCCCGAGCGGGTCGCGCCAGGCTCGGACAGCACGTGCTTCGTGAGCCCGAAGTCGGTCAGGTAGGCGTGCTCGCCCGGGCCGAGGAGCACGTTGGCGGGCTTGACGTCGCGGTGCACGAGGCCGGCGGCGTGGGCGGCGTCGAGCGCCGCGCCGACCTGAGCCACAACGCGGGCCGCGCGCCCCGGCGCGAGCCGCCCCTCACGGCGCACCAGCGTGCGCAGGTCGTCGCCGCCGACGTGGCGCATCGCGATGTAGGCGACCTCGCGCTCCTCGCCCGTGTAGTAGATGGGGATCACGTTCGGGTGATCGATCGAGGCCGCGATACGCGACTCCCGGAGAAAGCGCCGGCGGACGGCCGGATCCTGCGTGAGCGCGGGCGCGATGACCTTCAGCGCGACGGTGCGGTCCAGCGAGAGTTGCCGCGCGCGGTACACGACGCCCATCCCGCCCCGCCCGGCGACCGCCTCCATGCGATGCCCCGCGAAGACGCTCCCAGGCGGCATGTCGCCCAGGCTTGCGGTGTATATCGGCCGCGAAGCGTCGAGGAGCACGGTGGTGCTGAAACGGACGCGCGCGAGAAGGGTTGCGCGCGACGAGCGGGGGACCAGGGAATCGAACCCCAATCTGCGGTTTTGGAGACCGCCATCGTAACCATTAGACCAGTCCCCCAAGGGCCGGCGCGGACGGATTCTAGTCGGCCCGCGGGCGGGCCCGTCATGCGCCCAGCGCGGCCTCGAACGCGCGGTACGCGGGCTCGCCGAACAGCCAGAAGCGCGCCTCCTCGACGCCCGGGTGCGCGTCGAGCGCCTCGCGGGTGGCGCGGATCGCCACCTCGGCCGCCTGCTCGAGCGGATAGCCGTAGACGCCGGCGGAGATGGCGGGGAACGCGACGCGGGCGTCGCCGTGCTCGTCGGCGAGCTCGATCGCGCGGCGATAGCACGACGCGAGCAGCTCCGGCTCGCCCTCCGAGCCGCCGCGCCACACCGGGCCGACAGCGTGGATCACGTGCCGCGCGGGCAGCCGGCCGGCGCCCGTGATCTTCGCGTCTCCCGTCTCGCATCCGCCCAGCGCGCGGCACTCCTCGAGCAGCTCCGGCCCGGCGGCGCGGTGAATCGCGCCGTCCACGCCTCCCCCGCCGAGCAGGCTCGAGTTCGCGGCGTTGACGATCGCGTCCGCCTCCGCGTCGGTCGTGATGTCTCCCTGATGCAACGTGATGCTCGCCATGGGTGCTCCTGTCTCCGGTCGGCGCCGATCCCACGCCCTACAGTCCGCCGCGGTGCAATACGTCGCTCCATGGTTGCCTCTGGTCGCCCTCGTGGTCCTGTTCGCGTGCGGGGGCGTCTGGCGCAAGACCGCGTGGTGGCTGGCCGGCGCCGCGGTGCTCGTCCTCGTCGTCACGTTCGGGATCGGCTACACCGCCAACCCAAACGACCGGCCGTGCGAGACCGACCTGTGCACGGAGGACATCGCGTTCCTGCTCGGCCTGGCGGCGGAGATCGCGCTCGGGGCGCTCGCCGTCGTCCTCGCCGTCGCGGCCGTCATCGTTCGGGGCGTGCGCGACACGCCGTGACCATGCGGGCGGAGGGACTCGAACCCCCACGTCGTCTCCGACACGAGGTCCTAAGCCTCGCGCGTCTACCAATTCCGCCACGCCCGCTCGCGCCGTACCCGGCGCACGCATGACGGCGAGATTGTAAGGTCGCGCACGAGATGGCCGAATCTGAGGAGCGCGAGACGCGGATCGAGCACCCGAACCGCAAGAAGGCCGCCTCGAAGGTCACCAAGCTGATCATCGTGGTGCTGTTGCTCGCCTCCGCGGGCCTGCTGGCGATCGTCACGTGGGGCGGGTGGGACACGCTCGAGGGCGCGAAGCCGCTGCAGATCGCCTACATCCTCCTGTACCTGTTGATGGCCTTCCTCGTGCTGCGCTGGAGCCGCGGCATCCTGCCGGTGGCGGCCGCGCTGGCGATCATCATGCTGATCTTCGCGGCGGTGTCCGCCCCGGGCTGGTTCGACCGGGACAAGGCCGGCTTCACGGACCCGACCCTCGACGAGGGGCTGATCGGGCTGCTGACGGCGCTGATGGTGCCGCTGCAGCTCCTGTTGATCGCGTTCTCCATGAGCGGGTTCCGCCAGGCCTGGAACGTCGAGGTCGAGGAGCCCGTCGAGGACCGCGGCCGCGAGGACGAGCGCGCCGAGCGCACCGGCGCGTCCCCCGCCCCGGCTTGAGGGTCTCCGCGCCGGACGGGACGCGGTGGCGGGTCGGTCGCCAGTGGTGGCCGGAGCGCAAGCCCAACACCGACCGCGACAGGGCGGTGACCTCGGCGTCGACGGCGGTGACAGCGGCGGGGATCACTGGTGGGACATCGGCGATCTCGGAGGGATCGACGAGGGCCTCGCGCTGCTGGCCATCATCGGCGTCGTGATCCTCGCGATCCTGCTGCTCACCACCGTGGTCATCCCGGTGATCGCGTTCACGCTCGAGCTGGTGCTCTTCCTCCTCGTGTTCCTGTTCGGCATCGCCGGGCGGGTGCTGTTCCGCCGTCCGTGGACGGTCCGCGCCCGGTCGGCGCACCAGGAGCAGCGGTGGCAGCAGGTGGGATTCCGCCGCAGCGGACGGCTTCGCGACGAGGTCGCGGATGCGCTCGCCGGCGGCCGCGCCCTACCATGAGCAGGCCCGCCCGGGTACTCCAACTGGCAGAGAGAGTCGACTCAAAATCGATCAAGTGCGGGTTCGAATCCCGCTCCGGGCATTGATCGATCACGTCAACAACCTGAAGCTCCAGTACCTGGTCGAGCTCTCGAAGCTGGGTGACTCGTGTGCGGGCCTGGAGCAGGGCATCGAGGCGTGGCTGAACGAGCACGATGTGGTCTTCGCCGGCAGCACGATCCCGTTCGTGCTGATGCCGCACTTCATCTCCCCCGGCCAGCTCCGGCACGTCAAGCACGCGGTGCACCGCCTGTCGAAGGTGCTCGACCGCTTCTGCGACGCCTACCCGCACGACCAGGCGCTGCGCGACGAGCTCGCGGTCTCCCCGGAGGAGGACTCGCTGATCCGGATCGAGCCCGGCTACCCGCGCCCGATGCGCATCTGCCGCCTCGATGCGTTCCTGACCGGCTACGACGTCCGCTTCCTGGAGTTCAACTCCGACTCGCCGGCCGGGATCGGCTACACGGACATCCTGTACGAGGGGCTCAACACGGCGATCGACCTCCCGCGCGTCCGGCAGGAGTTCGACACCGCCTACACCCCGATGCTGCCGGAGCTGATCGGCACGCTCACCGATGCCTACGCGCACGTCCGCGCCCGCCACCGCGACATGCCCGAGCGCCCGCGGCTGGCGCTGATCGACGCCGTGGGCGCGCCCGCGGTGCCCGAGTTCCGGATCGTTTGCGCGGCCGCCCGTGCGGCCGGGCTGGAGGCGCTGCACGGCACGCTCGACGAGGTCCGCTACGACGGCTCGACGCTGACCGTCGGCGGCGAGGCCGTCCACCTCGTCTACCGCCGCGCGCTGCTGGAAGACCTCGACCAGTCCGACCTCGTCGCCGCCGCGCGCGACGGCCGCGCGTGCGTGGTCAACCCGTTCCGCGCGCGGGTGGCCAACAACAAGAAGCTGTTTGCCCTGTTCGGCGACCCCCGCTTCGCGCACCTCATCCAGGGCGACGAGCGCGAGGTGGTCGACTCGACGATCCCGTGGACGCGCATCCTGCGCGCCGGACGCACCAACTACAGCGACTGGCGGGTCGACCTGCTCCCGTTCGTCGCCGACAACCGCGAGCGCCTCGTGCTCAAGCCCGCCGCCGACTACGGCGGGCAGAACGTCTCCCTCGGCATGGAGACGCCGCAGGAGCAGTGGGAGGCGATCGTCGAGGCGCACGCCGCCCGCGAGGACTTCATCGTGCAGGAGTACATGCCGGTCCCCGAGGAGATGTTCCCGACGGTCGAGGGCGGGCACGTCCAGATGCGCCTCAAACGCTTCAACATCAACCCCTTCGGCATCGGAGGCCGTTATGCCGGCTCGATCACCCGTATCTCGGACCGAGCCGTCATCAACGTGAGCGCCGGCGGCGGACTGCTGCCGAGCGTGATCGGGCGCCACAAGCGCCGGCTCCTCGCCGAGGACGAAGAACAGGAGGTCCTGCATGGCCACGAGCCATGAGCCGCTCACCGGCGGCTACGACGTCGACGACAACGCGAGCCGCTTCTCGAACTACTTCCACGTGCTGCGCGAGCTGGTGCACCTGTCGTGCGGCTGGCTGCCGCTCGAGCCGCGCCTCGGCGTCAAGTGCGTGCTCGGCGACCATCTCCACGACGACGCCCGCAGCCTGACCAAGATCAAGCGGCGCCTGTACGAGTTGCGCACGCCCAGCGACTACCCCGGCGCCCCCTGCGACGAGCTGACCGCGCTGCTGGACCGCGCCGGGGCGGCGACCGGCTCGGCCGCCTACGTCGAGATCGCCTACGGCGAGCTCAAGCCCGCGCTGATCGCGGCGATCCGCGTGCATCTCGACGCGCTCGACCCGCTCGTCGACGAGCCGTCGCTGCGCCTGCTCACGCAGATCGTGCACCGCCAGGAGCGCCACGTCACCGAGATCGGCGTCCGCCAGACGCCGCCGCCCGGCGACCTCGGCGCGCTCCCGATCGCGCTGCGCCAGGTCCGCGAGCTGCGGGTGATGGCGCCGCTCGACGAGCCCGCCCGCGACGCGTTCGTGGAGGTCACCGAGGAGGGCGACACCTACCTCTCCGACGACCTCTACATCAACGGCGACGAGAACCACGTCCCCACCGACCCCGAGGAGCAGAAGCACTTCTTCCACGGGCTGATGGACGCCGAGCTGTGCGCGGCCGAGCTGATGGCGCGCAACTCGCACGAGCACCCGGAGATGCCGTGGGACTTCCACGTCGACATGGCCCGCCAGTGCTGGGACGAGATCCGCCACGCCGAGGTCCACGACCGCCTGATGACGACCGAGCTGGACTGCCGCTGGGGCGAGTTCCCCGTCGGCTTCGGCTACTTCAAGTCGATCTACCGGCTCGATCTGCTGAGCCGGCTCGTGTTGTTCAACGGGACCAGCGAGCAGAAGGCGATGTGGCGCCACTCGCACCGGCGCAAGGTGCTCGTCGAGCTGGGCCAGACGACGATCGCGCGGGTGTTCGACTACCTGCTGGCCGACGAGGTGCCGCACGTGCACAACGGCGTCCGGTGGGGCTCCCACCTCCTCGGCGGCGACGAGAAGGCCTACCGCGAGAAGGTGCGAGAGCTGCGTCAGGGACTTGATCCGACCGGGCAGCCCGTCTGACGACGGTTTCGCCTGCCAGGCGAGCGAGCTCGTTCCTCGCCGCTCGCCTTCGGCGACGTTACAAGGGGAGCTTGGACCGCCCCTTGCGGCCGGTCTCGCCGCTCTTGGAGACGGCCTTCTGCGAGGAGTCGAAGGGCTTGCGGGCGACGCGGCCGACGGGGCCGGGCGCCTTGCCCGCGCCCCGGCCGCCGAGGCCGAGGGCCTTCTTGCCACCGCGCTCGGGGTGGCGCGAGAGGCGCGGCACGAGGAAGGCGAGGATGAGGATCAGGACGCAGAAGCCTGCGACGGCGGCGATGACCATGGGGCGTCTCCTCCAGGAGATCGGGGTTGCCCGGCCCCTACCCGGCGTGTCGAGGAATCACGCGATCCTGTCCCGCAATGTGACAAACAGCGCTTGCGTGGCGACGAGGATCCCGTCGCCCTGCGGCGGCGCTGCCGGCAGCGTCTCCACGGCCAGCCCCGCGCACTCGCACAGCAGGCCGCCGGCGGCGACGTCCCAGCGCTTCACGCCACGCTCGAAGTAGGCGTCGAAGCGGCCGGCCGCGCACCACGCGAGGTCGAGCGCCGCGGCGCCGAAGCGGCGCACGTCGCGCACGTCGGGGAGCAGCTCGGCGATCGCCGCGGCCTGCGCGCGGCGCACCTCGGCGGCGTAGCCGAACCCGGTGGCGACCAGCGCGGTGGCCAGCTCGGTGCGCTCCGAGGCGTGCACGGTCTTGCCGTCGAGGGTCGGCGGGCCGCCGCGCTCGGCCGCCCACAGCTCACCGCGCGGCGGGTCGTAGACCACGCCGGCCAGCGCGCCGGTCTCGTCCTCCACCGCGATGCTGACCGCCCACTGCGGGATGCCGAACAGGAAGTTGATCGTGCCGTCCAGCGGGTCGACGATCCA
Source organism: uncultured Solirubrobacteraceae bacterium (assembly GCA_963764385.1). GTDB lineage: Bacteria > Actinomycetota > Thermoleophilia > Solirubrobacterales > Solirubrobacteraceae > DATFQI01. The sequence goes on along the minus strand of CAVXSJ010000014.1, from coordinate 128,348 downwards.
GCGCAGCCCGCTGCTGCCGGTCTCGTCGCCGCCCTCCTCGCCGAGGAAGCCGTCGCTCGGGCGGGCCGCCGCCAGCCGCGTGCGGATCAGGTCCTGTGCCGCCTCGTCGGCCGCCGAGACGAGGTCGGTGGGGCTGCTCTTGGCGGACACGCCGGTAGCCGGGCCGGCGAACGCCTCCAGCAGCTGGGCGCCGGCCTCCCGCGCGACATCCTCGGCCAGCTCGCGGAGCTCGCGCGTCATGCCCCCACCGCCGGTCGGTGCGCGGGCCAGCCGCGCTCGCGCTCGAGCTGGGCGGCCAGTGAGAGCAGCACGCCCTCGCCGCCGAGCGGGCCGGCGATCTGCACGCTGAGCGGGAAGCCGTCGCCGGCGAAGCCGGCGGGCACGGCCGCGGCGGGCTGGCCCGTGTGGTTGAAGATCGCCTGGTAGGGCGCGAAGCGCGAGATGCCGTTGACCGTCCAGAGCGCTGAGCGCCCCTCGTAGCGGAGCACGCGCGGCGGGCGGTGGATGAACGCCGGCGTGAGCACGAGGTCGAAGCCGTCGTCGAACACGCGGCACACCCGCGCCCGATCCGCCGCCTCCTGGGCCCGGGCGCGGTCCAGCGCCGCGCGGGGGATCAGACTGCCGAGGCGCATGAAGCCGCGGGTGCGGCGCGCGAGCCGCTCCGGGTGCTCGACCGTCCAGCCCTCGTCGTGGATCCCCCGCAGGAAGCGGGGGGCGAAGTTCAGCCACGCCGTCCCCCAGTCGAGCTCCCGATCCACCACGTCGTGGCCGAGCGAGCGCAGGAGCTCCGCCGTGCCCTCGAGCGCCCCGAGCTGCTCGGCGTCGGGCCGCGCCGCCACCTGCGGCGGCGGCTTGCGCGAGACGGCGATCCTCAGCGTTCCGGGCTCGCGTGTGGCCGCGTCGGTGAACGACTCGCCGCCGTCGCGGATCGCGTCGTAGAAGCGCGCGGTGTCGGCCACCCGGCGGGTGATCGCCCCCCAGGTGGAGAGCCCGTGCCACGGCTCGGAGGCGGGCGCCGTCGGCACGCGGCCGCGCTCGGGCTTGAGACCGAACAGCCCGCACGCCGCGGCGGGGATCCGGATCGAGCCGCCGCCGTCCGAGCCCAGCGCCGCTGAGGCGAGCCCGGCCGCGACGGCGGCCGCGGACCCGCCGCTGGAACCGCCCGCGCTGCGCTGCAGGTCCCAGGGGTTGCGGGTGATCCCGAAGGTGGGCGACTCCGTGAACGGGGTGATCATCAGCTCGGGCACGTTCGTCTTACCGAGGATCACCGCACCCGCGGCGCGCAGCCGGCGCACGACCTCGGAGTCGGCCTCGGCGGGCGTCTCGTTGGCGCTCGTGCCCCAGGTGGTCAGCTCGCCCTGGACGTCCGTGTCGTCCTTGATCGCGATCGGGATGCCCAGCAGCGGGCGCTCGTCGCCGCTGCGGCGGCGCGCGTCGGCCTGCGCCGCCTCGGCACGCGCGCGCTCGGCGAACACCACGCGGAACGCGTTGATGGCCGGATCGTGGCGCTCGATGCGGTCCAGGAACAGCGCCGTCAGCTCCGCCGAGCTGGTCTCACCGCGCGCCAGCACGGCGAGATGCTCGGCGAGGCCGGCGTGGGCAAGGTCGTCGCTCATCGCGGTTGCAGGCTATTGGGCATGCTGCACGGGTGCGCATCGCCATCGAACGCCTCTGCTCGATCCCCGGGCGGGGCGCCGGCACCGACGCGGAGCGCCGAGCGGCGGTGTGGCTCGAAGGCGACCTGCGGGCGCGCGGCCACCGCGCCTGGTCCGAGACGCACTGGGTCCGCCCGGGCTGGGCGTTCCCCGTCGCGCTCGCCTCGCTGCTGGGCGTGGCCGGGAGCCTCCTCGCGGTCGCCGTCCCGCTCGCCGGCGTGATCCTGGCCGTCGTCGCGGCGGTCTCGCTGGCGCTCGAGGCGCTCGGCCGGACGAGCCCGCTCCGCCTGCTCACGCGGCGGCGCGCGACGCAGAACGTGCTCTCGCTCCCCGATGCGGGCGAACGGGTGCTGCTGGTGATCGTCGCGCCGTACGACGCGCCGCGGCGGGGGCTGGTGCTCAACGACCGCTGGCGCGCGCTCGCCGTCCGCCTGCGCAGCGTCCGCGGCTGGCTCGCGCTCGGCGCGCTCGTCATCACCGGCACGTCGGCCGCGCGCCTGGCCGGGATCGACGACCTGTGGGTCGGCGCGGTGGCCCTGGTGCCGACGGTGGCGCTGATCGCCGCGCTGGCGGCGGCGCTCGACATCGCGCTGTCGGAGTTCTCCCCCGGCGCGGACAGCGCGTCGGCCGCGGCGGTCGCGCTGGAGGTCCACGACGAGCTGGTGCGCGAGGCGCCGGCGTCGCTGGTCCCCGCGCTGCTGCTCTACGGCGCCGGCGCATCCGGCCCGCACGCGCTGCGAGCCCAGCTGCGGCGCGAGCGGCTCGACCCGCGCCGCGTCGTGGTGCTGGAGCTCGGGCCGTGCACGGGCGGCAGGCCGGGGTGGACGGCGCGGCACCCGCAACTGCGCGGCGCGGCCGACCTGGCCGCCGGCGCGCTGGCGCTCGCGCCGGGCCGGCGCCCCCGTCCTCCCCGTTGCGCCCGGCGGCTGCCCGCCATCCGGATCGCGTGCCTCGACGAGCGCGGCATCGTCGCCCGCTCCCACCAGCCCGACGACACGCCCGAGCACGCCGATCCCGCCGCCGCGACCGCGGCGCTCGACCTCGCGCTCGGCATTGCCGACGCGCTCGACGGGGAGGTCGCCGTTATGAGCGCGGCATGAGCTGGGTAGTGCCCCGGGCATGTCTGAACCCGACCCCATGGACGTCCCCAAGGTCCTCGAGTGCCTCAACGAGGCGCTCGAGCTCCAGCAGCGCTCCGTGCTGCAGTTCACCCTCGCCTCCGCGAGCATGTTCGGCCTCGACATGCAGTCGCTGACCGGCAAGCTGTGGGAGTTCGCCGAGACCGAGCTCGGCGACACCCGGCTGGTGGTCGAGAAGATCTGCGCGCTCGGCGGCGACCCGACCGTCAAGGCCGGCACGCTGCGCTGGCACGCCGACCCGCACGAGGCGGTCGACAACCTGATCGAGCACGAGGACGAGGCGATCGCCGCGCTGCACGCGGTCATCCCCCACTCCGGCCAGGAGCCGCGCTCGGAGGCGCTCGAGCACCTGATGGAGCACCTGATCATGCGCAAGCAGAACCAGGTCGACTGGCTCCGCCGGGCACGCCGGCAGCCCTAGAGGATCCGCAGCCCCTTCAGGTCCTCGACCGGCTCGGAGAACGAGCAGGAGCCGTAGCCGATGAACAGCTCGGCGCGGGCGGCAGCGACCTCGTCGGCGCCGAACGCGCGGCCGGCGACGCCGAAGCTCTCGTCGGTGACGGGGAACGCGCTCGCGTCCTCGGCGAGCAGGACGTCGATCAGATCGCGCTCGCCGGCCTTTGCGGCGTACGCGAGCACGGCGGCGCCGAGCAGGTTCAGGAACCCGTGGACGATCCCGTCGCGGATCGGATGGTGCAGCCCCGCGGTGGCCTTGAAGGGCAGGCCGAGGTCGCGGCAGCCGCAGATGAACGCGGCGAGCTCGGCCGGCCCGGGGAACATGTCCGGCGTCGGGCCGCCGCAGCGGACTTTGGCGCCGGCGCCCCGGTCGGCGACCGCGCGCAGCTTGGCGTCGTCGCCCGGCCACACCTCGAGGAACACGGGCGGATCGACCCCGTCCGTCAGCGGGGCGCGTTCGAGCCGCGCCTCCACGCTCGACACGCGACGGCCGTCCAGGTCGAAGGGCTCGTCGGTGTCGACGATCACCCCGAGCGGCGCCTCGAAGTCGAGCGGCACGGCGGCGAGCTGGGAGGCGGGCACGATGAAGCGGTCCAGCAGCCACGCGTCGGTGGTCGAGCGCGCCCACCGGTCGACGTCCAGCGCGGCCTCCATCGGCAGGCTGGCGGGCGGGAACAGCGCCGCGTGGTCGATCAGCCGTTCGAGCAGGACGCGACGGACGGTCGGGCTCACGCCGGCGGGATCGCGTTGTGCTTGGGTGGCCACTGGCGCTGCTTGTTCGCGTAGCGCGCGAAACGCCTCGACGAGCTCGTCGCGCAGGTCCTCGGGCTGGACGATCGCGTCGACGACCATCTCCGAGGCGAGGTGGAGGAGGTCGACGCCCTCGGTGTAGGTGTCCATCAGCTCGCGCCGCTTGGCGTCGCGCTCGTCCTCGTCCTCGATCGCCTGCAGCTGGTTGTAGTAGACGGCGTTCACGGCGGCGCTCGGACCCATGACGGCGATCTTGGCGGTGGGCAGCGCGAGCGTGCAGTCGGGGTCGAAGGCCGGCCCCGCCATCGCGTACAGCCCGGCGCCGTAAGCCTTGCGGACCACCACGCAGATCTTCGGGACGGTCGCCTCCGACACCGCCGACACGAGCTTCGCGCCGTGGCGGATGATCCCCTGCTTCTCCACCGCGGTCCCGATCATGAAGCCGGGCACGTCGCTCAAGAAGAGCAGCGGCAGGTTGAAGGCGTTGCACGTCCAGATGAAGCGGGCGGCCTTGTCGGAGGAGTCCACGAACAGCACGCCGCCCTTGAACTTGGGCTGGTTGGCGACGATCCCGACGACGCGGCCGTCGAGCCGGGCGTAGCCGACCACGATCTCCTTCGCCCAGCGCTTGTGGACCTCGAGGAACGTGCCCTCGTCGGCGAGGCCGTCGATCAGCCCGCGTACGTCCCACGGCTTGTTCTCGTCGGCGGGGATCAGCTCGCGGATCGTCGACTCCGAGGCGGCCGGTGGGGCGGGCGGCGCGGTCGGCGGCTCGTCGCGGAAGCTGGTCGGGAAGTAGGAGAGGTAGTGCTTGGCGAGGTCGATGCCCTCCTCGTCGGTGCCGACGAGGAAGTGCCCGACGCCGGAGTTCGCGGTGTGCATCCTGGCCCCGCCCATCTCCTCCAGCGTGACCTTCTCGCCGATCACCATCTCGGCCATCCGCGGCGAGCCGAGGTACATCGAGGCGTTGCCGTCGCGCATGATCACGACGTCGCAGAAGGCGGGGATGTAGGCGCCGCCGGCGGCGCTGGGGCCGAACAGCACGCACACCTGCGGCACGGCGCCCGACAGGCGGACCTCGTTGAAGAAGATGCGCCCGGCGTGGCGGCGCCCGGGGAACATCTGCACCTGCTCGGTGATGCGCGCGCCCGCCGAGTCGACGAGGTAGACCATCGGCACCTGGTGGGCGAGCGCGGCCTCCTGGATGCGCAGGATCTTCTCGACGGTCTTGGGTCCCCACGAGCCGGCCTTGACGGTCGGGTCGTTGGCCATCAGCGCCACCGTGCGGCCGCCGATCGTCCCCATGCCGGTCACGACGCCGTCGGCGCCGAGGTGGTCTCCGTCCCAGTTGGCGAGCAGGGCGTCCTCGGCGAAGGAGCCGTCGTCGAGCAGCCGCGCGACGCGCTCGCGGACGGGCAGCTTGCCCTGCTGGGCGGACTTCTCACGGTGGCGCTCGGGCCCGCCGGCGTAGGCACGGGCGAAGGCGTCGTCGACGTGCTGGGCGTCCGTCATCGCGAGGCCGGACCATAACGCTCGCGGCCTATCGTCAACTTTGGTTGACTTCTGCTCGTCGTCAATGTAGGTTGACGACCATGACGCAGGCAACGGAACTGGCGGACGCCACCGCGAGCACGGACCCGGACGTCGGGCTGGCCGCGGTGGCGGCGCTGCGCGAGCTGCTCGAGTCGCTCGAGTCGCTGCAGGTCGTACAGCGCGCGCGAGCGCGGCTGGTCGTGGCAGCAGATCGCCGCCGCGCTCGGCGTCAGCAAGCAGGCGGTGCACAAGAAGCACGGAGGCCGGCGCATGCTCGGCAGGAAGGAACGCTGATGTTCGAGCGCTTCACCAAGGGCGCCCGTGCGGCGGTCGTCGCCGCCCAGGGCGAGGGCCGCGCCCTCGGCCGCGAGCGGATCGGGCCGGAGGACCTCCTGCTCGGCGTCGCCGTCACGCCGGGACGGGCCGCCGACGTGCTCGCGAGCCACGGCAGCGGCGCCGACGCGCTGCGCGCCGCCAGGCGCCCGCCGATCGACCCCGGCGCGCTGGCCTCGATCGGGATCGACCTCGACGAGATCCGCCGGCGCGCCGAGGCCTCGTTCGGTCCCGGCGCGCTGGAGCGAGGCCGCGCCGGGCGGCGCGGCCACGTGCCGTTCACGCCGGAGGCGAAGAAGGCGCTCGAGCTGGCCCTGCGCGAGGCGCTCCACCTCGGGGACAAGGAGATCGGGGCGGAGCACGTGCTGCTCGGCCTGCTGCGCGAGGGCTCCGTCGTCGCGCTGCTCGGCGCTCCGGCCGCCGAGCTGCGCGCCGCGCTCACCCCGGCGGGGAGTCGTCGCGGACGCGGAGGGTGATCTCCTCGTCCGCGCGGGCGGCGAGCGGCTGCTCCCCGGCGCGGTAGGGGTCAGGCTCCGGCGGCAGCGGGCTGCGCGGGCGCAGCCCGGTGACGATCGCCCCGAGCCCGAGGACGATCAGGACCGCCGGCCACCACCGCAGCGTCGCGTCGGCGCCGATCCACGTCACGAGGATGAACAGGACCAGGTTCGCGAAGCCGAGCCAGGCCGCGCCCGGCGCGTGGTCGACGGCGCCGTAGGCGAGCAACCCGGCGCCGACGGCCACCACGACGAGCTCCCAGAACCCGGGCAGCAGGTCGCTCGGGAAGCCGCCGAAGAGGTCGAACAGCTGCAGCGCCCCGCCCGCCAGCGCCACCAGCGGGATCACGAGGATCGCCACCCCGGCGGCGTTGATGAGCTGCTCGGCATGGCGCGGCGCGTCGTCGCGGAGCACGAGCGAGCCGAGCACGGCGGCGAGCGCCAGCCCGAGCAGCACGAAGCGGTAGCCGCCCTGCGACCCGGCGTCGAAGATCCACGCGACCGCCGCGAGCACCGCGATGCCGAGCGCGAGCGTGGCGATCAGCAGCGCGATCGCTGAGTGCCGTGTCCAGGCGGCCCAGCCGGCGACGGCGGCCAGCACGAGCGACGTCCACGTCGCCGCGCCGGGCGGGAACACGGCCCAGAAGGGCGTCTCGCGAGCGCCTCCATCCCCGATCCCGAAGTCCGCGCCCAGCACGTCGGAGAGCCGGAGCAGCGTCGCGTAGAGCAGCAGCAGCCCCGTCACCAGCAGCACCGACTGGTAGGCCGGCGGCCGCCCGTCCTCCATCTCCGCCTGCAGCCCGAGCCCGAGCACGACCGCCGTGGCGACGGCGAGGATCAGCAGGTGCACGCCGGCGCTCAGCTCGTCGCCGAGGCGCAGCTCGGCGAGGGCGAGCCCGAGCGAGAGCAGCACCGATCCCGCCGCGATCAGCGGCCCACGGTGCGCCGGCGGACGCAGGAGCTCACTGTTCACGAGAGGGCCATGGGTCGGGAGGGCCGCCACCTTATAGGCTCGGCGCCCATGACGGACCTCGTGCTCACCGAGGATCGCGGCGCCGCGCGGCACGTGATCCTGAACCGCCCCGAGAAGCGCAACGCGTTCAACCGCGACCTCGTGCTCGCCGTCGGCGACGCGCTGCGCGCCGCGGCGGACGACCCCGCCGTGCACTGCGTCGTCCTTCGCGGCGAGGGCCCGATGTTCTCCTCCGGCATGGACCTGGGCTCGCTCGCCGACCTGGCCAAGACGCCCGAGTCCCTGCGCCCGTTCCGGCGCGCCTGCCTGGAGGCGTGGAACCTTCCAGAGGAGATGACCAAGCCGACGATCTGCCAGATCCACGGCGCCTCCATCGGCGGCGCGCTCGAGCTCGCGCTGGCGTGCGACCTGCGCGTGATCGCCTCCGACGCGCTGGTCGGCATGCCCGAGACGCGCATCGGGCTGATCCCCGACGTCGGCGGCTCCTCGCGGCTGCCGCAGATCGTCGGGCTCGGCCGCGCCAAGGAGCTGGTCATGACCGGCAAGCTGATCGGCGGCGAGGAGGCGGAGCGGATCGGGCTTGCGAACCGCGTCGCCCCCGCGGAGGAGCTCGACGACGTCACCGAGGCGCTGGTCGGCGAGCTGCTGTCGTGCGCGCCGCTGGCCGTCGGCCTCGCCAAGCGGGTGATGGACGCCTCGGCGCGCCCGGCGCTGGCCGCGACGCTGGAGCTGGAGGTCGCGATGCAGGAGCGCTGCGCGCGCTCAGACGACTTCGCGGAGGGCGCAGCCGCGTTCCGCGAGAAGCGCCCGCCCGAGTTCAGCGGCCGCTAGCGGACGCGGACGCTGACCGAGCGCGAGCGCCCGGTCGCCCACGGGTAGCTCGCCTGCTCGCGCACCGTGGCGCGGAAGCGCACGCGGGTGCCCGACGTGGCGCGCACGAACCGGTAGCTGCCCTTGAAGCGCCCTTTCTTGGCGCGGACCGTCTTGAAGGTGCGCCAGCCGAAGCCGCGCTGGTAGCCCTGCAGCGACACCAGCACGCCGCGGCGCGGCAGCCGCCCGCCCTTGAGGCGCCCGCGGAAGGCGACCCGGCCGCCCGGCCGCACGATGCGCCGGCCGGCGCGCATGACGACCCCGGCGCGGGTCTTGAGCCGCACGAGCTTTGTGACCGCGGGCTGCGTGTCCTCGGCGAACGGCGTGTACGTCAGCAGGATCTGCCGCGAGGGCCCGCGGGGAGCGCGGTAGGCGTAGCCGCCGTCCGGCCCGGTCGAGACCGACGGCAGCTCGCGGAACCCGCGGTCGCCGCTCAGCACCCGGGTGGCGACACGGATGACGGCCCCGGTGATCGGGGTGCCCGCCGCGTCGGTGAGCTTCCCGCGCACGAAGGTCGACCTGCCGTAGGGGATCGTCACCCGCGGCCGTGAGCGGCGCTTGCCGAACCCGGCGGTCATCTTCACCGAGCGCGACGCGTTGGCGCCGTTGGACGTCGGGTCGAGCATGACGGTGCGGGTCGCGGTGGCGCTGTAGCCCGCTACGTCGACGGCCTTCGCCGTGATGGTCTGCGGGCCCTCGGCGAGCCCGGACGAGTCGAGCGTCGCCTCGTAGGGCCTGGTGCGGTCCACCACCGCCTGGCCGGTCGCGAGCTGGAACTCGACCTGCCGGACACCGCGGTTGTCCGAGGCGGTCGCGCGAACCGTCACGGGCGTGTTCTGGCGCGCGCGGTCGGGAGCCGAGATCGCCACCTTCGGCGCGGCGGCCGGGATCACCGTGTAGCGCAGCCAGACCGCGTTCGGCGCCCACCCGTTCGCGTCGTTCTCCATCCAGGCCACGCCCTCGGCGAGCGGGGCGTAGTACTCGTCGTACGGCGTGGTCGTCTTGACCGACGGCGCCTTGATCACGTAGGTGAAGCGCCCGGTGCCGCCCGGCTTGACGAACGCCTGGTCGAGCGGCGTCGGCCGCGCGCCGTTGATCCACGTCGAGTTCGCGAACGGGCTGATCCGGTCGCGCGGGTTCGTCGTCCCGAGCCGCACGATGTCGTTGGTCCAGGTGGCGGTGCCGATGTTCTGGGCCTCGAAGTACGACGTCGCCCGCTCGCCGGACTCCAGCGTGAGGTACGGGCTGTAGGCGGTGAGCTTCGCCTCGTAGGCCCCTCCCTCGCCGGCCGCGGGTGCCGCGGTCACGAGACCGAGGGTCACCACGAGCAGAACCATCCTTGGCACCCTTCGCACGGGCGGAAGGGTAGCGCTACCAGTCGTGACCGACGAGCACCGGCTCAGGGGATATCTCCACCCCAAATCGGGCATGGACGCCGGCGGCGATCTCACGCGCCAGCCCCATCAGCTCGGCCGTCGTGGCGCCGCCCCGGTTCACGAGCGCGAGCGTGTGCTTGGTGGAGATGCCGACGCGCCCCTCGCCGTAGCCGCGAGGGAAGCCCGCGCGCTCGATCAGCCACGCCGCCGAGGTCTTGATCCGCCCGTCCGGCTCCGGGTAGGCGGGCGGGCTCAGGTCGGGTCCGGCGCGCTGGTCGAGGCGCGCGAAGTCGCCCGGGTCGAGCATCGGGTTGGTGAAGAACGAGCCGGCGCTGACCGAGTCGGGATCGGCCGCGTCGATCACCATCCCCTTGCCGCGGCGCAGCTGCAGGACCGCCTCGCGGACCTCGGCGAGCGGCGCCGTGCCGCCGACGGGCACGTCGAGCCGCCGCGCCAACTCGGCGTAGCGGAGCGGCCCCGAGCGCTCGTCCTCGCGCAGCACGAACGTGACCGCGAGCACGACGTGGCGATCGCGATACTTGAAGCGGCTCGCGCGGTAGGCGAAGCGCGCACTCGGCGGCCGGCAGCTCCTCGATCTGCCCGCTGGCGCGGTCCAGCACCCGGACCGACTCCACGGTCTCGGCGACCTCCTGCCCGTAGGCGCCGACGTTCTGGATCGGCGTCGCGCCGGTGGAGCCGGGGATGCCCGCCAGGCACTCGAATCCCTGCAGGCCGCGCGCCACGCAGTCGGCCACCAGGTCGTCCCACGGCTCGCCGGCCTGCACGGTGATCCGCGCGCCGTCGCGCTCGACCCCGCGGGTGAGCACCCGCACGACGGTGCCGGGGAAGCCCTCGTCGGCGATCACGACGTTGGAGCCGCCCGCCAGCACGAGCAGCGGCTCGTACGCCGAGCGGACCATCTCGGCCAGCTCGCCCTCGGTCGTGGCCTCGACCATCCGGGCCGCGGGACCGCCGAGCCTGAGGGTCGTGAGGTCCGCTAGCCGTTCCACACGACCGGCCCGGCGGTGAGGAGGTGCGAGCCGAGCGGCCGCCCGAGCACCTCCTGCGCCGCGCGCGAGGCGTCGAGGAGCTTCTCGAGCGAGACGCCGGTCTCGATGCCCATCTCGTGGAGCATCGAGATCACGTCCTCGGTCGCGACGTTCCCGGTCGCGCCGGCCGGCACCGGGCAGCCGCCGAGCTCGCCGAAGCTGGACTCGAACGAGCTCACGCCCGCGTCGAGCGCGGCCAGCACGTTGGCGAGCCCCTGCCCGCGGGTGTTGTGGAAGTGGGCGGTCAGCTCGACCTCGTCGCCGAGCGCGTCGCGCGCCTCGGGGAAGAACGCGCGCACCTGCGCCGGGTTGGCCATTCCAGTGGTGTCGCCGAAGCCGATCTCCTGAGCGCCCGCGTCGACCAGCCGGCGGGCGATCGCGAACACGCGGTCCGGCGGGACGTGCCCCTCGTAGGGACAGCCGAAGGCGACGGAGATCACGGCCTCGCAGCGCAGGCCCGCCTCGCGGGCGCGGGCGAGCACGCGCTCCAGCCCCGTCAGCGACTCCTCGACGGAGCGGTTGACGTTGCGGCGGTTGTGCTCCTCGCTCGCCGACAGGAAGACGTTGGCCTCGTGGAAGCGGTCGCGCAGCTCCAGCGCGTTGTCGAGCCCGCGCTCGTTGGGGATCAGCACCGACAGCGCGACGTCGTCGGGGACGTCGATCGCCTCGAGCACCTCGCGGGCGTCGGCGAGCTGCCGGATCACGTCGGAGCGGACGAAGCTGGTGACCTCGAGCCGGCGCAGCCCGGTCCGCGCGAGCAACTCGATGAGGCGCACCTTGTCGGCGGTGGCGATGACCTCCGGCTCGTTCTGGAAGCCGTCGCGGGGCCCGACCTCGCGGATCTGGACAGAGGCGCTCACCGGCGGGAGTCTAGGAGGGCCCGTGCCGCCATCACGAGCCGTCCGAGCACCAGGCACACAAGCGCAGCCGTGCCCGCGAGGGCGACCACGAAGAAGGCGAACGCGACGAAGTAGACGCTGGCGGCGAACGACCACGCGAGCCAGATGACCGTGGCGAAGAACAACGCGACGGCGTACCGGACCCGGGTCTCCGGCTCGCGCGCGGCCCGCCTCCCGCGCCGCGCCGCGTCCGCCCCGAGCACGCTCGCCGCCGCGGACAGCACGGCCGTGACCGCGAGCCACGCCCAGATCGGGTCGACGTACTCGAAGTCCGGGTCAAGGAGCGCCCAGACGGCGAGCGACAGGGTGACCAGGACGCTCGTCACCGCGAAGAAGGCGCCCGCGGCGAACGCGGCGAGGCCGAAGCCCTTCCGCTCGCCCGCCGTCATCTCCCACCGGAACGCCGCGTTCATGGTCACCTCACAACGTAGTGTCCTGATTCGCCAGTCGGTGGCACCGTCGCCGGCTGCCGCCGAAATGCGAGCCAGGGCACTTGACCCGGGGGTCGCACCGCGCGGCGGGCGGTGCGGCGCTTAAGGTTGGGCGCATGGCGGATGCAGTCACGGTGATCGGCGCCTCGGGCGCCCTCGGCTACGGGCTCGCGCTGCGCCTGGGCGCAAAGGGCGTGCCGATCGTGATCGGCTCGCGCGACGCCGACCGGGCGGCCGAGACGGCGGGAAAGCTCCGCCAGGCGGTTCCCGACGGGAGCTTCGAGGCGGATGCCAACGGCCCGGCCGCCGCGCGCGGCGTCGTCGTGTTCCTGTGCGTGCCGTTCCGCAACCAGTCCGAGACGCTGACGAACCTCAAGGAGCACCTGCGCGAGGGGCAGCTCGTGGTCGACGCCACGGTCCCGCTCGCCGCCGCGGTGTCCGGGAAGGCGACGCGCATGCTCGGCGTGTGGCAGGGCTCGGCGGCCCAGCAGGCCGCGGAGATGGTCCCCGACGGCGTGCGCGTGGTGTCGGCGCTCCACACGATCTCCGCCGCGCTGCTGCGCGACCCGGAGGCGACGCTCGACGAGGACATCCTCGTGTGCGGCGACCGCAAGGCCGACAAGCAGCAGGCGATCGCGCTGATCGAGCTGATCGACGGCCTGCGCTGCGTCGACTGCGGCCGGCTCGAGAACTCGCGCACGACCGAGTCGCTGACCGCGCTGCTGATCGGCATCAACGCCCGTTACAAGACCCACGCAGGCATCCGCATCACAGGAGTCGCCCCATGACCGGACCCGTCGTCATCCTCGCCGGCGGCACCGGCGGCGCCATGCTCGCGCGCGGCATGCAGGACGAGGTCGGCGAGGACCTCGTGGTGATCGCCAACACCGGCGACGACGTCGAGATCCACGGCGCCCACGTCTCCCCCGACCCGGACCTGATCACGTTCTGGCTGGCCGACCGGATCGACGAGCGCGGCTGGGGCCTGCGCGACGACACCTTCCACGTGATGGACGGACTGCGCGAGCTGGGCGACGACGTGTGGTTCAACCTCGGCGACCGGGACCTCGCACTGTGCCTGCGCCGCGCCCGCCGCCTCGGCGAGGGCGCGCGCCTGACCGAGACGATCGAGGAGGCGCGGGTCGCTCTCGGCGTCCCGGGGCGCGTGCTGCCGATGACCGACGACCCGGTCCGCACGCAGGTGCGCGCCGAGGGCCGCTGGTGGCCGTTCCAGCAGTTCATGATCCGCCAGCAGGGCGCCGGCCCGGTCGAGGGCGTGGAGCTGCGCGGGGCCGACTTCGCGCGGGCGACGCCGGAGGCGCTGGAGGCGATCGGGTCCGCGCGGGCGATCGTGATCGGGCCGTCGAACCCGGTCATCTCGATCGGGCCGATCCTCGCCGTCCCGGGCATGCGCGACGCGCTGCTGGCCGCCCCCGCGCCGGTGGTGGCCGTGTCCCCGCTCGTACACGGCAGGTCCTTGAAGGGCCCGACGGAGGCGTTCATGGCGTTCAGCGGCCACTCGCTGGACTCCGACGGGATCGTCGCCCACTACTCCGGGCTGCTCGACGGGCTGGTCGCCGACGAGCGCACCGACGGCATCCCGACGCTCGAGACCGACGTCGAGATGGGCGACGCGGCCGCACGGCAGCGGGTGGCGGCCGAGACGCTGGCGTTCGCCGACGCCCTCCAATAGGTAACCCCTCGTGAGCGAGCCGGGGAGGCCGAAGGCCTGAACCGGGCGACAGCGCGCCCATGGTCTGACAAGTCTCGCGGATACGATCCCTGCGAGATGGACACGGTCGCCGTCCTGCCGATCAAGACCTTCGCCCGCGCCAAGCACCGGCTGTCGGAGGCCGTCGAGCCGCCGGGCCGGCGCGAGCTGGCCGAGGCGATGGTCGGCGACGTGCTCGAGGCGCTGGGCGCCGTCGGCGAGCTCGCCCGTATCGTCGCCGTGACCGCCGAGCCGCTCGCGGCGGCCGCCGCGCGCGAGGCCGGGGCGCAGGTCGTCCACGACGACCGCGAGGCCGGCCAGTCCGTCGCGGCGGCGCTCGGCGTCGACGCCGCGCGCGAGCTGGGCGCCGCGCGCGTGCTGCTCGTGCCCGGCGACTGCCCGGCCCTCGACCCCGGCGAGGTCACCGCGCTCCTGGCGCACCCGCCCGAGGTCGGCGTGGTGATCGTGCCCGACCGTCACGGCGCGGGCACCAACGCGCTGCTGCTCTCCCCGCCCGAGGCGATCGAGCCGTCGTTCGGGCCGGGCTCGTTCGCCCGCCACGCCGCACGGGCGCGCGATGCGGGCCTCGTGGCGCGGGTGGCGTCGATCCCGTCGCTCGGGCTCGACGTGGACACCCCGGACGATCTCGCGGCCCTGCGCGCCGCGCTCGCCGCACGCCGTGGCGGGGCGGTGCGCACGCGCGCGCTGCTGGAGCGCCTGCAGCCCGCCCACGCCGCCGCCGCCGGGTGATCGCGCTCGAGGCCCTCGCGGGCCTGCCGGAGGTCCGGCCGGGGGATGACCTCGCCGCGCTGCTCGCCGAGGCCGGCGAGCTGCGCGCCGGCGACGTGCTCGTGATCGCCCACAAGGTGGTCTCCAAGGCCGAGGGCCGCCTCGTACGCCTCGACGACGTCGAGCCGGGAGACCGGGCGCGCGCGCTGGCGGCCGAGCACGGCAAGGACCCGCGCCACGTCGAGGTGATCCTCTCCGAGACCGAAACGCTGGTACGCGCCGACGCCGGCCGGCTGATCTGCCGCACGCACCACGGCTTCGTGTGCGCCAACGCGGGCGTCGACGCGTCCAACGCCGGTGCGCCCGGGACGCTCGTGCTGCTGCCGGTCGATCCCGACGCCTCCGCCCGGGCGCTGCGGGCGCGGCTCGGCTGCGCGGTCGTGATCACCGACTCGTTCGGCCGCGCGTGGCGGCACGGTCAGTGCGAGGTCGCGATCGGCTGCGCGGGTCTCGCGGCCTCAGAGGACTGGCGCGGGCAGCCCGACGCCGACGGGCGCGAGATGAAGGCGACGTGGATCGCGATCGCCGACGAGGTCGCCGCCGCCGCGGACCTCGTGCGCGGCAAGGACACGCGCGAGCCGGCCGTGCGCGTCCGCGGCCTCGAGCGCCACGTCATCGACGACGACGGTCCCGGCGCGGCCGGCCTCGTCCGCCCGTGGGAGAGCGACCTGTTCCGCTAGGCGGCGCGACCGCCGTGGGCGGGTCGTCGCCTTGACGGCCTAGGCGGCGCGCTTGGCGCGGGCGGCGCGGGCGTCGAAGCGGTCCCGGGCCTCCTCGACCTGCTTGCCGTGCGTCAGCGACCACGACCCGAGCGCCTTCAGCGGCGGGGCCATGGAGGCGCCCAGCGAGGTCAGCGCGTACTCGACCCGCGGCGGCACCTCGGCGTGCACCCGGCGCGCCACCAGGCCGTCGCGCTCCATCGCGCGCAGCGTCTGGGTGAGCACCTTCTCCGAGATCGGCGACAGGTCCTCGAGCAGCTCGTGATAGCGGCGGGTGCCGTCGCCGAGCGCGAGCAGGACGTCGACCGCCCACTTCGAGCTCAGCAGGCAGATCGCATCACGGATCAGCCGGCCGCTACGGGAACGCTCCGCTAGGCGCCGCTCACGGGCGCGTGCCGGTAGCGACGACGGTGTGCTGCTCATGCCTCGGCTCCTCTGATGGATACGGTCAAGGCGCGCAGGCCGCGGGAGACGCGCAACCGGGCGGCGTTCTGGCTACAGCCAAGCCGCCCGGCCACCTCCTCGTAGTCGAGCTGGTGGATGATCCGCAGCTCGAGCGCGCGGCGCTGCTCTCTCGGCAGCGCCTTCATGGCCAGCCTCAGTGCCGGGCCCATCGCGTGGGCGGAGATGCGCTCGTCGACGCGCTCGTAGTCCTCGCACTCGGCGAACGCGAGCGGGAGGCCGAGCCGCTCACGGGCGGCGGTCTCGATCCGGTTGTGTTTGTGGTACTGGCGCACGAGGTTCCTTGCTATGCCGAACAGCCAGGGGGCTCCTGAGCCGTCGGCCATGTCCTTGAAGCGCCTGGATGCGTGCCAGGCCTGGGCGAAGGTCTCCGCGGTGAGGTCCAGCGCCGCGTTCTCAGAACCGGTCTGCCTGAGCAGCCACGCGCGCATCCAGACCGCGTAGCGGTCATAGAACTCACGAAAGGCCGTCGGGTCCTGCCTGGCCGCCAGAAGCAGTTCGGCGTCGGTTCTGGTCACGCGGTGCGTCGCCTCTCCAGAAGGTTCGCTCTCCCAGGATCATGACCGCTGGGTCGGACCCGTGTCTTAAGTTCGCGAGAAGGTCCGGTTGCCTTAGCCTGAATCCAGGCTACGTCGGTGTGAGCGGATGCTCGAAGACGCGATCGAGATGCAGTCGACCGTCTTCCCGGGGCGGCGGCTCGGTCTTCTCCAGCATGAAGGTGGCATTGCGGCCGTCCAGCAGCAGCGTCCCGACCTGGTTGTCGAACCAGGGCTCGTCGTGGGCGTACCGCCAGCGCACCGGCGGCGGCCCGACGCCCGCGCTGCGCGCCAGCGCGCGGGTCACGGCGGTGCCGAAGCGCGACGCCGCGACGCGCATCATCCGCCGCTCCTTCTTGTCGAGCGGGTTGCGGAACGGCGAGCAGACCGCCTGCCACACCTGCGAGCGCATGCCGGTGCCGCGCTCGTAGGCCACCTCGGCCAGGTAGGCGTGGTGGACGTCGCCCGACAGCGCGACGATCGTGGCCGGCGGCTCGCCGTGCTTGCCGGTCCCGATGTCGCGGATCAACCCGCACATCCACTCGAACGAGTCGTGGAAGGCGGCCCAGTGCTCGAGGTCGAGGCCCTGGCGGATCTTCTCCCCCACCCACGCGGCGCCGCCGCCCCACGCGCCGTCGCAGATCGCCTCGTTCCAGGCCTCGAGGTCGTGCAGCGCCGGGGTCAGGAACAGCGGCAGCGACGTCCCCAGCAGCAGGTGGGTCGCGTCGCTCTCCCGCGCGCGCTCCTCGATCCAGCGCATCTCGCGCGGGTCGATCATGCTGCGCGCGCCCGGCTCGAGCACCCGGCCGGCGCGCGAGTCGAGCATCACCACGCGCGCCGCGCCGATGTCGCGGCAGAAGCTCCAGCGCGTGCCCTCCACCTCGCGGTCGGCGTGGTAGGCGAAGTCGAGCAGGTGCTCGGTGAGGTCGACGTCGTCCTCGTCCTTGGCCAGTTGGAACAGCTCGTCCTCGGCCAGGTCGGCCGGGGACAGGTTCCCCCAGTGCTGGTAGATGAGGTACGACATGAAGCCGCCCAGGATGCGGCGGTCCCACCAGCCGGTGCCGCGCATCTCGCGCACCCACGCGATCGACGTGTTCCAGTCGTCGTGGACGTCGTGGTCGTCGAAGATCATCGCCGAGGGCACGGTGGAGAGCAGCCACCGGATCGTCGGCTCGCCCCACGACTCGCGGTAGAGCCGCGTGTACTCCTCGAAGTCGGCGACGGTCTCCCCCGGCGGGACCTCGGGGTCGCGGCGGCCGCGGATGAACTCCTTGACGGCGGGCGAGACCTCGTCGGCGTAGACCTGGTCGCCGAGCAGCAGCAGCGCGTGCGGCCAGTTGTCCGGGTCCCGGTCGGTCATCCGCTGCGCGATCGCGACCAGCGAGTCGACCTCGCGGCCCTCGGGGTGCTCGTCCTTGCGCAGGGAGTGGGGCGGCTCGTGCGGGGCGGCGACGCGGCAGGAGCCGAACAGGATGCGGGTCGTGTCGCCGTCCCGGCCGCCGCTGGTGGGGATCACGCTCGGCGGGAACGGGCTGTCGGGCAGCGGCCACGCCTGCTCGCCGTCGAGGTGGACCTCGTAGGCCGCGGTGGAGTCCGGGGTCAGCCCCTCGCAGTGGATCAGCGCGTAGTGGTGGCCGGAGACGGCGAAGGTGCGGCGCGAGCAGGCGTCGGCGCCCTCGATGCGGACCTCCACGCGGCAGGGCGCGTCGGTCTCCACCCAGACCGTGGCGTCCTCGGTGCCCGCGTAGCGCAGGAGCGGGCCGAGGATCAGCCCCGCCACTACGCGGCCACCTGCAGGTCGTAGCGGCGGCGGATGTCGTAGAGCGTCGTGCGCTCGGCGGCGGGGCGCCCGGCGCGGTGCGCGGCGCCGACGAGGTCCTCGGGATCGAGGCGCACGCCGTGGTAGGAGCCGGCCATCCGGGAGATCGACTCCTCCATCAGCGTCCCGCCGAGGTCGTTGACGCCCCAGCGCAGCGCCTCGGTGGCGGCGTCGACGCCCATCTTCACCCAGCTCGCCTGCAGGCTTGCGATCGTGCGCCCGAGCGCGAGCCGGAACGCCGCGGTGTGGCGCAGGTTGTCCTCGCGCGAGATCTCCGTCACGCCGTGCATGCGGCCGAGCTGCGTGTGGAAGGGGATGAACGAGAGCGGCACGAACTCGGTGAAGCCGCCGGTGCGCTCCTGCAGCTCGCGGACGACGCGCATGTGCTCGGCCAGCTCCTCGGGCTGCTCGATGTGGCCGAACATCACCGTCACCGTCGAGCGCAGGCCGCTGCGGTGGGAGGCCTCGATGATCTCCACCCAGCGCGACACCGGCAGCTTGTTGGGGCTGATGCGCCCGCGCACGCCGTCGTGGAGCACCTCGGCGGCGGTGCCGGGCGTGGAGTCCAGCCCGGCGTCGCGCAGCTGCGCGAACACCTCGGCGGGCGGCAGGCCGGAGATGTCGCACATGTGCGCGATCTCCATCGGGCTGTACGCGTGCATGTGGATCTGCGGCGCCGTCTCCTTGGCCAGCCGCAGCCAGCCGAGGTAGTCCTCGAGCTCCCAGTCGGGGTGGATGCCCGACTGCATGCAGATCTCGGTCGCCCCGAAGTCGACCGCCTCGTGGACGCGGCGCACGAAGTCCTCGCGGTCGTGCTCGTAGGCGTCCGGGCGAGCGCTTGGAGACGCCGAAGCCGCAGAACGAGCAGCCCACCACGCACACGTTGGAGACGTTGATGTTGCGGTTGACGACGAACGTGACGAGGTCGCCCGCCAGCTCGGCGCGCAGCGCGTCGGCGGCCTGGCGCATGTCCTCGACGACCTCGGGGCGGTCGTCGGAGAACAGCGCGGTCAGCTCCTCGGGCGTGAGCGGCTCGCCGGCGCTGGCGCGCTCGATCGTGCCGGGGGCCAGCGCGCCGCTGCGGCGGCGGGGCAGGAACGACGGGTGCCGCTCGCGGATCACGTCCAGCACGCGCGGGGCCTGCCACTCGGCGTCGATGTACTGCGGGTAGACGCACAGCCGCTCCGACAGCGCGTGGCCGTCGGCCGCGAGCCGCTTGCGGACCTGGGCGGGAGAGGGGAACGGGTGCTCGGGCGAGATGTGATCGCCGTTGGCGCTCAGCCCGCCGAGGTCGGTCGCGCCCGCGCGCACCAGCTCCGGCCACCAGTCGGCGAGGTTGGGCGGCACCTGGATGCCGACGCCCGGCAGCAGCCGCCGCGCCTCGGCGATCAGGCGCTTCATGTCCTCGATCGTGACCTCGCCGGCCCACGCGGGGCGAGCGTGCTGCGGCGCCGCGCCGATCCCGCTGCGCCAGTACGCCTCCGCGGCCTCACCCGCGATGTCGGCGGGCTCCTCGCCGTAGTAGCGGCGGTGCGGGACGAAGTTCTGGAGGATGACCTCCTGAATGTGGTCGAACCCGACGAGCGCCTCCAGCGACGCCACCCGGTCCTCCTCGGACTCGCCGATGCCGACGAGGATCCCGCTCGTGAAGGGGATCTTCAGCTCCCCGGCGGCGCGGATCGTCGCCAGCCGCTGGTCCGGGGTGCTTGGTCGGCGAGCCCTGGTGGGCGACGAGGTCGGGGTTGATCGACTCGAGCATCAGCCCCTGGGAGGCCGTCACCTCGCGCAGGCGGGCGAGGTCGGCCCTCGAGAGCACGCCGAGGTTGGTGTGCGGGAGCAGGCCGCGCTCCAGCGCCCGCTCGCAGACCCACACGACGTAGCCGGTGAAGTCCTCGAACCCCAGCTCCAGCAGGCGCTTCTGGACGCCCGGATGGTGGTCGGGCGCCTCGCCGGTGAGGACGAGCAGCTCCTTGGTGCGGTGGCGGTTCGCGCCGTCCAGGATGCGCTCGACCTCGTCCGGCTCGTGCAGGTGCGGACGGTGGGTGGCGAACGCGCAGTACTTGCAGTAGCACTGGCACGTCCGCGAGAGCGACAGCGTCAGATTGCGCGAGAAGGTGACGCGGCGGGCCATCCACCGCCACCATACCCGTCGTGCGCTCCCTGCTCCCCGTGCTCCTCCTTGCCCTGCTGTTGACCGGCTGCGGCGGGTCCCCCGGCGGCGGCGACCGGCCCAACGAGGACGCGACGCTGCTGCTGGATTTCTCGCCCAACGCCGTGCACTCCGGCATCTACCTCGCCGTCGCCCGCGGCTTCGACGACGCGGAGGGCGTGCGGTTGACGATCCGCCGCCCCGGCGCCTCGACTGACTCGCTGAAGCTGCTGCAGACCGGCCGCGCGGACATGGCGATCCTCGACATCCACGACCTCGGGCTGGCGCGCGAGCGCGGGCGCGACCTCGTCGGCGTGATGGCGATCGTCCAGCGCCCGCTGGCGGCGGTGCTGGCCCAGCCCGGCGTGAAGCGGCCGCGCGAGCTGGAAGGCGGGCGCGCCGGGGTCACCGGGCTGCCCTCCGACGACGCCGTGCTGCGCTCCGATCGTGGAGGGCGACGGCGGCGACCCGGACAAGGTCCGCGCCACCACGATCGGCTTCCAGGCGGTCAAGGCGCTGCTGGCGCGCCGCGTCGACGCGGCGACGGCGTTCTGGAACGTCGAGGGCGTCGCGCTGCGCGGCCGCGGCTTCCAGGAGTTCCGCGTCGACGACTTCGGCGCCCCCGCCTACCCCGAGCTGGTCCTGTGCGTGACGCGGGAGACGCTGGAGAACCGCGAGTCGCTCGTGCGAGCCACGATCCAGGCCCTGCAGCGCGGCTACGGGCAGGCGCAGGCGGACCCGGAGAGCGCCGTCGGCGCCATGGTCGACGCGGTACGCGGGCTGGACCGCGCCGACCTGACGGCGCAGATGGACGCCGTCGCGCCCGCCTTCACGGCCGGCGCGCAGGCCTACGGGCAGCTGCGGCCCGGCGTGCTGCGCGAGTGGGCGGCCTGGGACCGCCGCTTCGGGATCCTCTCGCGCGAGCTCGACACCGAGGAGGCGTTCGAGACCACGCTCGTCGGTCCGCCGCGCCGCAACGACTAGTTCGCGATCAGCCGCTCGACCAGCGCCGCGCCCTCGCGGGCCATCCGCGAGCGCGGAACCACCAGGTCGAAGCCCGCCGCCTCGGCGCGCCGCTTCGTGTCGGCGTCCACGTGCGAGTACACGCCGAGCGTGCGCGTGCCCTCCAGCTCGCCCTCGCCGCGCAGTCGCTCGACCAGCGCGACACCGTCGAACCCGCCGGCGCCGAGGTCCACGATCAGCGCGGCGGCGCCGTCGGGGCGCGCATCGGCGCCGCCGAGCTGCGCCTCGTAGCCGGCCGCGCGGAGCATCCCGAGCACGCTGGAGCCGAGCAGCAGGTCGTCGAAGACGGCGACGACGCGAGCCACGGCTACTGCGCGCGGATGCGGCGGAACTCCTCGCGCACCGACTCGGGACGGCCCCACATCTGGGTCGTCTCGACGCGGCCGGTGCGCCACTCGCGCAGGACCAGCTCGCCGTCGATCCCGGCGTTGTCGAGCAGCTTCAGCGTGCCGTGCACGGCGGGCGCCGCGGCGGCGTGGCCGAACTGGTGGGCGACGAGGAGCTTCCAGTGCCAGTCGTGGTGCGAGTAGGGCAGCGCGTTGCAGGTCACCACGAGCGTCGCGGCGTCGACGTAGCGGTCCTCGTCGACGCGCAGATCGATCTCCAGATCGGTCCAGTCCGACGGGAGCGAGTCGATGATCTCCTGGAAGTCGTCCGCGAGCGGCATGATGAGGCTCAGAGTACCCATGTCGTCCCCGGATCCCCACGACCCGCTCGCGGCCGCCCGCGGCCTGGGGCTCGACGGCCTGCTGGCGCTGCTCGAGCAGCTCGAGGGCGCCGAGGAGGCCGCCGTGGTCCGCTCCGCGCTCGCCGCCGGCGTCCCCGTCGAGTTGGTGCACGACGAGCTCGAGCGCGAGGTCGAGCGCCGGCTGCTCAGGACGCGGCAGTTCTACGATGAACAGGAGTGGTGACCACCTTCGCCGACAGCCTCCCAGCCGAGCACCGCACCCTGACCGAGGCCTGCGGCCTCGTGGACCGCGCGGGCCGCGGCCGGCTCGCCCTCACCGGGCCCGACGCGAAGTCGTTCCTGCAGGGCCAGCTGACCAACGACACCGAGGCGCTGGAGCCCGGCCGCGGCTGCTTCGCCGCGTTCCTCACCCACAAGGGCAAGATGCTCGGCGACCTGCGGGTGCTCGACCTCGGCGACGAGCTGCTGCTGAGCTGCGAGCGCAGCGCGCTCCAGGACCTGTTCAACATGATCCGCCGCTACAAGCTCGGTAGCGACCTGGAGCTGCACAAGCGCACGATCGAGATGGGCGAGCTGTCGCTGATCGGCCCCGAAGCGCGCCGCGTCGCGGGCGCCGACGGGCTCGGCGAGGCCGAGCACGACAACGTGCGGGCGGAGATCGGGGGCCACCCGGTCGTCCTCGTCGCCACCGACCTCGGCGTGGACGTCTTCTGCGACGCCGAGCGCACCGAGGGCGTGCGCGGCGCGCTGGTCGTCGCGGGCGCCGTGGAGACGGGCGAGGCGGCCGCCGAGGCCGTCCGCGTGGAGCGCGGGCGCCCCCGCTACGGGCTCGACCTCGACGACTCGGTGATCCCGCAGGAGGCCGGCCTCAACGAGCGCGCCGTGTCGTTCACCAAGGGGTGTTACGTCGGCCAGGAGACCGTCGCGCGGCTGTTCTACCGCGGCAAGCCGAACCGGCACCTGCGCGGGCTGCGGCTCAGCGCGCCCGTCGAGGCGGGCACCCCGCTGCGGCTCGGCGAGAAGGAGGTCGGCCGCGTCAGCAGCCCGGTCCTCTCCCCCGCCCACGGGCCGATCGCGCTGGCGATCGTGCGGCGCGAGGCGAACCCGGGCGACACGCTCACCGCGGGCGAGGCCACCGCCGTAGTGGTGCCCCTGGAGGGGTCAGACCCCTTCGTGCAGTGAAATGAAGTGAGGGGTCTGACCCCTTTTGAAGTGAACCTCTCATGGGCGAGGAGTACAGTCGGTTTCGACCCGATTGAAGGAGCCGCCATGGCCGCGCACGTCCTCGTCGTCGCCAACGTCACCGCCTCGTCCGGCGACCTCGTCGCCGCCGTCAAGGAGCGGGCGCAGCGCGGGCCGATCGAGGTCACGCTGCTCATGCCCGGCCAGGGCCCGGGGCTGTCCGGCCGGGAGGCCGTCCGCGGCCGGCTCGACGACGCGCTCGCCGTGTGGCGCGAGGCGGGCGTCGAGGCCCAGGGGATCTGCGGCGACGCGAACCCGATGGACGCCGTCGCCGAGACGTGGGATCCGCGGCACCACGACGAGGTGATCGTCTCCACGCTGCCGGGGCAGAGCTCGAAGTGGATCCGCTCGGACCTCCCGCAGCGGATCGGGAAGCTGACCGGCGCACCGGTCACGCACGTCGTGGCGACCGACATGCGCCCCGAGCCCACGCACGGGCCGCCGCCCGAGCACGAGATTTCACCGCTCGGGCCGCTCGCCGTCCTCGGCTGGGGCGGCGGATCCCGCCAGTAGCTCGAGCCGGTTCCCCCACGGGTCGTCGGTGTAGAAGCGGCGCACGCCCGGCAGCCGGTCGTCCCACCGGACGGTCGCGCCGCCCGCGCGCAGCCGCTCGGCGAGCGCGTCCAGCGCGTCGTCGCCCGCCACCGCCAGGCCCGGGTGGCCCTTGAGCGCCGGGGTGAAGTCGCCCGCCACGCCGACGTGCAGCTGCTGGGCGCCCAGCGAGAACCACACGCCGCCGGCCGCGCGCAGCGGCTCGGGCTTGGGCACCTCGGGCAGGCCGAGCAGCTCGCCGTAGAAGCGCCGGGCATCGGCCTCGCAGCCGGGCGGCGCCGCGACCTGGACGTGGTCGAGCCCGGTGATCACGCCGCGAAGCTTGCCAGCCGCTCCGGGGAGGGCTCCGGCTCCAGCTCGAGCACGCGCGCCTCGTCGTGGCCGGCCAGCCAGGCGCCGACGATCCGCGCCTCGTCGAGCTCCTCGGCCGGCAGCCAGCCGCCGAGGCCCCGCCGCGGCGCGCTGCGCAGGGCGACGCGCGAGCGCCCCGAGAGCTCGTCGGGGTCGGCCGGCGCCGGGCCCCAGTCCACGACGCGGCCGCCCGCGATCCAGAACGCGTCGGCGCGCGCCGGGTCGCTGGGGTGCGGCGCGAGCACGAGCCGGGCCCCGGCGTGGGCGGCGCGCAGCGCACCGCCGAGGCGCCCGAGCAGCGAGTCCAGCCGCTTGCGCCGCCGCTGCAGCCACGCGGCGCGCTCGTAGGCCTGCGCCTCGGACGCGCGGCGGATCTGCGCGTCGACGTGGGCCATCAGCGCCGCGCTCCCGTCGTGCTCGAACAGCCGCAGCGCCTCCTCCAGGCGCTCCCGGTACAGGTTGGGATCGAGGTCGCCGAGGCACGGCGACAGGCAGCGGCCCATCTGCCCGTAGGCGGACGGCCACTGGCGGCGCGGCATCGCGCGCCCGCAGTGGCGCAGCCCGAACAGGGAGTTGAGCTGCTCGACCAGCTCCGCGGCCGCCGCCCGCCCGCGCACCGGTCCGACGCACACCGCGTTCCCCGCCGCGGGCTCGCGCGCGACCTCGAGGATCGGGTACGGGATGTCCAGCCGGCAGCGCAGGTAGACGTAGCCGTCGGTGCCCTTCTTGAGGTTCACGTTGCCCGGCGGGAGCAGCCGCTTGATGAGCCGGTTCTCGAGCAGCAGCGCGCCCAGCTCGGACTCGGTCGGCTGGTAGTCGACGTGCTCGGCCTGCCCGGTCCACGCCACGGGCGTGGCAAAATGCGAGCGGGCGCGCACGCGCAGGCACACCGACTTGCCGACGTACAGCGGGTGGCCGTCGGCGTCGCGGAAGATGTAGACGCCGGGGTCCTTGGGCAGCTTGGAGAGGTCGGGGCGCTGGTCGAGCGGGCGCTTGGCCCCGGGCGGCCGGACGCGGGCGCCGGCCTTGGGCCGCAGCATCGCCAGGGCCTCCCCCACCGTCCCCGCCACGGCGCACAGCCGCGGCAGCAGCGCGCACAGGATCCGCGCGCAGGTCTCCGCGTCGGGGAGCGCGCGGTGCACGGCTTCGACCTCGATGCCCAGCGCGTCGGCCATGGAGGCAAGGCCCCGGCGGCGCTGCAGCGGCGCGAACCGCCGCGCCAGCGCCACGGTGCACAGCACCGGCGGGTCCGGCCAGGTGAGCGCGGCGCGGGCGAAGGCCTGCCGTAGGACCCGCGCGTCGAACTGCGCGTTGTGGGCGACGAGGATGCGGCCCCGCAGCCGCGTAGCGAGCTCCGGCAGCGCCACCTCCGGCGGCGGCGCGAAGTCGAGCATGTCCTGGGTGATTCCGGTGAAGCGCTGGATGCGGCGTCCCAGCGGCTCGCTGACGCCCACCAGCGACTCCCAGCGCTCGTGCAGCTCGCCGCCGCCGACCAGCACGGCGCCGACCTCGGTGAGCTCGCACTGCTCGCGCCCCAGCCCGTTCGTCTCGGTGTCGAGCGCGAGGAACTCGGCGGTGGCGAGGGGCTGGGTGAGCAGGTCGGTGGCGATCATCCGGACCGCCTGTCATACGCCTCGGGCCGGACGGCCTGCAGGGGCGCTTGCACGCCGCCCGGCGCACGCACGCAGGAGCGTCGGCTAGATTCAGCCGGGTGCGGACGATCCCGAGGAGAGCCGTCGTGCTGGTCGCCGCGCTTGCGTACGGGACGGCCGGATGCGGCGCCGAGGCCGACTACGCGAACACGCCGCGCCCCGCGACGCCGATCAACGTGACCGCCGCGATCCACGAGGACGAGATCTCGATCTCGCCGAAGACCTTCGGCGCCGGCCCGATCGTGATGATCGTGTCCAACCAGACCGGCAAGCCGCAGACCGTGACGCTGGAGACCGACGAGCTCGGCGGCAGCCAGCCGGGTCTGAAGCAGTCGACGACCCCGATCGAGCCGCGCGGCACCACGACGATGAAGGTCGACGTCCGCGAGGGCGACTACGCCGTCAGCGTCCGGCGCGGGAAGCCGGGCCCCACCGCCGTGCACGTCGGCGGGAAGCGTAAGTCGGCCCAGGACGATCTCCTGGAGCCGTGATGCGGCGCCGGGCAGCCATCGCCCTCGCCGCCGCCGGCCTGTTCGTGGCCGGCGCCGCGCCCGCGATCGCGGAGCAGTCCACCACCCAGCGGTTCTTCTCCTCCCGCCTCCAGGCCGACGACGAGACCAGCCGCGAGGTCCGCGACCTGCTGCGCAGCAACCGCGGCTTCGTCGACCGCGCGGTGAAGTTCCGCGACCTCACCGGCGACGGCAAGGCCGACGCCGTCGTGCGCGTCCAGTCGGGCGGCGCCGCCGGCGCGATCGCGCTGTACGTCTTCTCGACCGACACGGGGAAGCGCGGCAGCGGGCTGAAGGTGGTGTTCCGCTCCGAGGAGCTCGAGCGGGCGGAGACCCGGATCCGCGAGGACGTCCTGCGCTACCGCACCGCCCGCCCCGCCGCGGGCGACGAGGTGTGCTGCCCGTCGAAGCTGGCCGAGTCGCGCCTGCGCTGGCGCGACCGCAAGCACCGCTTCGGCGTGGTCGAGCGGCGCGAGGTCGCCGCCGGCGCGCCCTGGGGCGACCAGGAATAGAGGTTTCGCCCTCCGGTCGCCGGCCAGCGACCGCAGGGTCGTAGCGTCGCCGCGCTCAGGCCGGCGACCTCCGTGCCACGTTACATCTCCCGCGGCGTCAGCAGCAGCTCTCGTTCCGCCCCATCACGCGCGACGGTGAGCTCGCACGTCCGGTCGATCCGCTCGCCGTCCATCAGCCGGTGCAGGTCGTCGACGCCGGCCACCGGCGAGCCGTCGACGGCGAGGATGAGGTCCTCGGCGCGCAGGCCGGCGCGCGCCGCCGGGGAGTCGGGCATCACCTCGACGACCTCGACCGCCCGCTCGCGGCCGACGAGCGCGCGGACGCGCGGCGGCAGCGGCCGGGCGCCGACGGCGACGCCGATCCAGGCGCGGCGCACCCGCCCGTCGCGCATCAGCTCGGAGACGACCCGGCGCGTCGTGACGTTGATCGGCACCGCGAGGCCGAGGCCGACGCCCGCCACGGCGGTGTTGATGCCCACCACGCGGCCGCGGCCGTCGACCAGCGCGCCGCCCGAGTTACCGGGGTTGAGCGCCGCGTCGGTCTGGATGACGTCGTCGATCATGCGCTGGGCGCGGCCGTCGCCCGACTGGCAGCGAGCGCCCGAGCGCGGACACGACGCCGGCCGTCACGGAGCCGGCGAAGCCGTGCGGGTTGCCGATCGCGACGACGAGCTGACCGACCCGCAGCGCCGCGGCGTCGCCCAGCTCGGCCGGGATGAGGGTCGCGTCCTCGGTGCGCAGCAGCGCCAGGTCGGTCAGCGGGTCGGACCCGACGACCTCCGCCGACAGCTCGCGGCCGTCGGTGAACGATGCCCGCACGCGGGGGGCGCGCCCGCCGCCCACTACGTGGGCGTTGGTCAGCACGAACCCGTCGGGCGTGATGACCACGCCCGAGCCGCCGCCGCGGCGGCCGACCCGCAGGTTGGCCACCGAGGGCGCGAGCGTCTCGGCGACGTAGGTGACGACACGCGAGTACGCGTCGAGCGCCTCCGCGTCGGAGGGAAGAGCGCCGGGGCCGGCGGGCGGGGTCACTTGCAAAATGCTAGCGACCCCGCGCACCCCATCTACTTGGCGGCCACGCTCCGGTAGCGAGCGACCGCCAGCGGCGCGAACACGGCCATCAGCACGACGACCCAGATGAACGCCATCCACACGTCGGTGTTGGCCGGCGTCCCGAGCCACAGCGACCGCACGGCGTCGGAGATCGTCGTGAACGGGTTGGCCTCCGCGAACTGCCGCAGCCCGTCGGGCATGCTCTCCGCCGGCACGAAGATCGACGACGCGAACGTGAGCGGGAAGATCGCCGTGAACCCGATCGAGTTCGCGGTCTCCGGCGTCGACGAGTAGAGCCCGACGAGCGCGAAGATCCACGAGAACGCGTAGCCGAGCATCAGCAGCAGCACGATCCCGAGCAGCACCTCGCCCGCGGTCGTGTTCTGGAAGTTGAACCCGGCGGCGAAGCCGACCGCCAGCAGCACGACGAGCGAGAGGCAGTTGAGCAGGACGTCCGAGAACGTGCGGCCCAGCAGCACCGCGGCGCGCGACATGGGCAGCGACCGGAAGCGGTCGATCAGCCCCTTGCCGACGTCCTCGGAGAGCCCGAGCGCCGTCACGAACCCGCCGAAGGCGATCGACTGGACGATGATGCCCGGCATCAGGAAGTCCACGTAGTCGAAGCCCGGCGTCTGGATCGCGCCGCCGAACACGTAGACGAACAGCAGCACGAACATCACGGGCTGGACCGTGTAGGCGATCAGCAGATCCGGCTGGCGCGGGATCCGCTGGAGGTTGCGGCGGGCGAGGACGATGGTGTCCGACGCCGTCATCGCGAACGTGCTCATGCGCGCACCTCCTCGGGCTCAGCCGCTTCGGCTTCCGGCGCCTCCTCGGCGGCGTGGCCGGTGAGGGCGATGAACACGTCGTCGAGCGTCGGGCGCTTGATCGAGATGTCGTCGATGCCGACGTCGGCGTCGTCGAGCCGGCGGACCGCCTCGGCGATCGACGCCGCTGCGGCGCCGGATCGGCACGCGCACGGTGTGCTCCTCGACCACGGGCCGCTCGTCGGCCACCTCGGCCAGCGCGGACACCGCGCGCTCGGCGTCGTCGTCGTTCTCGAGGACCACCTCGAGGCGCTCGCCGCCGATCCGGTCCTTGAGCTCGTCGGAGGTGCCCTCGGCGATCACGGTGCCGTGGTCGATCACCACGATGCGGTCGGCGAGCCGGTCCGCCTCGTCGAGGTACTGGGTGGTGAGCAAGACGGTGGTGCCGGCCGCCGTGCGCGCCTCGATCATCTCCCACATCGAGATCCGGCTCCGGGGGTCCAGGCCGGTGGTGGGCTCGTCGAGGAACAGCACCGGCGGGCGGGCGACGAGCGCCGCGGCGAGGTCGAGCCGCCGCCGCATGCCGCCGGAGTACGTCTTCGCCGGTCGCTTGGCCGCCTCCGTCAGCTCGAAGCGCTCGAGCAGCTCGTCCGCGCGGGCGCGCGCCTCCTTGCGGGGCATGTGGTAGAGCTGGCCGACCATCTCGAGGTTCTCGAAGCCGGTCAGGTTCTCGTCGACCGCGGCGTACTGGCCGGCGAGCCCGATCTTCGCGCGCAGCGCGGCGGCCTCGCGCACCACGTCGAGGCCCGCCACGCGGGCGCTGCCGGCGTCGGGTTCAAGCAGGGTCGCGAGAATCCTCACCGCGGTGGTCTTGCCGGCCCCGTTGGGACCAAGCAGGCCGAGGACACTCCCGGTGCGAGCGGAGAAGTCCACGCCACACAGGGCGCGGACCGAGCCGTACGACTTCTCGAGACCCTCGACGACGATCGCATCATCAGACATTGCGATCCAAGCTAGCGGAGGTTCATGACCGCTCCAGTACGGTTTGACACACCTTCGAGATCGGATCTCGCCTGCGACGATAGGCGGCCGATGGACGTGCTCACCACGGTCGACGCGGCGGCGATCGACGCGCACCTCGAGCGCCAGAAGTTCTTCTGGCTCGACCTGTTCGCGCCCTCCGAGGAGGATCTGGCGCGCGTCGGCGACCGGCTCGGCCTGCACGCGATGTCGGTGGAGGACACGCGCGAGTTCAACCAGCGCCCCAAGGTCGACGCCTACGACAAGTACGTCCTCGTCGTCTTCTACACCGCGCGGCTCAACGGCGAGTCGGGGCGCGTCGCCCTACCGATCGAGGTCCACGTCTACGTGTCGGGCGACTTCGTCGTGACGGTGCGGCGGGAATCGTGCGACCTCCTCGACCGCCTCCACGAGGCGCTGCTGCCGGAGGCCACCGACGTCGAGGACTACCTCGTCTACCGGATCTTCGACACGCTGACCGACGCCTGGTACCCCGTCATCAACGCGATCGAGGCGCGGGTGGACGCGCTCGAGGCGCAGGTGCTCGAGCGGGCGCGCCGCGAGCAGTTGGCCGAGACCTACCGGCTCCGCCAGGAGGTCCGCGAGCACCACCGGCTGCTCGCCGACCAGCGCGACCACTTTCAGCCGGCGGCGGAGGCGATCCGCAACCTGGCCGGCCTCAGCCGCAGCGCGCGCGAGTACCTGCGCGACGTCACCGACCACCTCGCGCAGGTCGCGGGCGAGTTCCAGCGCCAGAACGAGGACCTGCTGGCGCTGGCCAGCACCTACTTCAACGCCAACGCGGACCGGCTCAACCGCGTGGCCACGCGGATCACGATCGCCGGCACGCTCTTCCTCGCCTGGACGCTCGTGACCGGCTTCTTCGGCCAGAACTTCCAGTGGCTGGTCTCGAAGGTGGACACGAAGAAGGACTTCCTCCTGTTCGGCGTCGGCGGCCTGGTCGTGCCCACGGTTGTGCTCTTGACTCTCTTTTGGGTCAAGCGCAACGAGTGGTTCTAGGCAGCCCATTTCACGATCGCGAAACGGACTCCCGGTAGCATCCCGCAACCTTGACTCGCGAATCAAAGGAAGGTGCCGCTCACCGTGGCCGTTGACGCCAGCCAGGTCGCCCAACTCGACGCCGATCCCGGGGAGCTCCCGCCCACGATGGCCGCCTGGGTCATCCGCGAGGAGCGCCTCGGGGAGCCGATCGAGGCGTTCCAGCTGGAGGAAATGGAGACGCCGGAGCCCGGCGCCTTCGAGGTCACCGTACGCGTGATGGCGGCCGGTGTGAACTTCAACAACGTCTGGGCGGCGCTCGGCCAGCCCGTGTCGGTGTTCCGCTACCACGACGAGGACCACCACATCGGCGGCTCCGACGCCTCCGGGGTCGTGTGGAAGGTCGGCGAGGGCGTGACCCGCTGGAAGCCCGGCGACGAGGTCGTGGTCCACTGCAACCAGGCCTCATACGAGGATCCCGAGGTGCACGGGCTCGATCCCCTCGCCGCCCCCTCGCAGAGGATCTGGGGCTACGAGACGACCTGGGGCTCGTTCGCGCAGTTCTGCAAGGTCCAGGCCCAGCAACTGCTCCCCAAGCCCGCGCATCTGAGCTGGGAGGAGGCCGCCTCCTACGGGCTCACCTACTTCACCGCCTACCGGATGCTGATCGACCAGGCCAAGCTCCAGGCCGGCCATCGCGTGCTGATCTGGGGCGCCGCGGGCGGTCTGGGCGTTTTCGCCACCCAGCTCTGCAAGCTCACCGGGGCCGATTCCGTCGGCGTCGTCTCCTCGGCCGACAAGGGCGAGTTGTGCCAGTCGCTCGGCGCCTGCGCGTTCATCGACCGCAACGAGTACAGCGGGATGATGCGCAAGGGCGGCGAGACGCCGGAGGAGGAGAAGGCCCGCTTCAAGGAGTCGCGGCGCTTCGGCAAGGCGGTCGAGGCCGAGCTCGGCGGCCCGCCCGACATCGTCTTCGAGCACGTCGGCAAGGCCACCTTCCCGACCTCGGTGCTGGTGGTCAAGCCGTTCGGCACCGTGGTGATCTGCGGCGCCACCTCCGGCTACCAGCTGGACTTCGACGTCCGGTACCTGTGGATGCGCCAGAAGCGGATCATCGGCTCGCACTTCGCGAACGCCTACGAGTGCATGAAGGCCAACGAGCTGATCGAGGAGGGCAAGATCCGCCCGGTCCTGTGGCGTACCCTGGGGTTCGACGGTGTGGCGGACGCCCACCAGCTCATGTACAAGAACGAGCACCTCGGCAAGATCGCGATCCTCGTGGGCGCGGAAACCGAGGGACAGGGCAAGACGGCGGACGGCCCCGGCGCGATCCGGGCGGAGGTGGGAGCCTGATGGCTGCAGGTGTGGTGCACATCCCCTGGTACGCGACGACGTTCAGGGGCGACAGGTTCGAGCAGGCGGTCGAGTTGATCGCGCCGCTGGCGCTGCGCTACGGCGCGACCGACTACCGCGTCTACCGGTCCCGCGACGACCGCTACAAGTTCCTGCAGATGGCGACGTTCGAGGACAAGCTGGACTACGAGCGCTACTGGTACGGCGAGGAGTTCGTCGCCTGGCGCGCCGACTACAGCGCCTGGTACCAGGTGCCGGTCATCTACGTCTGGCACGACCTCGTGATGTCGGGCGGCCTCGTCCCCGAGACCGCCGGCGCGGAGGACTGAGACCTGGCCGTGCCTCCCTCCTACGACGAGGTCTACACCCCGTCGGGAGAGGCGCGGCCGCACACCGAGGCGCTGGCCGACGCGCTGAGTGAGCTCGGCGGCGAGGAGCTCGCGAACGCGGGCCGCCGGCGCGACGCCATCTTCATGCAGCAGGGCATCACCTTCGACGCCGGCGGACCGGAGGTCGACGGTCCGGTCCGCGACCGCCCGTTCCCGCTCGACCTCGTCCCGCGCGTGATCCCTGCCGCCGAGTGGACGGTCATCAAGCGCGGCCTGGCGCAGCGGATCCGCGCGCTGGACCGCTTCGTCGACGACGTCTACCACGGCCGCGAGATCGTCCACGACGGCGTGGTGCCGTGGGAGCTGATCGTCTCCCGCCCCGCCTTCGCCCGCGAGGCGCACGGGATCCGGCCCCCTGGAGGCGTCTACTGCCACGTCTCGGGCTGCGACCTCGTGCGAGACGCCGACGGCACGTGGAAGGTGCTCGAGGACAACGTCCGCACGCCGAGCGGCATCTCCTACGTGCTCGAGAACCGCGTCGCGATGCTGCGGCTGCTGCCGCGGCTGTTCGGCGAGTACCGCGTGCGGCCCGTCGACCACTACCCCGCCCTGCTGGCCAACGCGCTGCGCCAGGTCGCCCCCACCGAGGGCGAGGAGGACGCCACGGTCGTGGTGTGGACGCCCGGCCCGTTCAACTCCGCCTACTTCGAGCACACCTTCCTGGCGCGGCAGATGGGGGTCGAGCTGGTCGAGGCGTCGGACCTCGTGGTGCGCGACGCCGCCTGTTACATCCGCACCACCGACGGCCTGCAGCGCGTCCACGCGATCTACCGCCGGATCGACGACGACTTCATGGACCCGCTCGAGTTCCGGCCCGACTCGCTGCTCGGCGTCCCCGGGCTGATGCGCGCCTACCGGGCCGGCACCGTGGCGATCGTCAACGCCGTCGGGACCGGCGTGGCCGACGACAAGGCGATCTACCACTACGTGCCGGAGATGATCCGCTACTACCTCTCCGAGGAGGCGATCCTCTCCAACGTCCCGACCTACCTGATGGCCGACGCCGACCAGCGCCGCCACGTGCTCGAGCGGCTCGGCGAAATGGTGGTCAAGCCGACCAGCGAGTCCGGCGGCAAGGGCGTGTTCATCGGGCCGACCGCCACCGACGAGGAGATCGCCCGTCAGGCCGACCTGGTGCGCCAGGAGCCCGAGCGGTGGATCGCGCAGGAGCTCGTGCGCCTCTCGACCTGCCCGACCGCCTCTCCCGACGGCTCGCTGGCGCCCCGCCACGTCGACCTGCGCCCGTTCGCCGTGTTCGGCGAGGACATCCACATCGTCCCCGGCGGCCTCACGCGCGTCGCGCTTCGCGAGGGGTCGATGATCGTCAACTCCTCCCAGGGCGGCGGCTCGAAGGACACGTGGGTGCTGGAGGACGACGGCGACGGCACGCCGGACGCGCCCGCGACGACGGGCTGGGCGCGGCCGCGGATGCCCGACCTGCGCACCGGCGCCTGGACCGACCAGCAACAGCAGCAACAGCAAGCGCGGGGCTGATGCTGGCCCGGATCGCGCACGAGCTGTACTGGGTGGGGCGCAGCCTGTCGCGCGCCGAGCACACCGCGCGGCTGCTCGACGGCGTCTTCCACGCGGACCTCCAGGGCCGGACCGGGGAGTCGGGCCAGACACGGCTCTCGTGGGAGGCGCTGCTGGCGATCATGGGCGCCGAGGCCGGCGACGGCGAGGTGGGCACCCGCGACGAGGTCGTCTCGATGCTCACCCTCGACGCGAACGATCCCGCCTCCGTGCTGTTCTGCGTCTCCAGCGCGCGCGAAGGGGCCCGGCGGGTGCGCGACGTGTTCTCCGCCGAGATGTGGGAGGCGATCAACACCTTCCACCTCGGCCTGCTGCGCCGCGACATGTCCGCGGCCCTGCGCAGCGGCCCCTACTCGCTCTACGCGTACGTCCGCGAGCGCTGCGCGCTGTTCTGGGGCGTCACCGACCGGACGATGCTGCGCGACGAGGCGCGGGCGTTCCTGGAGGCCGGTGCCGCGATCGAGGCGGGCGACATGGTGCTGCGGATGCTCCGCGTCGCGCTGCCCGAGGAGGAGTCCCATGAGCCGGCCGAGGCCGACCCGCGCGACGGCCAGGCGGTCGCGCTGCTGCAGGCCATGGGCGGCTTCCAGGCGTTCCGGCGGGCGATCGCGGCGCCGCCGAAGGCGAGCCTGGTCGGCAGCTTCCTGCTCTACGAGCGCGCCTACCCCGACTCGGTCGCCCACTCGGTCTCCTCCCTCCATAACGCGCTGACGGCGGCCGACTCGAGCTACCGCAGCTCGGCGCCCGTCCTGCGGCTGTCGCGACTGATGGCCGACCTGGACTTCCGCTCGCGCTCGGTCGAGGGCGCGGGGCCGCTGGCCCAGACGCTCGCGCCCGTGCAGCGGGAGCTCGAGCTGGTCGACGGCGACATCTCGATGCGCTACTTCGGAGGGGCATCCGCGCCCGTTGCGAGACTGGCGACGGCCTGATGCACTTCTCGATCCGCTACCTCACCGAGTACCGCTACGACGCGCAGGTGACCGACAACCTCAACGCGCTCCGCGTGACGCCGGCCACCACCGCGACGCAGCGCGTCGACGACTTCGGCGTGCGCGTGGAGCCGCAGACCCGCCTGCACCAGCACCTCGACTACTTCGGCACGACCGTGATCGAGTTCGGGATCTCCAAGCCGCACGAGAGCCTCGCGATCGACGTGCGCGCGCGGGTGGCGACCGCCAACCCGCCGGCGCCGCCCACGGCCACCTGGGCCGCGATCGAGGAGCCGGGCTACCGCGCCGGCGCGGTCGAGTTCCTCCTCCCGGGGCCGGGCGAGCCCGACGACCTGCGCGTCGACGAACTGGTCGGCCTGGTGCGCTCCGACACGCCGCTGGCCACGCTGGAGCGCCTCGTACAGGTGGTTCCGGACCGCTTCGAGTACCGCGCCGGGGTGACCTACGTCGGAAGCACGATCGAGGACCTGCTGGAGGCGGGCGCCGGCGTCTGCCAGGACTTCGCCCACCTCGCGCTCGTGCTGCTCCGCCGCAACGGAGTCGCCGTCCGCTACGTCTCGGGCTACCTGTTCGCCGAGAGCGGCGCGGACGCCGCCTCCGCCGAGGTCGAGACGCACGCGTGGCTGGAGGCGTTGCTGCCCGCCGACGACGGCGGCGAGCCGGTGTGGGTGGGCGTGGACCCGACCAACCGGTGCCTGGCGGGCGAGACCTACGTGAAGATCGGCCACGGCCGCCACTACCGCGACGTGCCGCCCGTCAAGGGCGTCTTCCGCGGCACCGCCGCCGCCCGCCTGGAGGCGTCGGTGCGCATGCACCGGACCGACGCGGCCGGCGCACGGGCGTAGTCTTCACAGCATGGAAGACGCAGACATCCAGAGCCGCATCGAGGTCCTCGAGAACGAGGAGCGCACCCTCCGCCGCGACGAGGAGGTGTCCGCCGAGGGCGGCCGCGACGACAAGGTGGCCGCCGACCGTGACCGCCTCGGCGAGATCAAGGTCGAGCTGGACCAACTGTGGGACCTGCTGCGCCAGCGGCGCGCCCTGCGCAACTCGGGCGGGAACCCGGACGACGCGCAGATGCGCGATCCGGGCACCGTCGAGCGCTACCTCGGCTGAGGCCTCAGCAGCCGGTCGTCGACGCCGAACAGAGCCTGGTTCTCCCAGCCTTGCCCGACCAGATCGACCGGGCTCCAGCCGTTGCCCGCCACCGCGGTCCAGGTCGCGTCCCACCAGAACGCACCGAGGCCCCGCCCGCCGAGCACCGCCCGCACCACCCCTGCAGGTCGCGCAGCCACTTCGCCTGGCCCGCCACCGTCGCCGGATAGCCGGGCGTGAGCTCGGACTCGAGGTCGATCGCGTTCTCCCAGCCGTCCTCGTCGGCGAGCGTGAACGGTACGCCGTCTCGGCCACCCACACGTCCTTGCCGTAGCGGGCCACGACGTCGTCGAGGTTGGCCTGCAGCTCGGCGAGCGTGCCGTGCCAGTAGGGGTAGAACGACACGCCGATGAGGTCAACGGCACGCCGCGGGAGGTGACGTTGTCGAACCACCAGCGGTACGTGCCGTTGTCGCCGCCCTCCGCGAGTGGAGCATCGCGCGGGTCCGGGGTGACGCGGACTTCACCGCGCCGTAGCCGGTCTTGAGCAGCTCGGCGAGCTGGTCCCAGCGCTCGCGTGGCAGACCTCGCGCTGCTGCCCGGTCCCGTCGTCGGCGCTCGAGCATCCGGTCCAGGTCGCCGCCTGGTCCCACAGCAGCCCCGAGTTGATCTCGTTGCCGATCTGCACCATGTCGGGCGCCGTGCCCTGGCGGACCAGCGCGCGGACGAGGTCGTGCGTGTAGGCGCCGAACACGCTCCGCAGCTCCGGGAAGGCCAGCTCCTCCCAGGCGGCGGGCATCCACTGCTTGCCGAATCGGCGCAGAGTCCGAGTAGTGGAGGTCGACGAGCACGCGCCGCCCGGCCGCCCGAGCCCGGCGGGCCATCTCCAGCAGCTCCGCGCGGTCGTGGTAGCCGTCGGCGGGGTCGAGCCACACCCGCAGCCGCGCCCACTCCATACCCGCGCGCGCGCAGGATCCGCAGCGCTCGCCGCGGCGGCCCCGGGTCGCGGTACACGCCGCCCAGTCCTCGGACTTGTCGCAGGCTGGAGACGTCGCCGCCCAGCACCTACGGCTCGCGCACCCGGCCCGGGGCGAGCGCCAGGTCGCGTGAACTCGGCCACTCCCCGCGCGCCGCGCGCCGACCACGTCACAGCGTCCTCGCCGCAGCCGCGCCGACGACGCCGCGCACCAGCCCGCCCGGCGGCGCCCACAGCCGTTCACGACCGCACAGCCTGGCCGATGCCTCGACGTCCCCGGTGCTCGTCCGCATCCGGGCGCTTAGCGTGTACCAGCCGGTCCGCGGGACCTGCAGGCGCTGCACGCTCGTCACCGTCCCGTCAGCGCTCGAGCCGCAGCTCCTCCGCGCCCGCCGCCGCCGGCAGCGCAGCCGTCATCAGCACGGCCGCCAGCGCGGCCGATCCCCGTCGCCTCATCGCCTCCTCCCCTCGTCTCGTCAGGCGGACTCGCGCCGGACCAGCTCCGTCGGGATCAGCTCCGACTCGACGGGCTCGTCCGCGATCCGGCGCAGCGCGAGGTCGACCAGCCGCTCGGCGACCCGGTCCAGGGGATGGCGGATCGTGGTCAGCGGCGGCGTCGTGGCGACCGCGACCGGCGAGTCGTCGAAGCCGCCCACCGCCACGTCGCCGGGCACGCTGCGGCCGGCCCGGCGCAGCGCCGTGAGGGCTCCCGCGGCGAGCAGGTCGGAGGCGACGAACACCGCGTCGATGTCGCCGGCCTGCCCCAGCAGCGCCGACATCGCCTCGGCCCCGGCCTGGTGGGTGTAGTGGCGGGCGGAGACGATGCGCGCCTCGACCGCGTCGGCGCCGAGCACGTCGCGATAGCCGGCGAGGCGGTCGCGCCCGCCGGAGGTGTCCAGCGGCCCGGTGACGGTGCCGATCCGCCGCCGCCCGGATTCGCGCAGGTAGCGGGTCATCTGCCGCCCGCCCTCGCGGTCGTCGGCCGCGACGTAGGGCAGGCCGTCCTCGTGGTCGAGCGGCTTGCCGCACACGACGGTCGGCACGCCGGCCGCCTCGAGCTCGTCGAA
This sequence comes from uncultured Solirubrobacteraceae bacterium, assembly GCA_963764385.1. Taxonomy (GTDB): domain Bacteria; phylum Actinomycetota; class Thermoleophilia; order Solirubrobacterales; family Solirubrobacteraceae; genus DATFQI01. Next base: position 90,475 of record CAVXSJ010000014.1, on the reverse strand, counting down.
GATCGGGTCGCCGGCGTGGGCGGAGACCAGCAGCACGCCGTCGACGTGGCCGGCGCGGGCGAAGCGCGTGACGCGCGCGCGCTCCGCGTCGTCGCTGGCGATCATCAGCATCATCGCCATGTCGGACACGGCGAGGCGCTGCGAGCACGCGCGCAGCAGCACGCTGAAGTTGGGGTCCTCGAACAGCCGCTCCTGGGGCTCGGAGAGCACGACGGCGACGGCGCCGGATCGGCGCGTGACCAGCGCGCGGGCGCTGGTGTTGACGACGTAGCCGGTCTCGGCCATCGCCCGCTCGACCGCGCTGAGGGCCGCCGGGCTGACGTAGCGCCCGCCGTTGAGCACGCGCGACACGGTCCCGCGCGAGACGCCGGCGAGGCTCGCGACGTCGTCGATCGTCGGCCCCCGGCGCGTGGCCCGGCGCGCGGCGCCGCGCGACTTGGGATGCGGCGGCGCGGTGTCGCTCATCCCTTGAGCCCGCCGCTGATCAGGTCGATGCGCCAGTAGCGCTGGAGGGTCAGGAACAGCGCGATCAGCGGGATCACCGACAGCAGCACGCCGGTGATCACCAGCGAGTAGAGCGCCGGTTGCTGGGTGCCTTGGTCGAGCATCGTGTAGAGGCCGGTGGTCAAGGGGAACGTGTCGCCGTCGGAGAGCATGATGAACGGCAGCAGGAAGTTGTTCCACGTGGCCACGAAGTGCAACAGGAACACCGTGACCAGCGCGGGCGCCATCATCGGCAGCGCGATCGAGCGGAACAGCCGCAGCTCTCCGGCGCCGTCGAGCCTGCCCGCCTCCAGCGTCTCCCTGGGCACCGAGGCGGCCGCGTAGATCCGGCACAGGTAGATCCCGAACGGGCTGAGGATGCTGGGCAGCAGGACCGACCAGTAGGTGCCGGCGATCCCCGCCTTGGAGAGCAGCAGGTACTGCGGGATGGCGAGCGTGACCTGGGGCATCAGCACGCCGGCCAGCAGCACGTTGAAGGCGAGGTCGCGGCCGCGGAAGCGGTACTTCGCGAGCCCGTAGCCCGCCAGCGCCGAGACGGCCGCCGACAGCACCGAGCCGACGCCCGCGTAGAGCAGGCTGTTGAGCGCCCAGCGCATGAACTGCCCGTCCTCGTAGGCGAGCAGGTCGCTGATGTTCTGCACCAGCCCGCCGTTGAAGCTCGGATAGATCGTGGACGTGCTGAACAGCTCGGCGCGCGTCTTGGTCGCCGCGACGAGCACCCACAGCACCGGCAGCAGGCAGTACAGCGCGCCCGCCAGCAGCGCGAGCGTCGGCAGCAGCTTGAACCGCCCGCCCGGCTTGCGCGCGAGCCGGTGCTCCCTCGCGCGCGGCGCCGGACGTCGACGTCGTAGGAGAGGCGCTCACTCGCCCTCCCGGAACGCCCGCGACTGCAGCGACCCGCAGCACGACGGCCGACAGCGCCAGCGTGACGGCGGCGAGGACCACCGACGTCGCCGCGGCGGCGTAGATGTCGTCGCGACGAACGCGTCGGAGTAGATCTTCATCAGCGGGACCCAGGTCGACTGCAGGACGTTCGACAGCGGCTCCAGCGTCATCGGCTCGCTGAACACCTGGAGGGTCGCGATCAGGGAGAAGACGCCGGTCATCACCAGCGCGGGCGCGATCATCGGGATCTTGATGCGCAGCGCGAGCTGGACCTCCGAGCAGCCGTCCACGCGCGCCGCGTCATACAGCTCGGGCGGCACCGCGCGCAGCGCCGTGAACATCACCAGCATGTTGAAGCCGACGCCGCCCCAGATGGCGATGTTGGCCACCGAGCCGAAGATCGATCGGCTCCCGAAGAACTCCGGCTCGAGGCCCGAGCGGCGCGACGAGGTCGTGGACCGGGCTCAGCGTCGGGCAGGTAGAGGAAGCCCCAGAGCAGCGAGGCGATCACCCCGGGCACCGCGTAGGGCAGGAAGATCGCGATCCGCGAGAAGCGCGCGAACCGCACGACCGGGGAGTCGAGCAGCAGCGCGAACAGGAGCGCGAGGCCGAGCATGGTCGGCACGACGATCCCGCCGTAGATGGCCAGCCGCCCGAGGCTGGCGAGCAGCTCGGGGTCGCTCAGCGCGTCGCGGTAGTTCTCGAGGCCGACGAACGACTCGACCTTGCGCCCGATCAGGCCGCCCTCCACCCGCGTGCGCCGCAGGCTGAGGTAGATCGCGTAGCCCGACCGGGAGCAGCAGGAACAGCGTGAACAGCACCGGCCGCCGGCAGCAGGAACAGGTACGGCGCCGCGCCCGCGCCACGGCGGGGGCGGCGCCGCCGGGCGGCGGGCGCGGATGCGGTCGTGGCCATCGCCCGCTCAGCCGGACACGGTGAAGCCGGACTTCTTCATGTCCTCCACCGTGCTCTGCTGCATCGTCTCCAGCGCCGCCCGTGAAGGGCTCCCTGCTGCGGACCGCCTTGCCGAACGCGTCCTTGTAGGCCTGGTAGGTCACGTTGACGTTGGGCCCCCAGGTGAACCCGCGCGCCCCCTTGGAGATGTCCGCCGCGCGCGTGAAGAACCCCTTCTCGTCGGGCAGGAAGGCGGGCGGCTCGTCGAGCGCCGGCGCGGACTGGCCGTCGGTCGAGGCGGGATAGACGTTGGAGATCGCGATCAGGGCCTCGACCGCCTTGGGGTCGGTGTTGAGCCAGGTGGCGAACTCGGCCGCCTCGGCCGGGTGCTTGGACTTCTTCATGACGGCGGTCGAGGAGCCGCCCCAGAAGCCCGTGACCTGCTCGCGACGCGTCCCACTGCGGCAGCGGGGCCATCGCCCACTTCCCCTTGGTCGCGGGCGCGATCCCCTCGAGCACGGCCGGGCCCCACACGGCGGTCGGCCAGGCCAGGAGCGTGCCGTCGTTGAGCTGCTTGTTCCACTGCGGCGTGTACATCGGCTGGTCGAGGATCGCCTCGTCGCTCACGAGGTCCTGCCAGTAGTCGGCGACCCGCTTGGTGTCGTCATCGGTGATGCCGACCGTCCAGTCCTCGCCGTCGACGCTCCACCACTGCGCGCCGGCCTGCTGGGAGAGCCCGGCGAACCAGCCGGCGTCGTTGGCCGAGAACGTGGTCAGGTAGCGATCGGGCTCCTTCGCGCGCAGCGCCTTGGCCTGGGCGGCGAACTCGTCCCACGTGGCGGGGACCTTCAGGCCGAAGCGCTGGTAGAGGTCCTTGCGATAGAGCAGCATCATCGGCGCGATGTCCTGCGGCACGGCGTAGACGGCGTCGCCGAACGTCACCAGCTGCCAGGTCTCGTCGCTGAACTCGCCCTTGATCGCGTCGGCCTGCTCGGAGATGTCGGCGACGGCGTCGGCCATCAGCAGCGTCGGCAGCGCCTGGAACTCGGCCTGGGCCAGGTCGGGCGGGTTGCCGGCCTTGTTGGCGGCCATCAGCTTGGTGACGAGCGCGTCGCCCTGCGCGGGCGTGCTGACCCGGACCTGGATCTCCGGATGCTCGGCGTTCCAGAGCGCGACGACCTTCTTGATGTTCGGCGTCCACGCCCAGAAGCTCAGCTTCACCGGGTTCTCGGCGCTGGCCTTGCTGGCCGGCGTCGCCGTCTTGTCCCCGCCGGAGCCCGAGCCGCCACAGCCGGCCAGCAGGGTCAGTGCGAGCAGCGATGCGGCTGCTCTCCGAGCCGTCGAACCCATGTTCCGTTGTCCCCCTCCCGGCGCCCCGGCGCCGGCTCGTCGGTCGGTCCGCCGCGCGGCGCGATCGGACTGTGACCGCTCACAGGCTAGGCTGTTCGCGGCAGATGTCAAGCGCGAACCGGGCGCTTGGCTGGCGGCGGATCGCTCCGCTACCGTGACCGCTCCCAGAGAGGACCAGGAGCCGGGTGTGACCAGATCGTCGATCTCCGCGATGGCGCCGCGCGACCGACGCCCGGGCGGCGCGGGCGCCCGTCCGCGCTGGCCGAGCCGGCTCGCGGCGCTCGCCTTCGGCGGCGACTACAACCCGGAGCAGTGGCCGGAGGCGATGTGGGACGAGGACATCGAGCTGATGCTCGAGGCCGGCGTCTCGCTGGTCACCGTCGGCGTGTTCTCGTGGGCGCAGATCGAGCCCGCGGCGGGCCGGTACGACTTCGGCTGGCTCGACCGCGTGCTCGGGCGCCTCGACGACGCGGGCATCCTGGTCGATCTCGCCACGCCGACCGCCGCCCCGCCGCCGTGGTTCTCGCGCGCGCACCCGGACTCGCTCCCGGTGACCGCCGACGGGCACGTGCTCGGCATCGCGGCGCGCGAGTCCTACTGCCCCAGCTCACCCGACTACCGCCGCGCCGCGGCCGCGATCGCGCGCGCCCTCGGCGAGCGCTACGGCGAGCACCCGGCGCTCGCCCTCTGGCACGTCCACAACGAGTACGGCGCGCACGTCGGGCCCTGCTACTGCCCGGCGAGCGAGGCGGCGTTCCGCGACTGGCTGCGCGAGCGCCACCGCACGCTCGACGCGCTCAACTCGGCGTGGGGCACGGCGTTCTGGAGCCAGCGCTACGGCGAGTGGGAGGAGATCACCGCGCCGCGGCGCGCGCCGATGCCGGTCAACCCGGCCCAGCAGCTGGACTTCATGCGCTTCTCCAACGAGGAGTACCTCGCGTGCTACCGGATCGAGCGCGACATCCTGCGCGAGTGCTCGCCGGCTGTCCCCGTGACGACCAACTTCATGACGACCAACTGCAAGCACATGGACTACTGGGCGTGGGCGCGCGAGGTCGACGTCGTCTCCGGCAACCACTACCTGATCGCCGAGGACCCCGAGAACCAGGTCGAGCTCGCGATGACCGCCGACCTGACGCGCGGGCTGGCCGGGGGCGGCCGTGGCTGCTGCTCGAGCACTCGACGGGCGCCGTCAACTGGCAGCGTCGCAACGTGGCCAAGGCGCCCGGGGAGATGCGGCGCAACTCGCTCACCCACCTGGCCCGCGGCTCCGACGCCGCGATGTTCTTCCAGTGGCGCGCCTCGCGCTTCGGCGCGGAGAAGTTCCACTCGGCGATGGTGCCCCACGCCGGCCGCGACAGCCGGCTGTGGCGCGACGTCGTGGCGCTCGGGGGCGACATCGGCAGCGCTCGGCGAGATCCGGGAGCCGAGGTCGAGGCCGACGTGGCGCTCGTGTGGGACTGGGAGTCCTGGTGGGCGCTCGAGCTCGAGTTCCGGCCGACCAGCGACGTGCGCTACCTCGAGCGGGTGCGCACGTTCTACGAGGCGCTGTGGGACCTCAAGGTCACGGCCGACTTCGTGGCCCCGGCGGCGGACCTCTCTGGCTATCGCGCCGTGCTGGTGCCCGAGCCTGTACCTGATGGCGCCGGACGCGACGGCGAACCTCACCGGCTACGTGCACGGCGGCGGCAGGCTGGTCGTGTCCTTCTTCTCGGGGATCGTCGACGAGCACGAGACCGTCCCGCCCGGGCCGCACCCGGGCGCCCTGCGCGACCTGCTCGGGCTCGACGATCGAGGAGTTCCACCCGCTGGCGAGCGGGCAGGCGGTGTCGCTGGAGGGCGGCGCTGGCGCGGGGATCTGTGGTCCGAGCGGGTCGTGGCCCGCGGCGCCGAGCCGCGGCAGCGCTTCCTCGAGGGCCCGGACGCGGGCCACCCCGCGGTCACGCGGCACGCGCTGGGCGCCGGTGCCGCGTTCTACGTGGCGACGCGGCTGGACCGCGTGGGGCTGCGCCCGCTGCTGGAGGCGGTGCTGGCGGAGACCGGGAGCGCCGGTGATCCGGGCGTGCCGGCCGCCGTCGAGGCCGTCCGGCGCCGGCGGGGCGGCGAGCGCTACCTGTTCCTGCTCAACCACGGCGCGCGAGGCCGCCCGGCTCGCGGCTCGGGACGCGACCTGCTGGACGGCAGCGTGCACGACGGCGAGGTCCGTGCTGCCGGCCGGCGGCGTGCGCGTCCTCCGCGCCTGAGCGTTCCTCAGCAGCCGTCGACGCCGCAGCTGTCGCCCTCGGCGACGACGGCGAGCGGCGGGCGCGCCTCCCAGGCCTTGCGCAGCGCCTCGAGGATGACCTCGGCGGGCTGGGCGCCGGAGACGCCGAACTTGCGGTCGAGCACGAAGAAGGGCACGCCGGAGATGCCGAAGCCGTAGGCCGTCTCCTGGTCGGCGCGCACCTCGGCGGTGAAGCGGTCGCCGGCGAGCGTGTCGCGGACCTCGTCCTCGGGGAGGCCGGCCTCGGTCGCGAGGCGCACGAGCGTGGCGTGGTCGCTCATCAGCTCGCCCTCGCCGAAGTAGGCGCGCATGAAGCGCTCCTTGACCGCGTCCTGCACGCCGTGCTCGGCGGCGAGGTGGAGGACCCGGTGGCCGTCGAGCGTGTTGCCGGCGCGCGCGATGTCGAAGCGGAAGTCCAGCCCCTCCGCGGCGGCGCGCTCGGTCATCTGCTGCTCGGCCGCGCGGGCCTGCTCGACGCTCATGCCGTACTTGGTCGCCAGGTGCTCGGCGCGGTCACCCTCGCGCTCGGCGGGCGCGCTGGGATCCAGCTCGAAGCTGCGCCACGTCACCGTGACGTCGTCGCGGTGCTCGAAGTCGGCCAGCGCGGCCTCGAAGCGGCGCTTGCCGATGTAGCACCACGGGCAGGCGATGTCAGACCAGATCTCGACGTTCACGGTTGGAACCCTCCGATTGCTCGAACAATCAGTTTAGCCCGGTAGCCTCGCGTCGGTGACCACCGTGAGCGCAGCGGTCGTGCAGGCCGCCCCCGTCGTCCTTCGACGTCGAGGCGACGCTGGACAAGGTCGAGCGGCTGACCGCCGAGAGCGCGGCCGAGCTGGTGGTGTTCCCGGAGGCGTTCGTGTCCGCCTACCCGCGCGGGATCGACTTCGGCGCGGTGGTCGGCTCGCGCACCGACGAGGGCCGCGCGTGGTTCCGCCGCTACTGGGAGTCCTCCGTCGACGTCCCCGGCCCGGCGACCGAGCGCCTCGGGGCGATCGCGCGCGAGCACGGCGTCCACCTCGTGATCGGGGTGATCGAGCGCGGCGGCGGCACGCTGTACTGCACGGCGCTGTTCTTCTCCCCCGCCGGCGAGCTGCTCGGCAAGCACCGCAAGCTGATGCCGACCGGCGCCGAGCGCCTCGTCTGGGGCACCGGCGACGGCTCGACGATGCCCGTCTTCGACACGCCGCTCGGCCGCCTCGGCGCGGTGATCTGCTGGGAGAACTACATGCCGCTGATGCGGATGGGCATGTACGCGAAGGGCATCCAGCTGTACTGCGCGCCGACCGCCGACGCGCGCGAGACGTGGGTCGCGAGCATGCGCCACATCGCCTGCGAGGGCCGCTGCTTCGTGCTCTCCGCCAACCAGTTCGCGCGCCGGAGCGACTACCCGGACGACTACCCGATCGACGTCCCGGATCCCGGCGAGGTGCTGTGCCGCGGCAACTCGGTGATCGTGTCCCCGCTCGGCGAGCTGCTGGCCGGGCCGGAGACGGACGGCGAGTCGATCCTGCGCGCGGAGCTGGACCTGGGCCGGATCGCCGAGGGCAAGTACGACTTCGACGTCGTCGGCCACTACGCGCGCCCCGACGTCTTCTCGCTCGCGATCGACGAGCGCCCGAAGCGCCCGGTCGTCTAGCGCCCCAGCGTGGCGCGCTCGCGGATCGTGAGCGCCCCGGGCCCTCGCAGCCGGCTCACGAGCGAGAGCGCGGACCCGGCCGCGGCGGCGGAGCTCGTCGCGCACCGCCTGCGGGAGCGTCACCCGCACGTCCCCGTCGCCGGAGAAGCGGTGGCGCCCGAGGCGTACCCAGCGGCCGCCGGCGCGCGCGCGGATGCGCGTGGTGCCGACGCAGTCGAGCACGCGCGGGTCGCAGGAGAAGACCAGCTCCGCGCGGCGACCCCGGCGGTCGACGGTCCCGACGATGCGCGCGTGAGGCCTGCGCGTGACGCGGCCACACCGGCTAAGGCCGAGGTCGCCGCGGTCGCCGATGCCGCGGTCATCCGCGTCGCAGGTCACGTTGTCGGCGCGGTAGTCGCCCTGCGTGTGCAGCCGGTCGGCGCCCGGGCCGCCCGCGACCTGGTCCACCCCGCCGCCCGCCCACAGGAAGTCCCCACCGAGGCCGCCGTCGAGGCGATCGTCCCCGTAGCCGGCGAGCAGCACATCCGCGCCGCCGGCGCCCTCGAGTTGGTCGGCGCCCCAGCCGCCCTCGAGCTTGTTGGGGCCGTCGTCGCCGATCAACACGTCGTCCTTGTCGCCGCCGACCACGTCCTCGAAGCCCGTCACGTCGTCCCCGTCGGCCTGGCCGCCGGCGGCCGCGAGGTTGACGTTCAAGGCGACCGGGTGCCCGTACCACCGGACCAGGTCGCGCCCAGGGCCGCCGTCGAGCCGGTCACGGTCGACCGCGCCGTGCTCCGAGACCGTGTCGTCGCCGCCCTCGCCAAGGACCGTGTCGACGCCGTCTCCGCCGCCGAGGAAGTCCGCCCCGGGGCTGCCCGTGATGCGGTCGTCCCCCGCACCGCCGTCTGCACCGCCACGCGGCGGTCCCACGATCGTCAGCACGTCGTTGCCGTCCTCGCCCGCGAGGTCGTTGCCGGTGAGGGTGTCGTCTCCCGGGCCGCCGCTGACGGTGTGGCCACCCAGTTGGTCGTCGCCGTCATCGCCGAACAGGTATGCGTCGTCGCCCGTCACCTCGCCGCGGTCGGGGCCGTCGTTCAGGTGAGCCATGAAGGTGGTGGACTCGGCGTCCGGCGGCGGCACGCAGACCACCCCGTCCGCCGTGACCGCGCAGCCGCCCGACGCCTGCAGGGGCGCCCCTGCGTCGGCGACGCGCCACTCGCCCAGTGGCCCGCCGGCCCTGCGCTCGGCGTGCACCACGTTGACCTCGCCGGGCGCGCCCTCGAGCCGGACCTCGAACACGTGCTCCGGGAGCCCTCGCGTGTAGGCGTGCTCGACGATGAGGCCGGTGACGGTCGCCGCGCTCGCGTCGGCCGCCCCGCCGAGCGCCATCGCGAGCGCCACGGCTGGGATCAGGACGCGCATGGGGGAGCCAACGGCCGCCGGGCGCGCGAGTTGCGGCTAGCGCGGACGGCCCGCACCGCGCGGGTCGCCCCGCGCTGGCCCGCGCTAAGGCCGCAGAGTCTCGCGCTCGCGGATCGTGAGCGCCCCGGGCCCACGGAGCCTGCTGACGAGCGACAACTGGACCCGGCCGCGGCGGCGGAGCTCGTTCCGCACCGCCCGCGGGAGCGTGATCGGCACGTCCCGGTCGTCCGAGAAGCGGTGGCGCCCGAGGCGTACCCAGCGCCCGCCGGCGCGGGCGCGGATGCGCGTGGTGCCGGCGCACTCGAGCACCTGGGCGTCGCAGGAGACGTTCGAGAAACGCGCGGCGGCCCTGGTCGTAGACGGCCTCGACGAGGGGCGCGACGCGCCGGCGTTCACGCGCCCACAGCGGCGGAGGCCGCGGTCGCCGCGGTCGGCGATCCCGCGGTCGTCCGCGTCGCAGGTCACGCGGTCGGCTCGGTAGTCGCTCTGGGTCCGGCAGCCGGTCGGCGCCCGCGCCGCCCGTGACCCGGTCCACCCCGTCGCCCGCGGACAGGAAATCCCCGCCGGCGCCGCCGTCGAGGCGATCGTCGCCGAAGCCGCCGAACAGCACGTCCGCGCCGCCGGCGCCGTCCACCGCGTCGTCGCCGGCGCCGCCGTTGAGCTTGTTGGCGCCGTCGTCGCCGATCAGGACGTCGGCCTCTTCGCCGCCCTCCACGTCCTCGAAGCCCGTCACGTCGTCCCCCTCGGCCTGGCCTCCGCGGCCGAGAGGTCCACGCGCAGCGCGACCGGGTGCCAACGCCACCAGACCAGGTCGCGCCCCGGACCGCCGTCGAGCCGGTCGCGGTCGACCAGCGTCGGCTCGTTCGGGGCCGCGTCGTGGTCCCACACGTTGTCGTCGCCGCCCTCCGCGAGGATCGTGTCGACCCCGCCTCCACCGACGAGGCCGTCATCGCCGGGACCGCCCGTGATGCGGTCGTCACCCGGCCCGCCGTCCGCGATTGCCCCCCGACGGCCCGCACGACGGTCAGCGCGTCGCTCCCGTCCTCGCCGAAGAGGCCGGGGCCGGTCAGGGTGTCGTTGCCCGGGCCACCGTCGGCGGTGCCGCCGATCAGCTCGTCGTCGCCCTCGCCGCCGTACAGGAACCCGAGGCCGCTCGTGACCTCTCCGCGGTCGTTGCCGTCGTGCAGCAGGGCGGCGAAGTTGCCGGATCCGCTGTCCCGACGGCGCCGCGCAAACCACGCCGTCGACCACGGCCGCGCAGCCTTCCGCGGCCTGCAGCGGCGCCCCCGTGTCCGCGACGTGCCACTCACCGCCGATGGTCGCGGTCGGCCGGTGCTCGGCGCGCACCACGTTCGCCTCGCCCGGCGCGCCCGTGAGCCTGACCTCGAAGACGCGGTCCGGGCCTCCCCTCCCCGTCTGGTACTCCACGACGCGCGCCCGTGACGGTCGACGCGCGCGCCTCGGCGGCGCCGGCGAGCAGCAGTGCGACGGCGGCGGCGAGGCACGCGCGTCGCATCCGGCGCTCAGCCCTGCTCGAGCGGGGCCATCGTCAGCCCCTCGCCCTTGAGCTGCTCCCAGTAGAGCTCGGCCGTCTCCTTCATCCCGCTCCACACGATCGCCTGACCCGAGTTGTGGATCGTGTCGGCGATCGCGTAGCCCTGGGAGAGCGACACGCCGGGGATGTACCGGGCCAGCGTCCGCGCCACGTGGTCGAACGTGTTGTGGTCGTCGTTGCGGACGATCACGCGCCAGTTGCCGCCGAGTCCGGAGCCGGGGCCTTCGACGCGAGGCTTCTCGATCGTCTGGTCCACGCGGTCAGGGTACCCGCGCTACCTCGCCCGACTCGCCGATGACGAACAACGAGCGCGGGAGGTCGCCGAGGATCTCGCAGCCGTCCGCCGTGACCACCACGTCGTCCTCGATGTTGACCGCGCCGAACGACGGGGAGATCAGCTTCGGCTCGATGGCGAGGATCATCCCCTCCTCGATCGGGGTCTCCACGCCCGGGCCGAGCACCGGCGGCTCGTCCAGCTCGAGGCCGATCCCGTGGCCGATGTACGGCCCGCGCAGGTCGCCGTAGCCCTGGAAGTAGTCGGCCACGCCGAGCCGCTCGGCCGCTTCGGCCGCCGCGTCGTAGACCGCGTGGGCCGCGACGCCGGGGCGGATCGCCTCGATCGCCGCGTCCTGGATGTCGCGGCACGCGCGGGCGAGCGGCTCGACGCCGTCGGGCAGCTCGCCGACCGCGTAGCAGCGCGCCATGTCGCCGTGGTAGCCGGCGCGGTTGAGGCCGAGGTCGATGAGCAGGAGGTCGCCGTGCTCGAGCCGGCGGTCCGACGCGCCCATCGGGAACGACTCGCTGAGGCCGACGCCGGTGACCGTGATCGGCCCGCGGGAGAAGGTGACGAGGTTCTCGCCGGACGCGAGCGCGCCCTCCATCGCCATCTTCGCGTCCCAGCGGCGCTGGAAGATCACGCCCTCGTGGCCGGCCCGGCGCAGCGCGCGGTCCAGCTCGCCGGCCAGCTCGTGCTCGGCGATCCCGGGCCGGAGGTGCTCGCACATCGCCTCGTGCAGCGCGTCGAACAGCCGCACGGAGGCGCGCATCGCCTCCACCTCGCCGGCGTCCTTGACCGCGCGCTGGGCCAGCAGCAGCGGCGCGCAGTCGACGATCTCCCGTTCCGGGAACGCCTTCTGCGCGCGAGCCACCAGCCCGGCGGGGAGCTTGTCGAGCTCCATGCCCAGCGGCCCGTCGCCCAGCTCGGCCTCGCGCGCCACCGCCGAGAACCCCGCGCCCGGGATCACGCGCTCCACGCGGCTGGACCGCTGCGCCAGCTCCAGGTAGCGGCGCGCGAACAGGACCGGCTCGCGGCCCGGCGTCACCAGCAGGTTGCACGGCTGGCCGGTGCCCGCCAGGTAGTACAGGTCCGGCGGGTTCATCACCAGCGCCGCCGCCATCCCCGCGTCGGCGAGGGCGGCGGCGAACGTCCCGATCCGGTCCGCGGTCAAAAGACGGGCGTCTCGACGTAGCGCCCGAAGACCTTCTCGAGCGCGTTGACGATCTCGCCCATCGAGGCCTTCGCCTTGACCGCGTCGATGGTGGCGGGCATCAGGTTCGCGTCCTCGTCGCGGGCGACCTCGGCGAGGTGCGCGAGCGCCGCCTGCGCGGCGTCCTCGTCGCGCGCCGCCTTGACGTCGCGCAGCATCCCGATCTTGCGCTTCTCGGTCTCCGGATCGATCTTGTGGACCTCGACCTTGTGGTCCTCGCCCTCGTCGACGTACTTGTTGACGCCGATCACGGGCAGCTCGCCGGACGCCTTGCGGGTCGCGATGTCGTAGGCGAAGTCGGCGATCTCGCGCTGGAAGAAGCTCTGCTCGATCGCCTTCAGCGTGCCGCCCATCGCCTCGACGCGCTCGAGGTAATCGTTGATGTCCGCCTCCATGCGGTCGGTCAGCGACTCCACGTACCAGGACCCGCCGAGCGGGTCGATGGTGTTGGTGACCAGCGTCTCGTCGGCGATGATCTGCTGCGTCCGCAGCGCCGTCTTCATCGCGAACTCGCTGGGGATCGCGTACGCCTCGTCGAGCCCGTTGGTGTGCAGCGACTGGGTGCCGCCGAGCACCGCCGAGAGCGCCTGGAAGGCGGTCCGGACGACGTTGTTGACCGGCTGCGCCTTGGTCAGCGTCGCCGCCGCGGTCTGGGTGTGGAAGCGCAGCCGCATCGACTCGGCCTTCTGGGCCCCGAACTCGTCGCGCATCATCTTCGCGTACACGCGCCGCAGCGCCCGGAACTTCGCGATCTCCTCGAAGAAGTCCGACTGGGAGACGAAGAAGAAGCTCAGCCGGGGGGCGAAGACGTCGACGTCGACGCCCGCCTCGGTCACCTCGCGCACGTACGCGCGGGTCACCGCCATCGTGAAGGCGGCCTCCTGGATCGCGCTCGCCCCCGCCTCGGAGATGTGGTAGCCCGAGATGTTGATCGGGTTGTAGCGGGGCAGGTGCTCGGCGGCGTAGGTGATCGTGTCGCGCACGATCCGCATCGACTCGCGCGGCGGGTAGATCCACTCCTTCTGCGCGATGTACTCCTTGAGGATGTCGTTCTGGATCGTCCCGGCGAGCTGGGTGAAGTCCAGCCCGCGCTCCTCGGCGACCGCGACGTACATCGCGAGCAGGATCCACGCGCTCGGGTTGATCGTCATCGACACCGAGATCTGCTCGAGGTCGATCTCGTCGAACAGCGCCTCCATGTCGTCGAGCACGTCGATCGCGACGCCCTCGCGGCCGACCTCGCCGATGCGACTTCGGGTCGTCGGAGTCGTAGCCCATCAGCGTCGGCATGTCGAAGTCCACGCTGATGCCGGTCTGGCCCTGGGCGATCAGGTACTGGAAGCGCTGGTTGGTCTCCTGCGGCGTGCCGAAGCCGGCGATCTGGCGCATCGTCCACGGGCGGGAGCGGTACATCGTCGGGTACGGCCCGCGCGTGTAGGGGAAGCGGCCGGGCAGGCCGACGTCCTCCCAGTTGGTGTCGGCGACGTGCTCGGGGCCGTACACGCGGTCGACCTCGTTGCGGGCGCCGGTGAGGAACTGCTCCTTGGACTCGCCGCGGCGCTCCAGGAACGCGGCGAGCTCGTCCGCCTCCCAGCTCTCGAGCTCCTCGGCGACGCGCCGGCGCAGCTCCTCGGGGGCGAGCGACGTGGTGGGGACGGTGCTCATGCGTGGACTCCTCCTGCTGCGATTCGAATCAGGTTGCGCCCGGCGGTGCGCGGGTCGGTACGGCGGTGCTGGACGTCGTCGACGGCGCGCTCGAACGCGTCGCCGCTGGACGGGCGACTCGAGCTCCTCCAGCAGCAGGTCCTGCGCGACGGCGGCCACGCGGGCGGCGGCGGCCCGGCGCTCGCGGCGCTCCAGCTCGCCGCTGTCGGTCAGCCACGCGCGGTGCGGCCTCGAAGGCGTCGACGAGCTCGGGGACGCCCGGTGCCGTCGCGGGCGACGGCGGGCAGGATCGGCAGCTCCCAGCCGCCCTCGCCGGGCGGGCCGATCAGGCTGAGCATGTTCCGCAGCTCGGAGATCGTGCGGTCGCTCTCCGGCCGGTCGGCCTTGTTGACCACGTGCAGGTCGGCGACCTCCAGCAGGCCGGCCTTGATCGCCTGGATGTCGTCGCCCATGCCGGGCACGCTGACGACGGCGACCGTGTGCGCGGCCTGGACGACGTCGACCTCGTCCTGGCCGACGCCGACCGTCTCGATGATCACGACGTCGCGGCCGGAGGCGTCGAGCACGGTGACCGCGTCGATGGTGGCTCTCGACAGCCCGCCGAGCGAGCCGCGCGTGGACATCGAGCGCACGAACACGCCCGGGTCGAGCACGTGCTCGGCCATGCGGATGCGGTCGCCGAGGATCGAGCCGCCGGTGATCGAGCTCGACGGGTCGACGGCGACGATGCCGACGGTCTTGTCGCGGGCGCGCAGCTCGCGCGCGAGCGCGGTCACGAGCGTGCTCTTGCCGGAGCCGGCCGCGCCGGTGATGCCGATGATGTGCGCGTTGCCGCCCTCGGCGTGCAGCCGGTTGAGGATCGCGTCGCCGTCGGCGCCCTGGCGCTCGAGGCGGCTGATCAGGCGCGCGACGGAGGGGACGTGGCCCTCCAGCGCCTTCTCGATGAGCTCGTCGGCGCTACGCATCGACGGTCTCGTGGAACAGCTCGCGCTCGTCGATCACGCGGCGGGCCTTGAACTCGGTGCGCTCGAACGTGCCCGGCGGGACCGGCACGACGGCGGTCGCGACGCCGAGCATGGTCCGCAGCGCCTCCTGGGCGCGGGCGCGGAACGCGTCGACGTCCTCGACGCCGGCCAGGTGCTCGACCCGGACGGCGAGCTTGTCCATCGTCTCCTCGCGGCTGACGAGGATGCGGTGCTCGCCGCCGTAGTCGGACATCCCCGAGAGCACCTCGTCGATCGCGGCCGGGTACACGTTCTCCCCGCGGATCGTGAACATGTCGTCGATCCGCCCGTAGATGCCCTTCGGGAGGATCGGATAGGTGCGCCCGCACGGGCTCGGCCCCGACTCCCAGCGGGTGAGATCGCCCGACTGGAGGCGGATCATCGGCTGGCTGGTGCGCTCGAGGTGCGTGTAGACCGGCGTGCCCTCGCCGCCGAACGGCAGGCGGCGGTGCGTCTCGGGGTCGCACACCTCGGTGTAGACGACGTCCTGCCAGCACAGCATCCCGGCCTGCGCCGAGGACTCGCCGAGGTTCATCCACGGCGTCATCTCCGCCATCGAGCCGCAGTCGAAGACCTTGCCGCCGTACAGCTTCTCGATCCGGTCGCGGATGCTCGGGATCGACGCGCCGGGCTCGCCGGAGAAGAACAGGATCCGGACCCCGAAGTCACGCGGGTCGAGGCCCTCCTCGGCCGCGATCTCGGCCAGGCGCAGCGCGTAGGAGGGCGTGCCGTAGAACGCCGCCGGCTTCATCTGGGCCATCCAGTTGACGGCCCGCGCGCTCTGGCCGGCCACGCCGGCGCCGAACGGGAAGGCGGCCGCGCCGAGGCGCTCGGCGCCGCTCAGCGTCGCCCACGAGCCCATGTAGAGGCTGAACACCGACCCGATGAAGACCGTGTCGGACGGGCGGATGCCCATCCCCCACATGATCCGCGCGTGCGCGTTGGCGATCGCGCGCCAGTCCTCGGAGCCGATGCCGAACGCGGTCGGGCGCCCGGTGGTGCCGCTGGTGCCGTGCACGCGGACGACGTCGCCGGGCTCGATGCACGTGTAGGAGCCGAACGGCGGGTGCTCGGCCTGGTCGGCGCGCAGCTCGTCCTTGTGGATCACCGGCAGCCGCTCGAAGTCCTCGAAGGTCTTGATGTCCCGCGCGTCGAAGTCGCCCCACTTCGCGCGGTAGAAGGGCGAGCGGTCATAGGCGTAGGCGCACACCTCGCGGAGGCGGGCGAGGATCGCCGCGTCGCGCTCGTCCGGGTCCATCGTCTCCCGCACCGGGAACCAGTGCTCCTGGTCCGGGCGGTGGGCGGTAGCTCTCGTCGTAGCGCGGCGGGAAGCTCCAGTCCTCCACTATCGCTCGCCCCGCTCGCGCGACCATGGTGCGGACCAGGTCGACGATCGCGTCCGGGGGCGTGTCCTGCCCCATGATCTCGTCGACGCCCATCTCCTTGAGCTCGATGACGTCCTCGTCGGGGATCACGCCGCCGCCCAGCAGCAGGTGGTCGCCGAAGATCTCCTGCTCCTTCATCAGATCGATGATCCGCGGGAACAGCGCCATGTGGGCGCCCGAGAGCAGGCTCACGCCGATCACGTCGACGTCCTCCTGCGTGGCGGCGGCGACGACCTCTTCCGGGCTGCGGTGCAGCCCGGTGTAGACGACCTCCATGCCGGCGTCGCGCAGCGCGCGCGCCACCACCTTCACGCCGCGGTCGTGGCCGTCGAGCCCGACCTTCGCGAGCAGCACCCTGATCGGCTCCTCAGCCATCTCTCTCTCCTCGTTCGTGGCTGCCGTGCAGCAGCTCGTAGAAATCCCTGATGTGCCCGGTGACCGCCTCGGCGGCGGCCTCGGGGTCGCGCGCGACGATCGCCGCGGCGATCGCCTTGTGGTCCGTGGCGATGCGGTCGCGCGTCGCCTCCCAGTCGTCGATCGCCTCGAAGGCGGCGCGCATCTGGCGGGCGATCGCCTCGCGCAGCCCCTCCATCAGCATCGGGGCGAGCGCGTTGCCCGACACGCGGGCGAGCTCGACGTGGAAGCCCGTGTCGAGCACGAGGAACTCGTCGCGCGCCTCCACGTGGGCCATCGCGGCGGCCAGCTCCGTCAGCTCTTCGCCGGCGCCGCGCTCCGCGGCCGCCCTGGCGGTCATGGCCTCGATCGCGACGCGGAGGTCGACCAGGTCCGACAGCGGCACCCGCAGGAGCGACGAGGAGATGCGCATCACGCCCGCGAGGCCCGAGTGGTCGCCCGACGTCACGACCGAGCCGGCGTCGGCGCCGCGGCCGCGGCGGGCGGCGACGATCCCGAACGCCTCGAGCACCCGCAGCGCCTCGCGCACGGACGCGCGGGAGACCTCGAGGGTTTGCGCGAGCTCGCGCTCGGGCGGGAGGCGGTCGCCGGGGCCGAGGCGGCCGTCGGCGATCGCCTCCTCGACTTGGAAGATCACGTCCTCGAACGCGCGGCGTTGCGCGACGGGGCGGAAAGGGTTGTCGGTAAGTGAAGACATGCGACCTTTGTAAGGTCAGACCTTATCCGTCTTGACGACTCGATGAGACATCGCCGTCACGAATCCGACGGAGCGTCGTAGCGCAGCAGCAGCGCCGAGTGATCGAGCTCTCCGTCGCCCGCGTCCACCAGCGCCTGCACGGCGGCGGCGACCTGCTCGCCGGCGGGGAGCCTCGCGCCGTGCTCCTCCGCGATCTCCCGCGCGATGTTCAGGTCCTTGAGGTGCAGCCGCAGGGCGCCGCCGGGCTCGAAGTCGCGGGCGAGCATCCGCGCGCCGTGCTCCTGGAGCACGCGGCTGTCGGCGAACCCGCCCGACAGCGCCTCGCGCACCACGGCCGGGTCCACGCCCGCCGACCGCGCCAGCGAGAGCGCCTCGGCGACGGCCTGGATGTTGAGCGCCACGATCAGCTGGTTCGCGGCCTTGGCGATCTGCCCGGCCCCTGGACCGCCGATGTGGGTGATCTTCGAGCCGAGTGCCCCCAGCACCGGCCGCGCCCGTTCGAGGTCGGCCTCGTCGCCGCCGGCCATGATCGTCAGCGTGCCGTCGCGGGCGCCGGTCACCCCGCCGGAGACCGGCGCGTCGATCGTCGCAGTGCCGCGCGAGGCCAGCTCCGAGTGCAGGCGCACGGCGAGCGCGGGCGGGCTCGTCGACATGTCGATCAGCAGCAGCCCCCGGCGCGCGGCCGCCGCGGCCACCGCCTCGACGGTCTCGGGGTCGGGGAGTAGCGTGATGACGATCTCCGCGGCTTCGCCCACCTCCTCCGGCGAACCCGCGGCGCGGGCGCCCTGCTCGACGAGCTCATCGACCGGCCCACGGCTGCGGCTGTGCACGACCACGCCGAAGCCGGCCGCCAACAGCCGGGACGCCATCGGCCGGCCCATCCGCCCGAGGCCGATCACCCCGACGGTCACGCCGTCACGGCCTCTGCGAGCAACTCGTCCCGGAGCGCCAGGCCCTCGCCGCCGTCCCCCAGCTCCACGCCGCCGAGCATCACGGCCTCGCCGGCGGCAACCGGCGCGGTCAGCCGCGCGCCGTGCGCGAGGCCGATCGGGAGCGCATCGCCGGCGGCGGCCGCCGGGAGCAGCTTGCCCCACACCGTGTAGCCGCCCTCGCCGTCGAGCGTCTCCCCCGCCCCGAGGTCGCGCTTGGCCACCGCCGCGACCTCCCCGCGCCGCTCGCGCGGCGCGCCGGTCGGCTGCGCCCTCGAGCGCCACCGCAGCGACGCTGATCCCGAGCTCGAGCCCGATCAGGTGGTACGGGCGATACAGGGCGGCGTACGTCCCCGACTCGTCGGTCGGCAGCCCGTAGTCGGAGAACCGGGCCGCGACGTAGTCGTCGGCCGCCCGCACCACCACGTAGACGCCCCAGCGCAGGTCGCGCTCCACGGCGAGCCGTCGCGGTTCTCGCTCGCCACCACCTCGACCACGCCCTCGCTGCCGGCCAGCACCGACGCCAGCTCGTCCGCTCCGGAGGGCGGGAACGCGAGCCCGTCGGCGGGGACGTCGAGCCCGGTCGCGTTGGCGACCGCGGCCATCTCGATCGACGACTTCGTGCCGTCGAGGAACGAGGTGAACATGCGGGCGTTGAGCCCGCCCGCCTTCACCTGCCCGGCGCTCAGGCCGTAGTGCTCCCACACCCCGTCGGGCGTGACCGCGTGGTAGGCGGGCTGGTACTTCGTGCCCTTGCCGGCGGCGGCGACCTCGAAGCCCGAGGTGCGCGCCCAGTCGACGAGCTCGCAGATCAGCGCGGGCTGGTCGCCGTAGGCGAGCGAGTAGACGACGCCGGCGCGGCGTGCGCGGGCGGCCAGGCCCACCCCGGCAAGGACGTCGGCCTCGACGTTGACCATCACGACGTGGCGGCCGTTGTCGATCGCCCGCCGCGCGTGCTGGAGGCCGGCGACGGGTTGGCCCGTAGCCTCGACGACCACGTCGAGGTCGTCCGCGTCGAGCAGCTCGTTGACGTCGGCGGTGATCCGCGGCGGCTCCTCCCACCCGGCGGCCCGCAGGCGATCGGCGGCGCGCGCCGGGTCGAGGTCGGCGACCACCGCCAGCTCCATCCCCGGCGTGCGGCGCGCCTGGGCGGCGAACATGCCGCCGAACGCGCC
The DNA here is from genome assembly GCA_963764385.1 of uncultured Solirubrobacteraceae bacterium. Lineage (GTDB taxonomy): Bacteria > Actinomycetota > Thermoleophilia > Solirubrobacterales > Solirubrobacteraceae > DATFQI01. The sequence goes on along the minus strand of CAVXSJ010000014.1, from coordinate 71,228 downwards.
CGAGCCGATCAGGCCGACCCGCACGGGCCGGCCCTCGTCGGCGCGCGCCAGCAGCGCGGCGTGGCGGTTCACCGGACGGCCGCCTCCGGCACCGCGCCGGCCGTGCGGCCGCGGGTGCCCATGAGCGCGCGCGCCTCGTCCGGCGTGGCCGGCCGCCGATCGAGCTCGTTCGCGATCCGGACGGTGCGCTCCACCAGCTGGGCGTTGTCGCGCAGCAGCTCACCGCGCCGGTAGAGCACGTTGTCCTCCATGCCGGTGCGCACGTTGAGGCCCATCGCGATGGCGATCGTCGTCATCGGCAGCTGCGTGGCGCCCATCGAGGTGAGCGTGACCTGCATGTCCTCGCGTGCGACGGGCAGGTCGGCCAGCCGCCCCAGCATGTCCATCAGGTTCGCGGGTGTGCCGCGCACGCCGGCCTGCGTGGGCGTGTGGAGCACGAAGTTGAGCGAGTACGGCGGCTCGAGGATCCCCGTCTCGAGCAGGTGCGCGACCTCCTCGAGCATCGCGGCGCTGTAGATCTCGAACTCCGGCTTGACGTCGCGGGCGCGCATCTCGGTCGCGAAGCGCTCGATGTCCTCGCGATGGTTGGGGAAGAACACGCGCTCGCCGCGGATGTAGAAGTTCAGCAGCCCCATGTTCAGCGAGCACATCTCGGGCGCGAGCATCACCGTGTTGATGCGCTCCTCGAGCGGGAGCAGCGGGCTGCCGCCGGTCGTCAGCTGGATGATCGCGTCGGTCTCCGTGCACAGCCGCTCGTGCAGCTCGCCGTAGATCTCCTTGCTCATCGTGTTCGAGCCGTCGGGGTTGCGCGCGTGCACGTGCAGGATCGCGGCGCCCGCCGCGGCGGCCGCCACGCCCTGCGCGACGATCTCGCCGGGCTGCTCGGGCAGGTTCTCGTTGGCCTCCTTGCCGTGGATGCCGCCCGTCAGGGCGCAGGTGATGACCACGGGGTCGGTCGTCGGCTTCCAGTTCATTCGGGGCTCCGTTCTCCGGGGAGGGCACGTCGAGGTCGAGCAGGACCCGGACGGCCGCCTTCTGCCAGTGGATACCGGCGCGGGGTGTGGCGTACACGCCGCCGCCCAGCGCCTCGGGCAGCACGTACTTGAGGGCGTTGAGGCCGGGGACTTCGTAGCGCCGGACCGGCCCCAGCTCCAGCGCGCGCTCGACGACGGGCTCGGTCAACTCGCGCTCGAGCAGCTCGTAGCCCTGCACGTCCTCGGTGACGAGGGTGAGGTCGAGCACCGGGCCCTTGTCGCCCGCGCGCCCGGTCGCCAGCTCCGAGACCTTCATGACGCCTCCTCCCACGTCAGCTCCTGGGTGACGAGGTCGCGATCGATCAGCCCGTCGACGACCTCGGTGCGCGGGAAGCGGCGTTCGGAGCGGATCCCCGCCCCCGCCGCCGGACCCGACACGGTGAGCGCGAACACCTCGTCCTCGACCGCCTGCGCGAGGTCGAGGTCGTCGCACGCCGCCGAGACGTGGACGCGCAGCTCTGGCGGGTCGGCCCGCAGCGGCCGGCTCACCGAGCCGAGCACCGCGTTGACGCCCACCAGGTCGACCGTGGCGTTGTCCACGCCGAGATCGGCCAGCCGCAGGCGCAGCACGTCGGCCGCGATCTCGGCGCGCGACCGCGCGCCGTCGCCCGCGTAGGCGATCTCTACGTCGGAGATCGCGCCCGGCACCTCGGCGAAGCCGGACACCTTCAGGCGATCGGGGCGCCCCACGTGGCGCGCGCCGCTCACCCGCACCCGGCGCTCGCCGATCTGCTCGAACGAGACGCCGGTGAAGTCGATGATCGCGTCGGGCGTGATGTAGTGCGCCGGGTCGTGCACCTCGTAGAGCAGCTGCAGCGTGCACGTCAGCGCGTCGACGCGGCCGCCCGTGCCGTCGAGGATCGACAGCTCGGCGCTGCCGTCGCTCTCGACGCGGGCGATCGGGTAGCCGAGGTCGGCGAACGCGCGGGCGTCGAGCGTCGTGCCGCCCGGCCCCTCGAAGTTGCCGCCGGTCATCTGCCCCGCGCACTCGAGCAGGTGGCCGACCGCGACGGCGCCGGCGATCGAGTCGGGGCTGCCGTCGAGGATGGACCAGACCGGCGCGGCGAACAGCGCGGCGTCGGCGCAGCGGCCGGTGAGCACGACGTCGGCGCCGCCCTCGAGGGCCTCGACGAGCATCTCGGACCCGATGTAGGCATGCGCGCCGAGCCACTCGCCGCCCGGCTCGCGCGCCCACGAGACCTCCTCGGCGAGCGCGACCACGTCGTCGCCGAGCACGCCCGCGACGCGCAGTCCGCTCAGCCCCAGCTCCGCGGCCAGGCGCGCGGTGGCGCGCGCTGCGGCGGCCGGGTTGGCCGAGCCGAGGTTGCTGACGATCCGGCAGCCGCCCTGGCGGGCGACCGGCAGCAGCGGCGTGAAGCGGCGGACGAGGCGCATGTCGGCGCCCGCCTCCGGGTTGTTGCGGCGGGCGCGGAGCCCGGCCACGATCGTCCGCTCGGCCAGGCACTCGAGCGCGATGTCGTCGACGGTCCCGGACGCGGCGAGCGCCACGGCGGGCTCGATCCGGTCGCCCGCGAAGGCCGCGCCGGCGGCCACGGTGCGGGTCGCCGTCGCGGCGGCGCTAGACACGGCGGAACCTCGCCACCGGGATGTCGCCCTCGGTCTCGGCCTGGAGCTCCACCGGCATCTCGATCTCCAGTCCCTCGCCGCCGACGATGTCGACGATGTTGGTGACCACGCGCGGGCCCTCGTCGAGCTCGACGACGGCGACGTTGTAGGGCAGCCGGTCGGCGAACGCCGGGTGGTAGGCGCGGTGGTACACGACCCAGCTGAGGACCCGCGCCCGGCCGGAAGCCTCCTCCCACGCCCACTCGGGCGACAGGCACGCGGGGCAGGCGTCGCGCGGCGGCAGCCAAGCGTTGGAGCACTGCGCGCAGCGCTGGAAGGAGAGCCTGCCCTCGGCGAGCGAGTCGCGGTAGGCGCCCAGCAGCGGGCCGGCCTCCGGGAGGTCGATCGTCGTCGCCGTCATCGGCCGAGCACGAGTGTCGAGTGGGTGTGCATGACACCTCCTTGGTTGGAGACGACGCAGACCTCCGCGTCCGGCACCTGGGTGGTGGCGGAGCCGCGGATCTGCCTGACGCCCTCGATGACGAGCTGCATACCGGGCATCCCCGTCTCCGAGAGCAGGCCGCCGCTGGTGTTGATGGGGAGCGTGCCGCCCAGCTCGAGCGCGCCGTCCTCGCAGAACGGCCCGCCGTCGCCCTTGGCGCAGAAGCCGTAGTCCTCGAGCGTCAGCAGCACGGTGATCGTGAAGCAGTCGTAGAGCTGCGCGACGTCGACGTCGGCCGGCGTGATGCCGGCCATCTCGAACGCCGTCTTGCCCGACACGGCGGCCGCCGTCTCGGTCAGGACGGGGCGCAGCGGCACCTCGTAGGACGTCTGGCCCTGGCCGAAGCCGAGGATCGGCACCGGGTCGGAAACGTTCAGTCGCGCGCGCCCGCTCGGCGCTCATGACCACGACGGCCGCGCCGCCGTCGGAGATCAGGCAGCAGTCGTCGCGGCGCAGCGGGTCGACGACCCAGGCCGACTCCTGGTGCTGCTCGATCGTCAGCTCGGAGCGCAGGTGCGCGTTCGGGTTGGCAGCGCCGTGCTTGCGGGCGGCCTTGGCGATCGCGCCGAGCTGCTCGCTCGTCGTGCCGTACTCCTGCATGTGGCGCTGGGCGATCATCGCGTAGCCGGCCGGGGTGCCGAACCAGCCGTAGACGGCGTCGTCGCCCCAGCCGCGCTCGTACGCCTGGCGCGTCCCGGTGCGCGGGTTGTCGGCGGTCGTGACCAGCGCGATCTCGCACTGGCCGGCCTCGATCGCCATCGCGGCGTAGCCGATCAGGCTCGCGTTGGTCGCGCCGCCCTGGTCCCACACGCCGCCGATCCGCGGCTGCAGGCCCATCGCCTCCGCGACCTTCTGGCCGAACATGCTCTCGAAGCGCGACGTCGGGTACTTGACCATCACCGCGTCGACGGCGTCCTTCTCGACGCCGGCGTCCGCGAGCGCGTTGCGCGACGCCTCGACGGTCAGCGACAGCGGAGTGCGGCCCGGCAGCTTGCCGTGCGCCGTGTGCCCGATCCCCGCGATGACGGCTTTGCCTCGCATCACACGACCTCCTCGCGCTCCAGCGCGTCGAGGTCCTCGCGGCTCAGCCCGAGCCAGCCGCAGAAGACCTCCTCGTTGTGCTCCCCCAGCCCGGGGCTGGGGATCAGATCGGCGCCGGTCTCACCCGGCTCGTCGCCGTAGCGCAGCGGGCTGTGCGGCAGCGTCACCCGCCCGAGGTCGGGATGGTCGATCTCGCGCAGCATCCCCCGCTCGTGCAGGTGCTCGTCGCTCGTGACGGCGGCCAGGTCGCGCACGGGCGCGCACGGGATCCGGCGCGTGCGCAGCCGCTCGAACAGCTCGTCCGTCCCGAAGCCCGCCGTCCAGGCGGAGACGAGGTCGTCGATCTCCGCGATCCGCGTCCAGCGCGCTTCGCGTTCGGCGAAGTCCGGGTGCTCGGCCAGGTCCTCGCGGCCCATCTCGCGTCGCCAGGATGCGCCAGTGCGCGTCGGTGACGCAGATGATCGCCAGGTAGCCGTCGCGGGTCGGATACGTGTTGTACGGCGCCTCCGCCAGGCCGTTGTGGCGGTTGCCGGTGCGCAGGACGGCCTCCGGGCCGGCGCCGAAGAAGAGCCCGAGGCTCGAGGCCATCGACGCGTAGACGGACTCGTACATCGACGCCTCGACCACCCGGCCCTCGCCGGTGCGCTCGCGGTCGAACAGCGCGGTCGCGATCGCGCCGTAGAGGTGGATCCCGCCGAAGAAGTCGCACACCGCGGGGCCGGCCTTCACGGGCGGCCGGTCGGGGAAGCCGGTGACGCTCATGATCCCCGAGATCGCCTGCACGGTCAGGTCCATGGCCGGGAAGTCGCGGTACGGGCCCGTCCGCCCGAACCCGGAGCCGGCGGCGTAGATCAGCCGCGGGTTCGCCTCGCGCAACGTTCCGGAGCCGACGCCGAGCCGCTCCATCACGCCCGGCCGGAAGTTCTCCACCACGCACGTCGGCGCGGCGCGCCATGTCGATCAGCAGCTCGCGCCCGCGGTCGCTGCGCAGGTCCAGCGTGACGCCGGACTTGTTCGAGTTGAGCATCGCGAACGGCGCGCCCGTCCCCTTGCCGACCGCCCGCCCCCGCAGGTTGTCGCCCCACTTCGGCTCCACCTTGATCACGCGCGCGCCGCCGAGCGCCATCAGCAGCGTCGCGTACGGCGCGTTGTAGATCTGGCCGAGGTCGACGACCGTGATGCCCTCCAGCGGCAGCTCGGCCACCGTCAGCGCCCCTCGAAGCGCGGCGGGCGCTTCTCGGCGAACGCCGCCGGGCCCTCCGCCGCGTCGTCGGTGAACTGCAGCAGCCGGTTGATCGCCTGCTCCATCCGCAGGCCCGAGGCGAGGTCCATGTCCTTGGCCCGCAACGGCCAGCTCCTTGGCGGCCTGCAGCGCGAGCGGGGCGTTCTCGGCCACCCGCCGCGCGTAGTCCATCGCCGTGTCCATCAGCTCGCCCATCGGGACGACCTTGTTGATCAGGCCCCAGCGCTCGGCGGTGGCCGCGTCCCAGCGATCGCCGGTGAGCAGCAGCTCCATGCCGACCGCGTAGGGGAGCTGGGCCAGCACCCGCTGGGTGCCGCCGTTGGCCGCCACGATGCCCCGCTTGACCTCCGCCAGCGAGAAGGTCGCGTGCTCGGCGGCGACCCGGATGTCGGTGGCCATCATCAGCGTCATCCCGCCGCCCAGGCAGTATCCGTTGATCGCCGAGATGACGGGCTTCCAGACCTCCAGCCCGCGGTTGAGCAGCTGGTCGCGCTGGGTGTTCCAGAAGCCCGACAGGTCGCCGGGATCGGTGACGAACGACTTCAGGTCGGCGCCCGTCGTGAACGACTTCTCCCCCGCGCCGGTGACGACGGCGACGCGGATGTCGCCGTCGTCGCGCACGCGCATCCATGCCTCCGAGAGCGCCGCGGTAGGCCTCGGCGTCCATCGCGTTCAGCCGCTCGGGGCGGTTGAGCGTGATCAGCGCGATGCCGTCGTCGATCTCGAAGTCGATGGCCATGCGCTCAGCGCGAATCTCGCGCGGCGGCGCCCAGCAGGCTCCGGGCGACGACGAGCCGGTGCACCTCGGACGGGCCTTCGCCGATCCGCTTGATCCGGATCTCGCGATACCAGCGCTCGAGCGGCATCTCCTTCGCGACGCCCATGCCGCCGAGCATCTGGATGCACCGGTCCACCACGCGCCCCGCGGTCTCGGTCGCGTAGACCTTGGCCACCGACGCGTCGATCTTGAACTCCTGGCCGAGGTCGGCCTTCCAGGCCGCCTGGTAGGTCAGCAGCCGCGCGGCGCGCAGCTCGATCTCGGAGTCGGCGAGCATCCACTGGATCGCCTGGCGCTGGGCGAGCGGGCGCCCGAACGTGCTCGCGGTCCTTGGCGTACTCGATCGCCAGCTTCAGCGCGGCCTGCGCCACGCCGATGCAGTCCGGCCGCGTACGGGACCCGCCCGTGGACGAGCCAGCTCTCGGCCACCTTGAACCCCTCGCCCTCGTTGCCGAGCAGGTTCTCGGCCGGCACCGGGGTGTCCTCGAAGGTGACCTCGCACGGCGACAGCGGCCGGATCACGGGGATCGGGGAGATCGTGATCCCCGGCATGTCGGTCTCGACGATGAAGCAGGTGATCCCGCTGCGGCCGGCCTCGCGGTCGGTGCGGGCGAACACCACGCCCCAGCGCGAAGCGTCGGCGCCGGTGATCCACAGCTTCGTGCCGTTGAGGATGTAGTTGTCGCCGTCGCGCTTGGCGGTGGTGGCGATCGCCCGGGCCGGATCGGCGCCGCCGGCGGGCTCGCTGATCGCCACGAACGTCTTCTCGCCGTGCTCGATCGTCGGCACCGCGTACTTCTGGATCTGCTCCTCGGTGCCCTCGAAGATCACGTTCGGCGGGTCCCAGCCGAACGCCGCGCCGGCGGGCACGTAGGCGCCCATGCGGCACTGCGCGGCCTCCTCGGCGACCACGCACTGCGCCGAGCAGGCTCAGCTCGGCGCCGCCGTACTCCTCCGGGGACGCGATGCACCACAGGCCGGCCTCGCGGGCGATCGCCTGCACGCGCTTCGAGTCCTCGTCCGCGCAGCTTGTAGGCCTCGGAGTCGAGGTCCGCCTCCAGCGGGAGGATCTCCTTCTTCATGAAGCTCGCGACGGTCTCGCGAAGCATCTTGAGCTCGGATGGGCAGCTCCCAGCGCCTCGCTCATCGCCTGCGGATCAGCTACCGACATCGGTACTTCCTCTCTCGTCGACGGCGCCGACCGGCGACGTCTGTTCCGTTCTGGCGCGACGCGCCTCGCTCGTGCTTCTCGGCGTCGAGCCGATAGCGCGGCCGGCCGGCGATCGCGGTCACCTCGGCGACCACCACGGCGTAGTCGCGCTCGGCGATCTCGCGGCTGATGTAGCCGAGGTTCAGGTCTCGCTCGACGGCTTCGACCGTCGCGCGTCCAGCGGGTCGCCGAAGCCGCCGCCGCCCGGTGAGGCGACGATCACGGCGTCGCCGGCCTCGAGCGTGCGGCGGGCGAGCTTGGTCCGCATCGGCGGCTCCCACTCCTCGCCGCCGATCGATCACGCGCACGCGGTTGGGCGCGGCGGGCCCGCCGCCGTGCAGCCCGAACGGCGGGTGGTCGGCGCGGTCGCCCAGCACGGACAACACGCACTGCGCGTCGGTGGCGATCCGGTAGGTCGTGCCGCTGCCGCCGCGGTGCGCGCCGGCCCCGCTGGAGTTCTCGCGCAGCGCGAAGTACTCGAAGCGCACTGGGTAGCGGTGCTCGGACGCCTCGAGCGCGACGAAGTTGGCCATCGACTGCGGCGTGTTGCCGTGCACGAGGCCGTCGGTCTCCGCGCTGGCGCCGTAGCCGCCCGGGTACGGGAACACGCCGACGTAGTACGCGCCCTTCTCGGGGTGCAGGCCGCCGACGGTGACGACGCCGGTGGTGCCGAACGGCGCCGCCGGGACCAGCTCCGGGATCGCCTGCGCGAGCGCGCCGAACATCACGTCGAGGACGCGGCCGATCGGCCTCCAGGTAGCCGCTCGTCGGCGAGCGGGTACTCGGCCGAGAGCAGCGTCCCGGGCGGGACGTGCACCTTGGCGGGGCGGAACGTCCCGCCGTTGATCGGGACGTCGGGGAAGATGTGCTTGAGCGCGACGTAGCACGCCGACACGGTCGAGTTGCGGGCCAGGTTGACGGGCCCGCGGACCGCCGGGCGTCGTGCCCGTGAAGTCGATCGACATGTCGCTGCCGGAGACCGTGATCTCGACCGCGCACCTCGATCGGCGTCGTCGACCAGGCCGTCGTTGTCGAGGTAGTCGGTGTACGTGTACGTCCCGTCCGGGATCTCCTCGATGTGCGAGCGCATCTGGCGCTCCGAGCGCTCGATCAGCTCGCCGAGGCACGTGCGGACGTCCTCGATGCCGTGGCGCTCGATCAGCGCGCGCAGGCGCCCCTCGCCCATCCGGATCGCGCTGCTCATCGCGGTCAGGTCGCCGCGGATCTCGCTGCGGCAGCCGCACGTTGGCCATGATCGAGTCGACCAGCGGCTCGTTGCAGCTTGCCGTCCTCGTACAGGCGCACCGGCGGGATCACGAGCCCCTCCTGGTGGATCTCGGTCGCGTCCGGGTTCCAGCCGCCGGGCGACGGCGCCGCCGATGTCCATCCAGTGCCCGGTCGAGGCCAGCAGCGCGAACAGCTCGTCGCCGACGAACACCGGGACGACGAGGTTGACGTCGTTGAGGTGGGTGCCGCCCGAGGTAGACGTCGTTGAGGATCCAGACGTCGCCGGGCTTGAAGCCGCCCGTCGCGCTCGGCCTTCTCGATCACCGACTGGACGGAGAACTGCATGTTGGCGAGGAACACCGGCAGGCCGAGCTCGCCCCTGCGCGATCGTCTCGCCCGCGTGCGCCCGTCGTAGATGCCGTGGGCGCAGTCGTTGGTCTCGGAGATGATCGGCGACAGCGCCGAGCGGATCAGGTGCAGGTCCATCTCGTTGCAGACCTGCTCGAGGCCGCTGCGGACCACCGAGAGCGTGATCGGGTCGATCATCGCGACGGTCACCACCAGGTTCGTCCGCGGCGTCGACGCGCATCGCCATGCCCGGCTCGACCACGGTCGTCGTGTCGGCCTGCTCGACGATCGAGCGGCCCCTCCAGCTCCGTCCCCGGGCAGCAGGTCCTCGCGCGCGGTAGATCGGGCGTGTCGGTCCACGTCGCCGAAGCGCACGCGGCGCGACCGCGCTGCGGCTCTGCGGGCCGGCTCCCGGTGGCGACGATCTCGACGTCGGCCCGCGGCCGGCGGCCGATGATCGAGTGCGGGCGTTGACGACCACGACGGACAGGTCGCCGAGCGCGGTGCCGTACTCGCGCTCGTACTGCTGCGACGAAGGCCTGCCGCAGCGCGCGGCGCCTCCCAGCCGGGCTCGACCACGACGCGCAGCCGGTGGACCTGGCCCTCGTAGGCCATGTCGGCGTGGTGGAGGATCGTCGACGCCTGCGATCTCGACGCCGTCGCGGCGCCAGCTCGGCCTCGGCCTCCGCGCGCTGGGTGGCGAAGCGTCCGGTGCAGCTCGGCGACGTCGAGGTAGTCGGGCCGCGTGCCGCCCTCCTCGGGCAGCAGCCGCTCGATCGTCTGCGAGAAGTCGTGGCGGAGGTCGGCGACGACGCAGCCCATCGCGCACAGCACGCCGGGGTAGCGCGGGACGAGCATCGTGCGGATCCCGATCTCGCGCAGCAGCGCGGCGCCGTGCAGCGGGCCGGCGCCGCCGAACGCGACGAGCGCGAACTCGCGCGGATCGTGGCCCTGCTCGACGCGTGACCAGCCGGATCTCGCCGGCCATCCGGGTGTTGACGACGGCGAGGATCGCCTGCGCCGCCTCCTCGACGCCGAGGCCCAGCGGCTCGCCGACCGCGGCGATCGCGCGCGCGGGCGCCCTCGACGTCCAGCGTCCGGCCCGTCCGTCGCCGATCGGGCGGTCGGCGTCGATCCGGCCGAGCACGACGTTGGCGTCGGTCACCGTGGGCTCCGTGCCGCCGCGACCGAAGCTGACCGGGCCCGGGCACCGAGCCGGCGCTGCGCGGGCCGACCTGCAGGATCGCCCCCGCGGTCGACCGAGGCGATGCTGCCGCCGCCGGCGCCGATCGTGCGGACGTCGACCATCGGGACCCGGACCGGGCAGCCGGAAGTCCAGCAGCGTCGGCTCGGCCTCCTGCGGGCGGCCGTCGAGCGAGATGCGCGACGTCGAAGCTGGTGCCGCCCATGTCGCCGGTGATGATCCGGTCGAAGCCCGCCTCGGCGCGATCCGCGCGGCGGCGATCACGCCGGCCGCGGGGCCGGAGCGGATCATGTGCGCGGCGCGCTCGCCCAGCCGCGCCGCGGGGACCAGCGCCGCCGTTGGACTGCATGATCAGCGCGTCGTTGCTCGAAGCCCCAGTCGGCGAGCTTCTCGACGAGGCGCTCGGCGTAGCGGGACACCAGCGGCTGGAGGTAGCCCTGGACCACCGCCGTGCTCGTGCGCTCGAACTCGTAGTACTCGCGGAGCACCGTGCTCGAGGTCACGACGTGCCAGTCGGGGTTGACCTCCAGCAGGATCTCGCGCGGCGCGCTCCTCGTGGGCGGGGTTGGCGTAGGAGTGCAGGAACGAGACGACGACGGCGTCGAGGTCCTCGCCGGCGCAGCGCCGCGGCGAGCTCGCGCAGCCGCGTCCTCGTCGAGCGGCGTGACGACGTCGCCCTGGTAGTCGAGCCGCTCGTCGACCTCCCAGCGCTGGTCGCGCGTCGATCAGCGGGCTGCTGCACGCCGGTCAGGCCGTAGATGTGCGGGCGGTCGCGGCGGCCGAGCTCGAGGACGTCGCGGAAGCCCGCGCGTCGTGATCAGCGCACAGCGCGCGCCGCGGCGCTCGATCAGCGCGTTGGTGGCGATCGTCGTCCCGTGCAGGAGCGCGCCGAGCGACTCGCCGTCGAGCCCGCCGGCGGTCAGCGCGTCCAGCACGCCGATCGACGGATCGTGCGGCGTCGACGGGACCTTGACGACCTTGAAGCTCGCCGTCCTCCCGCGCGTGGAAGAGGTCGGTGAAGGTCCCGCCGACGTCGATGCCGACGATCGCGGTCATCGTGGTCCGTCCTCCTCGTCGAGCTCCAGCTCCTCCGGCACGCCGGCCGCCTGGACCTGCTCGCGGTAGGCGTGGACGTGTCGGTGCATGGCCAGCCGCGCCGCCGCCGGGTCCTGCGCGGCGATCGCCTTGAGCACGCGGCGGTGCGCCTTCAGCGCGGCCGTCCGGACCGCGTCGGAGTTGAAGTCCTGGATGTCGGTGGCGGCCCGCACGGCCTGCCCGATCGCGAGCATGAACGCGGCCAGCAGCTCGTTGCCGCTCGCGCGAGCGATCTCGAGGTGCCAGTCGACGTTGGCCGACAGGAAGTCCGGCACGTTCTCGCGAGCCTCCTCGACGGCGACCGTGGCCGCCTCGAGACGCGCGAGCTCCTCGTCGGTGCGGCGGGCGGCGGCGAGCTCGGCGCAGATCGGCTCGATCTGCTCGCGGGCCTCCAGCACCGCGCGGAAGCGCACGCGGCGCCCACGGATGAAGACGTCGAAGGAGTGGGCGACGGCGTCCGCGTCGGGGCGGCGCACGATCGTGCCGCCGTTGCGGCCTGGCTTGGTCGAGACGAGGCCCTCGATCTCGAGGATCCGCAGCGCCTCGCGCACGGAGGTGCGGCTGAGCCTGCTCTGCTCGGCGAGCAGGCGCTCGGCGGGCAGCATCTCGCCCGGCGACATCTCGCCACCGAGGATCCGCTGCCGCAGGTGGTCGGCCAGAACGTCCGACGCCTTCGGAACCCGGAGTTCCGTCACTGCTCCTCCCTCTCGACACCCTCTCCCGCTGGCCCTCACGCCATCGGTCCAACCATTGTACCGAAGTTGCAGGGTGCGTGTCCAACGGTACTTTTACCTCAGACTACTAGCTTGCTAGGTTCAGAGGGTGAAGCCTCACGCCCGCTCGCCGGAAGAGGTGGCGCCGGGATACCTGCTGCCCAGGCGCGCCACCGTGCTGGCGTTCTGGGGGCTGATGCTGTCGCTGTTCCTGGTCGCGCTGAACCAGACGATCGTCGCGACGGCGCTGCCCACGATCGTCGAGGACCTGGGCGGGCTGAGCCTCTACCCGTGGGTGTTCTCGAGCTACATCCTCAGCTCGACGATCACCGTGCCGCTGTTCGGGCGGCTGTCCGACATCCACGGCCGGCGGCCGTTCTTCATCGCGGGCCTGCTGCTCCTGCTGGCGGGCAGCGTGTTCGGCGCCGCGGCGGGGAGCATGGGCCAGCTGATCGCCGCGCGCGCGATCCAGGGGCTCGGCGGCGGCGCGCTGCTCGCGCTCTCGCTGACCGCGATCGGCGACCTCGTCCCGCCCTCGGACCGCGGCCGCTGGCAGGCACTCAACGGCGCCGTGTTCGCGGCCGCGTCCGTGCTCGGCCCGCTGACCGGCGGCTGGATCGCCGATCACATCGACTGGCGTTGGGTCTTCCTCGTCTCGATCCCGGTCGGCCTGGTCGCGCTCGGGCTCGGGGCGGCCACCCTGCGGATCCCGCCCCACCCCGAGCGGGCGCGGTCCGTCGACGTGAAGGGCGCGGTGCTGGTGATGGGCGCGCTGTCAGGGCTCATGGTCGCCGTCGTCGAGTGGGGCGACGGCGCCGGGCCGGCCGACCCCCGCGTGGGCGTGCCGCTGGTGCTCGGGGCGCTGCTCGCCGCAGCGTTCGCCGTCCACGCGCGCGGGGAGGTGGACGCGTTCCTCCCCGTCGAGCTGCTGCGCGACCGCGCGGTGCGCCTCGCCTGCCTGGCCGGCCTGCTGACCGGCGCCACCCACTTCGGCGCGATCACCTACGTGCCGCTGTTCGCCCAGGGCGCCCTCGGCGCGTCGGCGACGAGCGCCGGACTCGTGCTGATGCCGCTGATGCTGACGATGTTCGTGGCGGCGATGGCGAGCGGTCCGCTGATCTCCAGGATCGGCCGCTACAAGTGGGCCGTGGTGGCGGCGCCGCCCGCGATCGGCATCGGCTTCGCGCTGCTCGCCGTGCTCGGCTCCGGCTCCTCGATCGTCTCCGCGGCGCTGGCCTGCGCCGTGCTCGGCACCGGGCTCGGGCTCGTCTCGCAGAACCTCGTCCTCGTCGCGCAGAACAGCTCGCCGAGCCGCCACCTCGGCGCCGTGACGGGGGCGGTGATGTTCTGCCGCAACGCCGGCGGCGCGCTCGGCATCTCCGTCATGGGCGCCGTCCTCGCCGCCGCGCTGGGGGGCGCGGTGGCCTCGCCCGACCTGCGTGGCCCCAGGGGCGCCACGGGGCTCACCAGCGAGCGGCTCGCCGACGCGTTCGACCCGGTGTTCTGGTTCGGCGCCGGGCTGATGGTGGTCGCGCTGGCGGTCGCGCTGCGGATCCCCGAGCGCCCGCTCCGGAGCGCCGTGCGCGACGACCTGTCCGGGCCGCCCACAGAAGCTTCGGAGTCCTATAGTCTGGCTTCTAAGCTATGACCGGAGCGAAGTTCGACCACGTGGCGCACGCCGCACCGCGGATCCGCGACCTGCTCCCGCTCTACCAGGGCGTGCTGGGCGGCAGCTTCCTGCACGGCCTCCGCAACGAGGAGCTCGGCTACACGACCCTCCAGCTCGGGTTCGCGGACGGGACGAAGATCGAGCTGATGGAGCCGACCTCCGGCTCGGCGTTCTCGACTCCTTCCTCGCCCGCAGCCCCAACGGCGGCATGCACCACATCACCTACCGGGTCCCCGACATCGACGCGGCGGTCGCCGCCGCCGAGGCCCAGGGCTACGACGTGTTCGGCGTCAGCCGGACGCTGCCGGACTGGTGGGAGGCCTTCGTGCATCCCCGCTCGGCCCACGGCGTCCTGCTCCAGCTCGCGCAGTCGCCGCCCACGTGGCCGCCCGTCGTCCCCGGGGTCACGATCGAGACGCTCATCGGTCCCGCGAACGGAGAGGCTTGACCATGTCCCTCGAGGAGGACGTCCGCTATCTGATCGACCGCCAGGCGGTGGTCGACGTGCTGCACACCTACTGCCACCTGGTCGACGCCCAGGACATCGACGCCATGGTCGAGGAGGTCTTCTCGCCGGACGGCTCCGACGACCACGGCGAGGGCCCGGTGGCCGGTCGCGAGGCGATCGCCGACTGGTTCCGCGAGGCGGTGGAGAACATCGCCTCCAACGCGCACAACGTCAGCAACGTGGTGGTCCACATCGACGGCGACACGGCGCGCATGACCTCGCGCGTGACGTCGTGGACGTGGACGACGGAGAGCCTCGACGGCGGCTCGCAGCGGCCGGCCGACTACGTCGTGTCGGTCAGCTACCACGACGAGCTGACCCGCTACCCGGAGGGTTGGCGGATCGACCGCCGCGTGCTGGTCCCCCACGGCACGGCCACGGGCCACCCCACGGTCCTCGGGCTCGGCGTGCTGCCGCAGACCCAGGCCGGGATCCAGGCGCTGTCCAAGCGGTGAACGTCGGGGCGATCACGGCGCGGGAGGCGGCCCGCAACGGCCGCCGGACCGCGCTCGTGGACGCCGTGTCCGGCCGGCACGCGACCTTCGCGGAGCTCGAGCGCCGCGTCGACGGGCTGGCGCGGGCGCTGACCGCCGACCCGCGCGTGGCCCGCGGGGACCGGATCGCGATCCTCGCCTACAACTGCTTCGAGTACTTCGAGGTCTACCTCGCCGCGGCGAGGGCCGGGCTGCTGGCGCAGGGCCTCAACTGGCGCCTGGCGCCCGACGAGCTCGAGCGGATCGTCCACGACGCCGGCACCCGCGTGCTCGTCTCGGACGCCTCGCTGGGCGAGCTGGCGTCCGAGCTCGACCGTCGCGCGGACATCGACGTCTCGCTGCGGTTCGGCGCCGGTTCGGACGGCTCCTACGACGACTACGTCGGGTCCGGCATCGGGGTGGAGGTGGCGCTCGCCGAGCCGGGTGACGACGATCCGATCCTGATCATCTACACCGGCGGGTCGACGGGCGAGCCCAAGGGCGCCGTGCACACGCAGCGCAGCTGCCTGACGGCGATGGTGAACAACACCGTCGCCGAGCGGGTGGTGCCGAGCGACCGTTACCTCATGCTCGGCCAGATGTTCCACAGCGCGGCGATCCTCGCGCTGAACTACCTCTTACACGGCGCCACCGTGGTGTTGGTGCCCCGCTTCGAGCCGCGCCTGTCACTGGAAGTCATCGAATCCGAGCGCGCGACCGCGTCGCTCGCCTTCCCGCCGATGGTGAACTACATGCTGGCCGAGGCGGACGGCCGGCGCTTCGACCTCTCGAGCCTGCGCAACATGCAGTACGGCGGCGGCCCGATCTCCCCGCGGGTGATCACCGAGATGATGGACCTGCTCCCCGGCGGGCTGATCCAGTGCTACGGCTCGACCGAGCACGTGGGCGTGACGTTCCTCTCCCAGGAGGACCACGTGCGCGGCCGCGAGGACCCGGGGCTCCTGCGCACCTGCGGGCGAGAGGCCTACCTCTCCGAGGTGCGCCTGATGGAGGGCGGCAAGCCGGTCCCGTGGGACGGCCGCACGCCGGGCGAGATCGTGGTCCGCTCGGCGTCGAACATGATCGGCTACTGGCAGCGGCCCGACCTCACGAGCGCGGTGCTGAAGGACGGCTGGCTCGCGACCGGCGACCTCGCGGTGGCCGACGAGGACGGCTACCTGACGATCGTCGACCGCGTGAAGGACCTGATCGTCTCCGGCGGGGAGAACATCTACCCCGCGCAGGTCGAGAATGCGATCGCCGGCCACCCGTCGGTGCTCGAGGTCGCCGTCATCGGCGTGCCGGACGCGTTCTGGGGCGAGGCGGTGAAGGCGTTCGTGGTGCTCCGCACCGGCCGCACGGCGGGAGCCGACGAGATCCGCGACCGCGTGCGCGACACGCTCGGCTCCTACCAGAAGCCCAGGCACGTCGAGTTCGTGAGCGAGTTGCCCAAGACGTCCGTCGGCAAGATCGCCAAGAAAGAGCTCCGCCGCCGCTCCGTCCCCGAGTCGAGTTCACGGTGAAAAAGGCCTCCAGGCGTTCTGGTACGGTGCGCCGCGTGACAGCGGAGGCCGAAGCCCAGGCACCGCTCGACCCGATCGCAGAAGCCGTCCGGCAGTGGGCGCAGCACGACCTCGGGGCGCTGGAGCACATGGAGGCGACCACCGCCCTGATGCGCATCCAGCAGCTCATCGTCGCCCGGATCGACCTCGAGCTGCGGCCCTACAACCTCACGTTCCCGCAGTACGAGGCGCTCGTGCTGCTGCACTTCAGCCGCGACGGGGCGCTGCCCCTGGGCCGCATGGGCCGCCGGCTGATGGTCCACCCGGCGACGGTCACCAACACCGTCGACCAGCTCGAGGCCAAGAACTTCGTCAAGCGCCAGCCCCACGCGGACGACCGCCGCAGCGTGCTGGCCAAGATCACGCCCAAGGGCCGCAAGGTCGCCGTCCGCGCCAGCGAGTCGCTCGTCGACGTCAAGTTCGGGATCTCCGACATGACGCGCGCCGAGGCGAAGACGATCGCCGGGTCGATCCGCCAGTTTCGCGAGCGGATCAACGACTCCGTGTAACCGCTCGCTCCGTGTAGCGCCCCGAGGGACCGCCGTCAACGGCGAACGGCTCCCGCCCGAATCCAGCCCAGGCGAGGGCGTGGGCCCTCTTGTACGTGTCCGCATACCGGACACGATCCAGCCCAGCCAGCCAGGCTCACTCCCTCACCACCCCACCCAGCCGCAGTTCAGGCGCACCGCATCGCAGCCCGCAACCGAGCGCGCCAGCCGTAGTTCGAGCGCCGACACCCCAGCATCCACCAAGCGCGCCAGCCAGCCTCAGCGCGGCCCCGAAGCCACGCCGTTCCCCCGCGGCACCGAGCGCTCCCCGGCGGCCAGGGCGAGCCGGGCGCGCACGAACGGTCCGGGGCTGTTCATCGCGAAGACGCCCGTGACCGCCTGGCCCGCGCGGCAGAACGCGACGAACGCGCGCGAGGCGACGTCGCCGGACTCGATCGTGACCCGCGTCTCGGGGCCGGCCGTGCCGGCGAACTGGAGGCGTGAGCCGAACTGGTCGGACCAGAAGTAGCTCTCGTCGCCTGCCGGCCCCGGATCGGGACTCCCGACGATCGCTTTCGCGACCCGCAGGGCCTGCTGGGCGGCGGCCGTCCAGTGCTCGCCCGCCACGCACAGGCCGTCCTCGTGCCGGCACGCGGCGTCGCCCACCGCGTAGACACCGGCGGCGCTCGTGCGCCCGTCGCGGTCGCAGACCACGCCGCGGTGCATCCGCAGGCCGGAGGGCTCGAGCCACTCGACGCACGGCTGGGCGCCGACGCCGACGACCGTCACGCCGGCCGGCGCGGAGGAACCGTCGTCCAGCGCCAAGGCGTCGCCGCGCGCCGAGCGCACCGCCGCGCCGCAGCGGAACGCGACGCCGTGCTCCTCGTGCCAGCGCTGGACGATACGCCCGAGCTCGGGCCCGATGACCGGCGCGAGCGGTGCGGGCGCCGCCTCCACGACCGTCACCTCGCAGCCGAGCGTGCGCGCTGCGGCCGCGACCTCGAGGCCGATGAAGCCGCCGCCCACCACCGCGACGCGCGGCAGCGCGAGCAGCGCGCCGCGCAGCCGCCGCGAGTCGCCGGCGCTGCGCAGGTAGTGCACGTTCGGGCCGTGCTCGAGCCCCGCCAGCCGCCGCGGCCGCGCCCCGGTGGCGATCACGAGCGCGTCGTAGCCCAGGGCGTCGCCGTCGGCCATGCGCACGCGGCGCCGGTGCGGCTGCAGGCCGACGGCGCGGCGCCCGAGCAGGATCTCGATGTCGAGCGCGGCGGCCTCGGGCTCCGAGAGCAGCCCGATCCCGACCTCGCCCCCGAGCAGCATCTCCTTGGAGAGCGGCGGCCGGTCGTAGGGCGGCTCGTGCTCCTCGGAGACGAGCCGGATCCGCCCGGAGAACCCCAGGTCGCGAAGCGCGCGGGCCGTCCGGGCAGCACCGAGCCCGCCGCCCACGATCAGGACGTCGCCAGGCACCGCGCTTGTCGCCACGATCAGCCGGGGGGCTCTGCGCCCTCGACGAAGGCGATCGAATCGGTGGGGCAGTCGTAGGCGGCCTTGCGGACGTCCTCGAGGAGCTCGTCGCCGACGAAGGCGTGGTTGACGACCGCGAGGCCGTCAGCGTCGAGGTCAAACAGATCAGGGGCGACCAGGACGCAGTTGCCGTATCCCTGGCAGCTCCCGCGGTCGAGCTTGATCTCGATCACGACGGCGCCTCGTCGGCGGCGATCGCGTTGACCTCGGCGTGGAAGGCGGTGAGCCGGCCCTCGGCCGCGTTGAACATGTTGCGCTTGAAGCCGAGCGAGTCGTAGATGCGCCCGGCGTCCTCGAGGACCTCGACGTCCTCCATCGCGACGTGGCGGAAGTTCTCCCAGCCCTTGTCGCCCTGGGCGAACCAGTCCTCGTCGCTCCAGCCCTCCGGCGTCGGCGCCAGCGCGCCCCACGCCGACAGCACCGACTCCCGCGGGCCGACGGGCCATGACGAGAACACCTGGAAGTGCGTCGGGAAGCAGTTGAAGATCGTGTTCGGGAACGACAGGTAGTGGCAGAGCATCGTCCTGCGGTGGTCCGCCTCGCCGCCGTTCGCGTTGGCGCGCTCCGTGTAGCGGCGCACCGGCAGCGCCATCATCGAGTGCGGGGGCATGATCCGCAGCGCGGCGTCGCGCCACAGCAGCCCGCCCTTGACCGTGTTCTTGTGCGTGAACGGCACGTGCCAGGTCTCGTTGAAGGCGTCGATGACGGTCTTCCAGTTGGCCTCGATCCGCCAGCTGTCGTGGTAGCGGAACTGCCAGCCGGCGAAGCCGTAGCCGCCCAGTTCGCCGTACAGCTCGCCGAGGTACTCCTCGAGCGGCGGCACGTCGTCGGCGAGCGAGAGCCACACGAGCCCGGACCACTCGTGGACCGTGACCTCAGGCGCGCGCAGGCCGTCGAGCTCGGCGGCGTCGAACGCCTCGGCCAGCGGGGCGTGGGCGAGCTTGCCCTCGAGGTCGTAGGCGAACCCGTGCCACGGGCACTTGAACGAGCCCGTCGGGCAGCGCCCGGACTCGCGCACCAGCCGCGCCCCCCGGTGCTGGCAGACGTTGTGCCAGGCCCCCAGGGATCCGTCGTCGAGCCGCGTGATGACCACGGACTGGCCGAAGCGGTCCCACACGACGTGGTCGCGCGGGGCGGCGAGGTCGATGCTGCGCGCGGCGGGGAGCCAGGAGCGGTGGAAGATCCGCTCGATCTCGCGCCGGAACTGCGCGGGATCGGTGTAGTGGCTCGCGTCCAGGAGCGACGGCGCCAGCGGGTACTGCGCGTCGCCGCTTCCCACACGCTGCGAGATGGGCGCGTCCGCGCCCGGCGTGGTCGCAGGGTCTCCGGTCTTGCTCACGCGTCCAATAATAGTTTGACCTCCAAAGATTGTCAATCAAATGTCGCGCGCCGACCCCAGCAACGCGGACGGCGGGCCCGGAGGCCCGCCGTCCAATACTGCTGGATTGGAGTGTGGGATCAGCCCTCGGGCAGGTCCACGCCCACGAGCTTGCCGCCCTCGACCTTGACGACGCCGCCGGATCCGCGGGCGTCACCGGTGTCGGTGAACGTCAGGTCGCCCTGGGCGCCCTCCATCTCCTTGATGCCGGCGAGCGCCTTCTGGACCTCGGCGCCGTCGACCGAACCGGCCTCCTTGATGCCGCGGGCCGCGAACCACACCGCGTCGTAGCCGTGCGCCGAGAGCTCGGACGGCGTGACGTCGTACTTGGCCTCGAAGTCCTTGGTGAACTTCGTGGTGGCCGCCACCGGCAGCGCCGGCGAGTAGGACACCGAGATCATCGTGCCCTCGACCGACGGGCCGCCCTTGATGTAGAAGTCGTTGAGCATGCCCTGCTGACCCCAGATCTGGCCCTTGAAGCCGGCCTCGCGGAGCTGCTTGACGATGGTGAGGTTCGGCGCGCCCTGGAACAGGACGCCGACCGCGTCGGGCTTGGCCGCGACGACCTTGCTCGACCTGGCTGCCGAAGTCGGAGTTGGTGCCCGCCACGCCCTCGAGCGCGACGAGGTCGAGCCCCGCCTCCTCGATGGCCGGCTTCTGAGCGCCGCCCCACGAGCCCTGCGCGATGCTGGGCTGCGCGTTGTCGAACATGACCGCGACCTTCTGGGCGCCGTCGGCCTTGACGACCTTGATGACGTTGCCCGCGTACTCCTGCTGCGGGATGCCGGCGCGGAACACGTACTCGGGCGTCACGTCGGCGCCGGAGGCCGTGGTGATGACGTTCGGCATCTTCGACTGCTCGGCGATCGGGCCGGTCGCCGGAGCGACGGTGCCGAGGCACGGACCGACGACGGCGGCGACCTTGTCGGTCGTGAACGTCCGGAACCCGGCGACGCCGGCCTCCGGCGTGCCCTTGTCGTCCTCGACCTTGATCGAGAGCTTCACGCCGTCGCCGAGGAACTTCTGCGTCGTTGATCTCCTCGACGGCGAGCTCCGCGCCCTGCTTCTCCTGCTCACCACAGAAGGCCGCGACGCCGCTCATCGTGTCGAGCATGCCCAGCTTGACCTCCGACGGGAGGCCGCCGCTGCCGCCACCGCCGCCGCTGTCGGAGTCGTCGCCGCATGCGGCCACGCCTCCGGCCAGCACGGCCGCGGACGCCAGGGCGACCAACGCCCTGCTCCGGGAAACCGGCATCCTGCCTCGCGCTCGGGCGATTGAAAACATTCCCATCCTCCTCGTTGACTCGTTACCGCAGGTACGCGCTCACGACATCCAGCTCGTCCGCCGCCCGCTTGCTGGGCCCGTGGTAGACCACGCGCCCGCTGTTGAGGACGTAGACGAAGTCACTGCTGGCCAATGCCTGGGCCGCGTTCTGCTCGACCAAGAGCACCGACACCCCCATCTCCCGGATGCGGCCGATCGTGGCGAACATCTCCTTCACCACGATCGGGGCGAGCCCGAGGCTCGGCTCGTCCATGGCGATCAGCTTCGGCGAGCGCATCAGCGCCCTCGCGATCGCCACCATCTGCTGCTCGCCGCCGCTGAGAGAGCCGGCCTGCTGCATCCGGCGCTCCTTCACCCGCGGGAACATCTCGTACGCCTCTCCCAAGGCGCGGTCCCTGTCCTTGGACGGGCGCCGCCAGGCACCCACCAACAGGTTCTCCTCCGCGGTCAGCTCCGGGAAGAGCCGGCGCCCCTGCGGCACCTGCGCGAAGCCCAGCGACGCGATCTTGTGGGCCTTCGAGCGCGACACGTCGCGCCCGTGGAAGTGGATCGTCCCCGAGCTCTTCTCCTGGCCGCCGATCGCGCGCAGCGCGCTCGTCTTCCCCGCGCCGTTGGGCCCGATCAGCGCCACCACGGAACCGACGGGGATCTCCATGTCGATCCCGCGGACCGCGTGGACCGCCCCGTAGTCGACCGTCAGGCCGTTGACCTCGAGGGCCTTAGCTTCCGACATATGCCTCACGCACCTGGGGGTCCTCGATGGCGGCCTGGGACGTTCCGTCGAAGATCAGCCGGCCGAAGTTGAGCACCACGACCCGAGGGCAGACCTTCAGGACGAAGTGCAGGTGATGGTCGACGAGGATCACCGCGCACCCGCCCTTGGCCTCCTCGTGGATGATCCGCTCGAGGTCGTCGAGGTCGCGCTCGCTGAGGCCCGCCGCCGGCTCGTCGAAGAGCAGGAGCTTGGGCTTGGTGGCGAGCGCGCGCGCGACCTCCACGCGGCGTTGCGTGCCGAACGGCAGCTCGTCGACGAGCTCGTGGGCGAGATGCGAGATGCCGGCCCGCTCGAGCGCGGTGTCGACGGTCTCCTGCATCTCGCCGCTGAACTTGCGCGGCGAGGCGATCGACGAGATGACGTGCTCGCAGGCCCGACCGGCGCGTGGCGGCGTAGCACCCCGCCGCGACGTTCTCCTCGACCGTGAGGCCGTTGAGCACGCGGATGAGCTGGAACGTGCGGGCGACGCCGCGGCGGGCGAGATCGTAGGGCGGCGTGGAGGTCACGTCGTCGCCGCCGAGCTCGATCTTGCCCTCGGTGAGCACCGAGAACCCGCTGATGGTGTTCAGCAGGCTGCTCTTGCCCGAGCCGTTGGGGCCGACCAGCGCGCACACCTCTCCGCTGCCGATCTCCAGCTCGACGTGGTCGACGGCGCGAACCGCGCCGTAGTCGAGCGTGACTCCGTCCAGCGCGAGGTAGCTCATCAGATCTTCGGGCCGACGAGGGCCCCCTCCGGTTCGTCCTCGATGCGGTCCTCTTCGAGCTCGGCGGCCGACGGCTTCCCGCTCAGGCGCCGCTTCTGGCGGTGCCACTGGATCCGGATGGTGCCCGCCACGCCCTCGCGGCTGACGATGATGATGATCAGCAGCAGCGCGCCGGTGACGACGTCGCGCCAGTCGCCGAACGACCGCAGCCACTCGGGGAGCATCGTGAAGATGCCCGCGCCGATCAGCGGGCCGACCCAGCTCCCGACGCCGCCGATGATGACCATCGCCAGCAGGAGCACGACGAGGTTGAACCCGTAGTCGGACGGCGTCACGAAGCCGAAGTAGTGCGCGCGGATGACGCCGGCGACGGAGGCGAGCGCGGCCGAGCCGACGAACAGCCACAGCCGCACCCGGCGGACGTTGACGCCCATCGAGCCGGCGACGAGCGGGTCGACGCGCGTCATCCGGATCGCGCGCCCGAGGTTCGAGCGCTCGATCTGGCGGACCACCAGCGCGACGACGATCACCGCGACGGCCAGCCACCACATCTCGACGATCAGCGGGATCCCGGCGAGGCCGAGCGCGCCGCCGGTCAGGCTCTCGAGGTTGATCAGGAGCACCTGTATGAGCCCCACGAACGAGATCGACACGATCGCCAGGTAGACGCCGCTCAGGCGCTCCAGCGGCCGCGCGAGCAGCAGGGCGATGACGGCGGCGATCACCGGCGCGAGCAGGAGCGCGGTGAGCGTCGAGCCGCCCTCCTTGACCGTGATGATCGCGGCGGTGTAGGCGCCGATGGCGATGAACGCCACGTAGGCGAACGAGAACGAGCCGCCGTTGAGCACGATGTAGGCGCTGTACGCGAGCAGGCAGTTGAGCAGCCAGAGCTCGATCAGCGTGTCTGTCAGCCCGAGGATCATGCGCGGTCCACGATCGGCTTGCCGAAGATGCCCTGCGGGCGGGCCACGAGGAAGACGATCAGGAGCACGAAGCTCGCGGCCGCCTGCCAGCTGCTCCCCCACAGGTGGACGGTGGCGCCCTCGCCCACACCGAGCAGCAGACCCCCGACGAGCGCGCCGGGCACGCTGCCGATGCCGCCCAGGATCACGACCGTGAACCCGCGCAGGAGCTGCGACTCGCCCATCGTGAAGTCGACGGAGCCGAGCGCGACGCCGATCAGGATGCCGGCCACGCCGGCCAGCGCGCTCGAGACCGCCATCGTCGCGAGCTTCACGCGGTTGGCGTTGATGCCGACCATGCCGGCCGCCTCGTCGTCCATCGCGACGGCGCGCACGGCGCGGCCGGCCTGCGTGCGGTTGAGCACCCACCAACAGGCCGCCATCAACACGATCGCGACGACGAAGGTGATGATCAGGATCGAGCGCGTGGTGAACGGCCCGAGGTCGACCTGGCGGCTCTGGTAGACGTCGGAGGAGAAGTTGATGACCTCCGCGTTCGTCCACTGCTGGGCGAGCGTCTGGAGGATGAAGAGCATGCCGAGGCTCGCGACGAGGCTCGGCATCTCGATGTTCCTCTCCGACGGGCCCGCGCGGAGCGGGCGGAACGCGAAGATCTCGAGGATCACGCCGACCACGCCGCCCACGGCCGCGCCGAACAGCAGCAGCAGGGGGAACGGGAGGTCGATCTCGTTGGTGAGCTTGACGCCGGCGATGGCGGCGATCGACAGCGTGACCCCGTGCGCGAGGTTCATCACTCGCGCCACGCCGAGGCTCAGGGTGAGACCCACCGCGAACAGCGCATAGACGCCGCCGAGGAAGAGGCCGTTGACGATCTGCTGGAGGAAGTCGGTCACGACAGACTCGTTCGGTCTACGATAATTTGTTCTCCAACCATCGTCAACCTCATACCTTCGCGTCGCTCTGGACGAGGCCGAACAAACGTGCCGCGTTGCCGCCCAGGAGGCCCTCGCGGATCTCCGGTGTGATCTCCGGGTAGCCCCATTCCTGGCGGTGCGCCTCGGGGATCTGGAACTCCTGCAGCGCCTTGATCTGGTCCGCCACGTTGCGCTCGGTCCAGAACGCCCAGTCCGATCCCCACACGAGCTGCTCGTGGCCGCCGAGGTCGCGCAGCGCGCGGCCCACGGCGTGGTTCATCGGGCCGGGCGCCCACGGCATCATGGCCGCGAGATACGTACAGCAGATGTAGATGTTCTTGTGCTTCCAGGCGACCGCGATCAGGTCGGCCTCCCACGGGTACGCGAAGTGCTCGCAGACGAAGTTCAGTTGCGGGAAGTCGCGGGCCGCGGCGTCGAGGTGGAGCGGGTGGGCGTACTTGATCTCGAGCTGCGGCTGGCTCTGCAGCCCGACGTGGATGAACACCGTGTCGACGCCCGCCTCGAGGCAGCGCTCGTAGAACGGGTAGGCGATCTTCGGGTCGTCGGCGTAGAAGCCCTCGGGCGGGTAGATGCTGACCGCCTTGATCCCGCGCTCCGCCCACTTGGTCACCGCGTCGAGCGCGCCGGGGCGCTGCGGGCTGAGGCTGATGTAGCCGGTGACCCGGTCCGGGTGATCCTCGACCGCCTGGAGCACGAGCTCGCCCGGGTCGAAGTCGTCGCCCATCACGGTGGGGAACGCGAAGCTGGTCAGACACGCGTGGTCGATCCCCTGGCGGTCCATCATCGCCACGAGGTCGTCCGGGGTCACCAGCTTGTGCAGCTCCTCGCGCTCACGCGTGAGGATGCGCCCGTGGTCCATCATCGCGTCCCAGAAGGACGCGATGTCGGGGTCCTGGAAGTCCACGGCGCGCAGGTCCCAGATGCGGGCCTCGCAGTCGACGATCACGCTGCTCCTCTCGTCATGCGGCCGACGCCGGCTGCTCGGTGTACCGGCGCCGCAGCGCCCGCTTGTCGAACTTCCCCACGAGCGTCCGCGGGAGTGAATCGGCGAGGTGGATCGCCTTCGGGACCTTGTAGCCGGACAGCTCGCCGCGGCAGTGCTCCAGCAGCGCCCCCGCGTCGACGACCGCGTCCTCGCGGACGACGACCACGGCGTGCACCGCCTCGATCCAGCGCGGGTCGGGGAGCCCGATCACGGCGGCCTCGGTGACGTCGGGATGCCGGTAGAGGACCTCCTCGACCTCCTTCGGATACACGTTGAAGCCGCCGGACTTGATCATGTCCTTCTTGCGGTCGACGATGTAGACGAAGCCGTCGGCGTCGACGTAGCCGATGTCGCCGGTGTGGAACCAGCCGCCCTGGAGCGCCACGGCGGTCTCCTCGGGACGGTCCAGGTAGCCGGTCGTCATCTGCGGCCCCCGCAGGCCGATCTCGCCGGGCTCGGTGCCGTCCGTGGGCCGGTCGTCGTCGCCGAGGACGGCGAGCTCGACGTACTTGCCCGGGCGCCCGCCGGAGAGGATCGTCTCCTCGCGCATGTCCTGCGGGAGCAGGTAGGTGACGGGCCCGGAGGACTCCGTCATCCCGTAGATGTTGCCGATGATCGCGCCGAACGCCCGCCGGCCGCGATGGAACATCTCCAGCGGCATCGACGAGCCGGCCACGGTCAGCAGCCGCAGGCTCGAGAGGTCGGTCTCCCCCGCGCGCTCGACGGCTCCCAGCAGGTCGCCGAGCATCGTCGGGATCATGTTCAGCGTCGTCGTGCGCTCCTCGGCCACCGTGCGCAGGACGGCGGCCGGGTCCCACTGGGGCATCACCGTCACGCGCGCGCCCGCGTGGAGATGGGCCGCGCACGTGAACCACGCGACGTGCGACATCGGCAGCACGATCACGTGGCGGTCCTCGGGCGTGAGGCCCCACATGTCGACGACGGTCTCCACGCACGCCGCCCAGCTCGACTGGGTCTGCACCGCGGCCTTGGCGATCCCCGTCGTGCCGCCCGTGTACATGACGCAGAACGGGTCGTCCGGCCCGAGCTCCACGCGCGGGGGCTCCGGGCTCGCCGCCGCGGTCAGGCCGGCCAGGTCCTCGTCGCGGATCACGTGCCGGAGCGTCGGCAGCGCGTCCGCGGTCGCCGAGCATCCGGTCCGCCCACGCCGCCGGGACAGATCACGGCCACGGCGCCGGAGTCGCGGAGCTCGAACTGCGCCTCGTCCTCGGTCAGCCGCTGCGCGAGCGGCACGCCGACGATCCCGGACTTCGCACAGGCGAGGTAACAGACGACGATCTCGTCGCCGTTCGGGTAGGCGAACGCCACGCGCTCGCCCTTGCCGATCGCCATGTTCAGGAGGGCGTTGGCGAGCCGGTCCGACCGCTCCGCCAGCTCGCCGTAGGAGACGTGCCGGCCGCCGGCGATCAGCGCGGTCCGATCCCCGCGCTCGGCCAGCCGCTCCCACAGCCGGCCGATCACGAGATCGCGCTCGCTCAACGTGGCCCGCACGCCCGGCCTAACGCCCGCGTACCACCGGCGGGCGCTTCTCGATGACGGCGTTCTCCGCGTCCATGTGGTCCTCGGTGAACTGGACGATCGGCTCGATCATGCTGTAGACGTCGAGCGCGGTCGCGTACTCGGCGATGCCGAGGCCGCGGTGGACCTCCTTCTTGATCAGCCGCAGCGTGATCGGCGGCAGCGACGCGATGCGGTCCGCGATCGCCATCGTCCCGGCCTCGAGCTCCTCGGCCTCGAACAGCTCGGTGAGCAGGCCGGCTTCGGCGGCGCGCTTGCCGTCGACGACGTCGGCGGTGAACAGGAACTGCTTGGCGCGGGCGAGCCCGATCAGCCGCGGCAGCGACCAGGCGGCGCCCGTGTAGGCGGTGTTGCCGGTGGCGGCGAACGAGAAGCGGAAGGTCGTGTTCGGCGAACCGGTGCGGATGTCGGCCGCGAGCGCGATGTCGATCGACTCCGCCATCACGGTGCCGTTGACCATCGCGATGGTGGGCTTCTCGGAGTTGTAGACCGCGAGCGGCACCTTCTGGAAGAGCTCGACGAAGGTGCGGCGCATCGGCTCGGCCTTGGAGCCCTGGGAGCCGGCGTCGAGCCCGGCGTAGAAGGCGTCCCAGCCGACGTAGCCGCCGGTGGAGAAGCTGCGGCCGGCGCCCTTGATGAGGATCACCCAGACGTCGTCGTCGAGCGCGAGGCGCTCCATCGCGTCGACGAACATGCGATACATGGGCGGCACGAGGGCGTTGCCCTTGGCCGGATAGGAGAGCTCGACGACGCCGACGCGTCCCTCCTTGGAGACGTTGACGACGCCGTGCTCCTCGACCATCTGGTCCCAGGCGCGCACGCGCTTCCAGGCCTCTTCGCCGTTCCCGTCCTGCTCCATGGACTCGACCCAGCGACGGATCGGTGGTACGTCGACGTGCCAGGGCAGAGCCCCACGCCCGTTGGACTGCTCCGTTGCGCTCACCTCTCGCTCCCTCCTCGACGCGCCCCCTCAGGCGCGCCTCTCAACATCGTATCGCTTTGGTCCAATGTTTGACCACTAGGTCTTCTTCAGCAGTGGCTTCAGGTGCTCCGAGATCGCCTCGAGCTGGCCCGGGCGCTCCGTGATCGACGTGAACAGGTAGCCGTCGACCCGCGGCAGCTTCGACGTGTGCGCGCGGATGCGCGCGGCGATCTCCTCGGCGGTGCCGATCAGGTACGTCGCCTGCCCGTCCTCGTAGGAGCCGGGGAAGAAGCGCGCCAGGCCCTCCTCGCACGCCTTCCGGTCCTCCTCGGAGTCGACGATCTCTATCCAGTGCGGGTAGATGATCGAGATGGCGTCCGGGTCGCGGCCGGCGGCGCTCGCCGAGTCGGCGATGATCCGCCAGCCCTCGGCGAACTGCTCGGGGCTCAGCTGGATCTTGTGCCCGGCGGAGTAGGTGAGCGGCGCCCAGCCGTCGGCCACGCGGCCGATCCGCTCGAGCGCGCGGCGCTGACCGCCGCCGAAGGTCCCCGCCCACGTGACCGCGTCGTCGGGCGCGAACGAGGCGAGCCACACCGGCGGCCCGGGCTCCTGCACCGGTGCGGGCGTGACGCGGACGCCGTCGAGCTGCCAGAACTCACCGTCCTCGGTGATCGCCTCGCCGGCCCACAGCCGCCGGATGAAGTTGATGCCCTCCTCCATCTGCACGCCGCGGCGCTTGCGGTCGATGTCGAACATCCGCAGCTCCGCGTCGCTCCAGCCGGAGCCCGCGCCGAAGATGAAGCGCCCGTTGGACACGACGTCGAGGCTCGCCGTGATCTTCGCCAGCTGCGCCGGGTGGCGGAACGGGACGACCGCGATCAGCGGCGCGAGGCGGATCCGCTCGGTGCGCGCCGCCATCGCGGAGAGCAGCACGAACGGGTCGATCATCGGCGCCTCGTAGACGGCCAGCTCCGGGCCGCCCGCCTTCGACAGCAGCCTGTCGCCCACGTACAGGACGTCGAAGCCGAGGTCGTCGGCGAGCTCCGCCCAGTCGAGCAGCCGCGCGGCCTGGCCCGCCGGATCGTCTCTGATCCAGCCGGCCGGTCGTACACCGAAGAATGGTGAGTCCACGGTTCCTGCGACCTCCTCCGTCGCGCAACCTCAGTTGGAACTACGAAAGTAAGATATCAAACTAACTACCCTCTACGAGCGCATCCACGGCCGCGATCAGGCGTGACCGATCGACCTTCCCGTACGGCGTCATCGGGATCGCGTCGAGGACGCTGATCGACTTCGGCGCGCGGAACCCGAGCCGGGGCCGGGCGAACTCGGACAGCTCGCTGGGGGACACCGTCTCCCCCGTCGCCGCGCACACCGCGGCGGTCACGGACTGGCCCCAGCGCTCGTCCGGCCGGCCGAACACGACCACCTCCGAGACGGCGGGATGCTCGTTGAGGACGCGCTCCACCTCGCGCGGCGAGATGTTGTAGCCGCCCGAGTTGATCATCTCGTCGCGGCGCCCCAGCAGGTGGATGTAGCCGCGCTCGTCCTCGCGGGCCATGTCGCTGGTGCGGATCCAGCCGTCGACGCACGCCGCGGCCGTCGCGTCGGGGAGGCCGTGGTAGCCCGTCATCGCCTGCGGCGCGCGGACGTAGAGCTCGCCGACGCCGTCGGCGCCGACCGCAACGCCGTCGGCGTCGCGCACCTCGGTGGCCACGGTCCGCCACGCGCGCCCCGCGCTGAAGCGGTGGTCGCCGTCGCCCGGGTGGTCCTCCTTGGCCAGGCAGGTCAGCGTCACCGGCGCCTCGCTCTGCCCGTAGATCTGCACCAGCACCGGGCCGAGGCGGTCGAGCGCCTGCTCGAGCAGGGCGGGGGCGATCGGCGCGGCGCCGTAGACGACCGACTCGTAGTCGAGACCCTCCCCGCCGGCCGCCTCGAGCAGCGGCGGGATCATCGCCGGGACGATCTTCAGGGTGTCGGCCTGCGGCCGCGCGGCGACGGTCACGACCTCGGCGGGGTCGAACTTCCGCACGACGTAGACGCCGGCGCCGGAGATCAGCCACGGGAGGACGAAGTAGCCGGCGCCGTGCGAGAGCGCCTGGGTCAGCACGACCTGCCGGCCGGGGCGGACGGGCCCGAGCTCCAGCAGGAGGTTGAAGGCGACGGTGCAGATCGAGCGGTGGCTGAGCACCACGCCCTTGGGCCGACCGGTGGTGCCCGAGGTGTAGGTGATCCAGGCCGCGTCCTCGGGATCGCCGTCGCGCACGACGCGGGCCGGGTCGCCGCGCTCGGCGAGCGCGTCCAGCTCGGTGTCGACGTCGACGGTCGCGATACCCAGCTGCTCCTTGAGCGCCTGCGCCTCCTCCGCGTAGCGGCCGGAGTGGAACAGCACGGCGACGCCGGCGTCGGCGGC
The DNA here is from genome assembly GCA_963764385.1 of uncultured Solirubrobacteraceae bacterium. GTDB lineage: Bacteria > Actinomycetota > Thermoleophilia > Solirubrobacterales > Solirubrobacteraceae > DATFQI01. Next base: position 41,187 of record CAVXSJ010000014.1, on the reverse strand, counting down.
CATGAACGCGAAGTCGTCGAGGTGCAGCCGTGCGTTGAAGGCGACGCGGACGCGGCGGGCGAGCGCGATCGCGGCGTCGACGACGACGTACTCCCAGCGGTTCTCCATCAGGATCCCGACCGACGCACGAGGTGGAACCCCCATTCCGTCGAGCGCGTTCGCGATGCGCTCGGCGCGCGCGACGAGCTCCCGCGCCGTCAGCGCGTTCGTCTCATCCTCCACGGCCGGGGCGCCGGGATGATCCCGCGCGGAGCGCCGGATCAGATACGCGACGTCCACGCGCCCGCTCCTCCACGAGCCGCTCGAACCCTCATGGCGCGACGCTATCACGATTTGGAACCGTTGTCTCGTTATGTGGAACAAGTGGGAGCACGAGTCTGGTTCCGTCGTGATAGAGCGTCTGCTGCGCGACCCGGATGTCGCCCTCGCCGCCGTGCTCCGGGCGCACGGCCGAGTTGAGGTTGCGGCTGAAGTGCGGGTACGCCGCGCTCGCGATCTCGAGCCGGATCCGGTGGCCGGGGCGGAACGCGTGCGAGACGGCCATCAACTCGATCGTGAACACGACCGGCTCGCCCGGCACGAGCAGCGCCTCGGCGCCGTCGCGGTAGCGCGCGCGGACGATGCCCTCGGCGACGTTGCGGCAGTAGCCGTCCGGCTCGACGTCGACCAGCTTGGCGGTGAAGTCGGTGTCCTCGCAGGAGCTCGCCGCGCGCAGCTCGAGCCGCGCCTCGCCCGCGACGACCACCGGTCGCTCGAGCGCGGCGGTCGAGTACACGAGCACGTCGTCGCGCGCCTCGACCGCGCGCTGGTCCTGCGCGCCGGGCGGGTGGTAGACGGGCGAGAGCGTCCGGCCGCCCACGCTCGGGGTCGGGTCGCCGGGGTCGTAGCGGTAGGTGTCCGTGGTGTCGCGGGCGGGCTCCCGGCCGAGCGCGCCGCCGGCGGCCGGGTGCAGCGCCGTCTCCTCGTGGGGCGGCGGCCACGCGTCGTCGCGGCGCCATTCGTCGGTCCCCGTGCGGAAGTGCCATGCCCGCGCGCTGGTGACCAGCGGGGTGTCGGCGCCGAGCAGCCAGTGGTCGAACCACTCGCGGCTCAGCGGGTCGTTGAGCGCGAAGCCGTTGCGCGCCTCGGGGCCGAAGTCGAGCTGCCCGGAGGCCGACGGGCGCGAGGTCTGGTAGCTCTCGTGGTCCCACGGGCCGAGCACGAAGCGGTGGGCGTCGCGCACCTCCGGCGACGGGTGCGCAGCGAGCGCGGCCTCGAGCGCGAGGTGGCCGCCCAGCAGGTTGTCGGAGAGGCCGGAGATGTGCAGCACCGGCACCGAGATGTCGTGGGCGCGCGCGGGAACGTCAACCGCCCGCCACCAGTCGTCGAGCTCGGGGTGCTCGAGCCACTCGCGCCAGAACGGGACCAGCTCCTCGCGGGTGCCCGCCGCCTCGGCGACAGGCAGGCGGCCGATCAGGCTCGTCGGGCGCGCGGTCGCCGCCTTCAGCTCGGCGGTCAGCGCGGCACGCGCGGCGTCGTCGACGTCGAGGCGGCGGAGGGTCTCCCACGCGCCGCGCGTGGCCCAGAAGGAGGCGAAGCCGAGCTCGAACGCGCCGCCCGTGTACGCCCACCCCTGGTGCGGGCTGGGGCCGGCCATGTAGGCCATGACGGCGCGCAGGTGGGGCGGGTTCGCGATCGCCGCCTGCAGCGCGGTGGTGCCCATGTACGAGCAGCCCCAGATGCCGACCTGTCCGTCGCACCACGGCAGTTCGGCGACCCACTCGACGGCGTCGTAGCCGTCGTCGGCCTCGTGACGGAACGGGCGCCATTCGCCCTCGGACCCGAACCGCCCGCGGCAGTCCTGGGAGACGACCGCGTAGCCGCGCTCGACCGCCGCGATGACGTCGATGCCGGTGGCGTGCAGGTACAGCGGCATCGTCCGCCCGTAGGGGGTGCGTTGCATCAGCACCGGGTGAGGCGCGTCGTCGCCGGGGCGAAAGACATCCGCCGACAGGCGGACGCCGTCGCGCGTCGTCATGCCCACGTCGCGTTCGACGATCACGCCTCAGTCCACCCGCACCGGGAGCGACTGGGGCCCCCGGAAGCCGACCGTGCGCTGCCACTCCAGCTCGTCCTCGGGCAGGGCGAGCCGGAGCTTGGGGAAGCGCTCGATCAGCCGCGCGAACGCGACCGGCGCCTCGATCCGCGCGAGCGGCGCGCCGATGCAGAAGTGGATCCCGTAGCCGAACGTCAGGTGCCGCCCGTCGCCGCGGGTGACGTCGAGCTCATCGGGCGAGTCGACGCCCGGCGCGTCCCGGTTGGCCGACGCCACGAACAGGAACACGCGGTCGCCGGCCGCGATCTCCTCGACGCCGAGCGCGCCGTCGCGCGCCGCGTTGCGGACGGTGACCTGGACCGGCGAGTCGAACCGCAGCAGCTCCTCGACGGCGGCGGGCACCAGGCCGGCGTCGCGGCGCAGGACGTCCAGTTGGTCGGGGTGGCGCAGCAGCGCGAGCAGCCCGTTGCCGATCAGGTTGGTCGTCGTGCCGTGCCCGGCGAACAGCATCATCGCGCCGATCGCGGCGATCTCCTCGTCGGTCGGGGCGCCGTCGCCGTCGGTCGCCGCGAGCCGGCCGATCAGGTCGGGCGACGGCTCGGCGCGGCGGCGGCGCACGAGCTCGCCGAGGTACTCGTCGAGCGCCTCGACGCCCTCGGAGGCGCGGCGGCGGCGGTCACCGACTTGGAGCGCGCCGCCGATCACCTGCGTCAGCAGGTCCGACCACGCGGTGAAGCGGTCGCAGTGCTCGCGCGGCACCCCGAGCAGGTCGGCGATCGCGCCCACCGACAGCGGGCGGGCGAAGTCGGCGATCACGTCGCCGCACCCGTTGGCCTCGATGCCGTCGAGCAGCTCGTCGACGAGCGCCTCGACCGAGCCGCCCATCGCCTTCATCGGCGCCGAGAAGACCTTCCGCGTGAACGTGCGCAGCCGCGTGTGCCCGGGCGGGTCGTCGAAGGTGAACCAGCGGCTCAGGCTCTCGTACAGCCGCACGTCGTGCGGGTCGGCGTCCGCCCGCCCGGCCAGCCGCTCCAGGTAGGGCGCGAAGCGGCGCGCGGAGAGGTCGCCGTCGTTGAGCGCGGGGCGCACGTCGGCGTGGCGGGTCAGACCCCAGCCGCCGAGCGACTCGCTCCAGTGCACGGAACCCTGCTCGCGCAGCGAGCGGTACAGCGGATACGGGTCGGCGAGCGTCGCGGGCGCGAGCAGGTCGTACTCGGCCGCGACGGGCGCGCTCATCGCTTGCGGGAGCCGACGAACACGTCGCCGTCCTCGACCGTCACCGGGTACGTCGCGAGCCGGTAGGAGTCCTCGCCCCACACGCTCGCGCCGGTGGTGACGTCGAACTCCCAGGCGTGCCAGGGACAGCGGAGGATCTCGCCCTCGCGGCCGTACTCGTAGCGCCCGGGCGCCGTCGAGAACATCATCCCGTCGAGCGTGCCCAGGCACATCGACGCGCCCTGGTGGGGGCAGTTGTCCGACACGGCGTAGAAGTCACCAGAGGCCGACCGGCACAGGACCAGCGCCTTGCGGCCGATCATCACCCGCCGCTTCTCTCCGGGAGCGACCTCGTCGGCGCTGCAGATCCGGGTCCCCTCCGCCATCGGCTACGCGACGGCCCCGGTGTCCGAGTAAGCGTCGCGCAGCTCCCGCTTGAGGATCTTGCCGCTCGGGTTCTTGGGCAGCGCGTCGACGAACTCCGCGCGCTTGGGCACCTTGAAGCCCGCCAGGCGCTCGCGCGTGAACGCGATCAGCTCCTCGGCGCTGACCTCCGAGCCGGGGCGCCGGACGACGACGGCGCACACCGCCTCGATCCACTTCGGATCCGGGAGCGCGACGACCGCGACCTCGGAGACCTCCGGGTGGGCGTAGATCGCCTCCTCCACCTCGCGGCTGGAGACGTTCTCGCCGCCGGTGTTGATCATGTCCTTCTTGCGGTCGACGATCGTGATGTAGCCGTCCTCGTCGCGCGTCGCGAGGTCGCCGCTGTGGAACCAGCCGCCCGCGAACGCCTCGGCCGTGCGGGCCTCGTCGTTGTAGTAGCCGGAGGTCAGCTGCGGGGAGCGGTGCACGACCTCCCCCACGTCGCCGGGGGCGACGTCGTTCATCTCGTCGTCGACGACGCGCGTCTCGACGTTGAGCACGGCGCGTCCGGCGGAGCCCGGCTTGGTCAGCTGCTCCTCCGGCGGCAGGCACGTCGCCAGCGGCCCCAGCTCCGTCTGGCCGTAGTAGTTGAACAGCCGGACCCCTGGCAGCCGGTCGAGCAGTTCGCGCACCGTCGCCACCGGCATGATCGACGCGCCGTAGTAGGCCTTCTCGACCGAGGCGAGCCCCTCGGCGCTGAAGCCGGGGTCGCCCAGCAGCCCGATCCACACCGTCGGCGGCGAGAAGATCGAGGTCACGCCGTGCTCGGCGACGGCGGCGATCATGTCCCCCGGGACGGCGCCCGGGAGGATCACGTTCGTGGCGCCGAGGTAGAGGCCCGGCATCAGGAAGCAGTGCATCTGCGCGCAGTGGTAGAGCGGCAGCGAGTGCAGCAGCACGTCGCTCTCGCGGTACTCGCCGGCGGTGATGCAGGAGACGTACTCGGCGATCAGCGCGCGGTGGGAGAGCATCGCGCCCTTCGGCGAGGACTCCGTCCCGCTCGTGTACGCGATCTGGGCGATGTCCTCGCCCTCGATCGACGGCGTCTCGACCGGGCCTGCGCCCTCGACCTCGCCGAGCACGCGCAGCTCGGCGCCGCTGCCGCACTCCGCGGCGGCGGCCTCCAGCGTAGGCATCAGGTCGGCATCGGCGAGCGCGACGCTCGCGCCCGAGTGCTCGAGCACGTACGCCACCTCGGACGCGCCGAGCATGAAGTTGACCGGCACGTGGATCGCGCCCAGGAACTGGGTGGCGAGCCAGGCGATCGCGTAGTCGGCGCTGTTGCGGCCGAGCACGACGACGCGCTCGCCCGGCGCCGCGCCGACCTCGGCGAGGCCGGCCGCCACCGCCTCGCCGCGCCGAACCAGCTCCGCGTAGGTCCAGCGCTGCTCGCCGAAGACGATCGCCACCTTGCCCGGCGAGCGCGCGGCTGAGCGCCGCACCAGGTCGCCCGTGCTCTGCCGATGCGCGTCCATGGCGCTACGGCGTCGGGAGGCCGCGCGCCTTGCGCGACTCCATGATGCGGTTGTACTCCTCCATGTAGCCGGGCCGGTCCTCGGAGCACTCGATCGCGTAGGTGTCGACCTTGAGCGCGTGGCCGCCGCGGGTGGAGAGCGTCATCCACCACACCGGCTCCTGGCTGACGTTGCGGAACTGGTGCGAGCAGCCGGTCGGCATGAACGCGGTGTCGTAGGTCTCGAGCTTCGTGTCGAAGTACTCGGTGCGCAGCTGGCCCTCGCCCTTGAGGCACATGTACCAGCACTCGTACGGTCCCTCGGTCTCGTCGCGGTGCGAGTGGAAGCCGCACGCCTCGCCCGGCTGGAGGACGCTGATGCACATGGCGGTGAACCACTGCGACACGTGGTCGACCCGGTAGAACCACCACGGGTGGTTGGTGGCGCCGATCCGGTTCTCGTGCCACATGATCGGCGACTGGTCGGTGAAGCGGAAGATCTCCGCCATCGGGTGCTCGGGGTCGTGATCCGGGATGTCCTCCCGGTTGAACTGCCGGACGCTGTAGTCCGGGACCACGGTGCGGGCCGGCTTCTCGTCGATCGCCATTGGGACTCCTCCTCCTGGCCTAGAGCCTGTACCAGCTCTTGGCGTTCTCGTACTGGATCTTGTGCATCAGCTCGGCGGGCACGCGCGGGAACGCGCGGAACGGGTTGTCGGCGTCGAAGTGGGGATAGTCGCTCGAGAACAGCAGCATCTCGTCGGAGCCGATCAGCTCGATGAAAGCCAGCAGCTGGTCGGCGCTCATGTCCGGCATCGGCTGGGTCGTGAACCGCATGTGGTCGAGCACGTACTGGCTCGGCATCCGCTTCAGCCACGGGATCTCGGCGCGCAGCGAGCGGTAGTTCTCGTCCATCCGCCCGAGTAGGTGCGGCAGCCACGTCCAGCCGCCCTCGATGAACACCATCCGGACCTCCGGGTGGCGCTCGAACACGCCGCTGAAGATCAGCGACACCACCTGGCTCATGTGGTGCTGCGGCGCGCTGCAGATCCGCCACTCGACCAGGTACGGGGGATAGCCGAGCGCGGTCGGCGCGTACGAGGACGGGTGCATCCCCACGAGGAGGTCGTTGCGGACCGCGGCCTCGAAGATCGGGTCGTAGCGGGCCTGGCCGTAGCCCTCGCGCAGCGGCGGGAGCATCACCTGCAGGAAGCCGGGGTGCGGGCCGATCCGGTCGATCTCCCGCGCGGCGCCTTCTGGGTCGTTGACGTTGAGGCACACCGAGCCGCGCAGCCGGTCGTCGAACGCCAGCCACTTCTCGATGATCCAGTCGTTGTAGGCCGACGCCAGCGCGGTCGCGAACTCGAACTGCACCTGCGAGTCCGACGGGTAGAACAGGCCGGTCAGCATCGCGACGTCGACGCCGTGGCCGTCGAGCAGCTGGGTCCGCAGGAGCTCGGGGTCCGAGCCGGCCGGGCCGCCGCGCTCCGGGATCGCGTCGGCGCGGGCGAAGCCGTCCTCGCGGGGATAGGCGTAGCTGAAGAAATAGGGGTGCGACCAGCCCGACGCGATGAACTTGTGCCACTGCGGCTCGAGGTACGGCAGCAGGTCCTTGATGGACACCGGCATCTCGTGGACGTCGGTGTCGATGATCTGCCGCTTGGCCGGCTTCTCCTCCGTCGCCGACTCGTCGGCCACGGTCGTGCTCGCCTGCATCAAGCCGTCCTCCTCTCCACTCGAGTCGTGCAGGCCGCATTCAGCCCGGCGGCCGTTAACGCGCCCGAAACGGCGTGGCCTGGATCCGTCGATCATCCGTGGATGACTCGGCGTCGTGGGCCGAGTCAGAGCCGATCGGCCACGGCGGCGAGGCCCCGCGGGAATCGACGGATCCGGGCCTAGCGGCGGAGGCGCTCGAGGAGCTGGCGGGTGCTGTGGGCGGGGCCGATCCCGAGCGTCCCGAGCGCCTGCTCGCAGCCCTGGTAGGCGACGATCACGCCGTCGTCGTCGCCGAGCGCGTTGGCGATCCGCATCGTCAGCCGCCACGCCGCCTCGCGGTAGGGCTCGGTCCGCAGGACCGCCTGCGCCCACTGCTGCGCGTCGTCGAAGCGGCCCGCGGAGAACGCCAGCTCGGCGGCCTCGTAGCGCGCGCCGGCGACCAGGTCGGCCAGCACGCGGCGCCGCTCGTCGGTCCACGCGGAATCGACGCCGGGCAGGTACTCGCCGCGCGTCCACCGGCGCGAGCGCCTCGACCGTCGCGGCGAGCCGCTCGTCGCCGCGCATCCGCGCCGCCTCGGCGAGCCGGGCCTCGAGCCGGTGGGACTCGGCGGTGAGCCGCAGGCCCTCGGCGAGCCGGACCTGCCCGTTCGCGGAGACGAGCCCCTCGCCGGGAAGGATCTGGCGCAGCTGGTGGACCGCCTGGCGCAGGTAGGCCCGCGCGGAGTCGTCGGCCCGGCCCGCGAACAGCGCGCCGAGCAGCTCCTCGCGGTCGACGCCGGCCGGGTGGCCCGCGAGGTAGGCGAGCAGCTCGTAGCTCTTGGCGATCCGCGGCTTGACCTCCTCGCCGTCGACGCGGATCTCGGGGCGCGCCGAACTCGCGCAGCTCGACCGACGGCACCTGCAGCGCCTCGAGGGGATGGCCCTGGGCGATCAGCGCGCGGCCGAGGTCGTGCCACGGCGAGTCGCCGCCGGGCTCCGCATCGATGCGGCGTGAGGCGACGGCCGGGAAGTCGGCGAGCGCCTGCAGCAGCAGGTGGTTGGAGCCCTGGCGCCGGGCGCCCTCGAGCGCCAGGTCGGCGGCGCGGTCGGCGCGGTCCTCCGAGCCCGCCCGCCACTCGGCCTCGGACAGGTAGACGGCGGCTGTCGGCAGCTCGAGCAGCCGGCCGCCCGGCAGCATGCCGTCGACGGCGCGGCGCAGCCGGACGAGCGCCGCCGCGTCCTCGCCCTCCTGGAGCAGCGCGAGGCCGTACCAGGTGTCGAGCATCTCGCGGACGTGCGGGAACCGGCGGGCGCCGAGCTCGCGTCTCCAGCCGCTCGACGCACGGCGCGGGCGGCGGCCGGGTCGTGTTCGAGGCGCAGCGCGAGCTTGGCCTCGGCGACGCCGTTGAAGAGCTCGAAGATCAGCGAGCCGCTGCGCCGCGCGATCTCGCGCCCGCGCACGAGCGCGTCGTGGGCGTCCGCCGCGCGCCCGGCGTCGATCAGGACCTCCGGGCCGACCGCGGCGTGTAGCGCCGACGGTGGCCACGCCCGCCGCCCGCGCGTCCTCGTAGAGCTCGAGCGCGCGCTGCGTGCGCCCGGTGGCGCGCAGCGCCCCGATCCTCCACGGGCTCGTCACCGCCTCGACCCACCGCGAGGCGGGCGGCTCGGCGAGCTCGGTGAGGCGGCCGAGGTGGTAGCTGGCGCGCAGCAGCAGCGCGTCGACGGCGCTGCCGGTCGGCACCGGCGTGGCCAGCGGCGTCTCCCCCCGGCCGGTCCTCGAGCGGGAGCATCGCGTAGCGGACCGCGTCGGCGGACGGGTCCGGGCCCGCCACCGCGAGCAGCGCCCGCACCTCGTCGAACCGGCCGACGTGCAGGTAGGACCAGGCCATCAGCGCGGCGACGCGCGGGGACGACGCCGCAAGCTCGTCGCGGCGGCCGCGCGCGGCGAGGTCGTCGGCGATCTCCAGCCCTCGCCGGTAGTCCTCGCGGCCGACGGCGAGCATCAGCTCGGCGGTGACGAGCGGGGAGGTCGGGTCGCGCTCGACGCCGGACAGCGCCTGCAGCCAGCGCTCGGCGACCGCCAGGTCGAGCCGCTCGGTGACGCCGACGATCGCGCGCTCTGCGGGGGCGAGCGCCTCGGCCGGCTCGCCCGCGGCCAGCAGCCCCTCCGTCGCCTCCTCGTCGAGCCCCGCCCGGCCAGCAGCCGCCCGTGCGCGAGCCGCAGCGCACGGACCTCGGCCGACGGGCGCCGCTCGAGGCGCGCGACGAGGTACTCGCGGAAGCGGGGATGGCAGCGCATCACGCGTCCCGTCCGCGTGCCAGGCCACGGGCAGGTGCGCGGCCCGGACGGACGCGAGCCGCTCGCCGGCGTCGGCGATCCCCAGCTGCTCCGCCCTGGCGGCGCTGACGTCGACCAGCAGCGCGTGCGCTCCAGGAAGTCGGTGTCCTCGGCGCCGAGGCGGCCGACGATGTGGGCGGCGAGGTAGCCGCGCAGCGGGTCGGCCTCGCCGCCCGTCCCCGCCGTGTGCGAGGCGGCGCGCCACACCTCGAACAGCACGCCGGTGACCCAGCCGCCGGTCGCCCGCACGGCCGCGTCGGCGTCGACGTCCTCGGTGCCCAGCGCGGCGAGCGCGTCGGCGGCCTCGGGGATGGTGAACGCGAGGTCGGTCTCGCCGAGCGCAGCGGCCGCCGGGTGGGCGGACGTGGCCGCGGCGGGAACGTCGCGGCGGCTGATCAGCACGATCCGCATCGCCGGCGGCATGTAGCGGACGAGCGCTTCGACCACCGCCCACGCGTCCTCGCCGTCGTCGAGGCGCTCGAGGTCGTCGAGCACCAGCACGAGCGGCTCCTCGCCCGTCGCCTCGGCGAGCAGGCCGGCCGCCTCGGGGTGCGAGAGCCCGGCCGCGAGCGCGCCGCGCGCGACGCCCGCCGCCGACGGGGCGGCGCGGGCGAGCGCCGCCTCCAGGTACGCGACGAGCCGGCCCGGCGCCGCGGTCGGTGCGGTCCACGGTGAGCCATGCGACGCGCCGGTCGAGCAGCCCGGCGGCGCGCGCGACGGCGGTCGTCTTGCCCGAGCCGGCCGTCGCCGAGACGACCAGCACGGGATGCGCGTCGACGAGCGAGGCCAGCAGGCGCTCGACCCGCGGGCGCACGATGACCGAGCCCGACAGCGGCGGCATCCGCAGCTTGCGCTGGATCACGCCGGGCTCGGGGGCGCTCATCGGATCGAGGGCGGGACGTCGGGCGCGGCGTGCGGCAGCGCGCCGGGGCCCGCCGCGGAGGCACGGAGGCCGTCGAGCGCGATCGCGAGGTAGCGCTCCCACAGGTCCTGCCCGTCGGCAGGGTCGCCCGGGACGATCTGCGACACCGCGGCGGCGAGCGCGATCACGTCGCGCGGCGAGACGTCGTCTCGGACGAGGCCGTCCCGGCGGGCGCGGACCAGCGGCGGCTCGAGCGCGGCGCGGAACCAGTCGGGGCGCTGCGGCACGACGTCGACGCCTCGGCCGCCGCGCGTCAGCGTGTCGAACAGCCCGCGGTCGTGCGCGAGGTGGCTGGCGAGCGCGTGGATCGTGCCGGCCAGCGCCTCCCAGGGATCGTCGCCGGCGGCGGCGCGCTCCATCGCGGCCAGCGCGCGCTCGGTGCGGTCCACGACGATCGAGCGGACCAGCTCGTCCTTCGTGGCGAAGCGGCGGTACAGCGTGCCTCGGCCGACGCCGGCGGCCTTCGCGATCTCGTCCACGCCGGCGTCGAGCCCGCGCCGCCCGATCACCTCGACGGCGGCGTCGACGATCCGTCGCCGGTTGCGTTCGGCATCCGCTCGCAACGGCCGCGCATCGCCCATGGGTCGGAGCCTACCCGCCTAAGCGGAACGCTTGAGTCCGCTTAAGCTAGGATCCCGGTTCGACCCCGCCCGACGTGACCAGGACCGCCGCCACAGCCCCCTCGGAGACGCCACGGGCGTCCGGGCTCGTCCTCGTCATCCTGCTGGCGGCGGGGCTGACCTACTCGCTGTCGCAGACGCTGATCCTGCCGGCCATCCCCGCGCTCGCGGAGCGGCTCGGTGTCGGGCACGCGGCGGTGTCGTGGCTGATCACCTCCTACCTCCTCGCCGCCGCCGTCGCCACCCCGCTGGTGGGCAGGCTCGGGGACCTGTACGGGCGCGGCCGGATGCTCGCGGTCGTGGCCGCCATCTTCTGCGCCGGATCGATCCTCTGCGCCCTCACCGGGAGCCTGGGGCCGGCGATCGCCGGCCGGGTGCTCCAGGGCGTGGCCGGCGGCGTGTTCCCGCTCGCGTACGGCGTGATCCGCGACACGTTCCCGCCCGGGCGGATGATGACGGCGATCGGCGCGCTGTCGGTGAGCCTGGGCGTCGGCGCCGCGGCGGGTCCCCCCATCGCGGGCGTGATCACCGATCACGCCGGGGCGTCGTCGGTGTTCTGGGTCGGGATGGTGGGCGCCGTCCCCGCGCTCGCCGCGCCGCTCGTGATCCGCGACGCGCCCTCGGGCGCGGCCCCGCGGCTCGACCTCCTGGGCGCCGCCGGCCTCTCGGCCGTGCTCGTCTGCCTGCTGCTGGCGATCACGCGCGCGCCCGAGTGGGGCCTCGTCTCCGCGCCCGTGCTCGGGCTGTTCGACGACCTCCGCCGTGCTGCTGGGCGCCTGGACGCGGCTCGAGCGGAGGCTGCCGGAGCCGCTCGTCGACCTCGGGCTGATGCGCGACCGGACCGTCTCGCTGGCCAACGCCGCGGCGCTGTTCGTCGGCGCCGGGAGCTTCACCGCCTTCGCGGCGATTCCCCTCTTCGCGCAGGTGCCCTCGTCGTCGGGCTACGGCTTCGGCATGTCCGTCGCCGCCTCCGGGCTCGTGCTGGTGCCGCACGGCGTGCTGATGATGGTCTTTGCGCCCATCGCCGGGCATCTGTGCGAGCGGAAGGGCTCCCGGCCGACCCTGCTCGCCGGCGCGGCCACGAACGCGGCGTCGGCGATCCTGATCGTGGTGGCCCACGGCGACGTCGGCTGGCTCCTGCTCGCCTCCGGCGGGCTGGGCGTCGGCCAGGCGCTCGCGCTGGCCGGGCTCGCGAACCTGGTCGTCGCCGCGGTGGCGGCGCACGACGTCGGCATCGTGACCGGTATGAACATGGTCATGCGCACCATCGGAATGGCGCTCGGCGCCGCGGCATCGGCCGCCATCCTGGCCGCGACCGTGGTGGGCACCACCGGGCTCGCCTCCGAGGGCGGCTACGTCCTGACCTTCGCGTTCGCCGCCGCGGCGTCCCTCGCCGGCTTCGCGTGCTCGCTCGCGATCCCGCGCCGCGAGCGCGCGCCGGCCGTGAAGGTCGCGGTGCCGGCATGAGCGCGCCCGGCGGCACCGGCGGCGCCGGCCTGAGCGCGCTCGGGGGCACCGGCGTCTGGAACGCCGGCCTGCGCTCGCTCGATCCCTCGGAGGCCACCGAGGCGATCGCGGAGCTCGAAGAGCTCGGCTTCTCGGCGCTGTGGATCGCGGGCGGGACGCGCAGCGGCGTGCTCGACACGATCGCGGCCGCGCTCGACGGCACGCGCTCGATCACGATCGCGACCGGCATCCTCAGCATCTACGTCGAGGCGCCCGACGTCGTCGCGGCCCGGCACGCGGAGCTCACCGCGGACCACCCGGGCCGCTTCCTGCTCGGGCTCGGCGTCAGCCACCAGAAGTTCGTCGACGCCGACGGGGTCGCGCGCTACGAGAAGCCGCTCCCGGCCATGCGCCGCTACCTCGACGGGCTCGACGCGGCGCCGCAGCCGGTGCCCGAGCGCGGGCGCGTGCTGGCGGCGCTGCGCCCGGGGATGCTCCGCCTCGCGGGCCAGCGGACGCTCGGCGCCCACCCCTACCTCGTCACGCCGGAGCACACCGCCCGCGCGCGAGAGATCCTCGGGCCGGAGCCGCTGCTCGCCCCGGAGCAGACCGTCGTGCTCGAGACGGATCCGGGCCGGGCGCGCGAGATCGCGCGCGCGCACCTCGCGATCTACCTCCCGCTCGAGAACTACCGCAACAGCTGGCGAGAGCTCGGCCTCACCGACGAGGACTGGGCGGGCGACGGCAGCGACCGGCTGGTGGACACGCTCGTCCCGTGGGGCGACGAGGCGGCAGCGCGGCGGGCGGTCGAGGCGCACCGCGACGCGGGCGCCGACCACGTGTGCGTGCAGGTCGTGGCGGGCCACCGCGAGGCCGTTCCGCGCGAGCACTGGCGCCGGCTCGGGCCGGCGCTGACCTAGGCCGGCGCGCCGCGCTTGCGGGCGACCTCGCCGCGGGTGAACTCGGCGATCTCGTCGATCGACGTGCCGGGCCCGAACGCGCCCTCGATCCCCACCTCGCGCAGCTTGGCCGCCATCGCCGGCGAGATGATCCCGCCGACGATCACCACCACGTCGTCCAGCTCGCGCTCGCGCAACGCGGCGACCACCGCCGTGCTCAGCGGCACGACGCCGCCCGACAGGATCGAGAGCCCGAGCACGTCGGCGTCCTCCTGGAGCACGATCTCGGCGAGCTCCTCGGGGCGGCGGCGAAGGCCGGTGTAGATGACCTCCATGCCCGCGTCGCGGAGCCCGCGCGCGATCACCTTGGCCCCGCGGTCGTGACCGTCGAGGCCGATCTTGGAGACGACGACCCGGATGCTCACAGCCGCAGCGTCTCCGGCCGGTACTCGCCGAACACGTCGCGCCACACGCGCGCGACCTCGCCGGTCGTGGCGTAGGCCTCGACGCAGTCCATCACCGCGGGCATCACGTTGCCGTCGCCGGCGCACACCTCGCGCAGCCGCCCCAGCGCGGCCTGGGCCGCCGCCTCGTCGCGCGTCGCGCGCGTGTCGTTCAGGCGCGCGACCTGCCGCTCGATGGCGGTCTCGTCGAGCTCGAACACCGGTAGCTCGGGCTCCTCGTCGACCTGGAAGCGGTTGACGCCGACGATCACCTTCTCGCCCGAGTCGACCTTGACCTGGTCGCGGTAGGCGCCGTCGGAGAGCTCCCCCTGGAAGTAGCCGCGGCGCGTAGCCTCGATCGCGCCGCCCATGTCGTCGACCTTGGCGATCTCCTCCCAGATCCGGCGCCGGAACTCGTCGGTGAGGGACTCCAGGTAGTACGAGCCGCCCAGCGGGTCGGCGGTGTGCCCGACCCCCGTCTCGTAGCCGATGATCTGGTTCGCGCGGACCGAGGTCCGGGCCGCGAGCTCGGTGGGGATGCCGAGCGCCTCGTCGAACGAGGCGGTCCGGGTCTGCTCGCAGCCGCCCAGGATCTGGGCCAGGATCTGCATCGTGATGCGGGAGATGTTGTTGAGCGGCTGCTGAGCCGTCAGCGGCCGCCCCGACGTCGCCGCGTGCAGGCGGAAGTGCTGGGCGCGCTCGGTGGTGCCGCCGAAGCGCTCGCGCACCAGTTGCGTCCACACCGCGCGCACCGCCCGGTACTTGGCGACCTCCTCGAAGAAGTCCATCTCCGTGCAGAAGTGCAGCTCGATCGTGTGGCCGAAGTCGTCGATCTTCATGCCCTTGGCCAAGCACGTCTCGACGTAGGCGATCCCGTTGCAGATCGTGAACGCCGCCTCCTGCACGCAGCTCGAGCCGGCCTGCTTCATGTGCGAGCCCGAGATGCTGATCGGCAGCCACGTCGGCGCGTGCTCGTTGACGTACTGGAGCATGTCGGTGGCGAGGCGCACCGAGGCCTCGATCGGCACGAACTGCGTGCCGCGCGCGATGTACTCCTTGATCGGGTCGTTCTGGATCTGCACCGAGAACGCGTCGGGGGAGATGCCCTGCTTGCGCGCGAGCGCGAGGAACCAGGCGGCGGCGAGCGGGCCGATGCAGTTGGCGGTCGTGAAGATGTGGCCGACGCGGTCGAGCGGGATGCCGTCGAACACGCGCTCGACGTCGGCGAGCGAGGAGAGCGCGACGCCCATCTGGCCGACCTCGGCGGTGGCCATGTCGTCGTCGGAGTCCAGGCCGATCTGGGTCGGGAGGTCGAGCGCCATCGAGACGCCGCCCGTGCTGCCGTGCTCGATCAGGTAGCGGTAGCGCTGGTTGGCGTCCTCCGCCGAGCCGAAGCCGGCGTACATCTCGATCTTCCACAGCTGGGCGCGGTAGCCGCCCGGCGTGAACCCGCGCGTCCACGGCTCCTCGCCCGGGAGGCCGAGGTCGCGCTCGTAGTCGAAGTCGCGCTCCTCGAGGTCGAGCGGCGTGTACACCGGCTTGACCGGGATGCCGCTCGAGGTCTCGAACTCCTCGCGCACGTCGGCAAGCGACTCGCGATGCGACGCGAGCCAGTGGTCATAGCGCTCGCGCAGGCCGGACTGGTGATCAACGGTCGCCATGCATCGCTCCTTCAGTGTCCCGTGCCCGTCTGGTCCTCGATCGCGAGGTCTCCGCTCGCGAGGGTCGCCTCGATCCCCGCCGCCGCCTTCTTGAGCTCCGGCAGCAGCTCCATCCGCGCCTGCGAGGTCAGCCGGTCGCTCGGCCCGAGCACGCTGAGCGCCGCCAGCACGCGCGGTCCGCCGTTGACCGGGATCGAGATCGCCGAGGCGCCGGTGATCCGCTCGCCGGTGCTCATCGCCCAGCCCTGGCGGGCGACGGTCTCGAGCTCCTGCCGCAGCACGTCGACGTCGGTCGTGGTCGCGCCGGTCATGGGCGTGAGCGAGAGGGCGGCGAGCGTTCGCTCGAGCCGCGTCGGATCGAGGAACGCGAGCAGGACCTTGCCGGCGGAGCCGACGTGCAGCGGCGCCGTGGCCCCCACCTGGGAGACGTAGCGGATCGGCTGCGGGCTCGGCAGCTCCGCGACGCAGATGCGCTCGGCGCCGATCGAGACGTGCAGCGTCACGGTCTCGGCGCTGTGCTGCCAGAGCTCCTGCAACTGCGGGCGCGCGAGCGTGCCGATCGAGCCGAGGTCGCCCATGACGCCCTGGAACATGCGCAGGAAGCCCGGCCCCAGCAGGTAGACGTTGGCGGCCGGGTCCTTGACCACGAGCTGCTCGTAATTCAGGCTGGCCAGCAGCCGGAACGCCGTGCCCTTGGAGAGCCCGGTCGCGCGCGTGACGTCGGTCAGCGTGCGGGCGCCGTTGGCGAGCGCCATCAGGATCCCGATGCTCCGCTCGACGGCTTGCACCCGGTTGGTCATGAGCCTCCCTCCGCCGGGACACGGACGATGTCCCACATTGCGGCAGGATCGTACCACTGGGTGGCACCGGAGAGAAGCTGCTCGGCGGCCAGCCGGGGCAGCCTGTCGCGCAGCAGCCCTGCCGTCAGGACTTCGTCCTCGTCGAGCCGGGCGCGGGCCGCGGAGCGCGCGTGCTCGGCCACGATCGCGGCGGTCCGGTCCTTCAGCCGGGCGGCCGTGCTCTCAAGCCCGGCGTCGGTCCCGGCGAGGTGCGCGCGGTGCGCCTCGAGGGCCTCCCACAGCGCTCCCGGCGAGGGGTCCGGGCGATTGGCGATCGTGGACACGATCGGCGGGCGCCACGCCTGGCGCGGCCCCATGTTGAGCATCGTCCGCAGCTCCCGGACGACGGTCGGCGCACCCGGCAGGTCCGCCTTGTTGACGGCGAACACGTCGGCGACCTCCATGATCCCGGCCTTCTCGAGCTGGACGCCGTCGCCCATGCCCGGCGTGAGCACGAGCACGGTGGTGTCGACGATCGACGGGACCTCGTGCTCGGACTGCCCGGTGCCGACGGTCTCGACCAGCACCTCGTCGAGCCCGAACGCGCCGAGCAGCCACACGACCTCGCCCGCCGTCGAGGACAGCCCGCCGAGGTGCCCGCGCGCGGCCATGCTGCGTACGAACACGCCGGAGTCGAGCAGGTGCGCGTCCATCCGCAGCCGGTCGCCGAGCACCGCGCCGCCGGAGTACGGCGAGCTCGGGTCGACGGCGAGCACGCCGACGGTCGCGCCACGGCCGCGCGCCGCGCGGATCATCGCGTCGACCAGCGTGGACTTGCCCACCCCGGGCGCGCCCGTGAAGCCGACCGAGGGCGGCGCGTCCCCGGCGGCGTCGCGCAGGCGCGCGAGCAGGTCGGGCGCGTCCGCCCCGCCGCGCTCGACGACGGTGATCGCCTGCGCGAGCGCGCGCACGTCGCCGCGGGCGAACCGCTCGGCGAGCTCCGCCGCCATCTCAGCGATCGGGCTCCCGGTAGCCGAGGGCGTACTCCGCGACCAGGCCGCGGTGGAGCTGGTTGTTGCCCTCGATGATCTGGAAGACCTTCGCGTCGCGGAAGTAGCGCGCGACCGGGTACTCCTCGCTGACCCCGTAGGCGCCGTGGATCTGCACCGCGTGGGTGGCCGCCGTCATCGCGACGTCGGTCGCGTGCATCTTGGCCAGGCTCGCGTCGCGGCGCGGGCGCTTGACGCCGGAGTCGTAGGAGCGCGCGAGGTCGTAGAGGATCCGGCGCGAGCCCTCGATGCCGACGACCATGTCGGTGATCATCGACTGCACGAGCTGGAAGCGGCCGATCTCGTTGCCGAACACGGTCCGCTCGCGCGCGTAGGAGACCGACGCGTCGAGGCAGCCCTGGGCGAGCCCGACCGCCCGCGCGGCGACCGACAGGCGGCCGGTCTCGACGGCCGACATCGCCACCTTGTAGCCGTCGCCCTCCTCGCCGACCATGTTCTCGACCGGGACGCGGACGTCGTCGAGGACGAGGTCGCCGCTCGCCATCGGGCGGAAGCCGAGCTTGTTCTTGTACGGCGCGACGGTCAGGCCCGGCGTGCCGGCGTCGACGATGAACGCGCACACGCCGCGGCGCCCCAGCGCCGGGTCGAGCGTCGCGAAGGTGAGGAACCAGTCGGCGTGGTCGAGCATGCTGATCCACGCCTTGGCGCCGTTGATCACGTACTCGTCGCCGTCGCGGCGGCAGCGCGTCGACATGCCCGCCACGTCGGTGCCCGCCGCCGGGCTCGGTCACGCCGGCGCCCGCGAACGTCTTGCCCGCGACGAGCGGCGTGATGTAGCGCTGCTTCTGCTCCTCGGTGCCGTGGCGCAGGATGCCGCCGCCGACGAGGCCGCTCGGCATCGAGATGGCAAGGCCGACGACGTGGCAGACGCGCGAGACCTCCTCGATCAGCCGCGCGAACGACAGCCAGTCGAGGTCGAGTCCGCCGTACTCGGCGGGGACGACCGCACCGATCCACCCGAGGTCCGCGGCCTTGCGGACGATCTCGACCGGGAAGCGCTCCTCGCGGTCGTAGTCGGCGACGTGCGGGGCGATCTCCCGCCTGGCGAAGTCGCGGGCGCTGGAGAGCAGCGCCTCGCGGTCGGCCGCGAGCGACTCGGCCGGGGTGATGTCGAGCGTCATCGGGCCTCCATGGGTTCGAACCAGAACGGCGGGACGGCGTCCGCCTCGGGCGCCATCACGATCCGCACGGGGACGGGGACGCGGGCGTCGTCGGGAAGGTTGCGCAGGTGGGCGAACACGAGGACGCCCTCGGGCAGGTCGACCTGCCCGAGGATGTACGGCGGCTCCAGCCCCGGGCGCGGGATGTGGACGGTCGTGTAGGTGACGAGCTCGCCCTCGGCGGAGAGCGTCGCCGACTCGCCGTCCGCCGAGCCGCACCGGTGGCAGATCGCGCGGCCCGGCCAGGACACCGCCCCGCAGCTCGTGCAGCGGGTGCCGACCAGCCGGCCCGCCGCGCGGTCCACGCGGTCGCGGTCCTGTGTGAAGGGCGCGTCGAGCGCGCGGCTCAGTCCCACGGCGTCGTCCGTTCGAGGATGTGCACGTTGCAGGCCGCGGGCTCGCCCGTCAGCCAGCCGCCGCTGTTCTGCGCCAGCGCGATCCGCGGGAGCCCGGCCTGCCGGTCCTCCGCCTCGCCGCGCAGCTGCCAGGTCAGCTCCGCGAGCTGGGCGAGGCCCGTCGCGCCGACGGGGTGGCCGCGCGACGACAGCCCGCCGCTGGGGTTGACGGGCTTGCTGCCCTCGAGCGCCGTGACGCCGGAGTCGAGCAGCTCGCCGGCGCCGCCCGGCTCGCAGAAGCCGAGCTGCTCGTAGTAGAGGAGCTCGCCGGGCGCCATCGCGTCGTGGACCTCGGCGACGTCGACGTCGTCGGGGCCCAGGCCCGCCTCGGCGTAGGCGAGCTGCGCGCAGGCGGTCGCCGTCGACGGCTCGGGCTCCGGGCCGGCCGTGTAGCCGGACACGGACGCGGACGCCCGCACGCGGACGCGCGGCCGGCCGTTGCCGCGGTCGCCGCGCTTGAGCACGACCGCCGCGGCGCCGTCGCAGAACGAGCTGCACATCAGCAGCGTCAGCGGCTCGGCGATCGGGCGCGACGCCTCGACCTGCTCCGCGGTGACGATCTTCCGGTGCTGCGCGTAGGGGTTCAGCGCGCCGTTGCGGTGGTTCTTCACCGTCGCGCCGACGAGGTCCCGGAAGCGCAGGGTGCCGCCGTCGATCCGCTTGCGCAGCCGCATCGCGTAGATCGCGGTGAACTGCAGGCCGAGCCCACCCACGATCTCGAGGTCGGCGGCGCTCTCGAGCGCCGCCAGCGAGCGATCGCGGTCGCCCACGAACATCTTCTCGAAGCCCACGATCAGCGCCGTGTCGACCGCCCCGGCGCGGATCGCCATGATCCCCTCGCGGAACGCGCTCGACCCGCTCGCGCAGGCGTTCTCGATGTTCACGACGGGGACGCGCTCGAGGCCGACGTCGCGGAGCACCGACTGGCCGCGGATCTGCTCCTGGCCCTGCAGCACGCCGGCCATGCCGTTGGCCGAGTAGACCGCCTGCACGTCCTGGACGCCAATACCGGCGTCGTCGAGCGCGCGGACGACCGCCACGCGGACGAGGTCCTTGAGCGAGCGGTCCGGGAAACGCCCGAACGGGTGCATGCCGGCACCCGCCACCTCCACGACCGCGTCGGGGCCAAAGGTCATGTGGCGTCCTCCAGGATTCGTCGCAGTCGTCCCGCCTCCGGGGCCTCGCCCGAGAGCTCCTCGCGCGCGGCGTGCACGGCGCCGGGGTCCGCCTCGCTGCGGTGCGCGAGCGCGTCGCCGTCGGCCGAGAGATCGGTCCAGCTCGGAAACAGGATGTCTTGCGCGCGTCCGGCGGCGCGCGCGTCGCCGGCCTCGACGACCGCCTCGTTCTCCTCCAGCGAGGCATCGGGCTCGACCGAGATCCGCTCGATCAGCGCCCGGATGTCGTCCGCGTTGGGATCCTCGAGGCGGCGCAGGGGGACGGCGCCGTCGAGCAGCCCGCACGAGACGCAGAAGGCGATGCTCATCAGCGCGTCCGAACGGGAGCGGAACGGGCCGCGGTTCGACGAGCCCGGGTAGTTGTGCTCGATCGGCGACACGCGCACCACGACGCGCGCGGGGTCGCGGACCTGCACGCCCACGTCGCACGCGAGCTGCGTCGGCACCTGCGCGATCCCGCTCACGGGGTGCGGCTTGGTCGCGACCACGCCGGGGCCGATGACGTCGCCCTCGAGCGAGGTGGCCAGGCGCTCGGCGCCGGGCTCGCCGAACAGCGCGGCGGCCCAGCCGGCGCGCCCCTCGATCCCCTCGGGCGAGGCGTTGACGCCCGCCTCGGTGAACAGCGCCGCCTCGACGCCCGCGCGCGCGGCGGCGCCGACCTCGAGGATCCACTCGTCCGAGCCCGACACCCAGGCCTGATTGTGCCCGGAGAACGCGGCGGCCGCGAGCGCGATCGCGTTGGCGGTCGCCTCCTCGTCGAGCCCGAGCGCGACCGACGCGGCGGCCGCGGCGCCGAAGGGGCCGAACACACCGGAGGGCCGCAGGCCACGGGCCTGGGCGTCGGCCGAGTGCACCGCCGCGACCGCGCACATCACGCGGTAGCCGGCCGCCAGGCACTCGAGCGTGCGGCCGTCGGCGCGCTCGGACAGGGCGGCCGTCGCGGCCAGCGCGATCGCCCCCACGTGCACGCGGCCCTCGGGGTAGAAGTCGTCCTGCGTGCGGGCGTGAAGCCGCGCGGCGTGCAGGAACGCCGCTTCGCTGGGGCTCCGGTTGGAGTCGAGCGGGAGCGCGGCGACCACCTTGTCGATCTCGCCCCGGTCGCCGATCGCGGCGGCCACGTTGGTGAGCGTGAGCGTGCGAAGAGCGTCCGCGTCCGTGTCGGTGAGGGGCGCGAGAGCGCGCGCGGCGAGCGTGGCGGCGATCACCGGACGCTCTCCGTGCGAAGAGCGTCCGCGTCCGTGTCGGTGAGGGGCGCGAGAGCGCGCGCGGCGAGCGTGGCGGCGATCACCGGACGCTCTCCGTGCGAAGAGCGTCCGCGTCCGCGTCGGTGAGGGGCGCGAGAGCGCGCGCGGCGAGCGTGGCGGCGGTCACCGGACGCCATCCGCGACCATCTGGCCGCCGACGACCTCGGCGGCGAACGCGTGCACGTGGTCGAGCGCGGCGTGGGCGTCCATGTCGGGCCAGCACAGCCGCAGCACGAGGCCCTCGGCGCCGGTCTCCTCCTCCACGTCGGCGAGCCGCTCGCGGACGGCCGCGGCGGTGCCCGCGATCACCTCTGCGCCGGCCTCGCCGGTGTAGCCCCAGGCGGCGTAGGCGCCGTACTTGGGCGCGACGTAGCGCTCCCAGCGCTCGCGCACGTCGGCGTCGTCGCGCCCGAGCAGGACGTCCCGGCGCAGGACGCAGCCGCTGCCCGCGGCGCGCGCCATCGCGCTCGCGTCGGCGACCGGGAGCGTGGGCGAGCCGTAGAACGGGACGCCCGCCGCGCCGGCGCGAAGGGCCGCGCGCTCGGCGCCCGCGGCGCTCCACAGCCATCCGGGGTCGCACGCGCCCTCGCCGGCGAGCGCGGAGAGGATCGCGCCGCGGCGCTCGAAGCGCCCGGCGAAGTCCCGGTCGCCGGCCACGAAGTCCTCCGGCCGGTAGCCGGCCGCCAGCGCGACGCCGACGGGTCCGGACCCGACCGCGCGCAGCGTCGCCAGGTCGGCCGACAGCCGCGCGGCGGTGGTGAGGCCGGCGATCACGCTCCCGACCGCCGCCACCTCGCTCCCGACCGCCTCGCGCAGCGCTCCCAGCAGCGGCCACGGCTGGAGCATCCGGTAGGGCTCGGCGTGCAGGTGCTCGGGGGCGACCAGCGCGACGAAGCCGCCCTCGACCGCCGCCCGCGCCTCGGCGCGCACCGACGCGTACACGACGCCCGGGTCCTGCTCGCTGCGCTGGGTGCCGAGCAGCAGCCCGAGCCAGGCGTTCATGCGGGCACCTCTCCGCGCGCCTTGGCGATCGCCGCCGCGATCCCCGCCGACAGGAGCAGCGAGTCGATGCCCGCGATGATGAACCCGCCGGGCGGCACCTCGCTCCCGCCCGACACGGCGAGGGCGACGCCGTGCCGCTCGCAGGCGGCCGTGACCGCGTCGGAGGCCTCGCGGCAGCGGTCCTCGTCGAACTCGGACTCCACCGAGAAGTCGCCCCAGCCGAAGATCACCACGTCGACGCCCTCGGTGGAGACGATCGCGTCGGCGTTCTCGGCGCCGCGCAGCGTCTCGATCAGCATCACCTTCAGCACGCGGGCGTCCGCCTCGGCGACGTAGTCCGCCGAGTACACGCCGCGGTCGCCGTCGCCGCCGAACAGGTCCTTTGCGTAGCCGCCCGTCCACCGGTTGTACCGCGTGTGCGCGCCGCCCCAGCCGCGGAGTCCGCGCGGCGGGTAGCGGCAGCAGCGCACCGCGAGCTCGGCGTCCTCGGCGGTCTCGACCTTGGGGAAGATCACCCCGTGCGCGCCCGCGTCGAGGATCCGCGACACGACCGGCGCTTCGATCGACGGCGTGCGCACGATCGCCGAGATCCCCGCGGCGTCGGCGGCGCGGATCGCCTCCTCCGCCTCGTTGACGCCGAAGCTCGTGTGCTCGAGGTCGACCAGCACGCCGTCGGCGCCCGCGGCGCCGGCGATCTCGGTCACGCCCGGCCACGGCGTGGTGACCCACAGCACGACCGCGTGCTCGCCGCGCTCCATGGCCTCCTTGAGCGGGTTGCGGCGCGCCGAGCGGGTGGTCATGCGCCCGCGGGAGCGGCGGTGGCGAGCATCGCCCGGGCCCAGTCGTCGAAGTCGCGCGGCGCGAAGCCGAACTCGTCGATGAACCGCGAGCCGTCGACGAGCGAGACGTGCGGCAGCCGCGAGTCGTCCGAGCCGAGCTTGATCTCCGCGTCGGGGCGCTCGGCGGCGATCAGCTCCGCCAGCCCCGCGATCGTCGAGAAGCTGCCGCCGGCGTTGTAGACGTCGTGCTGCGGGTTCTCGGCCGTGGCGAGGATCGCCAGCTGCTCGCCGACGTCCTCCACGTGCACGAGGCAGGAGTCGGTGCCCGGTCCCAGCGTGGTCTCACCCGCGCCGTTCGCGGCGCCCTCGACGAGCCTGTTGATCCCCGCCGACATGCCGCTGCGGCGGCCCTCGCCGTAGACGGTCGAGATCCGCAGCCCGACGCTGCGCAGTCCGGTCAGGCCCTGGTAGTGCTTGGCCGTCGCCTCGTTGAGCTGCTTGTGCCAGCCGTACAGGAACGCGGGGTAGCCGAGGTCGGCCTCGGTGACGGTCTTCTCGCCCCAGTCGGGCTGGTCGCCGTAGACGGCGATCGAGCTCGCGTACACCAGCCGCTCGACCCCGTGCTCGACGCACGCGTCCAGCACGTGCTGCATGCCCATGACGTTGACCTCGACCGCGCGCCAAGGCTGCTCCTGCGTGTCGGTCCCGAGCAGCGCGGCCAGGTGGACGACGAGCTGCGGGCGCACCTCGGCGACGAGCGCGCTCACCGCCGCGGCGTCCGAGACGTCGAGCGTCCGGAAGTCCACGCCGTCGGGGCCCGCCACGTCGACCGGGATCGCGGTGACGCCGCGCTCCTGGAGCGACGCGCAGGTCGCGCGGCCGATGAACCCGGCCCCGCCCGTGACGATCGCGACACGCTCGCTCATGAAGACACCTCCGCCGTGGTCTCGTCGACCGTCACGCCGTACACCTCGGCGGCGCGCTCGGCCGTCAGATAGCCCTCCTTGACGTCGCGCCGGACCGCGTCCGGGTCGCGCTGGGAGGGGTCGCCGAAGCCGCCGCCGCCGGGCGAGCGGACCTCGAGCAGGTCGCCCTTGCGCATCGTGATGCTCGACGCCTTGGTGACGTGCTCCGGGCGGAACTCCTCGCCCTGCAGCGTCCAGACGATCTCCGCCTTCGCCGCCTCGTCGCCGCCGGCCGCGCCGGGCGGGCCGAAGCGCCCGCGGTCCGCCAGCACCGAGGAGACCGCCTCGTCGCCCCGCACGCGGACGGCGATGTCGACGCCGAAGCCGCCGCGGTGCTCGCCGGCGCCCGCGGAGTCCTCGCGCAGCGCGTAGCGCTCGAACAGCACCGGGTTGTAGCCCTCGGCCACCTCGACCGGCGTCGTCTTCGCGATCGAGATCGGCGAGCTGCCGTTCGTCAGGCCGTCGCCGCCGCTGTGGCCGCCGTAGCCGCCGCCCGTGAAGGCGAACATGATGTACGGGCGGTCCTTCTTCGCGTCGTGCCCGGAGATCGTGAAGTTGGAGATCGTCCCGAACGAGCACGCGCCGATGCGGTCGGGGATCGCCGGCTGCAGCGCGCCGTACATCGCGTCGCCGATGCGGACGGTCACCTCGCTCGCGCAGCCGCTCACCGCCCGCGGGTAGACGGCGTCGAGGAACGTCCCCGGCGCCCGGTTGACCGTCAGCGGCCGGAAGCAGCCGCCGTTGATCGGCACCTCGTGGAACACGTGCTTGAGGTACAGGTAGACCGCCGACGAGGTCGCGGCGTAGGACGAGTTCAACGGGCCCTTCACCGCGGGCGAGCTGCCGTTGAAGTCGAAGGTCATCTGGGAGCCCTCGATGGTGACCGTGATCTTCAGCTCGAGCCGCTCGAACACGATCCCGTCGCTGTCCATGTACGCCGTGCTCGTGTAGACGCCGTCGGGCACCTCCTCGATGAAGGCGCGCATCTGCTTCTCGCTGCGGGCGCCGAGCTCGGCGATGCCCTCGCGGACGGTCTCGACGCCGTAGCGGTCGAGCAGCGCGCGCAGCCGGCGCTCGCCGACCCTCAGCGCGCCGAGCTGGCCGCGAAGGTCGGCCTCGCGCTCGTGCGGGATGCGGATGTTGGCCATCAGCAGGCGCAGCACGCCCGTCTGGAGGACGCCGGCCTCGTAGATCTTGATCGGCGGGATCCGGATGCCCTCCTGGATCACCTCGGTCGCCGTCGGCGCGAAGCCGCCTGGGACCATGCCGCCGATGTCGGTCCAGTGCGCGGTGTCGGCGAGGAAGCAGAACAGCTCGCCGTCGACGAACAGCGGGCGCACGAGCTTGAGGTCCATCAGGTGCGTTCCCGACGTGTACGGGTCGTTGACCATCACGACGTCCTCGGGCGCCCACTCGTCGAACGCAGCGACGGCGGCCTGGACGGCGAACTGCATCGAGCCGATGAACAGCGGCAGCCCGGTCTCGCCCTGTGAGATCAGCTCGCCGTCGATGGCGTAGATGCCGCTGGCGCGGTCGCGCGACTCCGAGACGATCGGGCAGAACGACGAGCGCTCGATCGCGATGTCCATCTCGTTGCAGATCTGCTGCAGCCCGTTGTGGAGCACCGCGAGCGTGATCGGGTCGATCATGGCGAGACCTCCTCGAGGGCGATGACCAGGTTGCCGTGCGCGTCGACCTCGACGGCGCAGGCGGGGTCGATGACCGTGGTGCAGTCGTCCTGGTCGACGATGGCAGGTCCGTGGAACTTCGCGCCCGGGTGCAGTCCGGCCCGCGCGTAGATGGGCGTGGAGACCCACTCGCCGTCGAACAGCACGTCGCGCTCGGCGATCTTCGCGTCCCCGCCGCCGCTCCCGTTGCCGTTGGAGCTCCCGCCGGCCGCGGCGAGCGCGACGTCGATCGGCGGGCGGATGCCGATCACCGCGCAGCGCACGTTGACGATCTTGTGCGGGATGTCGTCGAGGACGACGCCGTAGGCCTCCTCGTGCGCGTCGGAGAACCGCCCGAGCAGCGACTCCCACGTGTCCGAGGAGGAGAAGGTGACGGGCACGGTGTGGGTCTGGCCCTCGTACTGGAGTTCGATCAGCGACCGGATCTGGATCTCCTCGAGCGCAAGGTTCTGCTCCTGCAGCGTGCGCTCGCCCTCGGCGGCGAAGCCGGCCACGACCGCGGCGATGTCGGCGATCGAGACGTCGGCGGCGCGCCGGTTGATCGTCTGCACGTAGTCCAGGCGCGCGTCGGCGACGAGCGTGCCGAGCGCCGAGGCGATGCCCGGCCGAGCCGGGACGAGCACGGTCGGGATGCCCAGCTCGCGGGCGATCTCGATGGCGTTCAGCGCCCCGCCGCCGCCGAACGCGAAGTACACGAAGTCGCGCGGGTCGTAGCCGCGGCCCAGCGAGACGGAGCGGACGGCGCCGGCCATCCGGTCGTTGGCGACGCGGATGATCGCCTGGGCGGCCTCGTCGGTGGAGAGGCCGAGGTCGTTCCCCACGCCCTCGTCGATCGCGTCGCGCACGACGCCGACGTCCACGGTGCCGTCCACGCTGAGGATCCGCTCCGGGTCCAGGCGACCGGTCACCAGGTAGGCGTCGGTCAGCGTCGCGCGCGTGCCGCCGCGGCCGAACGCGACCGGGCCGGGCTGGGCGCCCGCGCTCTCGGGGCCGACCCGCAGCAGGCCCGTGCCGTCGAGGTGGGCGATGCTCCCGCCCCCGGCGCCGATCGTGTGGATGTCGATCATCGGCAGCCGGACCGGCACGTTGTAGGCCAGCTCGTGGTTGGCCGAGGTCTCGGGCGAGCCGTCGACGATCAGCCCGACGTCGAAGCTCGTGCCGCCGACGTCGGCGGTGATCGCGTTGGCGTAGCCGGCGTCCGCGCAGATGCGCGCCGCCGCCGTCACGCCCGCGGCCGGTCCGCTCAGCACCGTCTGGACCGACAGCTTGGAGGCGAGCCGCTCGCGCATCACGCCGCCGTTGGAGCGCATGATCAGCAGGTCGTTGGCGTAGCCGTGCTCGCGCAGCCGATCGGCGAGCCGGGAGAAGTAGCGGTCGATGCGCGGCTGGATGTAGGCGTTGACCGCGGCGGTGCTGATGCGGTCGAACTCGCGGAACTCGGAGAGGATCCGGTGCGACGAGGTGACGTACTCGTTCGGCCACTCCTCGAGCACCAGCTCGTGGGCGCGCCGCTCGTGCGCGGGGTTCGCGTAGCTGTGCAGGAAGCCGATCAGGACCGACTCGACGCCGGCCGCGCGCAGCCGCCGCGCGGCCTCGCGGACCTGCTCCTCGTCGAGCGCGGTGACGACCTCGCCGTCGGAGTCCATGCGCTCGTCGACCTCGAGCCGGAGGCTGCGCGGGATCAGCGGGACGTACTCGCCGAACAGGCCGTAGGAATGCGGGCGCGTGCGCATCCCGAGCTCCAGCGTGTCGCGGAAGCCCTTGGTCGTGATGAGGCCGCACTTGGCCCCCTTGCGCTCCAGCACCGCGTTGGTGCCGGTGGTGGTGCCGTGGCACACGACGTCGATGTCGGCGAGCCCCTCGTGGCCGACGGCGCGGATGCCCGCCATGAAGCCCTCCGACTGGTCGTCGGGCGTGGTCGGGACCTTGACCACGCGGACGTCCCCGCTGGTCTCGTCGATGCTGATGACGTCGGTGAACGTGCCGCCGACGTCGACCCCCAGGACTCTCCTCATCGCTCCCCTCGGGTTCTCTCTCTGCGGAACACTAGTGCCACCATGTGGACCTGTCAACGCGACCGGTGCGGGTGCAGCGGGAGCCCCGGGCACGGCCAGTCGCCGCGCAGGACCCGCCCGGCGTCCGCGTCGGTCACGTAGATCGCGCCCTCGGCGGAGATCGCCACGTTCGTGTAATGCCGGCTCGGGCCGGGCTCGATCGTGTCGAGCAGCTCGCCGTCCGCGTCGCGGACCTCCAGCCTCCCCGCCTCCTCGACGCCGACGGCGCAGATCACGAGCCGCCCCTCGGCATCCCAGGCGAAGCCGTCGGGCAGCCCGCCGACCTCGCAGAACACCTCGGGCGAGCCGATCCCGTTGCCGTAGCGCAGGATCCGCCGCTCGCCGGTCTGCGCCACGTACAGCGCCCCGTCGGGGCCGAAGCCGATGCCGTTCGGGTACCAGCCGACGGAGGCCAGCAGGTCGGCGTCGCCGTTCTACGGGTCGATCCGCCAGATGCGGCCGTCGTCCATCGCGGGCCGCCGGGTCGGATCGGTCACGTAGAGGGCGCCGTCCGGGCCGAGGCAGAGGTCGTTGGGCGAGATCGGGTCCTGCGTGACCCACCGCACCTCGCCCTCGGGCGAGATCGCCTGCACCCCGCCGGTGAACGTCGGCCGCGGGCTGGCCGACCAGCGGCCGCCGTTCTGCGCGACGTACAGGGTCCCGTCGGCGCCCTCGGCGAGGCCGTTCGGCCCGCCGCCCGTGGCCGCGACCACGCGGCACCCGTCGGCGTCGGCGCGGTGGACCACGCCCTGGTCGACGCTGACGAACACCACGCCGCCGACCGAGTGGCGACCGGACCCTCGGTGAAGCCGACGCCGTCAGCGACGGACTCGAGCCTCAAGCGCGCAGGAGCGGGAAGCTCGGGTGATCGACCGGCTGGTTGAGCGGCAGCCCGAGGCCGTCGAAGAAGCGCTGCGGCGCGCCCGTGTACAGCGCGTCGGCCGGGAAGCGGTGGGTGGCGTAGACCCAGCGCGGGGCGTCGGTCGTGTTCACGCGGGCGGAGTGCACGGTCATCATGTCGTGGACCAGCGCGTCGCCGGCCCGCAGGTCCAGCGGCGGGCACTCCTCGTAGCGCACGGTCAGCCACGGGTTGTCGGTGACCATGTCGACGCCGTCGTCGCGCTGCGCGTAGCGGCCGAGCGGCCGCTCGCGGTGCGAGCCGGTCAGATAGCGCAGCGTGCCCCGCTCCGGCGGGCAGTCGACGAGCGCGATCCAGATCGTCAGCGACCCGGCGCGGTCGACGGGGAACGTCATCAGGTCGTTGTGCCACGGCGTCCTCCCGCCCGCGCTGGCGGCCGGCAGCTTGCACAGCACGTGGTCGGCGAGGTAGCGCGCGTCCTTGTCGCCCATCATCCGCGTCGTCACCTTCGACAGGCCGTAGGAGAAGCACACGGACGCGATCCACTCGTCGTCGCGGGA
Source organism: uncultured Solirubrobacteraceae bacterium (assembly GCA_963764385.1). GTDB lineage: Bacteria > Actinomycetota > Thermoleophilia > Solirubrobacterales > Solirubrobacteraceae > DATFQI01. The sequence continues at coordinate 12,304 of CAVXSJ010000014.1, read as the reverse complement.
GGCGAAGTCGTAGTTGCGCCAGGCGGCCTGCAGCGTCTTGGGAGCGCCGGAGGCGGCGTAGTCGCCGCGCACCTCCTCGCCCGCGTCGGCGCCCATCCGCGCCTGGATGCGGCTCAGGAACTCGCCGGCGACCTCGGGCGTGAGCAGGCCCTGGAGGTGGACCCAGCCGTTCTCCCGGAAGGTCGCGACCTCGTCATCGGTGGGCTCGCGGACCATGCCCCCGAGCGTACCGGATTCGTTTCATGCGCGAAAGTATGACCTCAGAGCATGAACGGGACGATCTCGTCGAGCACGCCGGGGTGGCGGGTGTCGACGTACTCCATCATCGCCCGCATGTGCTCGCGCATCAACCGCTCGGCGCGCTCGCCGTCGCCGTCGATCACCGCCTGGGCGATCGCCTCGTGGTCGTCGAACACGCGCGAGCGCTCGCCCTCGGGGAACACCAGATCGTGCGCGTGGGCGTTCCACACCTCCGAGAACGAGATCGCGTAGAGGTCGAGGATCCGGTTGCCCGTCATGCTCCCCAGGGTCGTGTGGAACTCGGACGCCGCCTCGACGTAGACCCGGTCGCCCGGAACGTGGCGCGCCCGCTCCATCGTCTCCTTCAGCTGCTCGCCGACGTCGGGCGAGTTGCGCTCGGCGGCGAGCCTCGCCATCACCGGCTCGACCGTCAGCCGCGCCTCCCACAGCTCGCGGAAGGTGGCGCCGGCCATGTGGAAGTGCAGCGTCGACGCGAGGCCGAGCTGGCGGCCGGCCATCCGCTCGACCACGGGGCCGCCGGTCGGCCCCGGCTTGAGCGAGATCAGCCCGTGCACCTCGAGGATCCGCAGCGCCTCGCGCAGGGTCCCGCGGCTCACGCCGAGCTGCGAGAGCATCACCCGCTCGGGCGGGAGCGTCGTCCCGGGCGCCATGTCCCCCTCGACGATGTAGTCGACGATCTGCCGCGCGACCTGGGCGGAGAGCTTCGGCCGCGGCGCGCTGTCGTTCAGCGGTCGCTGCGGGGGCCGCTCGCTCACGTGCCCCCCAGGGTGTCGCCGCGGCGATCGACCCAGCGCCGCGCCTTGCCACCCTCGCCGTAGCGGATCTCGAGGCGGTCGCGCGGCGTGGGGATCGCCCGCACCGTGATCGAGAAGTTCTGCTTGAACCGCCTGACGACCTCGGCCGTCAGCCGCTCCTCGATGTCCGGCGACGCCGCCGCGAACCGCAGCTCGATCTCGTCCCGCCCGCGCTCGCTGATCACGACCGTCCCGTGGTACTCCACCAGGCCCTCGAGCGGGAAGAGCGCCTCGTCGACGTGGTCGGGCCAGATGTTGCTGCCCTTCACCTTGAGCATGTCGTCGTAGCGGCCGACGGTCCCCGACTCGATGAGCATCGTCTCCCGCCCGCAGGGGCAGGGTCCGTCGAGGAGGCGCACCCGGTCGCCCGTCCGGTAGCGGATGGTCGGCGACGCCCGCTTGTCGAGGGTGGTCACCACCAGCTCGCCGGTCTCGCCCGCGGCGACGGGAAGCTCGCTCACCGGGTCGATGACCTCGAGCAGGAACGCCCACTCGAAGCCGTGCATGATCCCGCGCTCGCCGACCTCGAGCAGCCCCCGCTCGCAGCTCGCCAGGCAGTAGGCGCCGTGCGTCTGCGTCGCCCCGTACCCCTCGATCACCGTCGCGCCCCACAGGTCGGCGATCCGGCGGGCCCACGGCCGCGCGAAGTTCTCCGCGGCGGCGAGCACGATCTCGAAGTCGGGGAACGCGTCGCGAGGGGTGATGCCCCGCCGGAGCATCTCCTCGGTGAAGCCGTTGATCGTGCTCGGGGAGCCCCACATGCCCTTCGCGCCGTGCGTGAGCATCAGGTCCAGCCGCTCGCCGAAGCCCTCGTGGCCGATCAGGTACTTGATCCGCCCGACCGACTCCACCCCGAACGGGAAGGCCAGCGACGCGGTGGAGTTCGACATCGGGATGTGGAAGACACACACGTCGTCCTCGCCCAGCCCTCCCCAGCGGAACGGGGTGCCCTGGAGGCGGCCGAGAACCAGCAGGTCCTCGTGCGTGTGGGCGACGAGCTCGCGGCCCTTGCCGGACGAGCCGCCGCTCATGGCGATCCTGGCGATCTCGTGCTCCTCGACCAGCAGGTGGGAGCCGAACGGCGGGAACTCGTCCTGGTCGGCGATCAGCGCCTCCTTGCCGGAGAAGGGGATCCGCCGGATGTCGTCGGCCGAGTGCACGGAGTCGGGGTCGAGCCCCGCCGCCCGGAAGCTGCGCGCGTAGTAGCCGTCGACGGCCGCCGCGCGGGCCACGAGCGCGCGGAGCTTGCGGCCCTGGAGCGCCCGGAGCTCGTCGCGGGGGAGCAGCTCGAGCCGCGGGGTCAACGGCGATCGCGGCCAGGCCGAGGCGCTCACAGGCCTTGCCTTCCCTCGTCGAGCAGCGGCTTCGGCCAGTCGCGACGGCTGTCCGCGTCGGGCTCGTCGACCCAGCGACGCGCCGACGGCGGCCGCATCCCCAGCCCCTCTCCGCTCCAGACCGCCCCGTCCATGACGAGCGTCTCCCCCGTCACGTACGACGCCGCCTCGGAGGCCAGGAACAGCGCCACGTCGCCGATCTCGCGCGGCGTGCCCCAGCGGCCGGTCGGCAGCCGCCGCTCCAGCTCCTCGACCACCGTCCCGTCGCCCGAGGCGAACTCCGCCCGCATCCCGTCGGTCAGGACCGCCGGGCCGATGTTGTTCACGCGGATGCCGAACGGCGCCCATTCCACCGCGAGCGTACGCGCCAGCTGGACGACCGCCGCGCGGGCGGCGCCGGAGTGGGCCATGCCGGGCGTGCCGCGATCGCGGAACGGCCCGACGATGTTGAGGATCGCGCCGCGCTCGCCCGCCTCGATCCAGCGGCGCGCCGCGCGCTGGGACCAGTAGAACGTCGCGTCGAGGTCGATCTCGATCACCGCGCGCCAGCCGCGGCGGCTGATCAGCTCCGCGGGAGCGACGAACTGCCCGCCGGCGTTGTTGACGACGACGTCGAGGCGCCCGAGGCCCTCCCAGGCGGCGGCCATCGCCGCGTCGAGGGTGGTCTCCTCGCGCACGTCGCCCGGCACGACCTCGACGCGGACGCCGTGCTCGTCGGCGAGGCTCGTCGCCGCGTCGCGCAGGACCGTCCTCGCGGCGCCCGACCAGCACGAGCCCGGCGCCCTCGGCCGCGAACCGCGACGCGATCGCGAGCCCGATCCCCGTGCCGCCGCCCGTCACGAGCGCGACCTTCCCGTCGAGCGTGCCCATCTCAGAGCACCCCCGCGTCGGACAGGAACGCGCCGATCAGGCTCGCGACCTCGTCGGGGGCCGTGGCCTGGACACGGTGGCCGTGCCCGGCGACGTGCACCACGCGGGCACTCCCCGGGAACCGCGCCATCTCCTCCTCGGTGCTGATGCGGTCGCGAGCGCCGCGCACGACGAGGACGGGCACGTCGCCCAGAGCCGCCGCCCACGCGTCGGGCTCGATCGCGAAGTCCACGATCCCGGCCGCCATCGCCTCGAGCGCGGAGGCCCGCCCGCGCCACCCCGGCGAGCGCTCCTCGACCTGCTCGCGCATCGCCGAGAACTCGCCGGCGTCGAAGGCCCGGAAGCGCGGCCCCACGAGCACGAGCGCGGGCGTCGCCACGCCGCGGGCGGCGGCGAGCATCGCCGCGCGCGCCCCGAGGCTGAAGCCGGCCAGCACGGGCCGGTCCCAGCCGAGCGCCTCGACGAGCGCGGCCGCGTCGTCGGCCACCGACAGGGGCCCGATCTCCGTGCCGCCGCGGACCGGCTCGCCGTCGTGGCCGCGGAGGACGGGCATCACGACGGACAGCCGCTCGTCGAGGTAGGGCGCGAGCGGAGCCCAGTCGAGCACGGGGTCGGTGAAGCCGCCGTGGAGCGCCAGCACGTGCACCGGCCCGTCGCCGCTGCGGTAGACGGCGACCCGGCGGCCGCCGGCCGTCACCTCGTCGCGCTCGAGCGTGTCAGGGACGGTCATCCGGGACCTCGATGTCGAGGTCGAGCACCAGCGAGCCGTAGGCCTTGCCGTGGACGTCGAGCGCCAGCGAGCGCGAGACCCCTCCCCCGAGCGCTCCCGTGAGCACGAAGTTCAGCGCCCGGATCCCGGGCAGTTCGTAGCGCGTCACGTCGCCGCGCACGAGCGGCCCGAACAGCTCCGCCACCCGCTCCGCCGTCACCTCGCGCTTGACCAGCTCGAAGTCGTCGGGGTCGTACGGGATCACCCCGACGTTGGAGGTGTCGTTCTTGTCGCCCGAGCGCGCGAACGCCACTTCCCGCAGCTTCACGACCCTGGGCACGTCACACCTCCGTGAGCTCGACGCCGATCGGCACGTCCGCGCGCGGGAGCAGGACGGAGTGCATCCCGAGCAGCTGCCGGACCGTGGTGCGCACGCCGCCGGCGCCCGGCCGGCCCGAACCACGTGAGCGTCAGCGCCTGGCGCACCCGGCCCGCGGTCTCCTCGTCCGGCACCCGCGTCGCGATCCGCAGCCGCACCTCCCACGGGTCCTCCTGGCGGCGCGGCGTCGCCGCGCCGAACACGGAGTCCACGCCGATGAAGTCGACGCGCGTTTCGCGCGGCGCGATCCCGTCGTGCTCGAGCCGCTCCCGCACCACGTCGGCGCACAGCTGCGCCCGCTGCAGCGCGCCGGGCCCGCCGAAGCTCACCTCGCCCTCGGCGATCCAGCCCTCGAGGCAGCCGACGAGGACCTTCAGGCTGTCGGTCGGCGGCTTGCCTCGCGCGCCGGTCGCGCGGACACGGTTGGGCCCGAGTTCCTCGAGCTCGATGCCGGTCATGTCCAGCACCAGGTCGGGCGTGAGGTAGTTGCCGGGGTCGCCGACCTCGTAGATCAGCTCGGCCTTGCAGTTGTCGACGCTGACGGCGCCGCCCGATCCCTCGAGCTTGGAGACGATGCAGCTGCCGTCGGCGTGCACGTCGGCGAACGGGAGGCCGAGGTTCCAGAGGTCCGGGACCGTGCGATACGGCGGATCCACCCAGTTCGCGCCGGTCAGGTAGGTGCCGCACTCGAGCAGGTGGCCGGAGACGAGGCCGCCCGCCCGCGCGTCCCAGTCGTCCTCTGCCCAGCCGTGCTCGAAGGCGGCGGGCCCGAGGAACAGCGACGGATCGGCGATCCGCCCGCCGATCACCACGTCGGCGCCGGCCTCCAGCGCCTCGACGATCGCCGCCGACCCGATGTAGGCGTTGGCGCACACGATCTCCCCGTCGAGCTCCGACACGCGCCGGCCGCCGTCGAGCGTCGGGGGGTCGCGTTCGAGCACCTTGTCGAGCACGTCGTCGCCGGTGATGGACGCGATCCGCGTGCCGGTGGCGCCCATCTCGGCGAGGAGGTCGCGGGTTCGCTGGGCGGCGGCGCCGGGGTTGGCGGCGCCCATGTTCGCGATGAAGCGCGTCCCCCTCGCGAGGCAGCGGGCGACGACCTCGCGGACGAGATGGTCGAGCCGGAGGTCGTAGCCGGCCTCCGGGTCGGCGATCCGGCGCAGCTGCGCGAAGGCGAGCGTCCGCTCGGCCAGGCAGTCGAGCGACAGGTAGTCGAGCTCGGCGCCCTCGATCAGCTCGATCGCGGGCTCGATGCGGTCCTCCGCCGAGGCGGAGCCGATCCCGATCCGGAACGGGTCGCTCATGCCGTCTCCTCCCCGGCCCGGAAGCCGTCGTCGCCCATGACCGCGCCGAGGCCCCAGGCGCCGACCGCCGCGTGCTCGCCGATCGTGCGGGCGGTCACGGCGAGCCCATGATCGCCGGCCTCGAGCGCGCGCTCGCGCAGCTCGGCGGCGAGGCGCTCGATCTCGGCCAGCAGCCGCAGTTCGTCGTGCTCAGCCACCCATGCCCTCCTTGCGCCGGTCCGTCCACCGGCGCGCCTTGCCGCCGTCGCCGTACCGGATCGTCAGGTCCTCGAGCCGCGCGTGCTCCGCGCGGACGGTGATGCCGAACGCGCGCTTGAAGCTCGCCACCACCTCGTGCCCGACCTGCTCCGCGCGCTCGGGGACGTCGGTCGCGTAGCGGAGCTCCACCTCGTCGCGCCCGCGGTCGCCGATCACGACGGTCGCCTGGTACTCGTCGAGCCCCTCGAGGGAGAGCAGCACGTCGTCGGCCTGGTCCGGCCAGAGGTTGATGCCCTTGACCTTGAGCATGTCGTCGTAGCGCCCGATCGTCCCGGCCTCGAGCAGCCCGGTCCGGCGTCCGCACGCGCAGGGGCCCTCGACGACGCGGACGCGGTCGCCGGTGCGGTAGCGGATCGCCGGGGTCGCGCGCTTGTCCAGGGTCGTCACGGTCAGCTCCCCGGTCTCGCCGGGCGCGACCGGCTCGAGCGTCTCGGGGTCGAGCACCTCGAACAGGAACGACCAGTCGTAGGTGTGCAGCGCGCCGCGCCGCCCGTCGGGGGCCGCGCCGAGCTGGCAGGTCGCCATGCACTGGCCGCCGTGCGACTGCGTGGACCCGTAGCCCTCGCTCACCGTCGCGCCCCATGCCTCGGCGATCCGCTCGACCCAGGCCAGCGGGTAGCTCTCCCCCGCGATCACGACGAGCTTCACGCCGGGGAACGCCTCCGAGGGGACGATGCCCTTGCGCGCGCACTCGGCGGTGAACCCGTTGATCGTGCTCGGCGTGCCCCATACCGCCGCGGCGCCGTAGGTGCGGATCAGCTGCATCCGCTCCTCGAACCCGGCATGGCCGACGAGGTACTTGATCCGCCCGACCGCCTGGACGCCGAACGGGAAGGCCAGCGACGCGGTGGCGTTGATGATCGGGACGTTGAAGGCGATCACGTCGCGCTCGCCGACGCCGCCCCACCGGAACGCCGTGCCCTGCAGGCCGCCCAGCACGAGCAGGTCCTGGCGGGTGTGGGCGACGACCTCGCGGCCCTTGCCCGACGACCCGCCGCTGAGCGAGATGCGGGCCACGTCGCGCTCCTCGACGAGCAGTCGCGACCCGAGCGCGGGGTGCGCCTCCTGGTCGGCGATCATCGACGCCTTGTCGGAGAACGGCAGCCGCACGATGTCGTCGGCGCGCTCGATGCCGTCGGGGTCGACGCCCGCCTCGCGGAACAGCGTCCGGTAGTAGCCGTCGACCGCGGTCGCGCGCCGGACGAGCGCCCGCAGCTTGACGCCCTGCAGCGCGCGCAGCTCGTCCGCCGAGCGGTGCTCGAGCCGTGGGTGCAGGGCCGTGGCCATCAGGCCCCGGCGACCAGCGTCGGTCCGGAGACCGAGCCGTGGCGGAGCGCCCCGCGCCAGTCGACGCGCTCGCGCAGCAGCGCGAGATCGGCCGCGGACGGGGACGGCGTCTGCGGGACCTCCTCGGGGATCACGAGCTCGAACCCGGTCGCCGCCACGACGTCGTCGACGGTGGTCCCCGGGTGGACGCTGACCAGCCGCATGCGGCCGGAGCCGGGCTCGAAGTCCATGATCGCCAGCGGCGAGATGCAGTACTTGGGACCGCCGCCGGGCGCGCCGATCTCGGACCGCGGGCGCGAGCCGAGCGCGGAGATGTAGTCGCACTCCTCGACGAACACGCGCGGGTCGTGCCGCGTCATCCAGATGTAGAAGCGCGATACGTGATCGGACATGCTCGGCGCCGCGACGGGGCCGGCGCCGCGGAGGCGGAACGGCCGGTCCTCGCCGCGCAGCCCGAGCATGTTGGTGTTGCCGAGCCGGTCGACCTGCAGGCCGCCGATCACGAACGCGTCGGCGTAGTGGTTGAGGTTGTGGTCGAGCACCACCTCGTGCTGCTGCTGGCGCTCGATCAGCCCCGACGTGTCGCCCTCGCTGACCGTGTAGAACCACGGCGCGCGGTCCAGCCCGCGGAGGTAGCACCACGACTGCGCGACGAGCGGCGTCGTGTTCGGGCAGTCCCGGTAGTGGGCGAGGATGTAGCCCGCGCGGGCGATGTGGAGGCCCCCGCCGACCGGGATGTGCTCGCCGTCCTGGACCTCGTAGGAGAAGAACACGGCGAGCAGCTCGGGCAGCGAGCAGGGCGGATCGGTGGGCAGGTCGGCGCTCACGCGATCACCTCCTCCGACTCGAGGATCCCGACCAGCCGCCGCACGCCGAGGCGCTCGAGGTACTCGAGGTGGTCGCCGGAGTCGCGCAGGTGCTCGTCGACCCACTGGGTGACCGCGGCGACGGTCGTCTCGCTGCCGGGCGTCGCGGACCAGGGCGACGTACGCGCGCAGGAAGTCGGCGTCCTCGCGGTAGTGGCCCGGGCTGCCGAACGGGTGGCAGCCGAACGGCGAGTGCACGACGCCGGCGATCCGGTTGTACATCGTGCGCGTGGGATCGGAGCGGATCGCGCCCGAGCCGACGATCCGCTCGACCTGGGCCACGGTGACCTTCGCGGCCCGGAACATCGCGCGATCGCCGAAGCCGGTCCCGTGGGGCTGCACGTTCCCGTACGCGTCCGAGCGGTCGGCGTGCAGGAGCGCGAGGTCGGGGGTGACGGCCGGCACGGCGAGCAGTGGCTTGCCCGGTGATGGGGTCGTCGAACTGGACGAGGTCGGGGTTGACCTCGGGCAGCGACGTGCCGAGCCCGCTGCGCACCGGCATGAAGGGGATCTGCATCGCCCCCGCGCGGAGCGCTTGGTAGTACTGCGTCTCGTCGCAGTCCCACACGCGGACCTCGTCCTCCTCGACGGCCCAGCGGAACATCGGCGCGATCGGCGAGTAGACCTCGCCCGACACGAACGAGCTCACGACCTCGCGCACGCAGCCCGCGGCGATCAGCATGTCGACCTCGAGCCCGGACATCGCCGCGCCGACGAGCCGGAGGTCCTTCACGCCGGAGCGGATCACCTCCCGCACGAGCGTCATCGGGTGGCTCGAGTTCACGAAGCCGCCGACGGCGAGCGTCATCCCGTCGAACAGGTACTGGCGGACGTCACCGGGCTCGACGACGATCGGCGTGCGGCGCTCGGCGGTCTTGCGAGCGGCCATCAGTAGCTCCGCGGGAGGCCGAGCGCCTGCTCGCCGATGATGTTGAGGCCCATCTCGTTCGTGATCGGGCCGAAGAGGATCACGCGCGCGTCGCGGAAGTACCGCTGCATGTCGAACTCGGTCGTCACGCCGTAGCCCGCCAGGATCCGCATGCCGACGTCGGTGGTCGAGACGCCGGCCTCGGTCGCGGCCAGCTTGGCCCGCGTCGCCTCGACCGTGAAGCGGCGGCCCTGGCCGGCGGCCCACGCCGCGCGGTACGTGAGCAGCCGCGCCGCCTCGATCTGGACCTCGCAGCGCGCCAGCTGGTGCTGGATCGCCTGGAAGCGCCCGATCGGGCCGCCGAACGCGTTGCGCTCCTTCGCGTAGGCCGTCGCGTCGGTCAGCGCCGCGCGGGCCAGCCCCACGCCTGCGGCCGCGATCACGACCTTCTCGTAGTCGAGCGACTGGACGATCTGGCCCCAGCCGGCGTCGACGTCGCCGAGCACGTCTCCCGGCTCGAGCTCGACGTCCTCGAAGTGCACCTCGCAGGTGGCCGTCGAGTGGTAGGCGATCGTGGAGAGCACGTTGATCGTCACGCCCGGCGCGCCGGCCGGGACGAGGAACATCGTCAGGCCGTGGTGGCGGCGCTCGCCCTCGGAGGTCCGCGCCAGGGCGATGACGTGCGTCGAGTCCGCCGCCATCGTCGTGAAGATCTTCGTCCCGTTGAGCGTGAAGCCGCCGTCCTCGCGGGCGCGCGCACGGGTGTTCATCGCCCCGAGCACGTCCTGGCCGCCCCCCGGCTCCGTGAAGCCGAACGCGAACAGCGCGTCACCGGAGGCGAGCTCGCCGAGCAGCTTCTTCTGCGCGTCGTCGCCGTGGTTGGCGAGCAGGTTCACGGCCGAGAAGGCCTCGGTGGCGTAGATCACGCCGATCGAGAAGGCGGTCGCGCACAGCTCCTCGACGATCAGCGCCGTCCCGATCAGGTCGCCGCCGACCCCGCCGGCCTCCTTCGGCATCGGCCACTGCATGAGCCCGGCGCCGAGCAGCTTCCGCCACAGCTCCCAGGGGAAGCGGTGCTCCGCGTCGGTCTCGCGCAGGTACTCGCGCGTCACCTCGCGCTTCCCGAAGTCGGAGACCATGTCCCGGAGCAGCCGGTGCTCCGTGGTCAGCTCGAAGTCCACGGAATCTATGATAATCATACGGAGTGTCTTCCGTCACCGCCGCCCCGCGTCCGCCTCGGCGTCGACGTCGGCGGGACCTTCACCGACATCGTCAGCATCAGCGAGAGCGGCGACCGCTACTCGGTGCTCAAGATCCCCTCCACGCCGTCGGACCCGAGCGTCGCCGTGCTGTCCGCGATCGAGCGGATCCTCGAGAGCGAGGGCGAGCCCGAGGTCGCGTTCCTCGGCCACGGGACGACGGCCGGGACCAACGCGTTCCTCACCAAGCGCGGCGCCCGCACCGCGCTCGTGACGACGGCCGGCTTCGAGGACGTCCTCGAGTTCCGCCGCATGGACCGCACCGGCGTGCTCGACCCCTACGACCTCCAGCTGCGCTTCCCGCCGCCGCTCGTCCCTCGGCGGCTGCGGCTCGGCGTGCACGAGCGCGTCGGCCTCGGCGGCGTGGTGATCGAGCCGCTGCGCGACGAGGAGATCGCTCGCGTGGCGGGAGAGCTGGCGGCGCTCGGCGTCGACGCGGTGGCGATCGCGCTGCTGTGGGCGTTCGAGATGCCCGAGCACGAGCTCCGGCTGCGGGCGGCGATCGAGGCCGCGCTCCCGGGGGCGTTCGTCACCTGCTCGCACGAGATCGACCCGACGATGATGGAGTACGAGCGGACGAGCACGACCGTCGTCAACGCCTACCTCGGCCCGCTGATCCAGCGCTACTTCGCCAAGGTCGCCGACGAGGTGGAGCGCCGCGGCCGGCCGGAGCCGCGGATCATGCAGTCCAACGGCGGCCTTGCCTCGATCCGCCAGGCCGAGCGCCGCCCGGCGGCGCTGCTCGAGTCCGGGCCGGCCGCGGGCGTCGCGGCGTGCGGGCACATCGCGACCGCGATGGGCACCGAGAACGTGCTCGCCGTCGACATGGGCGGCACGAGCTTCGACGTGGCGCTGATCGTCGGGGGAGCGCCGCGCCAGAACATGGAGACCGAGGTCGAGGGCTACGCCGTGGAGACGATGTCTTCGAGCGTGTCGAGCCGTCTGTTGCCGGTGGCGTCCGGGATCGCGACATGCTGGTCGTCGAGCACGGTCACGAAGCCGGGCTGGCCGCCGCGCGGGCTCACGTCGGCGTGGCCCTCGGACGAGTACGTGGCCACGAAGAGCATCGGCGCGGCGGCGATGAGGCGCCTGCAGAGCTCGTCGATCTGGGCGATGTCCTTGCGCACGGCCACTTCCATCGGCGCGTCGTAGAACTCGCGCAGCTGCTCCGGGCGCTCGAACGCGCCGCCGAACGGGTCCGAAAGCGGAGTCATGGCCTGACTATCCCACGCCGGGCTACCGGCCCAGGCGGCTACCAGGGACGTCGTCGAAGATCGCCTCGGAGCGCAGCGATCTCCAGCTCGATCTGGTCGCGAGTCGAGATGCTTCGTCATCCCGAAGTCGAGGAACGCCACACGTCCCGTCGGGCGTCGAGCAGGTAGTTGCCGGGGTGGGCGTCGGCGTTGAAGTGCTGAAGGTGGTAGATCGAGCCGAAGCAGAAGCGGAAGACGATCTCGCCGAAGCGGTCGCGCCCGGCCTTAGGCAGCTCGCGAGACACTCGTCGAAGCCCGCGCCGTCCACCCACTCGCTCACCAGCACGCGCTCCGATGAGATAGAGCGGGTCACCACGTCCGGCACGTGGATGAACGGGTGGCGCCGGTATCCGCGCGCGAACGCGCGCTGCGACTGCGGCCTCGGAGCTCGTAGTCGAGCTCCTCCCATCACGCGCTCCTTCAGCTCCGCGGCCGCGGCCTTGGCGTCGAGGCCCGGGCGCGAAGGCCTTCGCCAACCGGAGGATGAGCCCGGCGTTCTGCATGTCGGCGGGCAATCGCGGACGCGACGCCCGGGTACTGGACCTTCACCGCCACGCGCCCGGCCGTCGGGCAGCACCGCCCGGTGCACCTGGCCGATCGAGGCGGCCGCCGCGGCCGTTGTGCTCGAAGTCCTCGAAGAGCTCCTCCACCGGGCTCGTCCCATTCCTCGTCGAGCACCGCCGCGCACCTTCTCCCAGGGCATGGGCGGCGCCGTGGAGCGGGAGCGTCGCGAGCTTGTCCTGGTAGAGCTCGCGGTACTCCGGAGGGCAGGAACTCGGTGTCGATGAACGAGGCGAGCTGGCCGATCTTCATGGCCGCGCCCTTCATCCGCCCAAGCGTCTCGACCATCTGCTCGGTCGAC
>CAVXSJ010000013.1:0-43387 GCA_963764385.1 uncultured Solirubrobacteraceae bacterium | reverse complement strand
AGCTTCGTGTTCCACGTCGCCGGCGCCGCCGCGGTGGCCCTCGGCCAGGCCGACCTCGGAGAGCTGCCCGAGGCGGCCGAATGGCTGCACGTCTCCGGCTCCACGCCCCCGCTCAGCGAGTCCATGGCCGCCACGGGGTCGGTGGCGGCCCCCGCGGGGCGCGTCCACGCCGCCGGGGGGCCGGATCAGCCCTCGATCCCAACGTCCGCCCGCAGGCCCTCGCGCCCCGCCTCGCCGAGCAACTCCGCGGGATCGCCGCCAAGGCAGCCGTCCTCATGCTGTCGGCGCACGAACTCGAGGCGCTCGGCCTCACCGCCGCCCCCGGCCAGGTGGTCGCACGCACGCTCGGCGCGGAGGCGTCCGGGTCGAGGCCGGCGGCCGCGCGGAGAGCGCTCCGCCTCGGCCGTCGACGAGGTCGACCCGACTCCCGTGGGAACACGTTCGCCGCGGCGTTCACGGTCGCCACCCTCGGCGGCGGCGCCGAGCCGGTCGAGGCCGCCCGAGCGGCGGCGCCCGTCGCCGCCGCCGCGGTCACCCGGATCGGGCTGATCGAGGCCGCGGTCGAGCGCCAGCTCTGCGCCTCCGGCGAGCCCCCGCTCGACCCCCGCTTGCCCGGAAGTGCTCCAGGCGCGAGTGGCGCTTCCCGGCCGTGCGAGTCCGTGATCTCGCTCGCCCAGCGGTCGAGCGCGAGTGGAACTCCCGCGGCTAGCTCGTGATCTTGGGCGCCGCGGACCTCGGGCTTCTCCTTGGCCGCCCGGGCCTTCTCGGCCGCCGCGCGCGTGCGCGCGTGCTGCGCGATGAACTCCTCGGTCGCCTCGCGGGCCTGGTCGTCGGGCCGCTGCGTGTAGGGCGACTTCATGAGGTAGGAGGCGGCCGTCGAGCTGGCCGCCGACGCCGCCGTTCATGGCGAGCTTGCAGCAGCGCACGGTGTCGGCGACGATCCCTGGCCGAGTTCGGCGAGTCCCACACCTCGAGCTTCATCTCCGCCGTCAGCGGCACTTCCCCGAAGGCCTGGCCCTCGAGCTGGATGTGTGCCCACTTGCGGTCGGTCAGCCACGGCACGTAGTCCGACGGCCCGATGTAGACGTCGTCGGCCGGCAGTGGTGGTCCATGATCGACGTGGCTGCGTTGGTCTTGGAGATCTTCTTGGACTCCAGCCGCTCGGGCTCGAGCATGTCGTAGAAGTCCATGTTCCCGCCGACGTTGAGCTCGGAGGTGCGCATCAGCTTCACGCCGCGGTCGCCGAACAGCCGCGCCAGCGAGCGGTGCACGATGGTGGCGCCGACCTGGGACTTGATGTCGTCGCCGACGATCGAGTCCCCGGTCTTCTTGAAGCGGTTGTTCCAGTGTCCTCGCGGGCGATGAACACCGGGATGCAGGTCACGAAGCCGTAGCCGGCCTCGAGGATCTCCTCGACGGACGACTTGGTCGCCCGCTCGGAGCCGACCGGCAGGCAGGAGACGACGATGTCGGTCTTGGTCTCCTTGAGCACCTCGACGATGTCGACCGTCGAGCCCTCCGCCTTGGTGATCTTCTCCTTGAGGTACTTGCCCAGCCCGTCGTGGTTCATGCCGCGCTGGACCGGGACGCCGAGGTGCGGGACGTCGTCGGCGAACTTGATCGTGTTGTTCTGGCCCGACCAGATCGCCTCGGACAGGTCCTTGCCGACCTTCTCCGCGTCGATGTCGAACGCGGCGGAGAACTCGATGTCGCGGACGTGGTAGCCGCCGAGGTCCACGTGCATCAGGCCGGGACGGCTTCGTTGGGGTTGGCGTCCTTGTAGTAGTGGACGCCCTGCACGAACGCGTTGGCGGGTTGCCGACGCCGATGATGGCGACGCGCACCTTCTCGCTCTGGTAGCGGCTCCCGCCGTTGGTGGACGGCTCGCGGCCGGTGTGCTGGTTCAAGAGAAGCCTCCGAAGTGGGTGTGCTGCGGGGCTACATAGCCCCGCGGCGACGGACGCGTTACACGCCGGCGGCCGGCCGCACGAGTTCTGACCGTACGTGCCAGATGCGCTGCAGCACGGTGATGACCGACGCCGCGGCGAGCACGTAGACGCCGACGTCGAGCACGTCGAGGCCGAAGCTGGTGAGCAGCAGCGCGGCGGAGAGGATCACCACGCGCACGGCGCGGTCGGCGATCCCGACCTTGCACTCGACGCCCAGCGCCTCGGCCCGGGCGCGCGTGTAGGACACCATCAGCGAGGCCAGCACGGCGATCACCACGGCGACCACCGCGCGGTCGTCGCCGGCCTGCGAGAACAGGTACGCGACTCCCGCGAGCACGACGCCCTCCTCGATCCGGTCCAGCGTCGAGTCCAGGAAGGCGCCGAACTGCGTGCCCTTACCCGACATCCGCGAGTAGCGGCCGTCGAGCGTGTCGCAGACGGAGCCGACCACGAACGCGAGCCCGCCCCAGAACAGGTGGTCCTGCCACACCAGCACGGCGGCCACGACGCACAGCAGGAACCCGGTGAGCGAGATCGCGTTCGGCGTCAGCCGCGACTCGATCAGCCGCTGCTTCGCGAGCTCTGAGTAGACGCCGCGCTCACGCGGCTGGCGCTCGACGGGTGGCGTGGCCATGCGGCGGCAATCCTAGACCCCGGCATGGCGGCGAGCGCCGCGACGGCCGCGGTGGCCGCGCCGAGGAAGGCATCGAACCACCAGTGGTTGCCCGTTGCGATGACCACGAAGGTGACCAGCGCCGGGTACGTCGCCCACAGCACCTTGGCCCAGCGGCACCGCGCCAGCGCCGCCATCGGCAGCCCGAGCATCAGCGCGAACGCGACGTGCATCGACGGCACGGCGGCGAACGGGTTGAAGAGCGGGTTCGAGGACTGCACGCCGGTGAGGGCGGCCACGGGATCCTCGAAGCCGAGCTCGGGCAGGAACCGCGGCGGCGCGGTGGGGAAGAGCATGTAGCCCACCAGGGCGATGCCCATCGCGATCATGAACATGTTGCGCACGGCGTAGAAGTGCTCGTTGCGCCGCAGGTACAGCCACGCGAGCGTGACCGTGGTGATCGTGAAGTGCGAGTTGACGTACATCCACGTCGCCGCGTCGGACACCCACCCCTGCCGGATCGCCCACTGCTGCAGGCCCGGCTCGAAGAACACCCCGAGTGAGCGCTCCAGGTGGACGATCTCGTGCGCGTTGGCGAACGCCGCCGCGGCCCGGCCGTCGACGAGACCGCGCACGAGCCGGTAGAGCCAATAGGCGCCGCAGAAGAGGACGATCTGGCGAAGCAGGTCCGTCCACCCGCGGGGGAGCACGCGTGCGGCCATCGCCAAAGCGTAGATGCGGCGCGGCGCGGCCGCGAGCGCCGCTAACGCGGGCCAACCCGCGCCAACACGCGGTCCGGCGGGCACGCGGCCGCCCCTGCGCGGAGCGCGAACGCCGCACGCACGCGCACGAGCGCGCCCCCGCGAGGCTCGACCTCCGTCCAGCCGCCCGGCGCGCGCCGCACGCAGCCGCCCTCCGCCCGCCAGTAACGCGTGTAGCGCTGGCGCACCACGGTGCGCCCCGCGGTCTCGACCTCGAAGCCCTCCGGCCCGGCGGAGACCATCCGTGCCCCGCCGGACGCGGGCGGGGCCGCGTCGCGGACCTCCCAGATGCGCCACTCCCGCGACGCGTACGCGAGCCGCAGGAACGCCGGGCCGCGCCCGAGCAGCGCCGCCTCGGAGCGCGCCGAGTAGTCCAACGGCGCGGCCGGCAGCGCCACCCAGCGGACGGCGTTGGCGCTCAGCCACGCCTGGTAGCGCTCGGTCGTGAAGCGCCGGTCGTCGTAGAAGAGCGGGTTGGTCTTCTGGTCGAGCTGGCGCTCCCACCCGCGCGCGAGCGGGACGGCGGTGGCGAGCCGCGCCGCCTCCCAGTGGTTCTTGGTGAACGCCACCTCGACCCGCTCCCCCGGCTCCGCCTCGCGGGCGAGGAACGCGCGCGCTCCGGTGTAGAACGAGGCCTGGGTGGAGGGGTCGCCGGCCGCCTCGCCGATCGCCCGCACCGCCGGCAGCCACTGCAGGTACAGCAGGACGGCACCGCACGCCACCAGCGCGACACGCGGCGCGGCGGGCCGCGCCGCCAGCACGAGCAGCGGCGGCCCCAGCAGGACCGCGAGCCGCAGCGCGTTCTGCCCGAACGTGGTCGGGACCAGGAACGCGCCCGCCAGCATCGCCAGGTTGAGCAGCGCGGCCACGCGCAGCCGCGGCGCGAGCAGGGCCGCGCCGGCCACCGAGACGCCCAGCATCGGCCAGAACGCGCTCGCCACGAAGCGGTCCGGGCCGCCCTCGGGGAACAGCGCCACCAGCACCGCCCCGCCCGCCAGCACGGGCACCGCGAGCCACGGCGAGCGGCGGGCCACCGCGGCCAGGAGCAGGAACGCGCCCGCCACCGGGCTCGTCCACACGGCGGCGAGGGCGAGCACCACGGCGAGCGGACGCGGGGAGAGCCACGCCAGCACGGCGAAGGCGAGGCCGAGCGCGAACGGCATCCGCCCGATCGCCACGTTGGCGGCCATGCCGGCCGCGAACAGCCACGTCGCGGCGCCCGCGTGTGCGTGCCCGCGCACGATCCGCCCGAACCCCGCCGTGGCGGCCACAGCGGCCGCGATCCCCGTCCCGGCCACGCCGAGCACGGCCGCCACCGGCGCGAAGAGCAGCGAGTAGCCGAGCACGTGGTGGCCGCCGTACCACTGGGCGTTCCACACGGCCACGCCATCGCGCTCGAACAGCCACGTCCGGAACGTGTGGCCGGCCATGTCGGCCGTGGCGGGCGCGGCCATGAGGTAGAGCAGCCCGAAGAGGGCGGCGCCGACCACGGGAGCGAGCGGATGCTCGAGGGTGCGCCGCACGCCCCGGACCGTAGCGGCGCGGAAGTTGGCTGCTGTTACGAAGCGAAGTCCGCGGTGACCAGGCAGGCACGGCGGCTGCCGAGCTGCCCGGTGCGGGCTCCGATGCCGACGCGGCGGAAGCGGCCCGAGAGGAGCACGGCGCGATGGCTGGAGGAGTTCATCCACATCCCCACGATTCGGCGCGGGCTGCACCGGGTAGCCATGGCGAGAGTCTCGCCGGTGCGGCGAGCGCGGGTGTAGCGCCGGATGCGCCGCGCGAAGTCGGCATGCGCGAAGGAATCGGCGGCGAGCATGTACCGCGTGTGCACGTCGGCGGCGGCGGAGAGCTGCATGCTCCCCCGCAGCGGCCCGAGGCCGTTCCGGCCGCGGGCGCCGTTGATGGCGCGCACGACGGCGCGTTCGCCGCTGCTGAGACTGGGTCCGGCAGCCTCTGCTGGCGGGGCCGAGAATCCGGGTACGAGCATGGTTGAAAGCGTGCCGAGCACGAGCGCGACGGATCGCATGAAGCATCACCTGTCTGACCGGCTCCCGGGAAAGGGAGCCGAAATCGAGGGTTCCGAGCCAGTCCGTGTGTGAAGCGCCTGCGAGGTTCCAGCAGGGCGTGCGGGTTACAGCAGTCCGTCGCGGCGCGGGACCCTAACAAGATCGTCGGCGGGTGTCGGGCTCCCTCGAACCCCCCGCAACGGCTCGTGCCGGGCCGTATCGTCCGGCGCATGGCGACTCAGGCGAAGCGCGATCCTGCGCGTGTGCGGCGGATTCGCGACCGCCTGCGCCTGCTCTACGGCGTCCCCGCGGCGCCCCCTCACCGGCAGGGGCTCGACGAGCTGATCCTCACCGTGCTCTCGCAATCGACCAACGACCGCAACCGCGACGTCGCCTTTCTGCGCCTCCGGCGACGCTTCGAGAGCTGGGGGGCCGTCCGCGAGGCGCCGCTCGAGGAGGTCGAGGAGGCGATCCGGCCCGGCGGCATCTCGAAGGTGAAGTCGCAGCGCATCCAGGCCATCCTGCGCGAGCTCGACGGCGACGACCTCTCCTGGCTCGAGGACGCCACCGTCGAGGAGGGCCGCGATTTCCTGACCTCGCTGCCCGGCGTCGGGCGCAAGACGGCCGCCTGCGTGCTGCTGTTCGCCTACGGCAAGCGCGACGTCCCCGTCGACACCCACGTGTCACGCGTCGGCGCCCGCCTGGGCCTGTTCCGGGAGAAGGCGCGGTTCGAGGAGATGCACGACGAGATGCTCTCGATGACCCCGCGCGGGCAGGAGCTCGAGTTCCATGTGAACCTGCTCAGGCACGGCCGCAGGACGTGTCACGCACGCCGGCCGGCGTGTGACGAGTGTGCCCTTCTCCGCATGTGCCCGACCGGCTATTATCTGCGTCACCCCGACTGAGATTTTGAAGGAGAGGCATCTATGGCCAAGACCATTGGCATCGACCTCGGCACCACGAACTCGTGCATGGCCGTCCTCGAGGGCGGCGAGCCGACCGTCATCGAGAACGCGGAGGGCGGCCGCACCACCCCGTCCGTCGTCGCGTTCACCCAGGGTGGAGAGCGGCTGGTCGGCACGGTCGCCAAGCGGCAGGCCGTCACCAACCCCACCAACACCGTCTTCTCGATCAAGCGCTTCATGGGCCGCAAGGAGGCCGAGGTGCGCGAGGAGGAGTCGATCGTCCCCTACAAGGTCGTAGCCGGCCCGGGTGGCGACGCGCGCGTCGAGGCCGGTGGCAAGCAGTCCTCGCCGCCGGAGATCTCCGCGATGATCCTCCAGAAGCTGAAGTCCGACGCCGAGGCCTACCTCGGCGAGACCGTGGACAGCGCGGTCATCACCGTCCCCGCCTACTTCAACGACGATCAGCGCCAGGCGACCAAGGACGCCGGCCGGATCGCCGGGCTGGACGTCAAGCGCATCATCAACGAGCCGACCGCGGCTTCGCTGGCCTACGGGCTCGACAAGGAATCCGACCAGACGATCCTCGTCTTCGACCTCGGCGGCGGCACGTTCGACGTGTCGGTGCTGGAGATCGGCGAGGGCGTGTTCGAGGTCAAGTCCACCGCGGGTGACAACCACCTCGGCGGCGACAACTTCGACAAGGCGATCGTGGACTGGCTCGCGGCCGAGTTCAAGCGCGACCAGGCCATCGACCTGACGCAGGACAAGATGGCCCTCCAGCGCCTCTACGAGGCGGCCGAGAAGGCCAAGATCGAGCTGTCCTCCGCCCAGGAGACGCAGATCAACCTGCCGTTCATCACGGCCGATGCCCAGGGCCCGAAGCACCTCGACGTGCGCCTCACCCGCGCGAAGCTCAACGAGCTCGTCTCGGCGCTGGTCGAGCGCGTCGTCGGCCCGGTCCGCCAGGCCCTCGACGACGCCAAGGACAAGGGCGCGGCCAAGATCGACCACGTCGTGATGGTCGGCGGCATGACCCGCATGCCGGCCGTGCAGGAGAAGGTCAAGGAGCTCACGGGCAAGGAGCCGCACCGCGGCGTCAACCCGGACGAGGTCGTGGCCGTCGGCGCCGCCATCCAGGCCGGCGTGCTGGGCGGCGAGGTCAAGGACGTCCTCCTGCTCGACGTCACCCCGCTCACCCTGGGCATCGAGACCAAGGGCGGCGTGATGACCAAGCTGATCGAGCGCAACACGACGATCCCGACGCGCAAGTCCGAGGTGTTCTCCACCGCAGAGGACAACCAGCCGAGCGTGGAGATCCACGTCCTGCAGGGCGAGCGCGAGATGGCGACCTACAACAAGTCGCTCGGCAAGTTCCAGCTGACCGGCATCCCGCCGGCGCCGCGCGGCATCCCGCAGGTCGAGGTCGGCTTCGACATCGACGCCAACGGCATCCTCGCCGTGTCCGCGAAGGACCTGGGCACCGGCAAGGAGCAGAAGATCGAGATCAAGGCGGGCTCCGGGCTCTCCGACGACGAGATCAAGCGGATGGTCGGCGACGCCGAGGCGCACGCCGAGGACGACAAGCGCCTGCGCGAGCTGGCCGAGGCCCGCAACGCCGGCGAGTCCGCCGCCTACCAGGCCGAGAAGCAGGTCAAGGACCTCGAGGACAACATCGACGAGGCGTCCAAGCGCGAGATCGAGGAGGCCGTCAAGGACCTCAACGAGGCCGTGAAGGGCGAGGACTCGGACGACATCCGGGCCAAGACCGAGCGCCTGCAGACCGCGTTCCACAAGGTCTCCGAGGCCATGTACGAGCGCGCCCAGGCCGAGCAGCAGGCCGAGGCGCCTTCCGCCAACGGCAGCCCGAACGGCGACACCGCCGCCGGCGAGGCCGAGGAGGAGGTCGTCGACGCCGAGGTCGTCGACGAGCAGAAGTGATGAGCGAAGAGCGCAGCGACATCGCGACGGACGTCCCCTCGGCGGATCCCGCCGAGGGCGTCCAGCCGCCCGCGCCCGAGGCCCCTCCGGTGGACGACGCTCCGCCGGAGGCGGAGGCCGAGGCCGAGGCCGCGCCTGAGTCCGAGGAGGACGCGGCGGCCAAGTACCTCGCGCTCGCGCAGCGCACGCAGGCGGACTTCGAGAACTTCCGCAAGCGGATGGCGCGCGAGAACGCGGCCGCGGTGGACCGTGGGGTGGCGAAGCTGGCGAAGGAGCTGCTCCCCGCGCTCGACCACCTCGAGCATGCGCTCAAGGCCTCGGAAGGGCACGAGGACGTCGTCAAGGGCTTCGCGCTCGTGCGCGACGAGATCGTGCGCGCGCTGGCCCGCGTCGGCATCCAGCCGTTCGCTCCCGCCGGGGAGGCGTTCGATCCCACCGAGCACGAGGCCATGGCCTCCCAGCCGGTCGAGGGCGCCGAGTCCGGCACCGTCGTCGAGGTCTACCAGCAGGGTTACCGGCTCAACGGGGCGGTGCTGCGGCCCGCCCGCGTGGTCGTGGCGGCGTAGCCATGGCGAGGTCCGGCGACCACTACAGGACCCTCGGGGTCGACCGCAAGGCGTCCCAGGAGGAGATCAAGAAGGCCTACCGCAAGCTGGCCCGGACCCACCACCCGGACACCAACAAGGAGGCCGGGGCCGAGGAGCGCTTCAAGGAGATCTCCGAGGCCTACGACATCCTCGGCGACCCGGAGAAGCGCAAGCGCTACGACCGCGGCGGCGGCGTGTTCGGCGGTGGCGCCAACCCGTTCGGCGGGGCCGGCGGCGCCGGGGCGCCCGGCGCCGACTTCGGGGGCTCGTTCTCGGACATCCTGTCCGGGATCTTCAACACCTCGAGCGGTCGTGGCGGCGGCGTGCGGACGAAGCCGGCCGCCGAGCGCGGCCGGGACCTCGAGACGACGATCTCGCTGTCCTTCGACCAGGCTCTCGAGGGTGCCCAGGTGCCGGTCTCGGTCTCGACCCACGTGGCGTGCGGCACCTGCCGCGGCACGGGCGCTCGTCCGGGGACCTCACCCGTCGTCTGCCCGGTCTGCCAGGGCCGCGGCGTGGAGTCCGAGGGCCAGGGGTTGTTCTCGATCACCCGCCCCTGCACCCGCTGCGGCGGGTCGGGCACCGTGATCGAGCAGCCGTGCCCCACCTGCGCGGGCCAGGGCCGGCTGCGGGAGCTCAAGAAGTACCGCGTCAACATCCCCGCCGGCGTCAAGGAGGGCTCGCGGATCCGCCTGCCCGGCAAGGGCGAGGCGGGGTTGCGGGGCGGCCCGCCCGGCGATCTGTTCGTGGTCTGCCACGTGAGCGATTCGCCGATCTTCAGCCGCAAGGGCGACAACCTGGAGGTCGAGGTCCCGATCACGATCGCCGAGGCGATCGGCGGCGCCGACGTCGAGGTCCCCACCCTGCACGGGACGAAGAAGCTCCGCGTGCCGGGCGGGACCAAGCACGGGACGGTTCAGCGCCTGCGCGGCGAGGGCCCGCCCTCGCTCGGCAAGGGCTCCAAGCGCGGCGACATCCACTACCGGTTCGTGATCGACGTCCCCAAGGACCTGTCCGACGAGCAGCGCGAGGCGGTCGAGGCGCTGTCGAAGACGATGAACGGCAACCCGCGCGAGCGGCTGATGCGCGACGCCAGGGCGGCGTCCGGAGACCCGGCCTGATGTCGGCACGCCGCGTGACCCGGGTGACCGCCAGGGTCGCCAACGATCGCGGCGTGTTCATGATCTCGGTCGCCGCCGAGCTGGCCGAGATGCACCCGCAGACGCTGCGGATGTACGAGGCGCGCGGGCTGATCGAGCCGCAGCGCTCCCCCAAGGGCACGCGGCTGTACTCCCAGGACGACGTCGACCGCCTGCGGCGCATCCAGGAGATGACGACCGAGTGGGGCATGAACCTGGCCGGGGTCGAGCGTGTGCTGGAGCTCGAGGAGAAGCTGACCCGGATGCGGCGCAAGGTCGAGGGGCTGGAGCGCCGCGCGGAGTCCCTCCAGGCCGAGATCGCCGGCCTCGAAGAGGTCAAGCGCACCGTCAAGGCCGAGATCGTGCGCTACGAGCAGCCCGGCACCGCGCTGATCCCGGTCGTGCGCCGCTCCCGCCACCGCTGAGGTCGTTCCGCGGTGACGGCAGCACGCGCATCGTGAACAGGTAGAAGACCGGGGCGCCGGTAATGACGAGCGCCGCCCGCATCCGGGTAGCGTCGGCGTCCCTCCCCGCCCCGACCGCGTGGGCGACGCCGAGCGCGGCGGCCAGGTACCCGGCGACGATCCCGAGCCCTGACCACAGCGGCCGGTACTCCATCGCGAACGGCACCGCGATGCCGACCGGCCCCGGGTGCAGCCAGCGGTCGCCGAGCAGGGTGATCCCGTGCACGGCGATGGCGATCAGCCCGGCCAGCGCGCTGTGCTCGTGGACCGCCATGAGGACGCGGGGGAGCCCGGGGCGCCGGGCGACCTTGGCGGCCTTGGCCAGGCCGAGCGTGACCGAGAGCGTGATCAGCGCCAGCGCCACGATCCCCGAGGCGCGGCTCGCGAGCCACTCGCCGGGTCGCGGCCGGTCATGCCGCCGCCTGGTCGTTCGGGAGCGAACCAGCACCGGCGATCGACCGTGTGGAGCCGTCGTCGCGCACCACCAGGCCGCCGTTCGGCCACGGACGGGCGAGGCCGGCGCGCGGTCGCGACAGCACTGCCGCCTTCGCGCGCGCCTCCGCTTCGGTGGCCGTGGGGGCGAGGGCGGTGGCGGAGACGACGCCGGTCGAGGCGGGCTCGCCCGTGGATGGGTCGAGCAGGTGGTGCGCGGCGCCGCGAGGCGGCCTGCGAGGGGTCGCGTTCAGTCGTCATCGCCGCCGTGCCCGCTGCCGTCGTCGTCGGAGTCGTCTTCGCGGCCGGGGTGGCGATGACAGCGGAGACGACGACTGAGGTTGATCCTCAGACCCACGGCCACTAATATCTCAGTCTCCCCGACTGAGATCTAGGACCGCCGAATGCAGCTCGACCGCTTTACCACCAAGTCCCAAGAGGCCATCCAGGCCGCGCTCTCCCTGGCCGCGGCCCGCCAGCACACCGAGGTGACGCCCGCGCACCTGCTCGCCGTGCTGCTCGAGCAGCACGAGGGCGTGATCCCTCCGGTGCTCCGGAAGGTCGGCACTTCGCCCGACGAGATCCGCCGCATCGTGGGCGAGGCGCTCGACGCGCTGCCCAGGATCACCGCCGGCGCCCGCGAGCCGGGCACCTCCCGCGAGACGCTCGACGTCCTGCGCGCCGCCGAGCGCGAGGCCGGCAAGCTGCGCGACGAGTACATCTCCACCGAGCATCTGCTGCTCGCGCTCTCCGAGGCGCCCGGCGCCGCCGGCGACGCGCTCCCCAAGCACGACGTGCTCGCCAAGGCGGTCGAGGAGGTCCGCGGCTCGCATCGCGTGACCAGCCAGAACCCCGAGGACACCTTCGAGGCGCTGGAGAAGTTCGGTCGCGACCTCACCGAGGAGGCCCGCGAGGGCAAGCTCGACCCGGTGATCGGGCGCGACGACGAGATCCGCCGCGTGATCCAGGTCCTCTCCCGCCGCACCAAGAACAACCCCGTCCTGATCGGCGAGCCCGGCGTCGGCAAGACCGCCATCGTCGAGGGCCTCGCCCAGCGGATCGTCGACGAGGACGTCCCCGAGTCGCTCGCCGACCGCAAGGTGGTCGCGCTCGACATCGGCTCCCTGCTGGCCGGCTCCAAGTACCGGGGCGAGTTCGAGGAGCGCCTGAAGGCCGTCCTGAAGGAGATCTCCGAGGCCAACGGCCAGGTGATCCTGTTCATGGACGAGCTGCACACCATCGTGGGCGCCGGCGCCGCCGAGGGCGCCGTCGACGCCGCCAACCTGCTCAAGCCCATGCTCGCCCGCGGCGAGCTGCGCGCCGTCGGCGCCACCACCCTCGACGAGTACAAGAAGCACGTCGAGAAGGACGCCGCGCTCGAGCGCCGCTTCCAGCCGATCACGGTCGGGGAGCCGACCGTGGAGGCCACGATCGCGATCCTGCGCGGCCTCAAGGGCCGCTACGAGGCCCATCACAAGGTCACGATCACCGACGCGGCGCTGATCGCCGCCGCCACGCTCTCGCACCGCTACATCGCGGACCGCTTCCTGCCCGACAAGGCCATCGACCTCGTCGACGAGGCCGCCTCGCGCGTGTCGATCGAGAAGACCTCGGTCCCGACCGAGATCGACGAGGTGGAGCGCCGGATCATCCAGCTGGAGATCGAGCGCGTGTCGATCGAGAAGGACGACACGGCGACCGAGCGGCGCGAGGAGATCGAGCGTGAGCTCGCCGACCTGTCCGAGACCGCCGCCGGAATGCGCGCCCAGTGGGAGCGCGAGAAGGCCCAGGCCGAGGGGCACGGGACCGTGCTGGAGCGGCTCGACGCCGCCCGCACCGAGCTCGAGCGCGCCGAGCGCGAGCTCGACTACCAGCGTGCCGCCGAGCTTCGCCACGGCGAGATCCCCCAGCTCGAGCAGACGCTCGCGGAGGCCGAGGCCGACGATGTCGCCGACGACGTCGAGCCGCCCGTCTACCTGTCCGAGAAGGTCGGCGCCGACGAGATCGCCGAGGTGGTCGGCAAGTGGACGGGGATTCCGGTCTCCCGCCTGCTGGAGGGCGAGGTCGAGAAGCTCGTCCACATGGAGGAGCGCCTGCACCTGCGCGTCATCGGCCAGCAGGAGGCGGTCACCGCCGTCTCGGACGCGCTACGCCGCTCACGCGCCGGGCTCAGCGACCCGGACCGGCCCATCGGCACGTTCCTGTTCCTCGGCCCGACCGGCGTCGGCAAGACCGAGCTGGCGCGCGCGCTGGCCGAGTTCATGTTCGACTCCCAGGACGCGATGGTCCGCATCGACATGAGCGAGTACATGGAGAAGCACTCCGTGGCGCGGCTCGTCGGTGCGCCCCCCGGCTACGTCGGCTACGAGGAGGGCGGCCAGCTCACCGAGGCGGTGCGGCGGCGCCCGTACAGCGTGGTGCTGCTCGACGAGATCGAGAAGGCCCACAGCGACGTCTTCAACATCCTGCTGCAGGTGATGGACGACGGCCGGCTGACCGACGGCCAGGGCCGCACGGTGGACTTCAAGAACGCCGTGCTGATCATGACCTCGAACCTGGGTGGGCGGGACGGTGTCCGGGCCGCCGTGGACGCCCACTTCCGCCCCGAGTTCATCAACCGCCTGGACGACATCGTCGAGTTCGACTCGCTGTCGCGCGAGGAGCTGGGCAAGATCGTGGATCTCCAGGTCTCGCGCCTGATCGTGCGGGTGTCCGAGCGCGGCGTGACGGTCGAGCTGACCGACGCGGCCCGCGAGCTGCTCGGCAACATGGGCTACGACCCGACCTACGGCGCGCGCCCGCTCAAGCGGGTCATCCAGAAGCGCCTGGTCGACCCGCTCGCGCTCGGTCTGCTGAAGGGCGACTACGCGCCGGGCGACGCGATCGTCGTCGACGCCGAGGACGGCGGGCTCGCGTTCACGCGAGCCCGCCCGACCTCAACCTCGGAGGAGGAGCCTCAGTCCCAGGCGCCCGCGGTCGTCTGAGTCGAGACCGATGAGAAGGTGCGGTAGATCCGGACCTTCGCCTGGTAGACGGCCTTCGTCTTGCTGAACCTCTTGCTGTGCGAGAAGTAGTAGCGGTAGGTGCCGGTGCGGTAGTTGACCACCGGCATGAACCGCATCTTCTTGGTCACCAGACCGCACGCGCCCTTGGTCTTGCCGAGCGAGAAGCGGCCCTTGGTCCGGTTGTTGCGGCGGACGTGCAGGTAGACGCGCTTGCCTGACAGGAAGCCGAACACACGGAAGCGGACCTTCTTGGCCGGCTTCGAGCTCGACGGCGCGACGACCCTGACGTTGGCGACCTCGACCGGGACAGGGCCCGCGACGGTGCCCGCACCATCATCGGCGGTCAGCTGGACGGTCGTGTGGTTGCGGCCGGAGGGCAGGAACGGCGGACCGAAGGGATCGGCCAGGTTGTCGAAGTGCCCGGCGGGGTCCGCTTGCCCGGCGCCGACGCTGGTCCCGTCCGCCTTGAAGGTCAGGAACGCGCCCGCGGGGAAGCCGTCGGCGACCACGGGAAAGGTCTTGAGACCGGGGATCACGCGGACGCAGGGCACCTGCGGCGCGACCGTGGCGGCCTGGGCCGTGGGGGCGACGGCAAGGCCCGCGAGAGCGAGGGCAGGGACGAGCGCGTACGAAGAGCGCGATTTCACAGGGGAACCTCCGAGTCGGTTGACCAACGGCACGGTACTTGGGCCGGCCCCGTGCCAACAGGGCCCCCGGACCCATCTACGAGGCTGGGTACTACCCGCCGCCGCGCAGCACGCGCCGCACGGTGATGGCGACGCGCACGAACACGGTGATGGGCTGGGTCGCGTAGTCGCGCTGGTTGTCGACCTGCAGCGTCCAGCGGCCCGTCTTGGGCTTGCGGATCGGGATCTGGCGGCGCTTGACGTCGATCGTCCCGCAGGCGCCCTGCGGCGCGCCGAAGTCGACGGTCCGGCGCAGCTTGCGGGCGCGCACGTAGTGGCCGTAGACCCGCGTGCCGTCGGTGAACCCGCGGCCGATGAAGCGGACCTTGCGCGACGGCTTGGCCTTGCGCGGCTTCAACCGCAGCGCGAGCGCGGTCACGCGACTGGTGGCCGTGACGGTGGTCGCCGGGCGGTCGCGCTCGGTCACGGAGATCGAGAAGGGGCGCTCGCCTCGGGCGCGGTACGGCGCGGTGACGTCGCCCAAGACGCTGCCATCCGGGAGCGCGGTGACGTCGCTGCGGACGATGGCGCCGTCGATCGCGACGTCGATCGTCGAGCCGGGCGTGAAGCCCTCGGCCTGCACGCGGACGTTCTCCCGCGTGTTCTGGTCGACCGACCGATAGCACGCCTTCAGCGGGGCGATCGTGGCGGCCGGTGCCGCCTGGGGGGCGATCAGGGCAGCGGCGATTGCGATGAGCATGATCCTGCGCACGTCTGGAACAACACCGCACGAGGCGCAAAGGAGCGATACAACGGTCGCATGCCCACCTACATCATGCTTTCGACGCTCACGCCAGAGGGCGTCCAGACCGTCAAGAACAACCCCGCCCGCATCCGCGAGGTCAACAAGGAGGTCGAGCAGCTCGGCGCCACGGTCAAGGCGCAGTGGGCCACGCTCGGGCACTTCGACTTCATCAACATCGTCGAGGCGCCCGACGAGAAGACGATGGCGCGCGTCTCGCTCGAGCTCGGCTCCCGCGGCACCTCGCACTACGAGACGCTGACCGCGATCCCGATCGACGACTTCATCGCGTCGCTGTGAGGGGTCTGACCCCGTTTGTACTCGTGAGGCACAGAAGGCGACTGACCCCTTGAGGGTGCTCGTGGTGGGTGCGGGCGGGCGCGAGCACGCGATCGTGCGCGCGCTGGCGCGCTCTCCGCAGGCGCCCGAGCTGCTGTGCGCGCCCGGGAACCCCGGCATCGCGTGCGACGCGGCGGTGTTGAAGGGCGCGGATCCCGGCGACGTCGAGGGTCTGGCCGCCGCGGCGGTCGAGGCGGGCGTGGACCTGGTCGTGGCCGGCCCCGAGGCGCCGCTGGTGGCGGGCCTGGCCGACGCCTGCGCCGCGCGGGGCCTCGCCTGCTTCGGGCCGAGCGCCGCCGCCGCGAAGCTGGAGGGTTCGAAGGCGTTCGCGAAGGAGGTCATGATCGCCGCGGGCGTCCCGACCGCCGCCCACGCGGTGGTCGAGACCGTCGAAGACGGCATGGCGGCCATCGACGGCTACCCGACGGTCATCAAGGCGGACGGCCTGGCCGCCGGCAAGGGCGTGGTGATCGCCGCCGACGAGGAGGAGGCGCGGGCGGCGCTGGAGGCGATGCTGGTCGAGCGGCGCTTCGGCGAGCATCCCGTGCTCGTCGAGGCGTTCCTCGACGGCGACGAGCTGTCCGTGCTGGCGCTGTGCGACGGCGAGACGGCGCTCCCGCTCGCCCCCGCGCGCGACTTCAAGCGGATCGGCGACGGCGACACCGGCCCCAACACCGGCGGCATGGGGGCGTTCTCGCCGGTCGCGGAGATGGACGGCGCGTTCCTCGAGCGGGTGCGCGCCGAGGTCCACCAGCCGGTGCTCGATGAGCTGGCGCGGCGCGGCACGCCGTTCCACGGCGTCCTCTACGCGGGCCTGATGCTCACGGCGGACGGGTTCAAGGTGCTCGAGTACAACGTGCGCTTCGGCGACCCGGAGACGCAGGCCGTGCTGCCGCGCCTGCGCAGCGACCTGCTCGACCTCCTGCAGCGCGCCACCACCCCCGGCGGCCTGGACGGCGCCGCGCTGGAGTGGGACGCCCGCGCGGCCGTCACCGTCGTGCTCGCCTCACGCGGCTATCCGGCGTCCTCGTCGTCGGGCGACGTGATCGAGGGCCTGGACCGCGTCCCGGAGGGAACCGAGGTGACCCACGCGGGCACCGCGGAGCGCGACGGCGCAGATCGTCACCGCCGGCGGGCGTGTCCTCAACGTGACCGCGCTCGGCGACGGCGTGCCCGCCGCCCGGGCGGCCGCGTATGCTGCCGCCGCAATGATCGACTTCGACGGACTCCAACTGCGCCGGGACATCGCGGGATGAGCGAGCGCCAGCCCGCCGAGACGGCGGTCGAGCCAGAGCCCGAGGGCGAGTTCTCCGAGCTCGACGTCGACGCGCCCGCGCGTCGGGATCCTGATGGGGTCCAAGAGCGACATGGCCGCGATGGACGCGGCCGCCGAGGAGCTCAAGAAGCTCGGCATCGGCCACGAGGTGCGCGTCATGTCCGCCCACCGCGATCCCGACGTGGTGGCCGACTACGCCAAGAACGCCAAGATGCGCGGCCTGCGAGTGATCATCGCCGGCGCCGGCCTGTCCGCCGCGCTCCCGGGCGTGGTGGCCGCGCACACGCAGCTGCCGGTGATCGGCGTGCCGCTGACGTCCTCGCGCTCGGTGGCGGGCGGCCTCGACGCGCTGCTCTCGATCGCGCAGATGCCGCCCGGCGTCCCCGTCGCGTGCGTGGGCGTGGACTCTGCGCGCAACGCGGCCGTCCTCGCCGCGCGCATCCTCGACTCCTAGCGCACCACCCTGAGCGACGGGGCCTTGGACGCCACCGGGCCCCTGGCGAACCGACCACGACCCGTCCGCCCGAGCGGCGCCGGAGGATCGGCAGCGCGACCGCGCCGAGCGCGATCGCGATCGACGTGCGGACACGGATGGACCTCTCCATGCCGCTCCTCCACCTGGAAACCGGTGCGTCATTACCCGGTTCCTGCGCGCCACACGCGATGTCAGATCGCTAGTTCGGCAGCGAGACCGTATGCAGCCAGTAGCGGCCGAGCGCGTCGACGAGGTCGAACAGGGCGTCGAGCGAGTGCGGCTTGGCGATGTGGCTGTTGGCGCCCAGGTCGTAGGAGCGCGTCACGTCGGAGCGGACGTCGGAGTGGGTGAGGACGACGATCGGCATCCGGCGCCAGCGTTCGTGCTCGGAGGCGCGCATGGCGGCGAGGATGTCGTGGCCCATCACGCCGGGCAGGTTGAGGTCGAGCAGGATCAGGTCCCACTCGTGGCGGCCCGTGGCGAGGGCGTCCAGCGCGAGCTGGCCGTCCACGAACACCTCGAGCGAGGCGTCCGGCAGCCGCTCGCCGAACGCGATCCGCATCAGCTGGGCGCCGCCCGCGCTGTCCTCGATCAGCAGGACGCGCCGCCCGCGCTTGCGCGCGGTCGTTGATTCCTCGGCAATCGCCTGGCACGCCTCCACGTCCGCGAGATCGGACGGGGGACCGCGATCTTGATCTGGGGTGGACGCCAATACGATGGCTGGCCGTGATTGCGCGCTACACCCGACCCGAGCTCGGCGAGCTGTGGACCGACCAGGCCAAGATGCAGGCCTGGCGAGACGTCGAGGTCGCCGCCGCCGAGGCGCTCGACGGCCCGTCCGAGCCGACCTGGAGGCGATCCGCGCCGCCACCTTCACCGTCGAGGCGGTGCAGGAGCGCGAGGCGGTCACCGACCACGACGTCGCCGCCTTCGTGGACGTGTTGGCCGGCTCGGCCGGCGAGGCGGGCCGCTGGATCCACTTCGGGCTCACCTCCTCCGACGTGCTCGACACCGCGCTGGCGCTGCAGCTGCGCCGCGCCGGGGAGCCGCTCGTGGCTGGCGCGCGGACGTTCGCGGCGGTGCTGGCCGAGCGCGCGCGGGAGCACGCCGGGACGCTGTGCGTCGGGCGCACGCACGGCGTCCACGCCGAGCCGACGTCGTTCGGGCTCAAGCTGGCGGGCTTCGCGCTGGAGGCCCACCGCAACGCCGAGCGGCTGGAGCGCGCCTTCGCCCAGGTCGCCACCGGCGCGATCTCGGGCGCGGTCGGCACGTACGCCTCGCTCGGCCCCGACTTCGAGCGCCGCGTGCTGGAGCACCTCGGGCTGTCCGGCGAGGCCGTCTCGACCCAGGTCGTCCCGCGCGACCGCCACGCCGAGCTGCTGAGCGCGATCGCGCTGGCCGGCGCCGGGCTGGAGCGGTTTGCCACCGAGATCCGCCACCTCCAGCGCACCGAGGTGCGCGAGGTCGAGGAGCCGTTCCGCGCCGGCCAGAAGGGCTCGAGCGCGATGCCCCACAAGCGCAACCCGATCACGACGGAGCGGATCACCGGTCTCGCGCGCGTGCTGCGGGGCTATGCGCAGACGGGGCTGGAGAACGTCGCGCTGTGGCACGAGCGCGACATCTCGCACTCCGGCGCCGAGCGCGTGGTGCTGCCCGACGCGACGATCCTCCTCGACTACATGCAGCACCTGGCCACGCGCGTGGCCCGCGGCATGACCGTGCACGCCGACCGCATGGCCGCCAACCTCGAGCTCACCAGCGGCGCGCTGTTCTCCCAGCGGGTGCTGCTGGGCCTGGTGGAGGGCGGGATGCAGCGCGACGACGCGTACCGGATCGTCCAGCGCCTGGCCCAGCAGGCATGGGACACGCGCACGCCGCTGCGGTCATTGCTCGAGGAGGAGCCGGGAGTCGACCTCGATTTCGACGCCGTGTTCGACTACGCCCACTACATCCGCCACGTCCCAGAAGTGCTCGACCGACTGAAGGTGATCCCCCATGGATGAAGCGTTTCGCCCGCCTGGCTCCGCAGGCTCCGCCGAGCGTGCGACGTTACTCATCCACGGCGCCCCTGACGGCTCCGCCGACCTGTTCCACGCCGTCCCGGTGGGGATCATCGACCCGTTCCTGTACGCCGAGGCGAGCGGGCGGCGGCTGGCGACGGTCAGCGTCCTCGACGCCGACAAGGTCCGCAACCTCGGCATCGAGGTGATCGACCCCTACGCGCTGGGCCGCGACGAGCTGATCAAGGAGGGGCGCGCCGAGTGGGAGATCGAGGCGGAGGTGGCGCTGCGCGCGTGCCGCGAGCTCGGCCTGGAGGCGGCCGCGGTACCGCCCACGTTCCCCGTCGCCATCGCCGACCACCTCCGCGCCGCCGGCATCGAGGTCCGCCCGGATCCGGAGCACTTCGTCGAGCGCCGCCGCCGCAAGACGCCGGTGCAGCTCGAGGGCATCCGCCGCGCACAGAAGGCCGCCGACGCCGCGATGGCGGTCGCCGCGGACATGATCCGCGCCGGCGGCTCGACCTCCGAGCAGGTCCGCTCGGCGATGCAGGCGGTGTGCGAGGAGCACGGCTGCGAGCTGCCCGACGACGTGATCGTGGCCCACGGCGGGCAGGCCGCCGACGGCCACGAGTCCGGATTCGGCGCGATCGGCGACGGCGAGCCGGTCGTCGTCGACATCTGGCCGCGCGACAAGACGACGCGCTGCTGGGCCGACATGACGCGCACGTTCGTGGGCGGCGGCGCCGAGCCGCCCGAGGAGCTCGCCCGCTACTGGGAGCTGACCCGCGAGTCGCTCCGGCGCATCTACCCGATGGTGCGCGCCGGCGCCGACTGCCGCGAGATCTACGTGACGTCGTGCGCCCCCTACGTGGAGGCCGGCCTGCCGACCGTGCTCACCAAGGCGCCCGGCGAGGTGCTCAAGGAGGGCTACTTCCACGGGCTCGGGCACGGCGTCGGCCTCGAGGTCCACGAGCGCCCCAACCTCAGCCGCATGCCCGACACGCTGATGGCCGGTGACGTCGTCACGCTCGAGCCGGGCTGCTACCGCTCGGGCTTCGGCGGCGTCCGGCTGGAGGATCTCGTGGTGGTCACCGACGACGGCTGCGAAACGTTGACGGAGTTTCCGTACGACCTGTGAGAGACGGTCCGGCGCCTGAGCTAGCCTCGAGGGCGTGACCATTCTCCTCGCCCGCGGCAAGGTTCGAGAGCTCTACGAGCTGGATGGCGACCTCTTGATGGTCGCCTCGGACCGCATCTCCACCTACGACGTCGTCCACCCGACCGAGATCCCCGACAAGGGGAAGGTCCTCACGGGCCTTTCGGCGCTGTGGTTCGACCTGACGCGCGACATCGTCGCCAACCACGTCATCTCCTACACCGACGGCGTGCCGGCCGAGCATCGCGGCCGCGCGCTGCGCGCCCGGAAGCTGGACATGATCCCGGTGGAGTGCGTCGTGCGCGGCTACATCACCGGCTCCGGCTGGAAGGACTACCAGGCCACCGGCAAGGTCTCGGGCATCGAGCTCCCGCCCGGGCTGCGCGAGTCGGACCGCCTCCCAGAGCCGATCTACACGCCCTCGACGAAGGCCGACGAGGGCCATGACGAGGCGATCGACTTCGAGGCCACGGTCGAGCTGGCGGGCTCCCGCGAGCTCGCCGAGAAGCTGCGCGAGGTCACGCTGGCCGTCTACGAGGCGGTCGCCGCCCACGCGCTGGAGCGGGGCGTGATCCTCGCCGACACCAAGTTCGAGTTCGGGCTGGACGCGGACGGCAACCTGGTGCTGGGCGACGAGGTCTGCACGCCCGACTCCTCGCGCTTCTGGCCGGCCGACACCTACGAGCCGGGCAAGGGCCAGCCGTCGTTCGACAAGCAGTACGTGCGCGACTGGGCGGCCGGGACCGGCTGGGACAAGACCCCGCCCGCCCCGCCGATCCCCGCCGACGTGGTCGCCGCGACCCGCGAGCGCTACGTGACCGCGTACGAGCGCCTGTCCGGCGAGCCGTTCTCGGCGTGGCTGGAGCGGACCGCTCCGTGAGGGCGCGGGTGCTGATCCGGCCCAAGGCCGGGATCCTCGACCCGCAGGGCCAGGCTGTCGAGCGAGCGCTTCCGGCGCTCGGCTTCGGCGGTGTCAGCCACGTGCACGTCGGGCGCCTCGTGGAGCTCGACGTCGAGGATCCCGCGCGCCTACCGGAGATGTGCGAGCGCCTGCTGGCCAACCCGTTGATCGAGGACTACGAGATCCAGGACTTCGAGGGCGCCGCGGCGTGAAGTTCGGGATCGTCCGCTTCCCCGGCTCCTGCGACGACGTAGACGCCCTGCTCGCCGCGCGGCGGGTGGGCGAGGCGCAGATCCTCTGGCACCAGGACACCGACCTGCAGGGCGTCGATGCGGTGATCGTCCCCGGCGGGTTCTCCTACGGCGACTACCTGCGGGTCGGCGCGATCGCCCGCTTCGCGCCGATCATGGTCGAGGTCGAGCGCTTCGCGCGCAACGGGGGCCTCGTGCTCGGCATCTGCAACGGCTTCCAGGTGCTGTGCGAGGCGGGACTGCTGTCGGGCGCGCTGCTCCCCAACACGTCGCTGCGCTTCGTCTGCCGCCAGGTCGAGCTCGAGGTCGTCACCGCCTCGATCCCGTGGACGCGCGCCTACTCGGTCGGTGACCGCCTGTCGATCCCGGCCAAGCACACCACGGGCCGCTACTACGCGCCCGACCCGGTGCTCGACGAGCTCGAGGCCAACGATCAGATCGTGCTCCGCTACGCGCCGGGTGAGAACTTCAATGGCTCGGCGCGGGACATCGCGGGCGTGTGCAACGCGGCCGGGAACGTGCTGGGCCTGATGCCGCATCCCGAGCACGCCGTCGACATCTTGACCGGATCGGTCGACGGGCTGAAGCTCATCGGGGCCGCAGCGTGACCGTGATGGCGCGCCACCGCGAGCTGGGGCTCACCGACCACGAGTACGAGCTGATCGTCGAGAAGATGGAGCGCGAGCCCAACGAGGTCGAGCTCGCGGTCTTCTCGCTGATGTGGAGCGAGCACTGCGGCTACAAGCACTCCCGGCGGCTGCTCAAGACCCTCCCGGTCGAGGGCGGCAAGCTGATCCTCGGCCCCGGTGAGAACGCCGGCGCGGTCGCGGTCGGCGACGGGCTGGCGTGCGCGTTCAAGGTCGAGTCGCACAACCACCCCAGCGCGGTCGAGCCCTTCCAGGGCGCCGCCACCGGCGTCGGCGGCATCCTGCGCGACGTGTTCGCGATCGGCGCGCGGCCCATCGCGATCCTCGACTCGCTGCGGTTCGGCGAGGTGTCGACCTCGCCCCGCTCGCGCTACCTGCTCGAACAGGCGGTCGCGGGGATCGGGCACTACGGCAACTCGATCGGCGTCGCCACGGTCGGCGGCGAGATCTACTTCGAGGGCCCGTACGAGCAGAACTGCCTCATCAACGCCATGTGCGTGGGGCTGATCGACGCCGACAAGCTGATCAGGTCGGCCGCGGCCGGCGTCGGGAACGTGCTCGTCCTGTTCGGCGCCCGGACGGGGCGCGACGGGATCGGCGGCGCCTCCGTGCTGGCCAGCGCCGAGCTGGGCGACGCGGACGCCGACAAGCGCCCGACCGTGCAGATCGGCGACCCGTTCGAGGAGAAGAAGCTGCTCGAGTGCTCGCTCGAGCTGCTCGACGCGGGGCTGCTCGTGGCGCTCCAAGACCTCGGCGCCGCGGGGCTGACGTCCTCGTCGGCCGAGATGGCGGCCAAGGGGGAGGTCGGCATCGACCTCGACGTCCGCCAGGTGCCGCTGCGCGAGGCGGACATGGAGCCGTTCGAGATCATGATCTCCGAGTCGCAGGAGCGGATGCTCTGCGTCGTCGAGCCGGGCCGCGTGGCCGAGGTGCTCGCGGTGTGCGACAAGTGGGAGGTCAACGCGACCGCCATCGGCGAGGTCACGGACTCCGACCGGATGCGCGTGTTCGACGGCGACGAGCTGGTCGGCGACCTGCCGGTGCTCGCGCTGGTCGACGAGTGCCCGGCCTACGACCTCGAGCCCGCGCCGCCCGCGACGCCCATCTACCCGCCGCCCCCGAAGGTGCTCGACGACGGGCTGTCCGACCGCGAGACGCTGCTGGCCCTTGTGGGCAGCGCCAACCTCGCCTCGCGCCGGTGGGCGTTCGAGCAGTACGACTGCATCGTCGGCTCGCGGACGGTGCGCCGGCCAGAGGCGTCCGACGCCGCCGTGCTGATGATTGGGGGCCCCACCCACCCCGCGATCGCCGTCTCGATCGACGGCAACGGCCGCCGCGTGGCCATCGATCCCTACCGGGGCGCCGTCGAGGCCGTGGTCGAGTGCTCGGCCAACCTCGCGTGCGCGGGCGCCGAGCCGCTCGGCCTCACCAACTGCCTGAACTTCGGCAACCCCGAGAAGCCGCACATCGCCTGGCAGCTCACCCGCGCGGTGGCCGGCCTCGGCGACGCGTGCCGCGCGTTCGGCGTGCCGGTGGTGGGCGGCAACGTCTCGCTCTACAACGAGGGCGGAGGCGGCCCGATCTACCCGACGCCCGTCGTCGGCATGGTCGGCGAGCTGCCGGATCCCGCGCGTGCGGGCCAGCTCGGCTTCGCGGAGGAAGGCGACGCGGTGGCGCTGATCGCCGCCGGCTGGGCGCCGTCCGCGACCGGCTCCGAGCTGGCCAAGCTGCACGGCCATGAGCTGCGCGGCGAGCTGCCGCACGCCGACCTCGGCGAGCTGCGCGCCCTCCATGCCGCGGTGCGGCGCGGCGTCCGGTCGGGCGCGTTGCGCTCGGCCCACGATGTCGCCGAGGGCGGGCTCGGGATCGCGCTCGCCGAGTGCTGCCTGGCCGGTGCCATCGGCGCGGTGGTGGACCTCGACGGCCTGCCGCTGTTCGACGAGGGCCCGGGCGCCTTCGTCGTCTCCGGCCCGCGCGACGCGCTCGCCCGCTTCGGCGCGGCCGCCCGCGTGCTCGGCACCGTCGGCGGCGACGCGCTGCGGATCGAGCGGACGCTCGATGTCCCGCTCGCCGAGCTCTCGCGAGCCCACACGGGTGGGCTGGCGGACCTACTGCGTTAGCTCCGCCGCCATCTCCTCGAACACCGCGACGTAGGTGTCGATCGAGGCGTCGTCGTGGGTGACCGACAGCGTCCACTCCTCCTCGCGCCCGGGCGTCATGAAGATGCCGCGGTTCATGTTGAACAGCCAGGCGAGCTCGGACATGTCGGCGTCCTGGTTCGCCTTGAACGACTCGTAGTCGTTGATCTGCGCGGTCGAGAACGTCACGCAGCCCTTGGCGCCGGTCCCGACCGAGTAGCCGGGGAGGTTGTGCTTGCGGATGACCTCCTCGCAGCCGGCCAGGATGCGGTCGTTGAGGTGGTCGAGGTGTGCGTAGGCCTCGGTCGTGAGGACCTCGAGCAGGTTCGCGCGCGTGGCGGCCATCCCCAGCGGGTTGCCGTTGAAGGTGCCGACCTGGAACACCGAGCCGTCCTCGACGACGCTCATGACCTCGTCGCTGCCGCCGATCGCGCCGGTCGGCACGCCGGCCGCCCAGCGCCTTGGCGAGCGTCACCATGTCGGGCATCACGCCGAAGCGCTCGGTGGCGCCGCCGGCGGCGATGCACAGCCCGGTCTTGACCTCGTCGAAGATCAGCACGATCGCGTGGCGGGTGCAGATGTCGCGGACCTGCTCGAGGTAGCCGGGCTCGGGGAGCACGATCCCGAGGTTCATCATCGCCGCTTCCATGATCACGCAGGCGGGCTTGCGGCCCTCCGCCTCGAGGCGCTCGATGCGGCGCTCCATGGCGCCCGCGTCGTTGAACGGGACGGCGATCGTCATGTCCACGACGGCCTGCGGGATGCCGGCGCCGTAGGCCAGCGACTCGAGGTTCTCGCGGTCGCCGATCTTGTCGTACTCGACGCCGATCGAGACCATCACCGTGTCGTGGTGGCCGTGGTAGGAGCCGAAGATCTTCATCACGGTGTCGCGGCCCGTGTACGCGCGCGCGATCCGGATGGCGTCCATCGTGGACTCCGAGCCGGAGTTCGTGTACCGCCAGCGGGCGAGGCCCCAGCGGCGCTGCAGCTCCTCGGCGACCACGACGGCGTCCTCCGTCGGGGCGGCGAAGTGCGTGCCCAGCGCGTAGCGCTCGTTCAGCGCCGCGCCGATCGCCGGGTGGGCGTGGCCCTGCACCATCGAGCCGAAGCCGTTGTGGAAGTCGTAGTACTCGTTCCCGTCGACGTCCCAGACCTTCGGCCCGTCGCCCCGCTCGAGGTAGATCGGCCACGGATCGCGCAGCTGGTAGGACGACGCGACGCCGCCTGAGAGCACCTCGTGCGCGCGACGGTACATGTCACCGGAGCCGGCGGTGGCCTCGTTGAGGCGCTTCTCCTCGCGTTCGATCAGCTCTCGGATGCGCTGGCGGTTGATCTGGACGGGTGCGTTGACGGACATGCCAGCCAGCCTACCCCCGCGCCCGCCGACGGGACGGCACACGCCCGTCGCCGGGCTTCGCCGCAGTGGCTCAGCAGGCGGTGCGCTCGTTCGAGCCCGGCTCGGCGCACTCGGTGGTGATGGTGGGCCTGCGGTCCCGCCGGACCGCGAGCGTCTTGAACTTCGTGAAGTAGGACGGGTGCGAGATCTCCGCCTCCAGGCGACGGCCGGCCTTGATCTTGCGGTCGACGAAGCGCTTGACGACCACGGTCCCGGAGGCGTCCTCCTTCACGAACGCCTTGCGCAGCTTGCCTCCGCAGCGCTTGCCGCTCTTGGTCAGGCAGCGAACCACGACGGACGCGCCTTCGGGCACGCCGCGGAGCTCGAAGCGCGTGAACGTGGTGCTCGCGCCGGGCGTGACGAACTGGACGACCGCGGTGACCTTCGGGGTGGCGAGGGGGGTCTGGGCGGTGGCGCCGGGGGCGCTCGCGGCGATCGCGGCGACGGCGATGAGGGGTAGGGCGGCGACGGAGCGCACGGCTGTCTCCTGGGAGTCGGTGGAAGGGGATCGCGGATGCTCCTAGCTCCCCGCGGCGTTCGCAAGCGATCGAGGCCGCCGGACCCGCCGGACCCGTTGCTAGCCTGCAGGTTCGGTCGTGGACGAGAACTCCCTCCTCGATGCCCGCGACGGGCCGCGCGACGAGTGCGGCGTGTTCGGCATCTTCGCCCCGGAGCACGAGGTCGCCCGCCTCGCGTACTTCTCGCTATACGCCCTCCAGCACCGCGGCCAGGAGTCGGCCGGGATCGCCGTCTCCCAGGGCGGCCACATCATGGCGATGCGCGACCAGGGCCTCGTCAACCAGGTCTTCGACGAGCAGAAGCTGCGCGCGTTGCAGGGCGACATGGCGATCGGCCACGTCCGCTACTCCACGACCGGCGCGAACTCGTGGGAGAACTCGCAGCCCGTGTGGCGCGCGGACAAGCGCGAGGTGGCCCTGGGCCACAACGGCAACCTGATCAACGCGGTCGAGCTGCACGGTGAGCTGCGGGCCGCCGGCGTCGGCTTCCGCTCGACGTCGGACTCCGAGGTGCTCGCGGCGCTGCTCTCCACGCACGACGCGGACACCATCGAGGAGGCGGTGGCCGACGTGATGGGGCGCGTCGAGGGCGCTTACTCGACCGTCGTGATGGCCAAGGACCGGATCGTCGCGTTCCGTGATCCCGCGGGCCTGCGGCCGCTGTCGCTGGGGATGCTCGGCGACCGCTACTGCGTCGCGTCGGAGACGTGCGCGTTCGACATCATCGGCGCGAAGTTCCTGCGCGACGTCCAGCCGGGCGAGATCGTGTCGCTGACCGCGGGCGGGCTCCAGGTCCGCCAGGGCGCGACGTCCGACCGTCACGCGCTGTGCGTGTTCGAGCACATCTACTTCGCGCGGCCCGACTCGCGGCTCGGCGGCCAGGTGCTCCAGGTCGCGCGCGGGCGGATGGGCGAGGTGCTGGCGCGCGAGGCGCCGGTCGCCGCCGACCTCGTGATCCCGGTGCCCGACTCCGGCAACCCGGCCGCGCGCGGGTACGCGCGCGCCTCCGGGCTCCCGCAGGACGACGGCTTCGTCAAGAACCGCTACGTGGCGCGCACCTTCATCCAGCCGGGCCAGGAGCTGCGCAAGCACGGCCTGCGGATGAAGTTCAACCCGCTGCCCGAGGTGGTGGCGGGGAAGCGCATCGTGGTGGTCGACGACTCGATCGTGCGCGGCAACACCACGCGCCAGATCGTGGAGATGCTGCGGGACGCGGGCGCGAAGGAGGTCCACCTCCGGATCTCCGCGCCGCCGATCCGCCATCCCTGTCACTACGGGGTCGACATGTCCACGAGCGAGGAGATGATCGCCCACGGGCGCACGGTCGAGGAGATCGCGACCGAGCTCGGGTGCGACTCGCTGGCCTACCTCTCGCTGGAGGGCGTCTACGAGGCGATCGCCGGGACGCGCGATACCCACTGCGACGCCTGCTTCTCGGGCGACTACCCGCTGGCCGGCTCGGCCGCGGCGCAGGCCAAGGACGCGTTCGAGCACGCGCTCCCGCTCGCTCGCGCCTAGCGCCGCGCAACGATTCACGCGCGCTTTGCGACAACTCTCCGCGGCGCCCCGGATGCCGCCGGACCCGGCGATATGGTCGCCGGTCCCGGATGGCCGATCACACGACCCCCACAACCTCTCGGAACTGTCTCGCGGCGCCGGATCGGCACCCGCCGACGCGGTCCGTGCCAGGGGCACTGTCCCCCTTCGTCGTGCACCGCCCGGCATCCACGATCCAGGACCGAGAGGCCGCGCGGGCCGCGCGACCGACCATCTCATGTCGCTCGATCTAGCCCTCCCTGGTCTCGGCCCGCCGCCCCCTGAGCCGGTGGCGCGCGCCACCGATCCCGACGGCGCGCTGCGCGAGCTGTTCGGCTTCGAGTCGTTCCGCCGCGGGCAGCGCGAGGCGGTGGACGCGGGCCTTGCCGGGCGGGATCTGCTGGTGGTGATGCCGACCGGCTCGGGCAAGTCGCTCTGTTACCAGCTCCCGGCGCTGATGCGGACCGACCTGACGCTGGTCGTCTCCCCGCTCGTGTCGCTGATGCAGGACCAGGTCGAGGCGCTGGAGCGGGTGGCGCCCGGCCGCGTCGCGCTCGTCAACGCGCAGCAGGACGCCGCCACCAACCGGCGGGCGGTGGAGCAGGCGGCGGCCGGCCACGTCCGGCTGCTCTACGTGGCGCCGGAGCGGTTCGCCTCGCCCGGGTTCCTGGAGCGGATCCGCCAGGCCGACATCGGGCTGTTCGTGGTCGACGAGGCGCACTGCGTCTCCCAGTGGGGCCACGACTTCCGGCCCGACTACTTCCGGCTCGCCGACGCGGCGCGGTGGCTCGGCGCGAAGGCGATCGCGGCCTCGACCGCCACGGCGACGCCGCAGGTTGCGGCCGACATCGTCGCGCGGCTCGGCCTGCGCGATCCGGTCCGCGTCGCCACGGGGTTCGATCGCCCGAACCTCTCGTTCGCGGTCGTCTCGTGCCCGACCAAGGAGGCCGTGCACCGCGGCATCGCCGCCGCGCTGCGCGAGGAGGGCGCGCTGCCCGCCATCGTCTACGCGGGCACGCGCGCGGAGAGCGACCGGTTGTCGCGCCGCCTGGCGTCCGAGCTCGGCGTCGAGGCGATCGCCTACCACGCCGGCCTGCCGCGCGACGAGCGCGCCGCCGCCCAGCGGCGCTTCATGGGCGGCGAGATCCCGATCGTGGTGGCCACGAATGCGTTCGGGATGGGCGTGGACAAGGCGGACGTGCGGACCGTCTGCCACGAGAGCGTCCCGAGCTCGATCGAGGCGTACTACCAGGAGGCCGGCCGCGCGGGGCGCGACGGGAAGCCGGCGCGCTGCCTGTTGTTCGCCACCGGGCGCGACAAAGGCCTGCACGTGTTCTTCATCGAGCGCTCGACCGTGGGCGACGACGAGCTGAAGGCGGTCGCGCGCGCCATCGTCCGGTCCGCCGAGGACGGCCGCTACGACGTCCCGTCACCCCATCTGGCGAGCATCGCGGGTGACGAGGAGAAGGTCCGGTCGATCGTCGGCCACCTGGCGCGGGCCGGCGTCGTGCTGCCCTCGCCCTCGGCGCCCGACCGGGTGACGGGCCGCCTCGCCGGCGACTGGAACGGCGGGTCGCTCGCCCGCTGCCGGACGGCCGCGCAGGAGGGCACGCGCGCCCGCTGGCGCCAGTACCGCGCCGTGTGGGCGTGGGTGGAGGGATCGCAGTGCCGCCGCGAGGGCATCCTGCGCCACTTCGGCGACGAGTCGTCGCCCGCGCCCGAGGGTCCGTGCTGCGACGTCTGCAACCCCGAGATCGCGCCGGCCGTGCAGCAGGCCGCGCCGCGCCCGGCCCGCTCGAAGGCGCAGATGGCCCAGCGGCCCGTCGCGCAGGGGGACATCGAGGAGCTCGACGAGGCGATCCTGGAGACTGTGGCCGCCGCCCAGCCCGAGGTCGGGCGCACGCGGGCGGTCGAGGTGCTGCGGGGTGGGCGCTCGAAGGTCGTGGCCAAGTACTCCTACGACGGGCTGCCGCACTACGGCGCCTACGGGCACCTGCGGGCCGAAGCCGTGCTCGAGCGCGTCGACGCGCTGCTGACCGCCGGCACCCTGCGCTCGACGGGCGGGCGGTTCCCGAAGCTGGAAGTGGCGTGAGAGTCGGCGTTCTCGCCTCCGGTGCGGGGACGAACTTGCAGGCGATCCTGGACCGCGTCCACGGCCAAGGGGTCGAGGTGGTCGCGGTGGGGTCGGACCAGCCGGACGCGACCGCGCTCGAGCGGGCCGCGCTGGCCGGCGTCGAGACGGCCGTGTTCGCGCGCGCCGACCACCCGGACCGCGCGGCGCGGGACGCCGCGATGGGCGACTGGCTGCAGTCGCACGATGTCGACCTGGTCGTCCTCGCCGGCTACATGCAGCTGCTCGACCCGGGGTTCCTGGCGCGGTTCCCGGCGCGCGTCATCAACGTCCACCCGGCGCTGCTGCCCGCGTTCCCCGGCATCCGGGCGGTCGAGCAGGGGATCGAGTACGGCGTCAAGGTGTTCGGCGTCACCGTGCACTTCGTCGACGAGGGCGTCGACACCGGGCGGATCATCCTCCAGCGCGCCGCCGATCTACCGGCCGCCACCGACGCCGAGGAGGTCCGGGCCGCGTTGCGCCCGATCGAGCACGACCTGCTGTGCGAGGCGGTGGGCCTGATCGCCCGCGACGCAGTGCGCCTGGACCCCGCCCACCCCCGTCGCGTGCTGGTGGCGACGTGAGCGCGGGGGCTGACGTATCGTCCGGCCCCGTGACGCAGCCAGGGGAGGTACGGATCGCCCGTGCGGTCTTGTCGGTCTCAGACAAGACCGGGATCGTCGACTTCGCGCGCGGGCTGGCCGGCCTCGGCGTCGAGCTGGTCTCCACCGGGGGCACGGCCACGGCGTTGACGGATGCAGGGCTCGAGGTCCGCGCGATCGAGGACTTCACCGGCTTCCCGGAGATCATGGACGGCCGCGTGAAGACCCTGCACCCGCAGCTGTACGCTGGGCTGCTGGCGCTGCGCGACGACCCGGGGCACATGGCCGCCGCCGAGGAGCACGACGTCCAGTTCGTCGATCTCGTGTGCGTGAACCTGTATCCGTTCGAGGCGACCGCCGCGCGCCGCGGCGTCACCGAGCACGACGTGATCGAGAACATCGACATCGGCGGGCCGACGATGATCCGCGCGGCGGCCAAGAACTTCGGCTTCTCGGCCGTCGTCGTGAAGCCGGAGAGCTACGACGCGGTCCTGCAGGAGCTGAGCGAGTCCGACGGCCGGCTGTCGATGTCCACGCGCGAGAGCCTGGCCGCCGAGGCGTTCAGCTACACCGCGCGCTACGACACGGCGATCGCGCGCTGGTTCGTCGAGAAGCACGACGACTTCCCGCCGGTGATGATGTCCGCCTTCGAGAAGGTGACCGATCTCGCCTACGGCGAGAACCCGCACCAGCGCGCCGCGTACTACCGCCAGGTCGGCGCGCGCATGGACGTGCTCTCGATGGTCCGCCAGCTGGGCGGCAAGGACCTCTCGTTCAACAACGTGCTCGACCTCAACGCCGGGCGGCTTCTCGTCGGCGAGTTCGAGCTCCCCGCCTGCGCGATCATCAAGCACAACAACCCGTGCGGGACGGCGGTCGGCGGCTCGGCGGTCGAGGCCTACCAGCGCGCGTTCGCGTGCGACCCGCAGTCGGCCTTCGGCGGCGTGATCTGCCTCAACCGGGCCGTGGACGCCGAGCTCGCGGACGCGCTGTCGAACCAGTTCGTCGAGGTCGTGTTGGCGCCGCGGTTCACCGACGAGGCGATCGAGATCCTGAGCCGCAAGCCCAACCTGCGCATCCTCGAGGACGGCGAGCGCCGCCGCGTGAACATCTCCGAGCGCGACATCAAGCGCGTGCTCGGCGGGGTGCTGGTCCAGGACCGCGACATGGACCTCGAGGACCGCACGGAGATGGAGGTCGTCACCGAGCGCAAGCCGTCCGAGCGCGAGTGGGGCGAGATGCTGTTCGCCTGGAAGGTCTGCAAGCACGTGCGCTCGAACGCGATCGTGCTCTCGCGCGAGCTCGCCTCGGTGGGTATCGGCGCCGGTCAGATGAGCCGCGTGGACTCCGTGCGGATCGCGATCGAGAAGGCGGCCGCGACCGGCACGGACCTGACCGGCGGCGCGCTCGCCTCGGACGCGTTCTTCCCGTTCTCCGACGGCCCGCAGTTGGCGGTCGACGCGGGCGTGACCGCGATCATCCAGCCGGGCGGCTCCAAGCGCGATCACGAGGTCGTCGAGGCCGCCGACGCGGCCGGCATCTCGATGGTCTTCACGCACCGCCGGCACTTCCGCCACTAGCCTCGCCGACATGGACCCCGCCAGCATCGCCCGCATCCTCGGAATCGGCCGCATCGTCATCGGCGCCGCCCTGCTCGCCGCGCCACGCGCCACGGGCACCGCGTGGCTCGGCGAGGCGGCCGAGAAGCCCGGCGGCCAGATGGCCGTCGCCTGCGTGGGCGCGCGCGACGTGGCGCTCGGCGCGGGCGTCACGTGGGCGCTCGGCGGGAGCCGGCGCGACGCGAAGCCGTGGCTGCTCGCCGGCGTCGCGGCGGACCTGGCGGACTTCGCCGGTGTGCTCCGCCACCGCGCCGGTCTCCCCGGCGCATCGGTGCTCGGCACCGCCGC
The DNA here is from genome assembly GCA_963764385.1 of uncultured Solirubrobacteraceae bacterium. GTDB lineage: Bacteria > Actinomycetota > Thermoleophilia > Solirubrobacterales > Solirubrobacteraceae > DATFQI01. The sequence goes on along the minus strand of CAVXSJ010000013.1, from coordinate 10,908 downwards.
GCTCGCCGGGGGCGCCGCCGCCGCGGGCCTCTGGCTCGCGAGCGAGCTCGACTGAGCCGTCGCCAACTGCCTTTGACCCCGCCGGCGAGCGCGACCGAGCCGCCGCCTCCGGGTTTGGCTCCCCGGCGAGCGCGACTCCGCCGCCGGGCTACGCCTCGCCTTCTGCGCCGTACAGCACGCGAGACCAGATCGTCGTCAGCGCGTCGGCCAGCGGCTCGACGGGGACGTCCGGCGTGCGGCCGAGGTGCAGCTGCAGGTAGCGCTCCATCATCCACGTCAGCGCGCTCGCCGTCTGCTCGGCGTCAAGCGGCAGGATCCTCCCGGCGATCCGCTCCTGCTCGATGTGCCGCGTCGTCGCGACGACGAACCGGTCCATGAGCTCGGTGTACGCCGCCTCCACCCGCGGGTCGTCGACCGCGGCGTCGGCCAGCGCACGCAGCACCGGTCCGTGTGCGGCGAACACGCCGACCACACCGTCGATCGCCTCCCGGATCAGCTCCCGCCCGTCGCCCGACCCCTCGTACCAGCGCTCGGACATCTCGAACAGCTCGCCGCCGATCCGCTCTACGACCCGCAGCACCAGCTCATGGCGGTCATGGAAGTAGACGTAGAACGAGGGGCGCGACAACCCGGTGTGGCGCATCAGGTCGTCGACGGTCAGCTCCCGGAACGGCCGCTCGCGCAGGAGGATCTCCGCCGCGTCCACGATCTCTTGCTCCGCCACCTCCGGCGTCCGCCGCCGCCGTCTGGAAGCCACCCGGCCTTCCCCGCGCGCGCTCACATCGGGCAGCTTAGACCGAGGATCCGTCCGCTGTGGGTAGGAACATGTGTTCGTGTCAGAGTACGGTCGAAAGCGCTGGCGAGATCTGCACAATGGTGAGGAACGTCAGCCTCGCGACGCTCGTGGCGAAGATGGCGCAGCGCGAGATCCGCTGCTGCAACTGCCATCGGCGCGTCACCGCCGCGCGCCGCGAGGTGCGCGGCCCGGCACGGGTTACCCTCTCGGGCGAGCCGCCGTAGCTCAGTTGGTAGAGCAACCGACTTTTAATCGGTCGCGCGCAGGTTCGAGCCCTGCCGGCGGCATCGCATGTACGAGACGATCTGGTCCATCATCGCGCTGCTTGGCGCCATCGCCGTGGTCGGGATGATCGCGTACTTCATCGCGACCGGCCGCCATGATCGCGACGACGACGAGGCCGCGCGGGAGTACTTCGACGAGCACGGGCATTGGCCGGACGAGGCGCCGTCGGGCTGAGGGCGCACGTCTCTACCATCTGGCTCCGCGCCCCCATGGTGTAGCGGTTAGCACGTCGCCCTTTCACGGCGGAAGCGGGAGTTCGATTCTCCCTGGGGGTACTTCAGACGCCGCGCGTCGCGCCGCCGTCGACCAGCAGCGTCGTGCCCGTGATGTAGGACGCCGGGTCCGAGCACAGGAACACGACGGCGGCCGCCAGCTCCTCGGGCGTTCCGAGGCGGCCGGCGGGGATCGTCTTGCGCGCGGCCTCCTGGGCCTCCTCGAGCGAGCCCGACACGCCGATCACCCGGTCGGTGGCGATCCGGCCGGGGTGGACGAAGTTGAGCGTGACGCCGTCGGCGGCGAACCTGCGGGCGAGCACCTTGAACGCCGCGACCATCCCGGGCCGGTGGGCGTTAGAGAGCTGGATCGCGTCGATGGGCTCCGTCACCGCCATCGAGCCGATCGCCACCACGCGGCCCCACCCGCGCGAGCCCATCGCGGGCAGCAGCCGCTCGAGGAACGCCACCGGCGAGAGCACGAGCGCGCGGTGCGCGGCCTCCCACTGCTCGCGCGTGAAGCCGAGCGGGTCGGCGCCGCTGGGCGGACCGCCCGTGTTGGCGATGTAGACGTCGATCGGGCCGAGGTCGGCCTCGACGCGCTCGATCAATCCGGGGACGGCGTCAAGGTCCTCGGAGTCGAACACGTAGCCGGTGGCGCCGGTCGCCGCCGCGGCCTCCTCGATCCGCTCGGCCGAGCGCGACGCGATCGCCACCTTGGCACCCTCGGCGACCAGCCCGGCGGCGACCGCGCGGCCGATCCCCTTCGACCCGCCGGTGACGAGCGCGACGCGCCCTGAGAGCCCGAGGTCCATCAGGCGGTCACCGCCCGCCGCCCGGGCGCGGCGAGCCAGCCGCACCATGCGCCGAACAGCAGCAGGGAGAGCGGCGTGCCGGCCCAGTGGACGTCGGCGACGACGGCGGCGAGGCTCGGCAGCCCTGACAGGGCCGCTCCAACGAGCACCGGCACCCACGGCAGCCGGAGCACCCTGGCGACGAGGAGCGCGCACGCGGCCCACACGCCGGGTCCGGCCAGCCAGCCCCAGTCACGGAAGAACTGCTCGTCGAGCGCGGCGCCCAGGACGACCGCGATCGCCGCGACCGCGAGGCCCTGCAGCAGCGCGGCGCGCCAGGCGACGGAGAGCTCCATGCCCGGCATGATGCCAACTGCGGCCGTGCCACGGCTGCGGCAGGCGGAGATGGGCGTCGGTAGGACGTGCGCCCGCGCTACGGCGGGATGGGCAGGCAATAGGTGGGCGTCGGTGGACGTGCGCCCGCGCTACGGCGGGATGGGCAGGCCGTAGATGGGCGTCGGCGTCGGGACCGCGGTGGGCTGGGGCACCGGGGTCGGCGGCACGCGGATCGGCGGCCGCGGCGTCGGGGCCGGCAGCGGCTCGGTGGGATCCTCGGGCGGCTGCGGGCCCGGGTCGCGCTCGGGATCGCCGGGCACCACGCCGGGCTCCGAGCTCGGCGGCGCCGCCGGCGGCGCGTGCGGCTTGGTGACCACCGGCTGCTTAGCGGGCGGCTTCGACGGCTTGCGATCGCCCACGGCGGCCACGATCAGCCGGCACGCCTGCCGGTGCTGCCACGGCCTCGGGCGGTAGTGGTAGCTGGAGTAGCGCGCGATCGAGACGATCCGGGCGTACCGGGCGCACCACGAGTAGGCCTCGGCGAACTGCTCGGCGAGCGGGATCTCCCCCTGCCACCAGCGCCGCTTCTTGCCGCGCATGATCTTGCGGAAGCCACCGCGGTCGCGGTTGTTCATCACCGTGAGGTCGAACGTGTGGCCGAGCTCGTGCAGGAGCACGCCGCGCGGGTCGCTGAGCCCGGGGCGGAGGAAGATGGTGCGCGGCCGCTTGGTGTAGACGCACCCGGCCGCGAACGGCAGTGCCGGGCACCGCGCGACGCGCAGCCGCACCCGCCCGCGGATCGTCGGCATCCGCGACGCGTCCGCGTAGGACTGCCAGCGGCCCTCGGTCGGCTTCCCGCGCGGCGTCATCAGCTTCACGGCGCCCTTTGCCGCCCGCGCGCGCGACGTGGAGCCACCCGCGAGCGCCAGCCCGCCGGCGATCACCGACACGAGTCCTGCGGCGGCCAGAGCCGCCAACCACCGATGCACCACGAGTTGGATGATGACCCGTCGGGCGCCTCGGCACAGCCGACTAGGATCTTTTCCCTACTCGGGCGGTTAGCTCAGCTGGTCAGAGCGCCTGCCTTACAAGCAGGAGGTCCCCGGTTCGAGCCCGCCACCGCCCATCACGGCCCCGCGACGGCGACGAGCTCCGTGAGCTCCTCGGGAGCGGGGGAGCGCTCGCCGCGTTCCATGGCGTGCACGAGCTCGACGACCCGATCGTTGAACGGCGTCGCGATCTCGTACTCCCGGCCGCGCTGCGCGACGCCGCCGTTGACCACGTCGACCTCTGTGGCGCGCCCCTGCTCGAGGTCCTGCAGCATCGACGGCTTGGTGTTGCCCGCGACCTCCATCATCCGCGCCAGCGCGGCGTCGTCGCGGTCGACGAGCGCCTGCGGCTCGACGTCGAACACCTGATCGAGCGCCAATCCCTGGGCCTCCCCGATCGCGGCGCCCTCGGCCCAGATCGCGTACGCGGCGATCCGCCCGTCCGGATGCTCGGCGACCCCGCCATAACGCAGCCCCGAGACGGCGGAGAGCCCGGTGAAGGTCGAGTTGACGAGCAGCTTGGACCAGATCTGGCCGCGCAGGTTGCGCGTCACGCGGACGTCGCCGACCGACTCGAGGCAGCGCGCGAGCAGGCGGGTGCGCTCGCGCTCGGAGCCGTCGAGCTCGCCGACCACCATCGGCGCGATCGTGTCGCGCACCACGCGTCCCGGCCCGAGGTTCGTGCCACCCCACTCGACGATGCACGAGAGCAGCCGGTCTTCGCCGACCATCTCGGCCATCCGGTCCTGGATCAGCCCGTTGCCGAGCGACACGAACGCGTCGATCATGCCCGTCGCGACGAGCGGCTCCAGCGCCACGCGGTGAAAGGGAGACTTCACCGCGATCAGCGCGAAGTCGAAGTCGCCGTCCAGCTCCTCGGCCGATCCGACCGCCTCGAGCGGGACGGTGTGCTCGCGCGCCGCGTTCCTCGTACGTCAGGCCCGGCTCGCGAAGCCGCGCCACGTGCTCCTCGTTCGTGTCCAGCACGACGACGCGCCGGACCGCCTCGGTGAGCTTGGCGGCGGTGATCCCGCCGATCGCTCCACCGCCCACGACGAGAACGCTCGCGTCGATCATGGGCGGCATCGGAGCTCCATGGGTCGCGGGTCCCCCACGAAACCTGGTCTGAAACGGTGCGCGACGTGGAAGGATGCCCGGCGTGACGACCGTGCTCATCGCCAGCCCGCTCGACCGGGAGCTCGCAAGCCGCATCGCCCGGCAGGACGAGCGCGTCGAGCTGCTCTACGACCCCGCGGTGGTGCCCGCGTCGCGCTTCATGGGCGACATCGCGGGCGACTTCGCGCCCGATCCCGCTCGCTGGGCCGAGCTGCTCGAGCGAGCCGAGGTCCTGTTCGGCATCCCCGGCTCGTCCCCGCAGGGCCTCATCGACGCGGTGCGTGGCGGCCCGGCGCTGCGATGGGTGCAGGCGCGCAACGCCGGCGCCGGCCAGCAGGTGGCCCAGGCCCTCGAGCTCGACCGGCAGGCGATCGAGCGCGTGGCGGTCACGACGGCGAGCGGCGTCCACGCCGGCCCGCTGGCCGAGTTCACGCTCATGGGCCTGCTGGCCTTCGCCAAGCGCCTGCCGCGGATGCAGCGCGACAAGGCGCGGCGCTACTGGCCGCCGCAGGAGCAGCCGAGCGGCGAGCTGCGCGGGCAGACCCTGCTGATCGTCGGCGCCGGGGCCATCGGCACCGAGATCGCGCGGCTCGCCAAGGCCTTCGGGATGCAGGTGCTGGCGGTGAAGCGCGACGTGACCAAGCCGGTCGAGCACGTCGACGAGCTCCATCCCATCGAGCGGCTCCACGAGCTCGCCGGCCGGGCGGACGCGCTCGTCTGCGTGCTGCCCGGCACGGACGCGACCCGCGGCCTGATCGACGCCGGCGTGTTCGCCGCCGTGAAGCCCGGCGCCGTGTTCGTCAACGTGGGGCGGGGCACCGCCGTCGACGAGGACGCGCTCGTCGAGGCGCTGCGCGGCGGCACGCTCGCCGGCGCCGCCCTTGACGTCTTCGAGCAGGAGCCGCTCCCGTCCGGCAGCCCGCTCTGGGAGCTCGAGAACGTCATCCTCTCGCCGCACGACACCGCGCGGGTGCCCGACGAGGTCGCGCGCCAGGTCGAGCTGTTCTGCGACAACCTGCGCCGCTCCCTGGCGGGCGAGGCACTGCGCAACCGCGTCGACCTCGAGCTCCTGTACTGACCGGGGTGGAGGGTCGTGAGCGGCGCATCTTCGGCGCCGCGCTGCTTCTCGTCACGGTCGTGCTCGTCGGCCTCGGGCTGGGAGCCGCCTTCTCGCCGCCGGGTTCCACGCGTGCCCTCGCGGTGCCCGCCCTCGGCCTGCAGACCCTGCTCACGGTCGGGGCGCTCCCCCGGCGAGAGCGTGCCGTCGAGGTGCGCCCCGGGCTGATCCTGCTCGGCCTCCACATCGCGCTCGCGCTCGCTTCCCCTCGCCCTCGTCGCGCTCGCTATCGGGCTCGACGAGCCGCTCGGCTTCGGCCTTTTCCTGGTCGCCGCCGCGCCACCCGCGGCCCTCATCCCGGCCTACGCGGATGTGGCCGAGGTCCCGGGAGGGGATCTGCTCGTCTTCGTGCTGCTGGCCTACGGCCTCGCCCTGGTCCTCACGCCGGCCGCCGTCTACCTCGCGGCCGGGGAGGTGGTCGGACTGGGCCCGATCGCGCTCACGCTGGGCGCGGGCCTCGTGGCGCCCGCCGTGCTCGCCAGGGTGCTGCACCCCCAGATCGCCCGCATTCCACGGCGGGTCCGCCGCGGCCTGGTCAACACCACCGTCGTCGTGATCTGCTTCGGCCTCGGCGGGGGCATCTTCAAGGGGCTGGAGTCCAGCGACGTGACGGTGTTCGCGCTCCTCGTGGTGGTCGTCGCGCTCGTCGCGCGGTCGGCGGTCGGGTCGGCCGTCGCCAGGCGGATCGCGCCTTCGGAGCTCAAGACCGAGGCGCCCTTCGCCGTGGCCTTCAAGAACGTCGCCCTGGCGGCCGCGGTGGGCGGTTCCCTCGCAGGCGCGGTCGCCGCGCTGCCCGGCCTCCTGGCGTTCCCGGTCGAGATCTTCTACTTCCTGTTTCTGGCACAACGCCAGGCGCGGCGGTCGGGGCACCCCGTGTCCTGAGCGTTTGACGTCGCGTTTGCCGAGCGGTTCGCGGGGAACATGGGGAGGGACCGGCCTCAAACGGCCGGCCCCCAACCGGGAGGAGGGGTGGGCATGGCGGATGTACTGACGCCAAATCGTTCGACGGCCGCCGACGGGGAGGGGCATTACGCCCCAGAGCCGCCGAGCCACAATCTGCCGCCGATGGAGTACGGCGACATGCCGGAGCCGTTGCCGCTCCGCAAGATCCTCGGGCCGAGCGTCATCTTGGCCGGTGTCGGCGTGGGCTCGGGCGAGTACATCCTCTGGCCCTACATCACCACGAACGTCGGCCTGGGCTTCCTGTGGGCGGCCGTCGTCGGCGTCACGGTCCAGTACTTCCTCAACATGGAGATCGAGCGCTACACGCTGGCCACCGGGGAGACGGCGGTGGCCGGCTTCGCGCGCTTCTGGAAGCCCTGGGGCATCCTCTTCTGCGTCTTCACGATCGTGCCCAACATGTGGCCGGGCTGGGGGGTCGCGGGCGCCACGATCCTCACCTACCTGGTGGGCGGCGACGCCAACGTCATCGCGATCATCCTGCTGATCTCCATCGGGGTGGCGCTGACCGCGTCGCCCGTCGTCTACCAGTCGCTGGAGAAGGCCGAGTTCTTCAAGGTCGGGCTGACGATCGTCTTCCTGATCATCGCCATCTTCGCGGGCATCAAGGCCTCGGCGTGGGCCGACCTGCCGGACGCCGTCTCGAACTTCGGCCAGATCCCCAGCGACGAGGTCGCGATCGCCACCATCCTGGCGGGTCTCGTGTTCGCGGGCGCGGGCGGGGCCAACAACCTCGTCCAGAGCAACTGGATCCGTGACAAGGGCTTCGGGATGGGAGCGTACGTCCCGAAGATCGTCTCGCCGATCACCGGTGAGGACCAGGCGGCCCCGTCCACGGGCACGATGGTGCGTCAGGACGAGGCGAACATCAAGCGCTTCGACGGCTGGTTCAAGCAGGCCTCCAAGGAGCAGCTCGTCTCGTTCTGGTTCATCTGCCTGGCCTCGATCATCGTCTTCTCGGTGCTGGCCTACTCGACCGTCTTCGGCCAGAGCCTCTCCGAGGGGGCGGACTTCGACTTCATCAAGGGCGAAGGCGAGGTGCTCAAGGACGTCGTGGCGCCCTGGTTCGGGACGCTCTTCTGGGTCTTCGGCGCGCTGTCGCTGGCCCTCGTGGCGCTCGGCGTGGTCGACTACGTCTCACGACTCGTCGCCGACGTGGTCAAGACCCTGTACGCGCCGGAGAACCAGCGCTGGAGCGAAAGCAGGCTCTACTTCCTCGTCGTCTGGAGCATGGTCAGCTTCGGCATCCTCATCCTGCTCTCGGGCTTCGACCAGCCGCTCGTGCTGCTCGTGCTCGCCGCGTGCCTGAACGGCATCGTGATGTTCATCTACTCGATCCTGCTCATCGTCCTCAACCGCCGGTCGCTGCCGCCGGCGATCCGGGTGTCGGGCGTCCGGCTCGGGGCCCTGTTCTTCGCGGTCCTCTTCTACGGCTTCTTCGCGGGCTGGCTCGTCATCGTCCAACTCGGCGACCTGTTCTGATGGCGCGCAAGGTCTTCGCCCGCTTCGTGGTCTTCATGGTCACGTTCGCGGTCCTCTACGCGGCCGCGGCGGCGCTCGGTCTCCTGTCCGGGTAGCCGCGGCGCGCCCGTGGCGGTCGAGTGGGTGATCCAGGCCGACGATCTCACGGGGGCGGCGGACACGGCGGTCGGGTTCGCGGCCGCCGGCCTGCGGACGGCCGTGCTGCCCTGGCGTGGGGCGGTACCCGCCTCGCCCCCGGACGCGGCGGTGCTCGCCTTCGACACCGCCAGCCGTGACCTCGACGCCGGCGCGGCGGCGGACCGGGCCGGGCAGGTGGCGCGCTGGTTCGCCCGCCACTGCGACGAGCGCGCGTGGCTGTACAAGAAGCTCGACTCGACGTTGCGCGGCAACGCCGCCGCCGAGCTCGCCGCGGTCGAGCGTGCACTGTGCGCGGCCGGGCGGTGCCCGTCGCAGGTGGTGGTCGCCCCGGCCTATCCCGCCCTCGGGCGGACGACGGTGGACGGCCGGCAGTGCTGGGACGGGGAGGGCATCGACATCGCTGCGCGGTTGGGGATCGGGAGGTCGAGCGGGTCGTCGTCGACGCCCGGACGACCGCGGACCTCGAAGCGCTGGCCGGCAGGCTCGAGGCCATGCCGGAGCGGCCTCTGCTGGTCGGCTCGGGCGGCCTGGCGGCGGCGCATGCCGCCCGCCTTCAGGCACCGCGCCCGGCGCCCCGGCCGCGGGAGGCGGGCCGGTGCTGGTGGTGTCCGGAAGCCGGACGCCGCTGGCCGCCCGCCAGGCGGACGCCCTGAGCCGGTCGGTGACGCGCGTGGTGCTCGGGGCCCCGAGGACGCCGGAGTGGCGGCGGCACGCGCGCTGGAGGCCGGCGGCGACGTGCTGCTCATGGGACCGGAGGCGAGCACGCCGGACGTCGCCGGCTCGCTGGGCCGCGCGGCGGCGCGCGCCCTCCGGACGGCCGCGCCCCGGCTGGTCATCGCCGTCGGAGGCGACACCGCCCACGGGTTGTGCGCGGCGCTCGGCGTCGAGTCGCTATGGGCGCAGCGTGAGGCCGCGCCGGGCGCGCCGCTGCTGCGCTGCACGCTCACCGACGGGCGGGATCTGCGCCTCGTCATGAAGTCCGGATCGTTCGGAGCGGATGATGTTCTCGCGCAGCTGGTGGCGAGCGCATGACGCGGCCGCGGGTGGCGATCACCATGGGCGATCCCGCGGGCGTGGGTCCCGAGGTCGCGCTGAAGGCGCTGAGGGAGCCGGGCCTGTACGAGCTCTGCCGTCCGGTGGTCTTCGGGACGCTGGCCGCCTTGCGTCGGGAGGTCGCCGCGCGTGGGGTCGAGCTTGCGCTCGACCCCGACCTCACGCGCGACGATGCCGGGCCCGGGCTCGTTCCGGTCCACGAGGTGGCCGAGTCGACCGAACCGCCGCCGTACGGCGAGGTGAGCGCCGAGGGGGGCGAGCTGGCGGTCGCCGCGGTGCGCGCCGCCACCGAAGCGGCGCTCGCGGGCCACATCGACGCGCTGGCCACGGCGCCGCTCAACAAGGCGTCGATGCGGCGCGCGGGATACGAGCACGCGGGACACACCGAGCTCCTGGCCGACCTCTGCGGCGGCCCCGAGGTGTCGATGCTGCTCGTCGGCCCGCAGCTGCGGGTGGCGCACATGACGACCCACATCGCTCTCGAGGACGTCCCGAGCCGGATCACGGCCGAGCGCCTGGAGACCGTGGTGGGCATCGCCACCGAGATGCTCGGCCGGCTGGGGATCGGCGCGCCGCGGCTGGCGGTCGCCGGCCTCAACCCCCACGCGGGAGAGGGCGGCCTCTTCGGCGAGCAGGAACAGCGCGTGCTCGTACCGGCGATTGCGCGCCTGCGCGCAGCGGGCGCCGACGTGTCCGGGCCGCTGCCGGGCGACACCGTCTTCGGGGCCGCCGGTGCCGGTCGCTACGACCTCGTGATCGCCATGTACCACGACCAGGGCCACATCCCGATCAAGCTGCTCCACGCCGACGACGCCGTCAACGTCACCGGCGGGCTGCCGATCATCCGCACGTCGGTCGACCACGGGACCGCCTTCGACATCGCGGGGCAGGACAAGGCCCGCAGCGCCAGCATGCAGGCGGCGGTGCGCATGGCCGCGGCGCTCGCCGCGGGCTAGGCGGCCTGCGCCGCGAGCCCCCACACGCGCATCTGCTCCCTCGAGCGAAGGCTGAGCACGGTGGCGCGGGGATGCGCCGAGCGCGTCAGCCGCCGCTCGACGAGGAGCACAGGGACGTCGCGCCGCGCGAGCTCGATGGCGGCCGCCAGCCCGGCGGGGCCGGCGCCGACGATCAGGACGTGGCGCTGCTCGCCGCCGATCGGGGCGACCAGCCGCGACATCGCCGGCCGGTCGTGCTGTCCGTGCGCACGGTCGACAACCACCTCCAGAACGCCTACCGCAAGCTCGGCGTCTCGCGCCGCCAGGACCTTTCCCGCGTCCTCCGCAACTAGCGGTTCGGGAGCGGGCGCGTCACGAGCCCTTCGGCGACCGCCCAGTCGATCGTCCGCGAGAACGTGTCGGCGACGGGCGTGTACTCGAGGCCGAGCTCGCGGGTGACGCGCGACCCGTCGTAGCGGTGCCCGTGGAGGATCGTGCGCACGCGGGCGGGGCACAGCGAGCTGGTGCGGCCGCGCACCTTGGCGCCGCCCTGGGCCGCCGCCGCCACGGCGCGGGCCAGCACGGGCGGGACCAGCCGCACGCGGTCTCGCACGCCGGAGAGCTCCGCGACGATC
>CAVXSJ010000012.1:0-106428 GCA_963764385.1 uncultured Solirubrobacteraceae bacterium | reverse complement strand
CGACCCGGTTCACGATCCCGCGCGAGTACATCCTCATCTTCGCGATTGCTCCGCTGATCATGTTCGTGTTCGCCCTGCGCAAGGAGGTCACCACCGCCGACGCGGTCGTGCTGCTCGCGCTCTTCGTCGCGTGGATCGTGTACGTCGCCTACCGGGAGATGCGGCGGGAGACGGCGACGTTCCGCAACCTCGAGATCGTCGAGGAGCTCGAGGAGCTCAAGGAGGAGACGCGCGACGACGGCGACCCCGCGCGAGAGCAGGCCGTCGAGACGATGAGCCCCTTCCACACGGAGGGCCGCTTCTCGGGCTGGCTCAACCTCGGCATCGCCGTGCTGGCGCTCTGCGGGATCATCATCGGCGCCGCCACCGTGAGCGAGGGCACCGAGGAGATCATCGACCGCTACGGCATCGAAGGCACGGTGTTCGGCGCCACGATCGTCACCGCCGTGCTGGGCATCGAGGATCTCTTCCTCACCGTCCTGCCGATCCGCAAGGGCGTGCCCGAGATCGGCATCGGCAACGTCATCGGCAGCCTCGTCTTCTCGGTCACCGGCAAGCTCGGCATCGTCGTGCTCGCCGGCGGGACGATCGCGATCGGCTCCAGCACCCTGGAGTGGCACCTGCCCGTGCTCGTGGGCATGACCGCGCTCGCCGCCTACTTCCTCTCGACCGGACAGCTCAAGCGCTGGCACGGCTACGTGCTGCTCGGGCTCTACTCGCCTACTGGATCGTCAGCTTCACCGTCTACGGCGGCGCTCCCGTCGACGACTAGTCCGAGCGGGCGAGGCGCGCCTCCTCGCGCGCGCGGGACTCCAGCTCGGCCCGGCGCCGGCCACCGTAGGCGAGCAGCCCGTAGATCACGATGATGTCCATAGTCAGGATCGTCATCGCCAGCACCGGAGCCGACGGGATCCACAGCATCTGAAGGATGACGTTCACGCTCGCGGTGGCGACGCCGAACCAGCGACCCCACGAGATGCCGTTCCAGATCGCGAGCGCGGCGAAGACCTGGACCACGCCGAGCACGAGGACGAGCCAGCCGAACGTCTGGAGGTCGGCGAAGACGAACTTGGCGTCGTTGACGAAGAAGCTGGCCGTGTCGATCGCGGCGACCCCGTACAGGATGTTCAGCACCGCGGCGAGCATGATCATCACGCCCGCGAACGTGACGAGCCCTGGCTGTGGGAGTCGTCGTACTCGTAGGGCGTGTCGGGCCGGTCACCCGGTGCGATGTAGGGCACTGACATCACAAACCTCCGTCCGAAGTTGCTCTCGTGCAGCGTCCCCGCCCCGCCCCCGACCGGCAAGGGTGCGTGCACCGAACCGGCATGTGGTGGAGGCACGGCCTACCGAGCGAGCCCCCCGATCAGCCGATGGTCTGCCCGCTCCCGCTCGTGCGGATGCGCGGGTCGAGCCGCACGATCGCGAGGTCGGCGAGCAGTCCGACCACGACGATCAGCACCGACGCCCAGAGTGCGAGCGCCTGCAGCGTCGGGATGTCGATGGTCGGCACGCCGGCCTGTTTGTCGTTCCCCAGCCGGGGGCCTGGCCCATCGCGCTTGAGATGCCGGAAGAAGCCGGGGACCGCGAACACGAACTCGACCAGGACCATGTTCGTGATCATGAACGGCCCCGAGGCGCCGATCAGCGAGGCGACCGACACGTGGGTCGGCGGCCCGGCGTGGCGGCGCACGACCCTCGCGTGCGAGAGCCCCTTCGCGGTCGCCGTGCGCACGTAGTCCTCGCCCATCGTCTCGACGGACAGCGCCAGCGTGAGGCGCAGGATGGCCGCCCCGAGCGGCGCCCCGACGACGATCCACGGGATGATCATCGAGCGCAGGAAGGCCCACGGGTTGTCCAGCGGCGGCTCGTAGCTGCCGATGTCGAAGAAGTACGGCACCTCGACCAGGCCGTACGCGGGCGCGAACAGCAGCAGCAGCCCGAATCCGACCGCGTAGACCGGCGCGCAGTAGAACACCATCGCGACCCCTCCAGCGCGCGGGCGCTACGGCTGCGGCGGCGCGACGCGCACCACAGCCCGCCGAGCACGCCGAAGGCGACGGCGAACGCGACACCGCCGGCCAGCAGCCCGACGTCGACCCAGATGCCGTCGAGCCACAGCCGCTTGATCGGGGGGCAGCCGTCGAACATGCACGCGCCGCCGAAGTCGAGGTGCAGCAGCGCGCGGTTGACGTCGGCGAGGAGACCGTTCACGGGCGCGTAGTCCGTGTAGAGCTCGGGCCGCAGCAGGCGGATGAGCCCGTAGGCGGCGAACGCGGTGAGGATGAGCGTGCCCGCCGCGAAGAACAGCCGGCGCAGGAGGAAGGCGAGCACGGCCGGGCATGATGACGCGCAGTTCACGCGAGCCGCCGCCGCGCAGCGAACCAGCCGGTCCGAGAGTTACATCGGCGGAACCACGAAGTTCCCCTGATCCCATCGATGCGTGCGCCCTACTTGTAGGCGATGCCGGCGCTGGTTGGACCGGCGAGCGGAAGGACTTTTACCTCCCTGAAGCCCGCCTCCTTGCACCATGCGGCGAAGTCGGCGCCCGTGAAGTCAAACGCGTCGCCGAACTCGATCAGCATGTTGAGCGACATGAGGAGGCCGAACGCGTTCTCGCGGCGGGCGTCGTCGATGATGTTCTCGATGACGATGTAGGCCCCGCCCTCCGGCAGCGCGTCGTAGGCCGCCTTGACCAGCTGCTTCTTCCGCTCGAGGTTCCAGTCGTGGAGGATCATCCCCATCGTGATGACGTCGGCCTCGGGTAGGGGTTCGCCGAAGAAGTCACCGCCAACCGCCTGCACCCGATCGCTCAATCCGGCTGCTTCGATCGTGCGTGCGGCGATCGGCTCGACAGCCGGCAGGTCAAAGGTGGTGCACTTCATGTGGGGGTGCCGGTCGGCGACGATGATCGAGAGCTGACCGGTGGCGCCGCCCACGTCGCACAGGGTCTCGTACTCGGAGAAATCGAACTTCTCCGCCAGCGCGTGGAAGGGCCCCGCGGAGATCCCGGCCATCGCGTTCATGAACTGCTCGAGCCTGGCCTCATCGCTATAGAGCTCCTCGAACACCGCCTTGCCGGTGTGCTTGATCTCGTTCTGGGGCTCTCCGGTCCGCAGAGCCACGGTGAGATCGCCCCAGAATCGATACAGCCGTGCGTTGGACATCTCGAGGATCCCGCCGATGTAGGCCGGGCTGGCCTTGTCGAGAAAGGCCGCGCCCGCGTCCGTATTGCGGTAGACGGCCGCGCTCCCATCACCCTCGCGATCGAGGAGCTGGAGGGCGACGAGCGCATCGGGGAAGTCGGGAACCGCCCGCTCGTGGAGCCCCAGCGCCTCGGCGATCTCCGCAGCTGTCATCGCGTCGCCGCCCAGCCTGGTGAACAGCTCGAGCTCGACTGCGGAGAGGAGCGTCTTCGACGCCCAGAACCCCATGCCGATCTGCAGGATCTCCGAAGGGTCGACTTGCCGTAGATGTGCGGTGGTCATGGCCTGAGGCTGCCGACCCGCGCCCCAGCCCACAATCCCACGATCCTGGGAGATCTCGGCACACTCGCGGTGCGACAATCGGCCCATGACCTCCACCGGCGCCGTTCAAGCAGACCTGCCCATCACGACCGCGCAGGAGCTGCCCGGAGTGCAGGTCGCCGAGAACCTGGGCCTCTGCTTCGGCCTGATCGTGCGGTCGATGGGCTTCGCCAAGGGCTTCACGGCGAGCTTCTCCGCGCTGCGGTCGGGCGAGGTGAGTCAGTACACCGAGGTGCTCGAGGACTCGCGCCGCCACGCGGTGGACCGGATGATCGCGAACGCCCACGTGCTCGGCGCCGACGCGATCATCGCCGTCCGCTTCGACTCGTCGGAGATGGGCCAGAACCTCACCGAGATCCTCGCCTACGGCACCGCGGTGAAGCTCGCGCGGTGACCCAGACCGACGCCGTCGCCGCCGAGCTCGGACGCCACTACGTCGCGGGGCACCTGGAGGCCGGCGAGCTCGACGAGCGGCTGGGCCGTCTCTACGCCGCGCCCGAGTCCGCCGTGGCGGTGCTGGAGGATCTGCCGGGGCTCGAGCCCGCCGTCCCTGCTCCCGTCGCCAGCCGCAAGGGCTGGTGGCGCCGCCGCCACGGCGAGAGCGACGGTGCGCGCCCGGACTGGATCCCGACCTCCGAGCGCTTCCTCGACCCGACCACCGACCGCCTGATGCGCGTCTGGCTGGACCCGCAGACGCGCACGCGGCACTACGTGCCCGAGCCCCGCTAGTCGCGCTCGGCGAGCTTCGCCTCGAACTTCGCCTTCTTCGCGGCGGCCTTGGCCTTGTGTCGCTCCTCGCCGAGCTTGCGCCGCGCGTCGGGCGAGATGCTCGGGTCGTCGAGGTCGAAGGCCGCCTTGGTCCGCCTGCGGTTCACCAGCACCGGGACGGTCGCGCCGAGCTCTGGCAGATCGAGGTTCGGGTTCTTGACCCGGATCACGAGGCGCGTCGGCTGCCCGTCGGCGCCGGGCACCTCGACCATGAAGTCCCAGACCTGGAGGACGTAGGACGGACCGTCCTCTCGGCTCTGGATGGACTTGCTGACCCTGTTCCGCGCGACGAACTTCGCCTGCGCCTTCTTCCAGCCGATCCGCAGCACCGCGGCGATCGTATAGGAGGCGGCTCGCCCGCCGGACAGCCACGTCAGAGCGACCAGATGACCGGCACGAGCAGCACCGCGACCACGCCGAACAGGGCGAGCAGCGGCAGGCCGAGCCTCCAGTAGTCCCCGAACCGGTAGCCGCCCGGACCCATCACCATCAGGTTCGCCGGCGTCGCGACCGGGGTCAGGAACGCCGCGGCCGCCGACACGGCCACCGTCATCAGGACCGGGCTCGGCGGAGACGTCCATCTCGGCGGCGGCGGAGAGCGCGATCGGGATCACGATCAGCGCGGTCGCCATGTTGCTGATCAGCTGGCCGAGGGCGGCGGTGAGCAGGAAGAGCGCGAGCAGCAGCGCGTGCGGGCCGGCGTCGGCGACGACGTCGACGAGCGCGTCGGCGAGGTCCTGCGGCGGCGCCGGTCTCCACCATCGCCGTCGAGAGCGAGATCATGCCGCCGACCAGCACCACCGTGGTCCACGAGACGCTGCGGAACGCCTGTCGGTGCGTCAGCAGCCCGAGCAGCACGATCGCCGAGGCGGCGAGCAGGCCGGCGACGGCGGCCGGCACCGCGCCGGTGACGAGCAGCAGCACCATCGCGGCGAGCACGGCGATCGCGCGCTTGGCGCCCGGACCGAGCGGGACCGCCTGCCGGCGGACGAGCGCCGGCGGGTCGACGACCAGCACGTCCGCGGTCCTCGAGCTGCTCGTCGAGCGCCTCCCAGGTCCCTCGCAGCAGCAGCACGTCGCCCTCGGCGAGCGCCGGTCGCGGCCGAGGTCCTCGCCCGCACGCTGGACGGCGAGCACGACGAGGTCGCCGCTGTCGGTGACCATGCCCGGGAAGACGACGCCGCCGACCAGCTCCGAGCGCGGCGGGACGATCACCTCGGCGACGCCGGAGCGGCGCGTGACGCAGCGTGTCCGGCGGGTGATCGAGCTGCGTACTGGCGCACGAGCGTGCGCGCGTGCCCGCTGAAGTCGCGCCCGATCGTCGCGCGCGGTCCGCGCCGGCAGCAGCCGCTCGCCGAGCAGCGCCACGATGGCGATCGTCCCGACGCACGAGCGGCACGCCGACGAGCGCGAACTCGAAGAAGCCGAAGCGCCCGGCGCCCGCGTCGGCCGCCGCCTCGGAGACGATCACGTTGACCGGCGTCCCGGTCAGCGCGAGCAGCGAGCCGGCGTGCGCCCCGAAGGCCAGCGGCAGCAGCAGCTGCGACGGCGGGCGGCCCAGCCGCAGCGCCATCACCACGACGACCGGCACGAGCGCGGCGACCGCGCCGTTGACGTTGATCAGCGCCGTCAGCAGCGCCGCGAGCGCCATCGTCAGGACGATCAGCCGGGTCCGGCTCTCGCCGGCCGAGGCGATCAGCCGCTGCCCCGCCCACGCCGTGACCCCGGTCGCGTCGAGGCCCTCGCTGACCACGAACAGCGACGCGATGAAGATCACCGTGGGATCGCCGAAGCCCGCGAGCGCCTGCTCGAGCTCGAGCACCCCGGTCGCCCACAGCGCGAGCGCGACGCCGATCGCGACGATCGCCGTCGGCACGCGGCCCCAGACGAACACCAGCGACGACGGCCGCCAGGACCAGGTAGGTGATCGTGGCGTCGCTCATCGCGCGTCGGTCATGCGTCGGTCAGCGGACCGGCCAGCCCGGCCCGAGCGGGATGCCGATCAGGTACCACGCGACGAAGAACAGCACCCACACGACGGCGACGATCAGCGCGTAGGGGATCATCAGCGCGATCACCGTGCCGATGCCCGCGTCGCGCTGGTAGCGCTGCGTGAAGACGACCATGAGCGCGAAGTACGGCATCAGCGGCGTGAGGACGTTGACCGGCGAGTCGCCGACCCGGTAGGCGGCCAGCACGGTCTGCGGCTCGACCCCGAGCCGGAGCATCAGGGGGATGAAGATCGGCGCGAGGATCGCCCACTTGGCGATCTTGGCCGGGATGATGAAGTCGACGAGCAGCGTGACGATCAGGATCCCGAGCAGCAGCCAGAGGTCGCCGAGGTCGAGCTCCTCGAGGATGTCGCCGAGCCACACCGCCGCGACCTGCGCCATGTTGCTGAAGTCGAAGTAGGCGATGAACTGCGCGATCAGCATGAACAGGAAGATCAGGCTGGCCAGGCTCGCCCACGACTTGATGATCATCGCCGAGCACGTCGGTCGAGCCCTTCACGGTGCCGACCGCCCGCCCGTAGGCGATGCCGGCGGCCAGGAAGGCCGCCGAGATCATCACGATCAGGCTGCTCATGAACGGCGAGTCGCCGATGATGTCGCCGGTCTCGGGGTTGCGCAGCGGCGCGCCCGGCGGCAGCGTGAGCGCGGCGATCACGGCCAGCACGGCGAGCACCGCGAAGCCCGGCCCAGCGCAGGCCCTTGGCCTCCAGCGCGGCGTCGACCGCCGGCGCCCTCCTCGCGCGCGAGCTCCTCCTCGTCGGCCAGGCTGCGGTCCCACGCTGCCGAGCCGCGGCTCGATGATGCGCGTGGTGATGAGCGCGATCACGACGGTGAGGAAGAGCGTGCAGGCGATGCCGAAGTAGAGGTTCGAGACGAGGTCGATCTCGGCGTTCGGGTCGACGAGCGCGGCCGCCTCGTTGGTGATGTCGGTGATCACCGCGTCGGCGGGGACGATCAGGATGTTCACGCTGAAGGCCGCGCTCGACGGCCGCGAAGCCGGCGGCGATGCCGGCCAGCGGGTTGCGCCCGACGCTCAGGAACGCGGTCGCCGCCAGCGGGATCAGCACGAGGTAGCCGGCGTCGGCGGCGATGCTCGAGACGATCCCGACGAACACGATGATGTAGGTCAGCGTCGCCGGCGTCGAGATCGCGACGAGCTTGCGGATCAGCGCCGCCGACCAGCCCGGACAGCTCGGCGACGCCGACGCCGATCATCGCGACGAGGATCACGCCGACCGCGGTGAAGCCGAGGAAGTTGGGCACGAACGACGTGAACATGAAGCGGATGCCGTCGCCGGTCAGCAGGCCCTGGACCTCGAAGGTCTCGGTCTCGACCGCGTAGTCGCCGGCGGCGCTCGGGAGCGAGCTCACGCCGTCGAGGCTGTCGTCGACCGCCGGGTCGTGCGTGACGACCTCGCTGGTGATGCTGACGTTGAGCCAGTCGAGCATCTGCGACAGCGACGATCACGCCGACGCACAGCGCGAGGAAGAGGATCGCCGGGTTGGGGACCCTGTTGCCCGCCTTCTCGACCCAGGCCAGCGCGCGCTGGGCGAAGCCGCCCTCGGTCTCGCCGAAGCCGCCGGTCCCCTCGACGTGCGGCCGCCGCCGCGGCGCTCATCGCGCCGCCCCACGCCGCCGCGTAGCGGCCGAAGAAGTCGGCCTCCGCCACGACCGCGTTCTCGAACTCGCTCAGCAGCAGCCGCTCGTCCGGCCCGTGGATGTTGGCGAACCCGTCCGTGGTCCCGACGAGCAGCGCCTCCGCATCGGGCAGCGCCTCGGCGAGCGCGCTGACGATCGGGATCGAGCCGCCGCTGCCGGCCAGCAGCACGTCGCGGCCCCAGGCCGCCGACCAGGCGGCGCGCGCCGCCTCGTAGGCCGGGCCGTCGGTCGTGGCCGCGAAGCCGTTGCCGGTCGCGCCCGGCTGCACGTCGAGCTCGATGCCGAACGGCCGCTGCGCGCGCAGGTGGCTCGATGACCGCGTCCTGCGCCTCGGCCGCGTCCTGCTCGGGGTGCACGCGGACGTTGAGGACGGCGCGCGCGTAGGGCGACACCGCGTTGACGGCGCCGTCGACCGACGGGACGTCGATGCCGACGACGGTGATCGCCGGCCCCGACCAGACGCGCGAGCCCAGGCCGCCGGTGCCGATCAGCGGCATCCCGTCGAGCACGGTGCCGAGCTCGCGGAAGTCCTCCTCGGGCTGCTGCTCGCCTTCCCACTCCTCGCGCCGCAGCCCGGCGACCGCGACGTCGCCGTTCGCGTCGTGCAGCGAGGCGAGCGCGCGCAGGACGCGCGAGCAGCGCGTCGGGCGCCGCGCCGCCGTACTGGCCGCTGTGCTTGCCGGACTCGAGCGTCCGCACCTCGAGCGTCACGTTGGCCATCCCGCGCAGCGCGGTCGTCAGCGTCGGCATCCCGGGCCGGATCGAGCCCATGTCGCCGATCACCAGCGCGTCGGCCTGGAAGCGCTCGGGGTCGGTCGGCGGGTAGCTCGGTCAGCGCGCCGCTGCCGATCTCCTCGTAGCCCTCGATGCACAGCTTGATGCCGACCGGCGGCCGCCCGCCCCAGGCGCGCAGCGCGCCGACGTGGGCGACGATGTTCGACTTCGTGTCCGCGGCGCCGCGCCCGAAGAGCGCGCCGTCGCGCTCGGTCGGCTCGAAGGGCGGCGAGGTCCACAGCGCCTCGTCGCCCGCCGGGACGACGTCGTAGTGGCTGTAGAGCAGCACCGTCGGCGCTCCCGGCGGCGCGGGGATCTCGCCGGTGACGACCGGCGCCGTGTCCGGGAGGTCGAGCCGGCCGACGTCGACGCCCGCCTCGGCGAACAGGCGCGACGTCATCTCGAACGCGTCGAGCAGCGGCTGGTCGATCCGGCCCGGCGCCGAGACCGACGGGATGCGCACGAGCGCCTCGAGCTCGCGCCGCAGTTGCGGCATCAGGCCGCGCGCCTTGACGACCACATCCTGATCGACCACGTCGCCCTCCGCTCCTCGTTCGACGGCGCGCAATCGCACGGTTCAGCGCGCAGCCACGGGGGCCTACCATGTCGAGCTCGCGGACACCCCGATCGGCGTCCTCAATGTGACCACGGGGGTGACGAGACCCGGACTCGAACCGGGGACACCACGAGTCTCAGGCGCCGCCCGAAGGCTATGTGTTACGAGTCGGCGATGAGACTGGGTGCGATACGGCGGGGCTTCATCAAGGCAGTTGGAGACCCGCGCGGGTGGGACGACATCTGGCCAGCCTTCGTCGCCATCATCCGCGAACCCCTGGAGGAGCCGGACATCCTCTACGACGACGTGTTGCTGGAGATCGTGCCGGCCCACCCCCGTACTCCCGCTACGACGGTGCGGTGTTCTTCAGAAAGGTCGGGTTCCGCGGCGGCGTCAAGTCGTACAACGATCTCGAGGCCGTGTTCGTCGTGAGCGCCGAGTGGAAGTCCGTCAACGTCGGGTCCAAAGCACTATCGATTCAATGCCGCGGGCCGTCGTCCTACGAGCATGATCCGGCGCCGACGGTGGACGAGTTCGTTGCGGAGGTTGAAGGGCTGCCTGCCGTCGCGGCGCTCAGAGGCGCAGACGCGGCCTTCCATGGCTGGCAAGCGTCCTATCACCGGCCACAGGAGCTGGACTAGCGAGGCGGCGCCCTGAGCTTCACAACGCGATTGGGCCGCCCGTGCGAGCGCAGGTGAAGAGGTCCTGGGCCGATCCCGGCGACCAATTGGGGCCTCGGGACTCTTCCGAAGCGGGGCGTCCGGCCCGTACTGTCGCGTGCACCGGTTGGAGCCGAGTCCGTCGCTCCGATCGCCCGCCCCGTCTGACGAAAGGGAGTTCCCCGTGCGCGGCATCCGCTCATTCCGGCAACGCTCTCAAGGGGAATCTGCGGTCATGATGCGGGGGCGGGTTACGGAGCCGGAGCGCTTATCGCTGTCGCGTTGAGCCTGGGCATGGCGATCCCGCAGGCGGCGCGGGCGAACCACTACTGCGCCGCGAACGCGCGTAGCACGGGCGCGCTTGTCCAGCTGTGGCGCGGCACGAAGTGCAAGGGCGCGTCGGTCGTCGCCGACGGCTGGCGGCCGAACTTCAAGGCGTTCAACGACGCCGCGACCGGCCAGGTCGTCGACGTCAACAACGACATCTCGTCGGTTGCGATCAAGCCGGGGCACTGCGTGCGGTTCTGGGGCCGGTCGAACTACCAGGGCGATCCGTCGACGATCCTCTGCACACCGCCCGATCCTGAGGACAACGCGATGTCCTCGATCTCGTTCGACGACCGCGCCGCGTCGCTGAAGGTCTGCGCCGACGACCGCAAGGCCGAGTGCAACGCCGACGGGCCGCCGTCGTCGCTGGGCGGCGGTGGCGGTGGTGGCGGCGGCGGTGGCGGCGGCGGCGGGACGCCCACCCCGACTCCGACCCCCACGCCGACGGCACCCCGTGCTGCCGTCGGGAACCAGGACCCGACGTTCCTCCAGGTCTACGACAACAACGTCGAGAACCTCGAGACCCCCACCGAGTACTGCAAGGGCGACTGGCAGGACTTGGTCTACTTCATGAAGCTCCAGAAGTACGCACCGGACCTCTTCCTCGTCCAACAGGTCTCCGGGCCCGCCCAGCTCGACAAGCTGACCGAGTTCATGACCCGGAACCTGCCCGGCCGCTACAAGGGCGTCATCGCCCGCCGCACACCGCAGCCGTTCGACTCGCCCTGCAACGCGCCCAAGGCGCGGCAGACGAACGCGATCGTGTTCCGGGTCAAGCGCTTCGACGTCCAGCCGGACTCCAAGCTCGCCTTCCGCTCTACGCGCCGCGTCGGCAACGACTGCGTCCCCGACAGCTGGACCGCAGCGAGAACGTGCTCGTGCGGCTGACCGACAAGACCAACGGCCAGACAGTCGTCGCGGGGTCGATCCACTGGCCCACCGGCGCCCGCGACGGCCCCGCGTGCGCGAACAACAACGCGCGCCAGGCGGCCAAGCGGATGGCCGCCGCCGGCCCGGCCGGGCTGCGCATCCTCGGCGGCGACGCCAACATCACGCCGGGACCGTGAACAGATCATCACCGGGCCCTTCGGCTACGGCGACGCCTGCGGCGGGAACCCGGGCTGCCCCGCACAGAACTGGACGGTCCCCGGTGGTCATCGCCGGATCGACTTCCTGTTCTCGCGCCACGAGCCCGCGAACGAGGCCGCCGTCGTCACCGACTTCAAGACCTCACCTTCGAGGCCGCAAACGCTGCGGCGCAGCAGGTGACCGGGGGCGACGACCCGGCCGAGTACTCGGACCACCGCGCGCTCGCCGCCCGCATCCACTACTGACCGCGCAACGGTCACGTCGAGCTGTGCCCGGCCGCGCTCATCGTCCAGTGCGATAGCCGCACAGCGGCGAAAGGGCGGCGCCAGGACCGCCATCGAGGCCAAAAAGGCCTGTAAACGCAGACCTTTCAAAGGTGGCGAGACCCGGACTCGAACCGGGGAACCACGATCTTCAGGTGCCGCCGAAGGCTATGTGTGTTCCGAGTCAAAAGGCCTGCAAAGGTGCCAGAAACGCCGCTGTAGACGTCGTATCGTAGATACCCGCACTTTCCGGCCCTTTCGGGCGGGTTCGGGACACGCGGGTGCCCAGGTGTCCCGAACCGTGGCGTCGTTCTGGGCGTCGACCGGATGCAGCGCACGCGGCGGCGAAGTTCCTTGGGAACTAAGCCTCCGGCCGCGGCAAGCCCGTCGGTTGACCACGGCCCCAGCTCCTCCGTGAGCGTTCGGGAGACCGAAGTACGCGCTGCTTGACGCGCGGAATCACGAACGGATTAGATGGGTGTCATGGGGTTCGGACCGTCTCCCGGCGAGCGTTGGCATCTGGAGCAGCAGGAACGCCTGCGTCTGGAGCACGAGCAGCGTCGGCAGGCCGAGCACGCCCGGTGGTGGGCGTCATTGTCGGACGGTCAAAGACAGGAGATCCTGCGCGAGGAGGCCGAGCAGGAGAACGTAAGAGCGACCGCGTGCGAGACGAGAACGAGCAGCACTACCAGCGGCTGAACGAAGCCATCACGGCCATACGTGACCCGCGTGAGCGGCTGATCGTCGCCGCCGCGACCTCCGGCAACGAGCTTCGCTTCAGTCACGTCCAACCCTTGTGTCCTGAAGGGGTGCCCATGACGCCCGAGTTCTCGCGGCAGCTCGGGGTATGGATCGCATCGGCGGCGAAGGGTCGCCTCGAACCGGATACGCGCTACACCATCAAGGCGCGTCGCAAGCGCATGCTTCGGCGCGGGGCGCATCGAAGAGGTCGGCGTCCAGAACGCTTGGGCGTTCGCCGACGGTCATCGCGACCTCGTATACGTCCTGGAAACAGGTCGCGTCGTGGAGGATCGGCTCATTCCCCCCGAGACGTTCGACGCGCTCTTTGCCTACACGGTCATGCGGAGCGTGGCCCAGCGGCTAAAGCTGCCCGTTGCTGGCGCCCTGCTTCGCTAGTACCGGCGCGGCGCTTCGTTGGACGTCGCCGGCGCGGACCGACGCTACGAGGATGGACTCACCGATCTGCACGCGCTCAGCAGGCGTCCGGATCGTCACGGTTGGCAACGACGGCTGCATCAAAGCGCACCAGAGTTCCGAGTGACGC
This sequence comes from uncultured Solirubrobacteraceae bacterium, assembly GCA_963764385.1. Classification (GTDB taxonomy): domain Bacteria; phylum Actinomycetota; class Thermoleophilia; order Solirubrobacterales; family Solirubrobacteraceae; genus DATFQI01. The sequence continues at coordinate 93,508 of CAVXSJ010000012.1, read as the reverse complement.
ATCGGCAGAACGCTCGGCCGCGACTCCAGAACCCGCTGCAAACGCAGGCCTTTCAGAGGTGGCGAGACCCGGACTCGAACCGGGGACACCACGATTTTCAGTCGTGTGCTCTACCAACTGAGCTATCTCGCCGAGCGCCCCAAGGCTAGCGACTCGCCGAGGTGCCCAGCGCGGGCGTGCCCGACGGTGCGGGCCAGGCCGTACGCAGGCGCGGGGAGACCGCCACGACCACGCCGACGAGCGCGATGCCCGCGCACAGGAACGCGATCTGGACCCCGCCGAAGGCGATCATCGCGCCCGCTCCGAGGAAGGAGAGCGCGAAGGCGCCCGAGGTGCAGGTCTTCTGCAGCGCGAAGAGGCGGCCGTGGAGGGTGTCGGGGGTCGCGTGGGAGAGCAGGAGCCGGTCGTGGACGAGCGCGAAGCCGTTCCCGAAGCCGCCGAGGACGAACACGGGGATCAGGACCCAGAAGCTCGGGAGCGCGGCGCACGCGAGCAGGTCGATGGCCATGCAGCCGAGGCCGATCTGGTAGGCGCGCCGCCACTCCCAGGCGCCCTTGAAGCGCGCCGCGAGCGAGCCGATGATCGTGCCGACGCCGCCCGCGGTCATGAGCGTCGCGAGGCCGGAGCCGCCGACGTCGAGGACGTCGCGGGCGAGCACGACCTCGCCGACGTTGGTCATGCCGATGCACAGGACGGCGGCGGTCGAGCTGAGCAGCAGCGCCCGGACCTCCGGGCGGCCGGCCACGTCGCGGATGCCCGCGCGCGCCTCGGCGAGCAGCGACGGGGGCCGCTCCCCGGCGACGGCCGGGGCGGGGCTCGCGGACCGGATCCGGATGCCCGCGATCATCACGCCGCTCAGCGCGAAGCTGGCGGAGTTGAGGGCGAGCAGCCCGTCGATGGGCATCACGACCAGCAGGAGGGCGGCGAGCGCCGGGCCGACGGTGAGGCCGAGGTCGTCGATCGCGCCGAACAGGCCCATCGCGGCCGGTCTCCGCTCGCCCGGCGCGAGCTGCGGCAGCCCCGCCAGCGACGCCGGCGCGAACAGCGCCGTCCCCACGCCGGCGAGCGCGGCGCCGAAGATCATCAGGTACAGGCTGTCGCCGAGCAGCAGCAGCGCGAAGGCGCCGCAGCGCACGATGTCGGCGGCCACGGCGCACCTCCGCCAGCCCCACCGGTCCACGAACGCGCCGAGCAGCGGGCCGAGCAGGATCGCCGGCAGCAGGTCGGGGAGCAGCACCGCCACGACCGCCCAGGCGGACCCGAACCGGTCGTAGGCCAGCAGCGGGAACGCCACGTACGCGAGCCCTGAGCCCACGCACGACTGCGCGTGCGCGAGGAAGAAGCGCCGCGTCGACGAGTCGGCGAGCGCCGCGCGGATCACGCGACCGCGGGGGCGGGCCGGGGGTGGAAGCGCCTCGGCACGAGCCGCGAGCCGCACGCGACGTGGAGCAGCACGAACGCGCCGCTCAGGATGAGCAGGTCGCCGACGCTGTAGACGTTGGACACGGGCCACGAGGCCGGCGTGGCGACGATGTCGCCGAGGAACGCGAGCTTGGGGTTCGCCAGCGCGGTCGAGTTGATGAACTCGTCAGCCGCCGGGGTGCGCCCGATCGAGGCGAGCGCGTCCGGGTCGGCCGGCATCACGCCGCCGTTGACGCTGATGCAGACGAAGTTGAGCAGCCCGCCGAGCGCGACGACCGGCAGGCCGGTGAGGCGCCGGTTGGCCCACGCGAAGGCGCCGAGCAGCAGGTAGCTGACGACGTGCAGCGGCTCGCTGAACGGGCCGAGCTCGCCCGGGAGGATCGAGACGATCACGATCTGGATCACGATCGCCGCGCCCGCGAGCCCGGGCTTGCGGAGCTCCACGTCCGCGAGCGCGGACAGCCGCCCGCCCGCGAGGGGCACGGAGAGCAGGCAGAGCAGATAGGCGATGCCAAGGATCATTCTCGAGCAACATCGGCGCGCCGAAGGCTGATGCCGCTCCAACAATTGTCCAATTGCTCAACCCGGCGCTACTGCTCGCCGATGCGCTGGATTGCCTGGCTCCTGTAGGGGGAGCCGATGACAAGGAGGTCACAGCAATCATGAAGCTCCGCCTGTACAAGATGGCGTTCACCGCCAGCATCGTCGCCGTGTTCCTGCAGGGCCTCGGCGCGGGGATGAAGTGGAACTGATCGCAGCCGCGATCGCTTCGGCTTCGGACTCACGAGAGGACAGAACTCCATGAACGCCAGGAACGGCCGCAAGTGGTGAGCAAGAGGGTGCCTGCGACCGCCGCCAATGCGCGGTTGTCGGGGCAGGGCACCCTCTCCCTCGCTCGAACAAGGTAGACCGCTGCACCCCGATTCACCCACGAACACGCCGATGCCCCGACGCCACCATCCACTGGATCTGTATGTGACCCTGGTGGTCGCCGCGGGAATCGCGTGCGCCGTCGTCGTCATCGGTAGCGGTGTCGACACGCTCGACCAGCTCCTCACACCGGAGCTCGGCCTCTTCGCCCTCTGCGCGCTCGTCGGCGAGATGGTCCCCCTCAAGGTCCACACGCGCGGATCCGAGGGCGAGGTCACCACCTCGACCTGCTTCGCCCTCGCGCTGATGCTCGCCGGTGGCCCGGCGGTCGCGCTCGCCGGCCTGGTCGGCGCCAGCATCGTGGCCGACACGATCAACGGCAAGCCGGCCAAGAAGATCGCCTTCAACGCCGCCCAGTACTCGGTCTCGGTGTCCGCCGCGTCGCTCGTGCTGCGTGACGCTCACCGGCATCCCGCACGAGGGCGCGCTGCCGTTCGGCCCGATCGACCTGATCCCCATCCTCGCGGTCGCGACGGTCTTCTTCGTCGTCAACAGCGCGCTCGTCTCCACGGTCGTCGCGCTCGCGCAGGGCGTCATCAACCTCGGCCGCTACCTGGCCAACGACCTCTTCTTCCAGGCCTCCACCGCCGGCCTGCTGCTCGGCCTCTCGCCCGTCGTGGTGCTGGCCGCCGAGTTCTCGCTCCCCGCGCTGCTGCTCCTGCTGCTCCCGTTCCTCGCCGTGCACCGCGGCGGCCGGGCCGCGATCGCCAAGGAGCACCAGTCGCTGCACGACGCGCTGACCGGGCTCCCGAACCGCACGCTGTTCCGCGACCGGATCGAGCAGGCCATCGGCTCCGGCAAGCGCGCAGGCACCGTCTCCGCGGTGATGCTGATCGACCTCGACCACTTCAAGGAGATCAACGACACGCTCGGCCATCACGCCGGCGACCGGCTGCTGGAGGAGGTGGCGCGCCGCCTCGAGCACTCGCTCGGCGAGCGCGACACCGTGGCCCGCCTCGGCGGCGACGAGTTCGGCGTGCTGCTCCCCTCGCTCCGCCGCCCCGGCGACGCCAGCGTCGTCGCCCGCCAGCTGCTGGCCGGCCTGCGCGAGCCGTTCTCCATCGAGGGCCTCACGCTCGAGGTCGACGCCAGCATCGGCATGGCCTGCCACCCGGAGCACGGCACCGGCGTCGAGACGCTCATCCAGCGCGCCGACATCGCCATGTACTCGGCCAAGGAGGCCGGCGGCGGCCACGCGATGTTCGAGTCGCGGCTGGACCGCTTCAGCCCCCGCCGCCTCTCGCTCGCCGGCGGTCTGCGCCAGGCGATCCAGAACGGCGAGATCGTCCTCTACTTCCAGCCCAAGGCCGAGCTGGCCACCGGCAACGTGATCGGCGTCGAGGCGCTGGCCCGCTGGGAGCACCCGCGGCTCGGCCTCGTCGGGCCGACGGAGTTCGTCCCGATCGCCGAGCAGACGGGCCTGATCACGCCGCTCACCTCCTACGTGCTCGACGCCGCGCTCGGCCAGGTGCGCAAGTGGATGGACGAGGGGCAGGAGCTGACCGTGGCGGTCAACCTCTCCGCGCGCTCGTTCCTCGACGCGCAGCTCGCGGTCGAGATCCCGCGCCTGCTGGAGAAGTGGGGCGTGGACGCCCGGCTGCTCGAGCTCGAGATCACCGAGAGCATGCTCATGCTCGACCCGGGCCGCGGCCAGGCGACACTGGAGCGGCTGAGCCGGATCGGCCTGACGCTGTCGGTCGACGACTTCGGCACCGGCTACTCGTCGCTGGCCAACCTCAAGCGGCTGCCCGTCGACGTCATCAAGATCGACAAGTCGTTCGTGATGGACATGGCGATCGACGCCTCCGACGCGGCGATCGTGCGCTCCACCATCGACCTCGCGCACAACCTCGGCCTGCGGGTCGTGGCCGAGGGCGTCGAGAGCCACCAGGCGTGGACGCGCCTGAACGAGCTCGGCTGCGACCTCGCCCAGGGCTTCTACGTCTCCCGCCCGCTGCCGGCCGCCGACCTCGGCCGCCTGCTGCACGAGCGCCGGGCGACGGCGGACGAGATCCCTGCGCCGACGCTCCGCGTCGTCCGCGCCTCTAGCGAGCCCGTCGAGGAAACCGACACGCCCGGATACGGTCGGGTCGCCCTTCTTCGATGGACTCCTAGACGGCTGAGGCCCAGGCCAGCAGGTCCGCGAGCGGATCCACCGGCGCGGAGTCCTTCGACGAGTACCAGCCGGTCGGGCCAGATCTCGAAGTGCAGGTGCGGGCCGCTCGAGTCGCCGGTGCTGCCGACGCTCGCCAGGCGCTGCCCGGCCGCGACGCGCTGGCCCTTGGTGACGAGCACCGAGCCGTCGAGGAAGTGCATGAACGCGTAGTCGCGCCCGTCGTCGCCGCGGACGATCGACGTAGTTCCCGGCGCCGCCCTGCTGGAAGGCGCGCCAGTGGATCACGCCGGAGACGGGGGTCACGACGGGCGTGCCGGACGCGGCCGAGATGTCCTGGCCCTGATGGGAGTGGCCCTTGCGCGCCGCGCCGAACCTGTCGCCGAGCACGTAGGGACCCTGGACGGGGAAGATGCCGCTGATCGTCGGCGCCGGAGGAGGGGTGACCTCGAGCGTGAGCCGCCCGGAGGCGCGGGCCGTGCGGCGCAGCGCGGCGCCGCTGGGGCCGGAGGCCTGCAGCTGGGCGGTGTAGCGCCCGGCCGCGACGACGGCCTTCCAGGTGCGGAGCGAGGTGCTGCCGGTGCGGCGCAGGCCGAGCGGGATCGTGACCGCGGTGCCGCCGCCGGCCGGCGTGAGCGCGACGCTGGCGCGCGCCGTGCGGACCGGGCCGTCGAGCCGCCAGGAGAACTTCACCGGCGCTCCCGCCTGCACGGCGGCGGCCGAGACGGTGAACCGCGTCGCCCTCAGACGGGGCGTGGGGGAGGCGCCGCCGCTCTGGACGAGCGGGGTCCCGATCTTCGCCGGCGCCGTCGAACCGCCGCCCTCGGCGAGGGCGGGAGCGGGGACGGCGGCCAGCGCGAAGCCGGCCACCAGCGGGACGAACCGGCGGTGCATGCACCAGAGATTCGGCGATCGCGCGCGTTCCTCCCCACCGCTGGGAAGGATCATGCGGCCAGCATGCGCCCCATCAGCTGCGTCGCGCCCGGCTTCGAGAGCATGTCGTTGAGGTTGCCGCACTTGGGTGACTGCACGCACGACGGGCAGCCCTTCTCGCACGGGCACTCGCTGATCAGGCGGTGCGCGTCGTCGACCAGCGCCTCGAACGCGAGGTAGCCGCGGCGGGTGATGCCGATGCCGCCGGGGTGGCCGTCGTAGATGAAGATCGTCGGCCCGCCGGTCTGCGGGTGCAGGTTCGTGGAGAGGCCGCCGATGTCCCAGCGGTCGCACATCGCCAGCAGCGGGAGCACGGCGATCTGCGTGTGCTCGGCGGCGTGCAGCGCACCGAGCAGCTCGAACAGCGGCAGCTCCGGGGAGATGACGTCCGGGCCGACCTCGTACCACAGCGCCTGGGTCATGAACGACGTCTGCGGCAGGTCGAGCGCGATCAGGTCGATCGCCTCGTGGTCGGCGAGCCGCTTCTTCTGGTAGGCGAGCACCTGCTCGGTGACCACCACGGTGCCGAAGGAGAGCGTCACGCCCATGCACTCCCGGCGGTCGAGCAGCCGCTCGATGTGGGTGTCGGTCTCCTTCTTGGGCTGCGTGTACCAGTCGCCCGCGAACGGGCGCACCAGCGCGCGGCGGTTCTCGAGGTCCAGCGCCTCGACCTCGAAGGAGCGCCCGCCGTGCAGGTAGATCGCGCCGTCGTGGGTCGTCGTGTGGGCGCGCGCGGTCTCGACGGTCCCGAGCAGCTCGCCGGAGCCCGTGTCGACGATCGCGACGCTGTCGCGGCCGGCGGAGCGCAGCGAGACGGCGGCGGCCGGGAAGTCGTCGGTGCGGCGCGGCACGAACGAGCCGTTCGGGCGGCGGCGCAGGTCGCCGCTGGAGACGAGCACCTCGGCGGTGCGGCGCCAGCCCGGCCCCAGCGTGCTGTCGTCGTCGCCGTCGAGCGGGCCCTCGTGCGCGGCGCACAGCATGTGCGCGGCGTGGATCTGCTCGTTCTCGTGGTCGAGGATCGCGGCCTCCACCGGGCGGTCGAGGAACTCGTCGGGATGGCGGCAGAAGAACTGGTCGAGCGCGTCCTCGCCGGCGATATAGACGGCGAGCCCGCGCCCGCGGCGCCCGGCGCGGCCCCACATCTGTCTGAGCGAGGCGACCGTGCCCGGGAACGTCACGCAGATGGCGGCGTCCAGCGAGCCGATGTCGATGCCGAGCTCGAGGGCGTCGGTGGAGACGACGCCGAGCAACTCCCCGCCGACGAGCCGGTGCTCGATCTCGCGCCGCTGCTGCGGCGTGTAGCCGGCGCGGTAGGGCGCGATCCGCTCGCTCAGCTCCGGCGTGCCCGAGGTCCTCGAGCGCGAGCTGGGCGAACTTCGCCATCAGCTCGACCGCCTTGCGCGACTTCATGAACACGATCGTCCGTGCGCCCTGGACGACCAGCTCGGCGAGCAGGTCGGCCGCCTCGGCCAGCGGCGATCGGCGCGTGGCGAGCTTCTCGTCGGTGATGGGCGGGTTCCACATCGCGATCGTGCGGCGCGACCCGGGCGAGCCGTCGTCGTCGACCACCGTGATGTCCTCCAGCCCGGTCAGCCGCTCGGCCAGCTCCCCCGGGTTGGCGATCGTGGCGCTGGCCAGCACGAACCGCGGCTCGGTCCCGTAGGCGTGGGCAACGCGCCGCAGCCGCCGGAGCACGTTGCCGACGTGGGAGCCGAACACCCCGCGGTAGACGTGCGCCTCGTCCACCACGACCAGCGCCAGGTTGGAGAAGAAGTCACCCCACGCGCGATGGTTGGGGAGGATCCCGAGGTGGAGCATGTCGGGGTTGGTGAGCACCACGTTGGCGCGCTTGCGGATGGCCGAGCGCTGCTCGCGCGGCGTGTCGCCGTCGTAGATCGCGTGGCGCAGGCGGTCGACGCCGAACGCGTGCAGCGCGCGGGCCTGGTCCTGCGCGAGCGCCTTGGCGGGATACAGGTACAGCGCGCGCGCCTTGGCATCGCGGCACAGCACGTCGAGGGTGGGGAGCTGGAAGCACAGCGACTTGCCGCTCGCGGTGCCGGTGGTCACGATCGTCGGGCCCGCCCACGCGGCGTGCAGCGCCTCCGCCTGGTGGGAGTACAGCCGCTCGATGCCGCGGCGGTTGAGCGCCTCGACCACCTGCGGATGCAGCTCCTCCGGGATCGCCACCGCCTTGCCGGGCCGGCGGTTCTGGGCGGTAGACATCACCAGCCGCTCGTCCTCGCGGCCGGCCTGCAGCAACTCGTCCCAGGGCTCGATGTCGCGGACGACGGCCATCTCGCTCGCATACTAGGTGCGTGGCCGTGCCGCTCCGCTGCGTCTACTGCGATCTCGACGGCACCCTGCTGGGTGGGAACGCGTCGTTCCTGCACGATGCGGACGGTGCCTTCTCGCTGCTCGGCGCGCGGGCGCTCGAGGCGTGCGCGCGAGCGGACGTCGAGGTCGTGATCTACTCCGGCCGCCGCCGCTCGACGCTGTTCCACGACGCCCGCATCCTCGGGGTGCGCTCGTACGCCTTCGAGGCGGGAGCGGGCTTCATGCTCGACGGCGAGCTGCACTGGCTCACCAGCCTCGCAGCCGACCGACGGCGGGACGGTGTTCGACGTGATCGAGGCGTCGGGAGCGGCGGCGCTGCTCATCGAGCGCTTCGCGCTCGAGTACCACGCGCCCTGGCACCTCGACCGAGACGTGTCGCATCTGTTGCGCGGCCGCGCTGACGCCGCCGAGGCCGACGCGGTGTTGACCGGGGCCGGCCACGACGATCTCAGGCTCGTGGACAACGGCGCGATCGTCGCGCCGATGCCCGGCATCCCCCGGCCCCACGCCTTCCACCTGGTCCCCCGCGACGTCAGCAAGGCGCGAGCGGTCGCCTTCCACATGCTCGCCCGTGGCTACGCGGCGGAGGATTGCATCGCCATCGGCGACTCGCGCCGAGGACCTCGGGGCGGCCTCGGCGGTCGGGACGTTCTGGCTTGTGGCCAACGGGGCGGCGGATCCGTCCGGGGCGCCGAACGTGCGCGTCTGCGAGGACGGCCATGGCGCGGGGGTCTATGAGGCCGTGATCACCGAGTTGGCCGAGCGGCGCTAGCGTCGGCCGGGGGAGTTGCGCCACCTCCGCCGGGACCACTCCCCCGGCCCAAAAGTCAGACAGGCCGCCCAAACCAAGCCATCGACAACGCACCCCCGGCAAGCATCAGGATCAAAGCACCACCGGCAAACGCCACGGTGACCTCCTCCTTGACCTCGCGCGAGGAGAGCCGCGTCCCGAGGCCGGCATAGATCTCCTCCAGCCGAGCGCTGTCGGCCGCCTCGTAGAACCGGCCACGGCTGATGCGGGCGATGTCCTTGAGCGTCTCGGTGTCCGGCGGGACCTGGATGCGGGTCGTCCCGCCGAAGGAGTCCTGGACCTCGACCTCGCCGTCGGGCGTCCCGAGGGCGATGGCGAAGATGGGGATCTTCGCCTCGCGTGCGCGCCGGGCGACCTCGAGCGGGTCGACCCCGCCCTGCGTGTCCTTGCCGTCGGAGAGCAGCACGAGCACGGCCGGGAGCCGGCGGGTGCCGGTGCCGCTCGCGTCGGGCACGACGGTGCGGGCCGACTCGAGGCCGCGCTCCAGCCCGAGGCCCATCGCGGTGCCGCCGACCGCGCTCAACCGGTCCAGCGCGCCGCGCACGGCGGTGCGGTCGGTCGAGGGCGCGGCGCGCTGCTCGGCGAAGTCGGAGAACGTGACGAGGCCGAGCCGGAACGTGTCGGGCAGTTCGTCGGTGAGCCGGTTGGCGGAGCGGACCGCCGCGGTGAGGCGGTTCGGCTCGACGTCGGTGGCGTTCATCGAGCCCGAGACGTCGGTGACCATCATCACCGTCGCCGCGCGCTCCGGGGCGGCGACCGTGCGCTGCGGGCGGGCGAGCGCGATGACCAGCCCGGCCAGGGAGAGCATGAGCAGCAGCGGGGGCAGGTGCCGGCGGAAGCCCGGGCGCGCCGTGACGAGGTTGGGCATCAGCGCCGGGTTCGCGAACGTCGCCGCCTCGCGCCGCTTGCGGCTCTGCATCGCGATGTAGACGAGCATCACGAGCGGCACGAGGACCAGGCCGAACAGGAGGATCGGCTCGCCGAAGCTCATGCCGCCGGCTCCGGGAGGTCCCCGCCCGCACTGAGCCGCGCGGCGACGGCGGCGCGCGTCGGCGCGCCCGCGCGCACGGCCGCCTCGCCGCGGCGCAGGTGGTGGGCGAAGTCGCGCAGCCAGTCGCCCTCGGTGGAGAGCATCACGTGGTCGGCGCCCGCGCGGCGCAGCGCCGCGGCGACCTCTTCGCGCTCGGCGGCGGCCGCCGCGGCGAAGCGCGCGCGGACCTTCTTGCGGCTGGTGTTGACCTGGACCTGCCGGCCCGTCTCGGGGTCCATCACCCAGATGTCGCCCATCGGGGTGAGTTCCAGCTCGCGCGGGTCGCGGACCTCGACCGCGATCACGCCGTGGCGGCCGCGCAGCGCGCGCAGCGGCTGCTCCCAGTCGGGCGGCCCGCGGAAGTCGGACACGACCACCACGAGCCCGCGGGCGCGGGCGAGCGCGGCGGTGCGCGACACGGCGTCGCCGATCGAGGTGGAGCCGGCGCCGTCGGCGGACGGCTCGCGGCGCAGCTCGTTGAGCAGCCCGAGCAGGCCGAGCCGGCCCTGGCGCGGCTTGAGCACGCGCGGCTCGGCCTCGCCGAACGCCAACACGCCGAGCCGGTTCCCACGCCGCGTCGCGACGTGGCCGACGGTCAGCGCGACGCCCTCCGCCACGTCCGCCTTGCGGCGGTCGGCGGTCCCGAAGGTCATCGACGCGGACACGTCGAGCACCAGCCACGCGGTCAGCGCGCGCTCGCCGACGTGCACGCGCACGTGCGGCTCGTGCATCCGCGCGGTGACGTTCCAGTCGATGTGGCGGACGTCGTCGCCCGGCCGGTAGGGCCGGATCGTCGCCAGGTCGGTGCCGCTCCCGACCTGCGGGGTCAGGTGCTCGCCGGGGATCAGGCTCTCGATCCGGCGCATCACGGCGAGGTCCAGCGAGCGCAGGACCTGCGCAGGGACGGGGCCGGGCCCGGGGCGCTCGGGCGTGCGCTCCGGCGCCGGGGGGACGAGGCGCAGGCGGCTCACGGGAGCCGCCCCCCGCGCAGCAGCGAGATGCACAGCCCGCCGAGCAGGAGCACGAGCCCGCCGCCCGCGAACGCGGCGGTGACCTCCTGCTTCTCGTTGACGGTCGAGAACCGGGTCGCGAGGTTGGAGTAGACCGCCTCGAGCTGGTCGGAGTCGGGCGCGTTGAAGTAGCGCCCGCCGGTGTCGCGCGCGATCTCCTGCAGCGTCAGCGTGTCGGGCGGCACCCTCTGCTGGCGCGTCGAGCCGTCCGGCCGCGTGATCTCCAGGACGCCCTCGGGCGTCCCGAGCGCGACGGTGTAGATCCGGATCTTGGCCTTCTTGGCCTCCGCCGCGATGTCGATCGGGTCGGCGCCGCGGGTGTTGGCGCCGTCGGAGAGCAGCACGATCGCGCTCGGGAGCCGCCGCGTGCCGCCGAGGCCGTCAGGGACGGGCGTCTGAGCGGCGTCGAGGCCGAGCCGCAGCCCGTCGCCCATCGCCGTCCCGCCCTTGACCGAGATCGAGCGCAGCGCCAGCTCCATGCGCGTGCGGTCCGTGGTCGGCTCGACCACCTGCTCGGCCGTCGAGCCGAACTTGACCAGGCCGAGCCGGAAGTCCTCGGGCACCTGGCGCGTGAGCGTGCGTGCCGCCTCGCGCGCCGCGACCAGCCGGTCCGGCCGCACGTCCTTGGCCAGCATCGAGCCGGACGTGTCCGTGACCATCACGACGATGGCCTCCTTGCGCTGCGCGGCGACCGTCCGCTCCGGCCGCGCGAGCGCGACGAGCAGCGACGCCGCCGCGAGCATGAGCAGCAGCGCCGGGACGTGCCGCAGCCAACTCGAGCCGGCCGCCGCGGCGAGCAGGTCGACGTTCGTGTACCGGACCGCGAACCGCCGCCTGCGCTTCTGGGCCGCCACGTAGGCCAGTACGGCCAGCGGCAGCAGCGCCAGGGCGAGCAGGACGAGTGGCTCGCGGAACGTCATCGGTGGTTAACGCACGGCCCGCTGCTCGTGCGCGAGCTCGATCCGCGGCATCGGCGTCCGGCGCAGTACGTCGTCGAGCACCCTGTCCGCATCCACCCCGGCCGCGAGCGCCTCGTAGGTGAGCACGATCCGGTGGCGCAGGACGTCACGGGCGAGGTCGCGCACGTCGACCGGGAGCACGTAGTCCCGCGCGCGCAGCAGCGCGAGCGCCCTTGCGGCGTGGATCAGGTTGATCGAGCCGCGCGGGCTGGCCCCGAACTCGACCCACCCGTGCTCGCCGCGCTCGCGCGTGGCGGTGGTCAGCGCCACCGCGTACTCCATCACCCGCCGGTCCACGTAGGAGCCGGCCGCGGCCTGCTGATGGGCGGCGAGCGTCTCCGGGGAGAGCACCTGGCGCACGCGCGCGCCCGCGTCCAGCGAGCGCTCGACCACCGCGACCTCGTCGCGCGTGTCCGGGTAGTCGACCACGAGCTTGAACATGAAGCGGTCGACCTGCGCCTCGGGCAACGCGTACGTGCCCTCGGACTCGATCGGGTTCTGCGTGGCCATCACGAGGAAGGGCTGCGGCACGCGGTGGCTGTCGTGGCCGATCGTGACCTGGCGCTCCTGCATGACCTCCAGCAGCGCCGACTGCACCTTGGCCGGCGCGCGGTTGATCTCGTCGGCGAGCAGGAAGTTGCAGAACACGGGCCCCAGCTCGGTGTCGAACCCGCCCGTGTCCGGGCGGTAGATCCTCGTGCCGACCAGGTCGGCCGGCACGAGATCGGGGGTGAACTGCAGGCGCTTGAACGAACCCCCCAGAACGTCCGAGACGGTCTTGACGGTGAGCGTCTTGGCGAGGCCCGGCACGCCTTCGAGCAGGACGTGGCCACCGGCGAGCAGCGCGACGATCACCCGCTCGAGCATCGACTCCTGTCCGACGATCACGCGCTTGATCTCGAACAGCGCCGATTCGAGCGCGTCGTGCGCCTCCCGCGCGGCGGTGCTGCCACGCGGGGTCTGGTCGTCATCCAGGGCCCGCAAGCGCGGTTCCTCGGGTGTCACGTCGCTGTCTCCTTAGCCCTGGGTCTGCTGGTCGGGGCGGGTACCGAGCGTCACTTCGACGGTCTTGCGATCGCCGGAGCGCTGCACGACCACCTTCACGGTATCGCCGGGCTTGCGAGTCAGCACCACTTGGCCGAGATCCGACGCCGACTTGATCGCCTTCCCGTCGAACTCGACGATCAGGTCGCCGGTGCGCAGTCCGGCGCTCTGAGCGGGCCGCCCGGTCACCTGCTGCACCTCGGCGCCGTCACGCGGCGGGGCGTCGGAGGTCGAGACGCCGAGGAAGGCGCGATCGATCTTGCCGTCGCTCTTGAGCTGGGGGATGACCGACTTGACGGTGTCGATCGGCACCGCGAAGCCCACGCCGGAGTTCGCTTCCGTGCCGTTGGTGGCGATCTGGGAGTTCACGCCGATCACGCGGCCCTCGCCGTCGAGCAGCGGGCCGCCCGAGTTTCCGGGGTTGATGGCCGCATCCGTCTGGATGATGCCCGAGATCGAGAAGCCGTTGGGCGCCTGGATCTCGCGGTCCAGCGCCGAGATGATGCCGCTGGTGACCGTGCCCTGGAGCCCGAACGGGCTGCCGATGGCGATCGCGGGCTGGCCGGGCTCCACGTCCTTGGAGTCGGCGAGCTCGAGCGGCTTGACGCCGCCCTCGACCTTGCTCGCGTCGACGTCGAGCAGCGCGAGGTCGGTGGAGGGATCGGTGCCGACCACCTTCGCGGGGAGCGGGTCGCCGTTCTCGGTGAAGCGCACCGAGACGCTGCTGGCGCCCTCGACGACGTGGTCGTTGGTGACGATCGTGCCGTCCGTGCCGACGACGAAGCCCGAGCCTGAGGCCTGGCCCTGGGCGGTGCGCGACGCGATGTAGACGACGCCGCTGGAGACGCGCTTGTAGATGCCCGCGACGCTGGTGGGGACGGCCCCGGCCGTAGAACTAGAGCCCGACGTTGCGGCCGGGGTGGGCGATTGCGCGGTGGCGTCACCGTCACCGCGCCCGAACACGCCGGTGGCGGCAAGCACCACGGCGACGATGGCGACCGAGAGGGCGCCCATGACGAGATAAAGGAGGTTGGAGGCGCGTGGAGAGCTCATAGGCGATCACTCCACCAGCGGGTACGCACCCGCCCCTAAATGGTCTCTGTGAGATCCCTAAGAGGTAGGGCAACCCGTACGGGCAGCCGCGCGGGCGTGCCCTAACCTCGACGCATGGTCAAGTAGAGCTCTCCACGCGCAAGACCCGCCACCGCGCCGCCGAACGCGGCGTGGCCCCCGTGTCCCGAGTCGTGTTCGAGAGGAGTACCGATGCAGCGAAACCCGTCCAGCCGACGGCCGCCGATGCAACGACCCATCCCGCAGCCGCGGAAGGTCATTCACCGCCCGCCGAAGAAGCTCCAGCCCAACACGGGCCGCCGCGCGGCTACCGCGGTGACGCCCGTCCGCCCGCTCGAGCTGCTCTCGAAGCAGCTCGAGCTGGCGTTCGGGCGTGGTGATGTCCGGGGCCAGGATCCCGTGCAGCGCCAGCCCGTCCACGAGGGCGTGCAGCTTGTCCGCTCCCCGGACGGGCGGGACGCCGAGCGACGAGGCGCTGGTGGGCCAGGGAGCCCGTCGAGGACGCCGACGCACCCGTGACGGTCGATCCGCGGTGACCTAGCGGTGGCGCCCGCTGCGCCGGCGGAACCACGCGCGGGACTGCTCCCACGCGCGCCGGCTCGCACCCCGCGGGCCGAAGCGGGCAGGCGGCGGGACGGTGGCGCGCACCTGCGCGACCCAGGCGTCGAGCGGGAGCTCGCCGGCGATCAGCCGCCGTAGCGCGTCGGTGACCGGCGCCTCGACGGCGGCGTTCTCGAGCGCCCGGGCCAGGAGCGGGACGACGTCGAGCGCCTCGACGGCCTGGCCGATCCGGGCGGGGATCTCGTCCGCGGGCACGCCCTGGCCGAGCAGCTCCCCGGCGCGCCGGTTGCGGCTCTGCGGCGCGAGCGCGGTGCCGACCAGGTCGCCGGTGCCGGCCAGCCCGATCATCGACTCGGGGCGGGCGCCCTGGCGCTCGGCGTAGCGCCACACCTCCTGGAAGATGTGCCCGGCGGCCGCGCCCGCGGCGTTGAGGCCGACCGCCTCGGTGGCGCCCGCGGCCAGCGCGGCGGCGTTCTTCGCGACGCCCGCGAGCTCGACGCCGATCGGGTCGCTGGACTGCTCGCACACCACGCCCGCGCGCATGAACACGTTGGCGATCGTGGAGGCGAGCCGCTCGTCGAGCGACGCGGCCACCAGCCCGGCGCCCTCGGTCACCATCTCGCGCGCGTGCGCGGGGCCGCCGACGCACGCCACGCGCCCGTAGCCGAGCGCGGCGGACAGCATCACGGTGGGCGCGATGCCGTCGGGCGGGACGAGGCCCTTGGCCAGCGATATGACCGGCGTGCGGCGCCCGAGGCCGGCCTCGGCGAGGCCGGCGATCACCTCGTCGAGCCCGCGCGAGGGGACGCCGAGGAACACGTAGTCGGCGCGCGACAGCCCCTCCGAGACCGGCTCGATCCGCAGGTCGCGCGGCAGCTCGACGCCCTCGAGGTACGCCTTGTTCTCGCGGTCGGCCTCCAGGCGCCGGCACTGCTCGGGCGTCCGCGTCTGCAGCGTGGTGCGGAAGCCGCCCCGCGCCAGCAGCACCGCGACGGCGGTCCCGAACGAGCCCGCGCCGACCACGGTGGCGCGTCGGCTCCCGGGGGTCGGCAGCGCCAGGTGTGGGCGTGGCGGCATCCCCTCCGGTACCCGCCCGCCGCTCGTCGCGTTACTAGGCCGGTCCCGGCTGCGAGCTCGCTGCCGAGCTGCCTCCCCGGCGGCCTCGAGCTCCTCCAGGTTCGTCGCCTCGATCGTGCGCTGGAGGTCGATGATCCGCTTGCCGAACGGGTCCAGCCGGTCGGTGCCCACGATCGCGTGCAGCGGCACCCCCGCCTGGCGGGCGCGGGTGCCGATCTCGCCCACCAGCTTGCCCTCCAGCGTCTGCTCGTCGAGCTTGCCCTCGCCCGTGACGACGGCGCGGGAGTCGCGCATCCGCCGGTCGAAGTCCAGCGCGTCGAGCACCCACGGCGCACCCGGCTCGAGCACGGCGCCGTGGGCGGCCCATAGCCCGCCCGAGAGCCCGCCGGCGGCGCCCGTCATCGGCACGCCGCGCGGATCGCGCGGGTATCGCCGCGCCTGCTCCTCCAGCCGCTCGGTGAGCCGCTCGACCATGTCCGGGTCGGCGCCCTTCTGGGGACCGAACACGCGGCCGGCGTCCTCGAACACGGTGCGGACGTCGCACAGCACGACGAGCTTCGCGCCCCGCAGCCCGCCGCCGTCCTCGATCGCCTCGTTCGCGCCCACGCCGCCGTCGCTGGTCGCCGAACCGCCGACCGCGATGAGGATCACCTGCGCGCCCGCCTCCGCGGCCGCGGCGATCAGCTGCCCCGTCCCGTAGGTGGTCGCCGCCCACGCGTCGCGCTCGTCCTCGGTCACCAGCCCCAGGCCGCTCGCCATCGCCATCTCCACGATCGCGGTGCCGCCGTCCTCGACCAACGCGTAGCCGGACGTGCGCTCGCGCCCGAGCGGGTCCTGCGCCCGCGCGGCGACGATCTCGCCGCCGAGCTGCACGAGCAGCGCGTCGAGCGTGCCCTCGCCGCCGTCGGCCACCGGGCACAGGTCCGGCGGCATCAGGCCGGCGCGCTCCAGCCCGCGGCCGATCGCGCCCGCGACCTCCGGCGCGCTGAACGTGCCCTTGAACGAGTCTGGGGCGACAAGAACGGGGCGCTCGCGGACGGCCATCGCGGCATCGTTTCACGCTTCGTGACACACGATCGTGGCTGACGCCATGTATTGCACGAACATGGCCGTTCACCCCGCACCCACCCCAATGATCCATTCGGGCGTCGACGAGGAAAGCCTCGAGGCGCTCCAAGCCGCCGTCGGCGTCCTCGCCGCCAAGTGGAGCGTGGTCGTGCTCACGCGCCTGGCCACCGGCACCCGCCGCTTCAACGAGCTGCTGCGCCAGATCGACGGCGTGTCGCGGCGGATGCTCTCCGCGACGCTGCGCCAGCTCGAGCGCGACGGCCTCGTGGAGCGCCACGTCTACGCGCGCGTGCCCGCGCGCGTGGGGTATGAGCTGTCGCCGGCCGGGACCGAGCTGCTCGAGGCGCTCGCCCCGCTCGCCGGCTGGGGAGCGGAGCACCGCGCCGAGCTGTTCGCCGCGCGCGAGCGCTACGACCGCCTGATCGAGTGGCGCTCCAAGCGCGAGGGGCTGCAGGCCGCCAGCCGCGCGGGCGCCCCTCCCGCCTCGATCATCTAGCTGAGCAGCTGGTCCATCCGGCACTCCGCCGGGTCCTTGTCGTCCCGCCAGCGGGCGATCTTGGCTCCGTGGCGGATGCGGTCGTTGCTGGTGTGGTCGAAGGTGATCTCGATCACCAGCTCGGGCCGCAGCTCGACCCATTCGAGGTCGCGCTCGTTGGCCCAGCGGCTCGGGTCGCCGGCCCCGCGCTCGCCGGTCTCGTAGGGCTTGAGCTCCTCGACCAGCTCGCGCTTGCGCTTCGCGGACAGGCCGGAGGTGTGCCCGACGGTCCGCAGGCGCCCGTCGTCGTCGTACAGGCCGAGGATCAGCGAGCCGACGGTGCCCTCCTCCTTGCCGGGCCGCCAGCCCATGACCACGGCGTCGATGGTGCGCACGCGCTTGATCTTGTTCATGCCGACGCGCTCGCCCGGGCGGTACGGCGCGTCCTGGCGCTTGGCGATGACGCCCTCGGCGTGCTGGAGCCATCCCTGCGCGCCGTCGGGGTCCTCGGTGGCGGGGGTGATGTCGACCGGCGCCTCGACGATCCCCTCGAGGCGGTCGCGGCGCTCGGCCTGCGGGAGCTCGAGCAGGCTCTCGTCCCCGACGGCCAGCAGGTCGAAGGCGATGAAGCGCGTCGGGGTCTTCTCGGCGAGCATCTTGATCCGCGACTCGGCGGGGTGGATACGCTGGCCGAGCGCGTCGAAGTCCGGCTCGCCCTTCTCGTCGAACAGCACGATCTCGCCGTCGAGCACGTAGCGCCCTTCCGGGAACTTGAGCTCCGGGAAGTACCGCGTCATCGGCTTGCCGCTGCGCGACTGCAGGTAGACCTCGTCGCCGTCGACGAAGGCGAGCGTGCGGAAGCCGTCCCACTTGGGTTCGTAGACCCAGCCGTCCCCGGTGGGCAGGGTCTTGGCGGGGCGGGCGAGCTGGGGCAGGACGGGCGGCGTGAGCGGGAGCGGCATCGGCCGATCATCCCAAAGACGCGACAACCCCCGCCGCGGGGGCGACGGGGGCGTCTGGGGGGAGGAGAGGGGAGGTCGCGGCGGTTCTAGACGAGCGGGGCGCGCTCATCGAAGCCGGGCCGATCCTCGGCACCGAACTTCAGAGAGAGCGCACCAAACCCGCCGACGGCGGCGACGACTGTGAGTGCGATGAGAGTGAACATGACCTCATTATCGTCGCTTGTATGCCATTGCTGTAGGCTATGTTGACTACTGGATCGGTAGTCTAAGCCTATATGACGCTGCAGCAGCTCACCTACTTCCTGAGCGCGGTTAGGCACAACTCCTTCAGCGCCGCCGCGGCGTCGCTGCACATGGCTCAACCGAGCCTGTCCGACCAGATCCGCCGGCTCGAGGCGGAGCTCGGCGTGCCGCTGTTCGCGCGTGCCGGCCGGCGCCTCGAGCTGACCGAGGCGGGGCGCCTGCTGGTCCCCCACGCGGAGCGGACGCTCGACGCCGCGCGGGAGGCGGCGGAATCCGTGCGCGAGGTGCGCGACGTGACCGGCGGGACCGTCGCCTTCGGCACCTTCGGGAGCGCCCACCACTACCTGCTCGGCGGCCTGGTGCAGGAGTTCCGCACCCGCCACCCCTCCGTGCGGGTGCGCGTCGTCGGCCAGAACTCCGCCGAGGTCGCCGACGCGATCCGCGACGGCCACCTCGAGGCCGGCCTGGTGGTGCTCCCGATCGACGACCGGGGCCTCGACGTGCGACCGGCGCTGCGGGAGGAGCTCGTGTACGTGTCCGCCAACCCGGAGCACACCCGCGAGCCGATGACCATCGAGGCCCTCGCCGAGGCGCCGCTGATCCTCTTCGACGCCCGCTGGGCCGACGAGGACCCGACGCGCCGCCAGCTGCGCGAGCGGGCGCAGCGGGCGGGCGTCAAGCTCGAGCCGGTCATCGAGGTCGAGTACATGACCGCCGCGCTCGATCTCGCCGCCCGCGGCCTCGGCGACACCATCGCGGACCGCTCGATCATCGCCACCCGCGGCCTCGGCCGGCGGCTCTCCACCGTGCCCTTCGACCCGCCGATGTACGAGATGTTCGCGTTCGTGACCCGCCGCAACGCGCACCTCTCGCCCGCCACGCGGGAGTTCATGGCGGTGGCCGAACGGCGCGTCACCTCCATGCGGCGTCGCTTCGAGGACGACGAGGCGCCGGGCTAGCCGCGGGCGGCGCGGGGCCGGATACGATGGACGGCATGCCCCATGACGCCACCGTCGCCGAGGAGGAATACCTCCAGACCATCTTCTGGCTGCAGGAGGCGGGCCTGCCCATGACGGGCGCCAACGTCGCCCGCGCCATGCAGCTGTCCGCGCCCACCGTGCACGAGATGATCGGCCGCCTGGAGCGCGACGGCTACATCGCGCGCGCCGCCGACAAGTCGCTCAACTTCACCGACACCGGCCTCGAGCACGCGGAGGGCATCGTCCGCCGCCACCGCCTCATCGAGCGCTTCCTCACCGACATCCTCGAGATCCCCTGGGACGAGGTCCACGAGGAGGCCGAGCGCCTCGAGCACCGGATGTCCCCGAACGTGGAGGCGAAGATGCTCGCCGCCATCGGCGACGCCAAGACGTGTCCCCACGGCCATCCGATCCAGCCCGGCGAGCGGGTCTCCGGCGTGCCGCTGGCCGACGTCGAGCTGGGTGGCAAGGTCAAGATCCTGCGCTTCGAGAACGAGGCGGAGGAGCTGCTGCACCTGTTCATG
The DNA here is from genome assembly GCA_963764385.1 of uncultured Solirubrobacteraceae bacterium. GTDB lineage: Bacteria > Actinomycetota > Thermoleophilia > Solirubrobacterales > Solirubrobacteraceae > DATFQI01. Next base: position 73,961 of record CAVXSJ010000012.1, on the reverse strand, counting down.
CGCGAGGGCCTCGAGCCCGGCCGCGACGGCGTGATCGCCGAATCCGACGACGATTTCGTCTCCGTCGACTTCGGCGGCGAGGCGACCGCGACGCTGACGCGCTCCGTGGCCGAGACGGTCTCGGTGAAGGCCGACCCTTCGCCCCCGCCGCGCATCGCGCTGCCCGATCAGCTCGTGCTCAGCAAGGACCGCTACGGCAGGTAACGTCGTCCGAGGTCCGAGCTTGCGAGGACGGAGGACGAAGCCTATGTCACCCTGGCGGGCGGGGCCTCTGGCAGCTCGCCTCGTTCGACGATGTCGCGCAGGCGCGCGAGCGCGTCGTGGACCTCGGTGAAGCGGGTGTAGAGCGGCGCGACCCCGAGCCGGATCGAGTCGGGGCCGCGGAAGTCCGGCGTGATCCCCGCATCGAGCAGCGCGCGGGTGATCGGCCACGCGTCGGGATGGCGCAGTGAGACGTGCGAGCCGCGGCGCGCCGCGTCGCGCGGGGTACCGACCGTGAAGCCGAGGGGGGCGAGCCACTCGTCGTGCAGCGTGATGATCAGCTCGGTCAGCGCGATCGACTTCTCGCGGATCCGCTCCATGCCGGCGTCGGCGGTCAGGCGCACGCCCTCCTCGACGGCGGCGAGCTGCAGGATCGGCGGCGTGCCGGCCATGAAGCGCGCGGCGCCGGGCACCGGCTCGTAGGGGCGCTCCATTGCGAACTGCTCGCTCTGGGCGAACCAGCCCCAGATCGGCGAGCGCAGCTCGGCCTGCAGCGCCTCGGCGACGAACAGGTACGCGGGCGCGCCCGGGCCGCCGTTGAGGTACTTGTAGGTGCAGCCCACGGCCAGCTCGACGCCGGCGGCGCGCAGCGCGATCGGCACCGCGCCGGCCGAGTGGCTCAGGTCCCACACCAGCGTCGCGCCGCGCTCGCGGGCGGCGGCCGTGATGGCGGGCATGTCGGCGAGCGCGCCGGAGCGGTAGGCGACGTGGCTGAGCACGACCACGTCCCGCGGGCCGCACGCGGCGAGGTCCCCGGGGACGGGCCCGTCGAGCTCGTCGGACTCGAACAGCCGCAGGTCCAGGCCGCGCGTGGCGGCGATCCCCTCGAGCACGTAGCGGTCGGTCGGGAAGTTGCCGCGGTCGCTGATGAGCCGCGTGGCGCCGCGCGCGGCGACGGCCGCGCTGACCAGCTTGTAGAGGTTGACCGTCGTCGAGTCGCTGACCACCACCTCGCCCGGGGCGGCGCCGAGCACCGCGGTGGCGAGCAGGTCGCCGGCGCGAGCGGGGAGGTCGATCCACTCGTGCCATCCGGACACCAGCTCGTCGCCCCACTGGTCGACCATCGCGCGCAGCCGCTCGCGGGTCACGACGGGGAGCCGGCCGAGCGAGTTGCCGTCGAGGTAGGCGCGGCTCTCGTCGGTCACGACGAAGCGCTCACGGAAGCCCGCCAGCGGGTCGGCGGCGTCGAGCGCCTCGGAGCGCGTCCTCAGCGGGTCGCTCACGACGCCGCCCCCGAGGCGTCCAGCCACGCCATCACCGGATCGAACAGGGCGGCGCTGAGCTGGATGTGCCCGAAGTGGTCCTCGTCGGGGGCGACGTGCAGGGTGCAGTCGTCGCCCGCGGCGCGGGCCGCCTCGGCGAAGCGCTCGCTCATCACCGGAGGGACGATGTCATCAAGGCCGCCGTGCGTGAGCAGGATCGGGACGCCGAGCGGCAGCCGCTCGGCCGGGGAGGCGAGCGCGTAGCGCTCCGGCCGCTCGTCGGGCGTCCCGTCGAGCAGCCGCCGGACGATCCCTCCCGAGAGCTGCAGCTCCCACGCCAGCCGCAGGTCGACCACGCCGGCCTGCGCCACCACGCCCGCAACCGGCACCCGCGGCTCGGCGCCGGGAGCGTCGTCGGGAAGGCCGGGCCGGGTCGCCGCCCACGCGGCGAGGTGGCCGCCGGCCGAATGGCCGATCGCCACGACGCGGGAGAGGTCGAGGCCGGACAGGCAGTCGAGGTGGTCGATGCCCTCGCCGACGTCGGCGAACGTGTTCGGCCAGCCGCCGCCGCTGAGGCGGCCGATCCGGCGGTACTCGAGGTTCCACGCGGCCCAGCCGCGCCCGGCGAGGGCGCGGCACAGGTCGCGGTTGAGCTTGCGCGAGTAGCGCGCGCGCCAGAACCCCCCGTGGATGACCACGGCCACCGGTGGCGAGGCGCCGGTGTCAGGGCGGAACAGCTCGCCGAAGTGCGAGCGCATGCGCCCATAGGGATGGCGCTCGACGATCGCTACGCGGTCACCCCGAGCGAGCGGACGGCGTCGGCGAGCCGGGTGATGCCCTCGTCGATCTGCTCCGGAGTGACGCCGGAGTAGGCGAGCCGCAGCGTGTTCTCGCCGCCCTCGAGCAGGAAGTCCGTGCCCTTGACGAACAGCACGTCGCGCTCGCGCGCGGCCTTCTCGAGCTCGGCGACGTCGACCTCCTGGGGCAGCACCACCCACATGAAGTAGCCGCCGGACGGGGCGGCGAACACGGCCTCCGGCAGCTCGCGCTCGAGCGCGGTCACCAGCGCGTCGCGGCGCGCGCGCAGCGCGTCCTTGACCGTGGCGATCGCGGAGTCGATCCGGCCGGAGCGGCAGAACGAGTTCACGATCGACTGGGCGACCATGTTCGGCGAGATGTACGTGTTGGTGGCGATCCCCTGGATCTGCTTGATCACCGCGGCCGGGCCGACCAGGTAGCCGACGCGGATGCCGGGGCAGACCGTCTTGGAGAACGACGACGCGTAGACGACCTGGCCGGCGGTGTCCTGCGAGAGCATCGTCGGCAGCGTCTCGCCCTCGAAGCGGATCGCCACGTAGGGGTCGTCCTCGAACAGCGTGAAGTCGTACTCGGCGGCCAGCGACAGCAGCTTCTCCCGCTTCGGCGCGCTGAGCGTGTAGCCGGCCGGGTTCTGGAAGTTGGGGATGATGTGCGCGAGCACGGGCCGCACGCCGTCCTTGAGCAGATCCTCGAGCGCGTCGACGTCGATGCCGTCGGTCTCGAGCTCGATCATGCGGATGTCGGCGCCGCGGTTGCGCAGGTTCAGCAGCGTGCGGTCGTAGGTCGGCGATTCGACGACGACGGTGTCGCCGGGGTTGACGAGGAGCTGGAACAGGAACGCGTCCGCCTGCATCGAGCCGTTGGTCACGAGCACCTGGTCGACGTCCACTCCGTGCTGGCCGGCGATCCACTCGCGCAGCGGCAGATACCCCACCGATGTGCCGTAGGCGGTCGTGCCGGCGGGGTCGTCGGCAAAAGCGCGCGTAGCCGCCTCGCTGAGCCCTTCCACGTCGACGATGTCGAGCGACGGGGCGCCCCGGGCGAAGGAGATCGTGGCCATGTGGCCAGGATACGCGTCCCGCCCTGTGGAATGTCGGCGCGCTCGCGGCTCAAGTTTTCGGCCGATCCGCCGTTCCTTGGCCTAATGACTTCTCCCCTTCGTCTCCTCGGTTCGCTCGCGTTCGCGCTCGCGCTGCTCGTCCCCGCCGCAACTGCCCAAGCGGCGCCGACGGGCGTGAACGTCTCCCACGTGAACAACAACGGTGATCCCTACGTCACCCAGCCCGGCAACCTGCCCGGCGAGCCGAGCGACACGCAGGAGACCTGGACCGACCTCGACGAGTCCGGCGCGACGCTCGTGCGCACGTTCGCCAACTGGCACACGCTGACCGGCCCGACGCGCGTCGTCGAGATGAACAAGTACTTCCAGTTCGTCGTCAAGGCGCGGGCCCGCGGGATGACGGTCCTGATCGCCCTCGGCGGCGGCCGCGACAACCTGCCCACCCCGGACGAGTACTCCGCGGTGGCCGGCGACCTCGCCAACACCCTCAAGGGCATGGGCGTCTCGTACGAGATCTGGAACGAGGAGGACGGCCCGGACTTCTGGCCCAACGGCCCGCAGCCCGCCGCCTACACCGCGATGCTGAAGAAGGCGTACTCGGCCATCAAGGCGCCGGACCCCGCCGCCACGGTGCTCGTCGGCGGCCTCGTCGGCAACAACTTCGACTTCGTCGAGCAGCTCTACGAGAACGGCGCCCAGGGCTCGTTCGACGGCATCGGCGTGCACACCGACACCGCCTGCCTGACCACGGATCCGCGCGAGTACTACCGCGAGCCGAGCGGACGCATCGGGCGCTACTCGTTCACGGGCTACCGCGAGGTCCGCGCGACGATGCTCGCCCACGGCGACGACAAGCCGGTGTGGATGACCGAGCTCGGCTGGTCGACGACGAACGGCACCTGCGCCCGCGGCGGCCGCGCCGGCACCAAGGAGGCCGGCGTCAGCGAGGCCGTGCAGGCCGACTACCTCAGCAAGGCCTACGGCTGCCTGGCCGGCGACCCCTACGTCAAGCAGGCCGCCTGGTTCAACTCGCACGACCTCCAGACCGGCTCGGGCGACGACTCGCTCAACCTCGGCCTGAGCACCACCGGCTTCGTCCGCAAGCCCGCCTTCAACGCTCTCCAGCGCGCCGTCGCCGCCACGCCGATCGAGTGCGGCGGCACCATCGACGCGGGGGCCCCGGTCGTGACGATCGTGGCGCCCACCGACGGCGCCAAGTACCTCACGTCGCTGCCGATCCACGTGACCGCCACCGACAGCGAGGGCGTCAACGACATCGACCTCCTGATCGACGGCAAGGAAGTCCCGCTCAGGACCGTCAAGGACGGCACCAGCGCCTCGGTCAAGTTCGAGTACGGCGGAGCCAAGAACCTCTCCTACGGTCCTCACGTCGTCACCGCGATCGCGCGTGACGAGGCCAAGAACGCCGGCAAGGCCGTCGCCAACGTGACGCACGTGGGAGGCGGCAACTACCCCTACACCGTCAAGACCGGCTACGCCCTCAAGGTCGGCAAGGTCAAGAGCGGCAAGATCAAGGTCCGCGGCAAGATCAGCCCCAAGGGGACGCTCTCCCGCCTGGCCCACGGCCGCGCCTACGTCTACTTCTCCCGCTTCGACACCAAGAGCCGCCGCTGGAAGAAGGTCAGCCGCTTCAGCCGCGACGCCAAGCACGCCTTCACGCTCCGCTACAAGTTCAAGAAGCGCGGCGTGTGGCGGGTCACGGGCAACTTCAAGCCCAAGAAGGGCTTCAAGGCCTCACGCGCCAAGACGGCGCGAGTCAAAGTTCGTTAGCGGGTTTCGCCCCCCGGGCGAACACCCGCAAGGGAACCTGGCCCCCGGGCCAGCGTTCCCCTACGCCTTCAAAGAGCCGGCTATCTCGGCGGCGAGCTGGGCGACCTCGGTCGGCGTGCGGCCGACGCGGACGCCCTGCGCCTCGAGCGCCTCCTGCTTGGCGACCGCGGTGCCCGCGGTACCCGAGACGATGGCGCCCGCGTGGCCCATCGTCTTGCCGGGCGGCGCGGTGAAGCCCGCGATGTAGGCGACGACGGGCTTGGAGACGTTCGCGGAGATGAACTCGGCGGCCTCCTCCTCGGCGGAGCCGCCGATCTCGCCGGCCATGACGATCAGCTCGGTCTCGGGGTCTTCCTCGAAGAGCCCGATGATGTCGACGAAGCTCGAGCCCGGGACCGGGTCGCCGCCGATGCCGACGATGGTCGAGTTGCCGAAGCCGGCGTTGGCCAGCTCGTTGCCGATCTGGTAGGTCAGCGTGCCGGAGCGCGAGACGACGCCGACGTTGCCCTCGGAGAAGAAGCTCGCGGGGATGATCCCGACGTTGGCCTTGCCCGGCGAGAGGATCCCGGGGCAGTTCGGGCCGACGAGGCGCACGTCCGGGTTGCGCGCGATGTGGTTGTAGACGCGCAGCTCGTCGTGGGCGGGGATGCCCTCGGTGATCGCGATGATCAGCGCGATGCCGGCGTCCTCGGCCTCGAGGATCGAGTCGGCGGCGAAGCGCGGCGGGACGAAGATCATCGCCGTGTTCGCGCCGGTCTCGGCGACCGCGTCGTGGAAGGTGTTGAACACCGGGACGCCCTCGACGTCCTGGCCGCCCTTGCCGGGCGTCACGCCTGAGACGACCTGCGTCCCGTAGCGGCGGTTGTTCATGGCGTGGAACGTGCCCTCGCGCCCCGTGATGCCCGAGACGCAGAGCTTCGTGTCCTTGTCGACGAGGATGCTCACTCTCCCGCCTCCCTGCGCGCGTCGGCGGCTCCGAGCTCGGTCTCGCGGCCCTCGCCGACCGGCACCGTGGTGCCCTCCGGCTCGCCGGACGGTCCGGCGCCCGCCAGCTCGACGACGCGGCGCGCGGCGTCGAGCATCGTGGACTCGGCGTGGACGTTGGGCAGGTCCGCCTGGGCGAGCAGCTCCCGGCCCTCCTTGTCGTTGGTGCCGTCGAGCCGCACGACGAACGGGACGGTCGGCTCGATCTGCTTGAAGGCCTCGATCAGGCCCTTGGCGACCTCGTCGCAGCGCGTGATGCCGCCGAAGATGTTGAAGAGCACGGCGGTGACGTTCTCGTTGGAGAGGATCACCTCGACCGCCGACGTGATCGCCTCGGCCTTCGAGCCGCCGCCGGCGTCGAGGAAGTTCGCGGGCGAGCCGCCCGCCTGGGCGACGACGTCCAGCGTCGACATCACAAGGCCCGCGCCGTTGCCGAGGATGCCGACGTTGCCGTCGAGCTTCACGTACGTGAGCCCGCGCTCGCGCGCCATGCGCTCCTGCGGGTCCTCGCCCTCGGAGGAGCGCAGCCCGGCGTTGTCGGGATGGCGGAACAGCGACGAGTCGTCCAGCGTGACCTTGGCGTCGAGCGCCATCACCTGGCGGTCGCCGGTCACGATCAGCGGGTTGACCTCGACGAGCATCGCCTCCTCGCCGACGAACGCGTCGTAGAGCTTGGTCAGCAGCGCGCCGATCGGGCGCACGACGTCGGCGTCGACGCCCGCCTCGAAGGCGAGCCGGCGCGCGTGGAAGTCCTGGAAGCCGAGCAGCGGGTCGACGTGCAGGCGGGCGATGGCGTCGGGGTTGGTGTCGGCCACCTCCTCGATGTCCATGCCGCCCTGCGTGGAGAGCATCACCAGCGGGCGCTTGGCCGAGCGGTCGAACACGATCGACGCGTAGTACTCGGCCGCGATGTCCGAGGCGGCCTCGATCCACACCTCGTGCACGGTCAGCCCGCGGATGTCCATCCCGAGGATCGCCTTGGAGTGCTCCTCGGCCTCGGCGCGGTCGTTGGCGACCTTGATGCCGCCGGCCTTGCCGCGGCCTCCGATCTGCACCTGGGCCTTGACGACGCAGGGATAACCGATCTCGTCGGCGGCGGCTACGGCCTCCTCGACGGTGGTGGCGGGGGCGCCGGATGGGACCGGCACGCCGTGGCGGGCGAAGAGCTGCTTGCCCTGGTATTCGAGGAGGTCCATGGCGGGCGCGGACGATAGCGAAGGGCTGTCACAATGCACGGCCGAATGCCGCTGCCCAAGGAAGTCACCTTCGTCACCTTCGACGTCTACGGAACCCTGATCGACTGGGAGACCGGGGTCTACGACGCCTTCGTCAAGGAGGCCGACAAGGACGGCTACACGCTCTCGCGCGAAGAGCTCGTCCCGCTGTTCATGAAGACCCAGCAGGAGATCAAGGCCGGCTCGTACGAGCTGTACGCCGAGGTGCTCCGCCGTACCGCCGTCAACATCTCGCGCGAGCTCGGCTGGCCGCTCGAGCCGTCGCGCTCCGGGTTCCTGCCGGACTCCGTGATGCGCTGGCCGCCGTTCAAGGAGACCAACACCCAGCTCGAGCGCTTCGGCAAGAAGTTCGAGACGGGCCTCGTCTCCAACATCGACGACAAGCTGCTCGGCCAGACGCGCCGCCACTTCAAGTCGGACTTCGACCTGGTGGTGACCGCGCAGCAGGTGCGCTCCTACAAGCCTGATCCGGCGCACTTCAAGGAGTGCGAGCGGCGCATCGGCACCAAGAAGGGCTGGGTGCACGTCGGGTCGAGCTACTACTACGACGTGGAGCCCTGCCTGAAGCTCAAGGTCCCCGTGATCTGGGTCAACCGCAACAAGGAGCAGCTCGACGCTGGGCAGAAGAAGCCCACCGCCGAGGTGAAGAACCTCCTCGAAGCGGCGAAGCTCCTCGGCGCCGCTTGATGGCCGGGACCACGGCCCCGACCATCTAGTTGCGCGCGGTCGGCCTACACGCCGACGTCGTCGTCGCGGTCTCGCGGGCCTACCAGACCACCTGCACGCTGGTCCGGTCCGGCAACGAGGGGTTCTGTATCGACTCGCCGGTGTTCCCCGACGAGCTGGAGATCCTGCCCGCCATCTCCGAGCAGGCGGGCTTCCCCGTCGTCGGGTTGCTCGCCACGCACGCGGACTGGGACCACCTGCTCGGCCGCTACGCGTTCCCCGAGGCGCCGCTGGGGTGCGCCGAGTCGACCGCCGCTCGGCTGATCAACCAGCCGGGCGCGGCGCAGCGGGAGCTGCGGGCGTTCGACGAGGAGACCTACGTGGAGCGCCCGCCCCTGTCGCTTCCGGGCGCCCAGTCGCTGCCGGTGCCCGGGCACTGCGGGATCGGCGAGCTCGAGCTGGAGCTGCACCCCGCCGACGGGCACACCGAGGACGGGATGGCGATCTGGGTCCCGTGGGCGCGGGTGCTCGTCGCGGGCGACTACCTGTCGCCGGTGGAGATCCCGATGCTCTCGCCCGGCGGGAGCGCCTCGGCCTACCTGGCGACGCTGGCCCGCCTGGAGCCGCTCGTCGAGCAGGCCGGCTACGTCGTGCCCGGCCACGGGGCGCCGGTCGAAGGCACCCGCGCTGCGGCCATCCTGCGCGAGGATCGCGCGTACGTCGAGGCACTGCTGGAGCGCGGCGCCGAGGCGAAGCTGCCGCCGGCGCGGCGGACGGGCGCCCAGAAGAAGATCCACGCGGAGAACGCGGCGCGGGTCGCGGCGTGACCGCGGGCGGGGACGCGGCCGCGGGTCGCGCGCCGGTTCCCGGCGCGGCCATGCACCGCCTGTCCCCGGACCTTCGCGCGCTCGGCGAGGCCATCCTGGAGACGGCGCTCGAGCGGCTCGCGGCAACCCCGCCCGACCTGGGCCACGCGCGGCCTCCGGCGGAGGTCGCCGCGCTCGCGGGCGACACCGTCACCCGGGAGGGGCTCGGGCCGCAGGAGGCGCTCGCCCGCTTCCGCGACGTGCTGCTGCCGCTGACCACCGCGATCGACCATCCGCGCTACCTCGCCTTCATCCCCTCGGCGCCCACGCCCGCCTCCGCGTTGATCGACCTGCTGGTGAGCGCCACCTCGGTCTACGCCGGGTCGTGGATGGAGGGCGCCGGCGCCGTCCACGCCGAGAACGAGGCCCTCCGCTGGCTCGCCGACCTCGCCGGCCTGCCGCCCGACGCGGGCGGCTGCTTCGTCCAGGGCGGCACGAACGGCAACATCTCCGCGCTGCACGCCGCCCGCGAGCGCGCCCGCCACCGCGGCGAGGCCGCCACGCACGTCGCCTGCAGCGAGGAGGTCCACTCATCGGTGCGCTCGTCCGCGCGCATCATGGACGCCCAGGTGCTCCCGGTCCCCGCGGCGGCCGACGGGCGGCTGCGCGGGGCGGCGCTGCGCGACGCGCTCCACGACGGCGTGTTCGCCGTCGTCGCCACGGCCGGGACGACCAACCTCGGCCTCGTCGACGACCTCGAGGGCGTCGCCGCCGTCACCCGCGAACGCGACCTGTGGCTGCACATCGACGGCGCCTACGGCGCGGCCGGGCTGTGCGCGCCGAGCATCCGGCACCGGTTCGCCGGCATCGAGCACGCCGACTCGCTGATCGTCGACCCGCACAAGTGGCTGTTCGCCCCCTTCGACTCGTGCGCGCTGCTGTACCGCGACCCCGCCTTCGGCAGCGCCGCCCATCGCCAGAGCGCCTCCTACCTGGACGCGCTGTACCGCGACGAGTCCTGGAACCCCTCCGACTACGGCCTCCATCTCACGCGTCGCGCGCGAGGCATCCCGTTCTGGTTCTCGCTCGCCGCCCACGGGACCGACGCGTACGCGGCGGCGGTCGAGCGCACGCTCGAGGTCACCCGCGCGGGCGCGGAGGAGATCCGCCGACGGCCCGAGCTGGAGCTGATCACGGAGCCCGAGCTGTCCGTGCTCGCATACCGCCGCCACGGCTGGAGCGACGAGGACTACCACCGCTGGGCCGACGCCCTGAGGGCGGACGGGACGGCGTTCGTGCTCCCCACCACCGTCGGCGGCGAGACGGTGGCGCGGCTCGCGCTCGTCAACCCGCGCACCACGCTCGGCGACCTCGTCGTGGTGTTCGATTCAATGACCGCCTAGCGCCGCGGTCCTCAAGCTGCGGCGGGAAACCGTCGACGGACCCATATGTCCCCTCCGTCAGTTGTGGTCCCCGCTCGTGCGAAGGAGGCGCGTCCGCGGATCCTCTGTGTGGACGACGAGCCATACGTGCTCGAGGGCCTGCGCGACACGCTGCGACGGAGCTTCGAGGTCCACGTCGTCGAGAGCGGCGCGGACGGCCTCGCGCTGCTGCGCGCGGACAACACGCGCTTCGCCGTGGTCCTGTCTGACATGCGCATGCCGGTCATGTCCGGATCCGCGTTCCTGGGCGAGGCGCGCCGCATCGCGCCGCTCGCGGTGCGCATGCTGCTCACCGGCCACGCCGACGTCGACTCGGCGGTCAAGGCGGTCAACGACGGCCAGATCTTTCGCTTCCTCACCAAGCCATGCGAGCCGCAGGAGCTCCTGCGCGCGTGCGCGGCCGCGGTCTGGCAGCACCGGCTGGTGTCCGCCGAGCGCGTGCTGCTCGAGCAGACGTTGCACGGGAGCGTCCGTGCGCTCACCGACGTCTTGTCGCTCGCGAGCCCGGCCGCCTTCGGGCGCGGCGCGCGCATGAAGCGCCATCTCGCGAAGTTCCTGCCGGCGATCGGCATCGAAGAAGGCTGGGAGCTCGAGGTCGCGGCGATGTTCTCGCACCTCGGCGCGATCACCCTGCCGGAGCCGACCGCCGAGAAGCTCTACGCCGGCGATCCGCTGACGCCGCCCGAGGAGGCGATGGTCGAGCGCGTCCCCGCCGTCACCGACCGCATCCTGGCGAACATCCCGCGGCTCGAGGGCGTGCAGCAGATCCTCGCCAACTACCACCGCCGGTTCGACTCGTCGGGGAACGGCGGGGGGATGCTCCCGATCGGCTCGCGCGTGCTCAAGATCGTCTTCGACTACGACGAGCTGGAGGGACAGGACGTCCCGATCGACGTCGCGCTCGATGCCATGCGCAGCCGCGACGGCACGTACGACCCCGAGCTGCTCGGCGCGTTCGCGACCACGGTCGGCGTCGGCCGCCACACGCGCCGCGTCCGCGAGGTCGGAGTGCGCGAGGTGCTGGTCGGGATGACGATGGCCGCCGACGTGCGCTCCCGGCCCGGGCATCTGCTCATCCCCCGCGGCTACGAGGCGACGCGCGAGCTCGTCGAGCGCCTGCACAACTTCGAGGCCGGCTACGTGCGGGAGCCCCTGCGCGTGATCGATCCCGAGGCCACCGCATGACGCGCCCCGAAACGGCGACGACCTTCGCCGAGCAGACCGACGAGCTCGAGCGGACGCGCGGCGCGCTCCGCAAGAGCGAGGAACGCCTCCGCCTCCTTATGGCCAACATCCCCGGCGCCGTGTACCGGCGGGCGCTGGATCCGAGCATGACGATGGAGTTCGTGAGCGACGCCATCGAGAACATCACCGGCTACGGCGCCGACGATCTCATCGACAACCGCCATCAGGCGTACGCGAGCCTGATCGACCCCGACGAGCTCGCCGAGATCTCCGACGAGGTGCGGGCCGCCGTCCGCGAGGAGCGCGACTACGGGCTGGCCTACCGGATCGTCCGCGCCGACGGCGAGAAGGTGTGGGTCGGCGACCGCGGCCAGGCGGTGCACGGGGACGGCGACGTCATCTGGCTGTACGGCACGATCTCCGACATCCACGAGCGCAAGCGGATCGAGGCGGATCGCGCGCGGATGGAGGTCGAGCTGCGAATGGCCCAGAAGCTCGAGGCGGTCGGTCAGCTGGCGGCAGGCATCGCGCACGAGATCAACACGCCGATCCAGTTCGTCGGCGACAGCCTGCACTTCCTCAGGGACTCCTTCGAGGATCTCAACCGCCTGCTCACCATCTATCGCGAGGCGTGCGGCGCGATCACCGACGATCCCGGGCTGCACCAGCGCCTGGAGGAGGCCGAGCAGGACATCGACCTGGCCTACCTGCAGGAGCGCGTGCCGGCGGCGTGCGAGCGGACGCTGGAAGGCGTCGAGCGGGTCGGCTCGATCGTGCGCGCGATGAAGGAGTTCGCGCACCCGCAGACCGAGCAGGCGCCCGCCGACCTCGAGCGCGCGCTCGCCACCACGCTGACCGTGGCCCGGAACGAGTACAAGTACCTCGCCGACGTGGAGACCGAGTTCGGCGACCTGCCGCACGTGGTCTGCAACCTCAGCGACCTCAACCAGGTCTTCCTGAACCTGATCATCAACGCCGCCCACGCGATCGAGGACGTCGGCGTGGAGCGCGGCACGATCCGGGTCCGCACCGCGCTCGAGGGCGACACGGCGGTGGTCAGCGTATGCGACGACGGCGCCGGCATCCCCGAGGCGATCCGGAGCCGGATCTTCGATCCCTTCTTCACGACGAAGGCCGTCGGCCGCGGGACCGGACAGGGGCTCGCTATCACCCGAGCCGTCGTCGACAAGCACCGCGGCTCGATCTCGCTCGACACCACGCTCGGCAAGGGCACGACGTTCACGATCCGGCTGCCGCTCGCGGGCGTGCCGGCCGGGGATCGCGCGCCCGCATGAGGCGCATCCTCTTCGTCGACGACGAGCAGCAGGTCCTCGACGGCCTGCGCGACCTCCTACGCCGGCAGCGCCACGAGTGGGACATGGTCTTCGCGCTCGGCGGCACCGCGGCGCTGCTGGAGATCGCCAACGGGCCCTTCGACGTGGTCGTCTCGGACATGCGGATGCCCGACATCGACGGCGCGGCGGTGCTCAGGGTGGTCCAGGAGCGCCATCCGGAGACCGTGCGGATCGTCCTCTCCGGCCAGACCGAGCTCGCGGCCGCGCTGCGCGTCGTACCGGTCGCGCACCAGTGCCTGGCCAAGCCGTGCGACCGCGACGAGCTGCGCAAGGTGATCGAGAGCGCGTGCATGGCGCAGGCGCTGATGCACGATCCCGCCGTGCGCCGCGCCGCCGGCGGCGCAGAGTCGCTGCCGTCGGCCCCGATGCTCTACAACAAGCTCGTCGAGGCGTCCGAGAACCCGGACGTCAGGATGGACGACATCGGGACGCTCGTCGAGTCCGACGTCGCGATGTGCGCCAAGGTCCTCCAGCTCGTCAACTCGTCCTTCTTCGGGCTCGGCCGGACGATCGCCAGCGCGCGCGAGGCGGTCATCTACCTGGGCATCGCGCCCCTCCGCGCGCTCGTGGTCTCGGCCGGGACGTTCCGCGCGTTCGCTCCGGCCCATCCCATCGAGGGCTTCTCCGTGGATGCGCTCGAGGCGCACTCGACGCTCGTCGCCCGCGTCGCCTCCGAGGTGATGCCCGGCCGCCAGGAGGCGGCCGAGGCCTTCACGGCGGGCATCCTGCACGACGTCGGGACGCTCATGTTCGCCACCCAGCGCCCCGAGGACCTCGCGACGCTGCTGGCCGCCGCCCGCGAGCAGCAGCGCCCGCTGCACGTCGTCGAGCGCGAGCACTACGGCGTGACCCACGCCGAGGTCGGCGCCTATCTGCTCTCCCTGTGGCGGCTCCCGCCCCGGATCGTCGACGCGGTCGCGCACCATCACACGCCGACCCTCCGCGCGTCCCGCGAGCTCGATCCCGGCGCCGCGGTGCACATCGCCGACCGGCTCGTCACGGAACTGGAGGGCGCCGCCTCCGTCGAGGGCCCGGCCGAGGCGCTCGACGAGGCGTACATCGCCGAGCTGGGCGTGACCGACCGGATCGACGAGTGGAGGCGGTTCGCCGCCGCGAGCCTCCCCCGGCCGCGCCGGCGCCGGTCGAAGCCGCCTAGGGGTAGACCCAGACCACGTTGCCGAGGCTCAGCCAGTTGGAGATCCGGCGAGCGTCGGGGATCGGCACGCGCAGGCAGCCGTGGCTGGCGTTGAAGGCGGGGACCGACATGTAGCCGTGGATCGCGTAGCCACGGATGAAGTAGCTGGCGTCGACCATCCCGATGCCGTTGGTGCCCAGGTCCTTGCGGTAGACCTTGTAGCGCCCCAGGATCGTCGGGGTGGCGGGCGCGCCCGTCGAGGTGTGGTAGATCGCCCGCACGTTGCGTCCGTCGATCAGCGCCAGCACCTGGCGCGACAGGTCGGCCTCGACGTGGTGGCCGTCCTCGGGATGGCGCACGCGGAACGTCCCGCGGCCGGCGAGCACGCCGCGGACCACCACCGGCGGAGCGCTCGTGGTGCGCAGGATCCCGGTCACCTTGCGCCACGCGAGCACGGCGCGCTGGGTGGCGTCGTCGTAGACGCCGCTGCTCGGCACCGCGTAGTGCAGCCGCTTGAGGCCGCGCTGGAGCAGGCGCACCATCGCCCCACGCTCGCCGGGCGAGACCTCGGGCTGGAGCACCCGCACGCGTGCGGCGCGGCTGCGGAGCTGCTCCAGTTGGGGCGTCGCCTTGTGGCTGGCGATCACCGTGAAGCGGCCTGCCGCCTTGGCGGTGAAGCGGACGCGGAACGTGCCGGTCCCGTTGGGCCCGGGGCGGAGCTTGACGCGCCGGGTCTTGACGCGCGCGCCCGCCGCGGCTGAAGCGGACCTGCATCGTCTGCCCGTCGACGAAGGGCTTCACGGTCCCGCGCACGCGCCACGGCGTGCCGGTGAGCTGGACCTTGGTCTTGCCGTCACGCATGACCTTCTCCGCCTTGACCGAGGCGGTCGCCTTCGCGGGAGGCGGCGTGGGCGCCGGCGTCGGAGCCGGGGCCGGCGGAGTGGGGGTCGGGATCGGCGTCTGGGCGACCGCGGGCGTGGCGAACGCCAGCGTGACCGTCAGGGCGAGGGTGCCGAGCGACACCCGGCCGGAAAGGGGATTGACGGTCACGGGGGCCCGGAAGTACAGCACAGCTGAGCGACGTCGTGAACGGGACCCTTGTCGAGGCTTCGCGAGGCGGCCCCGATCACCGGCACGCGCGCATGGATCGCGTCGCGGCTCGCCGGCGGCACGCTGGGCCGTATTTCGCTCGCAGAGCGGACACGATCCAGCCCGGCCTCACCACCTCCCCACCCAGCCGCCGTAGACGCTCGCGGCGCGGACCGCCTAGAGGTGAGCGAGCTCCTCGTAGAGCGCCCGGGCGGCCTTCAGACCGAGGTCGAGGCTCTCGAGCCGGTAGCTCTCGTCGGGAGCGTGGATGCGGTCCTCGGGCAGCGCGAAGCCGCCGACGATCGTGGGGATCCCGCGGTCGGCGAAGGCGGCGAGGATGGGGATCGACCCGCCGCTGCGGACCACGACGGGCGCGACGCCGCAGGCGCGCTCCAGGGCGCGGTGTGCCGCTACCAGCGCCGGCGCGGCGGGGTCGAAGCGGGAGGGCTCGGCGCCGTGCAGCGAGAGCTCCAGCTCGGCGCCCTCCGGGAGGGCGTCGCGGAGGAGCCGTTCCAGCGCAGCCGCGATCTCCGCGCTGCGCTGGCCTGCCGCGAGGCGCACCGAGAGGCTGGCCTCGGCGCGCTCGGGCACGATGGTGCGCGGCTCGCCCGCCGCGACCACGTGGACGTCGACCGCGGTCTCGGACATCGTGCGGACGTGGAGCTCGGCGCCGGCGCGCTCGTCGGACGGGCGCGCGCCCGCCTCGGCCAGCAGCCGGTCGCCGGGCGGGAGCGACTCCCACGCCTCGAGCTCCTCGGGTGACGGCGCCTCCAGGCCGGCGCGCAGCGGCTCGGGCGGGCGGCCGCGCTCGTCAGGGAGCACGGCGGCCAGCAGGCGGTGCAGCACGTGGACGGCGTTGAGCGCCGCGCCGCCGAACTCGCCCGAGTGGACGGGGCGCTCGCCGGTCGTCACGGCGATATCGGCCCACACCATTCCGCGGGTCCCGACGGTCAGCGCGGGCGTATCGGCGTCGAGCATCCCGGAGTCGAAGACGATCGCGGCGTCGGCGCCGCGCTCGTCGGCCTGCATCCAGCGCTCGGCCGTATCGGCGGGCGTCTCCTCCTCGCCCTCGATCAGCACGCGCACGTGAACGCCGAGCTCGCCCGCTTCGGCCAGCTCGCAGGCGACCAGCAGGAGCGGAAGGAAGTTGCCCTTGTCGTCGGAGGCGCCGCGTGCGTAGAGGCGGCCGTCGCGGATGTCGGGCTCGAAGGCGGGGGTCGTCCAGCGCGACTCGTCGCCGGCGTCCTGGACGTCGTAGTGGCCGTAGATCAGGACCGTCGGGGCGTCCTCGCGGGGCGCCCGCAGCTCGCCGACCACCAGCGGCGGGTGGTCGCCTTCGACCAGCGAGCAGGTTCCGCCGGCGGCCACGACCTTGCGGAGCGCCCACTCGGCCGCCTCGCGCAGCGCGGCGGGGTTGCCGCCCGCCGTGGACACGGACGGGATCCGCAGCCAGTCGGCGAGCTCGTGGATCGCCGCGTCGAGGTCGGTCACTCGGACGGCGACTTGATGACGGCGATCGTGTCGCCCGTGTTCACGGAGCCGCCCTCCTGGACCTTCAGCTCGGTGAGCTTGCCGGCCTTGTGGGCGGTGATCTCGTTCTCCATCTTCATCGCCTCGATGATGCAGATCAGCGCGCCCTCCTCGACGTCGGCGCCCTGCTCGACCAGCACCTTGAAGATGTTGCCCTGCAGCGGCGAGGCGAGCGTGTCGCCTCCGGCGCCCCCGCTGCCTCCCGAGGAGGAGCGCTCGCGTCGGGGCGCCGGGCGCGCGGCGTCGTTGGCCGTCGTCGCGGCGCCCGCGACCGCCTCGCCGTGCACGACGACCTCGAAGCGCTTGCCGGACACCTCGACCACGTAGTCGCGGGTCTCGATCTCGGGCTCGTCGTCGCCCTTGGGAACCGCCGGGAAGGCCAGTTCCTTGAGCCAGTTCTTGTCCTCGATCAGGTCCCGGCACGTCTCGCCCTTGGCCCACTGCTCGGACGCCATGATCGCCCTGTGGAACGGGATCAGCGTCTTCACGCCCTCGATCTCGTACTCCTTGAGCGCCCGCAGCATGCGCTGGGTGGCGCGCTCGCGGTCGGCGTCCCAGACGATCAGCTTGGCCACCATCGGGTCATACAAGGGCGTGATCTCGGTGCCGGAGATCACGCCGGAGTCGACGCGCACGCCGGGGCCGGACGGCTCGCGGTAGTGCGCGACCGTGCCCGGCGCGGGGGCGAAGTTCTTCGAGGCGTCCTCGGCGTTGATGCGGCACTCGATCGCGTGGCCGTGGAGGCGGATGTCGTCCTGGGAGAAGGAGAGCTTCTCGCCGGCGGCGATCAGGATCTGCTCGCGGACGATGTCGACGCCCGTCGTCGCCTCGGTCACGCAGTGCTCGACCTGCACCCGCGTGTTCATCTCCAGGAAGAAGTACTCGCCGTCCTGGAGCAGGCCCTCGATCGTGCCGGCGCCCGTGTAGCCGACCGCCTCGGCCGCGTCGGTGGCGATCTTGCCGATCTTCTCGCGCATCTCGTCGTCGACGAGCGGGGCGGGGGACTCCTCGATCAGCTTCTGGTGGCGGCGCTGGATCGAGCAGTCGCGCTCGCCGAGGTGGACGACGGTGCCGTGGCTGTCGGCCAGCACCTGGACCTCGACGTGGCGCGGGTCGGGCAGGTAGCGCTCGAGGTACACGGTGTCGTCGGAGAAGAACTTCTCCCCCTCGCGGGCGGCGCCCTCGAAGGCGTCCTTGAGCTTGTCCTTCTCCAGCGCGACGCGGAAGCCCTTGCCCCCACCGCCGCCGGCCGCCTTGACGGCGATCGGGTAGCCGATCTCCTCGGCGATCTTCTCGGCGTCCTCGAGCGTCTCGACCGGCTCGGTGGTGCCGGGGACGATCGGCACGCCGGCCTTGTCCATCAGCTCACGGGCGCGGGTCTTGGAGCCCATCGCCTCGATGGCGGAGGACGGCGGCCCGATCCACGTGACCTTGGAGTCCTCCAGGCGCTTGGCGAACGCGGCGTTCTCGGCCAGGAAGCCGTAGCCGGGGTGCACGGCCTCGGCGCCGGACTCCTCGATGACCTCCATCAGCTTGTCCACGTTGAGGTAGGACTCGGTGGCGGGCCCGGGGCCGAGCAGGTAGGCCTCGTCGGCGCGCTTGACGTGCTGGGCGTCGCGGTCGGCCTCCGAGTACACGGCCACCGACGCGATGCCGAGCTCGTCCAGCGCGCGGATCACGCGGACCGCGATTTCGCCTCGATTGGCGACCAGGACCTTGGAGAACATAAGGCCGCGGCAGGATATCCGGCGCGGCCTCGGGTCGCGTCATGCCGCGGTCTGTCGGTCTTGCGCTTGGCGCCGTACTTGCCCGGGATCGGGACGGGCGAGAACCGCCTGGCGGAGTCGAACGCGAACGCCGCCGGCTCGAGCTTGCCGAGGATGCCGCGCAGCTCGGCGCGCTCGGCCTTGTTGATCTGCCGGCCGCGGCGCACGAGCTCGCGGAGCCGGCGCCGGTCGTTCGCGTCGAGGTGCTGGAGGTGCCGCCACGCGAGGAGCACGGTCTGGCCGACCGCCAGGAGCTTGAAGAGCGGCATGTGCCGCAGCGTTCGGAACATGCCCGAGTGCTACCCGCTAGATGCCGATCTGCGTCTGGAACGTCGAGCGGTCGACGTGGTGCGACCACAGGAGCTCGGCGACGGTGGCCGGCTCGTGATCGCCGCCTGGCTCGATCCGGCCGCCGATCGCGGTGTGGCGACGTGGATCGCCTGGTCGGCGAGCTCGTCGTCGAGCAGGACACGGAGATCCTGGGTCGCCGCGTCGACACGGGCTCGACGCCGACCGGCGACGGTGTCTGCAAGCTCCCGGACGCGACGCCGACCGCGACCCCGACCGCCACGGCGACCCCGGACGCGACGCAGACGCCCGCGCCGATCGCCACCGCGGTCCCGACGCAGACGCCCACTCCGCCCCCGCCGCCGGTCGACCCGCCCAAGCTCAAGACCAAGCAGGTGCTGACGTTCCCGTCCACGCGCCGCTGCGTCAGCCGCCGGAAGTTCCGGATCCGGCTGCGGACCCCGAAGGGCGCGAAGCTCGCGAAGGTCACCGTCAGCCTGAACGGCAAGCTGATCCGGACCGTCCGCGGCAAGCGGATCACCGCCAAGGTGGATCTCCGCGGGCTGCCGAAGGGCCGCTTCAAGGTCAAGATCGTGGTCACGACCGTCGACGGCCGCAAGGTCACCGGGACGCGTCGCTACCGCACCTGCGTGCCGAAGAAGCGCGGCTGAGGATTTTCCGCAAGTTTCCGGTGCGGCGCCCGTTCTCGGCTTCCAGGCACCCGCTTCATGGGGTCGCGGGGCCGAACAGTCTGAGCGGAGACGCTCAGTCCGAGCGGGAGCCGGTCGGCCGGCTATATGGGGCCGCCGAGTCGGCCGGCTCTCCGTCGAGACTTGCGTGGCGGGGGTACGCCGACCATGCCTGCGCCGACCGTGTCGTTTGTCGCCGGCAAACGCGGCCGCCGCTAGCGCACCATCCCTGCGCCGACCGTGTCGTTTGTCGCTTCGTCGATGAGGATGAACGCGCCGGTCGCGCGGCTGACCGCGTAGGGGTCGGCCATCACCTCGCCGCCCGTGCGCAGGCGGACGCGGCCGATGGCGTTGAGCTCGAGCTCCTCGGCGGGCTCGCGCTCCAGTGTGGTCACGTCGAGGCGGTCCTCGATCGCGTCGAGCTTGGCGCGGACGGTCCGCGTCGTGTGCTTGAGCAGGTAGGTCGTGCCGGCGCGCGCCGGGCGGTCGCCCATCCAGCACACGGTGGCGTGCAGCTCGCGGGTCGGCGTGGGCGCCTCGGAGACGCGGGCGATCAGGTCGCCGCGGCCGACGTCGATCTCGTCCTCGAGCACGACGGAGATCGAGGCGGGCGCCGCGGCCTCCCCGGTGTCGCCGCCGGGCGCCACCACGCGGGCGACGCGGCTGCGCTCGCCCGAGGGCAGGACGACGATGTCGTCGCCGGGGCGCAGGGTGCCGGAGGCGAGGCGCCCCGCGTAGTGGCGCTCCTCGTCGTGGCGGATCACGTACTGGACCGGCAGCCGGGCGGGGCCGTCGGCGGCGCCGACGGCCTCCGGGGCGCCCTCGAGGTGCGCGAGCAGCGGCTCGCCCGCGTACCAGGGCATGGCGGCCGAGCGGTCGACGACGTTGTCGCCGTGCAGGGCGGAGACCGGGATGAAGGTGAGGTCGCGCAGGCCGGTCTGGGCGGCGAAGTCGAGGAACTCGCGCACGACGGCGTCGAAGCGCTCCTCGGCGTAGCCGGCGAGGTCCATCTTGTTCACGCACACCGTCACCTGCGGCACGCCCAGCAGCCCGGCGAGCGCGGCGTGGCGGCGCGACTGCTCGGTCAGCCCGCGGCGGGCGTCGACGAGGATCACGGCGAGGTCGGCGGTCGAGGCGCCCGTGACCATGTTGCGCGTGTACTGCGCGTGGCCGGGGCAGTCGTGGAGCACGAAGCGGCGGCGCGGGGTCGCGAAGTGGCGGTACGCGACGTCGATCGTGATGCCCTGCTCGCGCTCGGCGCGCAGTCCGTCGGTGAGGTTGGCCAGGTCCTGGAGGTCGGCCTCCTGGTCGGTCATCAGCGCCTTGGCGTCGAACAGCAGGCGGCCGATCAGCGTCGACTTGCCGTCGTCGACGGACCCGGCGGTGGCTACGCGGAGCACTAGAAGTAGCCCACGCGCTTGCGGTCTTCCATGGCCGCCTCGGACACCCGGTCGTCGGCGCGGGTCTCGCCGCGCTCGGTGACCCGCGTGGCGGCGATCTCGGCGACGACCTCGTCGAGCGTGGACGCCGTCGAGCGCACCGCGCCCGTGCAGCTCATGTCGCCCACCGTGCGGTAGCGCACCGACTCGGTGAACGGCTCCTCGCCGTCCATCCGCTCGATGAAGTCGCTGACCGCGTAGAGCATCCCGTCGCGGGCGAACACCTCGCGCTCGTGCGAGACGTACAGCGGCGGCACCTCGAGCTCCTCGGCGAGGATGTACTCCCAGACGTCGAGCTCGGTCCAGTTGGAGAGCGGGAACACGCGCACGTGCTCGCCCGCGCCGGACGCGGCCGTTGTAGAGGTCCCACAGCTCCGGGCGCTGCCGGCGCGGGTCCCACTGGCCGAAGTCGTCGCGGAACGAGAACACGCGCTCCTTCGCGCGGGCGCGCTCCTCGTCGCGGCGGGCGCCGCCGAACGCGGCGTCGAAGCCGTGCTCGGCGATCGCGTCGAGCAGCGTGGTGGTCTGGAGCCGGTTGCGCGAGGCGCGCGGGCCGGTCTCCTCGACCACGCGCCCGGCGTCGATCGAGTCCTGCACGGAGGCCACGATCGCGTCCGGCACGCGCCGGTCGCGGAACTCGATCACCTCGGGGAAGTTGTGCCCCGTGTCGACGTGCATGACCGCGAACGGCAGCGGCGCCGGGCGCGAACGCCTTCTCGGCCAGCGCCAGCAGCAGGATCGAGTCCTTCCCGCCGGAGAACAGCAGCACGGGCTTCTCCAGCTCGGCCGCCACCTCGCGGATGACGTGGATCGCCTCCGCCTCGAGCTGCTCGAGATGAGGCGAGAGCGCTACACCGCGCACTCGCCCTCCCCGCGGATCACCTGGAACGGCACCTTGCGCTGCCAGTCGATGAAGTGCTCCATCGTCTCCAGGCCGAACTCGACGGGGAGCGCGAGGTCCCGGACCTCGTCCTCGAACGCCTTCGTCCCCACGCGCTCGGCGAACGCGTTGAACGCCTCGCCCTCCGTGCGCTGGGCCTCGTAGAACCGGATCCAGCGCTCGACGCCCTCGGGCACGCGCTTGGCGGGCAGGCGGACCTTCAGCCGCGCGCCGTAGACGATCTCGCCGCCCTCGTAGTTGCCGCCGATGTGGGCGACGTAGGCGGGGATCGTGTGCTCGCCGACCTTGATCGACGCGCCGTAGAACCCGATGTTGCCGATGTGGTGCTGGCTGCACCCGTTCGGGCAGCCGGACATCTTGATGTGGATCCGCTTGGTCAGCGGATCGGTGATGCCCATCGACTCGATGCGCTCGCGCACGGCGGCGTTGAGCCCCATCGAGCTGGTGATGCCGAGCTTGCACGAGTCGGTGCCGGGGCAGGAGACGACGTCGTTGATCTCGTCGGCGCCCGCGTCGCCCAGCCCGAGGGCCAGGAGGCGCTGCCAGACGTCGTAGACCGCCTCGTCGCGGACCCAGCGCAGCAGGAAGTTCTGGTGCACGGTGGTGCGGGCGTAGCCGCCCGAGAACTCGCGCATGATGTCCGCCAGCCCGCGGAACTGCTCGGGCGTGAGGTCGCCGCGGATGACCTTCACCTGCACGGTCGAGAACCCGGTCTGGCGCTGCTTCTCGACGTTGGCGGAGAGGAAGCGGTTGAACTCGGTGAGGTCGCCGTTGGGCGAGCCGGCCGCGAGCGGCGGGGCGGGCGCGTTGGCCTCCTCGTCGTGGTCGAAGGTGCGCTCGTCGATCGAGAAGTCGCGCTCGTCGACCCAGTCGCCCTCGAGCTCCTCCTCGACCAGCCGCCGCATCTCCTCGATGCCGATCTTGTCGACCAGCACCTTGATGCGCGCGCGGGCGCGGTTGACGCGCAGCCAGTCCTGGCGGTCGAAGATGCGGAACACGGCCTCGGCCCACTTGAGGTACTCGCCGTCGTCGGCGGTCACGAACTCGCTCAGCGTGGGGGCGATGCGCGGCATGATCGACGTCCCGCCGCCGACGCGCAGCTCGAAGCCGCGGACGCCGTCGCGCTCGCGCGCGATGAAGGCGATGTCGTGGATGCCGGTCAGCGCGCGGTCGGTGTCCGAGCCGGTGAAGGCGGTCTTGACCTTGCGCGGCATCAGCTGCGTCGTGGGGTGGCGCACGAAGTAGCGCACGTACGCGCCGACGTAGGGCGTCGGGTCCCACAGCTCGTCGTGGCAGACGCCCGCCCACGGGTCGGCGGTCACGTTGCGGACGGTGTTGCCGCAGCCCTCGCGGCTGGACAGCCCGGCGGAGGAGATCTCGCGGATCAGCTCGGTCATGTCGCGCCAGCGGGATGTGGTGGATCTGGATGTTCTGGCGCGTGGTGATGTGGGCCTTGTCCAGCGGCGCCCAGCGCTCGACCACCTCGGCGAACTTGTCCATCTGATCCGGCGTGATGCCGCCGAACGGGAGCTTGACCCGGACCATCTGCACGTCGGCCTGGCGCTGGCCGTACACGCCCTGCTTGAGGCGGAAGCCGATGAACTCCGTCTCCTCGGTGTCGCCGGCGAGGTACTTCGCGGCCTCGTTGTCGAAGTCGTCGAACTCGCGCTCGAGGATCGGGATGATGTGGCCGGGGACGTCCTCGCGGACCTCGGGGTTGGTGAGCGACCCCTGCCGGCCGGTCGTGGTCGAAGGCTCCATCTGTTGAAAGTAGCAAAAGGGGGGCGGGTTTAGGGATATTCCGCTGGCGCTCCGCCCCCGACGGGTCGCCGGGTGCGTGCCAGCTCAACCGGACGGGGCCGATCGCCTTCCGCTGAGTCAGTGCCAGCCGCCGCGGTGCGGCTCGCGGTCCACGCCCTCCAGCAGGGCGGTCCGCACCCACGGGCTCGGCCCGGACGGCGCCGTGTCGACCGGCGGAGCCGTGTCGCGCATGAACCGCTCGATCGCGGCGATCACGGCCGCCGCCTCCTCGGGGGAGGCCGACGAGCCGCGGAGCTCGAGGCGTGGCCGGCGATTCATGGCGCGGAGCGTAGCCGCGCCACTAGGATCGCGCCATGATCTCCCGCCCCCGCCTGGCCGCGCTCGTCGCCGCGCCGCTGCTGCTGTTCGCCGCCGGCGCCCACGCCGATCCCGCCGGCAAGACGACCCTCGAGGAGACCCTGGCCCCGGCCGGCGGCGCCTTCTCGGTGCTGAAGACCGCCAAGGGCGAGTCGTACGCGGTGCGCCGCGGCGGCTCCGCGAAGGCGAAGCGCGGAGCGGACCGGCAAGCGGCGCTCGCTGCTGACCTTCGCCCAGCTCACCGATCCGCAGATCGCGGACGAGATGAGCCCCGCGCGGGTGGACTTCGCCGATCCCGCCGGCGGCGAGATCAAGTCTTCATGGCGCCCGCAGGAGGCGCTCGGGCTGCAGGTCGTTCGACTCGACGGTCCGCAACGTCAACGCCAACCGCACGAGCCCGGTCCGCCAGGGCAACGGCAAGCGCTCGCGGCTCGCGTTCGCGATCACGACGGGCGACCTCGCCGACAACCAGCAGCTCAACGAGTCGCGCTGGTTCAAGACCGTGCTCGACGGCGGGACCGTCGACCCGTTCTCGGGCAAGCCGGTCACCACCGAGTGCGGCGACGTGACGCCCGACGACGCTCGCGCGCATCAACGCCGACGTCGCGGCCCGCCGCTACACCGGCGTGGCCGACTACGACGACTACCGCGACGCGCCCCAGGACCGCTTCGCCGGCTTCTACGACCCGGACGAGGCGGCGCCCACGGCCGGCCCGTACGCCGCGTTCCCGCGCTACCCCGGCCTCCTCGACGCCGCGCAGAAGCCGTTCTCGGCGGCCGGGCTGGACGTGCCGTGGTTCATCTCGCGCGGCAACCACGACGGCCTCGTCCAGGGCAACGCGCCCGCCAGCGAGGACCTGTTCCGCGCGATCGCCACCGGCTGCCTGAAGGTGTTCCCCAACGCCCAGTTCGACCCCAAGGCGTTCGAGGGCGCCGTCCAGCGACTCGCTGTTCGCCTCCTTCGGCGACCCGGCCTTCATCCAGCGGCTGCTGGCCGGCGGCAAGACCGTCGCGCCCGACCCGGACCGGCGGATCGTCTCCAAGCGCGGAGTACCGCTCGCTCGTCGGCCACGGGTTCGCCAGGACCCCGCGCAAGGAGCTCAAGCGCTCCGCCGGCACCGCCAGCTACTACGCGTGGACGCCGAAGAAGGGCTTCCGCTTCATCTCGCTCGACACCGTCGCCGAGGGCGGCGGCCAGAGCGGCAACCTCGACGACCCGCAGTACAAGTGGCTGCGCGGCGAGCTGCGCAAGGCCAAGCGCAAGGACCAGCTCGTGGTCGCGTTCGGCCACCACACGCTCGCGACGATGGACAACACGCGCACCGACGAGCGCGCCGGGGCGTGCCAGCCGGCCGACGAGCCGGGCTGCGACCGCGACCCGCGCAAGTCGACCCCGCTGCACCGCGGGACGAAGGGCAAGAAGACCGTCCGCGCGCTGCTGGCGGGCACGCCGAACGTGATCGCCTACGTCGCCGGCCACACCCACGCCAACCGGGTGGACTTCTACAAGGGCCGCAAGGGGCGCGGGTTCTGGCAGATCAACACCGCGTCGCACATCGACTGGCCGCAGCAGAGCCGCCTGATCGAGGTCATGGACAACCGCGACGGCACGCTGTCGCTGTTCGGCACCGTCCTGGACAGCGCGGCGCCCGCGGGCGGCGCCCGCGCCGGGTGACGCCTCGGCGTTCAGCGCCACGCAGCTGGCGTCGCTGGGCCGGACGCTGGCCTTCAACGATCCGCAGCGCGAGGGGCTCGAGGGCTCGGGCGGCGACGCGCCGAAGACGGGCCGCCGCGCCGACCGCAACGTGGAGCTGCTCGTGAAGGACCCGCGCTAGGAGCCTCTGCCAGCGCCGCAGCGCGGCGATCTGCTCCCGGTCGGTGCCGGCGGCGCCGGGGGCGAGCCGCTCGAGATGCTCGAAGAACCGCAGGCCGGCGTCGGCGAGCGCCTCGTAGTACTCAGAGGCGCTCGTCACCGCCGTCCGGCTCATGCCGGTCGCCGTCAACGAGAGCCGCAGGCGCCCGGAGCCGCCCAGGCGGTCGACGCTGAACTTGATCGGCTGGTCGGGGAACATCGTCTCGCCGTGGCCGGTCGCCTCGCAGTCCCGCGACGCCTTGACGACGAAGGGCCACAGCCAGTTGACGTCGTCCCAGTCGTCGGCGGTGAGGAACGGGACGCCGTCGACGGCCATGCACAGGGAGCCCTCGACGTACTCGGGGTCGCCCTCGAAGCGCTCGACGTCCTCGATCGGCGTGAACCCCTTCCCCGGGTTGCCGAGGAGGGTCCGGATCTCAACGGACATCAGCTACCGAGGGTAGAACTGGCGGATCCGCCCGTTGTTGACGCCCAGCACGTACTCCTTGCCGTCGACCACGGCGCGGACCTGACCGCGGCCGGTGCCGATCCGCATGAGCTCTTCGCGGTTCTTGAGCGGTGACGGTCTTGGAGACCAGGTCGTCGATCTCCTCGATGGTCATGTCTTCGGATCGAAGAAGCTCTGCTTGCTTCTTGACCGACTTGCTCCCAGTACTTCGGATGATGACGGACGAGGATGTGGTTCATCCCCTTCTTGTCGAGCTGGAACGGCGCTGTTGCCGACGGTCACGCGCTTGCGTCCTGGTAGTCCTTCAGCACCGTCAGGCACTGTGTTGTGCACGAGCGCCTCGCCCCGGCCCACGTGGAACGTGTGGACGCCGGCGACGGTCAGGTTGTAGGCCGTGCCGCGCGCGCCCACGCCGGGGTGGGCGCCGACGGCGAGCGAGCCGCGCCCGGTGCCGACGCGGTCCCCGGCGCGCAGCTCCCGGCCGGCTCCCAGCCCCGTCGCCCCAGAACGGGTGGTCCTCCGTCGTGAGCAGCACCTCGCCGCCGACGGCGCAGCGGCATCAGGCGGTCCTCGTGGACCCACACGTGCGTGACGGGCGCGGACCGCGCGCCGGCCCGTGTCGCGGATCGGTCGCGATCACGCGGTCGCCGGCGCGCAGCTGCGCGATCGGCCGTTGTGAGCCGTCGGCCATCAGGACGAGCGTCCCGCCGGCGAAGCTGCACGCCTCGTCGACGACGTCGTCGATCTTGTCCTTCTTGCCCTTGCGGAGCGCCTCGATCCGCTCCCGGCGGGCGCGGGCCCGGTCCTCGAGCTTCTTGATGCCCTTCGAGCGGGCCGACGTCCTTCTTGGCGCCCTTCTTGACGAGCTTCTCGACGAGCTTCTTCGCGCCGCCCTTGATGATCGTGCCGCTTGCCCGAGGCCGAACGGGTCGTCGAGGAACGCGTCGAGCGCCTTCTCGGCGAGGTTGCGCTGGTCGCTGGAACGGGTCCTCGCCGTGCTCGACCTCGTAGCCGTCCGGCATCATGTCGCCGTCGCTGTCGTAGGCGGTCGGGTCCGTGCCGAGGTCGATCTCCTCCTTGTCGGTGAGGCCGTCCCCGAGGTCGCCCTGGTCGCCGTCGCTGTCCGGGTCGCTCGGGTCCGTCCCGACCGCGATCTCCTCCGGGTCGGTGAGGCCGTCGCCGTCGGTGTCGTCGGAGAGCGGGTCGAGCTTGCCGTCGGAGTCGACCTCCTCGGCGTCCGGGATGCCGTCGGCGTCCGAGTCCTGGTTGGTGGGCTGGGTGCCGAGGTCGCGCTCCTGGCCGTCGGGCAGCCCGTCGCCGTCCGTGTCCGCGGTGTCGGGGTCGGTGCCCAGTCTCGCGCTCGTCGGCGTCGGAGACCCCGTCGCCGTCGGCGTCGTCGCCCGAGGTGCGGGGCCGAGGTGCGGTCGCCCGGCCGGCGCCGCCTCGCACTGGCTGCCGAGGATCGAGCACAGCGCCGACTTGGCCGCCGAGGTGACGTTGTCGGCGAGCCCGAGGGCGAACAGCGCGACGAAGATCACCGCGACGACCGCGAGGATGCCCGCGAACTCGACGCTGGCCTGCCCGGCGGTGCCGCGCCGCGCGCTCATCCGGCCGGGAGCCCCAGCTCCGCGATCAGCCACTTGTCGCCGCGGCGGGACAGGCCGACCTGCGCGGTCGCACCGCCGGGCCGGAGCGGCTCGACGCCCGCGGTGGCCGTGTCGCCCTTGAGCGTCACGACGACCTTCGACGGGTCCGAGATGCGGGCCAGCAGCCGCTCCCGCTCGTCCGGCCCGGGCGCCGCGAGCAGCTTCGGCCCCACCCGCCGGAGGACCTCCGCGCAGCCGTCGAAGCCGCGCTGGGCGGCGAGCAGGTCCGAGCGCTCGCGCAGCTCCGGCGTCAGCGCCGCGCAGGCCCGCTCGCCGTCTCCGGACGCGTACGCGCGGAGGTAGCCGGAGACGTGCTCGGCGACCGCCTGCGGTCCGCCGCGGAGGTGTCCGCGGCTGCGGCTTCGGCTTCTCGTCGCCGCCGCAGCCCGCCGCAGCACGGCGAGCGAGAGCGCGAGGGCGCGAGACGCATCCAGCCACCATCCCGGCCCCGCGCGGCCCGCAAGAGCCGGGGACCCACCCGGGCTGGGCCCGGTCCTACAAGCGGGATGTTGCCGTGCTTGCGCTTGGGGCCCGGCTCGCGCTTGGTGAGCAGGGTCTCGAGCGCGGTGATCAGCTTCGGGCGCGTCTCGTGCGGGATCAGCACGTCGTCGATGTAGCCGCGCTCGGCCGCCGTGTACGGGTTCGCGAAGCGCGCCTTGTAGTCGTCGATGAGCTTCTTCCGGCGCTCCTCCGGCGTGGGTGAGCTGGAGATGTCGCGCCGGTGGATGATGTTGACCGCGCCCTCCGGCCCCATCACGGCGATCTCGGCCGTGGGCCAGGCGAAGTTGAAGTCGGCGAGCATGTGCTTGGAGGCCATGACGTCGTAGGCGCCGCCGTAGGCCTTGCGCGTGATCACGGTGATCTTGGGCACCGTCGCCTCGGTGAAGGCGTACAGCAGCTTCGCGCCGTGGCGGATGATCCCGCCCCACTCCTGCGTGGTGCCGGGCAGGAAGCCGGGCACGTCGACGAAGGTCAGCAGCGGGATGTTGAACGCGTCGCAGGTCCGCACGAAGCGCGCGGCCTTGGAGCTGGCGTCGATGTCGAGCACGCCGGCCATCGCCTTGGGCTGGTTGCCGACGACGCCGACCGAGTAGCCGTTCAGCCGCGCGTAGCCGCAGATGATGTTCTGCGCGAAGTACTCCTGGACCTCGAAGAACTCGCCGTCGTCGACGATCCCGCGCACGACGTCGCGCATGTCGTAGGGCTTGTTGGCGGCGTCGGGGACGATGGTGTCCAGCGACTCGTCCATCCGCATCGGGTCGTCGGTCGGGAGCACCCGGGGCGCCGTCTCGAGGTTGTTCTGGGGCAGGAACGAGAGCAGGTAGCGGGTGTCCTCGAGGCACTGGTCCTCGTCGTCGGAGGCGAAGTGCGCGACGCCCGACTTGGAGTTGTGGCTCATCGCCCCGCCGAGCTCCTCGAACTCGACCTCCTCGCCCGTGACCGTCTTGATCACGTCGGGGCCCGTGATGAACATGTGCGAGGTCTCCTTGACCATGAAGATGAAGTCGGTGATGGCCGGGGAGTAGACCGCCCCGCCCGCGCATGGGCCCATGATCAGCGAGATCTGCGGGATCACGCCCGAGGACTTGACGTTGCGCACGAACACGTCGCCGTAGGCGCCGAGGGAGACCACGCCCTCCTGGATGCGCGCGCCGCCGGAGTCGTTGATCCCGATCACGGGGCAGCCGATCTTGGCCGCCAGATCCATGATCTTGCACATCTTCTCGGCCATCACCTCGCCCAGCGAGCCGCCGAACACGGTGAAGTCCTGGGAGAAGACGCACACGCGGCGGCCGTCGATGGTGCCGTGCCCGGTCACCACGGCGTCGCCCCACGGCCGGTTCTTCTGCATCTCGAAGTCCGTGGTGCGGTGGCGCATGTACGTGTCGAGCTCCTGGAAGGAGCCCGGGTCGAGCAGCTTCTCGATCCGCTCGCGGGCCGTGTACTTGCCCTTGGCGTGCTGCTTCTCGACCGCCGTCTCGGATCCGTGGTGGACGGCGGCGTGCCGCAGCTCCTCGAGCTGGGCGAGCTTCTCCTCGTACGTCTCTGGGCTCTTCTGGCGCATGGGGCGCCGGAGGTTATCCGCCCAGGACCTCGGCGATGTAGCTCTCGCGGACCTCGCGAGGCTGGCGGAGCATCCAGATCTGCTGGCGCAGCTCCATGTCGGCGTGCCCGAGGACCTCGTCGGCGAACGACTGGCGGATCTCGCGCGGCTGGTTGAGGATCCAGCGCTGCTCGGGCAGGGCGGCCATCAGCCCCGCGGCGCGGGCGATCGCGTTCGGCGCCGTCAGGACGAGGCGCTCGGTGGCTGCGGAGGGCACCCGTAGAGGTTAGGGGCGCGAGAACGGCCGGTGATGCGCGGCGCCGAGCGTGTCCAGCACGCTCGTGAGGGCGGCGACGGCCTGATCCGGGTCCAGCCGCGGCTCGGGCTCCGGTTCGGGTTCCGGCTCTGGCTCAGGCTCGACCGCGACCGGCTCGGGCTCCGCCTCGCGCCGGCGGAACAGGCGCGCCCAGAACCCGCGACGCACCTCGGCGACCGGTTCGGGCTCGGGCTCTGGTTCGGGCTCCGGCTCCGGTTCGGGCTCCGGCTCCAGCGGCTCGGCGGTCAGCGTGACCCGCGTGCCCCAGCCCGAGGACTCGAGCCGCACGCTTCCGGAAGCCAGGTCGCCCTCCCATTCGACGACCGACTCCGGCTGCGTGCGGGTGATGCGGATCTCGCCGAACTCCCCGAGATGGCGCGCCAGCGCCCTTGCGTCCGAGACCTCGGCCCACAGCTCCGGGGGCGATTTCACGAGGGTGCGCTTGGCTTCGAGCGGCGGCATCGCGTCTTGGTTTCGTCCCGTCCCCGGCGAGTCCTGCACGTTCGTTCGATGGTGGGTTCCCGAGTCTCGACCTACGATGCAGCGCACGTGGGGCGTCGATTGGAAGGGGCAAGGATGCGGCGGACCGGGGCGAGCGCCCTAGCGGTGCTGATCGCGCTGGTCGCGGCCACGGCCGCGCGCGCGGAGGTCGTGGACGACAACCCGGCGGCCTCGTCACGCGCGCCGGGCCAGGTCACGGTGTTCATCCGCGGCCCCGGCGGCGATCTGCAGTACGCCGAGCTGAGCAACGGCTCGTTCACGCCCTGGTACTCGCAGGGCGGGCTGCTCACCTCGGGGCCCGGAGCGTTCGGGCGCACCGCCGACGTGACCGACACGTTCGTCCGCGGCGGCGACAACGGCCTGTGGTTCAAAGCCTGGGTGGCCGGCACCGGGTGGCAGGACTACGCGTCGCTGGGCGGCGGGGTGCTGTCCGCGCCGGGCGTCGCGTACCGCACCAACGGCGGCTACATCGACTTCTACTACCGGGGCCCGGACAACGGCATCGTGGCGCGGTCCTACGTGCCCGGCACGGGCTGGACCGAGGAGAACGCCACCGCGCTGGCGCCGGGCAGAGACGCTCTCGGCGCCCGCCCTGCTCGCGCGGACCCCCGACGTGCTCGAGGTGATCGTGCGCGGCACCGACGACGGCCTGTATCGCAACTGGTGGAACGGCAGCGCCTGGAGCGGCTGGATCGGGATCCCCGGGATCACCACCACGCACGCGCCCGCCCTGACGCGGCGGGTGAACGGCACGATGGACCTGTTCGTCCGCACGCCGGCGGGCGGCGTCGGGTGGTCGAGCTTCGACGGCGTCGGCTGGTCGGCGTGGAAGACCGTCCCCGGCAACGTCGACTCCGGTCTCGCCGCGGTGGCCGACAGCCCGGACCGCATCTACCTGTTCGCGCGCCGCGGCTCCGAGGTCGTCTGGAACCTCTACGACCGGGGGACGGGGCCGGACCAGGGCTGGCGCGGCTGGCAGCCGCTGCACCCGCCCCCGCCCCCGCCCGGCTGCGACGCGGCCGCCGGCCGCCTCACCGGCCACGCCCGCGCCGTCGCCTACGGCCGCCGCCCGCTGGTCACGGGCCGGGTCCGGCGCACCGACGGCGCCCCCATGCCCGAGTCCGTCGTGACCGTGTCGTCGGACAACGGCTCGTGGTCCCGCACGGGGATTGCGTCGGTCTCCGGGAGCTACAAGGTGCGGATCCCGGCCGGGCCGACGCGGACGCTGCGCCTCGAGGCGCACGCCCCCGGCGCCACCGCGCTGGCCTGCACCACGGCGAGGGTGCGGACGAAGGCGGGCGTGCGGCTGAAGGCCACGAAGCGGGTCCGCCCCCGCGGGCGCGTCCGCTTCCGCGGCCGCCTGCTCGGCAAGCCGATCCCCGCCCGCGGCAAGCTGGTCGAGCTGCAGGCCTTCGACGGTGGCCGGTGGCGCGTGTTCGCCTCCCCGCGGACCGGGAGCAAGGGCAAGTTCAAGACCTCCTACAAGCTGCGCCGCACGTTCGGGCCGCGCACGTTCCGCTTCCGCGCCCGCGTCCGGCGAGAGACGGGCTACCCCTACGAGCTGGGCTACTCGAAGGCGGTGCGCGTCCAGGTTCGCCGCCGCTGATTCACGCGTCAGCGTGGCAGGCCGATGCAGACGGGATGCCCCGGCTTCTCGCGCTGCTCGCGCTGTTGCTCCTCCTGCCCGCCTCTGCCGCGCTCGGGGCGCTGCGTGCGGGCACGCCAGGGCCCGACCGGCTCGTCACTCGCGGCAGCCAGCCGCAGCAGATCAACGGCTCCGGCGGCGGCGACCTGATCACCGGCGGCGTCGCGGCCGACGTCCTGATGGGCGAGACGGGCAACGACCGCATCCTCGGCGCCGGCGGCGACGACACGATGGACGGCGGATCCGGCGACGACGACCTGTTCGGCCAGTACGGCAACGACGACATCGTGGGCGGCTTCGGCCGCGACAAGATCGACGGCGGGCCGGGCGACGACACGCTCGACTCCGGCTCCGCGGGCGACCGCATCGCCGGCGGCGACGGCAACGACACGCTCCACGCGGGCGGCGGCACCGACATCGTCAACGCGGGCGCCGGCGATGACAGCGTGTACGCCGACTCCGGCCGGGACGCGCATCGACGCGGGCTCGGGCAACGACGTCGTCTACGTCAACAACGGCACCGCGGTCGGCACCGTCGACTGCGGCCCCGGCGAGGACACCATCTACGTCAACCCCTACGAGAACCGCGGCGGCATCTCGAACCGCAACGCGCTCGAGGAGGGCCGCATCCGCGGGTGCGAGACCGTGATCGAGCAGGTCCGCACCAAGGACCCGACGATCGGCGTGCACCGCCTGATCCGCTCGCCCGGCGGCGGCACCCTGCGCGGGACCCCGCTCAAGGACACGCTGCTCGGCGGCTCCGGCCCGGACAAGCTGTTCGGCATGGGCGGCGACGACGTGCTGTGGGGCAATCGCCTGCCCACCGGCCCCTCCAACGGCGTCGACCGCATCGAGGGCGGCGACGGCGACGACACCGTCTACGGCAGCCGCGGCGCCAACATCATCGAGGGCGGCCCCGGCAACGACTACCTGCAGGGCGGCCCCGGCTCCAACCACATCTCGGGCTCGGCCGGCGACGACACGGTGCGGCTCACCGGCAGCGGGCGCAACGTCGTCAGCACCGGGCCGGGCAACGACGTCGTCGAGGCCTACAGCCGCACCTCGGTCAGGATCGACTGCGGGTCGGGCGGCGACCGCGTGAACATCGGCTTCAACCGCCGCGTGAGCACGGTCAACTGCGAGACCGTGAAGCGCCGCTACAAGTAGGTCAGCGCGGGGGAACGATCTCGTAGGGCGGCACCGGCCAGCCGGGCCGCGAGAACTCCTCTTCGATGTAGTCGACGAGCGGCGTGCGCGGCAAAGGCCCGCCCGGATGCCAGAACTCGACGTAGCGCTGGCCGCGCAGCAGGCACAGGCCGGGCGTCCGGCGCGCCGCCTCGACCGTCCGCGCCTGGTCCGCCTCCGGCACGGTGTCCCACCAGTGGCCGGAGTTGTAGCCCGTCGGCATCGGGATCCGCGACCAGAAGCGGAACGACCCGAGCCCGGGCATCGAGAGGAACGAGCGGCAGCCGCTGCGCTGCATCGCGTCGACGACGCCCGCGTACAGCGCGGCGTCGTTGGGCGGGACGTGCACGCGCGTGGCGCCGGCGAACGGCAGCGGCTCGTAGGCCCGGTACACGTAGCGCGCCACGTCGAGGGGCTTCCACACGAACGAGTTGAAGGCCCAGGCCGCGAACACGGCGCAGCCCACCCACGCGGCGACGGCGCGCGCGCGGACCCGGTCCACCTGCAGCGCGCCGAGCCCGTCGGCGATGCACAGCGCGCCGACGAGCGGGAACAGCAGCCGCGCGAACCCGAGCTGGCTCGACGCCACGGGGTAGGCGTGCAGGACCTGCAGGACCGCCACGGCGACCAGGGCCACCCGCGCGAAGCGCTCGGGCGCGCCCGGGCGGCTTCCGCGCGGCGGCAGCGCGGCCACCCAGGCGAGCATCGGTCCCAGCGACAGCGGCCCGGTGGCGCCCTCGTCCAGCAACGGCCACGCGGCGGCGCTGAAGCAGATCACCAGCCCGGCCCCGATCCGGACGAGCCCGCCGGCGAGCGCTCCGGCGTCGCGGCCGAAGAGCACGAGCGCGCCCGCGACCACGGGGGCGAGCAGCCCCGCCGCAAGCGCGACGTCGGATCGCTCGAGCGGCGCGGTGAAGTTGGTGCCCGTGCGCAGCGGGCCGAGCACGATCCCCTGCCAGAGCCCGCCCGGAGACGAGCCCGTGAGAAGGGCCCCGGCGAGCACGATCGCCGCGCAGCCGAGCAGGCCGAGCGCCAGGGGGCGCAGCCAGCCGCTCCCCGCCGGCTCGGCGGGGGGCCCGGTGGCGCGGAGGACGATCACGAGCGCGAGCACGCCGCCGGCCACCTGGATCGCGTACGACAGCGCCCAGCCCTGGTCCAGCCCGTCGGCCATCAGCGCGAACGGCAGCAGCACCGCGACCGCCTCGACGACGGGCCACCGCCGCGGCGCCATCACGGCCATGAGCGCGAGCGCCACCCCCACCGCCGCGAACACGCCGACGTTGACCTTCACGAGCCCGATCGCCGCCACTAGGGCGCCGGTCGCCGCCAGCGCCGGCACGCGGCGGGCCGGTACCAGCGCGAGGGCCAGGGCGAGCAGGGCCAGGAGCCCGCAGATCGTCGCGCCGGGGTGCATGGGCTCCGAGGACACCCGGCTCGTGACGCCGAACGTGAGCGCGGTCACCGCGAGGCCGAGGAGGAGCCGCCCGGTCAGCCGCTGCGCGACCAGCCCGAGCAGCGAGGCCGTGCCCACCCACAGCGCGAGCACGATCAGCCGCCCCGTGTCGTGCGAGACGGGATGGCCGACGAGCTGGAACAGCCCGCCCCACAGCTCGTGGTACAGCGGCCCGTACTGGCTGTAGACCTCGTCGTAGAGGCCGCCGCGCTCGAGGAAGTCGCGCAGCGAGAGCAGCAGGAAGCCCTCGTCGTCCCACGGCCCGAAGCCGGTGTTGACGGCGTAGTACGCGGTGACCGCCATCACCGCGGCGAGCGCCGCGTGCGCGAGGCCGGCGACCAGGGTGGCGCCTACGCGCGGAACGGGTCTAGATCTCCGGGCGGTACTCGCCGAACTCGTCGCGCATCGCGCCGCACACCTCGCCGACCGAGCAGTGGTCCTTGAGGGCCTGGCGGATGGGCGGGAGCAGGTTCTCGGTGCCCCTGGCCGCTTGGCGGAGCTCGTTCAGGCGCTGGTCGGCCAGCTCCTGGTCGCGCTCGGTCTTGAAGCGCTTCAGCCGGTCCAGCTGGTCCTGCTCGGTCTCGGGATCCACGCGCAGGATGTCCTCGACCTCGATGTCGTCCTCTTCGTACTTGTTCACGCCGACGACGATGTCCTGCCCCGTGCGGTAGCGCTCGTGGTAGCCGAAGGCCGACTCCTCGATCTCGCTCTTGATGAAGGCGATCGCCTCGACCGAGCCGCCCATCCCGTCGACCTTCTCGATCAGCTTCCAGGCGCGCGACTCGATGTCGGCGGTCAGCGACTCGACGTAGTAGGAGCCCGCGAACGGGTCCACGGTGTCGGCGGCGCCGGACTCGTGGGCGATGATCTGCTGGGTCCGCAGGGCGATCTTGGCGGCGCGCTCGCTGGGCAGCGCGAGCGCCTCGTCGTAGCCGTTGGTGTGCAGCGACTGGGTGCCGCCGCAGACGGCCGCGAAGCCCTGCAGCGCGACGCGGACGATGTTGTTGACCGGCTGCTGGGCGGTCAGCGTCACGCCGCCGGTCTGGGTGTGGAAGCGGATCGTCTGCGACTTCGGGTCCTCGGAGCCGAAGCGGTCCTTCATCGCGTGCGCCCACATGTTGCGGGCGGCGCGGAACTTCGCGACCTCCTGGAACACGTTGTTGTGGCCGTTGAAGAAGAAGGCCAGGCGGGGCGCGAAGTCGTCGACCTTCAGCCCGGCGTCGAGCGCCGCCTGCACGTAGGCCATGCCGTTGGCCAGCGTGAACGCGACCTCCTGCACCGCCGAGCAGCCCTTCTCGCGGAAGTGGTAGCCGGAGATCGAGACCGTGTTCCACTTGGGCACGTTCTCCTTGCAGTAGGAGAAGAGGTCGGTGACCAGCCGCATGGAGGGCTCGGGCGGGTAGATGAAGTTCCCGCGCGCGATGTACTCCTTGAGGATGTCGTTCTGGACGGTGCCGGTGAGCTTCTCGCTCGGCACGCCCTGCTCCTCGGCGACGAGTTCGTAGAGGAGCAGCAGCACGCTGGCCGGCGCGTTGATGGTCATCGAGGTCGAGACCTCGTCGAGCGGGATGCCGTCGAAGGCCATCCGCATGTCCTCGAGCGTGTCGATGGCCACGCCGGTGCGGCCGACCTCGCCGAGGCAGCGCGGGTCGTCGGAGTCCAGGCCGAGCTGGGTCGGCAGGTCGAAGGCCATGCTGAGCCCGGTCGACCCGTTCTTGAGCAGGTACTTGTACCGCTCGTTGGACTCGCGGGCCGAGGCGTAGCCCGCGTACTGGCGCATCGTCCAGCGGCGCTTGCGGTACATCTCGCGGTGGATGCCGCGGGTGAAGGGGAACTCGCCCGGCTCGGCCGAGGTCGAGGTTCTCGGGGAGGTCCTCGTCCGTGTAGAGCGGCTGGATCTCGATGCCCGAGTCGGTGAAGACCCGCGGGTCGTCCGGCCCGACGATCGGCGCGACGGAGAGGTCCGTGGTGTCCTTGTCCTCGATGGCCATGCCGGGAGGGTAGCCCCGGATGGCGCGACCCGCTCCGGCTAGGCGCCGCCGACGAGGACGTCGGCGAGGCCCGGGAAGCGGGCCTCGAGGTCGTCGCGGCGCAGCGAGATCCACCGCGTCGTGCCGTTCGCGCGGCTGCGCGTGATCGCCGGCCTCGCGGAGCAGGCGCAGGTGGTAGCTGCCGGTCGAGGTGGGGATGCCGAGCCGCTCGGACAGCTCGCCGCACGGGTGCTCCTCGGCCGTCGGCCAGCAGGCGCACGATGTCGAGGCGCAGCGGATCGCCGACCGTCCGCAGGATCGTCGGCAGGTCGAGCGACTCGGTCGACGGGTGGGGGACCCGGTCCCGGGTGGGGGCGGTCGGCATGGCCGCCATGCTACAACTTCATTCCTTGCTTCCAAACATTTGGAAATACCGGATGACCCAGTCACGCTCCTACGCACTCGTCACCGGCGTCATCGGCCTGTCGCTGTTCGCCTCCGCGACGCCGTCGCCGCTGTACGGGACCTACCGCGAGCTGTGGGGCTTCTCGCCCGCCGTGCTCACGCTCATCTACGCGACGTACGCCTTCGGCGTGCTGGCCAGCCTGCTGATGGCCGGGCGGGTGTCCGACGAGGTCGGCCGCCGGCCGGTGCTGATCGTCGCGCTGAGCGTCCTGGCCGCCACATCCGTGCTGTTCATGGTCGCCGATTCCGTCACCTGGCTGTTCGTCGCGCGCGGCCTGCAGGGGCTGGCCACCGGCCTGGCGCTCGGCGCGGCCAGCGCCGCCATGCTCGACCTGCACGCCCGCCGCGACCCCGCCGGGGTCGGCCTGGCCAACGGCGTCGTCAGCGCCGCCGGCATGGGCCTCGGCGTGCTCGTCGCCTCCGCGCATCGTCGAGTGGCTGCCCGCACCGCGCGTGCTGCCCTACGTCGTGCTGCTCGTGCTGTTCGCCGTCAGCCTCGCGGGCGCGATCCTCATGCCCGAGCCGGTGCGGGAACGCTCGCGCCTGAAGCTGACCCCGCAGCGCCCGCACGTGCCCCAGGCCGTGCGCCGCCCGTTCCTGCTCGCCGCGCTGGCCGTGTTCTCCTCGTGGTCGATCGGCGGGCTGTTCCTGGCGCTCGGGCCGCAGCTCACCGCGACGATCTTCGAATCCGACGACCATCTGGTCGCCGGGCTGGGCGCGTTCCTGCTGGCCGGCTCCGGTGCGGTGGCGCAGCTGCTGTTCGGCGGGCGCATGGCCGCGTGGCGCGGCGCGACCTTCGGCTCCCTGGCGCTGGCCGGCGGCGTGCTGCTGATCGTCGGCGCGGCTTCGACCGAGTCGGCCGCACTGCTGCTGAGCGGCGCGGTCATCGGCGGCGCGGGCTTCGGGCTCGCCTTCCTGGGCGCGCTGCGGGCGCTGTCGGGCGTCATCCCGCCCCAGCACCGCGGCGAGGTCATGTCGGCCTTCTACGTCGTCGGCTACGCGGCGCTCTCGCTGCCCACGGTCGCGGCCGGGCTTCTCGTCCCGTCGATGGGCCTGGAGGCGACCTTCGAGCTGTTCGGCTCGCTGGCCGCCGCGGTCGCGCTGATCGTCGCCCTCGAGGCGTGGCGCACGCGCCCGGCGGAGGCTCGCGGCGTGCCCGTCACCGCCTAAGACCGCGCTCGAGCGTGACGGCGGCGATGTGCTCGGCGCCGAGGCGGTGGACGTCGACGACGTGGCCGAGCTGCCGCAGCGACTCCGTCTCGTCGGCCACCTCGCCGTCGCCGCCGCGCAGGACCACGCGCAGGCGCTCGTTGACCGAGCGGGCCGCCATCGCGGTCTCCACGTTGGTGAGGTCCAGCGGCGTCACGGCGGCCAGGGAGCGGGCGCGGTCGAGCGAGAGGCGCCGCAGCACGGTCGGGTTGGCGCCGCGGCCGATCACCACCGGGAGCTTGAGCCGGCGCGCCTGGCCGACGTTCTCGCCGTCCACCTCCGTGTCGACCGCCACCACCGGGATCCCGCAGTCGCGCAGCAGCAGGCACAGCCGCAGGCCGACCTGGCCGAGCCCGACCACCACGACGTGGTCGCGCCGCGGGACGGCGCGGAGGCCGATCAGCCCCGTCAGCCGCGGGCTGGTCAGCCGCTCGATCAGCCCGCCGGTGAAGCAGGCGGCCGACAGCAGCGTGAGCACCATCGAGGCGGCGATCACGACCTTGAACCACGACGGGCCCTTGGAGACCGCGTCGTTGGGCCCGACCGTGGCGAGCGACTTGGTCGAGCCGTAGATGGCGTCGGCGAACGGCTGGTCGACGACGATCATCGCGCCGGCGGTCTCGAAGACGAGCATCACGACCAGGCCCATCGCGCCGTAGAACATCAGCCGCGCGCTGCGGTCGTAGGGCGCGAACACGGCGGTCCACAGCCCGCGTACCACCGAGGTCTTGTGGGGCTCGAACGGCTCCTCGTCGCCCGTCGCGGACGGCGATCAGCCCGCCGTCGTCGGTCCGGTGGATGGCCTCGATGTCCTCGTCGACGCACGGGCCGGCCAGCGCGGGGGCGACGATGTCGGCCAGCGAGGTGACGCGCAGGTGCGGGACGACGTCCTCCAGCTGGGCGGCCATGTCGCGGTCGAACACCGTGACCACCAGCGGGACGTCCTCGTCGAGGTGCCGGACGAGCAGCGCGATGCGCAGCGGGAGCGCGTCCTGGCGGGCGACGACGCAGACGACGTCGAAGCCTCCCTCTCCGAGCGCCTCGCCCACGTCCTCGTCGGTGGGATCGATGATCCCGCGGACCTCGGCGCCGGCCTCCTCGAGGGCGAGCTGCACCTCCTCGAAGAGGTCGCCTTCGCCGGCGAGCAGGACGCGACGGCGGCCGGGCACGCGCGAAGCGTATTCGTCCTACGGGTGGTCTGCGGCGATGACGGCGAGATCGCGCTCGCGCCAGGTGACGGTGGGCTCGAGGCCGGCCGCGCGGAGCCACTCGAGCTGGTCGGCGACCCGGCTCGGGAGGTCGTAGTCGGGCGACAGGGGAACGACGGCGTCGGCGGGATCGTCGGGCACCACGACGTCGGCGAGCACGAAGCGCCCGCCCGGGCGCAGCGCGGCGGCCACGCGGGCGAACAGGTCGGCCTTGCCTCGCTCGTCGAGGTGGTGGACGGCGAGCGCCGAGACGGCGAGGTCGAACGGGCCGGGCGGGAGCGGGTCCTCGAGGCGGCCGGTGCGCAGCTCGACCTGGCGGCCGGCGAGCGCGCCGCGAGCGGCGGCGAGCATGCCCTCGCTCTCGTCGATGCCGGTGAGGCGCGCCTCGGGGTGGCGGTCGAGCACGCGCCGCGCGGTCTCGCCCGTGCCGGTGCCGAGGTCGAGCACCGCGGCGGCGTCGACGCCCGCGGTGGCGGCCGCCAGCTCGTCCTGCAGGCGCTCGTAGCCCGCGACCTCGGAGCGCATCAGCGCCAGGTAGGAGTCGGGTTCCCAGTGGAACTGGCCCATGCCCGCCAGCGTAGGCTGTCGCGCGTGGACTGCGCTCCGCGATCTGCCGCCCGTCGACGCGCTCGCGGCCGAGGTCGACGCCCCCCGCGCGGTGGCGCTCGCCGCCGCGCGCTCGGTGCTGGCCGCGCGGCGTGCCGAGCTGCTGGAGGGCGCCGGCGGCGACGCCGACCTGGCGGGTCGCGCGCGGGCCGTGGCGGCGGCGACGCAGCGGCCGTCGCTGCGCCGGGTGCTCAACGCGACCGGCGTGATCGTCCACACGAACCTGGGCCGCGCGCCGCTGGCGGCGGCGGCGCGGGAGGCGGTGGCGGCGGCCGCCGAGGGCTACTCGAACCTCGAGTGGGACCTGGAGGCGGGCGAGCGCGGCTCGCGCCACGACCACGTCGAGCCGCTGCTGTGCGAGCTGACCGGCGCCGAGGCGGCGATGGCGGTCAACAACTGCGCGGGCGCGGTCCTGCTCGCGGCGGCCGCGATGGGCGGCGACGTGATCGTCTCGCGCGGCCAGCTCGTGGAGATCGGCGGCGGCTTCCGGATCCCCGACGTGATCGCCCAGGCCGGGCGCGCGGCTGGTCGAGGTCGGGACCACCAACCGCACGCGCCGGTCCGACTACGAGGGCGCGATCGGGCCGGACACGGGGGCCATCCTGCGCGCGCACCCGTCGAACTTCCGCCAGCTCGGCTTCGTGCAGGAGGTCGAGATCGAGGAGCTGTGCGAGCTCGGCGTCCCCGTGATCGACGACGTCGGCTCGGGCGTGCTCGCCGACGACATCGAGCTGCTGGGCGAGGAGCCGCCGGTGCGCCGGTCGGTGGCGGCGGGCGCGGCGCTGGTGTGCTTCTCGGGCGACAAGCTGCTGGGCGGGCCGCAGGCGGGGCTGCTGGTGGGCCGCGCCGACGCGATCGCGCGCGCCAAGCGCCACCCGCTGGCCCGCGCGCTGCGCCTCGACAAGCTCGGGCTCGCCGCGCTGGAGGCGACGCTGCGCCTGTACCGGGACCCGTCGGCGGCGCGGCGCGAGATCCCGGTGCTGGCCATGCTGTGCGCCGGCGAGGCGGAGCTCGCCGCGCGGGCGGAGCGGCTGGCCGCGCTGATCCCGGGCGCGGAGGTGCTCCCCGCGACGGCGCGGGTGGGCGGCGGCGCGCTGCCGCTGCTGGAGCTGCCCGGGCCGGCGGTCGCGGTGCCGGGCGGGTCGCCGGACCGCGTCGCGGCGCGGCTGCGGGCGGGCGCGCCGCCGGTGGTGGGGCGGATCGAGGCCGGGCGGCTGCTGCTGGACCCGCGCACGCTCGCCGACGACGAGGTCGAGCCGGCCGGCCGCGCGGTCGCCGCCGCCCTGTGAGCGCGCCGCTGACGCTCGGGACCGCCGGGCACATCGACCACGGCAAGAGCGCGCTGATCGCGGCGCTCACCGGCACCGACCCCGACCGGCTGCCGGAGGAGCGCCGCCGCGGGATCTCGATCGAGCTCGGCTACGCGGCGCTGGACCTGCCCGACGGCCGACGGCTGTCGGTGGTCGACGTGCCCGGGCACGAGCGGTTCGTGCGCACGATGGTGGCGGGCGCGACGGGCATCGACCTGTACCTGATGGTGGTCGCCGCCGACGACGGCGTGATGCCCCAGACCCGCGAGCACGCGACGGTGCTGGCCGCGCTCGGCGTCGAGGTGGGCGTCGTGGCGGTCACGAAGGCCGACCTCGCCGATCCCGCGCTGGCGCTCGCCGAGGCGGCCGAGTTGCTCCCGGGCGCCGAGGCGGTCGCCGTGTCGGCGCGCACCGGCGCCGGGCTCGACGCGCTGACCGCGGCGCTGGCGCGTGCGGCGGCGGGGATCCGCGGACGCGCCGAGGCGGGCGGCCCGCTGCGGCTGCACGTCGACCGCGTGTTCACGATCCGGGGCGCGGGGACGGTGGTCACCGGGACGCTGTGGTCGGGCACCGCCGCGCGCGGCGACGCCGTCACGCTGCTCCCCTCGGGCCTGCGCACGCGGGTGCGCGGCGTCCAGGTCCACGACCGGCCCGTCGACCGCGCCGAGGCCGGCCAGCGGGTGGCGCTCAACCTCGTCGGGGTGTCGACCGACGACGTCGCGCGCGGGGACGTCGTGGTGGCCGCGGGCGAGAGCGGCGCTCCGGGCGGAGCGGCGCCCGCGAGCGTGCCGCGCGGCGCGGCGGCCGCCGGCGACGTTCCGCATCGACGCGGCGCTCGAATGGACCTCGCCGGAGGCGCGCCCCGACGGCGGCGCGCGGGTCGGCGTCCATCACGGCACGCGCGAGGTGCCCGCGCGCCTCGCCGAGCTGGGCGGGCGCTACGCGCAGCTGCGGCTCGAGCAGCCGCTCGTGCCGGCGGCCGGGGACCGGCTCGTGATCCGCTCGCTGGCGCCGCCGGACACGCTGGGCGGAGGCGTGGTGCTCGACCCCTCGCCGCCGCGCCACGGCCCGTCGCGCGAGCTGACCGCGCGGCTGGCCCGGCTCGAGAGCGGCGAGCCGGAGCCCGAGGCGCCCGCCCCTGCGCCGGCGCCGGAGCCGGAGCCCGAGCCGCTCAGCCCGGCCGCGCTGGCGGTCGAGGAGGAGCTGCTCGCGGCCGGCCACGAGCCGCCGCTGGACGCCGACCTCGACGCCGACGCGGAGCTCGCCGCCCTCCGCGACGCCGGCCGCGCGGTCCGGCTCGGTCCCGCCATGCACGTCCACACCGACGCCCTCGCCGCGGTCCGTCACCGGCTCGTGGCGCATGTTCGAGACCGAGGGCGAGGTCAGCCTCGCCCGCTTCCGCGACGAGCTCGGCACGTCGCGCAAGTACGCCCAGGCGTTCCTCGAGCACTTCGACGCCGAGCGGCTGACGCTGCGCCGCGGGGACGTGCGGGTGCTCAGGCGCCGCCGCTGAACTACGCCCCGGCGGGGTGCGGCGCGGTGGGGTCCGCGCCCTCCGGCTCCGGGTGCTCGCGCGCCATGTAGTTCTCGATCTCCATCGGGTCGTCCTGCGAGCGCTCGACGACGCGCAGGAGGTCGGACATCGTCGCGACCTCCTCGACCTGCTCCTTGATGAACCACTGCATGAACTGCTCGCTCGTGTAGTCGCCCTCCTCGCGGGCGAGCGCGGCGAGCGCGTTGATCTGCTCGGTGACCCGGCGCTCCTGGGCGAGGGCGAGCGCGACCGGCGCCACGACGTCGGTGAAGCCCGCCTCCGGCGCCTCGACGCCCGGGATCGTGACGTCGGCGTCCGCGTCGACGAGGTACTGGACCATCATCATCGCGTGGTCGCGCTCCTCGAGCGCCTGGCGGTAGAAGAAGCGCGCCAGCTGGGGGAACGTCTCGGCGTCGTAATACACGGCGCACGCCACGTACTGCTGGTGGGCGGCGAACTCGTGGCCGATCTGCTCGTTGAGGCGAACGACGAAGGCGTCTGCAGGCATTAGGGGATCCTAACCGCGCTAGCCTCAGAAGCCGTGGCGAAGAAGCGGACGCACCGCGTTGTGAAGACCAAGAAGCGGTGCTGCAAGTCGCGGCCGCGCTGCAAGCGCTGCCCCGTGGTCTGCAAGCGCCTGATGAACCAGGGACTGGCCGAGAAGGTCTCCAACGGCCACTTCGTGCTGTCCGTCGACCTGCGC
Organism: uncultured Solirubrobacteraceae bacterium; assembly: GCA_963764385.1. Classification (GTDB taxonomy): domain Bacteria; phylum Actinomycetota; class Thermoleophilia; order Solirubrobacterales; family Solirubrobacteraceae; genus DATFQI01. Next base: position 30,084 of record CAVXSJ010000012.1, on the reverse strand, counting down.
AAGAAGCAGTACAAAGCCGCCCGGTCTGTAAACGCGCGCGTTATCCTGCGCGCCCTATGGCCACCTGTCTGGTAACGGGTGGCGCGGGATTTCTCGGGTCGCATCTGTGCGACGAGCTGCTGTCGCGAGGTCACAGGGTGATCTGCGTCGACAACTTCGAGACGGGGTCCCTCGCCAACATCGAGCACATCCGCACGCCGGAGTTCCGGCACCTTCATCACGACATCATCCAGCCCTTCTTCCTGGATGAGCGGATCGACTTCGTCTACCACTTCGCGTCTCCCGCCTCGCCGATCGACTACCTGCGGCTGCCGCTGCACACGCTCAAGGTCGGCTCCTACGGCACGCACAACGCCCTCGGCGTCGCCAAGCACCACCGCGCGCGCTTCCTGACCGCCTCGACCAGCGAGGTCTACGGCGACCCGCAGGTCCACCCGCAGCCCGAGTCCTACTGGGGCCACGTGAACCCGATCGGCCCGCGCGGCGTCTACGACGAGGCCAAGCGCTACGCCGAGGCGCTGACGATGGCCTACCACCGCCAGCAGGGCGTGGACACCGCCATCGTGCGGATCTTCAACACGTACGGGCCGCGGATGCGCCCGCACGACGGCCGCGCGATCCCGACCTTCATGCGCCAGGCGCTGCAGGACCGCCCGATCACCGTGTTCGGCGACGGCTCGCAGACGCGGTCGTTCTGCTTCGTCTCGGACCTGATCGACGGGATCATCCGGCTCGCCGAGTCCGGGCTGCACCACCCGGTCAACATCGGCAACCCGAACGAGTTCACGCTCCTCGAGCTCGCCCGCGAGGTCATCGACGTCACGGGCTCGCGCTCGCAGATCATCCACGAGGCGCTCCCGACCGACGATCCGCAGGTGCGCCAGCCCGACATCACGCTCGCACGGGAAAAGCTGGATTGGGAGCCGAAGGTCGAACTACGTGAAGGGCTCGTCCGCACGCTGGAGGACTCCGGCGTCGAAGCCCTCACCGGCGCCGGCGTCTAGTTCGCCGGCGCCGTCCCGGTCGTCGCCGACCGGACACGAACCGATGCCACGACACCGAAACCGCGATACAAAGGCCGTTCGGCCGCGTTGAGGGGAGCGGAGCCATCAGTGGCTGACGCACCCCCGCCTACCCAGGACCCGCTCGAGCGGGCCGTTCGCCCCCGCGCGGGCGGCGATTCCGGCATCTCGCTCCCGCCGGTCGACGTCCGCCGCAAGCGGCCCGCCGCTGCTGTCGTTCTTCCTGCGCCGCGAGACCGTGCGCCGCGGCGCCCGCGTGGTGTCGCTGCTGGCGATCGACTTCGCCGCGCTGTACGCCGCCGTCTACATCGCGCTGATGGTCAAGGCCGTGCTGCGCGACGGCGAGCTGGCGTGGACGGCCTCCCATCGTCGAGGCGCAGGACACGATCGCGTTCGCCTACCTCGTCACGGTGCTGCTGTTCGCGCGGTCGGGCATGTACGCCGAGCGGGCGCAGCGCCCCGGCCTGCCGCGGATCGTGACGAGCCTGTTCCAGGTCATGCTGGTGGCGCTCGTCTTCGCGGTGGTCAACGGCGAGCAGTACTCGAGCTACTACATCTTCTACGGGACGCTCGCGTTCGCGATCGTCACCGTCGGCCTGGCGCGCGACCTCTACGAGCGCGTGACCGGCGTGCTGCTGCGCGCCGCCGGCTACCGGCGCCGGGCCGTGCTGGTCGGCTCCGGCAAGCACATCGAGGACGTCGCCCACGCGCTCACCGCCGAGGTGCACGCGCCGGTGGAGATGGTCGGCTTCATCTCGCTCACCCCGCGCCCCGACAACGGGCTGCGCTCGCTCGGCCAGATCGACGACCTGCCCGAGGTGCTCGACGCGTACCAGCGTGCAGGAGGTGATCATCGCCGACCCGGACTTCCCCGAGGAGCGCGCGGTCGAGCTGGTCGACCAGTGCCACCGGCGCGGCGTGACGGTCCGGATCGCGCCCTCGACGATGGAGATCCTCGTCCACCGCGCGGAGTTCGTGCCGGGCGCGACCGTGCCGCTGTTCGAGCTGCGCCCGCCGGTGTTCGACGGCTTCGACTACCTGCTCAAGCGCAGCTTCGACTTCGTGCGTCTCGATCCTGCTGGTGCTCGTGCTGAGCCCGCTGTTCCTTGCGATCGCGGTGGCCGTCTTCGTGACCTCCCGCGGGCCGGTGTTCTACCGCTCGATCCGCCCGGGCATCGGCGGCGAGCCGTTCGCGTGCTTCAAGTTCCGCACCATGCTCACGGACGCCGATCAGATGCAGGCCGACCTGGAGTCCGAGAACGAGGCCTCGGGCGCGCTGTTCAAGATCCGCGCCGATCCGCGCCTCACGCGCGTGGGGGCGTTCCTGCGCCGCTACTCGCTCGACGAGCTGCCGCAGCTGTTCAACGTGATCGCCGGGCAGATGTCGCTCGTCGGCCCGCGGCCGCTCCCGCAGCGCGACTTCGACCAGCTCGAGGACTGGCACAAGAAGCGCTACCTCGTGCTCCCGGGCGTGACCGGCCTGTGGCAGGTCTCCGGGCGCGCCGAGCTGGACTTCGACGACCTCGTGCGGCTCGACTTCCTCTACCTCGAGCGCTGGTCGATCGGGCTCGATCTCTCGATCCTGATCAAGACCATCCCGGCCGTGACTCCTGCGCCGCGGCGCCTTCTAGTCGCGTGCTGGCCGAGGCGGCCGCGCTGCTCGCCCTGGCGGCGCCGGGCGACGACGCGTACGCCGGTTCGCCGTGTCGATCGCGCGGGAGGGTCCGCGGCCGGCCGGGCTCGGCGGCCGAGCGGCGCGCGCACGCGCGGGTGGCGCGGGCGTTCCGTGCCGCGGGGCTGAGCGTGCGCGTGCAGCGGTTCTCGACGCGCGCGCGGCCGCTCGCGCAACGTGATCGGCCGCTTCGACGGGCCGGGGACGTGCCTGCGCGTGGTCATGGCCCACACCGACTCGATGCCGGCCGGCCCGGGGGCGGAGGACAACGCGTCCGGGCTCGGGGTGCTGAGCGCGCTCGCGCCTCGCCTGCGCGGCGCTGCGTGCGACGTGTGGCTGGTCGCCACGGGCGCCGAGGAGCGCCTCTACACCGGCTCGCCCGACCACCTGGGCGCCCGTGCGCTGGCGCGGATCGTGCCGCGCGAGCGGCTGCGCTACGCGCTCTCGCTCGACGAGGTCGGGACCAGCGCGCGGTTCCTGCCTGCGCTCGCCGGTCGCCGCGCCGCGGCGCGGGGTGGAGCGGGAGCTCGTGGGCTCCAACGTGGACTGGCAGCGCGACAGCGACACGGGCAACTCCGACCACCGCGAGTTCGAGCTGGCCGGCATGCGCGGAGTCAAGCTCGGCGTGCGCGACAACCCGTGCCGGCACATGGCGTGCGACACGCCCGACCGGCTCCGGCGCGGCGCGTTCCGGGCCGCCGCTGCGCGTGGTCCTGGGCGGTGCTGCGCTGAGCTGACCACCGCGCAGCGGCTGGAGTGGCTCGGCGGTCCGGATCGCCGAGCTGCGCGCCGTGGCAGCTGCGCGCCTGGCAGCGACCTCGACGCGTGGACCCTCGACGGCGCGCCGCTCGCGCTCGGCGACCCGTGGCCGGACCGGCACGGCGTGCACCGCTTCGAGCACCCCGAGGTCGACGCCGCCGTGGCCCGAGGGCGAGACGCCGGCTGCTGCTCGACCTCGGCGGCGAGGGGCTGGTGACGCTCTCCAGCGGGACGCAGTTCGCGCTCGACGCCCAGCACCGCGAGTTCCCGCGTGCCCCCGCGGCCGTTCTCGATCGCGGTCGAGATCGTCGCGCGGCTGCCGTTCGGCATGCCCAACCGCGACGCGCGGCTGGCCCACGGCGCGGATCGCGTGGGTCGGACCTGGACGCTGGAGCGGCTGCTGCGCCGCCTGCGGCTCGTCGCGGACGCCGCCGCCGAGCTCGGCGAGCACGACGCGGCTGCGTGGATGGTCGACGCGGCGGCCGCGCCCTGCAGCGCGCTGCGCTGGCCGAGCGCGACGCTGCCGTACGTCTCGCGCCACGCCGGCACGCCGGACGCTGCAGAACGTGTGGGAGCTGCCCGAGGGCCTCGACGCGGCGCCGCCGGGGCTCGACGACGACGCCCGGGCTTCGGTCGCCGAGGCCGCACGAGGTGCTGGACCGCGAGCTGGCGGCCGTCGCCGAGCTGCCACCCGCCGGCGGGCGAGCTGCTGCTCACCGGCCACGCGCACCTTGACCTCGCGTGGCGCTGGCCGCTGGACGAGACCCGCCGCAAGGCGCAGCGGACGCTCTCCACGATGGCGGGGATGCTCGAGCGCCACCCGGAGTTCCACTTCAACCAGTCGACGGCGCAGGTGTTCGCCTGGCTCGAGGAGGACGACCCGGAGCTGCTCGAGCGCCTGTCGTCGCCCGAGCCGCGCTTCGAGACGATCGGCGGCATGTGGGTCGAGCCCGACTGCGTGATGCCGACCGGCGAGTCGCTCGTGCGCCAGCTCCTCTACGGACAGCGCTATTTCCAGGAACGATTCGGGGCCGAACACACCGTCTGCTGGCTCCCGGACTGCTTCGGCTTCACCCCCGCGCTGCCGCAGCTGCTGGTCGGCGCCGGGCATCGAGCGGTTCTTCACGATGAAGCTCAGCTGGTCGGAGACCAACCCGTTCCCGCACGACCTGTTCGTGTGGGAGGGGCTCGACGGCTCGCGCGTGCTGGCCCACATGTTCGACAACCCGGACGGCGGCTACAACGGCGTCGCCGGCCCGCGCGCCGCGCTCGGCCACGTGGCGGCGCCTTCAAGGGCAAGCACGCCCACGCCGAGAGCCTGCTCTCGATCGGCTACGGCGACGGCGGCGGCGGGCCGACCGAGGAGATGGTCGAGCGCGTGCGCGACATGGCCGGCTTCCCGGTGCTGCCCGCGCAGCGGTTCGGGCGCGTCGACGAGTTCTTCGACCGCATCGACGCGGACGACCTGCCGGTGTGGATCGGCGAGCTGTACCTGGAGCTGCACCGCGGCACGCTGACCACGCAGGGGCGCACGAAGCGCGCGCACCGGCGGGCGGAGCGCGACCTGATCGCCGCCGAGGCGGTCTCCGGCCTGGCCGCGCTGGCCGGCGGCGAGGATCGGCGACTCGCTGGAGCCGCTGTGGCGCGTGCTGCTGCGCAACCAGTTCCACGACATCCTGCCCGGGTCGAGCATCCGCGAGGTCTACGAGGACGCCGAGCGCGAGCTGGGCGACGTGATCGCGGGCGCGGGCGAGGTGATCGAGGCGCGGCTCGGCGAGCTGGCCGCGCGGCTCGGCGCCGCCGAGGGCGACGGCGCCGTGCTCGTGGTCAACCCGGACCTCTCGCCGCGGCCGCTGCGCGTCGAGCTGCCCGTCGGGCCCGCTCACCGGCGCGCGCAGATCGCCGGCCTCGAGGCGGCGGTGATCGCGCCCGGCGCGCCCGCCGGGTCGCTGTGCGTGACCCCCGACCGGCTCGAGAACGACCTCGTGCGCGTCGCGCTCGCCGCCGACGGCACGCTCGCGAGCGTCTACGACAAGCGCGCGGAGCGCGAGGTGCTCGACGGCCCCGGCAACCAGCTGTGGGCGTACGTCGACAAGCCGCGCGAGTGGGACGCGTGGGACCTCGACGCGACGCTACCCCGACCAGGGCGAGCCGCTGCCGGCCCCGCACGCCGTCACGGTCGTCGAGGACGGCCCGCACCGCGTCGCGATCCGGCTCGAGCGGCGCGTTCCGCGACTCCACGGTGGTGCAGGAGATCCGCCTGTGGGCGGGCTCGCCGCGGATCGACTTCCACACGACGTTCGACTGGCACGACCGCCGCTGGCTGCTGAAGGCGCGCTTCCCGCTCGCCGTCCGCGCCCCGCGGGCGACGTTCGAGACCGCGTTCGGCGTCGTCGAGCGCGCGACCCACCGCAACACGTCGTGGGAGCAGGCGCGCTTCGAGGTCGCCGCCCACCGCTTCGTCGACCTCTCCGAGCCCGGCTACGGCGCGGCGCTGCTCAACGACGGGCGCTACGGCCACCACGCCATCGGCTCCGAGCTGGGCATCAGCCTGCTGCGATCGCCGTTCTGGCCCGATCCGCTGGCCGACGAGGGCATCCAGGAGCTGACCTACTCGCTGCTCCCGCACGCCGGCGGCTGGCACGAGGGCGGCGTGCTCGCCGAGGCGGAGGACCTCAACCGGCCGCTGCTGGCACGCCCTGTGCGCGGGCGAGGAGGCCTCTCTGCGGCCGTTGGCGGTCGAGGGCCTCCCCGTGGCGCTGGGCGGGCTGAAAGCGCTGGAGGACGGCGGAGGGCTCGCCCTGCGCGTGTGGGAGCCGCAGGGCGCGCGCGGACCGGTGACGCTGGCCGCTGCCCGACGGGTGGCGCGAGCGACGGCACGCTCGACCTGCTCGAGCGCCCGGCGTCCGCGGACGGCCCGTTGCGGCCGTTCGAGGTCCGCACCTGGGCGCTGCGCCGCGCCTAGAGCGGGACGCCGGCCCCGTCCTCGGGGATCGCGACACGGTCCCTGAGGCCCTCGCGGTGCATGCGCTGATGTAGGTCGGACCGTGTCTCGAGGCAGTGGTTGATCGCCTCCAGGTGCACGGCGACGACGATCGCGTCCGGTGCGTGGCGCGCGACGGCGACGACGTCGTCGGCGTTCATGGTGATCGGGTCGCCCTCGACGAAGCGCGCGCCGCCGGCGTTGACGACGACGACGTCGGGCTTGTGCTCGTCGAGCGCCGCGGTGACGTCGTCGCAGTACACGGTGTCGCCCGCGATGTAGAGCACGGGTTGGCCGGCGTCGCGCAGGACGAAGCCCGACACCGGCGCCAGCATGTCGGCGATCTCGCCGGTGCCCGTGGCGGCCCTCGGTGCGGGCGATCGCGATCCCGTCCCAGTCGAGCGTGTCGCCGACGGGGCGCACGTCGCTGAAGCCGCGGTCGCGCAGCACGCCCTCGTCGGGCGGCTGGCAGAACACCGGGACGCCCTTGGGCAGCAGGTCGACGGCGGTGTCGTCGAGGTGGTCGGCGTGCAGGTGCGTGACGAGCACCGCGTCGAGCCGGCCGGCCGCGACCTCGGGCGGCTCGGGCAGCTCCACCAGCGGGTTGCGCCGGTGGTTGGCCGTGTTCGGCACCGCCTCGCGCGCCCCGGCCGGATCGAGCATCGGGTCGACGAGCACCCGCCGTCCTCCCAGGCTGACGAGCAAGCGTCGCGTGCCGGATCAACCTGAGCTGCATCAGTGAAGAGTTTGCACCAAACCTGCACAGGACCCGCCCACCGCTCACATGCCCTCCTGGCACACTCGGCTCCGTGAGCGCGCCGCACCTCATCTGCGTGGTCGAGGACGAGCAGGTGATCGCCCGCGCGGTGGCCGCCCGGCTGCGGGCGGAGGGCTTCACCGTCGAGGTCGCGCACGACGGGCTCGCGGGGGTGGAGCTGTGCGACCGGCTGCGCCCCGACCTCGTGGTGCTCGACGTGATGCTCCCCGGCCTCGACGGGCTCGAGGTGTGCCGCCGCGATCCAGCGCGAGCGCCCGGTGCCGGTGCTGATGCTCACGGCCCGCGGGGAGGAGACCGACGTGCTGGTCGGCCTCGGCGTGGGCGCCGACGACTACATGACCAAGCCCTTCTCCCCGCGCGAGCTGGTGGCGCGCGTGCGGGCGCTGCTGCGGCGGGTCGAGCGCCGCCCGCCGCCGTCCGGCGAGGCGCGCCGGGTCGGGGCGCTCGAGCTCGACCCCGCGACGCGGCGGGTGACGGTCTCCGGCGAGGACGTCCACCTGACCCCGACGGAGTTCGACCTGCTGTCGCTGATGGCCGCGCGGCCGGGCGTCGTCCACACGCGCGAGCAGCTGCTCGCCGACGTGTGGGGCTGGCGGGACGGCTCGGGCCAGCGCACGGTCGACTCGCACGTGCGCGGGCTGCGCCGCAAGCTCGGGGCGGGCCTGGTGCGCACCGTGCACGGCGTCGGCTACGCGCTCGACTCGTGACGCGCCCGCTCGGCTGCGAGCTGGGCTCGTGATGCGCCCGCTCGACCGTCTCGGCTCGATCAAGGTCAAGCTCGGCGTCGTGATCGTGGCCACGGTCGCCGGCACGGTGATCGTGCTCGCGCTCGGCCGCCGCGCCGGGCTGCAGCTGGAGTTGCGGGTCGCGCTCGCGGCCGTCCTCGGCCTCGCCATGGTGCAGCTCCTCGCGCGGGGGATGACCTCGCCGCTGCGCGAGATGGCGGCCGCCGCCACCGCGATGGCGCGCGGGGACTACGGGCGGCGGGTGCGCGCGACCTCGCGCGACGAGGTCGGCGATCTGGCGCGCGCGTTCAACGCGATGGCCTCCGAGCTGGCCGGCGTGGACCGCATGCGCCGCGACCTCGTCGCCAACGTCTCGCACGAGCTGCGCACCCCGATCGGCGCGTTGCAGGCGCTGCTCGAGAACCTCGCCGACGGCGTCGAGCCCCCGGATCCCGAGGCGCTGCGCACCGCGCTGGCCCAGACCGAGCGGCTCGGCCGGCTCGTCGAGCAGCTGCTCGACCTGTCGCGCCTGGAGAGCGGCGGGCTGGCGCTCGAGCCCGTCGCCTTCGGCGTGCGCGACCTGCTCGAGCAGGCCACCCGCGAGTGCTCGCTGGGCGATCGCCCGGTGCACCTGAAGGTCAGCGTGCAGCCTGGCGACCTGCTCGCGACCGGCGACCCGGAGCGGGTCCACCAGGTCGTCGCGAACCTGCTCGACAACGCGGTTCGCCACTCCCCGCGCGGCGGGCGCGTGTGGCTCAGCGCCCACGAGACGCTCGGGCGCACCACGATCGAGGTCGCCGACGAGGGGCCGGGCATCCCCGAGGACGAGGCCGAGCGCGTCTTCGAGCGCTTCTACCGCGCCGACGCGGCCCGCAACGGGCGCGACGGAGGCAGCGGCCTCGGGCTGGCGATCGCGCGCTGGATCGTCGACGCCCACGGCGGCGCGATCCGCGCCGAGGGCCGCGAGCCGGCCGGCTGCCGGATGGTCGTGGAGCTGCCGCGGTGATCGCCTCGCCGTGGTGGTTCGCGGTCGTTCTCGTCTCGATCGGGGCGCTCGCTCGGTGACCGTGTCACCGCGGTGGTACGCGGGCGTGCTGCTCGCGCTCGGTGCGCTGGCCGCGCTGGTGCTGGCCGGCGCGCCCGTGGGGCTCGGGCTGGCGCTGGCGCCATCGGCGGCGCGCTCGCGCCGGCCGCGCGCCACGGAGCGGCGCGGCCGGGGCACACCCCTCGCCCCCGGTTGGCCCGGCTCGACTGGCTCCTCGCGCTCGGCGCGCTCATCGCCCTCTTCGCCGCGTTCGTCGCGCTCCAGCTCGCGACGCTCTTCGGCGGCCACGAACACGTGCTCCGCGCCGCGGGCCTGACGTACGCCGAGTACGCGCGGCAAGGCTTCGGGCAGCTGATCGCGGCGGCGGCGCTGACGCTGGCGGTGATCGCCGCGGCGGCTGATGACCTCCGTCGGCGCGAGCGCCGCCACCGGCTGCCTGACACTCTCCTTCGGCTGATGCGCTCCGTCTACGAGAGCTTCTGGGCCGACGCGCCCGACGACCCGCAGCCCTGGCGCTGGGAGCGCCGCCGCGCGCTGCTGCTCGGCGAGGCGCGGCCCGGCGAGCGGGTGCTCGACCTCGGCTGCGGCGCGGGGCGCTTCGTCGCGGCGCTGCGGGAGGCGGGCGCCGACCCGGTCGGCGTCGAGATCGCCGAGGCCGCCCTGGAGCGCGCTCGGCGGGTGGCGCCGGGGGCCGACTTCCGGTTGCTCGAGCCCGACGGCTCGGTCCCGCTCGAGCACGGCTCCGTCGACCTCGTGTGGTGCTCGGAGGTGCTCGAGCACGTCGCCGATACGGGCCACCTGCTGCTGGAGGCGCGGCGGGTGCTGCGGCCGGGTGGGCGGCTGCTGGTCACGGTGCCCTTCCATGGGCGGGTGAAGGATGTGGCGATTGCGTTGGCGCGGTTCGAGGCGCACTTCGATCCGCAGGGACAGCACCTGCGGTTCTTCACGCGGGCGTCGCTGGCGCGCACGCTCGCCGACGCGGGTTCGAGGACGGTGCGATCGAAGCCGTCGGTGGATTGCCGCTGTTCCGCGAGTCGTTGGTGGCTCGGGCGGTTCGGCGGTAGCGCCAGCCGGGGGAGTTGCGCCGCCCTTGACCTCCGCCGGAGCAACGCCCCCGGCCACGAAATCTAACCGCCGTCCGCCTGCACGGCCCGAGTCGCAAGGATCAGGTCAGTCCACGACGCCGGGTTCTGCGGATCGAGGTAATACGCCGTCTGGAAGTCGTTGAGCGCCTTGCGGGGCTCGTCCAAGACATCGAGCCGGAAGCGCCCGAGTTGGCGCCAGGTCTCGGCACTGGCGGGCTGGACGTCGACGGCTCGCTCCAAAGCTGCCTGGGCCTCGGGCGTCTGCCCGCGGGCCTGCTCGATGGCGGAGAGCTCGAACAACGGGTCGACCGAGAGCGGGTTGCGGTCGACGGCGATCTGGGCGGTTGCGGAGGCTTGCTCGTACGCGCCGCTCTCGAGGCGCTCCAGGGCCTGCGTCGCCGGCGTGGACGGACCGCACGGGCTGGTAGGCGGCCCAGGACGCCACCAGCACCGCCGCGATCGCCAGCAGCGCGGTGCCGAGGCGGGCGGGTGGCGGGGACCAGCGGGGCATGCGGCGCGCGAGGAACGAGGGCTCCTCGGCGACCGGAGCCTCGACCGCAGCCGCGCCGGGCAGCCACGACCGCAGCGGACCGCGCCCGGCGACCCAGCCGGCGCACAACAAGGCCGGCACGACGTTGCCGGGCACGAACCAGGTCCAGTCGATCGCCGAGTGCGCGCCGAAGATCACCACGATCACCGCCATCGTCCAGAGGCCGACGCGCTGGGCGTCGAACGGGAGCCCGCGGTCGCGGCGGCGCATGCCGAGCGACCGGGCGGCGGCGAGCACCCACGTGAGCGCGGCGAGCAGCGAGATGCCGATGCCGACCCAGCCGAGATCGGAGAGCGTCTGCACGCCGTAGCCGTGCGCGTGGCGGACGATGATGTCGCCGTTCTCGCGGTAGCGGTTGCGGACCGTCGCGTAGGCGCCGGCGCCGGTGCCGACGACCGTCGAGTTGCCGTGGACCTTGAGCGCCTCCTCCCAGTAGCGAGCGCGCACGGAAGAGGTCGCGGCCAGGCGATCAGGCGTGTTGCCGGGCGTGCGGGCCTGGGGGTCCACGAGGCGGTTCCAGGCGTCGCCGGTCTGGCCGCCGATCCCACCGGGGGACGCCGCCAGCGCGATCAGCACGACCACCGGCACGAGCGCCAGCCCGCCGAGCAGCACGCGCCCCGCCCGCCGGCGGGCGTGCTCCGAGGGCGGGCGGCGGGAGGTGATGTAGCCGACGACCAGGCCGGCCGCCATCAGCAGCGCGAGCAGCAGCACGATCAGCGCACCCAGCTCGTGGCCGGCGTCGACGCGGGCCGACATCGGCGCGCGGTCGACGGTCAGGCCGTCCTGCTCGAACGCCCACAGCACGACCGGCGTGGCGAGCACGGCGGAGGAGATCAGCGCTGCGACCGCCCGCAGTCGCAGCGGCACGGCTGCGAGCCAGATGGCGAGGCCGATGGCTAGGGCGATCAGGGAGCCGCGCGAGTAGGAGAGCATCAGGCACACCCAGGCGAGCCCCAGCAGCGGCCACGCGAGGGCGTTGACGGCGGCGGAGCCGGAGCGCCGGGCGGTCAGCCACATCAGCGCGGGGACCGCGAGCGCGGCCATCAGGCCGACGCTGTTCCAGTACTCGAACGGAGCGCGCAGCCGGGCCAGCTGCTCGTCGGCGGCCAGGGCGGCCGGGAAGACCTTGGTCAGCAGCGCCCACGCGCACACGATCACGGTCCCGGCCAGCACGCCGTAGAGGAGCTCCGTCCAGCGCCCGGGGAACAGCCGCACGAGCCCGACGGCGCCGGCGAACACGGCCAGGTAGGCGAACACGCGGTTGGCCTCCGACCAGGAGTCGGCCGGCGCCAGCGACCACAGGATCGACAGCGCCGTGTACGCGGCCAGCAGCCCGAACGCGAGCACGGCCCAGACGCCGTAGAGGCGCTCACGCGGCGCGAACAGGCACGCCGCGGCGACCACCCCGCCGCCGAGCAGCATGAGGCCGATCTCGACGTTCGTGGTCGGCTCCAGGCGCACACCGCCGCGCGCGACGAACGTCGCGAGCACGATGACGAGCGCGACCGAGAAGCTCAGCCAGGCGCCCGGTCCCGCCCACGGGATCGTGACGGTCCGGGTGTGCTGCCGGCGCGGCGCGAGGTCAGCGCCGGAGGCGAGCGAGGACATGGCGGCGGAGGAACGGGGTGAAGGTGGCCAGCGCTCCGGCGCCGAGCAGCGCGAGCGCGATGATCAGGCTGGTCGGAATCTGGTTGCGCACGCTGTCGGCCGCGAGGCCCGCGGTGCCCGGGACGACGGGGCGCCCGCTGATCGTCACCGGGCCCGGCGGGGGCTTGGCCCCGGCCTCGCCGACGATCTGCCGGCCCTCGGGCGTGTGCGGGTCGGCGGGCGGCTCGTTGTCGCGTTCGTTGCGCGACGACCCGGCGCCTCCCGAGGAGCCCCCGGAGCCGCCGGACGAGCCGTTGTTCGAGTTGACGACGCCGGCCGCCGCGGCGCGCGCGAGGACGTCGCGGCAGTCGGTGTACTCGTCGGTATCGGCCGGGATGTTCTGGCGCGCCTTGCGCAGCTCGGAGGGCGAGTAGTCGCCCTGCAGGACACCGTCGTCGGCGCAGTCGCGGAGGATCTGCGTCGTCGAGGCCGCGGTGGCCGCCGCGGGGGCGACCAGCCCGAGCAGCAGGCACCCCAGGACCAGGGCTGCACGAAGCATCAGATTCACGCTAGCAGGGGGTTCTCGAGGTTCCGGCCGCCTGCAGGGCGGCGCTTACGCCCCGCGCCCAGGCCTCGTGCGAGTACCCGCGGACCGCCTCCCGCGCGGCGTTCCCGAGGCGTTCACGGAGGTCGCGATCGGCGTGCAGACGGCGCAGAGCGGCGGCCAGCGCCCACGCGTCGCCGGCGGGCACGACAAGGCCGGTGCGGTCGTGCTTGACGAGGCCGCCGGCGGCGGCTCCGACGGCGTCGGTGGCGATCACGGGGACCCCCTGGTCGAAGGCTTCGTTGACGACGAGGCCCCACGGCTCCAGGAAGTCGCGCGTGGGGATCGACGGCACCACCAGAACGTCGCTGCCCGCATAGAAGTTGCGGAGCCGCGCGGGCGGCTCGGCCTCCGCCACGACCAGCTCGGCGTCCGCGAGCGCGGCCTGCCGCCAGGCGTCGCGGAGCACGTCGAGGCCCTTCTCCGGCGCCTCGCGGCCCGCGAACAGGGCCTGGAACGGCGCGCGGCGCTCGGGGGTGGCGGGCGCCGACCAGAACGCGTCGTCGACGCTCTGGGGCGCCTCGAAGACCGGGTTCGCGCCCTTGGCGCGCACGTAGGCGGAGACGTGCGGGCCGTAGGTGACGACCGCGTCGGCGTGCCGGTACATGTGGCGCAGCGGCAGGTAGGAGAGCGCGTGGGCCGGCGTGCGCGGGTGGGCCCAGATCGTCGCCCACAGGACGAACGGGATCCGTGCGGCGCGGGCGCCGGCGTAGGCCGCCGGCAGCGCCACGCGCCCGGAGAGTCCCGCGACGACCGCGCGGAAGCGGCCCGAGGCGGCGAGCCGCGCGACGCCGCGCTCCGACGGCCGGACGACCGGGAACGGCAGGTCGCCGCCGTGGCGCATGCCGCCGATCGGCGCGCCGCCGCCCTCCGCGCCCTCGCCGTGGCGCACGCCGCCGATCAGCGCGCTGCCGCCCTCCGCGCCGCCGCCGTGGCGCACGCCGCCGCCGATCAGCGCGAACACGACGTCCTCGCGCTCGTGCAGCGCGGCGAACGCGCCGATCCGGAACGGCGGTGCGTGGTTGGTGACGAAGAGGACGGGTTTCATCGCAGCGCCGCCTCGTACGCCGCCACGGTCGCCTCGCCGCAGCGCGGCCAGGTGAAGCCTGCCTCGACGGTCGCGCGGGCCGCCGCGCCGAGCTCGCGCCGCCGCCCGGGGTCGGCGAGGAGCGCGCGCAGCTCGGCGGCCAGCGCCTCGGGGTCGGCGGGCGGCACGAGCCGCATCCCGCCCCCCGCCGCCGCGATCTCCTCCGGTCCCGCCTCGCCGCGGCAGCCGATCGCGGGCACGCCGCCGGCCATCGCCTCCACATAGGCCACGCCGAACGCCTCGTCGACGCTCGGCAGCACGAACAGCGCGCCCCTCTGGGCTGCGGCGGCCGCCTCGGCGGGTGGGAGTTCGCCGGTGAAGATGACGCGGTCGCGCACGCCGAGCTCGCCGGCCAGGCGCTCCAACGCCGGCCGCTCGGGCCCGTCCCCGACCACGGTCCAGCGCAGGTCCGGGTGCTCGTCGCGCAGCAGCCACAGCGCGCGCAGCACGTCGGCGTGGCGCTTGCGGGCGACGAGGTGGGCGACGGTGACGAGCCCGCCGCCAGCGGCGGGCGTGGCCGGGAGGTCGGTCCCGAGGTGCACGACGCGGGTGCGCTCCGCGCCCAGCTCGCGGCAGCGCGTCTCGATCGCCGCCGAGTTGGCGAGCACGAGCCGCGCGGCGCCGAGCGCGCTCCGCACCGCCCGCCCGCCCGCGGCCGAGCGCCCGGCGACCGACAGCACGTCGCCCCCGTGCACCGAGATCACCGTCGGCACCCCGGGGCGGGCGCGCCGGACCGCGTCGCCCGCCGGGGCGGCGTAGTGGGCGTGCACGAGGTCGAAGGCGAACTCGCGGCGCAGCCGTCGCAGCGCGAGCGCCAGCGACGGGGCCGCCCACGCGCCCCAGCTGCCGTAGCTGCGCGGCCGCGGGGGAGCGAGGAAGGGCACGTAGCGGACCTCGACACCGTCCAGCTCCGCGCGCAGCGGCTGGCGCAGCGGTGCGACCAACGCCGCGGGGCTGCGGCTGCGCAGTGCGGCGCGGGAGGGAAGCGGGCGATGCAGGACGAGCACGCGCACGTCGGCTCCCGCGTCGCGCGCCGCGAGCGCCTGCCGGTGCGCCCACACGCCCAGCACCGGGTCGGCGGCGCGCGGGTAGTACTCCGCCACGACGGCGACGCGCATCAGAGCCGCCGGTGCTCCGCCAGCACCTCGGCGGCCTGCTCGCGCGTGACGTAGGCGCGGCCGTCGAGGAACGCCTCCGCCTCGGCGACCGCCGCGTCGCGCGGGTAGTCGCCCGCCACCGGGCGCAGGTGCCGGATCGGCGTGGCGTCGACGATCCCGACCGGCCAGCCGCGCTCGCCGGCCAGCGCGCTCCAGCGCGCGTCCAAGCCCCAGCCCATCGCGAGGTCGGGGAACGGGAGCAGTGCGGCGAACGCGTCGCGGTGGATCGCCGTCACCGGCCCGATCTCGACGAACCGGCCGGTCCGCGCGAGCAGCCCCGGCCGGCGGCGCGTGACGTCCCACGCGGCGTGCGACGCGAAGGCGTGGGCGGGTTGCGCCAGCCGGAACCCGAATCGCTCGGCGCACAGCAGGAACGCGTCGAGGAAGCCGCGCGGGAGCCGGACGTCGTCGTCGACGATCAGCAGCCAGTCGAACCCTTCCGCGGCGTGGAGCGCGAGCGCGGCGTTGAGGTTGCGCCACTTGCCGGCGTCGGACCGGACGGCGGGGTCCATGTGTACGGCCACTTCGTGGCGGGAGCGGGCCAGCTCCCGCCGCGCGGCCGCCACCGTGCGCGAGTTCTCCGGCCGCGCCACGCCGAGCACCAGCACGCGCCGCCGGGGCGCGCGACGGGCCGCGAGGGCCAGCGCGACGCGCTGCGGGAGGCCGAAAGCCGTGGCGCGGGCGTCGCGCGCCGCGCCCACGAGCGCGGTGATCCGCGACAGCGTCCCGGAGCGTCCCGAGGCGTAGTCCGGCGTGTCCGGCGGGATCGGCACGGGCGCGGGGTCGGCCAGCTCCGCCAGCCGCCCCGCGGTCAGCGCCGTGAGCACGATCCCGTTCCCGCAGCGGCGGCGCACGGCGTGCCAGACACACCCCGCGAGCGTGCGCAGTTCGCCGGCAAGCGGCGGCGCGACGCCCTTGAACGCGTCGTAGCGCCGGGCGGCGCGGCCGCGGTGGAAGGCGGCGCGCGACAGGGCGGCGAGGCGGGCATCCACACCGGCCCGGCGATGGTCGACGCCGGCGGCGGCGACGTATCGGATCCGCCCTCCCGCGGCGCGCAGCCGCCGCTGCCAGTCCTCCTCGTCGCCCGCGCCCGCCAGCGCGGTGTCGAAGCGCCCGATCCGCTCCACCGCGGGACGCCGCAGGGCCAGGTTCGCGCCCCACGCGAACTCGGCGTCGCGGTCGGCGGGGCCGAGGTCGAGCGAGGTCAGCGGGAGCGGCTCGCGTCCACACGCGTGCAGGCGCCCGCCCTCCAGCCGGGGGCGGATCGGGCCGCCGAACGCCTCGTGCTCCGGGTACGCGCGGGCGGCCGCGAGCAGCGCGCCGAGCCAGCCGGGCCACACCTCGACGTCGTCGTCGAGGAAGCACAGCAGCTCCCCGGAGGCGGCGTCGAGCGCCGTGTTGCGCGCGACGTTGATCCCGCGAGGCTCGCCATGCGCGAGGTAGAGCCCACCGTGCGACCGGACGAGGCGCTCGGTCTCCTCGTCGGCCGGGTCGTCCTCGACCACGATCAGCTCAGCGCCGTGCTCGGCCGCCTGCGGGGCGACGGACGCCAGCGCGACCGCGAGATAGCCGCGGCGGCGGCGCGTGGGGAACAGGAGCGAGGCGGGCGGAGACACGCGCCGAGAGCGTAGGCGCCGAGATGGGTGATGCCACGACTCACCACGGCACGGACCTCGTGGCATCACCCATCTAGGCTCGTGCCGTGATCCTGCTGCTCCACAACCGGTACCGCCTGCCCGGCGGCGAGGAGCGGGCGGTCGAGGACCTGCGGTGGCTGATCGGCGAGCACCTCGGGGAGGACGCGGAGGTGCTCGAGCGCGACTCGGCGGCCCTCGGCAACGGGCGCGCCGCGCTCGGCCTGCTGCGCGGCGGCCTGGCGCCGGAGGACATCGCGCACGCGGTCCGCCGAACCAAAGCGCGCGTGGTGCACGCCCACAACGTCAACCCGTCGTTCGGCTGGCGGGCGCTGGCGGCGGCGCGCGAGGCCGGCGCCCGGGTCGTGCTGCACCTGCACAACTACCGGCTGGTCTGCGCCCAGGGGCTGTGCTTCACGGCCGGCGCCGACTGCACCCGCTGCCACGGCCGCGACACGCGCCCCGGGGTCCGGCTCAACTGCCGCGGCGGCTCTCGTGCCGAGGCGGTCGCGTACGCCGCGGGACTGTCGCTGTGGCAACGGCGGCTGTCCGCGAACGTGGACGCGTTCGTGGTCCCCAGCGCGTTCGCGCTCGGGCGGCTGCGGGAGCTCGGCGCGCCGGTCGGGGAGCGCGCCCACGTGATCGGCTCCGTCCAGCGCGAGATCGCGCGGGCGTCCTCCGCGACGACCGGGCGCTTCGCGCTCGCGGCCGGGCGGCTCACGCCCGAGAAGGGGTTCGCGGACGCGGTCGCCGCCGCGCGGGAGACCGGCCTGCCGCTCGTGGTGGCCGGCGACGGTCCACAGGCGGGGGCGCTGCGCGCGCAGGCCGCGGGGCTTGACGTCCGATTCACGGGCGCGCTCCCGGCCGCGGAACTCAGCGCACTGCGCCGCGACGCGGCCGTCGCGGTGGTCCCCTCCCGCTTCGCCGAGATCCTCCCGCTCGCCGCGCTCGAGGCGATGGCGGCCGGGCTCCCCGTAGTAGCCGCCGACGCGGGTGGCCTCGCCGAGGTCGTGCCGGTCGAAGGCCGCTTCCCGCCGGGCTCCGCGCCGGCCCTCGCGGACCGGCTCCGCGCCCTCTACGGGGACGCCGAGGCCGGCGAGCGCGCGCTCGCCGTCGCGCGCGAGCGTTTCGCTCCCGCTGTCGTCGCCGGAGCCCTGCGCGACGTGTACGACGGCCCCGCTTAGCGCAACTTCCCTCACGGGTCCACGTTGGCGAAGGGATGGAAAATGGCCCCTCAAGCCACGCGTCGGCCACGGCAGGCTGCGAGACTGCGCGGATGCACACCGGCACCGATGTGGGCCGCGAGCTCTTCCTGGGGGTCAGCGAGCCCGATATCGGCGAGGAGGAGATCGAGGAGCTGCTGGACGCCATCCGCAGCGGATGGCTGACCACGGGGCCTCGCGTGGGGGAGTTGCAGGACCGGCTCGCCCACTACACGGGCGCGGCTCAGGTGCGCTGCCTGAACTCCTGTACCGCCGGCATCACGCTGGCGCTGAAGGTGCTGGGCATCGGTCCCGGCGACGAAGTGCTGGTTCCATCGCTGACGTTCGTCTCGTGCGCCAACGCCGTCGTGCACCTTGGCGCCACCCCGGTGCTCGTGGACTCCGAGCCGACCACCGGCCTGATCGACCTCGCCGACGCCGAGCGGCGGATCAGCGAGCGCGTCCGCGCCATCTTGCCCGTGCACCTCGCGGGCCACCCGGTCGACATCGACGCGCTCCAGGCGTTCGCGAACCGTCACGGGATCGCGCTGGTCGAGGACGCCGCGCACGCGATCGGGGCCGAGTGGCGCGGGCGTCGGATCGGCTCGCACGGCCACCTCACCGCCTTCTCCTTCCACGCGACCAAGAACATCACCACGTTCGAGGGCGGGGCGCTGGCGATCGGCGACGAGGAGCTCGCCGATCGCGTCGGGCGGCTCTCGCTGCACGGGCTGACGCGCTCGTCATGGGCGCGCCACGGCGACGTCGCGCCCGCCGACTACGACGTGCCCGAGCCCGGCTACAAGTTCGCGATGCACGACATCTCGGCCGCGGTGGGCATCCACCAGCTCGGCCGCCTCGACGGCTGGATCGCGCGCCGCCGGCACCTCGCCGACCTCTACGACGCGCGGCTCGCCCACCTGCCGCTCGAGCTGCCGCCGCGGCCGCCCGAGCACGCGCGCCACGCCCACCACCTCTACATCGTCCAGGTGTCCCCCGACGCGGGCGCCGACCGCGACACGCTCTCCAGCCGCCTGCGCCTGCGCAACATCGGCACGACCGTGCACTTCCGCGGCATTCACCTGCAGACGTACTACCGCGAGCGCCTGGGGCTGCGGCCGGAGGACCTGCCGGTGGCGGCCGACTGGTCTGCGCGGGCGCTCACGCTTCCGCTGTTCCCAGCCATGACCGACGACGACGTCGACGACGTCGCGCGGGCCCTCGAGGGCGTCCTCGCGTGAGCCGCACCTCCCGCCGCGCCGGGACGCTGGCCGTCCTGCTCGTCGCGCTCGTTGTCGCGCTCCCGGCCTCGGCGAGCGCCGACATCAAGTCGATGTGGGGCCCCAACGAGCTCCCCGACGGGAGCTCGGCGTACCCCGTGTACAAGTACCTCGGCGTCGAGATGATGCAGCGCCAGATCGTGTGGGGCCGGGTCGCCGACATCATGCCCACGCATCCGCGTGACCCCAACGATCCCGCGTACAAGTGGAACCCGGACGTGGACAAGGCGGTCACCGCGGCGCGGCGCAACGGCATGCGCATGGCGCTGATGATCAAGGACACGCCCAACTGGGCGAAGGGCGGCAAGCCGGGCAGCTACGCGCCGGATCGCGATCGCTACTACACGGACTTCCTCGTCGCCGTCGCGAAGCGCTACCCGCGCGTGCGGCACTGGATGATCTGGGGCGAGCCGTCGCGCGCCTTCAACTGGATGCCGCTGCCGCCCGCCTCGCCGGTCGGCCCGCGCCGCTACGCCACGCTGCTGGACCGCTCCTACGGGACGCTCAAGAAGCTCAACCGCCGCAACAAGGTGATCGGCGGCATGACGTTCACGACGGGCGATGTGATGCCGACGGACTGGCTGAAGTGGATGCGCCTGCCCAATGGGAAACCGCCGCGGCTCGATTGGTACGGGCACAACGCGTTCTCCGCGCGCTTCCCGGACCTCAAGCAGCGGCCCTACTACCCCAAGCTGCGCGACTTCAGCGACCTCGACACCCTGCACCGGCAGGTCAAGCGCGTCTACCGCAAGCGCAAGATCAAGCCGAAGATCTGGGTCTCGGAGTTCGGCGTCTCCTCCGACCACGCGAACCGCGCGTTCGGCTTCTTCGTCTCCCGCGACGAGCAGGCCCAGTGGGTGCAGGCCGCCTACCGGATCGCCCACCGCACGCCCTGGATCGCCGGTATCGGGTGGTACACGCTGCTCGACGAGCCGGACCCGGTGAACGGCATCACGAACGGGCTCCTGGCGGCCGACGGCACGCCGAAGCCCGCCTTCGACGCCTATCGCCGGCGCGCGCTGAGCCGCGACGCCCTCGAGCACCTCGGCCCAGGCGCGCACGGACACGTCGCGATCGAAGCGCGAGCGGGCCAGCGCCCGCCCCGCCGCGCCGAGCCGCGCACGCAGCGCCGCGTCGCCGTGCAGGCGGCGGAACGCCTCCGCCAGGGCGGCGGGATCCTCGGGGGCCACGGCGACGCCCGTGCCGGTCTCCTCGAGCAGCGCGGCGGCCTCACCGTGGGCTGAGAGGACCGCGGGGCGCCCTGCGGCGAGGCACTCGAGCAGCTTCGTCGGGAGCGCGCCGGAGAGGATCGGCCGGTCGCGCAGCAGGACCACGCCGGCGTCCGCCTCCGCGTAGAGCCCCGGCACCGCCTCGGGCGCGACGATCCCGATCGCGCGCACGTTGCCCGGTGCGCCCGCGGCCACGAGGTCGGCCTCGGCGCCGCCGCCCGCCACGACGACCTGCACGACGTCCGGTCCCGCCAGCCGAGCCGCCTCGAGCAGCGTGGTGATCCCGTGGGCGAGGCCGATGGTGCCCGCGTAGAGCACCCGCAGCGGCCCCTGGCGGGGCTCCGGGTCCGGGATGGCGGCGAAGCGGGCGGTGTCGACGGCGGGCGGGAGGTGCGCGACGCGCCCGGCCGCGGCCGGCTCGGCGCCGATGTCGCGCTCGAGCCCCTCCGTCGGCACCGTGACCGCCGCCGCGTGGCGGTAGATCCAGCGCTCCAGCCGCTCGGCGGCGGCGATCGCGCGCGGATCGTCGAGCGCGCCGAGCTGCACGGCGCTCGCCGGCCAGCGGTCGGCGACGTTGACGACCAGCGGCGCGCGCTTGGCGGCCGCGTACGCCACCCCCGCGGCGGCGAGGAACAGCGGCGGGCTCTCGACCACCACCACGTCGGCCGGGCCGCTGGCGGGCGCCGTGGCCAGCGCCGACGCGCACAGCGAGCCGTGGCCCATCAGGCGGCGCGCGAAGCCGCGGTTGGCGGTCGCGTAGATCGCGCTGCGCACGACGCGCTCGCCGCCGGCGCCGGTCTCGCGCAGCAGCGGCCGGTTGCGGTACGGGGCCATCACGTGGCCGACCGGGTAGTGCGGGAAGCCGGTGTGCACGGCGACCTCCCAGCCGAGGCGCCTCAGGCCGGCGGTCAGCGCCGCGATCCGCGTCTGCGGCGCCCCCGCCTCGGGCGGGTAGTAGTGCGTCAGGAAGACGACGCGCACGTCGTCAGCGCGCGAGCTGCTGCAGGCCGACGTCGCCCGGGTTGAGCGCGAGCGCCCCGCGGTACCAGGCGCGCGCCGCGGCGGCGTTGCCCGCCCGCGTCTCGAGGTCGCCCAGCAGCGCCATCGTGACGAAGCTCCTCGGCTCCCGCTCGAGCGCCTCGCTGCACGCGGCGCGCGCCTCGCCGCGCCGCCCAGCTCCTCGAGCGCGCCCGCCTGCTGGAAGCGGGGCGGCGAGCGCGACGGGTTCAGCCGCGAGGCGGTGCGCGGCGCGGTCGAGGCGCTGGCGGAGCCGACGTCGGCGCCCGCGCGCAGCGGACTGGACGTCGGCGAGGAACACGCCGGCCACGAGCAGCGCCGCGATCCGGCACGACGCGCGCGGTGATGCCCGGCGCGCGGCGGCGGTCCCGGCGCGGGGGCGTGCTCGGCCGCGCGGGGCAGCGAGACGATCGCCACGCGGTCGCGAGGCACACCAGCCCGAGCCCGGTCAGCCCCGGGATCTGCCACAGCCAGTCGACCACCGACTGGCCGAGCAGCGACGGCGCCGCCGGCGGCCAGCGCGGAGGCCCACCGGCGCTCGCCGGCGTCGCGCGACGGCCAGCCCCGCGCGAGCGCGAGCGCCGCCGCGATCAGCGCGCCGACCAGCAGCAGCGCGCCGACCAGCCCGAGCTCGGCCAGCACCCCAGCGGGAGGCTGTGCGGCGTCGAGAGGTTGCGGTCGGTGGCGCGCTCCTGGTAGTAGCCGGACCGTGTAGCCGCCCTCGCCGACGCCGTTAGCGGCGCGGCGCGGAACTCGCTCCACGCGATCCGCCACAGGTCGTAGCGCTGCCCGCCGGTCGAGCCGAGCCGCGTCTCGCCGGGCGAGGCGACGTCGAGCTGCTTGAACTCGTCACCTTGTCCGTCACCAGCGCCACGGGGTTGCCGACCGCCAGCAGCCGCGCCGGCGACGACGGCGAGCGTGAGCACGCGAGCGCCGCCGCCGCGACGGCCCGGATCGTGCGTCTGCTCCCGCGACAGCCGCAGCCCGCCGTCGACCAGCGCCAGCAGCAGCGCGGCGACGAAGCCCCCGACGCGCGACCTGCGCGAGCGTCTGCGACGGCGTGCTCGACCGCGGCGCGCGATCCGTCGTCCGGGCGGCCACGAACGCGTCGTAGGGCTCGAGCAGGCGTCCCGGAGCACGCCGCGATCGCGGCCACGGCGAGGATCGCGAGCCACGCCCGGCGGATCCGGTCGGGACCGAGCGCGAGCGCCACCACGGCGCCGCAGCAGAAGCCGAGCAGCACCCCGCGCGACTGCGTGAGGAACGCGAGCCCGAGGGCGGTCACCGCGAGCGCGAAGCGTCGCCCCGCGCAGCAGCGGGTGGGCGCGCCGCTGCGCCGCGACCGACACCAGCGGCCAGAAGCACAGCGCGAACAGCGCGGCGGTCCCGTTCCGGTAGCCGACGGGATCGTCGAGCCGCCCGGCGAGGAAGTGCGGCGCCGCCGTCGTCCAGGCAGCTCACGAGCGTAGCGCCAGTACGATCGACCGCCGCGCCGCGCGCACAGCAGCTGGGCGATGCGCGACCGCCGCCCGGCGCGACGGCAGCGTGAGCAGCGGGAGCGCGACCAGCGCCGCGTACAGCGCGTCGCGGCCGCCGCCCTCGAGCGCTCTGCCGGGAGCGGCGCTCCAGGTCGAGAGCAGCGCCCAGCCGGCCAGGCCGCGCCATCGCGACCGCCATCGCCAGCGCCGCGCCGCGGACCTCGGCTGCGGTGCCCGCCGCGACCGCCACGAGCGCGAACACGGCCAGCGGCCCCCAGCTCTTGACCAGGAACGCGCCGTCCGCCCACGTGGCGACGAACAGCAGCGCGATCGCGACGACCGTCGGAGCGGCGCCGAGAGCCGTCCCTATCGCGTGGTGTTCAGCCTTTCGCGGCGCCTGGAGTACCGTCTCCTCGGCGGGCGCCTCGCGTGTCTGCGCATCCGTGATGCTTACATTGTGGCGTGATGCGCTTCATGACGACAACTCCGGCCTGCTCATCCTGCTCTGCGCCTTCTGCTCCCCGCGGGCGCTTCGGCCCAGGATCCCGTCCCGACCGATCCGTCTCAGGGATCGCCGTCAGGCACGATCTACGAGATCCCGATCGACCAGGGGCGGCGCGACGGGGCCCCGCGCAGCCGCGGGGACCGCGGTCGCCGCGACTCCGGCAAGGACTCGAAGGCTCCGACTCGACGGCGGCTCGCGACCCCCGGCGGCTCCGGCGGCTCGGGCGGCTCCGGGTCCGCGGCGCCCGCCGAGACGAACTCCGGCGGACCGTCGCCGATCCGCAGCGACAACGGCTTCGGCACCTCGTCGATCGTCCCCGGCACGTCGGAGTCGGGTGGCGACGGCAGTCGGCGAACGGCACGGCGGGCGGCGGCGCCCGCAGAAGGACAAGAAGCGACACGCAGGACAAGGCCGACAAGGCGGAGGCCGCCAAGTCGGGCGAGTCGGACATCCCGGCCGGCACCGCCGTCCGGGAGGCGAGCGTCGCCTCCTCGCCGTCGCTGCCCAGGGCCTATCTCCTGCTCGCGCTCGGCGCGGCCGTGGCGCTCGCCCTGGCCGTCGGCGCCCGCCTCGCGGCTCGCCGCGAGCGCTAGCTCAGGCGTCGACCGCGCGGCCGTCCGCCCACGGGTCGATGGCGGTGGTCGCGGGACGCCACTGCGTCCCGGAGAACCGCGCGGGGAGCGGCTCCGGCGGTGGTGCGCAGCCGATCCCATCGTTCGCGAGGCCTTCGAGGACCTCGTAGTAGGCGCCCGTGATCCGCGCGCGCTCGGCTCGGGACAGCTCGGCGCGCCACCGTCCGACGTGACCCCGCCCGGCCGTCACGTTCTCGTCGAAGAAGCGGCGCATCTCCGGATCGTCGTCGAGCCCTAAGAACCGCCGCACGCGGTCGAACGAGCGCTCGCGATCCGTGAGCAGCAGCTCCTCGAGCTGCACCACGAGCACGCACCCGTGTGGCAGGCGCGCCGTGCCGGCCGCCGCGCGGCGCAGGTTGGCCTCCCAATAGGACAGGGCGCCGGCGTGCGTCGTCGGCCCCCAGGGCACGCGCATGAGCGAGCACGCTACGTCGCGCGCGTCGCGCACGACGTGGATCATGCGCAGCGCCGGGAACAGCGTGTGCAGGCCGTCGGCGGCGGCCGCGTTCGCAGGCGTCATCTCGACCCAGTCGCGCGCTCCCGCGTCGGTGGCCAGGGGGTCGAACACCGACCGCACGAGCGACCGGGCCGCCGCAACCACCTCACCACCCGCGGCGTCGGCCTCGAACGCCGCGACCGCCGCCTCGAAGCGGGGCTCCGGCACGGTCTTGAACAGGCCGCGCTCCACGGCCGGGTCCCATGGCGTGGCGCGCCGCCACCACAGGTTCCGCAGCCGGCGGACGAACGTCTCGACGCTCACCGTCCCGTCGAGCACGCCGGGGAGGCCCTTCGGCGTCGCGTGGAAGACGGCCTCGCGCGGCACCATGGCGAGTCCCGCCGAGGCCGCGGCGAGGTGGGCCATGACGTGGGTGCCGCTGCGCCCGACTCCGCCGACGAAGACCGGCCGGGAAGGCCCGTCCGGCGGCACTACCGTCCGCCGCGACGGAACGGCCGTTGGATCGTGCGGCTGAGCCACCAGCTCGCGCGGGTCAGCCGGAAGGCGCGGCTCGACCGGATGGAGTTCAGCTGCGCCTCCTTGCGGTCGTGCTTCTCCTGCACGCGAGCCAGTCGCCGCCGCATGCGCTCCTCCTCGCCGCGCGCCTCGTTGGCCCGGGCGGTCTGCACCGAGACCCTGCGGGAGATGACCTCACGCTCCCTGGCCTCCGTGTCGAGGCGCTCACGCAGCCGCTCCAGCTCCTGGCCGGCTCGCGCGGCCTCCGCGCGCAGGCGGTCCCGCTCGGCAAGCGCCTCCGCGGTGCGCTCCCGTTCGGCGGCGGCGTCGGCGCGGGTCGTCGACAGGTGCTCGCGCAGCCGAGCGGCCTCTCCCTCGAGCGCCTCGACCTCGCCGAGCCGGGCCTCGCTCCTGATCCGCCCGCCGCCGTTCGGCGCGCAGCTCGCCGGCGAGCCGGTCGCGATCGGACTCGAGCCGCGCGATCGTTCGCTGGTCGTCTCGCATGGCCGCGCGGAGCAGCTCCAGCGGCGAACCGTCGCGTTCGGCGGTCCGGGTCCCGCGGCGTTCGCAGGAGGACGACCGCGGCGTCCCCGACGCGATCCTCGCCCTCGACCTCCAGGAGCGGCTCCACCGCCTCCAGGACCCGCGGCATGGCGTCGGTGCGGCCCAAGCCGCGATCGCGCCTCCCGGTCGTACGACGCGCCGGAGCTCGAGCAGCAACCCCGTCAGCCCGTCGGCCGGGTCGGGTCCTCCAGCAGCGCCGAGTCGAACGACGCGTCGCCGAACGGGAGGGGTCCCTCGACGACGAGGAAGCGGGTTCGGGACCTGACGTCGTCGGACTCGGCGAACAAGGCGTCGCGCGCCGCGCGGACGCAGTCCGGGCGCGGGTCGGCTCCGCTGACCTGGCGGCCGGCGCGCGCGAGCGCCAGCGCCGTTTCGCCGGTGCCGCACCCGACGTCGAGCACCTCGTCGCCGGCGAGAGCGGTGAGCGCCCAGGCGATGCGGTCGCGAGCCGTCGGCGACCGTCATGGTTGCCCCTGCCGGGGGTTCGTGTTCACGCGGGGAATGTAGGGCGTCGCGGGCATGGGCTACTCGGAGGCCGGAGCGGGGTGGGTCCGCACGCCGAAGTCCACGCCCGCCGCCCAGTCTCGTTGAAGACGCGCCCGAGCGCGACCTGCCAGTCACCTCGTCCGCGGCCGCGACGCGCGCCGCGCGGCGGCTCGCGCCCGTCGCGTACGCATGCACCATCGCCTGCCGCGGGGACACCCCGGCACGGTGAGGTGGATCGCGCCGAGCGGTCCTGGCTCAGGCGCGCGACGAGTCGCCGATCGTGCTCCTCGCCGGGCGCGGCCGCGTCCGGCAGCAGCACGAAGAAGGGCGAGCGCCCGGCCAGCTCGTACGGCGGCGTTGCGTCGTCGACGCGGACCTCGACGCGGGAGTCGGCTTCGAAGGCATCGCGCAGATACTTGGTCTCGGGGTAGTCCCGGTCGACGGTCAGGACCACGCGGACGTCCGTGAAGGCGCCCTCGAGCACGGCGTCGACGGCCGCCCAGACGACCTCGCCGGTGGCGGTGCGCACGTCGAGCAGCACCGCGACGCCGCACGGCATACGGCCCGGTTCCCGCCGCGCGGGCGGAACCCGCCCACCGGGATGTGGTTGGCGAGCACCGGCGTGCGGTCGTACTTGACCCGCGCCTTGGCTTCGGATTGGAAGAACGACATCCCCTGGTGCCAGTTCATCGCCTCGGCGTCGGGCACGAAGACCGCGCCGTGGTTGAACAGCCGGTAGCCGAGCTCGGTGTCCTCGGTGCCGCGCACGCCGAACACGTGCATCCCGCCCACCGCGTCCCAGGTGCTCTGAGCATTCCCGCGTTACCGCCGGTGAAGATGCGGAACAGATCGAGGCGATGGCGCCGCAGGCGCTGCGTGCGCTCCAGGAACCGCTCGATCCACGGCACGCCGGACTGTGGCCGGCCGGCGAACAGCGCCTCCATGGCCTCCGGCGTGGCCGGGCCCGCGGCGTCAGGACGCCTCCGCGGTCAGCCCGGCCACGTCGACGTGACGGCGCTCCCCGAGGGTGACGAGGTCGCTGCCGTTGTGATGCCACCGGGCGTGCGCCTCGATCTGCCACGGCGCGGGCAGCATGTCGGCGTCGAGCAGGATCAGGATCTCGCCCTCGGCGGCGGCCGCGGCGGCGTTGCGTGCCCGCCCGCTGCCGAACCCGGTGTTCGGCTGGCGCAGGAGGACGACGTCGAGATCGCCGGACGAGCGCGGAGCCTCCAGGGCCGGCTCGGAGCCGTCGTCGGCGATCACCGCCTGCATCAGCGAACGCGGGTAGGTCTGCGACGCCAGTCCGGCCAGCGTGAGCTCCAGCTCCGCCTGGCACTCGAAGGCCGGCAGCACGATGCTGACCGTAGCGTCGGGGTCCACGTGCCGAGCTCCGGGCGCTCGATGAGGTGCCAGGCGTTGTGGGGCACGGTCGTCGCGGGAGGGAGCTGCGGTGTCGCTGTCACGCAGGTTCGGCGGAGAGCTCGATCGGGACCCGCGCCGCGGCCACGGGCGTGACCTCGGCGGCCTCGAGGGCGAGGCCGCGCCACTGAGCGTCGGCGCGGGTGAGGAAGTAGTCGGTGTCGACCGTCCAGGTGTGCCCGGTGCCGTGCCGGTTGAGGATGAAGCCGAAGCCGTGTGTGCGGTACACCCGCCCCCCGGCGTCGTCGACGTCCTTGAGCAACCGCTGATCGACCTGCCGCGCTACGGGCTGCCACCCGCCGATCTGCCGCAGGTCGGACTTGCGGATCGTCAGCGTCGGGCCGCCGAGCTTGCCGGGCGCGTCGCGCTGGAGCGGGTGCTCCAGCGCCGCACCGTCACGTCCACGTCGGCGAGGTAGATGAACTCCGCCGCCTTGCCGACGAGCACGGCGCCCGAGTACTCCAGCGCCGAGCATCGAGGTCCTCGAGGTGATGGGAGTCGTACCAGTCGTCGTCGTCGAACTTCACGATCACGTCCCCGGAGGCGGCCTCGGTGCCGTGGTTGAGCGCTTCGCCGAGCAGCAGCCCGTCGGGCACGCGCACGATCGTGGTGGCGACGTCGGGGTGGCGATCGAGCAACCGCTGTGTCGCCGCCGTGTCGAACGCGTCGCCGTGGAGCACGAGGACGAGCTCGCGGTTCGCGTAGGTCTGGGCCGCGACCTGCTCGAGCGCGAACTCGAGGTACCGCGGGCGCTTGGTGGCGAGGATCAGGCTCGCCGCGGCGTCCGCCGGGGCGGTGACGCCGACCGCGGCCGACAGCCGGCCCCAGGTGCTGCGGGTGCCGTGGCGCGCGAGGGCGACGCGGCGCATGGCGACGCTCGCGGCCTCGCGCAGATGGGTGTCCGCGAGCATCCGCTCGTCGAAGCGGTCGATGGCCCCCAGCAGGTCCTGGCCCAGCGCGTCCTCGAGCGCGGGACCGCGGTCGCGGAGCAGCAGCGGCACGCCCGCGGCCGCGAGGCTGATCAGCCGCGCCGCCCGGGAGACGGGTCGGCGTGCAGCGCCGAGTGGTCCACGACGGCCCGACAGCCGCGAAGGTCCTCGACGACGCCGCCGGCGTCGAAGGGCTCCGTGGTCACGATCTCCCCCCGCCGGCGCAGGACCGAAGCGAGGCGCCGGGAGCTGCGGGCGAAGACCGTGAGGAACGGAAGTCGCGGTCGGACTCCAGCCAGGCGGCGACGCGCCCAGGCTCCGGGGTGTGCCCCGCCCCGGCCACGGCGGCGAAGCGCTCGTCGGTCTGCTGCCGGAAGCCGGACGGGTTGATCACCCGCATGTCGACGGGCGGAAGCACGAGGAGCCGGCCGGGCAGCCGGGTGGCGTTGGCGTTGCCCGACCCGTGCCAGGCGGTCTCGCCCCCCGTGGGCGGCGGCAGCACCAGGACCGGGACCCCGGCGGTCGCGGCGGCGTCGGCGAGCCACGCCGGAGGGGTCGACTCGGGTCCTCCGTGGGACGGGCCGACGAGCACGAGGTCGAGCTTCCCGAGCTCCGCGGCGAGGCCGTTGTTCGCCGCGGACGCTTCGACCGGCACAAGCGCCACGCCCGGGATCGCGGGCATCCAGGCGTCGCCGACGCGGCCGACCCGGAGCGCGGGCTCCGCGACCCTCCTCGTCGGCGCCTGCCCACAGCACGCCACGACTGGGGGTCGCGGCCGGGGCGACGTCGTCCTGCTCCGCGATCTCCAGGCTCGGCTACGGGCGTCTCGGCCTCCACCGGGCGGCGGAGCCGGGGCGCGGGCTCCGGCATCGGGACCGCGACCGCCGCGGCCCGCTCGGCGAGCGCCCCCTGCAGCGCGGCGATCTCGGTCGCCTGGGCCTCGACGACGCGCCGGTCGCCCTCCCGTTCCTCGCCGGCGTCCCGGCCGAGCGCCTCCAGGCGATGGGCGGAGCGCGGCGACCTCCCGGTGGGCCTCCCGGGCCCAGCTTCGCTTCCTCCGTCGCCGACTCGGCCGCGAGCGCCGCGCGCGTCTCGACCACCGCCAGGCGCTCGCCGAGCGCCGCCGCCGCCCGTTCGGCGAGCGCGGCGTTGACGCCCTCCAGCTACGGCGACCTGTTCTCAGGACGGTCTCGGCGACCTGCGCGAGGGCCTGCTCGTGGTCGGCTGCGAGCGCCGCGAGCGCCTCGGCATGCGCGGTCTCCCGAGCCTCGGCCTCCGCGCTGAGCCGCTCTTCGGCGTCGCGCACATCGGCGAGCTGCCCCAGCGCCTCGTCGCGCGCGGCGATGACCGCCGCGAGCGCTTCGGCGCGGTCGGCCTCGCGGGCCTCGGCGACGGCGTCGGCGCGCTCCTGGGTGTCGCGCGCGTCGGCGAGCTGGGCGAGCGCCTCGTCGCGCGCGGTGGTGAGCGCCGCGAGCGCTTCGGCATGCTCGGCCACGCGGGCCGCGGCTTCGGCGCTGATCTGCTCCTGCGCGTCGCGCGCGTCAGCGAGCTGCAGGAGCGCCTCGTCGCGTTCGGCGGTGGCCTCCTCCAGCGCCTGCTGGTGCTCCGCCTCGAGCTGCGCGAGGGTCTGCTCCGCCTCGAGGGCCTCCTCGTGCGCGCGCGTCTCGATCGTGTCGATCGCCCACTTTGTTCTCGCCGTCGCG